>CAWKEG010000016.1:0-140529 GCA_963848515.1 uncultured Acidobacteriaceae bacterium
CCAATTACAACTAGACGGCTTATGGGAATCATTGCTCTTTCTCCCTTGAATTGCCGCGCTGTTACGCTCACACCTCTCACCATACATTTCAGACCACGCCGTTAAAAGGATTTAGCGCTTGGGCGCGCCCGGACGACGGGGGTAGCGCTCCGCTAATTACCGGAGGGTTGAGGGAGCTGGGCCTGGGATGCAGCGACGGAGTTGGGCGAGCCGGCATTTGAGGTTTTCAGCCGCAAAATTGTGAGCGAGCGCGGGGCGAAGGTTCGCGAGAATTGGGGCGCGAGTCCGGAGACGCTGTGCGTGACAGGGGCGACTTTGAGCGGCTGTTCGATGGAGTTGCCGTCGTCGACGCTGGACGAGGTCAGGATGGTTTCGGAGCCTTCAGGAAGGACGCCGGCAACTCCGTCGAGCTGGATTTTTGCCGTCTGGGGCTGCTCGGTGAAGTTGACGACCTTGAGGATGAGATCGCCGGAGCTTTGGACAAGCGAGGCGGTTGCGTCAAGGTCGGAGAGCGTCACAGGGCGGTAGTAGTTGGGCACATCGATGACGGGTTTGCCGTCGATGAAGATCTGGGCATGCGCTCCGGCAACGTCGATGCGGACGTCGTACCACTGGCCGACCTGGAGCGTGCCGGGGGAGCGCTGCATGGATCGTTTTCCGTCTTCGGTGCGGAGGAACATGGAGGCGAGGGCTCCTCTGAATCCGCCGAGGACGAGCCTCATGTCGCCGCCGAAGATCTGATTGGGCGCGGAGTGGAAGGAGACGTCGATTTCGCCTTCGCCGCCGGTTTTACGGAACTTGAGGCTGAGGGAATAGTCGCGCCAGTCCTGGCTGCCGACGCTGGCGATGTTGAACCAGTCTGAGGAGGTCTGCTTCAAGACGCCGTCTACTGTTTGCCAGTCGCCGTTGTAGGTGTGCCACTCGGATGCGCCCTTGGCAAAGTTGGAGGCGTAGAGTACCTCGGAGCCATGGGACACTTTGATGTCTTTGAACTCGGCCTGCGAGTTTCTGGTTCCGATGGTGATGCCGCCGCGGTCCGCGGTGTTGATGGTTTCTTTTGCGGTGTACAGGTTGAGGGGGAGCACGACATCGCCGCGATTGCTCGCGAAGAGCGACTGCACCCAGTAGGAGGGCGAGCCGAAGACGTGGGCGCTGTCGTAGCCGATGAGATTCACGGGCCATTTGTGGTTGTTGACGTTGTAGAGGAGCGGGGCGTAGGAGGCCATGACAACGACGTCGGCATTCCGCTCGAAGCCCATCATGTAAGAAGCTTCAGAGAGAGCGCCCTTGAGACTGCCGAAGCCGACGCCGTTGTTGTTGGCATATTCGCCGACGAAGACCTTGGGCTTGGAGGTGCGGTCCCATGTGTCGTATGTGTTGGCGGCGTCGCGCAACTGCTCGGGCGTGGCGTAGATGTGATTGTCGACAATATCCATAGGGGATGACTTTACGAGCGTGTTGGCGATGAGGATCATGTAGGGATACTTTTCCTTGATCTCTTTATAGAAGAGCGGATAGCGGGCTTCGTAATTGGGACCGGCGTTTTCGTTGCCGATCTCCATATATTTGAGGTTGAAGGGCGCGGGGTGGCCGTTCTTAGCGCGCAAGGCACCCCACTTGCTGGTGACCGGACCGTTGGCGTATTCGATGGCGTCCAGGGCGTCCTGGACCCACATGTCCATGTGATCCATTGGTTCCACTTCTTTGTGGGACATGCCGACATTGACGTCAAAGAGCGGCTCTGCACCCAGGTCTTCGGCTAACTGAAGGAACTCGTGATAACCGAGGCCGTCGGAGGACCAGTAGCTCCACATGTCGTTGAGATGACCGGGGCGGGCCGCGATATCGGAGACAGTGTCCTTCCAGCGGAAGGCGTTGCGGAGGTAGTTTCCGCCTTCGACGTAGCAGCCGCCGGGGAAGCGCAGGAAGGCAGGATGGAGGTCGGCCAACATGGACGCGATATCGGCGCGCATACCGTTGGGGCGGCCCTTGAAGGTGTCGGCGGGGAAGAGCGAGACGGTTTGGAGCCAGACAGAGTCGGGATGAGTGGCGACCAGGGAGAGATGTGCTTTGGGCTCTGTTCCGGAGCTTTGAAATGTTGTGGTGAAGCGCTTCCAATCCGGGCCGATGCCGGTGATGGTGTCGCTGGCATAGATTTTGCCGTCGGGGCCCTGGAGGCGGACTTCGAAGGGGCTGGTTGCGCCGGTTGAGCGGGCGAAGAAGGAGAGGTTGTATTTTTCGCCGGCCTTGACGGAGATTCCCCAGAAGCCGTCATTTTGAAGGGAGACGGGCGACTTGCGTGCGGCGCGAAGAATGTCGATGCGGAGCGAGGTCTTGTTGGCGTCGTTGAGGGGGTTGGCCGTATCGAGAGCCATGGTTGCGTGGGCCGAGCCGGCGGTGTGGAGAGACCAGCCCTCGGTTTGTTCGCCGAAGCTGCGGTTACGGATGAGCTCGGCGTAGAGGCCGCCTTCGCCCGCGTGGTTGATCTCCTCAAAAAAGATGCCGTAAAGGGTGGGGCTGATTTTTGGTCCGGGATGGGACAGGTCAACGGTGATGGCGGAATCCTGACACCAGCTTTTCGTCGATCCGAGAGCAAGCGCAAGCAAGAAGAAAGCGGTGGCAAGATTCTTGAGGAACTTCATTGGTACTCCTGTTTCTGGAAGATATCGCGGACTCTGCAGTATAGTGCCTGACGCCGGTCTATATATGGAAGGAAGATGGGGAGGACTGGAAAGATGCGTTGGCGGTCTTCGCATCAGGCAGAGAGATTTTCTTCCGATCTTAGCCTTTG
Organism: uncultured Acidobacteriaceae bacterium; assembly: GCA_963848515.1. GTDB lineage: Bacteria > Acidobacteriota > Terriglobia > Terriglobales > Acidobacteriaceae > Telmatobacter. The sequence goes on from CAWKEG010000016.1 coordinate 2,792, forward strand.
AAATGTTGCCTGCGTAAAGGCGGCGGCGGAACCCGGTCAGGAATCAGCAACGAGGCCCAGTAGAAAGGCGGCTGCGATGAGCGCCGCAGCCGCCAAGGATACTTAGTCACTTCAAATCCAAGAACTTCGGATTTCGGTTATGGTTGTCCTCTACTGAACCGGAAATTCGAAGATCTCGATGCTGAGTTTGGGCGAGACCAGCGTTGCCGGCACCTGGTCGACCGCGCTCTCGACGATATCGAGTTCGCGCGGCTTTCCTGGGTCGTTCCGTGGGTCCCAGTTGGTGGCTGCGAGCTTCCAGACACGGCCCTTTGAACCGAGCTTGACACCCTGCAACGCGACTCCGACATTCTGCTCAGTATCGGAAGGATTGACGATGGCGATGGTGAGGGTCTTGCGGTCCGCGGTGAATGCCACGGCTACATCCACAGGGTAGGTGTCGCTTCCGGAGGACACCTTCGGCTTGTCGAAGTTCACCGTGCCCTTGACCTCGTGTTGCGGAGCGTTGCCGGAGATGGCCACCGGAATGGAGCCGAAATGCCGCCGGTAGAGTTCGAACATGAGGCCCACGGGTGCGACGTTCGCCGACACTTTGTCAAACGTGAGGGTGAGCGTGGAGGCGGTAAAGGCGCCCAGCAGGAAGTTGCCTGAGTGGCGGAACGTCTCCTGCATTGCCTCAGCGGCCGAGATGGCGGTGAACATGGAGGCGCGTGGTCCACGACCTTCGCGCCCGGTGGACGGCGCTGTCATGCCGGGAAGCAACCCAGCTGCGCCTACCATCCACTCGTCAAGAGCGATTGGAATGGAATCCAACTTCAGATTGGGATAGCGTTTCTGGTACTCCTGCCAGGCTTCTACAGCGCACTTGACGCGGTTCGGCAATCGGCGCGCGCGGTCGACAGGCGAGTCGTCAGAGGGAAGCCACTTCTGTTGTTCGCTGTCGAAATACTCGCTCGCTCGCGGGTAGAGGTGTTCGGCGATGGCGTCCAGATTGTCGGAAGACCGGGCCAGAAGACCTCCGTCCCAATCGACCTCGCTATCTCCGAAGAGCGCCTGCGGCTTGCCCTGAATGGTTTGTGCCGCGCCGGTGGTGCTCATCTCCGCCGGCGTTGCGCCGGAGGCGACGATCTTGATGGAGGGATCGACGGCTCGCATTGCTTCGACAAACATGTTGTGCTTGATTGTGTAGTGGGCCAGGGACATGTGGCCGAGTTGCCAGGGACCGTACATTTCGTTGCCGACGTTCCACCACTTCACGTCGTAGGGCTGGGGATGTCCATTGGCGGCGCGGAGTTTGCCCATCGGAGTTGTGGCCGCGCCGTTGAAGTATTGCACCTCTTCGGCGGCGGAATGCGCATCGCCATAGCCGTCGTTTACGCAGATGTAAGGCTCGATGGGCAGGATGCGGGTGAGCGTCATGAACTCTTCAATGCCGACATCGTTTGGTTCCAGCGCGTTCCAGGCGTAGTCGTAAACCGGCTTCCTCTTGTCGGGGTCGCCGATGCCGTCGCGCCAATCGTAGCCGGATGTGAAATTGCCGCCGGGCCAGCGAAAGACAGTGGGGCCGATCTCTTTCCATTCCTTGATGATGTCTGCGCGGAAACCGTAGATGTTGTCGGCGGGCATGAGCGAGACTGCGCCGACGTGGAACGAGCCTTTCCCGGTCCCCACGATTTCGAGCGTGCCGTTCATGGTTGCGGCGGCGGCGGTGAACCGCAGCGGAAAGGTGGCATATTCACGGTGCACACCTGTGATTTCGACAGTCTGCCGGTCGCCAGGGTTCGGTCCCCAGACGAGGCTTGCTTTGATGGTGACTCCCGGTTCGGCGGCAAGAATGACGCGCCCGGAATATTGTTTCCCCTGCAGAAGCCCAAGGCCTGCTTGCCGGATACCGTGAGGCGCGGTTCCGTCCAGTCGGATCGAGGGGCTGTGATTGCCGACCCAGACTTTCTTGATATCCATGGTGACGAATTCGTCCGGGCCGACGGGGCGCCATCTGCCGACGAACCTGCGGCTGTTGGGCGGCGTCTGGGTGGGATTGGAATCCACGGGGTAGAAGAATTTCCGGTCACCGAGCATCTCGGCCCATGGGCCGCCCTCGTACATGTCGCTGAGCAGTTCGGTAAAGAAGCCGTACATGAGCGGGTTGATGGCCGGGCCAGTATTGTTCGCGTCCACGGTGATTGCGGGGTTCTGGGACCAGCCTTTCGACCATCCAAACGCTACTGCAAGCAACAAGAATGCGGCGACGACATTCCTTAGGGGCCTCATTAGTTCTCCTGTTCATTTGTGATATTGCGGACATCGCAGTATAGGCTTGGGCTTTGATCGATGACAAAGACATTTTCGAAGTGCATAAATATCCGATTTCGGACATCGAAAGTATCGATCAATGATCGGTTTTGCAGTTGAAGGCGTCCTGTGGGGATTTCATTTTGAAACATCGAAAACCAACCGCTCGATTGGTATACCCTGTTCTGTCATCCCGGCAACCGTTGTGACTCGGCTTCTAATAGCGAATCTGCATTCGCGGTGATTGACCGGTTGAACGTTTGTTGATCGAATGCTTGATTATCCGAGGAGAAATTCGATGAAGACACGTCTTGCGCTGATGGCAGGAATTGTCCTTGCTTTGTCCGTCGCACCCGCACTGGCTGAGAAGCCGCTGAAGGATTACAGCTATATCCGGGGCGTGAATTACGGCATGATGGGCGACCAGGCGGTGCTCGAGAGGGACCTTGGTTATGCGAAGCGGGTGAATCTGAACAGCACGCGCATCTGGCTGAGTTACCAGGCGTACGAGAAGGATCCGCAGGGATTCATCAGCCGGCTTCAGAACTACATTCGGACGTCGAACCGGATGGGTTTCTCGACGATGCCGATTCTATGGAACGGAAACAGCCTGAATCCGGACACGCTGAAGCCGGAGTTCCGCGCGCAGGGCGATGCGTACGTGAAAGCGATTGTGGAGGCGATCAAGGACGAGCCTGGGTTGCTGATGTGGGACATCATGAACGAGCCGGTGACCAACGATTACGTGATGAAGGCAACGGGCGATGAGCACCAGCAGCACATCGACCAGATCACCGAGTTCGTGCGCTACTACCTGACGTTCGTTCGCAAGCTGGACCCGGTGAATGCGCTGACGGTGGGGTACGAGTTCTCAAGTCAACTGAGCGTTGCGGCGGATCTGGAGGATGTGATCAGCTTCCACGACTACACGGTGCGCCGGGCGACCGTGGAACACGCGTACAGCGTGGCCGAGGACGTGGCCAAGAAATATGGCAAGCCGATTTTGAATACGGAGACGGGATGCATCGGGCGCGCCAATCCTTACGACATGGTGCTGGAGATTGCGGGGGAACACAAGACGGGCTGGTACTTGTTCAACCTGATTATTCAGGGATACTGGGGCGAGATTCACGGGCTCTTTTATCCGGATGGAACCGTTCGCGATCCTGCGATTATTGCGGCCGTGATGGGCTTCTACAGGAACCGCGATCTGAATACGATTATCAAGCCAGTTCCGAACAGGGAGGGGCACGCAGAGTTGGCGCTGAAGGAAATTGAAGACGCGCTCAAGGATGACCCGAATACGTTCAGGCACACGGCAAACTCGACGGACAAGATTCTGGACGCGGCTGAATATGCCGCGGATTTGCTTGAAGCGGCGGAGATGGTTCCGATGGATGTGCCGCCGACGGCGCAGATCAGATTCTGGCGGGAGCAGGCGCCGGAAAAACGCGACCGGGATGCGATTCGGGCCTTCGCCTATAATCTGGGACTGACGCTGAAGAAGCAGTGCCTGCTTTATTAGGGGCAGATTGGGAAATGGTGTAGAGCAATGGACTTTCCCTCAGGGGCTAAAGCCCGTTTATTTCATTGGCGTTTACCGGCACGGCTGAAGCCGTGCCCTTTCAAAACCGGTCTACGGCAAATGCAAAAGAGCTCATGGGCTGAAAAGCTTATATCTGAGGCGGTAAAAAGGGAGAGATTGATGAAATTGGGAAAGAGTTTTGATCGTATTCCAAAGGTAGTTTTGGAGGGCACAGGGTTGACGCGCAGATTGTCGCGACGTGCTGTTGCGGTGGTTTTGCCGGTGGCGCTGGCGGTGGGAATTTTTGCGACGCCTTCGCTGTCGGCAGCGCCCGTGCCGGCGCAGGTTTTCAAGACGGCTGCCGGGCCGGTGGAGATTACGCCTATCTTCCATGCATGCGCGATGATCAAGGCCGGCGGCGATACGATCTACATCGATCCGGCGCATCCGGGCAATATCGCTGGGCTGCAACCGGGCGGTCTAATTTTGATTACGGACATCCATCCGGATCATTTGGACGTGGCTTACATTGCCGCACTAAGCGGGCCGAATACTGAGATCGTTGCGCCAGCGGCCGTCCAGGAAACGGTGAAGAACGCGAAGGTGCTGGCGAACGGCGAGAGCATGGAATGGCACAAGTGGAAGATTACGGCAGTGCCGATGTACAACATGAAACACACAATGCCGAACGGCACGCCCTTTCATCCGAAGGGACGGGGAAATGGTTATGTGCTGACCTATGGCGGCAAGCGATTCTACTTTGCGGGGGACACGGAGGGGACGCCGGAGATGCGCGCGTTGAAGAATATCGACGTGGCGTTTATTCCGATGAACCTGCCTTATACGATGACACCCGAGGAAGCGGCGGATGCGGTGAAGGCGTTCAAGCCGAAGGTGGTGATTCCGTATCACTATCGCGGGCAGGACACGCAGAAGTTCGCGGATGCGCTGAAGGGGAGCGGAATCGAAGTGCGCCTGCTCGATTGGTATGCGAACATGGCTCCGGGCGTGCAGGCACCGCAAGCGCCACCTGCAAAAACTCCGTAGAGTGCCAGTGGACGCGCGCGGGCTGCGACGAATTCAGTTTCCTTTGGCCAGGCGTTGATAGAGGGCGGGGTCGAATTCTTCAAGGCCGGTGATGCCGTGGAGATGGTTGACGGATACCCATGGCAGCCAACTGCGATGGGTTCCGAAACCCCGAGTGCCTGACATGCTCCAGTGCTCTTGCTGCCAGCCGGGCCCGCGAAGGTCGTAGGTGCGGCCGGGGAGAGCGAGCATGCTTTTGGTGTTGAGCAGGAGGATGCGCGTGACGTCGAGGTAGTGGTGGTCGTTGGTGTCTTTATAGAGGCGGGCGTAGGCGGGGACGGCCCAATCGAGGTATTCGTCGACGCCGCCGGCAGCGCGGGTTGTGATGCCCTGGACGCCGACGGTGGGCACGCCGCGTTTCCAGTTCAGATCGGCGTCGATGGCGCCGATGGGCATGGGCACATTCCAGATCCAGATGTAAGTCTCGGCGTAGTTGCCGGCCGCGATGGCGCGGTTGAGCCACTTGGGATCGTTTGTGGCGTCGTAGAGATCGAGGAACGCGACGAGAGATAACATGCCGGCTTCTTTGTCGGTGACATTGGGGTTGTCTGTTGCGCCGCCGACGAAGACGCCGTGGCTTCCGTAGTTTTGCCAGACGTAGTCCGCGGCGCGGATGGCAGCGTCGAGATATTCTTTCTGACCGGTGAGCTGATTCAGTTTGACCAGCATCGGCACGGGATTGTAGCTGCTGGTTCCGGAGACCTCAAGCACAGCGCCGGTTCCTCCGTGCCAGCTTCTTGGAAAAGAGCCGTCTGGCCGTTGCTGGGTGAGCAGCCAATCGCCGAACTGCTTTGACCACGCCAGCCAGTCGGGGTGATCGCGCCCTTGCAATTTTTCGCGGCGATAGGCGGCGAGAAGAGTGCGCATGCCTTCGGACGGCCCCCGGAGCGTCATGGTGTCGCCGGCCCAGGAGTCGGCCTTGCCGGTCCAGATGTTGAAGCCTTCGCCGGCGGGCGGCGACATGGGCACGAGGCGAATGAAGGTGTCGATGATCGCGAGCCCATCCTTGCGCATCTTCTGGCCGCGCGGACTGGGGTCACGGTCCGACTCGATCAGCAACTGATCGGCGGCCTCAACGCCCTTGGAGACGAAGCCCATGATGATCTTGGGCCATTGCTCCAACTCATTCGCATTGGGATCGACGTGGATGCCGAGAGGAAGGGCCCAGGCCGCAAGCTCCGCGCTCTTTTCCGGGTCGAGCTCGTGGGCGGTGACGGGCATGTTGGCGGGGCGGCGAGGCGGGACGGGGAAGGAATCGGGATAGCGGCTCCAGTTGCGATAGGAACCGGGATTGCCGGTGACGGCGTCGAAGAGGAAGGGAACGCCGGACATGCCGTTGACGGTGAGGACGTGATTGTCGAGATGATCGGTGAGCGCGCGGCGAACGACTTCAAGATCCAGATGCATTGGTTGCGGCTTGAGAGTTTGCCAGGCCCAGCGCCAGGCATCGCGCTCCATGCCGAGGAAGGAGTCGCCCTGCCCGAAGCGAAAGCCCACCTGGTAGGCCTGCGTGAATCCAGCCTTGACGGGATGATAACGGCGGCGTTCGATGGATGTGGGTGGAGTTTGCGGGCCACGGCCGAATTCGCTGGTCGTGCCTGGAAACCAGAAGCCGAACTCGACGCCGCCATTGGAGGACTGGCGCGCGCCGAGGGCTCCGAATTGAATGCGCTCGTCGATGATGGGCTTGGTGGCGGGGGCTGAGGATTCGGCCCATGTGGTGTCGCCGCGCGGGGCAAGGTCCATGACGGCGGCCCAGCGGCCATCGCGAAAATTGAGGGCGAATAACGGAGCGGAGAGAAGGTCTTCGCGCAGAGAAAAACGCTTTGCGTTGTAATTGAGAGTGCCTCCGGGCGAGTTGTCACCGTCATAGGTTGGATCGCCGTAAAGAAGGCCGGGGGCGAAATAGTCGGCGTCCGGCCAGGTGATGGCCGGGGTGGTCGAGAGACGGATGGCGGAATAGAAACCAGCGTTATCTTCCGCACCGGTTACGCGGACTGTGCGACTGAGTGAGAACACATCGCCGGCGATTGTCCAGCTTGTCTTCGACGGCGAAGGAAGCTGAGCCTGCGTCTGAAACCTTGGCGGTTGCTACGATTGCTCCGGCCTCTTTTTTCAGGGACTGGTAGCCGGAGGCAAGGTCGCTTATGTTGTCGCCGCCGCGATAGAGCTCGATCTGCGCGGGCATTGGCTGGGACATCGAATGAACAGCATTGCCGGATATTTCGATGCCCCAATCGCCTTTGCCGGCGCGGACAAACGCGACCTCGGCGCCGTTGGCAAAGTGTCCGAGAACGATGCGGTTGCCTGCGGCACTCTTGCCGGGTTGGTTGACGTCGACACGCAACTCGGGGCCCTGTGAGTAGCAAAGGGCACCCTGAAGGCAGCAGATACACAGGATTGCAAATAGGTTCTTCATTTGACTCCCCACGATAGGTTTGTGCCGAAGATGAGGCAGGTTGCCGGAACCATCATACGACTTGTGCCTGTGGTAACCTGTCTTCTGTTCGTGACGGACGGCAATCGCGGCCTGAACTTTGAATTCCGGCGTGCCTCCAAGTTGCGTTCAGACACATCATCCGATACCAGCATTTGGCAAGCCCCGTGACCACGCAAATCACTGCCGATACAGCGACTCTTAACCCGGCATTTGGCCAGCCCACGTGGCTGACTCCGTTTGTGCCTCGTCTTGGCCTGAGGAATAATCACCTCCAGACAATTGTGGGCAACTTTCTGCCTCGTCCGCGGTTCACGCTGCCATCGATCGCGGAGACGGTGGAGGTTGATCCCTCGGATGGAAGCCGCGTACTTTGCCACTGCCACTGGCATCCGGAGCTGGAGCGGCGCAGACGGCTGACCGTCGTCCTGGTGCACGGTCTTGAAGGTTCGTCGGACTCACGATACATTCAGGGTGTCTCGACGCGCGCTTGGGCTGCGGGGTTCAATGTCGTCCGGATGAACATGCGCAACTGCGGCGGCACGGATGCGTTGACGCCTACGCTTTATCACTCCGGACTTTCTGGAGACGTGGGCGCGGTGATGAGTCACTTCGCAGACAAGTTCGGGCTCGAGCGAGTGGCGCTGGTGGGCTACTCGATGGGCGGCAACCTGGTGATGAAACTCGCGGGGGAGTGGGGCAGGCGGCCGCCGCTGGTGGCTGTGACGGCGGTTTGCCCGGCGGTGGATCTTGCGCCCGGTTCAGACGCGCTGCATGAACCGGCGAATCGGCTTTATGAGATTCGATTTCTGCGTGGCCTGATGCGCCGCTATCGGCTGAAGGCAGCTTTGTTTCCAGACCGCTACGAGACAGGCGCCGTGGGGCCAGTACGATCGCTGCGGGAGTTCGATGACAAGATTGTGGCGCGCTATTGCGACTTCCGTGACGCCGACGACTACTACTATCGCGCCGCAGCAGCGCGCGTTGTGGAGCGGATTGCCGTGCCCACGCTTGTTCTCTATGCCGCGGACGATCCCTTTGTGCGCATATTGCCCGAGACACGCGTCCAACTTCACGCAAACCCGCACGTCGACTTTGTGGAGACCGCTCACGGAGGGCACTGCGCGTTCCTCTCAGAGGACCGTGGTGACGAGATTCATTGGGCCGAGGCAACAGTGATTCGCTATCTGCAGTCGGTGACAGGCGCGTCGCATGGAAGCTGATTGGCAAGTTGAGATTGGCGGCGGAGCGCCGGTGATTGATGCGCTGTGGCCTGGATTTGTTGACTTGCGCAAAGATCCGGAGCGGATTGTGGAGATCGCTGAGGCAGTGGATTTCGCTCCGCTTGTCGCGCTGCTGCTGGCGCTGAATTCTGCCGAATCGCCAGTGTGGACCTCGAAGTGCGACGGGTGGGAACCGGAGCCGGGCGGGCAGGCTGTTTATATTGATATGCTGCCGCGAGACGGCGGGGTTTTTCCCGAGTGGAAGCAAGCAGAAGGATTTTGTCGAGACATGGTTGACCGGTTGGGAGTGATGAAATTGCAGGAGTGCGGGCTGGAATGCAGTGTGGAGCTGGTGGTTCGGGAGGCGGTTGCAGGCGATGCGGAAGGGTTCGGCGTGACGGCCTACTTGAGCGCGAAGGGCAGAGATGGAGCAGAGACCGCCAAGGCGGTTGGTGCCTTGATGGCTGGTTTTGCAGATGCGCTGCGGCCGCTGAGACCTGCTGAAACCGCGGGTTCAAAGTTACAATAAGAAAGCGTGGGCGAGTAGCTCAACTGGATAGAGCACCGGCCTTCTAAGCCGGGGGTTGCAGGTTCGAGACCTGCCTCGCCTACCACTCAATCTTCACGTCGCTTTTTCCGAGAACATCGCTGCATTTCGTACCTTCTTTTCCATCTGAAGCCCCCGGCCGAAAAATGTGGAAAACGCTAAAAAGGATGGACAAGAAAACATTTTCGAATCGCGATTAGAATCATGACGGACTATGCGTTCAGCGAGAATGATGGGGGACGACCTGGACGTTATCGGTTCCGCATTCTAAAGCTCTTCGTTAGACTAAGAAACATGAAGCTTTTCGCGCTATTCGCTTTCGCAGCGCCCTTCGCCACGTCAAAACATCTGAAAGGCGAATAATGGCAAGTTCCGCGCTGCGTACTCCCGACTCCAGTTGTTCCAGATCTAAAATGATTCTGTGGATCGCTCTTGGTCTTACAACACTCTTTGTCTTCATCACTTCTGAAGTCCTTCTCTACACTGATTACCCCATGTATCGCGCCTACCGTCTGCAGGTGATCGCCGACCGGCATCTCCTCATCCCCCATACACTCGCCGGAATCTTCGCTCTCCTGATCGGGCCCATCAATTTTTCATCGCGGATCCGCCAGCGTCATCTCACGCTCCATCGCGTTCTCGGCCGCATCTACGTGGTTTCCGTATTTGCCGGTTCGTTCACGGGGATCGCACTCGCCTGGGGACGACCGGGCCTCCCCGGAACCTCGATGCAGGCCGCGGCGTGGATGGTCTGCACCACAGCCGCCTTCCTCACCGCACGCAACGGCCGCATCGTCCAACATCGTGAGTGGATGGCGCGTTCCTACGCAGTGACTTTTACGTTTGTCTCCAGCCGCGTTCTGAACCTGATGCCCGCGTACTGGAGCCACCTCGGCGACGTTCTGTCCGCCGTCGGGGTGATCGCTTTCACACTCGCTTCGCTGCTTATCGTGGAGATCGGTCTCAACTGGCGCGAGCTCACCACGCGTCACGGGTAACCGCTCGTTAGGAAGCGGTGAGAATTCAAGGGCGTCGGCATTAAAGCGGGCGATGCTCATCTTTCCTTTGGAAGGCGGATTTCAAAAAAACTCTATTTCCCGAAGCTGGTCCCCTCCAGCTCCGAGCTGACGACGGGACCGGAGCCGCCCAGCTGTCCAACTACCCTCACTACTGCAGGCTGCTCACCTTCCAGGATCCACACCATCACATCTTTCGGCTGAAGGCCGAGCATGGTCGCAATCACACCGAGAATGCCACCCAACTCTGGATGGATGCGAAACACTGTCGCCTTGAGAGTCTGTCCTGCCTTTTGAAACGATTGCTCGCCCTCCGGCGAGATCAGGATCCGAATCAATCGCCCACCGAAGACGGGCGCCAGGATCCCCACCCGAAACGGCGCCGTGTTGGGCGGCACATTCAGCAGCAACGTGCCAACGAACCCATTCGCCAGATCATCCGGCAGGTCGATGTGCTCGCTCTCAACGTGTCTGTCGCCATTCTTGTCAACTGTGCGGGTGGTCGCTTTGCCGGTGGCGGCTTGCACCGCGAAGTCGACGGGCTTCGGAAAAAACGGCCCCTGCTCGATGTGATGGTTGCGTATTAACTGAAACGTGCCCTGCTGCCTGAACGTTGTCGTCTCATCGTCAATCGATCCATCCACAAATCGATAGGTCAGGCGGATTGTCACTTCATCGCCCTGCACGGTCTGGGTAAACTCAACCTGGGCGATGATTTGTCCAGTCTCCGAGCGTGCCTCCATAAAGTCGTGCCGCGGGATCTGGATGTGTTTCACTGAAACTGATTCTGCATGCGCTCCGGCGCCCAAGGTTATTGCCAGATATGCGGTGACAACGAATCTACTTCGCGCCATTCAATACCTCGATCTAGTGATCGGCTTCATAAGATGCCGATTGTGCGGGAAATAGCCCACTGCAAGAACTCTCACTTCCACCGCCCCACACATAGCCGTCCCGGCCGCCAATGCTCTACCGTGACGGCCTCACGCGGAACTTCAGCGGCCGACAGCAACCGCTCCCAGTCCTCTTCCCGAAAAGCCCGCCGGAAAGAAACCGGCCCATCATGCCGGACAAACCTGTGCCACCCCGCAATCCTGTCCAGCCACCCAAACATCCGGCAACTCCGCTCTGACCGCTCCAGATCATTGATGAACCAGCCTGCGTGCGCAGTCGCTTCCATCCACTGCAGCAGCGAGACGATCTCACAATCCTCAAGATGATGTGCCATCAGGGAACTCACGACAATATCCACCGGCTTCTCCGGTCGATATTCCAAGGCATTGCCGGTCACCCACGTGATTCCGAGTTGCTTCGGTGTGGACTCCGCTGCCGCACGCGCCGCAAAAGGATTCAGGTCGATCCCCGTCAACTGCACAGCAATACCGTGTCTTCGCGCCCAACTCGCAATTTGACGCAGGAGATCGCCGCCGCCACAACCCACATCCACAATTTGCACCGGATGACGCAATCCATGCGGCAGCTTTTTCAGCCAGGCCAGCGTCGGCCGATATCCGAGCAGCCAGCGATTGATATGCTCCAGACTGCGCAGGCAGTCGCGGAAATCTTCATAGCTGCAGTCACCATCCATCATCTCCGGCAGATCGCGCGGAGAAACTCGCAGACTAAAATCGATCTCCGCACTAGACCGCATGGAAGCGCATTGTCTCCGCGGTCAAGCCTGGACCAAACGACATCGCGCACCCCCGTTGGCCAGGCCGAGCCAGTTGCATCATCCGCTGCAGCACAAACATTACCGTCGCGGACGACATGTTGCCGAAGGCCGATAGCACTTCGCGCGATGCCGCGAGCGCGTCGACCGGCAACTCCAATCCCTTCTCCACCGCATCCAGAATCGACCGTCCGCCGGGATGCACCGCCCACAGCTCAATGCCATCGCGCTGGGCCATGAGCTCGCCCTCATGCAGCGCGCGGCCCAGCTCTCCCGGCACCCGCCCGGAAAGCAGCATGTCGAAGCCTAGCGCGCGGATCTTCCAGGTAATCAGTTCACGTGTTTCCGGCACCATCACTGCCTTGAAGCTGTCGAGTGCCAGGCCCTGCTCGCGAGCAGTAATCAGACTTGCCGCCGCGCCATCGGCGAAGACCAGGAAAGAGAGCACCTGCTCCAATTCCTGGGTCTCCTGAAAGTGCAGCGTGCACAGCTCCAGGTTGACCATCAGAACGCCCGCGTTCGGATCTGAGCGGACAATGTGACGCGCCAACTTCAGTGCATTGATCGCGGCATAACATCCCATGAATCCGACCATGGTGCGCTCCACACTTGCCTCAAGCCCAAGGTGGTCGACGATTTCAAAGTCCAGGCCCGGCGCATAGAGTCCTGTGCAGCAGGTCACAAGGACGTGCGTAATGCCGGAGCGTTCCTTCTCATCGAGCGCAAGCCGGTCCACGGCCTTCCGCATCAGCACAGGAGCGCACTGCTCAAACAGCTCCATGCGCCGCGCAGTGTCGGGAAAGCTGCCTGACCGATAGAACCCACTCGCATCGTGTGATGAGAATTGGCCGGGCCCCATCTGCGGATCGAGGAACGAATAGCGATGCGCTATATCGGCGCGGCTCACCATGCGGCGAAAGACCGTGCGCAGCCGCGGGTTGACGAGCATCTGCTCGGCGAAGATGACGAAAGCGTCATGTACATCGTGTTCGGGTACGGCAGTGGCGATGCGGTTCAGGTAAGCCGTAGTTTCTCGCAATAGGTCCTCAGTTCGAATAATAGGGATAGACGTCGCATGTGTGTCCTTGGGAAGCTGAACGATGAAGAGGCGACAATCAAACGAGAGTCTAACTTCAACGAGCGCCGATGTTACAGGCCCATCAACGACCTTATTAGCAATTTGGCGAGGTTACTGTGGGTGCATTCACAATCTTGCCGGCGCAATAAATTAGGATCGCAGACTGAGGCTTACGATCCTGGCCTGTGCTCAGTCTAACCCGCGTGACAGACCTTACGATGTCCCAGCCTGCACTGCACTGCGATGACAGAATCGTCATGTTGCTCACAAAAGGACCAGTACAATTTCAAGTATAAGATCCGAACAAGGAGACTCTAGTTTCAACCTCCGAGATGAATCAAATTCCTGTGCGAGATGATGAAGTTCTAGTGCTCGGCGGTGGCGTCGCAGGCTGCGCCGCAGCCATCGCGCTGGCCCGCAAGGGACGGCAAGTTACGCTGATAGAACGCGAGCCCACCCCGCGCCATAAAGTGTGCGGAGAGTTTCTGAGCGGTGAGGCCCTTGAAGATCTGTATTTGCTGGGGATCGACGTGCCCTCGCTTGGCGCCATTCCCATCGATTACGTGCGTCTCGCCGCTGCGAGGCGCGCCGCACAGGCTCCCCTGCCTTTTCCCGCAGCCTCGCTCACGCGCAAGGCGCTGGACACTGCTCTCATCGCTGAGGCCATCGCCGCAGGAGTTTGCGTAGAGCAAGGCCGCAGTGTTCAGGCGCTCTCGCGGACGTCGCCCAACGTGTGGCAAGCTACGCTTGACGACGGCGCCACCCGTGCGGCTCGAACGGTTTTTCTGGCGACAGGCAAGCAGGATCTGCGCGGCTACCGGCGTCCGGAAGACCCGCAGCGATGGATCGCCTTCAAGATGTACTTCCGTCTGGCTCCCGCGCAGACCTCTGAGCTTGCGCGTGCCTCTGAGTTGATGCTCTATCCAGGGGGCTATGGCGGTATCCAGCCGGTTGAAGGCGGCATTGCCAACCTATGTTGCGTAGTACAGCAGCGATATCTTGCGGATACGGGTAATCGCTGGGAACAATTCCTCGCGAAGATGCAGCAGGACTGTCCGCATCTCGCGATGAGGCTTGCCGGTGCGGAACCGTTGCTTTCCAAGCCGATCGCCATCACGCACATCCCCTATGGCTACATCCGCCCGACGACAGAGAATGGGCTTTATTGCATCGGCGATCAGGCAGCCGTCATCCCCTCGTTCACCGGCGATGGCATATCGATTGCACTGCATACTGCACGTTGTGCCGTCGCGGCGTGTCTTGCGGGAGAGCCGGCGCCGCTCTTCCAGGCCAAGCTTCGGTCCGCACTGATGGCACAGATGCGACTTGCCGAGTTCGCAGCCGATGGCTTGAACAACTCAATCGCGCGCGCAGTATTACCGTTCTGCCTGAGGGTATGGCCCGGTGTGATGCGCTTAACGGCAAAGCTCACTCGCGTCGCCCAAGCCGCCGCCGTTTCTCCGATACAGTCGCCGGCATAAATCCAGCCACGCTAAAACAACGATCCGCAGGTAAAACACCGCAGGTGAGGTGAAATGAAATTACTCACAGTCCTGTCCCTCGCTTTACTCGCTCCGACTGCATTCGCCCAGCATCAGACCTTCGTGGTGAATCCAGATATCAGCGAGGTCAAGATGACGCTCAACACCACCCACGAGGTCGTCAGCGGTTCATTTCACATTCAATCCGGATCGATTGAGTTTGATCGCGGCACAGCCAAGATGCTTGGTTCTGTGGTCGTCCTCGCCGGCAGCGGCAATACCGGCAATGACAGTCGCGACAAAAGGATGAACAAAGACATCCTTAAGGTCGAACAGTACGCAACTGTTTCGTTTGAGCCGAAGACCTATACCGGCGCTATCGCGCCTTCAGGGGAATCGACCATCCAGGCAACAGGAATCTTCACGCTCCTCGGCACACCTCACGAAATCACCATCCCCATGCAGGTACACCTTGATGGGGCGAGCGCAACGGCGAAGTCTCATTTTGTCGTACCGTACATTCAATGGGGACTGAAGGATCCAAGCTTTATGTTCTGGAAAGCGGACAAAGACGTCGCGATCGACCTCTTGCTCTCGGGCACGATTGCAAAATAGAGAGATGGCTCGATAATAACCAGCGCATCATTTATGGCGGCAAGTTGACCGATGGGTTCTCGCAGCAAGAGCAGTATTCCGCGAACATCTGCGTTCAGGGGCGCCAGGGTTTGGTATTAAAGTTGCGCGACAGCATCAATTTGACCGTCCATTTGTCAGACCCGGCAGTCAATCCGTATCCAACTCCACTTTCGACATCAAGACCCAGAAACTTGGCGCCAGAGTAATCCATAGTCGACCAGACTTCGTGAAATTGCCGGCGGAGCGGAGAGAATCCGTAGAACGGGCCAAAACCGTCATACTCTTCAGCCGCAACAGCCCACCGGTGATTGAAGTTGTACGCGACTCGTCCCGACGGGTTGTACTGCAGACCACCGAGCCCTCCGGTGTAGTCCGTGTCGACAATCGGGTTGTAAATAATATCCCACGGATGCAAGTGCAGCCCTAGAATCGGCCTGATCTCGGAGCTAATCGTCCTTGGCTCCCAATAGTTTCTATTGACGCTGAACTCAAAATTGACCGCGTAGACGTATTTGTGGTCGTGTGCGTTGGGCACGACAAACAGCTCACGAATTTTAAAGCCGTTGATCGTCGATCCGTAGTTGGTGGAATAGGGCGAGGACACAGGAAGATAAAGTCCCTGCTCCATCCATGGTTTGACGCCATAGGCCCATTCGGCAGTTACTTGAAATGAACGATTGGCGATAATTGCGCCAGGGTAGTCTGGGGCTGTCCGCCCCTTGGGGGTGAAATTGTTGTGGACCATCAGATTGAAGATTCCCACCGGCGCGATCTCACCGTCATAGACCTGGATCTCATCGGTTTGCGCAAAAATTGACGTGGGCACTGAAATTAGAAAGAGGGTGACCAAGAGAACGGTACGCATATTCATTTTCCGACCGGGATTCTCCTTTCTGTCCGCCTTTACCTTTGCCGACCAGATCCTCAATTCCATCTCCCGCCCTTCTTAGAGGGCTTTAGATTCGTAGTGCTCGTGCTTCTTGCGTGTCGCTGTTGCAGGGAAAGGCCAAGAAGTTGTCTTTGTAAATCTGTGCGCCAGCCACAAGGAGCGCATCATCCGGCTGGATTGGCGGTGTTTTTAATCATTTCGTTTTCGATGCGTGCGCGCATGGGAACAGCGACTCGATCTCGCTCAAGGGGCAGCAGCCTGTCGGCCACCGGCGGACGCCCAAATTTAACCCACCGCATCAGGGCGAGCGGAACCGATACGACGCCAATCACGAGTCCCAATAAGATGCGAAGCATATATTCGCAGCCCTTCTTTCATCTACGATTTGCAGCGTACTTAAGTTGGATAAATGAACAAATTGTCATCTTGAGCCGATCGAATATCCGGTTCGGCGACGACGCGTTCAACTTTGTGTGTCGGCGAACATTTTGACGAGCGGGGGCTTTCGAAAGACGTGGGCGTTCTGTCAAAGGCCAGTACAAATGCACTAATATCCCCTCATGCACATCCTACTAGTGGAAGACGAAGTTGATATCCAAAGATTTCTGCAACGGTCGCTCGAAGAAGCAGGATATGAGGTAGACGCCGCTCCGGATGGCGAGACCGCCGAGCGGCTTGCTGCGAAGAAAACCTTTGACATACTGATCGTCGATTTAGGGCTTCCCGATCAAGACGGAATCTGCCTAATCCTGCGTTTGCGGGAACTTGGCGTCAGCGCGCCCGTCCTGATTCTTTCTGCGCGCCGTTCAGTCGACGATCGCGTGCGTGGGCTGGAGCAGGGTGGGGACGACTATTTGACGAAGCCATTTGCGCTTGCGGAATTGCTCGCCCGCCTGCGCAATCTGCTTAAACGGAACAGCCCAGCGGTCAGCGAGGTAACGCGACTGCGCGTGATGGATCTCGAACTGGATCTTTTAAGGCGAGAGGCATCGCGTGGGGGGCAGGTTTTGCAGTTGACTCAGCAGGAATTCGTCTTACTTGAGTACCTGTGTCGAAACGCCGGGCGCGTGGTAACCCGCTCGATGATTCTCGACCAGGTTTGGGGCATGCGGATTCAGCCGGACACGAACGTGGTGGACGTGCATATTTACAGACTTCGTGGGAAGGTGGACGGGGCGGGGCAGCAACCGCTGATCCGGACCATGAGAGGGATGGGATATGTCCTCAAAGACCGGTAGGCTACCGATGCGCAGCGCGGCTTGGCGCATCTCGTTGTGGGCAACGCTTGCCTTTGCCTTTGGAACCATGGTGGTCTTCGTTTTTCTCCAACGCTTTGTTGCAAACGATATACAACGCCGTACGGACGCGTGGCTCTCAGGTGAGGTTGCGGTGTTGGGCGATGTTGCTGTGCGCACGCCAAAGAATGCACTTTACGGTCGTGTGGTGGGAGAAGTAGCGGAACTCGCAGCCAGAGAAGTCCCCAACAAACTGCCTTCAGAGAACGGTTCCAACGACTCTGTTTTCTTTCTACAATCGGGAAGTGATGGCTCACTCAAGCTTTGGGTTGGAATGGGCAGCGGAGACGAACGATTGAGGGCGATCCGGGCGACCAAGATTCTTCCGGGGCAGCCGACCGACCTGCATGTTTCGGGATTTTCGGTTCCCTTTCGTGTGGCTTGCGCAACCATTGCGGATGGAAGCCAAATTTTTCTCGGCTTATCCGAGCGTGACGAGCGCAGGGTGCTCAAAAGCCTGCTTCTGCGCTTCTTTGAGTTATGGCTGCTGATTGTATTGCTGGGCTTCGGCATCGTCTTCCTCGCCACTCGGCGCATGTTGCGCAGCGTTCGAAAGATTACTGAAGCTGCATCGAGAATTGGACATTCCGATCTCAATGCGAGGGTCCCGACAACTAAACGCAACGACGAAATCAGCCACTTGGCCCTCACGCTGAATCGCATGTTAGACCGGATCGAAAGTTCCATGCACCAGTTGCATACCATAACGGATTCGCTGGCCCATGATCTGCGCAGCCCACTGACGGCCATTCGCGGAAAACTGGAAATGTCCCTGTCGACGGCGGCAGAAGGGGAGCAGTCCGAGGCGATCGTCTCGGCGATAGATGAAGTCGATCGGCTAACCGATTTTCTGAACAAGTCACTGGATGTTGCCGAGGCCAAAGCCGATGCGCTGCGCCTTACGCGCAGTACGATTGATTTGAGCGAGATGCTCCGAGTGATGATCGATCTTTACGAACCTTCCATGTCGGAGAAGGGTCTTCAGGTCAAAGTGAACAGCTACGGCCCGGTGCAGATCTTCGCCGATGCCGCATTACTTCATCGCATGATTGCCAATCTGCTGGACAATGAACTGAAACATTTGCCGCCTGCATGTACCCTCATCATCGAACTACGTAGCAGCGAGGAGTTCGCGGTTCTCATCTTAAGAGACGACGGACCGGGCTTCGATGCAGAAGTCCTTCAACATCTGTTTGAGCGCAGGGTGAAAGGCCGGGATTCAAACGGTCACGGTCTCGGTTTGGCATTCGTCGACGCGGTAGCGCGTGCCCATGGAGGAACGGTCGCAGCCTCGAATCGCGATACTGGCGGGGCCCAAATCATGATTACAATTCCGCTTGCATCTGAGAACGGTTCCGAGTCCGCGACGCCAGCCATTGCGAGTTCAAAGCAGTGAAGAGATGGATCCGAATTCCATTATGGCAAACCTTACTGCGACGACGCTCTGCGACGCCGAGATCAAGTCGTACAGTGGCGTTATGTGGTAGCGGCGCTTCGCCGGCCCGGTTTGCGCAGGGGATTTAGAGCACGGCCGATTGGGCAAACGTTACGCGCCAAATGCCGGGAAGCGGAGATTAGTGAGAGATTTGAGTGACACCCGGCGGAGGGGCTGCAGGCATACGATCTTCAACGCCGTGATTGCAGATTCGAAAACTACCTCGCCCACCATCATGGATAGAACGGGGCGCGGGCCTGGGACTCGGTTGCTAAGCTTCGAGCGCGGCCAGGCTCTCGGAGCGGCTTTGATCGATGGAAAGAAACGTGTCGGTCTTGGTGAGCTTGAGTAACGAGAGAAGGCGGGGGGCTACTCCGCAGATGCGCAGGATACCGGTCTTTTCTCTGAGCGTGCCGAAGACGTAGACGAGCATGCCGAGGCCGGCGCTATCCATATAGTCGACGGCCGAGAGGTCGATTACCATTTTGGTGACGCCGTCGCCGATGAGTCCCTGGACCTGTGAGTCGGCGACTTTCAGAGAAGTTCCAAGGGTCATTTGTCCAGACAGCGTAATGACCGCTGTCGCATCAGGCAGTTTTTCGATCGTGGCGCTCAAGGGCATGCCGACATTGTACCCGCCTGATGAACGATTGCAACGCAAAATAAATGCGCGCATGGGCTGTTGAGATGGGTTTCACAAAAGATGGAGACGACGCGGTCTTCGATCTGGTAAGTTGGAGCGAGCAGTAACCTTCCCTCAAATTGAAAACCGCAAGCTGGGGATAGCAATGGATCGCGCAGATCTCGTAGACCTCAAGGATTCGTCAGATCTTACGCCTCTGATTGCGAGACTGGCGGAGCACAAGACACTGGGCGGTGTACCCAGGGAGGAACTTGCGTGGCTGGCGGCGCACGGGATACTGCACAGGCTGAAGGCCGGCGGGACGCTGGAGAGGAAGGGAGTCCAGGTAGAGTGGCTTCATATCTTGCTGTCGGGGCACGTGGTGTTGTCTGTGGATCGCGGCTCCGGGCTGCAAAAGGCGATTGAGTGGCATGGAGGCGAAGTCTCTGGGGTTCTGCCCTATTCGCGGCTGGGGAGCCCGCCGGGCGATGCGATAGCGCAGCAAGCAACGGAGATCTTGTCATTGCCGCGCGGTTGTCTTCGCGCGCTGACGCATGAGTGTTACGAAGTAACAGCGATCCTGGTGCACAACATGCTCGATCGCGCCCGGCTCTTTACTTCGGGCGACCTGCAGAACGAAAAGATGATTTCTCTGGGCAAGCTTTCAGCGGGGCTGGCTCACGAACTGAACAATCCCGCATCTGCGATTGAGCGCAGCGCTGGGCTGCTGGAGGATCGGCTGGAAGAGGCTGAGGCGGCGACCCACGCGCTTGGTGTGGCGCGGCTGAGCGATGCGCAACTGGCGGCGGTGGAATCGATTCGCGCCTCGTGCCTTGCGAAGGTGGAGCAGGGGGTGCGTTCTCCGGTAGAACGCGCCGATCGCGAAGAGGCTATCGCTGATTGGCTTGACGATCACGGTCTGAGCGCGAACTCCGCGGAAGCGCTGGCCGACACAGCGGTGAGCTTTGAGGCGCTTGACCAGCTTGCAGCCGCAGTGCAGGGCCCGGCATTGGACGCTGTGCTGCGCTGGGCTGCGGCCGGGTGTTCGGTGCGTGGTCTGGCGTCGGAGATACAGGATGCGGCAATGCGCATCTCCGGGCTGGTGGCGGCGGTGAAGGGATTCACGCACATGGACCAGGCGATGGTGGCCGAGCCGGTTGACCTGGGTCCAAGCCTGAGCAACACGGTGGCCGTGTTGAAGTCGAAGGCCAGGATAAAGTCGATCGCAGTCTCGGTCGAGCTGGAAGACGGGTTGCCGCGCGTGCGCGGATTTGCCGGCGAACTAAACCAGATTTGGGGAAACCTGATCGACAATGCGCTGGATGCGGTTCCGGAAGGAAGCCGCGTCGAGGTGACGGCAAGGCGGGAGAATCAACGGGTGGTTGTTCGCGTGGTGGACAACGGACCGGGAATCCCCGCGGGTGTTCGGGATCGCATTTTCGAGCCATTTTTTACGACGAAGCCGATGGGGCAGGGCACTGGACTTGGCCTGGACATTGTGCGACGCCTGGTGGGACACAACGAGGGCCTGATCGAAGTGGAGTCGGAGCCGGGGCGTACGGAGTTTCGCGTTACGTTGGCGATTGCCGAGGACGCCGCCATGGGAGCTCGGCAATGAACAAGCCAGTCGTAATGATTGTGGATGACGACCCACAGGTGCTGGCGGCGGTGCGTCGCGATCTGCGCTCGCGGTACCGCGAGGGTTACACAGTCATGAGTGCGTCTTCGGGAGATGAGGCTCTCAGCGCCATGCGCGAGCTGAAGAGCCGCGGCGACGCTTTGGCGATCGTCATCAGCGATCAGCGCATGCCGGGAATGATGGGCAGCGAATTGCTTACCCAGTCACGGTCCATTTATCCGCTGGCGCGCAGAGCTCTGCTCACGGCTTACTCCGATATTGATGCGGCAGTGAAAGCGATCAACGAGGCGCATCTCGACCACTATCTTTCCAAACCGTGGGATCCGCCGGAGGAGAGATTGTTTCCGGCGGTCGACGATCTGCTCGACGCGTGGCAGGCCGAGTGCTTGCCTGAGGCCAAGGGACTGCGGCTGGTGGGGCACCAGTGGTCGCCGCAATCGCACGCCATCAAGGATTTTCTTGCCGGCAACCTCGTCCCGTATCGCTGGATCGACATCACGCGCGATGCGGATGCGCGCGCGCTGCTGGATGCCGCCGGCGTTGGCGAAGATGAATTGCCGGCACTCTTCTTCGACGACGGCACGCCGGTAATGCGCAATCCAGATCCGCGGCAGGTGGCGGAGCGTCTGGGCAGGCAGATGACCGCTGCCTACGATGTGTATGATCTGGCGATTGTGGGCGCGGGCCCGGCGGGGCTTGCGGCTGCTGTGTATGGAGCGTCTGAAGGCTTGCGCACACTGCTTCTGGATCGTCATGCGCCGGGCGGTCAGGCTGGCACCAGTTCTCGTATTGAGAATTATCTTGGTTTCCCCGCGGGCGTGAGCGGGAGCGAACTCACGCGTCGCGCGCTCACGCAGGCGCAGCGGCTGGGCGCCGAATTTCTGGCTCCGCTTGAGGTAACGGCAGTCTCTATCGACGGTGGATACAAGCGGCTCGCGCTGAGCGATGGCCGCGAGATTGTGACACGCGCGATGCTGGCGACGACGGGGATGTTTTATCGCGAGCATCCTGCTCCCGGCATCGCGGAGCACACGGGTGCGGGCGTCTACTATGGCGCCGCAACTACCGAGGCTGCGGCCTTCCGCGACAAGCGGGTGCTGGTGGTGGGCGGCGGCAACTCTGCCGGTCAGGGGGCGATGTACCTGGCCCGCTATGCAAAAGAAGTTGACATCGTAGTTCGGCGTGACGGCCTGCAACACACGATGTCACAGTATTTGATCGACCAGATTGCAAAGACACCAAATATTCGTTTGCGGGCGCGCACGGAGATTGCAAAGGTCGAGGGCGATGGGCACGTGGAACGGGTTACGTTCGTTTCGCTAAGCGACGACTCGGCGAAGTCCGAGGAAGTGGAGGCGCTCTTCATCTTTATTGGTACGCGTCCCCGTAGCGACTGGCTTCCCGCCGAGGTGCTGCGCGATGGCAAGGGGTTCGTGCTGACCGGCCGCGATCTGATGGCTGCTGACGGATACACGCGCACATGGAAAGAGCAGCGCGAGCCGTTGCCGCTGGAGACGAGCGTGCCCGGCGTGTTTGCCGCAGGCGATCTGCGCGCGGGCGCCATGAACCGCGTGGCATCGGCGGTAGGCGAAGGTTCGATGGTGGTGAGGCTGGCGCACGAGTATTTGGCGCTCACCTGATTGCTGGGAACTCGAGGGCTCGGGACAGCTTCCTCAGGCGCGCTGCCGGCAGAGTTCTCCTATTTCAACTTCGAGGAGGCGCGGACAACCAGACTTGGTTCCAGCACAGCTGAGCGAGAGCGCTTGGAGGGGGGCTTTTCCAGAAGGCTGGCGATCATTTTGGCTGTTTGCTCGCCCATCTCGGCGGCTTTCTGATCGACGCTGGAGAGGGGAACGCGCAGTTTGCCGCTGTAGTGAAAGTTGCCGCTGCCGACGAATGCCATGTCGCGGGGAATGCGCAGGCCTGCTTCAAGCGCTCGGTCCATTGCACCGACTGCAACCGTGTCATTAAAGCAAAAGAGGGCGTCGGGACGGGGTTTGAGCGCGAGCACGGCATCCATCGCTTTTCTACCGCGCGTTTCGCCGTCGGAGTCGGCCGCTTCGCCTGACCCGATCACATAACTCATGGGCAGATCGAGGCCATGTTTTTTCATTGTGTCCCGATACGCCTGAAATCTGCGGTTGCCAACGTTGGTTGCCGGTCCGCGGAGATGTGCGATGCGCCTGCAGCCTTGCGCGATCAGGTGTTCGGTGGCGAGTTCTCCGATTCGGTAATCGTTGATGCCGATGAAGTTCGACGAGAAGCCAGGAAAACTGCGATCAAGGAGGATGAGTGGAACGCCGGCCTGGCCGATCTTCCGGAGATTACCGGCATTCTTCTGAGAGGAGGCGACGACGAAGCAATCGAGCCGGTGAGCAAGCATGTGCTCAATCTCGTCCTGCTCGAGCGTGGGATCGCTCTCGGAAGATGAGACGAGGAGGAAGTAATTCTTCGCGCGCAGATGCGCGGCAAGCGATTTGGCGATCTCGGAAAAGAATGGGTGAATGAGGTCGGGCACCACGAGGCCGACGAGAGAACTGCGGCCGGTGACCAGGCTGCGCGCCGCCAGGTTGGGGCGATAGTTCAAGCGCCGGACCCGCTCCAGGATTTTCTGCTTTGTCTCTTTGGCGACATCGGGGCGGTCGCGTAGAGCTTTCGACACAGTGACAATAGAGACACCGAGTTCTTCGGCGATGTCTTTGAGTCGAACGACCATATCGTGAGTGTATACAATTTCGATGGCTGGGTGCGGGGCTTTGGATTGACCAGGAAGGAGCCTGGCGCCTAGGTGAGTTTGATAGGAAGAGCGAGCGGTTATGCTTGGAATCAGAGGGATATTGTGAAGAACGACGGGCTGTACGATCGAATGCTGACAGTGGCGCTGGAAGAGGCGCGAATGAGTCTCGCAGAGGGTGGAATTCCAATTGGCGCGGCGATTTTTACGCGAGCTGGAGAGTTGGTGAGCCGGGGGCACAATCGCAGAGTGCAGCAGAACGATCCGAGCGTTCACGGAGAGACCGATGCCTTTCGCCGGGCGGGCCGGCAGCGCAGTTACCGCGACCTGGTGATGGTGACGACACTGGCGCCGTGCTGGTATTGCAGCGGCCTGGTGCGGCAGTTTCGGTTTGGAACGCTGGTGGTTGGCGAGAGCCGCAACTTTGCCGGAGGGCTGGAGTGGTTGCGAGCGAACGGCGTGGAGGTGATCGACCTCGACAACAATGAGTGCCGCGAGTTGCTGGCAGGGTACATCGCAAAGCATCCGGAGATTTGGAATGAGGATATCGGCGAAGAGTAGAAGACGCCGATGGTTATTGAGGGCAAGAAAAGGGACGGCTCCCATGAGAGCCGTCCTTTTTGTAAAGGTTGAGAGTTAGAAGTCGAAGCGCAGAGACATTTGAATCTGCCGGGGAGCGCCGATGGTGTGCTTCACAATGCCAAGACCGGCTGGACAGTTGTAGAGTCCACCGGGCAGAGGGGTTGAAGTGCCGCAGCCGGTCGGGAGTGCCTCCGCAGTAGAACCGACCGCAAAAGGCACGTTGTTGAAGGCCTGATTTTGGTTCACGTTGTTTTGTGGAATGTCGAAGCTGGTGGTGTTGGATAGGTTATAGGCTTCGAAGGTGTAACGAAGCGAGTATTGCTCGTGGATGGGCAGCACTTTGACCAGGGAAGCGTCGGCGCGTTTCTGCCAGGACTGCCTGAAGATGTTACGCTCACCGGTGGTAAATCCAGTTTCAAAGTCGTCGCCCAGCGGAACGCCGTTTGTGCCGGGAGAGAGGATTGGGATATTGAAACAAGATGCTTTGAGCGCCGCGCCCTGGCCGGTTGACGGATTGTAGAAACCGCCGCTCGCGCCTGTGAGAGCGGTCTTGCGCGTACAGCCGGGCGCGAGGGGAACGATCGGGTTGGTGATGCCGTCGAAGGTGCTGTAGTAGATGCTGCCGACCGCTCCCGAGTAATCGATGACGCTGTACGGTTGGCCGCTTTGGATGATCGCCATGCCCGTCAAGGACCAGCGATCCAGCAGCTTTCCGGCCAGTGTGGCTTCATCGACGAGCTTGGGTAGCGTGTAGCTATATGTGAAGTTCAGGACGTGGGTGCGATCGAAATCGGAAGAACCATAGCCCTCGCGAAGGTCGTTGGGGTTGTTGCCGTTGTAGAAAAGGCCCAGGCCGCTTTGTTCATCCGTTGCATGGGAGAAGGTGTAAGAAACGCCTGCCTGCAGTCCATGGCTGATCTTCTTTTCGAGGTGTGCTTCGAGAGCGTGGTAGGCAGAGATGCCAGCCGTCGTGTAAGCCTCCGACTCAGACGAATATCCGATATACGGAACGCGAAGGTCGACATTCCCGCCTTCGTAGTTGTTCAGCATGGTGCCGTAGTTGCAAGTGGCCTCGGTTGGATCGTTGACGCACTCAGGGAAGTAAGTGTTGGGATCGAGTACGGTGTAGCCATAGCTGAAGGATTGGGTTGCGAGACCGCCTGGATGGGTTGGATTGGATGGCGTGGCGATCTGGGATTGGTTGAAGGGCACCGGAATAACTTCATGACGGCCGAGGTTGCCGACATAACCGATTTCGATCATCAGGTCGTTGCGCGGCTGGTACTGGAAGTTCAGTGTGAAGTTGATGCTGTAGGGCAACTTGTTGGTGCGGTTGTAGACGCCAAGGGTAAATGGCTGATCCTGATTGGAACCATTGACGGTGCCGTCGATGATTGCCGCGGCGTTGGGGAGATAATTTGAAATGTCGGATGCTTTGGGATTGGATGGCGGCGCCGAGCGCGTGGTGCCCCAGGGCGTGGCAAGGTTGTACGAGGAGTTGTCCACGGTGCCGGTAATTCCGTTTCCGCCGCAGATGGGAATGTAATAGAGATAGAGATAAGTTGGGTTCGCGCTGTTATAGGAAGCGCTGTATGGACAGTGCTGCTGGCTGACAAAGGGTTGTGTTTGAACGGAGCCGTAGGGGCCACCGGAAATTTCTCCAGCCGCATAACCGGGAGAAAGGTAAGTGAATAACTCGCCGCGATCGTAGTAGAAGCCGCTGCCTGCGCGGACGACAACTTTGTCGTGAAAGTAAGAAGGCTGCCAGGCCACGCCGACACGGGGAGCGATGCCCCACTGGCGGCCGGTGAGGGTGGTATCGCTTACCCCCTTGGTTCCGTTCGCATTATTGCCGGCGATGATGAAGCCGGAACTGGTAATGGTGTCAGAACCAGCATCGTAGCTGTATTGGCTGGGATCGAAGTTGAAGATATTTCCGTATTTCTCCGTGAGTCCACCATCCCAATCGTAGCGAAGTCCCGCGGTAATGCTCAGGTTGGGTTTTACCTGGAACTTATCCTGAACAAAGAGGCCTGTTTCATTGGCGCGGTAGTAGCGGTTGGCGTTGCCTTGCAGGAATGTTGTTGCGGTAAAGTTCTGCGTGGAATAGGGCGTGACCCAGTTATTCGAAAAGGCGACAAAGTCCGGCGTCGCCACGTTGCCTGTGCCGGTGCGCCTGTCCCGGACGTTCAGTTGCGTATAGGACCAACTTCCGCCGAAGCTGAGCGAGTGGCGTCCTTTGCTCCAGATGGCCGTGCCCGAAGGCATAATGCGATTCTGAAACAGGCCGGTGTTGGCGCCTTGCGATGCGGCATCGGGACCGATAGCGAGCGACGGGGCAGTGCCCCCGTAGAGCGACCCGGTAGGCGAGTCGTACGCGTCACCGATGGCGTCGTTGATGGTGATGCCGGGGAAATAGTTGCCGAAAGCGGAGCTCATTCCCACGTCGGTCGGAGAAAAGGGCTGATCGTTTGTGCTGTAGCTCTTTTCGCGGAGGAAGCCCACTGTCTCTGAGATGCTCAAGCTGGAGCCGATTGTTTGGACGTTGTTAAGAGACAGCACCATCGAACCGGCATCCATGTGTTCAGTGAAGCCGGGGACGTTGGAGTAGGCATAAGGCGAAGAGCTTGGATCGTGTTGATAGTAGTATTTTGCAGCGACGGTGTCCTTGGGACTGGCGTTCCAATCGAGGTTTGCGACTGCCTGATCGGAGATGAAGGTGGCAGTGCCCGGCAGAAAGGCGTTATAGGGAGAAAAAATGTTCGGAGTCCCGGTGGCATTCTGATTGGGAATCAGCCAATTTCCGGGTTCGCCGGGCAGAGACTTCATCTGGAAGAGCGCGAGGCCGACGGGATTCGACGACCATGCGGCGGAACTGGCCGTGACGCCCGATGTCCCCTCGTTGGCCGTCCAGTTGTTATTTGCAATGTCGGCCAGTCCACTCGCGCCGCGGTTGTTGTCACTCAGGCCTGGAGGAACAACTAAAAGCTCGTCGCCGGTTTCCTGATCGGAGACATGCAAATGCTGATAGCCAACAAACCAGAACAGCTTATCTTTGATAAAAGGGCCGCCGATTGCGCCGCCTGCAGTGTAGCGATGCAACTGCGGATTCTTGTCGGCTGTAGGAATGTTGTTGTCTTTCTTGAAGAAGAAAGGAGCGGCATTGATCCAGTTGGTTCCGCGATGCGCATAGAGCGCGCCGTGAAAAGCATTGGTACCGGATTTGGTACTCATGTCAATGTGAGCGCCGCTGCTGGAGCCTTGCTGGGCGTCGTACATTGAGGCGTTCACGCGGACTTCCGAGATGGTCTCCGGCGCCGGAGTGGGGATGGCGTTGCCGATGGCCAGGTAGACCGAGGCGCTGCTGGGCACGACTCCGCCGCCGGCGTTATTGGCCTGGCCTGTGTTGTTGACAACGCGGAAAGATTCGACCTGACTCGTGCTTTTGCCATTGAAGAGGTTGCTGGCATCCACGCCGTTCAGCGAGAAACTGTTGCTGGTGTCGCGCTGGCCGTTGGCCCAGATGGGCGCGTTGCCCAGGCCAGAGTTAGCGCCGGTGCCGCCGGATAGCTCAGCGTTGACGCCGGTCGATTGCGTGGCCAGCCCCGTAAAGCTCCCGGTGGGCAGAGGCGCGGCATCAATTTGCTGCGTATCCATCACGTAGCCGTTGGTGGTGTCCACGGCATTCATCAGCGGCGTGGCTTCCACTTCAACGGTTTCGGTTGTTCCGCCGAGTTTGAGCGCGGCGTTGACCGTCGCAGTGCGGTCGGCCTGAACAGTGATGTGCTGCGTCTTCTGCACATCAAATCCGCCCGCCGTGAAGGTGAGCGTGTAGGAAGCGATGGGAAGGTTCACAAAAGTGTATGAGCCCGAGGCGTTGGTCTTGGTGTCGCGGGTCAGCGAAGTCTGTTCCGATTTAATGGTCACCGTGGCGTTGGGAATAACGCCGCCCGAGGGATCCGTAACCTCGCCGGTAATGCCGCCGAGCGTCTGCTGTGAAAACAATGAACCACAACACAGCGCAACGGTTGCCGCAATCGCCAGCAACCGGGAAGATGCAGAGGGGAGAATACGCATGGAATTGGTCATTTCGCTGGCCTCAGAGTGGGGTTTTCCCATAAAGTTGCATGAATGCTAGGTACAGCGTAATTGGATTGGAACTTTGACTTTCCTGGATCGTGCAAAAAAGAGTGGAAAAAGAGGAACTATTGCAAGGGTTTGCCGAGCCGTGGCCGACTCTTTTTGGAATCTACGAGTGGAGAAAGAATATCCATTCAGGCGTAAGGATCACGTAAAGATTCGCGATGCTGAAAGGGGCTGATCCAAGGTTCAATCGTTGGAGCGAAAAAGTCTTCGAATCAAGGAATCCTCTTTTGATCCTGGAGAGAGCCAGGGTGCAATAGCGACGAGGCATAGTTTCCCACAATGCCGTTAGTGGCAGGAACAAGAGCGATGAGAATTGTTCTCATAAGGCGGAATTGATGATCACACGTGTTGCAAAACTGTTGCTGCTGGCGGGCCTGGCGCTGTTCTACACGTTGGTTGTGTTGAATAATCTGACGGATCCCAACTCAAACTTTCAGCTTGTGCGCCACGTGCTGACGATGGACACGACATTCCCTGGCAACAACGGAATGTGGAGGGCGATGCAGTCGCCGGCATGGCATTGGGCGTTCTTCGGGAGCATCATCGCGTGGGAGATCATTACGGCGATCCTGCTGTGGTGGGGTGCAGCGCGTTTGCTCGGCGCGCTCCGCGATACTGCGGAGGAATTCAACGTTTCCAAGCGATTGGCGGTCATCGGACTCACGCTTTCGCTACTGATGTGGCTGGTTGCTTTTCTTGCAGTGGGCGGAGAGTGGTTTTTGATGTGGCAGTCGCTAACCTGGAATGGGCAAGCGACGGCGGGACGGAACTTCGTCGTAGTGGGGTTCGTGTTTCTGATCTTGTTGCAGCCTGACACCAACGTGCAGCCGTGAATGGTGGATGGGCAGATTCTCAATCGGAGGCGTCAGCGGCCTTCTTTCGGCGCACCGAGTACCAGGCGATTCCGGCGGCGATATAGGCGAGATAGATGTAAGGAATGCGGGCATGGGCCGGATCGGATGAAGATTTCAGGTCGAAGACCGCTATCAGGATCATGACAACGACGGTAAAGATGCTTACGATCGCGACCAGGCGCGAATGCTGGCCCATCGCTCGGCGCGCGAATGGCAGCGCGAGAGCCACAAGCGCGTAGACGGTGAGAAAGCCAAACACCGAGAGCGAACCGAGCAGGTCATACATTTCAGAACCGGAGTGGCCAGCGAAGGCCAAAGCCGCCGCGGCAGCAAACATGAGCGCCGCAGACACAGCGACGGCGGTTCCGGGCGTGTGGTGGCGTTGGCTGGTGCGCTCGAGTGCAGAAGGCAGCAAACCGCCATGGGCCATGCGCATGAGCACACGAGCGGCTGCCGTGGTGCAGGCGAGCACGCAGGCGAACATGCTGACGGCGGCGCCAATGTCGATGGCCACGCCGAGCGGGGAAATGCCAGCTTTGGTGGCGAGAAGGTGAAGCGGGCTTGAGGAATTGCTGAGCTGCGAAGGCTGGCCGCGAAAGCCCAACACCTCGCTGTAGGAACACATCATGAAGAACATGCCGGCAAGGATGGCGCATTGAATTACTGCGCGAGGGATGGTTTTGAGCGGCTCGCGCGCTTCGCCGCCCAAGGTGGTAGCCGCTTCAAATCCAACGAAGCTGAACATGGCGAGCACAAGCGCGGGTCCAAGCGTGGAGATGGACGCACCTTTCAGCCGCAGCTGATCCAAATCGAAATGAAATCCGTAGCGGAAAAGCAGAACCGCCAGCACGATCAGGATGAAGCTGACGGAGAACACTTCGATCCAGAGCATCAGTTCTGCTGAGAGTTTTACGTCCCGATACGCGATGAAGCCGGCTGCGCCGCAGACGATGGCGAGCGTGAGCAGCGCAGGCGGCTCGGAGTGGAATAGCTGCTGAGAAAACAGGCCGGCGTAGTAGAGTGCTCCGCCAGCCACAGATGCGCCGGTGCCGAGATAGGCCAGCAGCAGCGCCCACGCGGCGACGACTCCGAAGAAGGGCGGCAAGGTGTTTGCGGTGTAGGCATAGAGCGAGCCAGGCGAAGCGGAGAGGCGGGCAAACCTGCTGACACAGAAGCCGACTAGAAGGATGGCTCCGGTGGCAAGCAGATAGACGAACCAAGTGGCATTGCCGGCCAGCGCGAAGACAAGCGGGATGGTCAAGGAAGCCGAAGTACTCGGAGCCATGGCCGAGACCGACTGGGCCAATGTTTCCACGGGTCCCAGAGCACCAGCGCGCAGGCCGTAGTTGTTCGAGCGGCCTTCTTGTGGGTACGCTTCGACGGTCGGGTTCGAAGGTCCGGTCATTGATCCGCCTTCAGCCGCATCGGTTCTGCTTCAGGTTGTTCTTTTTTGTAGCGTCTTCCATGATGGTTTCAGCGCTCGATGGTGGCCTCGATATAGCCGAAGGGTGCATCGATGGGCACAAAGATATGGTTGGGATTGTCAAGACCGAAGGGGCTCAGGTCGGCAAGGATGTGGTGCAGGTTGGGCATGGTGAGATGGATGCGTTCAATCTCAGGCGCGGCGGCGAGCGCGGCTTTGCCCATGTCAAACAGAGTGTGCTGCACGCTCATGCTGTGGTGAGCGGCGAACTCCTTGAGAAGGGCGGCGACGATGCGCGTCCGGACTTTTGCGAAGTCCTGCGCAGCCGATTCGTAGTCCCAGGTCACAGTGGCGCGCGTACCGAAGATGCGGTCCGTTGCCGGTTTGAGTGTGGTCAGTTTGTCTTTGATGTAGCCGGTGAAGGCCGACTTGGTTGTTTTTAGGATCGTGAGCCCATCGACGCCGGACTTGATCGACCATTCGTGGCCTTGGTCGCGAACGGCACGGACAGTCTGGACCTCCGGTCCGCCGAGTTTGAAGGTCGTTGAATCTGGCACGCCATCAACGATCATCCGTTCCCAGGCCCGTTCTTCAATCTCCACTGCGACGCCGGAGACTTGCGCATTGTTCGCGAGCAGATAGTTGCCCAACTCCATTGCGAATTCTTCAATTGTTTTCGCATTCGAGCCGCCTGCGACGTAGTAAACCGTGTTCTTCATGGTGTCGGTGGGCAGTATCTTGCTATTGTCGGCTTCAGTAAATGCGGTTTCAAATTCGCCTTCAAGCAGAACCTGCACGCTCCACTCGTTGAATTCGTGAGTGTCGTCGCGGCGCGTGATCCGCGACAGACGCACATGCGATTTTCCGTAACGATTCTTACCCAGCCTGGCCATTGTTCAGCTCCCCCGATAGGTTGTGTAGCTGTTGTCGCTCAGCAGCAGCGGAAGGTGATAGTGCTCCTTGCCGCTGGAGAGAAAGGTGATTGAGATCTCCGGGTAGATGCCGGTGCGATTTGCCTGCGCCATATAGTCGGCCACATAGAAAGTGAGGCGATAGACTCCCTGCTTCGCGTCCTGCGCGAGATCGCGGCAACGGCCGTCCGCGTCCGTGACTCCGATGGCGACTGTGCTCCATGCTTCAGCTTCCCGCCGTTCAAGGCGAATCAAAATGCCGGCTGCGGGTTTGCCCAGCACCGCATCGAGAACGTGTGTTGTGATTTCATTCATTCTACAAGCCACTTTCCCAGACGAATCTGCGTGATCTGGCGTTGCTGCTCGGCGGCCTCAAGCAATTCGTCGTGGCGGTTGCCGGCCAGGCGGCGCTTGAGGATTGCGAGCATTTCTTCTGCGCCTTTTCCGGTGGCGCAAACGATATAGGTGAAGCCGAAGAGTTCTTCGTAGCGTGTATTCCCTTCGGCAATTTCCACGAGTATTTTTTCTGAGGCGTTTGCCGCCGACGATTGCTCCTGTTTGGACCATTCGGCCGACTTTGCTGCTGCGTGTTCGGTCCGCCGCGGCGGACTTTCGCCGATGCGCGGATGGCTGGCGAAGGCCTCCATCCAGTCGGGCTCCTTCATCGTGGCCCATATGCGGTCGGCCGCTTCGCTCAGTTCTGCGATGGTGCCGATGGGGCGCAGGGCGACC
The DNA here is from genome assembly GCA_963848515.1 of uncultured Acidobacteriaceae bacterium. GTDB lineage: Bacteria > Acidobacteriota > Terriglobia > Terriglobales > Acidobacteriaceae > Telmatobacter. The sequence goes on from CAWKEG010000016.1 coordinate 35,044, forward strand.
ATAGCCGCTGCCCATCTCTTTGCGGCGCAACAGGCAATCATCGCGTCGAGCGCGTTACTCTCATCCGCTTTGTTCCAGGTTTCGAGAACTGCGTTCATCGCGAAGGGCCCTCCGCGAAAAGCTCTTGCAGAAACTCCTGGAGCAAGTTAGCAGCCACGTATTTTCTGTAATTGGCCGTAGAACGGATATCGTCAATCGGTTGCGCTTCGGCACGCAATGCGCGGTCGGCGGCCAGCATTGTTTCTCTGCTGACCGATTTGTTGACAAGTGCAGCTTCAGTCTTGAAAAGACGTGCAGGGAAGGGAGCGAGGCTTGCTGCGGCGAGGCGAATCTCACTGACGGCGCCGTTATCGACAAGCGCTGTTGCAGCGAGAGCGACCTTGGAGATTGCCATGGCACGCCGTGTCCCCACCTTGCGGAGATAGTGCCGATGATTTCGGAATCGCCTGGGCAGATGGATGGCGAAGAGGAGTTCGTCCGCCGTCATAGCATTTCGCTTGTAGCCGGTGTGGAACTCGGCGTATGGGACACGACGGCTACCGCGTTTCGACAACATCTCGATTTCGGCATCGTAGACGAGCAGCGCTTGTGAAGAGTCCGCGGCGGGAGAGCCATTGACGAGATTGCCGCCGAGGGTGGCACGGCTCTGATTCGCGATGGATCCGATCCAACTTGCAGACCTGGCGATGAGCGGAAATTCTGCAGCAAGTTCGGCGTGCGCGCGCAGGTCGAGAAATGTTGTGCAGGCAGCAATGACGATGCTGGTGGGCGTGGCGTTGATGAAGCGAAGCTCGGGGATGCCCCAGAGGTTGACGAGTTTCTGCGCGCCTAGACGGCCGGCTGCGAAGGCAACCATAATTTCGGTGCCTCCCGCGATGGGCGTCCATTCACCGGGCGCGGAAGCGAGCAGGTCCAGCACCGCGGGCAAGCTGCCGGGTGCGATCAGCTCATGAGCCTCGGCATTACCCCGCATTTTGGGCTTCCTCCGAGGGAGGTTCGGAAGTGTGAGTTGCGGCGGCCAGCACCGACTCAAAAATGCGCATGAATCCTGTGCAGCGGCAGAGATTGCCTGCCAGCCCCTCGCGAATTTGCGCCATGGTGGGGTGAGGATTGCGATCGATCAATTGAGCGGCAGCCATCAACATGCCAGGCGTGCAGATCCCGCATTGCGAGCCTCCGCAATTGAGGAACGCCTGCTGAATGGGATGAAGCTTTCCGTTTGCGGCAAGGCCTTCCACGGTCTGGACGTCGGCACCCTCGGCTTGCAGAACAGGGACCAGGCAACTGTTGACGAGCTCGCCATTCATTCGGACCGAACAGGAGCCGCACTCGCCTTCGCCGCAACCCTCCTTGGTTCCTGTCAAGTGAAGATCTTCGCGCAGTACATCGAGAATGCGTTTCATCGGAGGCGTCTGCACGGCACAAGGTTTGCCGTTGATGGTGAAGTGAATCGTGGGCCAGGGCTTGCTCATTTAGATGCCGGCTCCTCCGCGGCTTCGCGCGCGATCAACTGTGCAAACAGATCTTCGGGTAAGAGTGGAATCGAATGGAAGCTGACGCCAGTGGCGTCCTTGATGGCGTTGAGGATGGCCGGCGCGGGGCCATCGTGGGGCAATTCGCCAATTCCCTTAGCGCCGTAGCCGCCATACTTGAAGGGAATTTCTGCAAAAAACACGTGAATCGGCGGAACATCTTCAGCAGTGGGAATGATGTAGTTGGTCATCTGGTTGTTGGCCATGTGACCGTTTTGCATGACGACTTTTTCGTAGAGGGCATAGCCGATTCCCTGGGCGATGCCGCCTTCGATCTGTCCGGTCGCGAGCACCGGATTGAGGACGCGACCAACTTCCTGCACCGCCCAATACTCTTCCACTTCCGCTGAGAACGTGACGGTGTCGACGGCGACCTGCGCCATGTGCACCGACCACGCGTAAGAGGGGTAGGCTTCACCGCGATATTTTTCGTCGTCCCAGTAGATGCCAGGAGGCGCCTCATAGCGGACCAGCGAGACGACCTCGTTTTTTGCGGCGCGAAGGCGTTCGCAGGCTGCGAAGAACTCTTCGCGCGTGAAACTTTCGGCGAGGCACGCTTGTTCCCGGAGCGTGGCGAGTAATTGAAGGCTGGCGCGCTCGATCAGGCGGCCAACCACCATGACAGTGCGCGAAGCAACCGTGGGACCGCTGTTGGGAACCAGGCCGGTATCGGCCGCGGCCATCGTTATGTCGTCATAGTCGATGCCGATGGCCTCGGCCGCAATCTGCGTGAGCACGGTGTTAGTGCCCTGGCCGAATTCGGTGTTCGACACCAGCACGCGCACTTTGCCTTCGGGAGAGACGTCGATGCCTGCGAGAGAATTCAAGATGCGTTCGCCGGAGCCTGTGAAGCCGGAACCATGATAGAAGCAGGCGATGCCGATGCCGCGCTTGACAGCGCTGCTTGGATTCTCTCGGGCGAAACGCGCACGCCGGGCGTGATAGTCGCTCTCTCTGAGTGCGCGATCAAGCAACTGGTCCATGATCAGCGGTTCGCGCATCAGTTGCTCGGTTGCGGTTGTGTCGCCGGTGTGCAGGAAATTCCTTCGCCGCAAGTCGAGCGGATCGATGCCGAGTGCGGAGGCGATCTCGTCCATATGCCGTTCGAGGGCAAAGATGGTTTGCGGCGCTCCGAAGCCTCGGAACGCGCCGTAGGGCACATTGTTGGTGGCCCATGCGTTGGCACGAATGCGCACGTTCGGACATAAATACGGGCCCGGCGCATGGAGCGTGGCGCGCGACAGCACGGTTGAAGAGAGCGTTGCGTAAGCGCCGCCATCGGTGGCGAGATCAATCTCCATGGCAAGCAGCTTGCCGTCTTTATCCAGCGCGGTGCGATGGCGCGTGCGCGATGGATGGCGCTTGGTGGTGGCGGCAAGATCTTCCATACGGTCGTAAACCATCTTGACCGTGTGCCCGCTCTTCATGGCGAGCAATGCTGCATGAGAGGCAAGCGTGGAAGGGTAGTCCTCTTTGCCGCCGAACGCTCCGCCGGTTTCAGTTTGAATGACGCGGACTTTGTCATCGGGAAGATCGAAGATCTTGATCAGACGTTTTGTGCACGTAGTAGGGACACTGGAGCGATCCCCAAACGGTAACGCCGCTCTCCGCGCTCCACTCGGCGATGATGCCGTTGTTTTCGATATAGAGGTGTTCCTGCGCGCCGGTGCGGTATTCGCCTTCGACAACGTGCGCCGCCGTCGTCCACACGGAGTCCACGTTGCCTTTTTCGAGCAGGAAACTTTTGAACAGGTTGTCTTTGCCCCAGACGATTTGATCCTGTCGCTCGCTTTCTTCAATGGTGAAGATGGGCGGGAGCGTTTCGTACTCGATATGAACCGCGCTCACGGCGTCCCGCAGCTTGTGTTTGTCGGGGTGCGCGATGAGAAGGATGGCTTCGTCGCAGTGATTTACCTGTCCATCGGCGAGGCAGGGCTGGTCGGCGACGATGAGCTGGATATGATTTTCGCCGGGGATGTCGGCGGCGGTGACGACTGTGAACTCACTCCAGTTGATGCGGCGGTCAAAGCCGATGGAGCGAATGAGACCGCGGGGAATGGCGCTGCGAACCGTTGATCCGTACCACATGTCCTCGCGCTGGATGTCGTCTATGTAGAGAGCGCGGCCCAGCAGTTTGTCTGCTCCTTCCTTGCGGGGAGTGGAAGCGCCGACGATGCGGGTTTTTGTAGCCGTGCTCATGGTTGGAAAGGCGCGATTCGCGCTGATGGTTGAGGCATAGCATACAACGGCGCGGCCAGGATTGAAAGCTGCGGGGATTATTTCGTCAGTTCGACGAGGGTACGCGCGAGTACATGGACGCCGCCACCAATCCACTCCGGCGAGGCGTATTCGTCGGGCCTGTGGCTCACTCCGCCGCGGCAAGGGATGAAGAGCATGGCCGTGGGTGCGATACAGGAGACGAACGATGAGTCGTGATAGGCGCGGGCGACCATTTTCTTGTGGGTCTTGCCGGCAGCAATTGCCGAAGATTCAAGAGCTGCGAGAATCGCGGGATCGCAGGTGGTTGGCGGATCAGCATTGAGCAGTTCAGGCGTGATGGCGACACCGCGCCGTGCAGCGACTTGAGTACACGCGCTGAGGAACTTTTCAAGAACGCTGTCACGGCGGGCGCGGTCGATGTCGCGGATGTCGGTCGTGATGATCACGCGCGAGGGGATGCTGTTGACGGCTCCGGGAAACACTTCGCAGACACCGACGGTGCCGACCGTGTCTATGACTCCGGTTGATTTTGCAGCCGACTCAAGTGCGAGGATCAGCTCCGCCGCCGCGGCCAGCGCGTCTTTGCGTCCCGGCATGAGTTTGCCACCGGCGTGTCCGCCTTCGCCTTCGATGACGATGCGCTGGCTTGCGGGCGCGGCGATGTGCGTGACGAGGCCCACGTCGAGGCCTTCCTGTTCGAGGTACGGTCCCTGCTCGATGTGCATTTCAACGAATTGATGGAAGCGGCCCTTGGGGACTGCGACGGATTCAAGCGCGCCGGTGAAGCCGGCCTGTGTGCGCAATTCGTCCAGGCTGCGGCCTTCTTTATCACGCAGAGCCAGCGCCTGCTGCGGAGTGAGGACGGAGGCCATCATGCGGCTGCCGAGGCAGCCAATGCCAAAGCGGGTTGGCTCTTCGGCGGTAAAGATGACGAGTTCGATCGAGCGGCGCGGCGTAAAGCCGAGTTTTTGCAGGACGCGAATTGCTTCCAGGCCGCCGAGGACTCCGACGCATCCGTCGTACAAGCCCGCGTTGGGAATGGCGTCGATGTGCGAACCGGTGCCTACCGGCGCAAGCGTGGGATTGCTGCCTTGCCAGCGGGCGAAGGTGTTGCCGATGGCGTCTACGCTGATGGTCAATCCGGCGCGCTCGCAGAGTTCGCGGACGTAGGCGCGGGCGCGCATGTCTGCTTCGCTGAAGACGACGCGCGTTACGATTGGAGGTTCGGCTTCGGAGATCTTGCCGAGAGTCAGCAGTTCGGCGATGAGCCCGTCGATTGTGAGTTGCGGTTGAGTACTCATGGGCTACGCTCCCAGCGGATGACGACGCCAGTCTTTGTAGATGAGATACTTGGCGGGGCGTTTGCCGAGCGCGCCAAACCATTGCGGGCAGTAGGGGGCCATCCAGATGAAATCGCCGGCTTCGACGGGATACCAGGAGTCGCCGAGCCGGTAGATGCCGCCGCCTTCAAGCATCAAAAGGCCGTGCTCCATTACGTGAACCTCGACCATGCTGAGCGCGGCGCCGGGATCGTAGGTCATGGTGTTGACGGCGAAATCGTAGGATGGCCCGTCGAGCATGAGCGAGCAGACGCGCACAGACTCATCGCCCATCAGCGGCACGGATTTGATATTGGTTTCGTTGCCGACAACGATTTTCGCGGGTGGCACGCCAGCGAGAGGTTCATATGTTTTTTCAAAGACCGCTACCCGCGAAGCTGATCTGGCACGAACGGTGTGCGGCGTGCCTTGAGGCAGAAATGCGAATCCACCGGGAGTGAGGATGTTGGTCTTGCCCGCGGCCTTCAACTCAAGCTTGCCCTTGAGGACGTAGAGAAAACGCTGTGCCGGCGCGGGGCCGAGTGTGCCGCCGGAAGTGAACTCGGCGGTCATCTGCGTAAAGTGCGCGCCCAGTTGCGGCGCGGCATGGATGACGAATTCCACGCCGTCTGCGCCGGGGAGCGGCGTGCGGATGAATGTGTTTGGCGTTTGAAGCAGGTGGTCGGGCTTGAGGCTGCTTCGAGTAATTCCGAGGTGGTGCATTGATGACCTCACGGGGAGTTGCGTTGTTCGATTTTAGCGTGTGCCTGCGGCCAGACGTTCAAGAAATCTCCGACCCACCTGCAACGCCGCCTCCACGTCTTCTTCGCGCACGGCTTCGGAGGGGTGGTGGCTGATGCCGCCGGGACTGCGCAGAAAGAGCATTGCCGCGGGCACGCGGGCGGCCATCACCATGGCGTCGTGGCCGGCGCCGCTGGTCATTTGCTTCAGCTGCATTCCCGTGGCCTCGATGGCATCGGCGAGGAACGAGGTCAGCCGCTCGTCCATGGGAACGGCGGGTTGGTCCAATCGGTCTGTGCGTTGCAAGGCAAGACCGCGGCGCTCGGCAATTGCATTTGCATTCTCTACGAGTTTCTCAACGGCATGCGTACGTGACGCATCGTGCGCATGGCGCACATCGAGGCTGACCAGGGCTTTGCCCGGAATGACGTTGGCGGCATTGGGCTCGACATCCACCTTGCCGACAGTGGCGACGAGGCCCTCCGTTGCCAAAGCGAGCGATTCAACTTCAGTGATCCATTCGGCGGCAGCGGCCATGGCATCGTGACGCAGGCGCATGGGCGTGGTGCCGGCGTGGTTGGCCTGGCCCGCGAATTCGAGGGTGAGCCGGGTTTGGCCCACAATTCCGGTGACCGTTGCGAGGCCTAATTCCTCTGAGTCAAGTACAGGGCCTTGCTCGATGTGGATCTCCACGAAGCCGATTGCGTCGTGATCGAGTACTGCATCGTCGATCATGTTGGGATCGAGGCCGAAGGCGCGAATTGCGGCATCGAGGGTGACGCCCTCGGCATCCTCGCAATTGAGAAGTGCCGGGTCGAATCGTCCAGCAACGGCGCGGCTGCCGATGAATGGAACGCCGAAGCGCACACCCTCTTCTTCGGAGAAGGCGATCACTTCGATGGCCATTGGGAAATCGAGTTCTCGCGCGATCTCAACCCACTCAAGCGCCATCACGACGCCCAGGACGCCATCGAAGGCGCCAGCATCCGGAATGGTATCGATGTGCGAGCCCATCGCGAGGCGCTTGTTGCTTGCGTTGGGCGGCCGCCAGAGGCCGCGCAGGTTACCTGCCGCATCCACGCGCACGGTCATGCCCAACCCCTCCATGCGATCGCTCAGGAAGGCGTGAACCTTATGCACTGGCGGGGTAAGGAAACGGCGCGTGATGCGATCGGGATCTTCGCTCATGGCGGCGATCTGTCTGCATTCAGCGATTGCGCGGAGAGCCTGCAATCTCATGAGCGCACCACCTCTCTGCCGCGGGCCTCGCCGATGAATTGTTCCGCTCCGAAAATCTGCTCGCCGCGCAGCCATGTTTCATGCACGCGGCCGCGGAGTTTCGCGCCGAGGTAGGGCGAAAGCTTGTGGCGAAAATGCAGATGCTGCTCTGACACCGTCCATTCGGCGCCGGGATCGAAGACGGCAAAGTCTGCATCGGCGGCGGGGGCGAGAACGCCCTTTCTGCCGGTGAGGCCTGCGAGTCGTGCGGGTTCTAAGGCCATCCATGCGCCTATTCTCTCGATGCCAAATCCACGGCGGGCCATGGCGGTCCACAGCACGGGTAGGGCCAGGCCGAGGCTGGCGATTCCGCCCCAGGCCAGGTCCCAGCGGCCTTCTTCGCGGCGCTTCATTGCGGGGGGGCATGGGGAGTGGTCGGTGGTTACCATGTCAATCAGGCCTCTATCCAATGCGTCCCACAGAGCTTCGCGATTGGCTGCATCGCGGATGGGCGGCGCGCATTTGAACTCGGTTGCGCCGTCTGGAATTTCTTCGGCGGCGAACCACAGATATTGGATGCAGGTCTCGACGGTGATGGGCAGGCCGCGCTCGCGGGCCGCGGCAAGGAGAGGCAAAGCCTGCGCGCTGGACAGGTGGACTATGTGAATGTGCGCGGAGAACTCTTCTGCCAGGCGAAGGAGCAAGGCAATCGCTTCCACCTCGGCGGCGTCGGGCCGCGAGGCTAGATAGGTAGAGTATTTGCGCCAGTCGGCGTTCTTCTCGTTCAGCGTTTTGGTTGCGGCGTTCACAGGGCCTGCCCGTTCTGCGTGGACAAGCAGGGGCAGGCCGGTGCCGCGGAGTTCGGTCAGCGCCAGGCGCAGATCGGCTTCATCCACCCAGGCGAACCCGTCGATTCCGGAGTGGATCAGGAAGCATTTGAAGCCGGGGACACCGGCTCGAATCAGCGGGCGCAGCGCATCGGCGTTGCCGCGCACCACGCCACCCCATGCGGCCCAATCGACCCACGCCTGGTTTTGGGCCGCACTGCGCTTGGCGTCCAGAGCCTGCGTGTCGATGGTTTCGGGTACGCAATTCAAGGGCATATCGATGAGGGTGGTGACGCCGCCGGAGGCTGCGGCTTGTGTTGCGGTCTTGAAGCCCTCCCACTCGGTGCGGCCGGGGTCGTTGATGTGGACGTGTGAATCCACCAGGCCGGGTAGCAGCATCAAATCGGCGTAGTCGCGCAGACTGGCGTGGGCAGCGCCGTCGCTCCAGCTTTGGACAGCCGTGATGCGGCCCTGCTCAACCAGCAAGGTCGCGGGGGTTAGGCCATTGGGCGTGAGGACGCGGGTTGAGCGGAAGGCCTGGGGCATGCTGTGTCTACTTTCGCCTGTGGGGGAGGGTGAGGGCAAGCTTGGCGGTTCGGTGGGTTCGGTAGACTAATGGTTAGTGGGTGTGTTCTTCCCCAACAGGAGTGGATTATGTTGCTTGGGCAATCGATCATAAATGGCGAGGCTCGCGAGGGGACTGGCGCAGCGTTTCAGGGTATGGCGCCGGCTGACGGCAAGCGGCTGGAGCCTGTCTATCACTCGGTCTCGGTGGAAGACGTGGACCTGGCGGCTCGGCTGGCGGATGACGCATTCGGCACGTACAGCAGGCTGTCGGGCGCGGAGAGAGCCAAGTTCCTGCGGCATATCGCGGCGGGGATTGAGGCGATAACGGCGGAGGTGGTGGAGCGGGCACATCTGGAGACGGCGCTGCCGGTGCCGCGGCTTCAGGGGGAAGTTGGCCGCACGGTCAACCAGCTGCGGCTGTTTGCGCAGGTTGTGGAGGAAGGCTCTTGGTCGATGGCGCGGATCGATCCGGCGATGCCGGAGCGCAAGCCGCTGCCGCGCGCCGATATCCGCTCAGTACTGCGGCCGCTGGGGCCGGTTGCGGTGTTTGGGTCGAGCAACTTTCCGCTGGCGTTTTCGGTGGCTGGTGGAGATACGGCTTCGGCGCTGGCCGCAGGGAATCCGGTGATCGTGAAGGCGCATTCGGCGCATCCGGGGACCAGCGAGTTGGTGGGGCAGGTGATTGCGAACAGCGTGAAGGAGTTCGGTTTGCCTGCGGGCGTGTTTGCGCTGCTGTTCGGATCGGGTTCGGTTGTGGGGGCGGCGCTGGTGGAGCATCCGTGCGTGAAGGCGGTCGGGTTTACTGGGTCGCTCTATGCGGGTCGGTCGCTGATGCAACTGGCGGCTGCGCGGCCAGAGCCGATTCCGTGCTACATGGAGATGAGCAGCACCAATCCGTTTATCGTGCTGCCGGAAGCGCTGCGGACACGCGCGCCGCAGATTGCCGAGGGCCTGTTCGGGTCGTTCACGCTGGGCGTTGGGCAGTTCTGCACCAAGCCTGGGCTGGTGTTTTTGCCGCGTGACGAGAATGCAGACGCGCTGGTCGCGGGGCTTGAAGCGCGGGTGCAGAAGGCTGCGGCGGCGCCGATGCTCACGGCGGGCATTCACAAAAGTTACAAGTCGCTGGTGGCAGAGCGCGGGCAGGCGGGCGGAGTCGCCGTGCTGGCGCAGGCTGAGCCGGAAGCTGCAAACAGCGTGTGTGCGCCGCCGGCGCTGTTTGAGGTGAGCGGAAGCGATCTGCTGCGGGAGCCGAAGCTGACCGAGGAGATCTTTGGGCCGACGACGCTGGTGATCCGCTACAAGGACCGCGCGGAACTGCTGGCGCTGGCGCAGTCGCTTGAAGGACAACTGACGGCGACTCTGCATGGAACCGAGGCCGACATTCTTGCGAACGGCGATCTGGTGGCGATACTCGAACGCAAGGCCGGAAGGCTGGTGGTGAACAGTTTTCCGACGGGCGTTGAGGTTTGCCATGCGATGGTGCACGGGGGTCCGTACCCGGCGACGAGCGACAGCCGGACGACGTCGGTGGGCACGCAGGCCATCTACCGGTTTGCGCGGCCGGTTTGCTACCAGGACTTTCCTCAGGCGGCGTTGCCGGATGAGTTGAAGAACGGCAATCCGCTGGGAATCATGCGGCTGGTGAACGGGGTGTATACCCGGGACGCGGTTTAACGGCAGCCGGACTACCTGGTGCGACAGGGGTGAACCCTGGTTTCATCCGCCGCGGCGGACGAGACCAGGGGCACCCCAAAGGGAGGGTTCGTTGGGGGTACCCCCCACTCCCCCTCTAAAAAAAAATGAAGTCCGGACTTTTTGGCTAAGTTCCGTTGCTGCTTCGAGTTAGGCAGGGGTCGCTCTGCCAAAGTCTTCTTAACATTCGGGTTAAAGTTATAGTCGTCCAAACAAACAGGTTAGAGCGGTTTTTGGTGCCCGTTTTGCGCCGGTTCGAGGCAAAGTTTAAAAAACAAACAAGTTAGAGAGGCTTCGATGCCCGTTTTGGCGTCTCACGACGCGGCACGGCGGCATTTTTCCAACAAAACGCCTCTCGGCGTTTCCGAATCCCCAAAAAGACCTGAAGAAAAACTGCTGTTTGGTGTCAAGATCCGGGCCTCCGATGGCTTTCAGCCGGTTGCCCGGCTGGGCGTGGAGACTTGATCTGTGTTCATTGTGCATGAAGTGCGGGTAATTATATGCAAAACGGGGGAGGAATATTTTGTGGGGGCGCGGGAGGGGATTTGGGGGCCAAGACTTGGGAGTGGAAATTCGAAAATTGGACTAATCGCGGGAGAGTCTGCAGGTGGAGGCCGAGCGTTCCTTGGGGATGACTGGCCGGGTGCGATTGAGGCGCACGAAGAGCGTGCCTCAGGGGCTAAACAGGCTGCGGAAAAAGGCCTCTTTCAGGGGAATATCCCGAAACGCATCCCTCGGTGGCTGAAGGCCGTGTTGATTTTGCTGCATGTGCGGCACGGTTGAAACCGTGCCCTTTCAAAACCTGCTCGCAACCAGAGTTTTTCCGCAGCCTGCTAGGCTTGGGCGCTGACTTTTTCGCGGGGGAGGGGCGCACTTTTTGCGGAATTCGGCTCTCCGTCGCGGATTGTTTTTTCGTAGTAGCGGACGTACTGGGGCACGACGAGGGATGCGCAGAAACGCTTCTGGGCTGTGCGGCGGCCGGCTTCGCGCATGGCATTGAGGCGCTCGCGGTCGCGGAGCAGGCTGAGGGCTCCCTGGGCCATGCCGTCTACATCGCCTACTTCGTAGAGCAGGCCCGTTTCGCCATCGTCAATCAGCTCGGGAACGCCGCCGACGCGGGTTGCGATCGAGGGGACCTTGCAGGCCATGGCTTCGAGAGCTGCCAAGCCGAACGACTCGAGCTCGCTGGGCATGAGGAGGATGTCGGCGAGCGGGAGCAGCTCGTTGACGCGCTCCTGCTTGCCGAGGAAGTGGACACGGGCCTGGATGCCGAGGTCGTGGGCGAGCCACTCGGCAGAGGAGCGGTCGGGGCCGTCGCCGATGAGAACCAGTTGCGCGGGGAGTTCCCTGGCGATCTGGGCAAAGATTTTGATGACGTCCACGACCCGCTTGACCGGCCTGAAATTGGAGAGATGCATGAGGATTGCGTCGTTGTTGCAGGCCAGTTTTTTGCGGGCTTCGGCTCGGAGCGCGTCGTCGTTGATGGGGGCGTAGACATCGCAGTTGACGAAGTTGGTGATGACCTCGATGTTGCCTGTTACGCCGAAGCTCTCAACCGTTTTCTCTTTTAGATAGTTGGAGATAGCGGTTACGCCATCGCTCTGCTGGATGGAATATCGGGTGATGGGGAGATAGCTGCGGTCGAGTCCGACGAGGGTGATGTCGGTGCCGTGCAGGGTGGTGACAAAGGGGAGCCGGCGTCCGCGGGTCGAGAGCATTTGGCGGGCCAGGAGGGCGCTGACGGAGTGGGGAATTGCGTAGTGGACGTGCAGGAGGTCAAGCTCATTGAATTCAGCGACTTCTGCCATGCGGGAGGCGAGCGCGAGGTCGTAGGGCGGGAACTCGAAGAGCGGATAGCTGGAGACAGGGACCTCGTGATAGAAGATGCCCTCCTCGCGGCCGTTGAGGCGGAATGGCTGGGAGTAGGAGATGAAGTGGACCTGATGGCCGAGGTTGGCGAGTTCGATGCCCAACTCGGTGGCGACGACGCCTGATCCACCGTAAGTGGGGTAACACGTGATGCCGATACGCATTGTTGCTCACCAATCTGATTCGCGCGGGAATGGGTTCCGGGTTATTTGACGTTGGCCGCGGACGGGAAGATGCAGAGGCTTACCGGTGCGGCAGTTGTGTACACCTCATTGGATTCGTCCGGGCCTGAAGGCCTCGATATTTGTGCTGGTTCTTCAGGGGGATAAATCCCCCTGCTCCCTCCGGGGCGACTTTCTGCAGCTCTCTTTCTGCCGCCGGGACGACTTTCTGCGGCTCTGGAGTCAGGGCGTTTGCGGCGCGGGGCCTGGGTCGCTCCGCAATTGAGCATAAGAGATGAGTTCGATGTGGGGAAAGTCTCGAATTGCGGGGAGGGCGTGCCTTTCGATCTCGCGCGAGGCGCGGAGGCGGGTTCGCACGTTGGCGAGGTCGGCGTCGTTGTAGCCGGGATGGGTGACAAGCTCCCAGGCGCCCTCGGGTAGCTGGTTGAGCAAGGACCGCAATGTGTCTCGATTGAGAACGCCGGTTCCGAGGACGGCGATGGTTCCGCTTGTGGTGGAGAAACCTTCTTCGGCGATGATTTGGCGGCAGGTGGCCTGAAGCTTGCGGAGGAGGTTGACCTCGGCGGCTCGGGCCCAGGAGGCTCCGGCGGTGGCGCGCACAGCCCACGTTGGTTCGAAGGGATTGCGGACGGCGCGAATTCCGGCGGCACGCGCGGCGCGGAGGACCGGCCGCAGCACGGCGGGAAACATGTGGGTGTGCTTGTGGGTGTCGATGTGGGTAAGTTGGATTCCTTTGGATTGAAGCGCGCGAATCTGCGCAGCGGCTTCGGCCTCGATCTCAGCGGAGCGGATGCGGCCGGTGAGCAAGCGGGCGACGAACTGAACGAGGGAATTTGGGAAGCGTCCGCTGCTGCCGTGGATAAGAGTGGGGATTGAGGAGGGTGGCGATGCAGGCACGCCGTCGACGAGGACGATGTGGCAACCGACGGCAAGCGAAGGCAAGGAATGCGCGAGGCTGATGGCGCCGGCGGTGGCCGCGGCACAGGCCATGAGGGTGGTGCTGGTGAGGTTGCCGGCCTGGTGGAGTTCGACGATTGCGCGGTTGACGCCGGCGGTGAGTCCAAAATCGTCAGCGTTAATGATGAGACGGCTCACCGGGTGAGTTTACCAAGCTTGGGCCTGTGGAGGCGTTTTGACGGCGTCGATTTCCGGAGGAGAGGAAGTTGAGCTGAGGCAAACGCAAAGTTGAAAATCTAAGCACGCAACCGGGCCAGCAGATCCTGGGGATGGACGGGCTTGGCGAGGATCTCGAAATCGTAACCCTGGGCGCGGGCTTTCTCAAGCAGATCGGCGGTGGCGGCCTGTCCGGAAAAGAGGAGGATCTTGATATTGGGGAGCAGGGCGCGAATGCGGATGGCGGCGTCGATTCCGTTCAGGTCGGCCATGATGACGTCGGAGATGAGCATGTCTGGCGCGAACGATTGAGCGAGCTCGAGTGCGCCTTCACCGGAGTAGACGGCGCGGGCCTCGAAGCCGCTCTGGTTGAGGATCATGGAAAGCGTGTCGGCAATGACATGTTCGTCATCGACGATGAGGACTTTTGGTTTGGTCTTGGATTCGGGCATAATCTCCTGCGCGCTAAGCCGCTTGGTTGGGGATGGGCACTGCAATGTAGCGTGACTCTGAGGCAACCGGAGAAAGAAACTGCATAAGAGTTAGACGACAACATCAATGATACTCTCGGCATGGGCGGGACGATCAAGCGGCGGCCAGGATGTGGAGCAAGGGGCATTTCTGAGGGCGGCGATCGAGCGTGAAGGCTGGACCGTGCGCCGGAGTGGGGCCATTCATCGGCTGGCAATACAGGAAACATATACTCGAAGGACGGTGGCCGGCCGGCATTTTGGCTGCCGGGTCTATGCGGAGAACGAATGATGCAGGAAGCCACCGATACCAACCTGACCCAGTCCACAGCGCCGGCGGATGAGGCGATTATCCGGGCTGAAAAGGTTGAAAAGTTTTACACGCAACCGAGCCAGAACCGGATTCAAGTGATTTCGGCGACAGATCTGAGCGTGTTGCCGGGAGAGATTCTGGCGCTGCTTGGTCCATCGGGGTCGGGCAAGTCGACGATGCTGCGGATGCTGAGCGGGCTGTCGACACCGACGGCGGGGAAGGTTTTTTGGCATGAGAAACCGATCTCCGGCGCGGAGACGAATGTGTCGATCGTGTTCCAGAGCTTTGCGCTGTTTCCATGGCTGACGGTGCTTGAGAATGTGGAAGCTCCGCTGCAGGCGCGCGGAGTTGACGCAGACGAGCGCCGTGCGCGCAGCATGAAGATGCTGGACACGGTAGGTTTGGATGGATTCGAAGCGGCGTATCCGAAAGAACTATCGGGAGGGATGAAGCAGCGGGTGGGGTTTGCGCGGGCGCTAGTGGTGGAGCCGGAAGTGCTGTTTATGGACGAGCCTTTTTCAGCGCTCGACGTGCTGACGGCAGAGAATCTGCGCAGCGAGCTGCTGGAGTTGTGGTCAAAGAAGATTATGCCGACGAGAGCGGTTTTTATCGTCACCCACAACATTGAGGAGGCGGTGCTGCTGGCCGATCGCATTGTGGTTCTGGGACGCAATCCTGGGCATATACGGACGGACTTCCGCGTACAGCTTGCACAGCCGCGCGATCGCAAATCGGAGGCCTTCACGCAGTTGGTGGACTACATTTACAAGGTTCTGACCAGGCCGGACGTTGTGCCGGCGGAGGCTCCTGACCAGCAAACGGGGCCGCGGCCGCGCGATCAGCGGCAGATGCACTACCAGATGCTGCCTCATGCGCGTCCGGGCGGTGTGGCCGGTTTGCTGGAACTGCTTCTCGACAAGGGTGGACGCGACGACATCTACCACCTGGCGGACGATCTGGCATTCGAAATCGACGACTTGCTGCCGATTGTGGATGCGGCGCAACTGCTTGGGTTCCTGAATGTGGAGGAAGGCGATGCGGCGATTACGCCGAGCGGGACGGAGTTTGCGAACTCGGAAATTCTGCGCCAGAAGGAGCTGTTCCGCGACGCGGCAGTGGAGCATGTTCTGCTGCTGCGCCAGATTCGCCGGGCTCTGGATGCGAAGAGCGATCACACGGTTCCGGAAGAGTTTTTTCTGGATATGCTCGATGAGCAGTTCAGCGAGGAGGAGAGCCTGCGGCAGATGGAGACGGCGGTTACATGGGGCCGCTACGCGGAGCTGTTCGACTTTGATGCGGCGCGGCGGCGGTTTGTTTTGCCCGATGCGCTCGAAGAAGAAATTGCAGAAAAGGATGACGAGGGCTCCACGCATAGCGAGGATGGCGAGTGAAGATCCAGCATCCCCTGGCCCGCACGCTTGTTCCTGTTCGCACATGGCCCTTCGTCATGGACCTGGCCGTTGCGGCCTTTGCGCTGGCAGCCTTTCTGGCCGTGGTCAGCACAGGTGTCTACTGGGCCGGCAAACCGGTTCCGGTTGTTCCGATATCGAATTCGATCGGCGCGCTGCCGTTGTACGCGTTTTACTCGATTGTGCGCATGACGATTGCGTATTTGCTGAGCCTGACATTTGCAATCGCATACGGGTACATAGCGGCATATAACCCGCGCGTCGAGGCGTGGATGGTTGCGGTGCTGGATATTCTGCAATCGATTCCGGTGCTGAGCTTTTTGCCTCCCGTGGTGCTGGCGATGGTGGCGCTGGTGCCGGGACATCAGATGGGGATCGAGATGGGCGTGATCCTACTGATTTTTACGGGGCAGGTTTGGAATCTGGCATTCAGTTTCTATTCTTCGCTGAAGAGCATTCCGAGAGAGATGGTGGAGGCGACGCGGATTTTCCGCTACTCGGGCTGGCAGCGTTTCTGGCAACTGGAGATGCCGTATGCGGCGATCGGGTTGGTGTGGAACTCGATTGTCTCAGTGGCGGGCGGCTGGTTTGCGCTGATCTTTTGCGAGACTTTCTCGATGGGCGACAGGAACTTCCAGTTGCCTGGGCTGGGGAGCTATATTCAGACGGCCACTTACGCCGGCGATATGCGGGCGCTGTGGAGCGGGATTGCGGCGGTCGTTCTTATCGTTGTGGCGACCGACCAACTGGTGTGGCGGCCGCTGATTGCGTGGAGCGATAAATTCAAATTCGAACAGACCGAATCTTCAGACCGGGTCACGTCTCCGATTCTTGAACTGCTGCGGAGATCGAATTTGTTCAGCACGCTTCCAGGGCGGATTTTTGCGCGGCTGGATGAGCCGATTTTCAAACGAATGGCGGAGAAAAGGGAAAATCGCGTCGTGCATTCTCTGGATCAGGAGAAGCGCGGCAGTGCGTCCGTCACATTGTGGATGGTGGGCGCGGCGGCATTGGTGGTGGCATGCTGGGGAGCGGTGCAGGCTGTGTTCATGCTGAGTACGGTGACCGGGCCGGAGTTGCGCCTGCTCTTGGAAGGCGCGGCGGCGACATTTTTGCGGGTCAACGCAGCGCTGCTGATCTCGGCGGCGTGGACGATTCCGGTGGGCGTGGCGATCGGGTTAAATCCCCGGCTGGCGCGGGTGGTGCAACCGGTGGCGCAGGTGTTGGCATCGGTTCCGGCGACCGCTTTCTTTCCGATTCTGCTGATTGGGCTGGTGAAG
Source organism: uncultured Acidobacteriaceae bacterium (assembly GCA_963848515.1). Classification (GTDB taxonomy): domain Bacteria; phylum Acidobacteriota; class Terriglobia; order Terriglobales; family Acidobacteriaceae; genus Telmatobacter. The sequence goes on from CAWKEG010000016.1 coordinate 51,796, forward strand.
ATTGGGGGCGGACTGGGCATCGGCTCGATTGCGCTGATGCTGCTGGGTACGCAGTGGTACATTCTGTTCAACGTGATCGCTGGGGCGATGTCGATTCCGTCGGACTTGCGCGAGGTTTCAGAGCTTTATCACTTTACTCGCTGGCAACGATGGACGAAGCTGATTTTGCCGGGGATTTTTCCGTATTTGATTACGGGGATGGTGACGGCATCAGGCGGGGCGTGGAACGCATCGGTGATGGCGGAATACTCGCATGTGAAGGACCGGACGCTGGAGACGATTGGCTTGGGCGCGCAGATTGACGCGGCGACCGACAGCGGGCGGTTTGCGGTTCTGTTGCTGGCGACGATCATGATTTCTCTGATGGTGGTGACGATGAACCGGTTGGTGTGGCGGCGGCTCTACAGACTGGCGGAAACGCGGTACAAGCTGGAGGGGTAGCGTCCTGCATCGACAGATTGGTGTGGCGGCGTTGCCCATGATGTTTGCGATTGGAGCGGAGAGAAGCGGTAAGGAACTGCGTCCGGCGTGATTGGTGCGATCAGCCTTTGGTCCCCGGTTCTTTTTCTATCAAGCGGCACCCAGAAGTGGAACCTGGCTCCGCCGCCCGCAATATTTTCAGCTTCGATGCCTCCGCCGTGCGCCGCGAGGATGGCGCGGGAGATGGCCAGACCCATTCCGGAACCTTTGGCGGAGGTTGTTTTGCGCTTGCCGCGGTAGAACTTTTCAAAGATAAGCGGCAGGTCGAGAGCGTCGATGCCGGGGCCATTGTCTTCCACAAAGAACTCGAGGCGATCCGCGGCTCGGAGGTTGCGAACGGTGACTGTGCTTCCGCGAGGAGTGTGGGCCGAGGCGTTCTCAAGAAGGTGATGCAAGACTCTGCCGATGAGTTGCGGATCGAACCAGGCGGGCTCGTCGGGAGATTCCGGAGCGGCTGAAATGTGATGCCTGGCCAGGGTCTTTCGCGAGGCTTCGATGGCCTGATCGATGAAGGCTCGGGGATGTTGCGGAGCGAGGCGAACTTCTACGGCGTTTGCATCGATCTCGGCCATTTCAACCGCGTCGCCAATGAGCAGATCGAGGCGCGCGGCCTCTTCGTCGATGATGGACACCATGTCGCGGCGTCCGGCCTCATCCATGTTTCCGCCTTCAAGGAGCGTGGTGGCGGCGGCGCGGATTGAAGTGAGCGGGGTGCGCAGTTCGTGGGTGAGCGAGTCAGTGAGCGCTGTGCGGAGGCGCTCGCCTTCGCGTGCGGCCTCAGCGCGGGCCGAAGTCTCAACGGCGATGGAGCGCGCGATGACGATGGCGACTTGAGCGCAGACGGCGGTCGAAACTTCGCGGGACATTTCCGTTCCGCGCCAGGCTACGGCTCCAACCGGATTCATTCCCAACATGAGGGGTCTCGCGGTGAGATCGCCGGGGATGGGGAGGGTGGAGTTTTGGCCCTGAATCATGGCGCGGAGGCTGGCCTGGATGCTCATGGGCAGGTCCGATGTCGAAGCGAAGAACTGGTCGCGGTCGCTGACATAGAGAACCACGCCATCAAGAGAAAAGATATGGTGGATGAGCCGAGGCAGGTTGCGGATGAGCTTTTCCGCATCTTCATAAAGCATCAATTCCTGGCTTAGTTCGTAGAGACGCTCGACATCCTGGCGGCGCTGTTGTGCCTGGCGGGTTTGGAGGCGGGCTTTTTCAGCGACGCGGCTAACCACCAGGCAACATGCGGCGAAGGTGAGCATGTCGATCCATTGCGCCGCGCCGGCCAGCCAGAAGGTGTGATAGGGAAGCAGGAAGAAAAAGTCGAAGGAGAGCGCGCAGAGGGCGGCGATGTAGAGGGAAAGAGTTAGCCCGGCCTGGGTGGCCGCCCACACGACCAACGCGAGAAACACCATGCCCGCGGTGGTGGAGTTGGCGTGCAGCGAGACCAGCGCCAAGGTTGTCAAACAGGCGATCGCGGTGGCGACAAGCCAATGAACGATTCCGCGCGAATCGGAAAGCCCGTCAGTGAAGTTCATCACAGAAATCATATGCCGCCGTCCCCGGTGGTGTAATCTTCCGTTGGAAGAAAGAAGAAAGCCATGCCGGGAAGAATACTGGTGATTGACGACGAACCGCAGATTACGCGGGTGCTGCGCGCGGCGCTCTCGGCGCAGGGATACGATGTACGCACGGCGAACGATCCCGAGGAAGCGCTGCGGGTCTTCAAGGACTGGCCGCCGGATTTGGTGATCACAGACCTGATGATGCCGGGGATGAGCGGGGTGGAGGTGACGCGCGCGATACGGCTGCACAGCGCGATCCCAGTGCTGGTTTTGTCGGTGCGGGAGCACGAGCGCTCGAAGGTGGAGGCGCTGGACGCAGGCGCAGACGACTACGTGACCAAGCCCTTTGGGATTCAGGAGCTGCTGGCGCGGGTGCGGGCCCATCTGCGCCGCGCGCCGGAGCGCACTACGGCGGCGATCGAGGCCGGAGACTTCGTTGTCGATTCCGTGAATCACAGCGTCACATTGCAGGGAAAGGCAATTCACTTGACGCCGAAGGAGTTCGATCTGCTGCTGCACCTGGCGCGCAATGCCGGGAAGGTGATGACGCACAGGGCTCTGCTGACGGCGGTGTGGGGAGCGCAGTCGGCGCACCAGCCGGAGTACCTGCGTGTGTTTGTCGGACAGGTGAGGAAGAAACTGGAAGCGGAGACGGGCAAGCAATATATCCAGACCGAGCCGTGGGTTGGTTACCGATTTGTGGCAGAGGGATGGAGCGGGAACGAGGAGCAGGGCTGAGAATTGCCCGCCGGTTTCCTAATCTGAACGCCACGAGAAGAGAGATGTATTTTACTCTCAGATAAATTTTGTTTCACTCGAAGAATCCTCCGGCCCCTTACGGTTTATTTAGAAAATCTTTTCGATACTCAAAGCTGACACAAGTCAGAATCGTTCTTGTGCAGGGGAATCGGCTCGCTGGTTGGATTTCAACGGATTCAAGTTCCGTGGCCCAGAGCGAATCGTGCCTTCCGCGCGGAACGAGGTTGGCGTTTTTTCGGCTTGAACCGAGGGACTTGCGATGCAGGATGCACTGATGTTGCTGTTCACCGTAGTTTTCTTTGCCGTGGCGTTTCTTTACGTCAAGGCTTGCCAGAAGTTGAGGTAGCCCTATGCAAATCGACATTGTTACCGCGATTGCTCTTCTGCTCTCAGTGCTTCTGCTGGGCTATCTGACCCTCACGCTGCTTTATCCGGAGAAATTCTGACATGTCCGCCAATGGCTGGTTGCAGTTCGCAATCTACTCGATCGTTTTGCTTGCGACGGTTCGTCCGGTAGGCATCTACATGGCGCGGGTGCTGGAGGGAGAACGCACCTGGTTGAATCCGTTTATGCGGCCGATCGAACGGCTGATCTATAGACTGTGCGGCGTCAACTCCGACAAGGAGATGAACTGGCGCGAGTACGCGTTCGCGATGCTGGGCTTCTCGGCGGCCGGGTTGCTGTTGACTTATGGCATCGAGCGGCTGCAGGTTTATTTGCCGTGGAACCCGCAGGGGCTGGCGAATGTTGGAACGGACCTGGCGTGGAACACCGCGGCCAGTTTTACGACCAACACGAACTGGCAGTTCTATACGCCTGAAAGCACGATGAGCTACCTGACCGAGATGGCGGGGCTGGCGACGCACAACTTCTGGTCGGCGGCGGTGGGGCTGGTTGTGGCGGTGGCACTGATCCGGGGAATCAAGCGGACGACGTCGGGAACGATCGGCAACTTCTGGGTAGACATGACGCGGTCGCTGCTCTACATTCTGGGGCCGGCGTCGGTGATCTATGCGCTTTTGCTGGTGGCGCAGGGAGTTCCGCAGAATCTGAAAGCCTATACGGTTGCGCATCCGCTGGAGCAGCCGGCGCAGACACAGACGATTGGACAAGGGCCGGTGGCATCGCAGGAAGCGATCAAGATGCTGGGGACGAATGGCGGCGGATTCTTTAACGCAAATAGCGCGCATCCATTCGAGAATCCGACGCCGTTTTCGAATTTTCTTCAGATCATTTCCATCTTCATTATTCCGGCCGGGCTTACGTATACGCTGGGGCGCATGACGGGGTCGCCGGGACACGGCTGGGCGGTGCTGGCGGCCATGTTCGTGTTGTTTGCGGCAGGATTCACGACGCTGTATTGGGCGGAGTCGCAACCGCATCCGCTTATTCATGGAGCGCAGCAGGCACGAACGGCGACAGCTCCAGGCGGCAATTACGAGGGCAAGGAAGTGCGGAACGGCATTGCTGAAAGCGCACTTTTTGCCACCATTACAACGGACGCGAGTTGCGGCGCCGTGAATGGCGTCCACGACAGCTTTACACCGCTGGGCGGCATGGTGCCGCTGGTGAACATCATGCTCGGCGAGGTGGTGTTTGGCGGAGTTGGCGCGGGGATGTACGGCATTCTCATCTTCGTGGTGCTGTCGGTGTTTATTGCGGGGCTGATGGTGGGGCGGACACCGGAGTACCTGGGCAAGAAGATCGAATCGTACGACGTGAAGCTGTCGATGCTGTATGTGCTGATCTTTCCGCTCATTATTCTTTCGCTGACGGCATGGTTTGTGCTTTGGCCGGCCTACGGGCTGTCTTCGATCAGCAATCCGGGACCGCACGGGCTTACGCAGATTCTCTACGCGTTTACATCGGGCGCCGGCAACAACGGATCGGCCTTTGCCGGACTTGGATCGAACTGGTGGTACGACGTGATGATGGGTTGGGACATGCTGATCGGGCGATTCCTGATGATGATTCCGGTGATCGCTCTGGCGGGAAACCTGGCGCAGAAGAGAAGCGTACCGCCTTCGCCGGGAACGTTTCCTGTGAACACGGCGTTATTCACTTCGCTGCTGATTGGCGTGGTCTTGCTGCTTGGCGCGCTTACCTTCTTCCCGGCGTTGAGCCTGGGACCGATTCTTGAACACCTGCAGTTGCATGCAGGACAGGTTTACTAACCGAGCTCGCACAAGGAAAAGGCGGAACGGACCGTTATGGCTGAGAAAAAGAGTCTTTGGAACACGGAAATCATGGGCCAGGCGCTGCTGGATTCGGTGCGCAAGCTCGATCCGCGCGGCATGGTGAAGAACCCGGTGATGTTTGTGGTGGAGGTGGGCAGCGTGCTGACGACGGCGCTGCTGATCGACGACACGATGCAGCATCGTCCCGGCTTCGGCTTCAATCTACAGATCACGCTGTGGCTTTGGTTCACGGTGCTGTTTGCGAACTTTGCGGAAGCGATGGCGGAGGGCCGCGGCAAGGCGCAGGCCGACACGTTGCGCAAGGCGAAGGGGGAGACGATTGCGAAGCGGTACGCGGCGGACGGGGGGCTGGAGGACATAGCGAGCGGCCTCTTGCGGGTTGGCGACGTGATCTACGTGGAGGCGAACCAGTATATCGCCGGCGATGGCGAGGTGATTGAAGGCGTGGCCTCAGTGGATGAGTCGGCGATCACCGGCGAGTCGGCGCCCGTGATACGCGAGGCGGGCGGGGATCGTTCGGCGGTTACGGGTGGAACGCGAGTCTTGTCGGATTGGATCAGGGTGCGCATAACGTCCAATCCCGGCGAGACGTTCTTGGACCGGATGATTGCGCTGGTGGAAGGCGCGTCGCGGCAGAAGACGCCGAACGAGATTGCGTTGAGCATTCTGCTCTCCGGACTGACGATCGTGTTCCTGCTTGCGGTTGTGACGCTGCAACCTTTCTCGATGTACTCGAAGGCGCCGCAGACGATCTTCGTGCTGGTGTCGCTGCTGGTGTGCCTGATTCCTACGACGATTGGCGGGCTGCTTTCGGCGATCGGCATTGCGGGGATGGACAGGCTGGTGCAGTACAACGTGCTTGCGATGAGCGGGCGCGCGGTTGAGGCGGCGGGCGATGTGGACACGCTGCTGCTGGACAAGACGGGGACGATCACGCTCGGCAATCGGCAGGCGACGGAGTTCTTTCCGGCTCCGGATGTGAGCCAGGAGCGGCTGGCGAACGCGGCGCAGTTGGCATCGCTTTCCGACGAAACGCCGGAAGGGCGGTCGATCGTGGTGCTGGCCAAGGAGAAGTACAACCTGCGCGGCCGCGAGCTGAACGACATGCATGTGGAGTTTGTTCCCTTCACGGCGCAGACGCGGATGAGCGGAGTGAATCTGCCTGGAACAATGATTCGCAAGGGGTCGGTGGATGCGATTGCGCGGTTCCTTGAAGAGCAGGGATCGCCGCTGCCGCAGAAGGTGCGCGACCAGGTGGAAGAGATTGCGCGCGCCGGCGGAACGCCGCTGGTGGTGGCGGAGAATGCATCGGCTCTGGGCGTGATCTATCTGAAGGACATTGTCAAGGGCGGACTCAAGGACAGGCTCGCACGGCTGCGGGCGATGGGGATTCGCACGATCATGATTACGGGCGACAATCCGCTGACGGCGGCGGTGATTGCGCGCGAGGCCGGAGTGGATGATTTTCTTGCGGAAGCCAAGCCCAAGGACAAGATGGACCTGATCAAGCGCGAGCAGGGCAAGGGCAAGCTGGTGGCGATGACGGGCGACGGGACGAACGATGCGCCTGCCTTGGCGCAGGCCGATGTGGGCGTGGCGATGAACTCCGGCACGCAGGCGGCGAAGGAAGCCGGGAACATGGTGGATCTGGACTCGAACCCGACCAAGCTCATCGAGATTGTGGAGATTGGCAAGCAACTGCTGATGACGCGCGGAGCGTTGACGACCTTCTCGATTGCGAACGATGTGGCGAAGTACTTTGCGATTATTCCAGCGATGTTTGCCGGAGTGTTTCCGGTGCTGGGCGTGCTGAACATCATGTATCTTCACTCGCCGCACTCGGCCATTCTCTCGGCGGTGATCTTCAACGCGATTATTATTGTGGCGCTGATTCCGCTGGCGCTGAAGGGCGTGAAGTACGAGCCGAAGGCGGCTGAGATTCTGCTGCGCAACAACCTGCTGATTTACGGCGTGGGCGGGATCATTGTGCCATTTATCGGCATCAAGGCGATCGATGTGATGCTGGTGGCGATGCACCTGGTGTAGCAGCCCGCAGAGCGATGCGGCGAAACGGATTGATGGGAATCAAGGAGACAGAAAAATGCACTCCACAGCAAGCACTGCGATTTTGGAAAAAGATGCAAGCGGCCATGCGGTTCACGATGGACTGAAGCCGGATATGGTTTCGAACGGTCACTCTGTCTGGAAGACTTCGATACTTTTCACGCTGGTGACGGCTGTTTTGTTCGGCATTGTTTATCCGCTGGCGATTACCGGGCTTGCGACGGTGATGTTTCCGTACAAGGCGGGCGGCAGCCTGATATTGAAGGACGGCCAGGTGATTGGTTCGGAACTGCTGGCGCAGAGCTTCACTTCGGATCGGTACTTTCATCCACGGCCATCGGCGGCGGGCAACGGGTACGATGCGACTTCCTCGGGCGGCTCGACGCTGGCGCAGTCGAATGCGAAACTGGTGCAGCGCATCCAGGGCGACATCGACAAGCTGGCCGCTCAAAACCCCGGCAAGCCGGTACCGATCGACATGGTGACGACATCGGGCTCGGGGCTCGATCCGGATATCACTCCGGACAATGCTTACTACCAGGCGGCACGGGTGGCAAAGGCGCGCGGGCTGACGGAGGCCCAGGTGCAGGCGCTGATTGCGCAGCATACCGCGGGGCGCGACCTGGGCTTTCTGGGCGAGCCGCGGGTGAATGTTCTGGACCTGAACCTGGCGCTCGACAAGGTGGGTAAATAATCTCCTCGCAAGACGGCTTCCCTCTGTCCATGAGAAGGCGGGACGGGCTTCGGCTCCTTCCCGCCTATTTTTATGAATAGCCTGAATAGCCGGGCACCCCAAGTTTTTTGGTTTGGGCGGATGTTTCAAGCGAGCAAATGGGGGAGCTACCTGCCATAGCTTCCGACTATGTCCGTCGCGGCGAACTCCGCCCAAGGTGACAGTCGTTTTTCAAGCGAATATTATTGCCAGGATGTTCGCTAACCGAGACAGAAGGGAGTTTTCTATGCTTCGTCTTTATCGCGCCGAAGCTTTGGTTGGGCTGATGGCGGGCCTTTGGTTGATGGGATCGATAACTCCGGCATTTTCGCAGGCGCCGGCGACCGGTTCTGTACCCCAAACGGCTGCTCCGGTGGTGCCTGCTATTCCGCGTCCGCCCCGGCCTGCGCCGCCGACGCGCAATCCGAATACGCCGGGGTTTGTGGCGGCGAAAGAGTTGGCGGATGGAGCGAATGCGCCGGCGGATGCGGACGGGAACTTTATTCTTGGGCCGACGCATACGGCTGCACCGGAGATGACGGTGCAGGCGGGCGTGCCGCAGGGCAAGGTGTATGAGTTCACGATGAGCTCGGCGGACAGCAAGATTTATCCGGGCATTGCGCGCGATCCGGGGACATTTGGAAGGCCCGATCCGACCGATCCGGCGAAGCTGATTGTGACGACCAGCCATCCGGCGCCTTATACGCGGCATGTGGCTGTCTATGTTCCGGCGCAGTATGTGGCGGGGACCGAGGCGCCGTTTATTGTGGGCGCGGATGGGCCGGACCGCATGCTGTTTACGGCGCTGGACAACCTGATTGCCGAGAAACGCGTGCCGGTGGAGGTGGCGATCTCGATTGGCAATGGGTCGGGCGATGCGCAGGGGAGCGAGCGGGGGTTGGAGTACGACACGATGTCGGGGCGATATGCGGAGTTTGTGGAGACAGAAGTGCTGCCGCTGGTGGAGGCGCAGGCGCATGTGAAGCTGACGCACGATCCGGAGGGGCGGGTGACGATGGGCGGCAGCTCGGGCGGGTCGTGCGCGCTGATTATGGCCTGGTATCACCCGGAGTGGTACCACCGCGTACTCACTTACTCAGGGACGTATGTGAACCAGCAGTGGCCTTCGAATCCGGAGACGCCGCACGGGGCGTGGGAGTTTCATGAGCATCTGATTCCGGATAGTCCGGTCAAGCCGATCCGGCTGTGGATGGAGGTGGGGGACCGGGATCTCTACAGTCCGAATTTGATGAACGACCAGATGCACGACTGGGTGGTGGCCAACGAGGACATGGCGAGAGTGCTGGCGGCGAAGGGGTATCACTACCAGTTTGTGTTTGCGCGGAACGCGGGGCATGTGGACCGGGCGACGAAGATGCAGACGCTGCCGGAGGCGCTGGAGTATGTGTGGGAGGGGTATGGGGTGCGTTAGGTCGGAGCTGTAATTGCGATTACACTTCGCGGCGGCCTTCGAGGGCGCGGGCCATGGTGACTTCGTCGGCGTATTCGATGTCGCTGCCGGCGGGAACGCCGGTGGCGATGCGGGTGATGCGGACGGGGAAGGCGCGCAGGGCTGAGGCGAGCCAGTTGGCGGTGGCTTCGCCTTCGAGGGTGGGGCTGGTGGCGAGGATGACTTCGTCGATTTCTCCGCGCTCGACGCGGGCGACAAGAGTGGCGGCGCGCAACTGCTCGGGGCCGACTCCGTGAAGGGGCGAAAGGGTTCCGTGGAGGACGTGGTAGATGCCCTGGAATCCGCGGGTGCGCTCGACGGCTTCGATGCTGGTGGGCTCTTCGACAACGCAGACCAGACGCTGGTTGCGGGCGGGGCTGGCGCAGTAGGCGCAGGGGTCGACGTCGGTGACGTTGTTGCAGATGGAACAGAGGCGCAGACTGGCCTTGAGGCCGCGTACAGCTTCGGCGAGGGCCGCGGCGTCGTCGTCTGTCGAGCGGAGGATGTGAAAGGCGAAGCGCTGGGCGCTCTTGGTTCCGACGCCGGGAAGCTTCTTCAACTCTTCAATGAGCCGGGCCATGGGCTCGGCATAGCGTGACACGGGATGCACCTCCTGAAGAACATGCTAGTTGAGTGACGTCCTATCCCACCCATTCGACGAAAAGATGTCGTGCCCAGGGGGCGCCCAGATGGGGCACAGTGTGTTTGTGCCGGACGAAGCGGGTAGACGGCTTCGCGTTCAGGTGAGGCCGGGAATTTTGAGGCCGCCTAACATGCCCTGGACGCTGGATTGGATGGCTTCGTCGGCCTTGCGGCCGGCTTCGTTGATGGCGGCGACGACGAGGTCTTCAAGCATTTCAACGTCGGGCTGGCCGCTGGTGAGGCTGGTGACGGCCGATGGGTCGATGTGGAGCTTGAGGAGCTGCTTTTTTCCGTTCATGGAGGCGGTGACGGCGCCGCCTCCGCTGGAGGCCTCGACGACGGTCTCGCCGAGCTTGCGCTGGACTTCCTCCTGCATCTGGTTGGCTTGCGAAAGCATGTCGGAGATTTTGAGGGGGTTGATCATGTTTGCTCCTGCGGCTTTCTCGCGTGCGTGCTCATTTGGTTAGATGCCGCGGTTACTTGTTGCGGAGGTCGACGACGCTGCGGACCTCTGCCTTGAAGATTTCCTGCGCGCGCCGGACGAGGGGATTGGCGAGTGCGGCTTCCTGGATGCTGCCGGCGAGGGGAGCGGCCATGGGTGCGCCTTGCTGGGCGGCGCCTTCGCCGGGAACGACCATGAAGCGGGAGGGAGCGCCGAGGCGTTGCAATTCCTGGCGGATGATTTTTTCTGCTGCCGCATTGACGGTGAGGGTGAGCATTTTTTTGCCGACGCCGGGGACTTCGATGCGGAGGCTGGAGGTTTCAAGCATCCATGTGGCGGAGCCGAGCAGTTGGGCGGCGGAGTTGTGTCCGGCGTTGACGAGCGCTGCGCCGATGGCGTGGCGGAGGGCGTCGATGGTGGGAGGGGCCGATGGGCGCGCGGAGGTTTCCGGAGCGACGGCGAGCGCGCCTTCAGTGAGCGTGGCGGTGGCGCCGTAGCTGAGAGGCTCGCTTGAGGCGGCGGGGAAGGGGGTGGGGTCACTGCGGTCGATGATTGCGTGGGGCTGGGCGCTTCTGCTGTGGCGATGGGTGCGGTGCGCGGCATTTCTGCAATGGGGCTTGGGGCGGCGCTCATTTTGGAGCCTGGCGACGAACTCCAGCTATTGGGCGCGAAGGGGGAAATGGAGGGAGCTTGCGTGGGCGCGGCTTGGGTGCGGGCGGGTGTGGAGCCAGACGCGGAACTTGAGGAGGCGCGTGGCGTGCTGTGCGCGGCGGGGGTGCGCGCGCCTGAGGATGCGCCGCTGAGGAGCTCTTCAATGGGCAGAAGGCGCTGGGCGTGGATGAGCTTGAGCAGGCCGAGTTCGAGATGGAAGCGCTGCTCCTGACGGTAGTTGAGATCGTCGAAGGTGCGGAGGACGATTTGGAGGTTGCGGGTGATCTCTTCTTCCGTGAAGAGCAGGGCAGTACGGGCGGCACGAGCGCGTTCGTCGCCGGAGATCTGGAGGAGCTCGGTTTGCTCGCCGCCGATTTTGGCCATGAGGGTGTTGCGGAGGTAGCGGACCATCTGGCGGGCGAGAGACGAGGGGCTGTGGCCGGCGTTGACGAGCAGGTTGAGCTGCTCCATCAACTCGGCGCTCTGGCCGGCGGCTACAGCTTCAAGCAGGCGCTCGAAGACGGCGTTGGGGACCGAGCCCATGAGCTCGCGAATCTGCGCGGCGGAGAGGACGGCGCGATCGTTTTCGACGGGCGCGGAGGCGATGGCCTGATCCATGATGGAGAGCGCATCGCGCATGGAGCCGTCGCCGGCTTCGGCAAGCAGGGCGAGCGCGGCGTCTTCGGCGGTGACTTCTTCCTGCCCGGCAATCATCTTGAGCTGGGCGAGGATGTCGTCGAATTTGACGGCGTGAAAGCTGAAGTGCTGGCAGCGGGAGCGGATGGTCTGGGGAATGTCTTCTGGCTGCGTGGTGGCCATCATGAAGATGACGTGGGCGGGCGGCTCCTCGAGTGTCTTGAGCAGCGCGTTGAAGGCGGCGTCGGTGATCTGGTGAGCTTCGTCGAGGATATAGATTTTGTAGCGGTCGCGGGCGGGGGCGTAGCGGGCGGCGTCGCGGAGTTCGCGGATTTCGTCGATGCCGCGATTGGTGGCGGCGTCGATTTCGATGACGTCGACGGCGTTGCCCTGGCGGACTTCGATGCAGGAATCGCAGATGCCGCACGGCTCGGGGGTTGGGCGCTCGGGCGGAGCCGACGGCGGTTCGGCAGTTGAGGGCCATGGCGACGATGCGGGCGATGGTGGTTTTGCCGATGCCGCGATGGCCGCTGAAGATGTAGCCGTGGGCGATGCGGTTCTGGCTGAGGGCGTTCATCAGGGTGCGGGTGACGTGGTCCTGTCCGGCGACGTCGGCGAAGCGCTGCGGACGGTATTTTCTGGCCAGAACCTGATAACCCATGGATGAATGCGCTCCTTGCGGCCGGCGGTGAATGGAGAGGGCCTAGAGGGGATTGTATCGTTCGTGGATACTGCATTGAAAGTAAACCAGCTAGAGATTCTTGAGGACACGGGAAGCGGGAGCGCGGTCACACCGATGCGGGTATGACCGCGCTGCTGAGACGGCAGGCTGGATGGCTACTGGACGACGAGGATGACAGTTCCGCTGCCTGAGACCGAGCCGGAAGTGCCGGTTACTGTGATTGTGTAAGTTCCGGTTGTTGTGCCGGATTTACCTGAGCCTCCGCCTCCTCCGCCGCTGCTGCCTCCGCCACCGCAGGAGCTGACTCCGCCAAGGAGGATGAGGAAGAGGGCGAGAGCCCCGAGCATTTTGCGCCAGGCGCGACGGCGCGCGGGGATTCCGAAGAGCAGGAGGCAGGCCAGAGAGAAGCCGGCGGCGATCGACCAACGGTCCTTGAAGAATTTGGGAGGGGAAAGGGCCGCGCTGGTTGGAGCGGTTGTGGTGATGGTGAGCGTGGCTGTGGCGGCGGGGCCGGTGACGTTCACAGGACTGGTTGAGCCAAGACTCAAGGAGGGATAATTTTGGGCGCTTGTTGGGGCAGCAGTGATGGCCGCTGAGAGGGTCACGCTGCCGGTGAATCCTCCCTGGGGCGTAACGGTAATAGTGGAGGTGTTGTTGGTGGTTGCGCCGGCGGTGATGGTGACGGTGGAGGCGGTCAGGTTGATGCCGACGGGCACGGTGGTGACGTTGACATAGTCAGTGTCGGAGTCCGGAGGGTAGTTTATGTCTCCGCTGTAGTTGGCGGTGACCGCATCGCTCCCAACCGGCAGGGTGTTTGCTGGGATGGTGAAGTTGGTGGCTCCCGCGGAAAGAGCGACGGCTGCGGAGGAATAACTGCCACTGCTGAGGGTAATGGTTCCGGTAGGCGCAGGAAGTTCGGTTACACCCATCACGGTGACGGCAAGATTCAACGGCTGGCCTGTATTGATGGTGGGGTTGAACGGAGAGATGGAAATCGAAGTGTTGCCCAGCCTGGTCACGGTGCCGGAAAAAACGGTCGTTGCATAGGTGGTGTCACCTGAATACGTGAGTGTGACGGTATTGGGGCCGGGCGGCATCGGAACGCTCACGGTGAAGGACGCGGAACCGTTCACCAAGGGCCAAGTCAATGAACTTCCCACGATGGTGACCGAGCCGGTGGGAACAGGATCGCCACTCGGACCGCTGATGGTGACGGTGACTGGGAATGCACTGCCGATCGGCGCCGACGGCAGCGTGAGCTTCACCGTTGGAGACACAGTGCCGGAAGAGTGAACCTGAATTGGCGCCAATGCCAAGACTCCGGCGTAGTACTGGTCGCCGGTGTAAAAAGCATAAATATTCAACGGTCCGATGATCAGAAAATTTGCGGGGAAGGTAAAGGTGGCCGTCCCATTTGTGATCTGGACGGGCGAAACTTGCCCCAACGTGTTGCCGTTCAGCTGAACAGCGCTGAAGACCACAGTTCCAGTGGGAGCGGGCAGTGTTCCGGAGGCCGGCAAAGTTGCTGTGACCAGGAGAGGCTGATCGATATTGACAGAACTTGTTGCAGGCACAACGGTCATCGGGGTTGTGGCGTTGTCCACGGATATCCCGAAGGGGGCGGATGTCGACGACGGGGCATAGTTGCTGTCGCCGCTGTAGGTCGCTGTGACCATTCGTTCACCGCTTGCCAGTCTGTTCGTGGTATATGTTGCAGACCCCGTCGCGAACGATGCGGCCGTACCCGCAGTTCCAGTCACGCTTGCCGTTCCAATGGGATTTGTGCCATCAAAGAACGTGACCGTGCCAGTGGGAGCCACACCCAGGCTATCAAGGTTTTTGCTCGATGCACTGCTGGCAAATGTTGCAGTGATTGCTGCTGGATCTCCTACGTTGTAGAAAGTCTGGTCAGAAGTTAAATTGAGAACGCTGGGAGCGGGTGTGACGCTGAAGCTTACCGCGGCGCTGGTGCTGGCCTGGAAGCTTGGGTCGCCGGGAAAGGCGGCGGTGATGCTGTCGGTTCCACCGGGAAGAGTCGAGTTCTGCAATTCGGCGACGCCCTGGCTCGAGAGCGGCGCGGTTCCGAGAGTCGCAGTGCCGGCTTTGAAGGTCACGGTGCCGGTGGCCGCTCCATTGGGGTTGGCGCTTGAAGCGCTGTTGCCGTAGGGCTGGGCATCGATGAGATAGATGAAGCCGTAGTAGGGCGTGGTGGCGGCTTTGCCCGTGGAAGGATCGTAGTATCCGGCGACCTTGACGGTTGTTGAGCTGCTTTCGGGTGCGACAGTGACGGGGATTGCGTTGGAGACGCTCTGGGCGAAGGTACTGTCTCCGCCGTAGTGAGCGGTGACTTGATAAGTGCCGCCGGGCAGGGCGGTGGTGGTACCGGAGGCCGCACCGCTGGAAAGCGGGAAGGTCGCGATGCCTTCCAAATTCGGTTGGCTCGCGGGGCTGAGATTGTCAACGAGCGCGATGTTTCCTGAGGGGGTGCCGCTGGAGCCACTCACCGCATCGCTGACCGCGACACTTTGACCATGGGTAATATTCAAGGCAGTGGCGGCGCCGTTCAACTGGAGAGACGAGGTGGTAGCGGTGAAGCCCACACTGGCCCAGAAGTTTGTCATCTGACCGGCATCCACGCTGCCGAGGCCGCTGGCTTCGTCGTAGCCGGTGGCGGCGTTATAGCCAGAGAGATAGTAAGTATTGACCACATTGACGGCCTCGCAGTTGGGCGATCCGGATTGGCAAAGGACCGAATTATCCCCAGTGACGACGTCGTGAAAGACTAAGGAGTAGGTCGTGTTGGCAAGGTGGTAGAGCACATAGTCCGCCTGGCCGAGTCGGGAGCCGACCTTTTGCTCGACAAGCGCCAACATGCCTGCAAATGCCGGGGCGGCGGCAGAGGTACCTCCGACGCCGGTGAGATTGAAGCTGTTGCCGGTGGACGGATTTCCGGCGCAATCGGCAAGAAAAGAGCTGGTCTGCGCATCGTAGTCCTGGTCGGTACAGATGCCCCAGATTGCGCCATAGAATCCATTTCCAGAGAGCAGGGAAACGTCAGGGAGACTGCGGCCGCTGCTGCTGCCGAAGCCGGTTTGCCAGTTGGGTTCGGGGAAAACGGTGCTGACGCCGCCACCGCCGGCGATGATGTCGTCGGGGCTTTCGTAATGCGATGCAACCGAAATGGGGAAGTTCTGCAGGATGGTTGTATTGGGATATGTGGAGTCGTTCCAGGGCTCCTCGGGAATGTACTTGAGCGCGCTGCGATGGTTGGGAAGGGTATTTGTGGTGTCAATATAGGTTGAAAAACTGGTGGGGAAGTTGCTGAAGAGGATGTCGTAGTCGGTGCCACCGACCGCGATGTTGTAGGGGGTGGAAGCGATTCCATTGACGGCGAGACCATTGAGGGCGGTGGTCTGAGTGTTTGGATTATCACATCCTGCCGAGCCGCTGTCGCCGGTGGAGACGGTGACCGTAATTCCCTGAGCGGCTGCCTGCTCCCAAAGACTATTCATCAATTGATTGCCGGCAGTGCCGAAGGCGGCTTCGCATCCGCTGAAGCTGACGTTGAGGATGTCAGCCTGGTTGTCGTCAATGGCGCGTGCGATGGCAAGGAACAAGCCGGACTGATAGGTGGTGTTGGCGGCGGTATAGAGGATGACGTTGGCGTTGGGCGCGATACCCCCGGAGACCTGGGTGTCGAGGTAAGCCTCAACGGCATCGCCATTTTCTCCGGGATCGGCGCCATCGATGACAACGGATGTGGCCTTTGCGGGCAGGCCGAAGGTGGCGCGATAGTTGGCGTTTTGCGTGATGTCGATGTTGGAGTCGCCGGCAATGCCGATGGTGACCCCGGAGCCGTCGTAACCGGCGATGGAACGATTGGCATTGAGGGTGGTGGGCGTGTCGTAGATGGTTGCCGCGTCTGCCGGCCCGAGGAAGATGTAGTACCCGGCGGTCGTGTTGCCGATGGTGTAGGTCGGGGTAATGGTGTGGGTTTGCGCATCGTATTTGCCGCTGGGTCCGCGAATGAATTGGGCTTTGGGCTTGAGGCTGTTCATGGACGCGATGCCGGCGACTACTGGGGCGAGGGCGCTGGGAATCCGGGGATCGGTGGCGCTGGCCCAGAATTGCAGATCGTTGGCGGTGTAACTGTGGACCGAGGTGTGGAAGGCAGTCTGCACCTGGCCAACGGTGCCGGAAAACTCGATTGCGGAGCGTCCGTTGGTGACCCTGGTTACGCTGAATCCGTGACCGGTGAGCCAGGTCTGGACCGTCTGCAAGTCAGCGTCGCTGATTCCGAAGCGTTTGCCGAATTCACTGGGACTTAGGAATTTGCGGTAGTTTGGCGAATTCCGGTCCTGGATTGACTGGAGGTAGGTTTGAAGATCGGCTTCCTGTTGCATGCTGCGCGACAAAACCAGGAGCAGGCGATTGGCAGGCATGGAGACCGGAGCCGGTCCATTGTCGAGACCGGTAAGCGCCAGCGGATGGACATTGCCCGGCAGGGTGACCAGGGACGATTCATCGATCGGCGCGGTTATCCGCGCAGGGACAAGGGAGTCTTGAGAAGACTGAGCAGAGGCGGATTGAGCGAAAGATATTGGATAGACGAGGAGAAAAGCGACTAAGAGAAGACTGCGAAGGCATCGAACTTGCATTGCAAGGCTCCATTCGTGCATGAGACTTGAGCAAAGGCTCGTTTGGCATGTTCCCAGGGGTAAACGAAGTTTGCGGAAAGTTTACCACGGGCGGGGAACTGCTTTTTTGCGGTTATGGAAATCAGGGATGGTTGAATGCCGGCGATCCGCGATGCGGAGATTCCTTAGTGGGAGGAGGCGCTGTAGGGGTCGGGGTGCATGAAGTGCATGAGGGAGTTGTCGTAGAAGGGAGTGGGGGTGAAGGTGAGGAGGAAGATGGCGCAGCCGATGATGCCGAGGATGATGCGTCCGCGACTGAGGGTGGAGGGCTGGGAGACGCGGGGGTGACGCATGGCGGGGATGAGGAGGAAGATTCCCCAGAGGATCCAGCCGACCCAGAAGATGGCTCCGGCGAGGAAGAGCAGGAAGGGAAGGAAGGTGGTGAAGAAGGCGTGGACACGGGGCGAGATGGCGTAGAGGATGTGCCCGCCGTCGAGTTGTCCGCCGGGAATGAGATTGAGCGAGGTGATGAAGAGGCCGATCCAACCGGCGATGAGGATGGGGTGGGGGGTGATCTGGTTGAAGGGAGCGATTTGGGGGTCCCAGCGCGAGAGCAGGTGGTGGATGATGCGGAGGGTGAGCGGTTCTCCGCCAAAGCGGACGATGGCAACCGGGGCGTTGTCAGGGGCCCGGGTGCTGAGCGCAAAGCCGGCGGCGATGGCCAGGACGGAGGCGATGTAGCCGGCGAGGGGGCCGTAGGCGCCCACGTCCATGAGGGCATTGCGGGTGGGGATGCGGGAGCGGATGCGAATGACGGCGCCCATGGTGCCGCTGAGGGTGGGGGCGGGGAGCAGCCAGGGAAGCGAGGCGCTGATGCGGTGGGCGCGGCAGGCGAAGTAGTGGCCGAACTCGTGGATGATGAGGATGCCGAGCAGGGAGAAGGAAAAGGCCCAGCCGGAGATGTAGAGACTGGGATGACTGGAGAGCCAGGCCCAGGGCCAGAGGTCGGCATCGCGGACGACCGGAGGCATGCCTGCGCGGAAATTTTGCATGAAGCGGGCACCATTGGCCATGGTGGTTGCCACGCTGGCGGCGAGCAACAGCGCGGGCAGGCCAAACTCGCGAAAAGTTGAGCGCACCAGACTCCTCATATTTCTGAAGGGCGGTTTAAGAGAGATGAATCGCAGAGAAGTGAAGGTACCGGGCCCGAATGACAGTGCAAACGCCCCACGGGCGAAGAACTGTCGGCGGAGCGGCTTGCTTCAATTCGCCAAAAAACGGGCAAGGCGAAGCGGATTGCCCGAGACATCCGGACCAGGGGCGCGGCTTTGGCGGGCGCGGATTCAGGCTTTTGGCGCGGGGGCTGAATCGAGCGCGTGCAATTCCTTGCCGGGTTTGAAGCGAACGGCTTTTCCGGGGGTGATGCTGACCTCGGTGCCGGTACGGGGATTGCGGCCGATGCCTGTTTTGCGGGCGCGGACGCTGAAAACGCCGAAACCGCGGAGTTCGATGCGTTCGCCGGCCGCCAGGGCCTGCTTGAGGCCCTCGAAGACCGTATCGACCGCAGCCTCTGCCTTGGTGCGCGGGAGGCCGGTGCGCTCGATAACTTGATGGACGATGTCCTGTTTAATCAATGGGGTATCCTCGCTGGCGCGACTGTTATTGACTTTACTACGACCGACACGGGAGATGCTACAGGTTTTGTTTTGAATATGGAACAGGAGAAAAGTAATTCCGCGGCCGAGAAATGGTCACACACCGAGTTTTTTGCGCTGAGGAAAAGCGGGCTGATACGTCGAGGAGCGGTTTGCTCGTGGGCGAGCCTATGAGCAAATACGGAGTAAATTCAAATGCGGGACGAATTCGATTGTAAGTTTCGAGAAGATTTTCGTAAGATGAAAAATCGTACTGGGGTCGGTCGGACCAATCTTTGAGAAGCGTTGATGCCGGTTGGGGGAGAGCCATGTCGATTCAGAGCGATCGTTGGATCAGGGAGCAGGCGATCAACCATGGCATGATCGAGCCCTTCAGCGAGAAGCAGGTGGCCACGGGGGTGATCTCGTATGGGCTTTCCTCTTACGGGTACGATCTCAGGGTTTCAGACGAGTTCAAGATTTTTACCAATGTGAATAGCGCAATCATCGATCCGAAGTCGTTTGACGAGCGTTCGTTTGTCTCGGTACAGGCGGAGTCGGTGATTGTTCCGCCCAACTCGTTTGCGTTGGCGCGGTCGGTTGAATACTTTCGAATTCCCCGGGATGTACTGACGATCTGCGTTGGCAAGTCGACCTACGCGCGCTGCGGAATCATTGTGAACGTGACGCCGTTTGAGCCGGAATGGGAGGGATTTGTGACCCTCGAGATTTCAAATACCACTCCACTGCCGGCCAAGGTTTATGCCAACGAAGGACTGTGCCAGATTTTGTTTTTCCGCTCCGATGAAGCCTGCGAGGTGAGCTATGCG
Organism: uncultured Acidobacteriaceae bacterium; assembly: GCA_963848515.1. Classification (GTDB taxonomy): domain Bacteria; phylum Acidobacteriota; class Terriglobia; order Terriglobales; family Acidobacteriaceae; genus Telmatobacter. Next base: position 71,176 of record CAWKEG010000016.1, read on the forward strand.
GACCGCAAGGGCAAGTATCAGAAGCAACAGGGGATTGTGCTTCCAAAGTTGTAGGGGAAGGGCGCAATGGGCCTGATTGGAGTGGTTGAATGAAGAACAGGGAGTGCCCGGTAAGAGCAGGCCAAATGGCTGCTGCACTCGTAAGGGGCCCCGCTCTCCCGCTGCAAGACTGGGGAGCACGATGCAGTTGAGACACAATGCAGGCACGGGCAGTGCTGGAATTCGCAATGCAGGGACGCGCGCTGGAGAACCACGCGAGGCCGAGGCTCGCAATGCCGATCTGATTCGGATTGGGTTGATGGCCGATGAGCCGATTCGGCTTGCGGGGCTGGCGAGCATTTTCGACCAGCCGGCGCGGGAGGGGCAAGCCCAATTGCTTCCGGTGATAGGGAGCATGACGGAATTGCTGGGGATGCACTCTCTGAAATACCTGGTTGTGGATCTGCATTCTTCCGGCAGCGGGCTGAAGTCCCTGGATGTGATTCGCAATGCGCGCCCCGAAATCAGAATGATCGTGATCGGGCCTGGCGGGAACGACGAGCTGATCATGAAGGCGATCATTTTAGGGGCGAGGGCTTACCTGGACCAGAAGGCCGGGCCGGAGGCGGTGCGGAAGGCGATTGAAGTGGTCACGGAGGGTTCGATCTGGGCGCCTCGGCGGCTGCTTTCTCAACTGATTGACCGGTTGCTTCATGCCGCGGACGCCGGCGCAGTTGAGCCCGCTCCACAGACGGCAAAGCCACAGCCGGCGACGCCTCAACTGACGGCGCGCGAGCGGCAGGTTCTAGAGCTGATCATGAAGGCGTACTCGAACCGCGAGATCGCGTCAAAACTGGGCATTGAAGAGCGCACGGTACGAGCGCACCTGGCGCGATTGATGCGCAAGGCGGGGGTGGACAACCGCATCAAGCTGTCGATGTCGGCGCGGAGACTTTTCCCGCTGCCACAGAATCCTGGGGCGAAACACTCCGGGAGCGAGCGTGGCCGGGCTATATTTACTAAATAGTTAACAGATGCCATTACCTTAGGCCACAACCTTTAAGTACTCTTGTGGCAGTGTGGCGTTTTCCACGATCCTGTTAACTGAAACAACGCAGATCTGGGGAAAGGAGTTCCCAGGCAGCATGTTTCCATGATGCCTGGGAACTCCTCTTTTTTTGTTTTTTGCGGAAGAGCGCGGGAAACGATCTGCCGGAACGCACGCAAGCCCCCTCCCCCAACCCAACATCCATCCCCGTTGAACAAGTTTGCATCTGAGGAACAAGAGCGTGCATTTGGCTCGGCGATGCTGGGCCAGAGTGCGTGCGCTGCCGGAAGGCGGATGGGTCCCGCAGAGGAAGAGCCGGGTTTTCAAGGAAGATTCGAGGCGCTTCCAGGCGTGGCGAACTGCAGGATCAGATGCTGTAGGCTGTTTTGAGGAAGCGCAGGCGCCGCGGCGGGAGCACAGCGGCGGGTTTCCCAGGCCAACCGGCCCGAAAAGAGCAGCGAATTTCCGAAGCGCTGCTTCAACCAAAAATACAGCCTTCCCCGCTCCCCAGAGGCGGTGGATTTGAAAGGAAACGGGATATGAAAAAGACGATTGCGTCGATTTGCGTTGGCTTGATCCTGAGTGGCACGGCGTTTGCGGCATCCACGCGCGAGAGTTTGCAGGATCGCATAGATGCGGCCAAGGTGGTATTGGATCAGATCATGGGCGCCAAGGACAGCAGCATTCCGATGAACATCATGCAAGAGGCTACCTGCGTAGCGGTGGTGCCGGGGATGATCAAGGGAGCGTTTGTGTTTGGCGGCCAGTACGGGCAGGGCGTGGTGACGTGCCGTACCGGGCACGGATGGAGCGCGCCGGTGTTTATCCGCATGGCTGGGGGCTCGTTCGGCTTCCAGATTGGCGGGCAGTCGACGGACCTGGTGCTGGTGGCGGTAAACGATCGGGGCTTTCAGGATCTGTTGAAGAACAAGTTCAAGATTGGCGGAGATGCGTCGGCGGCGGCGGGACCGGTTGGCCGGAGCGGGCAGGCGGCTACGGACTGGAAGATGAATGCGGAACTGCTGAGCTACTCGCGCAACAAGGGAATCTTTGCGGGCATCGATCTGGACGGGACGAGCGTAAGCCAGAATGTGGACGATACCGATGTCTACTACGGAGCGCCGCACCACTTTGAGACCATCTTGAAGGGGAACGTGCCAGTGCCTGAGGGCGCGGTGCCGTTTGTGCGCACCGTGGCCGACTATTTTGTGGCGGCGAAGAATCACAAGTAGCGGGGAGTTGATTGAAGCTGGGGGGCGGTCGGGCTGGTGCCTGGCCGCCCCTTTCATTTTTGGCTGCAACCATCAAAGCCGTCGTGGAAGGCTAAACTAATGTTTGCCTTCAAACATGCGGGAAAACCTCGAGTATTGGCTGGTGGTGGCCGTGGCACGCACGCTGGGCGTGATGCCGCGCTGGCTGGCTCGCGTGTTCGCGTGGGTTCTGGCAATCAAGGTTTATTGGATCTTTGGGCGATTGCGCAGGGTGGGCGTGCGGAACCTGGAGATGGCACTGCCGGAGCTTTCCGCTGGGGCGAGGAAGAAGATTCTGCGCGGGGTTTATGTCAGCCTGGGACGGCAACTGGTAGAGTTTTGCCGGATGACGCGGTACACGCCTGAGAACACGCGGGAGTGGATGCGGACCGAGGGGCTGGAGCACTACCTGGCAGCCGAGGCGCGCGGCAAAGGGGTGCTGGTGGTCACCGGGCACCTGGGGGCGTGGGAGCTGTCGAGCTATTATCACTCGCTGATGGGGCACCCGATGGGGATGGTGATTCGGCGGCTGGATAACCGGCGGCTGGATGCGTATGTGAATGGGATACGGTGCATGCATGGGAACTTCGTGCTGCATAAGGATGACTTTGGGCGCGGCCTGCTGACGGCGATGCACGCGGGCGGGACGGTGGGCATCCTGATGGACACGAATATGACGCCGCCGCAGGGCGCGTTTGTGAAGTTCTTTGGGGTGGAGGCGTGCACGGCTACGGGACTGGCGCACGTGGCGCGGAAGACGGGCGCGGCGGTGTTGCCGGGGTTCATGCTTTGGGAGGCTACGGAGAGGAAGTACGTGCTGCACTTTGGGCCGGAGATTGCGATTCCGAAGACAGATGATGTAAGTGCGGATATCGTTGCCGGGACGCAAATGGCGACGGCGGCGATTGAGGGATGGATTCGGCGCTATCCTGACCAGTGGTTGTGGATTCACCGGCGTTGGAAGACGCGGCCGGCGGGAGAGCCGGGGCTTTACTGAGTTTGGATTTAGGGAGTGCACATGACGCTGGGTGAACTGGTTGCGGCACTGGGCGGGAAGCTAGCGCAGGGAAGCGCGAAGTTGGTTCTGGCGGGCGTGGCTGCATCGGGCGCTGCAAGAGAGATGGATCTGGTGTTCGCGGAAGACGCTGCGTCGGCTGCGAAGGCGCTGGGCGGCGCGGCGGGCGCGGTGGTGCTGAAGGCCGGATCGCTGGAAGGGTACGGGGCGAACTCTGCAATGGCGGTTGTGGAGGCGGATCAGCCGCGGCTCTGGTTTGCGCGCGCGGCGAAGTTGATGAAGCCGGCGCTGCACAAGCCATTGATCGATCAGCCACACCACATGGGCTCTCAGGTGAAACTGGGCAAGGGCGTCGTGATTGGAGCTGGCGCGGTTATCGGTTCTCATGCCGAGCTTGGCGCCGGTACTCGGATTGAGGCTGGGGCTGTGATCGGCGAGGGTGTGCGCATCGGTGAAGACTGCCGGATCTATCCACGGGCGGTGCTCTATCCGGGGACGACGCTGGGCAACCGGGTTCAAGTCCATGCGGGAGCGGTGCTGGGGGCGGATGGGTTTGGCTACGTGCGCGACGCGAAGACGGGGGCCTATACGCAGTTTCCGCAGCAGGGAACGCTGGTGATCGAGGACGATGTGGAGATCGGGGCGAACTCGACGATTGACCGCGGGGCGTTGAAACAGACACGGATTGGGCGGGGAACGAAGATCGACAACCTGGTGCACGTTGGGCATAACTGCGATATCGGCGAAGACGTGATCCTGGTGGCGCTGACCGGGATTTCGGGCTCGTCTACCGTGGGCAATGGAGCAGTGATTGCGGGGCAGGTGGGGATTGGCGATCATGTCGAGATTGGGCCGGGGGTGATTCTGGGCGGGCAGGCGGGGGTTTTCAGCGGGTCGAAGGTGACCAATGAGGGGCAGAAGCCGGGGACGGTGTTGTATGGAACTCCGGCGCGGCCGTTGAGGCAGGTGCTGCGCGAACAGGCGACGCTGGCGCGGCTGGCGAAGAAAAAGGCAGGGAATAGGGAGTAGCGAATAGGGAATAGGGAATAGGGAATAGCCACCCCAACGAGCAAAGACCGCTCGTAGGGGGCCCCGGCAGGGAATAGGGACGCGACGGGCCTGGTCCGCGTTATGGCATCTATTGTGCGGTGGGCTCGACGAGCGGCGCTGAGGGATTGGGTCCTGGTTGAAAGGCTCCGGGGGATGGGGAGGCGGGAATCTGCTGGGCGGCGTTGCGGAGCAGGATGGCCATGCCTCTTGCGCCGTCCATTTGACTCTCGATGAGTAGCTCGTAAGCCAACTTGAGGAACTCTGGATGGTGCTCGAAGTGCTTTGCGGCGGACTGCACGGTCAAGACGACGTGGGCGGTTGAAAAGGGCGCGCCATGGAAGCCGGCGACGCCGATCAGAAGGCCCCGGATCAGCGCGAACTGGGCGGCAAGCTTGGCAAACTCCTGCGTGCGGTTGGGCACGGCGCCTGGCTTCATTCCTTTGCAGCCGAAGGGGAACTGGCAGCGAACAATGGTGTTGACGAGGTAGTTCTCGAGGATGTGGGGGTGTTGTTGAAAGAAGGGCTCGAAGTACCGGTCGTGGGCCTGCGCGTACTGATGGGTGAGAGATTCGAGCGTTGCGCCGGGGCCGTTTCCGATGCCGGATGTGAAGGCCTGGACGGAAGCGGAGAAGCGAGGGCTGACGTTGGAGCGGTGGAGCATAAGACCCGCGAGGCGGAGAACGATATCCAACTGTGCGGCGCGGTCGACGGGCAGAGTCTCCATGGCGGGGCGAAGCGACCCTGTTTCGACGGCGGTTTTGAAACCGGCTAGAAAGCGCTGGACGGTGGAATCCAACTCGCCGCGAGCGATGGAGTCGAGGCGGCGGCAGAGAAGGCCGAGGAGAAACATGCGCTGCCAGAGGGGGTAGGAGCGCAATCGCACGAGCCACAGGACGGATTGGCGGATCGCGAGGAAATCCGGTGGAATCGGTTTTGTGCTTTCACCGGCAATATCGGTTGGACACGGCTCGGAGCCGGGATTGAGAAGGTCCGGAGTGAGGAGCAAGAGCCGCGCGGCTTCCGGGCAGGACAGGGCAAGGGCGGTTAACCTGATGCCGCCGAATTCGTGGACGATGCGGGGATAGGCGGAGCAGGTGTAGGAGAGCATCTCGGGGCCGAGTTCGGCGTGGATGCGGCAGAGCCGATCAGGGGTCAGCAACGGGCAGTGGTTTGTGGCGTCGGTGCGGATTATCGCGAAGGCGGAGGGATTGGCCGGGGCTGCAAGTGCGCCGGCGACAGGCTCGTTCAGGGTGACGCTCCTAGAGATAAGATCGCGCAGTGGACTCGGGGGCAGATGCGCGTACTTTTCGTAGGCAGCCTGGTCGATGGGGACGTTCCAACCCTGGCAGCAGGTGTCTTCGCAGTCGGAGCCGATGCAGCGGAAAGCGTCAGGGTATGGGGAAAGAGTGGGCTGCATCGTGCGGATTCGCGCTCCTGGCAGAGATGCGATGCATCCCGGTTGCGTTTCGACGTCAGTTGCTGACGGAACACAGCAGGAGCAGGACCGATTGAGCGAATTAAAAATTAGGGTTCTCTAAGAGGCTGTTCACAGTAGAGGAGCTGAGGCGTGTCCCTTCGCTGCGCCGCAATGTTGAAGGGAGACTCGCGGCGGAGGACTCAGAATGGTTTTTCGGTGAGGAAGGGCTCTGGTTTGAGGGAGCCGTCGCGCTGCTTGACGAGCATTTGCACTTTGCCTTCGGCGGCGTCGAGCTCCTGCTTGCAGGCTGCGGACAGGCCGACGCCTTCTTCGAAGAGCTTGAGGGATTGTTCGAGGGCGAGGTCGCCTTTTTCGAGCTGGTCGACGATAGTTTCGAGTTTCTTGATGGAATCTTCAAAGGATGGCATTTGTGTTACTCCCTGATTTGCGGGCGAATCCTGGGACGGCGGCGGCAAAAACTGAGGATGAGACCGTGCACGGTTCTTGCTTCGACTCAAGTGTAACGCCGGCGGTTACTGCATTCCCGGCATGGCCCTGGTGCCGCGGGGTAGAACGCTGGCGATGACTTCGGCGGCGACGCTGTAAAGGCCGAAAGGCGCGCTGACCTGGATGCCCTGGACGTAGGGGCGGACGGCCTCAAGCATCTCGCGGGCGATCTTGATGCCTTCTTCGCGGGCGGCTTCGGGGGTGTCGGCCTGGGCCATGCGCAGCATGATTTCCTCGGGCATGGAGAGGCGCAGGTCGTTCTTCATGTATTCGGCGTTGCGGAGGCTGGTGAGCGGCCAGATGCTGGCGATGATGGGGATGTGGTGGTCCTTGATGCGCTCGAGAAAGTTCTCGAGGAGGCGCAGGTCGAAGACGGGGCGGGTGATGGCGTACTCCGCGCCGGCCTCGACCTTGTAGGCAAAGCGGCGCAGTTCGTTTTCGATGTCGGGCGCTCCGGGGTTGGCGGCGACGCCGACGGTGAAGTTGGTGCTGGCGCCGATGGAGTTGGCGCCAATGTCGAGCCCGTGGTTGAGGCGCTGGGCGATGTTGACCAGACCGATGGAGTCAACGTCAAACACTTCAGTCGCGTCAGGATAATTGCCCAATTTGATGGAATCGCCGGTCAGGCAGAGGATGTTGCGGAGGCCAATGGACGAGGCTCCGAGCAGATCGGCCTGAATGGAAAAGATGTTCCTGTCGCGGCAGATGTAGTTAAGGATGGTCTCGATACCGTTGTGCTGCTGAATCTGAATGCAAAGGCTCTGGGCGCTCATGCGCGCCGAGGCGTGGGGCGAATCGTACACGTTGATGGCGTGGACGCCGAGTTGCGCGAGCAGGCCCGCGCCTTCAATCTCATTGGAGCAATCGATGCCTTTGGGCGGCACGATTTCGACCATAGTGACGAACTTGCCTTTGTCGATCATGGACCCGACGAGGGAGCGCGCGCCAAGGGGCTCGGGCGGCGTTTCGGGATTCATGACAGGAGCGACGCCGGAGCTTTCAACGTGGGCCAGCTCGTCCATGGCGCGGATGGCGGAGCGCATGGCGCGGATGTGGTTGGGCGTGGTTCCGCAGCAGCCGCCTACGATTTGTACGCCGGCGGTGACGGCCTTGCGGGCGAAGCTGGCCATGTACTCGGGCGAGCAGAGGTAGATGTTGCGGCCCTCGACGGCGCGGGGCATGCCGGCATTGGGCATGGCGGCAAGGGGCAGCGCTGTGGCCGGGCGCATGGCTTCAATGGCGGTGAGCACGGTGGTTGGGCCGGTGGAGCAGTTGACGCCGACGGCGCTTGCGCCCCACTCAGTGAGGAGGGCGGCGGCCTGCTGGGGCGAGGAGCCGTCGAGGCAGTTGTTCTCGTCGTCGACGGCGACCATGACCAGCACGGGGAGATGAGGGGCGACGGCGCGGGCGGCTTCAAGGGCAACGTGCGCTTCATTGAGGGCGGGCATGGTTTCGAGGATGAGCAGGTCGACACCGCCTTCAGGACCGCCATTGGCGAGGATGCGAATCTGCTCGGCAAAGGCGGCGCGGGCTTCGTCGAGGCCGGTTTTTCCGAGAGGCTCAAGGCGGACACCGAGCGGGCCGACAGAACCGGCGACCCATGCCTGGGCGCCTTGTTTTTCTTTGAAGCGGGCAACGGCCTGGCGGGCGAGGCGGACGCCGGCGGTGTTGATGTCGGTGAGTTTGTCGGCCAGGCCGTGGCGGGCGAGGCGGAGGCGATTTGCGCCGAAGGTGTTGGTTTCAAGAATCTCGGCGCCGGCCAGCAGGTACTCCTCGTGGACGGAGAGAATGAGCGCGGGATCGGAGAGATTCAACTCGTCGTAGCAGCGGTTGATGAAGATGCCGCGGGCATAGAGGACGGTACCCATGGCGCCATCGGCGAGCAGGGGGCGATCAGCGAGGATCTCGGAGAATTTGGTCATTCACTAGTCATGCTAAGGCACGGCGGCCAGCCGCGCCAAAGCAATTTCACTTGTGCAGGTTACCCTGACGGCGGGCGGGGATGGGCGCCGGTCAGAAGGGTGCGCGGCGGGGCAGGTTGCGGGGAGGAAAGCCCGTGGATTGAAAAGGGAAGGACGAGAGGCCTGCTTTGTTATACTTCGGAAGTCATAAGCTGGGCAGCAACAGGACAGGGGACGCCGAATTTCCGGTGTCAATCGATGGGTTGTGGGCCCTGGCCAAAACACTTGAGGGCAGTTCGCCCCTAGAGATGCCATCATCCGCGGGATGATCCGCGCTATCGATTCAGGCAAGGGTGAGGTAAGGGATTTTGAAGAAGAGAAGTCTTTGGATATGCGCCAGCGCGGCCCTTGCGGTTGCAATCGGCCTGGCAGGCTGTGGCTCGACGACGTATTTTGGCGGACGCGTTCTTCCCCCCAGCGGATTGAGCTACCGTGTACTGATCGCAATCCAGAACCCCAGCATTCTGACCAAGGGCACACTGCAGATTGTGGATGCGTACTACGACATCCGCAGCGGCCGCACGGGGCAGCCGGCTTCGTTCTCGTTGAGTGGGTATGGCGGCGCGTTGCCGATCAGCATCCAAAGCATGCCAGAGGAGCAGGTGGGCGCGGTTTACGGCTCAGGGGACGGAACCTTTACCCTGGCCAACTACCAGACCGAGAAGACGACGGGTCCAGTAGCGGGGTTGAACGGACTTTCATCCAGCATCTTCATGACGCGCAGCGGGGAGTACGTTTTCGCGGCCAGCCAGGCTTCGCATGTGTTGACGGTTGTGAACCGGGCGAACGGCTCGTCTTATCCTTTGAGCCTTCCCGGAGTTTACCGGGTGAGCGTGAATCCTGGGGGCACGATGGCGCTGGCTTTTGTGCAGAACTCGAATTATGCGTACTATCCGCGGCAACTGACATCTGCGCAGACGATTTCGTATTCCGGGGGTCCCTCCACATGGCCCAGGGCGGCGGTAGACTGCGAGCCGCAGAGCGCGCCGGTGTGGTGCCTGTTCCAGGCGCAGAGCCCGGATGCGGTTGACGGAACGGGGAACTTCTATGGGGCTCCGCTGGTGTTCGATCGTCCGGTGAAAGCGGTATTTTCTGGCGACGGCAGCACGGCCTACGTATTGAACTGCGGTCCCGAGTGCGGGGGAACGACCGCCTCGGTTTCACTTTTACCGGTAGCGCCGATGATCTTTCCACTGGGGCAGCAGTCCGGGCTTTTGCCCTGCAATACGGCGCCGTGCTCGAGACCGCCGGCCGTGGGGATGACAACGATTGCAATTCCGGGCGGGGCGAGCAATGCGCTGGTGACGACAAACACGATGTACGTTGTAGGGCAGCGCCCGATGCCTGACGGCTACTTTGGCGGGTACCTGACGGTGCTGAACCTGACCAACAATACGATTGTTCCGTCGACGAGCAACTCGCCGAACCCGGTTTCGATCAGCGACGGAATTCCCGGGGGGCCGAGCCGCATACTGCAGGCGGACGACAATACGCTGTGGATTGGGATGACGAAGTGCAACCAGGGCGAGCGGTACTATAACAACCAGACTTACGGCTGCCTGACGATGTACAACACGAGCACGAACAAGGTGGTTCTGCTTGAGCCGTATGTTGGCGACGCAACCGGGATTGCCGCAGTGACGGGCCTGCACAAGATCTACTCGGCGCAGGGAGGCCAGGTGTACATTGAGTCGACTGTGGACGGGACGGCAATCGACAACCAATATGTGACGGTGACGGGAACGGCGTACGACGTGGCTTACATGGACGGGATCAGCGACTCGGACAACACCGTTTACTGACCTGGCAACGGAGATGCCCGACGTGGCTGCCGATTTCCAAGCCGATGTTCTGGCCATTGCGGCCCATCGCGACGATGTGGAACAGACCTGTGGCGGGACACTGCTGCGGATGGCGGCACGCGGACTGCGGACGGCGATTCTGGACCTGACGCAGGGCGAGGCGGGCACACGCGGCAGCGCGGAAGAACGAGCTGCGGAGGCTGCAGAGGCGGCGAAGCTGTTGGGCGCGGGTTGGCGGGAGGCGCTGAGCTTGCCGGATGGCGCGGTCGAAAACACCCTTGAAAATCGGATTGCGATCGCGCGTGTATTGCGAGAGCTGCGGCCACGGGTGGTGATCCTGCCTTACTGGGAGGCGCGGCACCCGGATCACGCGGTGGTGGGGACGTTGGGCTACGACGCGTGTTTTCTGGCCGGGCTGGCAAAGATTGATACGGGCGCGATGCCGCATCGGCCTTTCAAGATTGTGTACGCGAGCCTTTATGCCGATGTGCGGCCGAGTTTTGTGGTGGACATTACGCCGTTTATTGAGCAGCGCCACGCCGCGCTGATGGCGTACCAGTCGCAGTACAAGAACCAGGCGGCGGGCGGCGGGCTTTTTGTTGCGGAGGAAGAGATTCGCGAGCGCACATTTGCCGAGGCGCGCCACTATGGGCTGCTGGCAGGCGTGCGGTACGGCGAGCCGTTTGTGCAGAAGGAAGTTGGGTTGGTGGACGATCTGACGTTGCTGCCGGTGCAGTCGATTTGACGGGGCTTTGAGCGGCGAATCTCGACATAACGGATTCTTATTGAAATCCAAAATAAAATAACGTTGCGTTATGGCTGTGCTGCGTCTGAGACTGGGCGTGGAGGTTCATTGTGACGCAGACATGGGATGCGGCAGCATACGCAGAGAACGGCGCATTTGTGCACGGGCTTGCGGGCGGGGTTGTGGAGTGGCTGGCGGCGCAACCCGGCGAGCGAATTCTCGACCTTGGCTGCGGGGATGGGCAACTGACGGAGCGTATTGCCGCGAGCGGAGCGGATGTGGTGGGGCTGGACGCCTCGGCGCAGATGGCGGCGGCTGCGCGTGCGCGGGGGATTGCCGTGGAGGAAGGCAGCGCCGAAGCGATGCCTTTTTCAGAACACAGCTTCGATGCGGTGTTTTCGAATGCGGCGCTGCACTGGGTGCGCGGACAGGATGCGATGCTGGCCGAGGTGCGGCGGGTGCTGAAGCCGGGCGGGCGGTTTGTGGCGGAGATGGGCGGGCAGGGCAATATTGCGGCGATTCGCGTGGCACTGATGGCGGTGCTGGCGCGGCATGGGTTCGACGGGCGCGAGGACAATGTGAATTACTATCCGACGCCGGAAGGCTACAGTCGGCGGATGGCGCGGCAAGGATTCACGGTGGAGCGGATGGCGCTGATTCCGAGGCCTACGCCGCTGGCTGAAGGAGGCATGAGCGCGTGGCTGAGGACGTTTCGGCGCGGGGTGCTGGATACGCTGCCGGAGGCGATGCGCGAGCAGGTGGTTGAGGAGACGGTGACGCTGCTGGAGCGGGCGCTGCGCGACGAGGATGGGAACTGGACGGCGGATTACGTGCGTTTGCGGTTTATTGCGAGGGCTTGATCGCCCCGCCCTTTTGCCAGAGTGAAAGGGCGGGGCACGACTTTTTCTCTAGAGCGAGTTAGTCGGCTTCGAGAGCCCTGGTGCGGAAGAGCAGGCCGGCGGCTGCGCCGCCGATGGTTGGAACGAGCAGGAAGAGCCAGACCTGGGCAAGGGCCTGGCCGCCGACGAGCAAGGCGGGTCCGAGGCTGCGGGCGGGATTGACGCTGACACCGGTGATGTGGATGCCGAAGATGTGGATGGCGACGAGGGTGATGCCGATGGCCAGGCCGGCAAAGCCGGTTGGGGCGCTTTTCTGAGTGGATCCAAGGATCACGATGACGAAGATGAGCGTGGCCACAAACTCAAAGACGATGGCCGAGGTGATGTTGTAGCCGCCCTGGTAGCCGGGGCCCCAGCCGTCCTGACCGAGGCCACTGGCGGCGATGTTGTAGCCGCCTGCAACGCCGACGGCGATGATGGAGAGAACCCATGCGGCCAGCGCGCCACCGATAAACTGGCCTACCCAGTAGCCGAGCATGTCCTTGATGGACATGCGTCCGGCAACGTAGACGCCGAGGCTGACGGCTGGATTGATGTGGCAACCGGAGATGGGGCCAATGCCGTAGGCAGCGCCGATCAGCGCCAGTCCAAAGGCGAAGGCGATGCCGAGAGTTCCAACAATGGCCTTGTCGCCTGCCACCACAGCCGTGCCACAACCGAAGAGCACCAGGATAAAGGTGCCCACGAGTTCCGCGAAGTACTTTTTCATGCTTCCTCCTGCTATTTCTTTTCTTCGAATACGCACATGCCGGTGCGGGCGGGTTCACATCACAAGGCGAGGAATTGCACGGGGGATGTCAAAGCGCACGGAAGCTCGTTGAACTCAGGGGCAGGCGAGGCTTTCCTTTGTATTGAATGCGCGCAGGAAGTTTTGCAAACGGGCTACGGCAAAGTCAAGAAAAAAAGTAACTTCGCGGCTGCGGAGGTTCTCGGGGAAGGGCTTGAGGGCCATTGCGGCGGCGGGTGGCAAATTCATCAAACGTTTGCAATCTATTTGCCTGGCTGCATTACTCTGTTAATGGTTCCGCGCGGCCTGAAGCAGCTTGCAAATCAACGGCCGCCGGGCGAGGGCGGGGTCCCCACGGACAGGTGTTCGTTCGTGGGGTAAAGGAAGGGCAGACCGTTTGAGCCAAACAGTATTTGTGCTGGAAGATGACGCCGATATTTCACGGCTTGTGCAGCATCACCTGGAAGCAGCGGGATTTGATGCGCGGCTGTTTCATACGCCAACCAATGTAATTCCCGATGCTGAGCGGAAGCCTCCGGCGCTATTTCTGCTGGACATCATGGTGCCGGGCGGTGACGGACTCGACGTTTGCAGACGTCTGCGGAGTCATCATGGACTTTCCACGATTCCCATTATTTTTCTGACGGCGCGTGCGGGAGAAAACGATCGCGTTCTTGGTTTGGAACTTGGCGCCGACGACTACATTACCAAGCCGTTTTCAACGCGGGAACTGGTAGCGCGCGTGAAGGCCGTGCTGCGGCGGTTCGAGCGGCCGACGTCGCCATCGATCATCAGCTTTGAAGAGGTGGTGATTGACGCCGGGGCGATGCAGTTGAAGGTGCGCGGCGAGCTGACGACCACGACGGCGACGGAGTTTCGACTGCTGGACTACCTGGCGCGCCATCCTGGGCGCGTCTTCAGCCGCGATCATCTTCTGGATGCCGTGTGGGGCGATGCGCGCTTTGTGACGCCGCGTTCGGTGGACGTGTACGTGCGCCGGATTCGCGAAAAAATCGAGATCGATCCGGAGAATCCGCGCTACCTTAAGACTGTGCGCGGGGCCGGTTATCGGTTCGAGCTGCCCAAGGGCGAATGAATCCTTGACTCATAAATTTTTTACCAAGCTTCTCGGCTTGTTCGTGCTTCTGCTTGTGTTCCACACGCTGCTGATGGAAGTGATCTTCCATAGCATGGTGGAGGAGACGGCGGGATGGACGCGGCATCTGCTGGGGCGCGAAGCGTTGTGGGCAGGGCTGATCGCGCTGGTGCTTGCCATTCTGCTGGCGGCCTGGGTTGCGAGCCGCATCTCGCAGCGGCTGGAGAGCGTGGTAGCTTTTGCGCGCCGCATTGCCGAGGGCAACCTGGAGGCGCGGCTTGAAGGCGCAGGCGAGGACGAACTCTCCGCGATGGAGAGTGCGCTGAACCAAACGGCAGAGCGGCTGGGGAAGAATTTTGCGGAGTTGGAGAGCCGCAGGCAGGAGCTGGCCGCAATTCTGGATTCGATGCAGGAAGCCGTCGTGGCGATTACGCCGGAGGGGCTGGTGCGCTGGTCGAATGCGGTGATGCAGAGGATTGCGGGGACGCAGATTTACCCTGGGCGTCCGCTGGTGCATTCGGTGCGCGATCCGGAGCTGCTGAGTTGCGTGAGAGGCGCGCTGGAGCGCGGCGAGATCTGTTTTGGACGCGCGAGTTTGCTTGCGCCGGGGCGCGTGTTTGAGGTGAATGCGGCACCGTTGCCGAGCGGCGGCGCGCTTGCGGTGTTGCACGACGTGACGGGAATTGAGGCGGCGCAAAAATCGCGGCGCGAGTTTGTGGCGAACGTGAGCCATGAGTTGCGCACGCCGCTGACTTCGATCCAGGGCTACGTAGAAACTCTGATCGAAGAAGAGAATCCGAACCCGGAAACGACGCGCGAGTTTTTGGGCGTGATCCTGAAGAATGCATCGCGCATGAACCGGCTGACGGAAGACCTGCTCGCGCTGGCCAGTGTCGAGAGTCCTGACTACAAGCTGACATTGCAGCCGGCGCGCGCGAGTGCGCTGGTGAAGGATGCGATTGATTCGCTGGGCGGCATTGTGGTTGACTCCGGGGTGAAACTGCAATCGGCGGGGGCGCCGGAGACGCTGGTGATGGCCGATCTGGACGCGATGAACCAGGTTTTCGGCAACCTGGTAGAGAATGCATTGAAATACGCGACGGGCAGCAAACGAATTCGCGTGGGCGCGAGCGTTGCGGACTCCGAGGTTGAATTCATTGTTCAGGACTTCGGGCCCGGAATTGCGTCCGAGCACCTGGATCGAATCTTCGAGCGGTTCTACCGAGTGGACAAGGCGCGTTCGCGCGAGGCAGGCGGGACAGGGCTGGGCCTTGCGATTGTGAAGCACATTGTGCAGGCGCACGGCGGGCGGATCTGGGCGGTGAGTGAACTGGGCAACGGCGTGACGTTTCACTTTACGTTGCCGGCGGCGCAGGTTTTGCAACAGGTTAGCGCACAGCAGGTGTGATTCCAGGGAAACGGCGGTAAAAAGCGCCCGCGATTCAAATCCCCGTAACATTTGCCAGAGAGAATGAAGGACGGCAGTAAAACTGCGAGGGAGCGAATCGTGAAAAAAACGTTGGTTGCTTTTGTAATGTTGGTGTTGGCCCTGAGTACGGCCCAGGCCCAGAAGTTGACTGGGGCGGGCGCCACATTTCCTTATCCCATCTATTCGAAGTGGTTTAGCGAGTACAGTGCGGCGCATCCGGGCGTCGAGATCAACTATCAGTCGATCGGTTCGGGTGGTGGAATCGCACAGGTGACAAAGGGACTTGTCGATTTTGGCGCTTCTGACATGCCGATGACCGACGCGATGCTGGAATCATCCAAGATCAAACTGATTCATATTCCGACCGTGCTTGGCGCGGATGTGCCGGCTTTTAATGTGCCGGGCGTGAACGAACTCCGGTTGAGCGGGGATGTGATCGCGGACATTTTTCTGGGCAAGATTGTGACCTGGGCGGATCCGCGCATAGCGAAGGATAACCCGGGCGTGAGACTGCCGGACCAGAAGATTGTGGTGGTTCACCGCTCAGACGGTAGCGGAACGACATTCATCTGGACCGACTATTTGAGCAAGGTGAGCAAGGAATGGGCCGATGGTCCCGGCAAGGGCACGGCGGTCAACTGGCCGACGGGCGTAGGCGGCAAGGGCAATGAGGGCGTTGCCGGCCTGATTCGCCAACTACCCGGCTCGATTGGCTACATTGAGTTGATCTATGCACTGCAGAACCACATCAACTATGCGGCCGTGAAGAACCTTGCGGGCAACTATAGCAAGGCGACGATCAACGGCGTGACCAACGCCGCGGCCAGCGTGAAGAACATGCCTGCGGATTATCGCGTTTCGATCACCAATGCGCCGGGCGCGGATGCTTATCCGATATCGAGCTTTACTTACCTGCTGATTCCAGCCAGGCCGATCAATCCAGGCAACGAAAAGACGCTCAAGGACATGCTGAGCTGGATGGTCAATTCGGGCGAAGGAGAAGTCTCGGCACTTTCGTACGCGCCGCTTCCGAGCAACGTGGCAGCGAAGGTTCTGAAGACGATTTACGCTTTGCCGTAGAGGTTGGATAACAGAAGCAAGCGAAGGGTCCGGCGAACGTGCCGGACCTTTTTGCTTGGGCTTGGGTGAAGAGGTGCAGAGCAGATTTGGTTCCAGGTTGCCACGGATGGGCGAGGCGGGCTGCGTGCCTTATTCGTGTGTTTGCAACCACGCCGTGCCGGCCGAAGAGGAGCGCACTTCAAGCGCACGTTTTCACTGGCAATCGGAGAGGGAATTTCCCTAACATGCTCAACAAGGGGAACACAATGCGGAGGTCCGCGCCACTGCTCGCTGCGATTGCTTTGCTGGTTGTGCCTGTGTTGTCGATACCGCAGGATCAATCGGACCATGGCGATCGCGAACCTCTCGCGCATACAGTGCGTTTCGATGGGAAGTGGCAAACTACGGTCTCCTGCGAACCATCGAGGGGCGCGCTGGGTTTTTCCTATCAATTCATCAGTGAAGTGAAGGATGGCAAGTTCCACGGGCTGCGCGGAAAAGAGGGCGAGCCGAGCTCGCTGCTGATCGAAGGGACGATCCGTGAGGATGGCACCGCAGAGTTGTATGCAGCGGGCAAGACGGGATCGAAGGAGTTTGTTCCTGGAACCGATACGCCGCGGGGCACCGACTTTGGCTACCACATCCGGGCGCATTTCGATGAAAGACACGGGACGGGCACGCGCGTGGAAGGACGAGCGTGCACGCTTGAATTCGTGAAGCAGTCATCCACGAACTGAATCCGCTAGCTTGCCAGGTGCTCGGCGATGAGGCGGTCGACGAGGGGCGTGAGAGCCTCGCTTGTGCGGGGGAGAACGAAGGCCGAGGCGGCCTGATCCCAATCGAGTTTGAAGCTGGTGGAGAGGGCCGAGATCCAGATCTGGCGGACCGGCGCATTGGGCGTGACGACAAATTTGCCGGGGGGCGCTTCAAACAAAACGTTCAGTACGCCGTTCTGTTCTTCGACCTCGAAGCCCGCATCCAAATCTTCCTCGCGTTCGATGAGATGTTGCTTGAGTATTTCGAGGGCGGCTTCGGCTTGGCGGCGGAACTCCAGTTCATCGAGCATGGCCCCAGTGTAACAAGATTGGAAAGGGAGGGAGGTGGAGGGCGAGGCCTGCACGAATTTCGGACAGTCTGTCTCGAAATCGGACAGCGAATTATGAGAATTCAAGTTCCCTGTCGATTGGCCGATAGGCTTCAGCAGTGAAAGCCGCAAGGGGACGAGAGCCAAGGGGACACAAGCCGCGAGAGGATGAAGGATGGAGATCAGCCCGATCACGGGAATTCGCGCGATGCCGGTGATGAAGACGCCGCCGGCGGATACAGATCTCTCGAGAGTGCTTGAGGCGGAGGATTCGTCCGGGCCGGGCGACGATACTTATACGGGCAACGGCAAGAAGGCCGGGGGCGGGCAGGACGACGAGACGGAGGAGCTTGAGGGCGGCGCCGAGGTTGAGGCTCACGGGCAGGTGGTGGGACCGGTTGCGGATGGGTCGATTGATTACTTCGCGTGAGGGGGTTGGCGGCGGAGTTGGGTGAAACTCGGGGAAGAGCGGCGATAGGCAGCGAGGCAGCCTATCCTCCCACAAGGAATGGCCGCCTCGTTGCATTCCAGGCATTCAACTTTCGATGCCGGAAATCTTTTCTTTGCATGAACAGGTGTGGGATCGAGGGCGATGCTTATCGAGTAGCGCGGTCGATCGTTTTTGAGTCACCTTTCGTTGGTCCGATTTACAACTCTGGACGCGAGGCCCCTGGCAGCGGCGATTGTTGTGGGACGCCAGTCTGAGGGCGATCCGCCGGAAACTTGATCTGTATTCTCCAGCGCTTGAATCCAATCCAACGCTGCCTGCGTTGCTTCTTCCGGGCCGTACATTTCAGAGACGGCCGCATAGAACGCCGCTAACTCGCTCTCGGCTGTTCGCAGCGGCTCGGCGTGGGGCGAGAAAGATGCCGGCTGAGCGAGAAGACTGGGGACCACTTTTTCTATCGCGCATACGTGGGATACTCCATTCCTGGCACGGGACGGACAAAGAGGGATGGACCTGCGGCGCTTTTGCCCTGAGGCGAACGACCCAACGGTGGAGAAGCACAGCAGGCAGGCATTCGCGGCTGGAGTTGATTGGGCACCATCGTGAATCTGTCTTAAGCAACGGGAGTCCTTTCTTTTCGTCGGCATCGTGGGGCCGGTAAACGGACTATAGCGTTCGTTTAAAGAGCGGCGTGGCGAGCAGCAGCGTGCCGAAGCCGAAGGCAAACAAGAACAACAGATCGTATTGAATGGCTACGAATCCGCCGTCCTTCAAAAAAATGGCCTTGAAACCGTGGACGCAGTAGGTGAACGGATCAATGACGGAGATGGCTTGAAGCCAGCGGGGAAAGGCGGCGATGGGATACATGCCGCCAGAGGGATAGAGGAGCAGGGTGTTGAGGACGCCGAACATGGCGCGGGGGACGAGTGGGTCTTCGACGCGCACCATCATGAGAAACATCATGCCGTTGAAGGCGATGGAGGATGCGGCGATCAGGAGAAGAAGCTCGATCATGGCGACGGGATGAAAGATGGTTCCGAGACCGGCCATGAGCGATCCGATTACTGTGATGCAGATACCGGCGAGCACGGCTTTCATGGAGCCGGCGATGTTCATGCCGAAGACCAGCTCGAATTTGGTGATGGGGGTGACGAGATAGCCCTCGTGGACGCCGCGCGCCTTGTCGTCGATGTAGAGCATGCCGCCGCCGATCATGACCGAGATGTACATGGCCAGCGAGACGGTGAGCGGGAGCAGGAACTTCATGTAGTTGACATAGGGGTAGAGCTCGACGATCTCGAGCGCGATGGAGTTGGCCAGTCGGGGCTGGATGACGGGAGTTGTGAGAGCGGTGACGAGGGATTGCATTTCGGCTTCGAGGGAGCCGGACATGAACTGGTCGGAGTTATCGACAACCAGGCCGATTTCGGGTGCGTTGTTGGAGTAAACGCGGCGCGAGTACTGCGCGGGAATGACGACGGCGGCGTCGATTTTGCCGGTGCGGACATCTTCGCGCGCCTGCAACTCGTCTTTGTACTCGATGGTCTTGAAGGTTTTGATGTTGGCGGCGATGGCGTCAAAGGATTCGCGGAGCTTGACGGCTTCGGGGCCGTGATCGTAGTCGACGACACCGACGCGGGCTCCGACGATTTTGCCGCCGAAGGCGTTTCCCATGATGACGAGCTGCATCAGCGGCATCATGAGAGACATGATCATGAGCGTGGGCGAGCGGAAAAATTTGCGCATCTCGCGCTCGATGATGGCGGACATACGATTCATGGTTGCGCTCCTGGCCGAGGCGGCAGGGTGAACACAGGAGGCTTTATCTGTTCATCGCGAAGCTGGCGGCCTGTGTAGTGGACAAAGACGTCGTCGAGGGTTGTGTTCTGCACGCTGAGCGAGGTGAGGGTTTCGCCGAGCGACGAGGCAAGTTCAACCAGTTGCATTGTGGTTTTTGAGCCGGACGAGGTGAGGACGCGGTAGAAGCCGGCGCTCTCGGCCTGCACGCTGGTGACTCCTTCCAGGCCTTCGAGACGTTTTTGCCACTCGGGGGTTTCGCGATCGAAATGAACTTCGACGACATTGGCGCCGGGCACGCTGTGCTTGAGCTCGATGGGCGTGCCGAGGGCGACGAGCTTGCCGTGATCGACAATGGCGATGCGGTCGCAGAGCTTGTCGGCCTCTTCCATGTAGTGGGTGGTGAGGAGCATGGTGAGCTGGCGCGTGCGCCGGAGGTTGTCAAGCATCTCCCAGACGGCGATGCGGGAGACGGGATCGAGGCCGGTGGTGGGTTCGTCGAGAAAAAATATCTTTGGGTTGTGAACCAGGCCGCGGGCAATCTCGAGCCTGCGCCTCATGCCGCCGGAGAGGGTCTTGGTCTGTGCGCCGCGCCACTGGGTGAGGTCAACGGCCTCGAGCACGTCGTTGATGTTTTTAGCGCGCTCGGCGCGGGGGACGCTGTAGAGCTTGGCGTAGATGCTCAAGTTTTCTTCGACGGTGAGATCGGGGTCGCTGGTGAGCGCCTGGGGAATGACGCCGATCATGCGGCGCACGGCATCGGGATCTTTGTCGACGTCGTGGCCGGCGACGATGGCGTGGCCGCCGGTGAGCGGAATGAGCGTGGTCATCATGCGGATGAGGGTGCTTTTGCCTGCGCCGTTGGGGCCGAGCAAGCCGAAGATTTCGCCGTCGGTGACGGAAAAGCTGACATCCTTGACCGCCTCAAAGGCGCCGTAGCGTTTGACGGCATGCTCGACCGAGATGGCGATCTGGCTTGCGGGCAGTTCGGATTTTTGGGCGGCGCTCACTGCTTCACCAGCTTGCTTTTGGGGATGTAGATCTGGGCGGTCATGCCGGGCACGAACTTTTCGCCGGGATTCGCGATGAGCAGTTTGAGCTCGATGGTCTTGATGTCGCGCTTGCGGCTGCTGACGTCGCGCTGGGTGGCGAAGTCGGCCTCGGTGGCTTTGTTGATGACCTTGCCGTTGACGGTTTCGCCGCTGGGCATGACGACGCGGAGGGTATCGCCGAGCTGGACGGCATCGGCCTGTGTCTCGGGCAGAGGCGCGTAGACCCAGGTCTGGGTCAGGTCCATGATGGTGACGATGGTTTCGCCCATGGTGACGACTTCTCCCTGGCGGGCGGCCCACACGTTGATGCGTCCGCTGACCGGGGCGAGGACTTCGGAGTAGCTCTTCTCGATGCGGGCCTGGTCGGCCAGGGCGCGGGCGCTCGCCATGTCTGCGCGCGAGGAGTTGACGGTTTGCGCGGAGACCTTGGTGAGCAGCTCGTGGGCGCGCGCCTGGAGCAGATTTGCCTGGGCGGCGGAAAGCGAGTTCTGTGCGGCGTTGACGGCAGCCTGCGCGGCATTCTGGGCGGTGACCATGTTCATCGCGCGACTGGGCGCTCATAATGCCCTGCTGGGCCAGGGCGACGGTGCGGCTGGTGTCGGCCTGCTGGTGCTCGAGCTGGGCCTTGGCCTGGGCCAGGGAAGCCTCGGCAACGCGCACCTGGGCTTCGGCGCTGACGGTGGCGCTGGAGGTTTCGCCGCTGTTCTGGCGTTCGGCCTCGACGTTGCCGTTCAGCTTAGATTTCTGGCTGGCGGCGGTGGCTTCCGCGGCTTGGAGCGCCGCCTCGAGGTCGTCGCTCTGGATGACGGCGATCAACTGCCCGGCCTGGACGGTGTCACCTTCCTTGACGGTCAGGGTCTGGATGCGGCCTGGAATCCGGGCGCTGACCTGAACTTCATTGGCGTCGACGGTGCCGATCAGTTGCAAGTCGCCGGTGGGCCGGACGGTGACGAAGTACCAGATCAAAGAGCCCACGGTGAGCAGGGCCAGGATGATGAAGACTCGATTGCGTGCGTTCACAAGTGCCTCACTTTTTCAGTGTTTTGCTGGAGCGGAGTTCGGGCGCGGATCCAGGCCTGATTCCGCCATCTTTGGGCATTGGAGTGGTCTCTAGTACTAGACGGGCGAGACGTACTCCATATTGCCGGTCCTGGAAAATAGATTGCCCGAGGAACTCAACAGTCGATTTGCGGCGAGACTCCAACGCGGCCGGTTCCAGCAGGTCGGTTGCGGTGATGATGTTCATGAGTGGAGCGGAGAGAAAGTAGAATACATTGGCTCCCAGGGCAGCATAACGAATTTGCGATGAATCGGCGGCGATCAATTCGCCGGAGGCGATGCCCTCGTCGATTACCTGTTGCAGGCGGGCGGTGAGGGGCTTGAAGACCTTCTCGATCAGCGGGGTGAGGGCATGGTCTTCTCCGCGGTGGAGACGGACCATCTCCTGCTGCATGAGGCTCTGGAATCGCCAATTGGTGTGGATGCGGTCAAAGTGTTCGAGGGTGGAACGGAGAAAGCGCTCGCCGGCGGAGGCGTCGGCATCGAGTACCGCCATGCTGGATATGCGGACACCTTCGGCGATGGATTCAAGGGCCGCCGCATAGAGAGCTTCCTTGCTTTTGAAGTAGTAGTAGAGCAGAGCCTTGTTGACGCCGGCGGCTTCGGCGATTTGCTCGGTGCGCGCGCCGGCGAGGCCGTTTTGGCTGAATTCAGTGATCGCGGCGTGGAGGATACGGGCGCGGGTCTGATCGGCGCGTTCGGTCTGGGTGCGGGTTGGGGCGGTAGCGGACATTTTAACTAACTAGTTAGTAAAGTAGCGCAGAAGGCAGAGTTTCGCAAGTCCTGAGGCGAGGATTTTCCGGAATTCCTCGGCAGGAGGCGAGGGGGATCGCGGCTAAGTCTAATGCAGAGAAGGAGAAGCAGAATTTTGCGATGGGAGATCGAAGGGCAGGGGTTTGGCTTTTGGCCAGGCGGCGGGAGTGGACTGGGGCTTCAAGTCAGGCCAGAAGATCGGGATCGGTTCCAGCTTTGCGGTGGAGACATCGATGGGCAGATAGCGGAGGCCGGGGTACTGATTTTGCGCCACCGGCGTTCCCTGCGGTTCGATGCCGAAGCTGGACTTGGGCGGATGAACGATGATTCCGGGATCGATTTTTGCGCGATCCTTGCGCGTGAGCGAGTCGGTCTCGCGCAGCACGATCGTCGGGTTGGGGGAGACGCTGTTGGGACGCCACGCGGGCGGATTTCTGCTGAAGTCGGTTCCGGGCCAGTTGAATGCGGGAGGAAGCGGGGCGGTATTGAAGGGATTCACGGGAGGCTGCGGTGAGGACTGGCCGAAGGACGCTGTTGCAGCGCAGAGCGAGAAGACGAAGATCCAGGATCGCATCGCACACCCCCATACGGCAGGATTCGATCGATTGCGAGAAGGGTAGGAAACGGCGGGAAGCGCGCGCAAGGGTGCAGGCACGGAGTTTCAAGCGGCATTTTGAAATGGATGAGCCGGTGAGGAAGAGATCAGGCGTTCTTCGCTCTGCGTTGGCGGATGGGTTCGTTATCGCAGTAGACGCGCCACTCGGTGACCTTTCCGTCCTCGATGAATGCGCGAAAGGCGGTTAGCGTCGACCAGTGATTTTCCGGCTTGAGTTGACCGTCGGTCGTGTAGGTTCCCTGCGCAACGCCAAACATAGCCACCGTCGGGCCATCGGAGAAGGTTTCTTCGATGGCCACGATGTAGTCGGGAACCATGCGGAAGTAGGCGGCCCAGCCGGCGCGCATTTTGTCGCGGCCTTCGGCGACGTTTCCCAGCGCGTCGATGAAGCGGTGTTCGGGGGGCATCAGCTCGGCAAGGGCGTCCACATCCTGCCGGTTGATGGCGCGCACAAACGCCTGGGCTACTGTCTCCGCCGAATCGTTCATGGTGTTCTTCTTCTTTCCGTCCCGCGCTTTTGGCGAATGCTACGCCGGCGGGAGCGCGTTGACAACGGGCACGCCGGGCGGAGGGGTGAAGTGGAAGGTTTCCGCGGGGATCAGGGCGTTGGGCTGCTCGCTGGAGAAGGTGAAGCGGGTGA
Source organism: uncultured Acidobacteriaceae bacterium (assembly GCA_963848515.1). Taxonomy (GTDB): domain Bacteria; phylum Acidobacteriota; class Terriglobia; order Terriglobales; family Acidobacteriaceae; genus Telmatobacter. The sequence goes on from CAWKEG010000016.1 coordinate 94,609, forward strand.
GCGAGCCATCGGTTTCTTCAATCTCGATGGCGGCGATGGCGCCCTGGGCGGTCACGGTCAGAGTGACGCGCTTGACGCGTTTTTCCTGCCCTTTGGGCTGGCCGGTGAGGGTGAAGCAGTTGTTGGGGGCGGCGGCTACGGTAAGGTTGTCCAACTCTTTTTCGAGCTCGGTATGGCCGAGGAGGAAACGCAGGGGCGAGCGCAGGTCGTCTAGTTCTTTGGCGGGAATGCGCTGCACCTGGCGGTCGCCGCGGGTGTAGAACCACGCGTACTTGCCGTCGAGTAGGAAAAGCTTTCCCTCGGGCGAAGTGTAGTCCCACTTCATGCGGCCGGGCTTGAGCAGGAGCATTGTGCCGCTCTCGGTGCGTTTGACGCCCATGCCTTGATAGGTTTCTGAAAAGCCTGCCTTGAGCGAGCGCAACTGGTTGTAGCGGCGGTCGACGCGGGCTGCCAGGTCCTTCGCGCTGTCCTTCGCGGAGTCCTGCGCGGAGTCCTTCGCGGACGGCGAACGTTCCTGGGCGTATGCGGAGGTAAGGAGGAGCGCGGCGGCGAGAAGCAGGCGGCCGCCGCGCTGGAGTTGAGGGCCGAGGTTCATTGCAGATTCTGGGTGCAGTTGGTGCCGCCCACCGGGTCGTATTTAATGGAGCCGAACTGGTCGCTGCAGAAGCCGCGGTCGCCGGTCTTGCCGACGGTTTGCGGCACGGCGGTGATGGTGTAGCCGTTGGAGCGGTCGGTACCGTTGATGGTGACCTTGTTGTTGCAGGTGATGGTGAAGATGTAGCCCGACTTGTAGCCGGAGGTGAGGTCGCCCTGGAGGATCTGCGCCGCGGCTGGAGTGGGCGGACCGGAGTTGGGATCACCGCCGAGGGCCGGGAGCGTGCAGGCAAAGCCGTTGGCCGGGTAGCTGGACTGGTATTGAATTTCGGCCTTGGTGACAGTTTGCACGGAGTTGATGGCCGAGGTCTCGTTGCCCTTCTTGGTGAGGCTGCCGATGGTCGGAATGGCCATCAGCATGAGGATGAGGATGATGGCGATGACGATCAACAACTCCATAAGAGTGAAGCCATTGGGAAGGGTGAAGCCGTTGGGCGAGGCAGAGACCTCGGGCTGGCGGCGGTTCTGGCTGCGAAGAGACAGGATTTTGGTTCCGCGTACCGCGGCAGCAAGCAAAGACGTGCAATTCATGGGATTCCAGTGCCTCGTGGAGCGGGCCGGAGACTCCCGGCCCATTCGTGAAAATGCTACAACGTACAGACGCGAAAGGGAAATCGGACGCTCGGAAAGACAGGGATCAGGGGTCAGGTGTCAGGGATCAGTATTAAGAGCTCGAGTTGCACAATGTGGCCTTTATTCAAATCCAAGCCTGATCTGGACTCATCCGGTCAGCTGGCTCCTGATCCCTGACACCTGATCTCTGACCCCTGCTCTTCAACACACCAGCCTGTCTCGGTTGAGCTTGACGCCGTTGAGGCGGCCGAGAAGGGTGACGGCGATGCGGTCGGGATGAAAGAGCTGTTGGGCCATGGCCTGGACCTGGGCTGCGTCCACACCGTCGACGCGGGCGATGAGCTCTTCGACCGAGAAGAACATGTGGAAGTACATCTCCTGGCGGGCCAGATTGGCCATGCGCGCGGAGGAGCTCTCAAGGCCGAGGAGCAGGTTGCCCTTGAGCTGGTCCTTGGCGCGGGTCAGCTCTTCCGGCGCGAGCGGCGTCTGCTTCAGATGGCGGAACTCGGCCAGAATGAGGTCCACGACTTCAAGGGCCTTGCCGGCGGAGGTGCCGGCGTAGACGCAGAGGGTTCCGGTGTCGCGATAGGGGCTGAGGTCGCTGTAGATGGAGTAGGCCATGCCGCGCTCTTCGCGGATGGTCTGGAAGAGGCGGGAGCTCATGCCGCCGCCGAGCACGGTGTTGAGGATGAGCGCGGCGTAGCGGTCTTCGTCCGTAATGGGCGGAGCGGGGACGCCGAGACAGATCTGCACCTGCTCAAGGGACTTTTTGTTGCGCAGGACGATGCGGGCGCTGGGGTCGGGCGCGGGCATCTCGCTGAGCGTAGCGCCGCCGGCCAGAGCGGAGAATTTTCCCGCCACTGCTTCGACGAACTGGTCGTGATCGAGGTTGCCGGCCGCGGAGAAGACCATGTTGCCGCCGTGGAAGCGGTCGCCGTGGTAATCGACTAGCTGCTTTTGATCGAGCCTGGCGACGGTTTCGGTTGTGCCGAGGATGGGCCAGCCGAGCGGATGCCCTTTCCAGAAGCTCTGCGTGAAGAGCTCCTGGACAAGGATGTCGGGGTTGTCTTCGTCGATCTTGATCTCTTCCAGAATCACGCCGCGTTCGCGCTCGATGTCGGTCGGAGCAAAGACCGGGTTGAGTACCAGGTCGGCCAGAACGTCGAGAGCGATGGGAACGTGATCGGAGAGCGACTTGACGTTGAAGCAGATGGTCTCTTTGCCGGTGAAGGCGTCGAGGTTGCCGCCGATCGAATCCATCTCGCGGGCGATGTGCTGGGCGGTGCGGGAGCGGGTTCCCTTGAAGAGCATGTGCTCGACAAAGTGGGAGATGCCGTTGGTTTCTGCGGGCTCGCAGCGGGAGCCGGACTTGACCCAGACACCCATGGCCACGGAGCGCAGATAGTCCATGCGCTCGGAGAGAACAATCAGTCCGTTGGGCAGTTCGGTGCGGCGGAGGTTTCGCTCGGTTGTCATCGTCATCAGGTCGAGTTCGATTGTAGGGCAATCAGGGTCAAAGGGCACGTTTTGGCGGTCTGGGATTGGCGATTTGGCTTTATCCCAGGCAGGCGAGCGCGCGGTGGGCAGCGGAGATGGATGAAATACTCAAGGATGAAATACTCTTTGCTGAGCCCGATGATGACTGAGAAAAACGGCAAACTCGTGCGCATTGATCCGGAGAAAGCTGGCCCAAGGCCTCTGTTTGGGTTGGATGCGGGAGAGCTGGCGGCGGTGATGGTGGAGGCGGGCGAGCCGGGATTCCGCGGGCAGCAGTTGGCGGAAGCGCTCTATCGTCAGCGGGTTGCGGGACTGGACGAAATTACGACGCTGTCAAAATCGCTGCGGCAGCGGTTGGCGGCGGAGGGCTGGCAGGTGGGACGGCCGGGGATTGCGCAGGTATTTCGATCGGTAGATGGGACGGAGCGCTACCTGGTGGAGTGCGGCGGGGCAGAGGGGTTGACGGTTGAGACGGTGTGGATGCCGGAGGGGGATGAGGGCGAGGCCGGGGATGGCAGCGAGGTCGAGGCGGGCAGGACACGGGCGACGATCTGTTGTTTCGAGCCAGGTGGGGTGCGCGGTCAATTGCCAGTTCTGCCTGACGGCGAAGCTTGGGTTGCAGAGGAACCTGACGGCGGGCGAGATTGCGGGGCAGGTTGTTTCGGTGCTTGGGCGGCATGGCGTTGAAGTGGGGCGCGAGCGGGTGAACCTGGTCTTTATGGGGATGGGCGAGCCGTTTCTGAACTACGCGAACTTTATGGGCGCGGTGCGGTTGCTGGTCGAGGAAGTGGGATTGAGTCCGCAGCGGATGACGGTTTCGACTTCGGGGATTGTGCCGGGGATCGAGCAGTTTGCGCTGGAGCCGGCGGCGGTGCGGCCGAAGCTCGCGATCAGCTTGAATGCGCCCAATGACCAGGTGCGCAGCGAGGTGATGCCGATCAACAAGAAGTGGCCGATTGAGGCGGTGATGGATGCGGTGCGGAATGTGAAGCTGCGGCCGCGGGAGCGGGTGACGTTTGAATATGTTTTGCTGGGCGGGGTGACGGACAGCGAGGCACAGGCGAGGGAAGTTGGGCGGCTGGTGCGGCGGACGGGGTTAGCAGCGAAGGTGAATCTGATTGCGTGGAATCCGGGGCCGGGAATTGAGTACACGATGCCGGAGGCGGGAGCAGTGGATCGATTTCGCGTGGCGCTGGGGGCGGAAGGTGTTCCGGTTTATGTGCGAAGGCCGAGGGGGAGAGACATTTTTGCGGCCTGCGGGCAGTTGAAGCGGACGGTGGAAGAGGGAGGGAATAGGGAATAGGGAATAGGGAATAGAAGAGGTCTAGATGAGCGGTGTGCGGTCCTACTCATGTCGCGGGGGATCAAGAAGCAGGTTCTTCGACTCCGCCGCGCTTCGCTCAGAAGAATGGGGCACGGAGTCTCATTGCGAAATCTCAGGTTCCAAAAGCAAGACCTGAGGGGCCTGGGGCATTTATCCTCAGCGGATGGAAAGCTCGGCTAGTCCCGGTGGGAATAATCTGCTTGAAAACTCGGCTTCGTCTTACTTGCGGTCGGCGCGGCATCAGCCGGTGAAGTGGCATCCGTGGGGCGAGGCGGCGTTTGCGCGGGCGCAGGCGGAAGACAAACCGATTCTGCTGGACATTGGGGCGGTGTGGTGCCACTGGTGCCACGTGATGGACCGCGAGAGCTACGAGGATGCGGAGGTCGCCAAGCTCATCAACGAGCATTTTGTTGCGGTGAAGGTGGACCGCGACGAGAGGCCGGATGTGGATGCGCGCTACCAGGCGGCGGTGTCGGCGATTACGGGGCAAGGCGGATGGCCGTTGACGGCATTTCTGACTCCCGATGGGCGGCCGTATTTTGGCGGGACGTACATTCCGCGCGACGATCGCTACGGGCGGCCGGGGATTGGGCGCGTGCTGCTGGCGATGTCTGAGGTGTGGCGCGAGCGGCGGGATGAGGCGCTGGAGACGGCGGGCAGCGTGATGGCTGCCATCGAGCACAATGAGAGTTTCACGGGAGGCGGCAGCGAACTGACGCTGGCGCTGGTGGACAAGATCGCCGGATCGGCGCTGGCGAAGTTCGATCCGCGGTATGGAGGATTTGGTTCGCAGCCCAAGTTTCCTCACCCGTCGTCGCTGGATTTGCTGCTGGAGATGGCGATGAGCCGGGATAACGAGCCAGCGCGCGATGCCTTTATCACCACACTTGAGAAGATGGCGCGGGGCGGTGTTTACGACCAGCTTGCGGGGGGATTTCATCGCTATAGCGTGGATGAGCGCTGGGTGGTGCCGCATTTCGAGAAGATGCTTTACGACAATACGGAGCTGCTGCGCAATTACGTGCACGGGTTCCAGAGTTTTGTCCGCGAGGATTTTTTGACGACCGCGAAGGAGATTGTGGGCTGGCTGGACTCGACGATGACGGACCGGGAGCGGGGAGGGTTTTATGCTTCGCAGGACGCGGATGTTGGATTGGACGACGACGGCGACTACTTTACCTGGACGGTGGACGAAGCCAGGGCGGTGCTGACGGCGGAGGAGTTTGAGTTCGCGGCGAAGTATTGGGACATTGGCGAGATTGGCGAGATGCATCACAATCCGGCGAAGAACGTGCTGCATGTGCAAGCGACTTTAGAGGAGATGGCTGCCAAGGGCGGCGACCTTGAGAAGATGCGCGGGTTGCGGGATTCTGCGAAGCGAAAGCTGCTGGCGGCGCGAAGCCTGCGGGAGACCCCGTTTATCGACAAGACGCTTTATACGGGCTGGAATGCGATGGCGGTGACGGCGTACCTGGAGACGGCGCGGGTGTTGCATATGGAATCTGCGCGGCAGTTTGGGCTGCACACTCTGGACCGGCTTTTGAACGAGGCGTGGGATGGGGCGGATTCGCTGAGTCATGTGATTGCGTATCCGGAAGAGGCGGGCGGCGCAGAGCCGGCGGAGAAGGCTGAGGGCACGCTGGACGATTACGCGTTTACGGTTCATGCCTGCGTTGACGCGTGGTTTGCGAGCGGCAACATGAATTTTTACCTGGTGGCGGTGAAGATGGCCGATGCCATGATTGCGCGCTTCTACGATGCGACGGCGGGAGCGTTTTACGATGCGGCGGCGATGCCGGCCGGGCAGATTCCTCTGGGCGCGCTGGGGGCTCGGCGCAAGCCTTTGCAGGATTCGCCGACACCGGCGGGGAATCCCACGGCGGCCTCGGCGCTGCTGCGGCTTGAGGCGCTGAGCGGGCGGCAGGATTATCGCGATGTTGCGGAAGATACGCTGGGCTGCTTTGCGGGGATCGTGGAGCACTTTGGGCTGTATGCGGGGAGCTACGGGTTGGCGCTGGAACGGCTGCTTCTGGATCCGCTGCAAGTAGTTGTGGTGGGTGCGGGGCCGGAGGCGGTGCGGCTGGAAGCAACGGCGATGGCGCGCTTTGCGGTGAACAAGACGGTGGTGCGTATTGCTCCGCAGCGGCTGAAAGCAGGGGGAGTGCCTGAGGCGTTGGCGGAGACTGTGTTGCAGGCGCCGGCGCCGGTGGGAGCCGAGGCGTGGGCGATGGTGTGCAGAGGGCGGACGTGTTTGCCGCCGGTTACGGATGCGGAGTCGCTGCTGGAGGCGATGGAGGGGGCGGTTTAGAGGCAGGGGAGTTAGCCCGCCGCGGCGGGTTAGCGGAGTTGGCGGAGTTAGGCGCGCTTCGCGCGTGTTAGCGGAATTTGATTGCGGCCTGGGCTTGGCGTTGGGGAGGCTGCATGATTTTGGAGGCAAAGAAAACGGGCGGCAACCTGTAACGAGGTTGCCGCCCGGAAGTGGGACTTTTTAAAAAACCTTCAGGAGGCATTCTTAGAGTAGATCCGGTGCAGGCGGAGTGTCTTGGCCTATCCGACTGATCTTTGAGTCCATCAATGGGTGGAGATGGGAGCCGTGATTTTGCGGTGGATATTTTCTAACTGCTGCTGAAGGGGTTGGATTCTTCAGCCTTGATGCTGGTGGGGTCCGGTGCGGGCGCGGTTTCGGCGGTGCCTGTGTGGGAGCTGTCGGCGGTATCGCGGGGGAATGTGTTGAAGACGCGGTAGGGGTTGCCGGGGAGCAGATGGTTTTGCTCGAGGGCGAGGCGGACGCGGCGGCGAAACTCGCGGATGGGTCCGTATTGCTTGGTGGCGAGAGTTTTGAAGACGACCGGGAAGATGAGTTCGGAACCTTTGATGGCGTCGACGCCGAGGATTTCGGGATTGGCGACAAAGAGTTGACGGAAGTCTTCGCTGTTGCGGACGTCGTTGGCGATAGAGGTGAGCAGCTTGAGGACCTGGTCGGGGTTGGCGGAGAAGTCGACGCTTACGTTGACGGTGGCGATGGAGTAGCCAACGCTGAGGTTGGCGACGGTGGTGATCTGGGAGTTGGGGATGACGTAGAGGGTGCCGTCGGCGTCGCGGACGGTGGTTTTGCGCAGGGTCATGGCTTCGACGGTACCGGCGAGTCCGGCGAGGCGAACGGTGTCGCCGACATTGAACTGGTCTTCGATGAGGATGAGGATGCCGTTGAGCATGTCTTTGACGATGTTTTGGGCGGCGAGGCCGATGGCGATTCCGGCGATGCCTGCGGAGGCGAGCAAGGGGCCGAAGTTGATGCCGACTGCGTCGAGAAACTGCATGCCGGCAATGAGGCCGATGATGGCGAGGCCGGTGGTGCGGATGACGCCGGCGAGGGTTTTGACTTGTCCGATGCGGGCGGGGCCGACCGCGTGCTGCTCGGCCAAGCGGGTCATGCGAAAGGTGATGGAGCGCAGGATTCGGATGAGAATAAAGGCAATAGCCGCAACGATAACCAGGTGCGGCAGCTTGGTGCGGATGAACTCCTGGGTGTCGTTTGCCCACTCGTCGAGCAAACGGCCCATGAAACGGCCATCGGCAAAGAGGCCGGTTCTGACGGCGAGCAAAAAAGGAACGCTGAACATACCAAATCTCCTGTTTCTAGACTAGACTGTGCGGAGGAAGAGCCGGAGTGCCCGGCGGCGCCCCGGCAGACTCCTGGCACGAAGTGGAGGTCGACCATGAGAGCACAGCGCACAAGTAGAACGAGGGAAGGACGTCGATTTTGGACCGGAGTTGCCGGGGTGAGCCTGGTTGCCGGTTTTTTTGCGATAGCGGTGTGCGCACGGCCCGGCTTGGGGGTTGGATTTGCGCAATCGGCTTCGACGGAGAGCGGGAGCAAGGCGAGCGCGGCCAGCGCACCGGCGGCTGGGCCGGACCAGGCGGCGAAACAGGCAGTCGCCGGCCAGCCACAAGGGGATGGGCAGCCGGCGAGCGTGCAACCCGTGAATCCGCAACAGGCGGAGATTATGGACGAAAGCGCCAACCTGTTGAAGCTGGCCAACAGCCTGAAGGCCGAGGTGGACAAGACCACTCAAGATACGCTTTCAATTGCGGTGATTCGTCAGGCGGACGAAATTGAGAAGCTGGCGCACAAGATGAGGGCGAGATGAGACCCGGAGCGGAAGCGGTTGCGCTGGGCGAGCGGCGGGGATTGGATCGATCTTTAGCCGCCGGGCCGAGTCCAGGTGTGCGCCGAACGGCTTGTCTGGCGGTGATTCTGGTGTCGATGGCGATGTTGTGCCGCGGACAGAGCACCGTGCATATGCCGATCCACGATCAGGCGGCGCCGGAACTGACGGACGACGGGATGCCGAGTGCGAATCGGGCATTCGGCGGCAACGTGGGGGATCCGGTTTTTATGGAGCGCCGTCTGCGCCAGCTCAATGCCGCGCAGCACAAATCGATGGTTTCTGACACGGACCGGCTTGTGAAGCTGGTGAAGGAATTGCATGCGGAGATCGGCAGTTCGACTCCGAAGGCGCTGACCGATGAACAGCTTCGCAAGGTGGCGGAGATTGAGAAGCTGGCTCACAGCGTGAAAGACAAGATGCGGATCACGGTGCAGCCGGCGGCGCCATCCAGGATGGATGCGGCGTCTCACTCAAGGGTATACTGAGAGGCTGGTTGCGGGCTGGAAATTGACTGTGGAGGCAGGCAGACAGGGATTGCGGGTTGTTACAATCAGACCTGGATTCCCCAGCAAGGCAGAGATTCCCCGGCAAGCGAAGAAAATTGGGAGTAACAAGGATGGGAATTGCAGTTTCCAGCGCCCGCGCACTTAGTCAGGCTGATTCCTCTGGCGGTTTGACTGCGGAGCAGTTGGTTGAAATCTATAGGTTGATGTTTCTTTCGCGGCACGTGGACGATCGCGAAATCCTGCTGAAGCGGCAACAGAAGATCTATTTCCAGATTTCTGCGGCGGGTCACGAGGCGCTGCAGGTGGCGGCTGGATTGGCGTTACGGCCGGGCTACGACTGGTTCTTTCCTTACTATCGCGATCGCGCGTTGTGCCTGGCGCTGGGCGTTACTCCGGATGAAATGATGTTGCAGGCTGTGGGCGCGGCGACGGATTTGGCCAGCGGCGGGCGGCAGATGCCGACGCACTGGAGCAGCCCTCCGCTTCATATTGTAAGCACCTCCTCCTCAACGGCGACACAACTTCTGCATGCGGTGGGATGCGCCGAAGCGGGACGCTACTTCAGCCGTCATCCTGAGGCCGCGAAGAAGCCGGAGTTCGCGGGTGCGGCATGCGACTATCGCGCATTTCACGATGTAAGCTTCCATGGCGATGAAGTGGTGTTGACCTGCCTGGGCGAGGGTTCAACCTCGCAGGGAGAGTTCTGGGAGGCGCTGAATACGGCTTCAAACCAGAAGCTGCCGGTGATTTTCTGCGTGGAGGATAATGGCTACGCGATCAGCACGCCGGTGGAGGTGAATACGCCGGGCGGCAATATTTCAAAGCTGGTTGCGAATTTTCCGAACTTCTTTTTTGCGGAGATAGACGGCACGGACGCGGAAGTTTGCCTGCGCACGTTTCAAGCGGCGGCTGAGCACTGCAGGGCGGGCAAGGGTCCGGCATTTGTTCACGGACATTGCGTGCGGACATACTCTCATTCGCTTTCTGACGACGATCGGCTTTACCGCTCGGCTGCTGAGCGCGAGGCCGACGCGCTGCGGGATCCGATCGCGAAGATGCAGATGCGGTTGCTGCGCGAGGGGATCTTGACCGAGGCGCAGATTAATGCGCTGGAGCAGTCGCAGATTGACCTGGCTGCCGCGGCTGCCGAGCGGGCGCTGGAAGCGCCGTTGCCGACGGTGGAAGGAATTACGAAACACGTTTATTCGGAAGATCTGGACCCGACGGGCGCGACGTTTGACCAGGAACATGCAGAGGCGCCGGGCGTGGCGGGAGGCGGCAAGGCGGGGAGCGACAAAGGCGGCGATCCGCGCACGATGGCCGACCTGATTAACGCGTGCCTGCATGACGAGATGAGGCGCGATCCGCGGATTGTGGTGTATGGCGAGGACGTGGCGGATGCGAGCCGCGAACAGGCGCTTGCAGAGGTTAAAGGCAAGGGCGGGGTCTTTAAACTGACGGCGGGACTGCAGACGGAGTTCGGTTCGGAGCGGGTGTTCAATTCGCCGCTGGCCGAGGCCAATATAGTGGGCCGCGCGGTGGGCTATGGGATCAGGGGCATGAAGCCGGTGGTGGAGATTCAGTTCTTCGATTACATCTGGCCCGCCATGCACCAGATTCGCAATGAGCTGTCGGTGATGCGCTGGCGGTCGCATGGAGGGTGGGCTGCGCCGGTGGTGATCCGCGTGCCGATTGGCGGCTATTTGACGGGCGGTTCGATCTACCACTCGCAATCGGGCGAGAGCATCTTTACGCACATTCCGGGGCTGCGGGTGGTGCTGCCATCGAATGCGCTGGATGCGAACGGGCTGCTGCGGACGGCGATTCGCTGCGACGATCCGGTGCTGTTTTTGGAACACAAGCGGCTCTACCGCGAGACGTTTGGGCGCGCGCCGTATCCGGGGCCGGAGTTTGCGATTCCCTTTGGGAAGGCGAAGATTGTCCGGCCTGGTTCGCACATGACGCTGGTGACGTATGGCGCTGTGGTGCCGAGGGCGTTGCAGGCAGCGGAGCGGGCGCATCGCGAACATGGGATCGATGTAGAGGTTATCGATCTGCGGTCGCTGAGTCCGTATGACTGGGAGGCCATTGCGACGTCGGTGCGCAAAACGAGCCGGGTGATTGTGGCTTACGAAGATATGTTGAGTTGGGGCTACGGAGCGGAGATTGCGGCGCGCATTGCGGATGAACTGTTTGAGGATCTGGATGCGCCTGTGAAGCGGATTGCCGCAATGGATACGTTTGTGGCTTACCAGCCGCTGCTTGAGGATGCGATTCTTCCGCAGCCTGATTTGATTTTTAAGGGGATTGTGGGGCTGAACGAGTACTAGAGCTGGTTGCATAAATGCCGTCCGGTGCGGCATGGCATCCCGCAGGGGTTGAAACCCCCGCCATTGATGAGCCTTTTTGGCCCGGCTAAAGCCGTGCCCTTGTTACAAAACCATTTATGCAACCGGTACTAGCGGTTTTCCAGCAGGGCATTTACGGCTTCGGAGAGCGAAGGGAAGCGGAAGTCGGCTGATGTGCGGGCGGAATCGAGGCCGGGGCGAGACTGCTCGGAATCGTCGCTGATGAGAATGGCCGTCATCCCCAGGCGGCGGGCGAACTCAATATCGACAAGCGAGTCGCCGATCATGACGCTGCTGGCGGCGGTGATGGCAGGGAATTGGGCCGCGGCCTGGTCGAAGAGTCCAGGGAGGGGCTTGCGGCAGTTGCATTGGCCTTTGTCATGCGGGCAGAGGAAGAAGGCGTCGATATGCGCGCCGTGGCTGCCTAGAGTCTGTTGGAAGGCGGCGTGGATGGCATCGACATCCGCAGTTGTGTAGAGGCCGAGGGCGATGCCGCGCTGGTTGGAGACGACGACGACGCGGAGCCCGGCTTGATTGAGGCGGGCGATGGCTTCGGGGACGCCGGGGAGGATGTGGAAGTCGGCGCGGGATGTGACGTATTGGCCTTCAGGCATTTTCCGGTTCAGGACTCCGTCGCGGTCGAGGAAGACCGTTGTTAGGTTGCTCGGAATGAGGCGTGGAGTCACGGGGTAATGATAGCAACGGGCGTTGGTGGAGTGGACTCGGCTCGCTTAAGGGGACATTCCCTGAGGGGCTTCTGGTTCCTGTCAGGATAATGCCTTTTCGCCGTTCCTACGGGACTCCGCAATGAACTTGTGATCCCATTTCCCCACGCTGAAGCGCGGGGCTAACGAACCAGGCGCCTCCGGCGCGTTTGTCGGAACATTACCTATGTGGTCCTCAATAGAGCCCCGACTCATTTTGATTGGTTCAAGTACGGGTTGAAGCCCGTACCGTTCAAGATCGGCTTGCGGTCTACGCACGGGCTGAAGGCTATCCCCTTTGAATCGGCTTGTGGCTAGGGTTGAAGGTTTGGGTTCGGTGCACCCGGAACACGTTGGCGCGGATACAATACTTGGATGGAAGTTTGCACCCTCCTCAGGAGAGTCCGGGGAATTCACGTGATTCGAACGGGCCAGCCGGCATGAAGAATTTTCTGCGTCTTATACGCTACGGGCTGCCGTTCACGCTTGAGTGGCTGCCGGGCGTGTTGCTGCTGGCGGCCGTCGGGGTTCTGGATACTTTTCGGGTTCTGCTTTTGCAGCCGATCTTCGACCAGGTTCTGAGGCCCGATGCGCCGGAAGGGCCGATCCTTCTGGGTCTTGCCAACAGCCGATGGCGATTTGACCTCAGATCTCTCATTCCTCCGTTCATTCACATGCACAATGACTGGGCCGTGGTGGCCTCGGCGCTGGTGCTGGCTACGTTGGCCAAAGGCATTTGCGATTATCTGGGCACGTACCTGGTGAACTACGCGGGCTTCGGATTGATCACCGACTTGCGCAATCATCTATATGAAGCGACGTTGCGGCGTTCGTCGAGTTTCTTCCACAGGAACGCCACGGGCACAATCCTTTCGACACTCATCAACGATGTGGACCGGGTGCAGGTTGCGGTGAGTTCGGTGATTGGCGAGTTTCTGCAACAGTTTTTTACTTTCCTGGTGGGCATGGTTTTTGTGATCAGGCTGGGCGGGGAATTGAGCTGGGCGCTGCTGCTTTTTATTCCTGTTGTTGTGACTTCAGCGCGGAGGATTGGAAGGGAAGTGCGGACGCGCACTCGGACGGGGCAGGACAAGCTGGCGGAGATCCAGAACATTCTGCATGAGACCGTGACGGGCAACCGCATCGTGAAGGCGTTTAATACCGAGGTGTGGGAGATTCTGCGCTTCAAGAATGCGGCGAAGAGACTGTTCCGTGCCAACCTGCGCAATGTGCGTATTCAGTCGATAAGCTCGCCGTTGATGGACTCGATCGGCGCAGTGGCGATCGCGATGTTTCTGTTCATTGGACGCACGCAGATTATGGCCGGCAAGATGACGATGGGGCTTTTTGGCGCATTCATCATTTTGCTGTTCAAGCTCTACGATCCGGTGCGCAAGTTCGCGTATTTCTATAACAGTTTTCAGCAGGCGATGGGTGCTTCTTCTTCAATCTTCGGCTACTTCGATACGGAAGACGATGTGAAGGAACGGCCACATGCGGCGACGCTCAAAAAGTTTCAGAAGCTGATTGAGTTCAAGAATGTTGGTTTCTCGTATTCGACTGAAGAGGGCGAGCACCAGATTCTGCACAATATCGATCTGGAAGTGCGGGCAGGCGAGGTGCTGGCGCTGGTGGGGCCGAGCGGTGCCGGCAAGTCGACGCTAGTGAATCTGATTCCGCGGTTCTTCGACGTGAGTACGGGGTCGATTCTGATTGACGGGAACGATCTGCGATCTCTGACACTGGCCTCGCTTCGGCGGCAGGTAGCGCAGGTGACGCAGGAGACGATTCTTTTTAATGACACGGTACGCAACAACATTGCGTATGGACGTCCGGACGTGAAGGTCTCGGTCGTGGAAGCAGCGGCGCGTAACGCGCTGGCGCACGACTTTATCCTGCGCATGCCGCAGGGGTACGATACGGTGATCGGCGAAAAGGGGTTTCGTCTCTCGGGCGGGGAGCGGCAGCGGCTGGCGATTGCGCGGGCGATTTTGAAGGATGCACCGATTCTGATTCTGGATGAAGCTACGTCGGCGCTGGATGCGGAGAGCGAGTCGCTGGTGCAGATAGCGCTGGCCAACCTGATGCAGGGGCGCACGGTGATGGTGATTGCGCACAGGCTCTCGACGATTCGCAGGGCCAACCGCATTGCCGTGCTTGAAGACGGCCGGATTACGGCGACGGGCAGCCACGAAGATCTACTGACAACATCGCCAACCTACCAGCGGCTTTACCAACTGCAATTTATGGACCAGCCTGAGGCTGAGCCGGAACCGATTGCGCCGTTGACGCATTACCTGCCTGGCTTTGAGCCGGCGTACGTCAGCGGGAAAGAGGAGTAAGCAAGTATGCCGATTTATTCGATGACCGGGTTTGCGCGCGTGCAGGGACGCATCCCGCTTCGCGAGCAGGACCAGCTGAGCTATACGCTAACCGTGAAGAGCGTCAATCACCGTTTTTTGGATTTGCAGTTGCGGTTGCCGCAGGGGATGGATGGGCTGGAGATGGAGCTGCGCAAGGCGCTGAAGGACAGCCTGGTGCGCGGGCATGTGGATTTGACGCTTTCCATCGATCGGTCGGCGCAGAAGACCGCGGGGTACAATCGCGAGTTTGTGGCCGGCTATCTTGCGGCCTTTGATGCGGCGAGCCGGGAGCATGGGCTTAAGTGCGAGCCGGATTTGAATGCGGTTTTCCGTTTGCCCGGCGCGTTGCAGGCCGACAGCCGGGACGATGGCGACCTGCTAGCGCTTGCGGAAAGTGTGCAGCGAGAGATTGGGCCGTTGCTGGAAGAGCTGAAAACGATGCGGGCGCGCGAGGGCGACTCGCTGACGGCTATTTTGCAGGGGACGCTCGACCGGCTTGAGGAAGCGACTAACAGCGTGGCTGAGTTGCGCCCGGAGATTGAACAGAGGTACCAGGAGCGGCTGACGCAGCGTTTGCAGGCGGCGACGGGGTCCGAGTTCAATCGGCAGAGGCTGCTTGAAGAAGTGGCCGTGCTGGTGGAGCGGAGCGATATTGCCGAAGAACTTACGCGCATGACGACGCACATTGGACACTTCAGGGAGTTGCTGACCGGCGGTGGCGAGGTGGGCAAGAAGCTTGATTTTCTGCTTCAGGAGATGAATCGCGAGGCCAACACGCTGCTGTCGAAGACAGGCGGGGTGGGCGGGAAGGGCACGCGGGTGACGGAACTGGGGCTGGCGATGAAGGCGGAGATTGAGAAGGCGCGGGAGCAGATTCAGAACGTGGAGTGAAAACAGTGAACAGTGGACAGTGAACAGTGAGCCGGATCTCAGGGTAGAGGAAAGGGAAAACTGAACGTGGCGGGAATCTTATTTATTATTTCGGCGCCTTCGGGCTCGGGGAAAAGCACGCTGGTGAGCGAACTGCGCAAGCAGTTGAGCGGCGTGGATTTTGCGGTTTCGTGGACGACGCGGGCTCCTCGCGGTTCAGAGGAAGATGGGCGCGAGTACCACTTTACTTCGCGCGAAGAGTTTCAACGGATGGTGGCGGCGGGCATGTTTCTGGAGCACGCGGAGGTATTTGGCAACTTCTACGGCACGGCACGCCAGTCATTGGATGAGGCGCGCAGCGCGGGGCACGATCTATCTGCTTGACATCGATGTGCAGGGAGCGGCGCAGGTGCGGGAGAAGATGCCGGAGGCGGTGAGTATTTTTGTACTACCGCCGAACCCGAAAGTGTTGCGTACGCGGTTGCGGAATCGGAGCCGTGCGGAAGGCGTGGTGAATGAAGCGGAGTTGTACCGGCGGCTGAGCGAAGCGAGCAAGGAGATTGAGAATTTTCGCCAGTACGGTTATATTCTGGTCAACGACATTTTGGACCGGGCGGTAGCGCAACTGGAAGCCATTGTGTTGTCAGAACGTTTTTACCGGAATGGCGAGGCCATTGCGTATCGTTCGCGAAGGGTGTTAGAGGTCGCAGCAGCTTGCCTGCAAACGAACTCGCAGGAGCGGCTCAAGCCTGTGCTGGAGGCGTTTGGAATTATTGGCGACTCCCGCCAGCAGGAACTGAACTTCGAGGAGGAATCCGATGACGATTGAGACCAGCTTCGATTCGAACTATCGCAAGGTTCTAGTCGCGGCGCGTCGCGCTCGCCAGTTGCAGAGCGGCTCCCACGCTTTGATCAACAGCCAGTCTACCAAGGCGTGCCGTATAGCGCAGGACGAGATTGAAGCGGGAAAGATCTCCTACGTCAAGACCGAGGTTGACGTGGTGAAACCGTTGGTGGAAGGTCCGGCGGTCCCGATTCTTCTGAGCTAGGGACAGCGAGCAGTGGACAGTGGACAGTGCACATCGATGCATAGTTCTGCGTGGACGGTTTGCGCGATTTCAGGGTGCGGGTACAGTACTCTGAGATTGTCGGCAACTGTATGCTGCGAGCTGTTGATTGACATCTGATCTACAATCGAACCATGAGAGTAACGGTAGGCGTGTCGGGCGGGATTGCCGCGTACAAAGCCGCGGAACTGGTGCGCGCGCTGCAGCGTCAGGCACTGGAAGTGCACGTGGTGATGACGGAGGCGGCGTGCCGGTTTGTGCAGCCGCTGACTTTCTCGTCGCTTACCGGGCACCGGGTGGTCACCAGCCTTTGGGACGATGGGGCTGGGGGCGCGGGCGAGACGGCCGGCGAGCAAAACGGGATTGAGCACATCGGCGAGGCGCAGTGGGCCGAGGCGCTGGTGGTAGCTCCGGCAACGGCGAATATTCTGGCCAAGTTTGCGCATGGAATTGCGGACGACTTTCTGACCACTATGTATTTGGCGACGACGGCGCCGGTGCTGGTGGCTCCGGCGATGAACGTGAACATGTGGAACCATCCTGCGACGCAGGCCAATGTGGAGACGCTGCGGCAGCGGGGTGTGCGGGTGGTGGATCCGGGCACGGGCGATTTGGCGTGCGGCATGGTTGGCACGGGGCGGATGGCGGAGCCGGATGCGATTGCAGACGCGGTGCTAAGGGCGTTGGGACGGCGACACGACCTGGCCGGTGAGATTGTGCTGGTGACGGCCGGAGGGACGCGGGAGGCGCTGGATCCGGTGCGCTTTCTGGGCAACCGTTCGAGCGGGAAGATGGGATATGCACTGGCCGAGGCGGCGCAGAGCCGCGGGGCGAAGGTGATTCTTGTGACCGGACCGACGGCACTCTATCCACCGGCGCACTGCGAAGTGTTAAAGGTGATGACGGCGAGCGAGATGCGCGCGGCGGTGCTGGAGCGCATGGCCGAGGCCACGATGGTGGTGAAGGCAGCAGCAGTGGCGGACTACAGGCCCGTGGCGGTGAGCGAGCAGAAGCTGAAGCGGACCGGGCCGATGATGCTGGAGCTTGCGCCGACGGAAGACATTCTGGCCGAGGTGGTGCGGCGGCGGCGGCCGGGGCAACTGATTATTGGATTTGCGGCCGAGACCGAGAATCGGATGGAGAATGGCCGCGCGAAGCTGCTGCAGAAGGGCGCGGATGCGATTGTGGTGAACGACGTGACGGCGGATGGCGTGGGGATTGAGTCGGAGACGAATGCGGCGACGTTTCTGACGCTGACCACATCGACTGAGTTGCACGAGATGCCGAAGCGGCAGCTTGCGGATCGAATTCTGGATGAGGTTCTGGCGTTGCGCAGGCCGCGGCCCCTGGTTGTGGAGACCGATGAGCACGAGGAACCGAAGGCTCGGCAGGACCGGGTGCTGGGCGAGGCTGTTGTTGCGGCGCGGCGTCAACTGATTGTGGAGTAATCGCGATGAAATTTACCTGCAAGTTACCGGATGAGCTGGGAACCGTTATCGAGTTTCGTCGAAGCTCCTTTTGGGGTTCGCTCTCGATCAAAGCAAACGGTGACGTAGTTCTGAAGAGGAGCGCGCTCAATCCGCTCACCCACTTCTACCCTTCTCTCACCCGGAAGTACGAGTTTTCACTTCCCGGTTCCACGCCACGCCAGGTGTGCATTGTGAAGGAAAGACCCCTTCTTCTTGCAGGGTTTCGCAAGAACCGTTACAGGATTTCGTTCAATGGCCTGGAAATTGGGGAGTTTGTTGGAGTTTAGAATCCTTCGGCATGATGGACGAGGCATCGTTGACACAGAAGCTTGATGCTGCAATTCGCGAGGCGCTGGTGGAGCGCGTTCGCTTTTATCGCGACCTGGGGCTGACGGAGTTTTACCGGCGGCCGGTGGACGCGGCGATGCTTGCGGCCGAGGCGGAGGAAGCGCAATCGGTTGCGATTGAAACTGAAGTTGAGCCTGCACTTTCTCAAATCAATGTAGTTGAAGAGGATGCTGCCATTTCCGCACGGAAGAGTCGTATTGCCGCCCCGCCTGAAATTGCCGCCGCCGTGGCTTCAACAGACCGCGTTGCCGCGTTGCAGATGATTCGCGATGAGATTGGCGACTGCACGCGCTGCGCACTGCATAAAGGACGCAACAAGCTGGTGTTTGCCGATGGCGACGCGAACGCGCGGCTGATGTTTGTGGGCGAAGGGCCGGGGGCGGATGAGGATGCGCAGGGGCTGCCGTTTGTAGGACGCGCAGGGCAACTGCTGAACAACATGATTGCGGCGATGGGGCTCACGCGCGAGCAGGTTTATATTGCCAACGTGGTGAAGTGCCGGCCGCCGGGAAATCGGACGCCGGAGCCGGACGAGGCGAATACGTGCACGCCATTTTTGTTCAGGCAGATCGATGTTGTCCGGCCGCAGGTGCTGGTGGCGCTGGGTGCGACGGCGGCGACGTACCTGCTGGGGCACAGGCAACCGCTGGCAGGGTTGCGGGGGCGTGTTCATGCGTTTCGCGGGATGCAGTTGATTGTGACCTATCATCCGGCGTTTCTGTTGAGGGATCCGCGGCAGAAGAAAGAGGCCTGGGCGGATCTGCAGATTGCGATGAAGGAACTGGGGTTGAAAAAAGCAGCTTCTAGCTCCTAGCTGCTAGCTCTCAGCTTAGAATGCCGAGGGAGGAGTGGATGCGGTCTCGGCCTCATCGCTGCTTGGCAAGTGTCGAGAATCGTTCATGAATGAAGCGACCCGAGGACGTTTCAGATACAGGGCGATACGCTCTCTCGCTCCTGTCCTGGCACTAATTTCGACTTGCGTGTTCGCGTACGGATTGAGCGGTCCAAAGATAGGATGGCTGAGCGACGACTATGAGGAAGTCTTCGGTCTCACAAACCCTGTCCCTGATTGGCGCACTGCGTTCATGACGGGTGGCTCAGGACGCTGGTCGGTCTATCGGCTCCTGAAAACTCCAATGCAGGGGTATCTTGCATTTTGGTTCGGGCCTGGTTTTGTGCACATCCTTCAATTCGTCAGTCATGTTCTTTGTGTTCTCCTCTTTTACTTTTTGTTGAAACGCATCAACTGGTCTACCGCGGCTTCGCTTGCGGCGGGGATGCTGTTCTGCGCATTTCCCTGGATGTCCGAGGCAGTTTATTGGTGGCCTGCGGCGGCGGCGATCTGGGCTACGATCCTGTTGCTTGGTGCGGCGCATTGCCTGATCTCGTGGAACGATGGCCATTTGAATCGATGGTTTGTGGCTTATGCGGGTTTGGTCTTCCTCAGCCTGGCGATGTACGAGTTATGGCTGGGGGGATTTATCTTCTTTGCGGTGCTTGACTGGTATTGCCGGGCGCAAGCGAGCCGTAATCCTGAGGCCGCAACAAGGGAGACTCCGCGAAAGGCCCGGGAAAGTATTTGGCGCTATGGGAAGATTGCCGCGCCTTTTCTGGTGTATGTGGTTCTTTACTGGATTGCCCCGAGCGCAGATGCATCCGACAGGGTTGACCTGCCGCTGGCCCGGATTCCATTTTCGATTTCCATGGTTCATTTACGAGCCCTGCAATGGCCGATCGACACCCAGTGGCGTTGGACATTTCTCAATGCAGGCGCGGCGTTTCACTCCGGCGCAGGCCTGGTCTGGCTTGCAATCGAGATCGTAGTGCTGTTGCTGCTGGGCTATGCATGGATACGGAAGTTTCCGCAAGCCGATCTGACGCCCCAAGGTGTTCCTCTCTGGCATTCATTGCTTTTGGGATGGAGCATTTTTTTCGGATCGCGCATTGCGCTTGTGTTCCAGGGGTTTATCGCACGCTATGACACACGAGAGAACTATGCCGCGAGCATGGGCATCGCGGTAGCGGTTGTCGCTCTTGTGGCGTCACTGCTCCGGAGCAGGATTGGAGGGCGGTGGGTGCAGGTTACGGCGGGAGCGGCGATCCTGGCGCTTGTTTTCGTTCTGGGCTGGACATCGGCCGGCATTGGCGTTCACTACGTGATGACGTCCGAGGCGGAAGCGGAGACGATTCGAGAGATCGGCCAATGGATTTCCGCGGAGCCTGCGGAATGGAGCGGGCGGGCAATCGTTGTTGCGGCGGATGCGAGCGCGATAAGCCACGGAACCATTGAGCTGTCGTACTTCAATGAGCATGACGGTTACTGGCTCGACTATGTGGTGAAGAAGCGATGTCCGAATTGCACGGTGATTGTTACCGATGCGGCTGAGTGCGTTGGGAACATGCGCTTGATCGCATTGCACGAGCCGGTGGCGCAGGCGTCGTTGGGCATGGCGGCTGCTGAATCCGAGAACGAGTGGTGGCTTAGTCCGCAGGCGATTCTCCTGCGCTGGAATGGGCAAGAACTGGAGCGAGAGCCGGCGACCTGCCGGTAAGGGCTGCGGCGCGTGAATATTGAAAATTACTTTTGGTCGCGCCAGAGGGCTACGCCGCCGAGGATGCCTTCTTTGTTGGAGACGATTTTTACGTTGGGGCCGGGGTCGAAGTCGATTTTCTTGGTGTTGCCGCCGCCGATATAGAGGTTGTCCCAGTTGAAGGTGGCGGAGGTCTGAGCAATGGCGTGCTGGAGGAACTTGTTCCAGGCTTTTTTGCCGAACTTGTCGAGGCCGCGGCGGCCGAGGTAGTCCTCGTAGGTTTTGGTCTTCCAGGGATGGTGGCCGAGCTCGAGGCCGGGGCAGAGATGGCCGTCGGTGAAGAGAGCCGAGCCCATGCCGGTGCCGAGGGTGAGGGTTAGCTCGACGCCTTTGCCGCGGATGGCGCCGTAGCCCTGGACGGCGGCGTCGTTGGCGACGCGGACGGGCTTCTTCCAGCGTTTTTCCAGTTCCTTTTGCAAGGGGTAGCCGATCCATTTGGGATGGAGGTTGGCGGCGGTGAAGGTGATGCCGCGCTTGATGACGCCGGGAAATCCGACGGAGACGCGGTCGAAGCGGGGAAGAAGAGCGTGGAGCTTGTCGAGACCCTTGAGCACGGCGAGGGGCGTGGGCACGGCGGGAGTGGGAAGGCGCTGGCGGTCGCTGACGGGCTTGCCGGCGGGGTCGAGGAGCATGGCCTTGAGACCGGAGCCGCCGATGTCGATGGCGAGAGTGATGGGGCCGGCGGCATTGGCGGAGGCCGGCTTGGCGAATCTGGGGGACTTGGATTTTGCGCGCTTGGGAGTCATCTCAAGGGAATTGTAATGCGTTGGAGCGGGTAAGAGGGACTAAGGGACTGAGGGACTGAGGGACGGAACAGCCGGCTCTAGTTGGCTGGGGCAGGTGGGGGCTGGAATTCCTGGCTCATCCAGCTTTTGAGCGCGTCGATTTGCTGCGGGCGGCCGAGGAAGTCCTTTACGAGTTCTGCGGCCGGTTTGGATGCTCCGGGCTCGAGCACGGCACGGCGATAGCGCATGGCTGTGGGCCCATCCAACAGGTTTTTCTTATCGAACTGTGAGAAGAAGTCGATGGCGATGACCTTGTCGAGAACGTAGGTGTAGTAGTTGGAAGCGTAGCCGGTGAGGTGGGTGAAGGATGCGAAGAAGTGGTCGCCGTCGACAGTGGTGAAGGGACTGAAGTGCCGGATGTCGGCCTGCTGGAGAGCATCGAAGTCGATGGCGGCCGGGTCCTGGTTATGAATCTGGAGGGAGAAGCTGGAGTAGATGAGTTGGCTCATGAGCCAGCGGCCGCGGCCGTAGGCGCTGGCGGCATTCATCCTGGCGATGGTTGAGAGCGGAATGGTTGCGCCGGTCTGGTAATGCTTGCCGAAGGACTGGAGGATGGTGGGATCGTGAAACATTTCCTCGAGCATTTGCGAGGGTGACTCGACGAAATCTCCTTCGACGTTGAAGCCGCCTTCGCCGGACCACTGACCCTGGCTGCCGAGGATAAAGTGCATGAGGTGGCCGAACTCGTGGAAGAAGGTGACGACTTCGTCGTACTGCATGAGTCCGGGGTCGCCAGCGACGCCGCCGGAGAAGTTGCAGACCAGCATTCCTTCAGGAAGCTGTTTGCCGCGAATGCCGGGGACGACGGGCCCGGAGGAGAACCACTTGTCCTTGCCCTGACGCGGGTGCATGTCGAGATAGATGCGGCCCAGGAGTTTGCCCTGGTTGCCCGGCGCGGCGTCGTAGACATCGAAGGTGTCGACCGAGGGGTCCCAGACGGCGATGCCGGTGACCGGCTTGAAGGAGACGTGGAAAAGGCGCGCGGCGGTCTTGAGAATGCCTGCCTGCACCTGCGCGTAGGGGAAGTAGGGACGGACGCTTTGCGCGTCGAAGTCAAACTGCGCGCGGCGGTACTGCTCAGCCCAGTAGCGTGAATCGGCCATGCTGATGCTCTCGAGGCCCGGCTGCTGCTTTTGCGCAAAGGCGAGCAACTGGGCGTATTCGCGATCGGCCACAGGGCGCGCGGCCTGGTCAACCTGCTGGAGGAGCTTTTCGACATTGGCTGCCGAGCCGATCATCTGGTCGGCGGTGGCCAGGTCGGCGTAGTGGGCATAGCCGAGAGTGGTGGCCAGCTCCTGACGGGCGGTGAGGAGATCGCGGAGCACCTGAACGTTCTGCGGATAGGCCCGGTGGTTATAGGCGAGGTACATTCTGCGGCGGAGGTCGGGATTGCTGGAAAAAGTCAGGACCGGTTGCACGTCTGGCTGTTCGGTGGTGAGGGTATAGGTTCCATCCGCGGCTGGTTTGTGGAGGGCGATGAAGTCGGCGGGGAGGCCATCGAGCTCAGCCTTTGTTGCAGTCAATTTCAAAGTTCCATCGGCGACATTGCGGCCAAAGGTGAGAGAGAGCGCGGTGATTTTGTCCTGGAGTTCGCGCACCCTGGCGCGGGCCGCGTCATCCTTGTCGACACCGGACAGGCGGTACTCGAGGAGCGTGTGTTCGAGGTAATGGCTTGTTGCCGGGTCGTTGGCGGGCAGGGGAACGGCTGCGAGCGCGCGGTAGACCTTCTGGTTCAGGCTGAGGTCGGTGCCGGCCGAGGAGACCTTGGCTGCCATTGCCTGGCCTTTATCGCGCAAGGGCGCGGCATCGGCAAGGATGTAGAGCAGGTATGCATTGTTGCCGGCCAAGGACAACTCGTTTTGCGCATCGTCGAAGGGGCGCAGCGTGTTCTCGACTGTGCGCGGGCCGGTGACGGCGAGGAGCTTGTCGAGGTCGGCCTTTTCGGCAGCGAGCCGCTGATTGACCCAGGTCTCGAGTGCGGCGGGGTCGTTACCCTCGACCCAGGCGTGAAGGGGATCGGCTGCGGGCTGCTGGGCGGACGCGGTGAAGGCGCCAAAGAACAGGGCGGGGAACAGGACGGCGGGGATGGGAAAGGACTTCCTGAAATTGGTCATCGCGTGAGTATTCTACGTTGATTCTGGTGCGGAAAGCCATGGATAAGAAAGCGTGAAGAAGCGCCGCTGCAAGAATTGGGGTGCGCGCGCGGAATCATTGGACGCGTGGCTGGAATTGGTGGCGACTGTCCGCGTGGAATTCTCCGGTGTGGCGATCCCGTTACACTGAAGGTTGCCTCCTATGCCTGCTTATTGCGAAGTCGCGCTGCCGGTGCCGCTGGATCATACGTTTACGTATGCGGTGCGCGCGGGGCAGATGCCGCTGCGTGGGGCGCGGGTGATTGCGCCGTTCCGGAACGAAAAGCTGATTGGTGTGGTGACGGTGCTGGATGCCAAGGCGCCGCTGGATGTGGAAGTGCGTTTTCTAGAGGCGGTGCTGGACGAGGAGCCGCTGCTGAGCGAGGAGTTGCTCAAGTTGGCGGAGTGGATGGCTGGGTACTATCTGGCTCCGCTGGGCGAGGTGCTGCGGGGGATGCTGCCGCTGATGGCCGAGGTGCGGCGGACGGTCTACTACCGGATTACGGATTGGGGACGGGATGTGCTGGCGAAGCGGGTGGAGGGGGATGGTGTCGAATCTGTGAAAGGGTTTTCGGGAGTACCCGCCTCCGGGGCTAAAGCCCGCGATGATTTTGAAGACTCTATACGGGGGTTGAAACCCCCGTCTCCCTCCGAGCCTGTTTCTGAATCCCCGGTCTCAAAGTCGAGACCGGGGGCGCCCGGCATGAAGAGGCGTGGGAGACCTTCGCCGGAGGAGCTGGATCTGGAGCTGCGCGTTTTGACGCGGCTGGCGGAGGGCGAGGCGGTGAAGGTGTCGACGCTGCGGACGGCGACGGCGGCGACGTTGCCGGTGCTGGCGGGGCTGGTGCGGAAGAAGTGGATTGCGCGGGAGACTTCCGCGGTGGAGCGGGATGCGCGGCGAATGGAGCGGTTTGCGGTTCTGATTCCGGAGGCGCGGCTGCCGGCGTTGACCGAGAAGCAGCAGGCGATTCTGGCGGAGCTGGCAGCGTGCGGAGGGGAGTTGCCGCTGAGCGAACTGCGGCGGAAGGAGTTGCCTTCATCGACATTGCAGACGCTGGTGCGGCGGGGGCTGGTGCGCGTTGAAGAGCGGGCGGCGGCGTTTCGGATGGGCGGGCTGCGTCCGACGATGACGGAGGCGTTCAAGCTGAATCCGCCGCAGTTTGACGCGCTGGCAAGCATTGTGCCGGCGCTGGGTGGATTCAAGCCGTTTTTGCTTTTTGGGGTGACGGGGTCGGGGAAGACGGCGGTTTACCTGGAGGCGATGCAACGGGCGCTGGACAAGGGGATGGCATCGATTTTGCTGGTGCCGGAGATTGGGTTGACGCCGCAGACGGTGGGGTTGATGGACGCGGCGTTTGGCGAGAAGGTGGCGCTGCTGCACTCGGCACTGACGCCGGAAGAGCGAAGCGAGCAGTGGCGGCGGATCAAGCGAGGCGAGGCGCAGATTGTGGTGGGGACGCGGTCGGCGATCTTTGCGCCGGCGCCGAAGCTGGGGCTGATCCTGGTGGATGAAGAGCACGACCAGAGTTACAAGCAGGAAGAGACGCCGCGATACAACGCGCGGGATGTGGCCGTTGTACGGGCCAAGCTGGCGGGAGCGGTGGTGGTGCTGGGGTCGGCGACGCCGTCGCTGGAGAGCTGGCAGAATACCGTTGCGCAGAACGGTGGGCAGGGAAAGTATGCGCGGATCGAGATCAGAGACCGGGTGATGAACAGGCCGCTACCGGAGGTGGAACTGATCGACATGCGGCGGGAGTTTCAGGAGACGGGCAAGGAACAGATTTTTTCGCGGTCGCTGGTTGAACAGACGCGCGCGGCTCTCGATCGCGGGGAGCAGGCGCTGATTCTGCTGAACCGGCGGGGGTATTCGTTTGCGGTGATCTGCCGGGCGTGCGGGGCGAAGCTCGAGTGCGAGAACTGCGCGATTGCGCTGACGCATCACAAACCCTCTGGAGACGAAGTGGAGGTTGTGCGGGCGGGGCAGCGGCTGGAGTGCCACTATTGCGGGTTCAGACGGACGGTGCCGGCGCGGTGCCCGAAGTGCGACAGCGAACATCTCTACTATCTGGGCGCGGGGTCAGAGCAGGGCGAGGAACGGCTGGCGGAGATTTTTCCGACGGCGCGGATTGGGCGTATGGATCGCGACACGGTGCGCGGGCGCTACGATCTGGAACGGCTGCTGGCGCGGCTGCACTCGGGCGAGATCAATCTGCTGGTGGGAACGCAGATGATTGCCAAGGGACATGACATTCACGGCGTGACGCTGGTGGGGGTGGTGGGCTGCGATCATGCGCTGTCGATGCCGGATTTTCGCGCGGCGGAGCGGGTGTTTCAACTGATGACGCAGGTGAGCGGGCGCGCGGGACGCGGAGATTTGCCGGGGCGCGTAGTGGTGCAGACTTACTATCCGGATCACTATGCAATTGTGGCAGCGACGACGCATGACTATGCGAGTTTTGCAGAGCGGGAGCTGAAGTACCGGAGGTGGATGCACTATCCGCCGTTTGGCGTGCTGGCGAATGTGCTGGTGCAGTCGGCAAAGCTGGAAGAGGCGGCGGGGTGGTCGGCTCTTCTGGGCAAGTGGTTCCAGAAAGCTTCGCCGGATGGGGTCAGGGTGCTGGGGCCGTGCACGGCGCCGATTGCGCGGATCAAGGGCGTGTACCGGTTTCATTTGATTTTGAAGGCGGGGTCGCGGAAGGCGTTGAATGCGGCGTTGAAGGGGATGCTGGTGCATGCGGATGAGGCGGGGGTTCCGCGGCGCAACCTGGTGGTGGATGTGGATGCGCTGCGGTTGATGTGATGAAGAGATGAGGTGCCTGAATCGAGTACGCGCTTCCTCAAGGCTTAAGCGTCTTTTTAGCCTTCCCAGGCGGCAGATAATTCTCGCCGGTGACGACCTTGCGGCCGGTCTTGCTTTCGAGTTCGATTCGTGCGCGCTGGGCTATTTTGCCGCCGGTCTTCGCGGCTTTTTTGTTGGCGGGCAGACCCACCGCCGCATTCGTCTCTGCGATCTGGCGCGTGGAAAGCTCGGCCAAGGCCGTGAAGATGAGTTCGGCCTCGCTCATGTGATCGCGAAGATTCTGGCTTTGGAGACCTTTCAGGCCCTTATGCACTTTGACCGAGACGCCGGACCATTCTTCATGAATGAGATTGGTGAGGATGGCAAACTCCTGCCCCTGTTTCACCTCATGAGAGGTCCAGTAGTCGGTCAGCTTGTTGCGCGTCTCCTGGCCGGTCATGCGCTGGGTGATCCACTTTTCACTGCGTCCCAGCTTGTGCCAGTTCTCCCTGGTCCGCTCCAGCCCCAGGGCCGGATCGGCGATCTCCCGCATCCGTTCGTATCCAACCTTGGCTAGCCAGAGTTTGATGGGTTCGGCCTTGGGGCTGGGAACGGATTGGACCATCCGCAGCAGCGTTTCTGCCGTGGCTACATCGGTGAGCCGCTGTTTGCCGTCTTCCGCCGTCAGTTTCAACTGGTGACAAAGTGTCACCAGTTCGCTTCCCTCACCGCGCAGGCGCTGTTTGAGTTTGTTCCAGTACTTACGGGCAACTGTGGCATCCGGTTGCTGGGTCAGGATGCGAACAATGTCTACGACAGAAAACCACCATGTCTCAGTGGCTTCGTTGTACACGCGGCGTATCGGCTGATTCTCGAACAGAACGGAAGGAGCAAACCTCGTTTTGGTCATCGGATACTCTTAGTTTGAAGCAGTTTCACGTCGCGATGAAATTGGGTTGATCGGTTGGGGAGTACATTAGATCCCCAGCTTACGGAAGAGATCGGCGGCGTCTTTCGCCCGATGGACATCTACGCCCTTCCGGCTGCGTTTTTTCTTGGAGGCCTTGTTGCGTGCCTCGATGGCATTTTTGCGGGCTTTGCGGGCGGCTTTTTTGGCGGCGGCTTTGCGGCGGCGGACTTCTTCGCGGGAGTACATGGTGCCGCGGCATCTGGGCGCGCCGCAGTTGCAGACGGCGTCGTCTTCTCCGCCGTCGTAGAGGCAGTAGTCGTAGGTGAGTTCTTCAGCGGGGGCAATGTTGCGGATGGCCTTGATCCAGACGTGGCCGTCTTTCTCTTCGGTCTCGCAGTTGGGGTCGCAACTGTGGTTGATGAACATGGCCATGGAGTGGCCGTCGATGACGATCTTGCCATTGCCCAGTCCAAAGAGGTAGGTGATGGGCGAGTCTTCGAAGGCGCGGTCGGCCTGCTCTTTGGTGAGGTGATGGCCGGTGTATTCGACGACGCGGGCACCTTTGCGAATGGCGGCGGTGGTGTAGCAGCCGGCGGCGTGGATGGCAGAGGAGCGGATGATCAATCCCATGGGAATGTGCGATGCTTTCTCTTGGCACAGAATTTAGAGATGCCGTATGGCGGAATCGTACCATCGCGGGCGTAAGAACGAAGTGAGGGAATTCAGGATGAAGCGCAGATGGGAGATTGCGATGGTGCTGGCGAGCTGCCTGTTGGCGGCGCCGGTGTTCGGTGCGCAGGCTCCCGCGGACGAGAATGCGGCTGGGACGGGGCAGAACAAGGTGGATGGGAAGAGTGCCGCGGGAACGCCGGCGCAGGCGAGTCCGCAGACGGGATCGAATCCGTTTCCAAAGGATTTGAGCGATGTTCCGGTGATGCCGAAGAGCCTGACGCCGGACGTGGCGCCGGGAGCGTCCGGCGACGCGGACAATGCGGCGGGGTCGCTGCCGGAAGACGATCTGGATCCGGTGAAGAGCCCCGACCAGGCGGGGGACGAGAGCGGGGACGTGCAGACAATGGAATCGACCTCTGACTCGAAGAGCCTGGATAGTTTGCTGCCGAAGCCGGGTGAGGATGAGCCGGGGAAAAAAAAGGGTGACAAGATCGACGATGCGCCCGTCGAGACGCCGAAGGAAGATATCAGCGTGGGCAAGTACTACCTGGACATCAAGAACTGGAAGGCGGCGTTGTCGCGGTTCCAATCGGCGCTGGTGCTGGCGCCGGACGAGCCGGAGGTTTACTGGGGGTTGGCGGAGAGCGATAGGCATTTGGGGAACTTTGCGGAGGCGCGGGCGAATTACCTGAAGGTGATTGAGTATGACCCGGACAGCAAGCACGCAAAGGACGCGAAGAAGGCGCTTGAAGATCCACAGGTTGGGAATGCGAAGGCTGCGAAGTAGGGATCGCGGCTAGAAGCCGGCCCAACGGAAATAAGCGGCGAGGATAGGCTGGCCCCATAGGCTGCTAACGACGCCACCGATACAAAGGAAAGTGCCAAGCGGGAGTTTGCTGGTGGCCCAGCTTTGGGGATTGGTGCGCGCGGCGGGGTTGGCGAGCAGGACGAGGGCGATGGCTGCGCCGAGGACTACGCCGATGGCAAAGGCTAGAAGCGCGCCGGGAAGGCCCAGCCAGGCCGCGAGCATGGCCATGAGCTTGGCGTCGCCGAGGCCGAGGCCGTCGCGGTGGCGGATTAGTTTGTAGAGCCAGCGGATGAGGAGGATCAGGAGGAAGGCGGCGAAGACCCCTAGAATCGATTCCGCTATCGTCTGCCAGAGCGATGACTGAACGGTTATGTAGCCGGTGGATCCGCAAATCAAGGAGATGGAGTACACCAATCCTATAGCGATTCCCGTCAAAGTGACTGCATCTGGAAGCCAGAAGTGTTCAGCATCAAGCGCAGCCAGTCCAACCAATAGATAGCTCAGCAGTGCCATTCCAAATAGAATTTCGATCTCTGCTGCAATAACACTCGAGCGCAAAATGGGCTCAGAGAGAGATCGCTGAAATTGGTCGAATTGTCGCCAGCAGTCGATTGCCCATAGTGTACCCACTGAAAGTTCTACGAGCGGATAACGCCAGCTGATTTCTGTCTTGCAGTTGCGACATCGGCCTCGGAGCACCAGCCAGCTTAGGAGGGGGATGTTCTCCCACCAAGCGAGGGTGTGGGTGCAGTTGCGGCAGTGGGAGCGTGGCGTGACAATGCTCTCGCCGGCGGGCCAGCGGCTCAGACACACGTTGAGGAAGCTGCCGAAGGCGAGGCCCAGCAGGCCGGCGAATACTGTTGCGAGAATGCGAATCATGCGCGAGTTGAGTATACGGGGTTGGGTTTGTGGGAGAGTTAGTTTGTCGAATCCCTGGTGCCCAAAAGCGAGGCACCAGGGGCACCCAGCAAGGACACGGGAGTGAGGGACCAGGTTTTCCGGCGAAGTTCGCTATACCCCAAACTGACGCAGGTGATGATCCAAATGCTTGTAGGTGAGGATGGCCCATTCGTCCGGCGTCATGGGGCCGAAGAAGGTGTGCGGATGTTTGGTGCAACCGGCGGGGCCGGCAGCGGCAAAGCGGTCGATCAGGACTGTAAGACGATTGCGCTCCGCGTTAAAATCGCGTTCATCCGTAATAACAAGATCCTTTGACGTGGGCGAGTTGCGGCGGAAGGGCGTGTCGCCGCCGATCACCTTCGACTTGATGATGCGGCCGAAGATGCTGGCGAGACCCATACGCGGAGGAGTTCGATCGCCGACGATCCACTCCATGGCCGTTGCACAATGAGCCACGGCCTGAGGCGCGCTCATCGTGCCCCACTGGCGCGGACTGTCCGGCTGGAGGCGCGCGAGGCGGTCTCTGATCTCTTCAACGTCTGATGGCTGATACATACTCCGCATCAATCAACTTATATGCGAAGGCTGCGTGCAGCGCAAGAGTCGCCGGTTTTGGTCAATTGGTTGTGCCCGAGGGGTGGAGTAATCTAAGGGTGCATGGAACTCCCCACTGACAATTCAACTGGAAAGCCTTCCGCGGCTGCTGCGACCGATCCAGAGCAAGCGGGGGAGCTGTTTGCGGAGTCGGCGCGGATTATGGCGCAGCTGCGGGCGCCTGGCGGATGCCCGTGGGATCGCGAGCAGTCGTTTGATTCGATTCGCAAATACACGCTGGAAGAGACGTACGAGGTTTTCGACGCGATTGAGCGAAGGGACTTTCCTCATCTGGCCGAAGAGCTCGGCGATCTGCTGCTTCAGGTGCTGTTCTACGCGGAGATGGCGGCTAACGAAGGGCATTTCACGATTGCGGATGTGCTGGATCATCTGAACCGGAAACTGGTGAGGCGGCATCCGCATGTGTTTGGGGAGGAAGCTTCGCGGGCTGCGGGGAACAATGCGGATGTGGATGCGGCGGTAGAGGGCTCGACGGCCAAGGTGTTGCGGAATTGGGAAGAGATTAAGGTCGCGGAGAACAAGGCGAAGGGCGGGGAGAAGCAAGGACCTGTATCGCGGCTGGATGGAGTGCAACGGGCGATGCCGGCGCTGGCCGAGGCGGCGACGCTGGGAGCGAAGGCGCAGAAGTCGGGGTTCGATTGGCCTAGCTGGCGCGATTTGCTACCGAAGCTCGAAGAAGAGACGCGCGAGTTGGAGGCGGAGGCTTCATCCGACGATCCGGCGCGGAAGCCGGCGGTTGAAGCGGAGCTGGGCGATCTGCTGTTTACCGTGGTGAACCTGGGGCGGCATTTGGGCGTGGATGCGGAGATGGCATTGCGGGGATGCAACCTGCGATTTCGCGAGCGGTTCAGGGAGATGGAAGCGGCGTCTTCGAGGCCGTTGGAAGAGCTTGGGCCGGAGGAGTTGGAGGCGCTCTGGGCGGGGGCGAAGCGGAAACTGGCGGGGGAGCGAGCGTGATGGAGAGTCTTACCTCAGGGGCTAAAGCCCGCGTCCTTATTGAGTGGATATCGGCACGACTAAAGTCGTGCCCTTTCAAAGCAAATGCATTTGTCTTCAGAGCGAACGGATTTCGGGGTGGGACGTTTGCGCAGTTGGCCGGAAAGGCGCAGGCGTGATCGAGATTCGCTCGTGCGTGGGGTTCGAAGAGCTGGAGGCTTGCGTTCAGTTGCAGATTGAGACGTGGGGTTACGACGCGAGCGACGTGATTCCGCGCAAGGCGTTCAAGGTGGCGCAGGCGATAGGCGGGCAGGTGATTGGGGCGTTCGATTCGGAGCTTGCGGCGGGGAAGAGCGCGGCGGAACGGCTGGTGGGGTTTGCCTTTTCTTTGCCGGGGATGAAGACGGGCGAGGGTGAACCGCGGGCATATCTTCACTCGCACATGCTGGCGGTGAGGGAGACTTACCGGAACCGGGGGCTGGGCACGCAACTCAAGCTGGAACAACGGCGTGAGGCGCTGGCGCGCGGCATCCGGTATATGGAATGGACGTTCGATCCGCTGGAAATCAAGAACGCGTTTTTGAATATCCACAGGCTGGGAGCGACGGTTTCCAGCTATCGTGTGGATTTCTATGGTGTATCCTCATCTCGACTGCAGGCTGGTTTGCCGACAGACAGATTGTTGGCGGAGTGGCGGCTTGATTCCCCGAGAGTGCAGGCTGTTCTCGAAGGCCGGCCGGCACTCGGACAGCAGATTGGGGAACGAATTCAGGTTCCCGCCTCCATTTACGATTGGAAGGCAACCGAAGTTGGCCGGGGATTAGCCCTGGCCGTTCAGTTGGAGAATCGACGAAAGTTTCAAGAGGCATTTTCCCGAGGGTTGGCTGTGATTGGCTTCGTTCGGGATGCGGAAGGAAATGGCGTCTTTGAACTTGGTTCCCCCGCCGGGTTGGAACTGGATTGAGCTTTCATTAAGCTGAGTTATTTTTTTGACCAATTATCCCGAGGATCGAAAACCTATGAGAATCGATGCAATCATTCTGCGCGAAGTGCATATGCCGCTGGTGCGACCGTTTGAGACCAGTTTTGGCGTGACACGCAACCGGAGGATTCTGCTGGCCGAGGTGCAATCGGAGGGGCTGATTGGCTGGGGCGAGTGCACGGCGGGGGAGCATCCGTATTTTTCCGCGGAGTCAACCGATAGCGCATGGGGCGTGATTACTCAGGAACTGGGGCCGATGCTGACTGCGGAGCCGCCTGAGCATGGCGGTGAGTGCCCGCGGATTTTTCGCCAGGTGCGCGGCAACCGGATGGCGAAGGCCGCGCTGGAGAACGCGATCTGGGATCTGGAGGCGCAGCGCGAGGGGATTTCGCTTTCGAAACTGATTGGTGGCGTGCAGGAGACAATTGCGTGCGGAGTTTCGCTGGGGATTCAGGCCTCGATTCCGGAGCTGCTGGGGATTATTGAGAAGGAATTGGCGGCCGGGTATCAGCGCATCAAGATCAAGGTGAGAGCCGGGCTGGGATGTTGAAGTGCTGGAGCGGGTCCGGCATAGGTGGCCGGGGATTACGCTGAGCTGCGATGCCAATTCGGCTTACAAGTTGCGGGATGCGGATCATCTGGTGGAGTTTGACCAATTCGATTTGCTGATGATTGAGCAACCGCTGTGGTACGACGATTTTTATTACCACTCGATGTTGCAGAAGCGGCTGGAGACGGCGATTTGCCTGGACGAATCGATCCGCAACCGGAGAGATGCACTGGCGGCAATTGAGATGGAGTCGTGCAAGATTATCAACATCAAGCTGGGGCGCGTGGGCGGATTCTCAGAGGCGATTGCGGTGCACAATGCGGCGCAGGAGCGGGGAATTCCGGTGTGGTGCGGCGGGATGCTGGAGTCGGGCATTGGACGCGCGCACAACATTGCGCTCTCGACGCTCGAAAACTTTACGCTGCCGGGCGATGTATCGGCATCGGCGCGGTACTGGGCCGAGGACATTATTGAGCCGGAGGTTCTGGTGTCGGCTGCGGGCGAGATTGCTGTGCCGGATATACCTGGGCGCGGGTACGAGGTGCGGACGGAGCTGGTGGAGCGGCTGACGGTGCGGAAAGAAACGATCCGGGCGATGGAGCTGGTTGGATAGGGAACGAGGCTAGCTGCGCCCGGCGAGGAAGTCATCGACCTCGGTGCGAAAGGGCATGGAAGCTTGTGCGCCCTCGCGAGTGACAGAGATGGCTGCGGCTGCGGAGGCGAAGCGCGCTGCGGACGGAGAGTCCTTGCCTTCAAGCAATGCGACGGCAAATGCGGCGTTGAAGCAATCGCCGGCGGCTACCGTGTCAACCGACTGGACGGAGAACGATTTTACCCAGGCGGCGTTGGCCTTGGTGGCTACGTAGGCGCCTTCTGTTCCTCGCTTGAGCACGACACCCTTGAGACCTTTATCCAGCAATTGCAGCGCGACTTGCTCTGGCGCGGTGGCGCAGCCTAGATAGAAGGCGGCTTCTGTTTCGTTAGGAGTGAACCAGGTTGCGTGGCGGAAGGCTTCGTCGGGGAGAGGCGCGGCGGGAGCTGGATCGAGGATGACAGGCACGCCGGCCTGGGCGCAGAGAGCCAGGGTGAGCATGACGGTTTCAAGCGGGAGTTCCAACTGGCAGAGGACAATGCCGGCGGAACGGATGAGATCGGCGTGGCGGTCGATGGCGGCGCAATCCATTTTCGCGTTTGCGCCGGGGACTACGACGATGGAGTTCTCGCCGTTTTCTGCAATGAGGATGGGCGCTACGCCAGAGGCGCCGGAGACGCGGGCGACGGATTCGGTGCGGACGCCCGAGGCGGCGAGGTTGTCGAGAAGGGCTTCAGAAAAAACGTCGTCGCCCACTGCGCCGACCATGTGGACGGGATAGCCAAGGCGCGCGGCGGCGACCGCCTGGTTGGCGCCTTTGCCGCCGGGGGTGGTGCGGAAGCCGGTGCCGATGACGGTTTGGCCGGGGACGGGGATCTCGCGGGTGTGGGCAACGAGATCCATGTTGATGCTGCCAACGACGACGATGGGTTTGCGGGGATCGGACATGATTGTCACTGCTTGGCGGCTTTGACGGCTTCGGTGAGGGCGGGGACGATTTCCATGAGGTCGCCGACGATGCCGTAGTCGGCGACTTCAAAGATGGGGGCGGCAGGGTCTTTATTGATGGCGACGATGCACTGCGAGGCCTTGATGCCGACCAGGTGCTGGATGGCTCCGGAGATGCCGGCGGCGATGTAGAGTTTGGGCGCGACGGTCTGACCGCTGCTGCCGACCTGTCGCTCGAGGGGGAGCCAGCCGGCATCGCAGATGGGGCGCGAGGCGGCCAGTTCCGCGCCGAGGGCTGTCGCGAGTTGCTGGACGATGGGGATGTTTTCTTGCGTGCCGATTCCACGGCCTACGCTGACGATGATTTGCGCGGAGCCGAGATCGACGGCTTGCGCGGCGGCGCGGAAGGGTTCGCTGGGGCGGGTGCGGATTTGGGCGGCGTCGAGGGTGGGCGTGAAGGTGGTGATGTGGGAGGGCGTGGAGTTTGTGGTGGTCTCGACAGGAAAGGCGCCGGCTTGTACGGAGACGAAGCAGGGGCCATTGCCAGCGTGGTGATAGTCGCCCGTGAGGCGGCCTTGCATGAGTTGGCGGGTGAAGATGGTGGCGTCCGACTCCGCGTTGGGGGTTATTGCGACGACATCGCTGATGAGCACCTGGCCGAAGCGAGTGGCGAGTGCTGCGGCGAAATCGCGGACCTGATAGGTGTGAGGGAAGACTACATGCGTGGGGCTTTCAGACTGGATGAGTTGGTGAAGGGAAAGGATGAAGCCGTCGGCTGTGTAGGGAGTGAGCAGCGGGTGCTCGACGCGGATGACTTTGCCGGGGGCGCGGGCGGCGATTTCAGCAGTGTTGGCTTCGGTTTCTGCGCCGAGGATGGCGGCCGTGATGGAAGCTGACGGGGCGAGACGCTGCGCGGCCGAGAGGGCTTCCCAATTGATGCGGGCGATTTTGCCGGAGCGCTGTTCGAGGGCAACCAGAATGCCGCTCATAAGATGTGCGCCTCCGTGCGGAGCTTTTCGACGAGAGCTGCTGCGATTTGTTTGGGCGTGCCGGTGAGCATCTGCGTGGACTTTTGTTTCCTGGGCAGGGCGATGTGTTCGAGTACGACGACGGGTGCGGCGATGGGAGCGAGGTCGGTGGCGTTGATCTGCTTGACTTCTTTTGTCCGGGCGCGCTTGATGCCCATCAGGGTGGCGTAGCGAAGGTTTGCGCCGCCGGACTGAATGGTGAGTACGGCAGGAGTGGGTAGCTCGATCAACTGGAACCATCCTTCTTCGAGTTCGCGCTTGGCTTGAACGCCGTTCGCAGTTTTTTCAATGTGGAGGATGAGTGTTGCGTGGGGCAGGCCGAGGAGTTCGGCGACGATGACGCCGGTTTGGCCGAGGCCCAGGTCTTCCGACTGGAGGCCGGTGAGGATGAGGTCGGGGTTTTCCTGCTTGATGGCGGCGGCGAGAAGGGTGGCAACGCCGAGGGCGTCAAAGTTGGTTACGCCGAAGGCGTTGAGGGTACCGAGATCGTCTGTGAGGATGTGAAGGCCGCGGTCGGCACCCTTGGCTAGAGCTTCGCGGAGAGTGGTCCCGACGCGTTCGGGGCCGGCGCTGAGAACGATGACTTCGTCATTCGCGGCGGCGGATTTCTCTTTGAGTTGAAGGGCTTCTTCAAGGGCGTAGGCGTCGGGCTCGTTCATGGCGTACTGGAGATCGGAGTCGTCGATGCCCTTGCCGGAGGAGTCGATGCGGACGGGGGCGTCGCGTTCGGGGACTTGCTTGATGGCTACGAGGATTTTCATGGTTCGATGCTCTCGTTCATCTTAGACGGAGTTGGATACGAGGTTATTCATTGGGCAGGCTGCGGGCGGTGAGTTGGGCGATGTCGAGTAACTGCGGGGCGGGTTTGTTGGTGGAGGCGAGGGCGTCGCGGAACATGGAGTTGCAAAAGGGGCAGGCGGTGGCGATGGTTTGCGCGCCGGTGGCGACTAACTCGGCTGCGCGGACGTGACTGACGCGGTCGCCGGTTTCTTCGCCGAGGAAGGCGAGGCCGCCGCCGGCTCCGCAACAGAAGCTGCGGTCGTGGTGGCGGGGGGCTTCGACTAATTCGCCGGACAACGCGGCGATAGTGCGGGGTTCTTCGTAGACGTTGCGGTAGCGGCCGAGGTAGCAGGGGTCGTGGAAGACGATCTTTTCCTGGACGGTCGGAGAAGGAGCGGAGGAAGAGCGTACCTCAGGGACTAAAGCCCCCGTCGATTCGGCGCGCTCAATGCCGGGACTTAAGTCCCGGCCTACCGTCCGCGGCAGCTTGTGGACGAAGCGGGCGAGGAATTCGCTGTGGTGCTCGACTGCGGGTGGGACGCCGTATTCTTTCCAGTCTTCCTGGATGGTACGGACGCAGTGGGGGCAGATGGTGACGATTTTTTTAACTTTGTTCTGGGCGAGGGCTTGGAGGTTGGACTCGGCGAGCTGCTGAAAGAGGAGGTCGTTGCCGAGTCGGCGGGCGGGGTCGCCGGTGCATTTCTCCTTGCGGAGAACGCCGTAGCTGGTGCCAAGAAAGTTCATGATGCGGGCGAAATCGGCGACGATTTCGCAGCCTTTGGGGTCGTAGGCGCCCATGCAGCCTAGCCACAAACAGTATTCCTGGGTGCCGTCGAAGAGAGGGAGTTGCTGGCGCTCGATGAACCTGTCGCGTTCGGCGGGGCTGATGCCGAGGGCGTTGCTGCCACGCTCGAGGGCGAGGAAGAGCTTTGCGCCGTGGTCGTCTTGCCAGGACCCGGTGTTGACTGCACCGCGGCGGAGGCCGATGAGGATGGGGAGGTGCTCGATGCCAACCGGGCACTGGAACTCGCAAGCGCCGCAGGTGGTGCACTGAAAGACGGCTTGTTGCGCGTTGTATTTGCCGAGGAGAGGTTGATCGGATGCGGGGCCGAGGTCGTTGAGATAGGCGCGGACGCCAAGAATGATTTCTTTTGGGTTGAGGAGCTTGCCGGTATTGGCGGCGGGGCAGTGCTCGGTGCAGCGGCCGCACTCGACGCAAGAGTAGGTCTGGAGGCTGACCAGTTGAGTGAGGTCTCGGCCGGCGACGAGGCCGAAGTCTTCATCGCCGGAGAGAGGCGGGATTTGCGCGAAGCTGCCGCGAGAGAGAAAGACGGTGAAGGGGCTGAGCAACAGATGCAGGTGTTTGGTGTGGGGAATGATGGGCAGGAAGACGAGAAGCGCTGCGGTGTGCATCCACCAGAGGGTTCTAATGGATGCGCCGGTGGTGGCGACGAAGGAGGCCAGGTAGGTGGCCATGAGGACGAAGATGAGCAGGGCAATGAAGCCGGATTCCCAGGAGAGTTTTTCGCCGAGCCACCGGGGGCGGAGGAGAAAGCGGCGGGCGAAGAGGCCGAGAATGCCGACGGCACAGGCTGCGGCGAAGATCGCTGCGCAGTAGAAATAGAAGCTGCCAATGGGGCCGGCGGGATTGAGAAAGGGGATTCCGAAGGCGTTGGCGCAGTGGTTGAGAGTGACCAGCGCAAAGGCGCAGAAGGCCCAGAAGACGAGGGCATGGGCGAGTCCGGCGAGTGGGCGCTCGCGGATGACTTTTGCCTGGAAGAGGACTTCGAA
Source organism: uncultured Acidobacteriaceae bacterium (assembly GCA_963848515.1). GTDB lineage: Bacteria > Acidobacteriota > Terriglobia > Terriglobales > Acidobacteriaceae > Telmatobacter. The sequence goes on from CAWKEG010000016.1 coordinate 132,303, forward strand.
GACAAAGTCGCGGACGCGCTTGCCGATGGGGAGGAGGTGAAAGTTCGCGTCCTTTTTCGAATGGAGGATTTTGTGGAGGACGATGCGGAAGCGCAGCCAGAAGGCCGTGGCGGAGGCTGCGGCCAGCGCGGCGAAGAGCAGTTTCTCAACGAGGGAGAAATGCTGGGGCTCGGCGAGGGTGGGGAGAAATGAAGTCATGACCGAACCCAATCACGATACACGAATGGGTTGGTGGGGTGTGTTTGTTTCTGGGAGGCGGGGATGAATCGTATCCCACTCATGCGACAAAAACAAGAACGTCGCATGAATGGGGCACAGAGGATGGTTCAGGAAGTTCCTAGCAGCGCACGATATTTTTGGCGTCGATGCCTTTTGTAGCGTTGCGGGAGTCGACGACTAGTTTGGATTGCGCGACGATGGCTTTGTAGTCGTAGCTGGTGTGGTCGGTGACGATGACGACGGCGTCGTACTGGGCCAGGTTGTCGAGCGGCGTGCAGGTCATGTTCAGGTCGTAGTGGCGGCCGTGGCCGACGGTGGGGAAGAAGGGGTCGTTGTAGGCGACGATGGCGCCCTTCTCGCGGAACAGTTCGATGATGGTGAGCGACGGGGACTCGCGCAGGTCATCGATGTCGCGCTTGTAGGCCAGGCCGAGCACCAGGATCTTCGAGCCCTTCAGAGATTTTGAGCGGTCGTTGAGCGCGGCTGTTGTTTGCTCGAGAACGAAGTAGGGCATGGCGGTGTTGATTTCGCCGGCCAGCTCGATGAAGCGGGTGCGGAAGTCAAACTCCTTGGCCTTCCAGGAGAGATAGAACGGGTCAATGGGAATGCAGTGGCCGCCGAGACCGGGGCCGGGATAGAAGGCCTGGAAGCCGAAGGGCTTGGTCTTGGCCGCGTCGATGACTTCGTGGATGTCGATGCCCATCTTCATGCAGAGTTGCTTGAGCTCGTTGACCAGCGCGATGTTGACGCAGCGATAGATGTTTTCAAGCAGCTTGGTCATCTCGGCAACCGAGGGGCTGCTGACCTTGATGACGCGGCGGAAGATGGAGCCGTAGAGGGCCGAGGCCAGCTCGGAGGCAGCCGGTCCGCAGCCGCCGACGACCTTGGGAATGTCGTGCCGTGCGACGGTGTCGTTGCCTGGATCTTCGCGCTCGGGCGAGAAGGCGACGTGGACGCCGGGCTGCTCGAGGGTGCGCGCGACTTTGAGGCCGAGCGGGTTGCCGGCTTCGAGCATGGGCGCAACAATCTCCTCGGTGGTGCCGGGATAGGTGGTGCTCTCGAGGATGATGAGTTGGTCCTGATGAATGTAGGGAGCGAGCGAGGCGACTGTGCCGGTGACGTAGCTCAGGTCGGGCTCGTGGTGCTCGTTGAGCGGCGTGGGCACGCAGATGATGACCGCGTCCATGGCGGCGATTTCAGAATAGTCGGCGGTGGCGCGGAAGCCGGCCTTCTGAGCCTGCTGAATCTCGGCGGGAAGAATGCGCACGATATACGAGCCGCCGGCATTGAGCTTGGCGACCTTGTCGGCGGCGACGTCGAAGCCGGTGACCCGGAAGCGTTCGCCGCTGAACAGCAGCGCCAACGGCAACCCGACATAACCCATGCCGACGATGCCGATGCGGGCTTCGCGGGTTTCGATCTTTTGCTTGATCAGCTCTAAGGAGTCCACGGATGCAGTATTCATGGTGACGATTCTAAAGCAGATAGGGCTGGGACCATATAAGACCTAAGTGGCACACAAAAGTATCCTAAGTAGGATGCAGGCCAGGTATGGCCCTCGATTCTGCGCGCTCCTCAATGTCGATGCGACCTGGGGCATCGCCGGAGCCCGAAGTGGTTCAGGACGTTCAGATTCGGGATGAAATCCTCAAGGGTGCAATCGGGTTTCTGATCGGGTAGCTGGACTGATAGCTTGGCACGAGGAGTCTTCGATAGAAGTTTTCCCAGCGATCGAGCATGGCATCCAAGCTGAAGCGTTCGGCGATGTGGAGGCGGGCGAGGTTGCCCATGGCGCGGCGCTCCCTGGGTGAGGATTGCACCATGACTGTCATCTCGCTGGCGAGAGCATGGGGTGCACCGGCCGGGGTGAGGCGTCCTGTGCGGCCGCGCACGATGACTTCGCGGGAGCCGGGAACATCGGTGGCGATGGAGGGCAAGGCGCAGGCGCCGGCCTCGAGCAGGCAGGCCGGAAGCTCTTCCCAACGGGAGGAGAGGACGAAGCCATCGGCGGCCTGCATCCAAGGCCTGACATCCTGTTGGAAGCCGAGAAAGCTGACCCTGTGCTCGAGGCCGAGGCGGGCGGATAGGCTGCGCAGTTCATTGGTAAGCGATCCGTCGCCGGCAATGAGGAGGCGTGCGGGGTGAGGGACGAGGGAGAAGGCGCGCAGGAGGGTGGGATAGTCTTTGACGGTCTCGAGGCGTCCGGCGGCAAGCCACAGGAACTCGCCGGTGAGGCCAAGTTCGCGGCGGACGGACTCGCGGGCGGAGGAATCCGGGCAAAACTTGTCGACATCGATCCCGTTCCAAAGCACGGTGAGTTTGTTGGGGTCGACCATCCTGGCTGCAAGATGGGAGTCGGCAACGGATTGGCTGACGGCGGTGACGCCATCGGCGAGCCAATCGCTGGCGCGATAGCCGAAGCGGCGCGCGAGATTGCCTGTAGTCGGACTGTGCAGAGTGTCGATGACGACGTTGACGGAAGAGGCGAGGCCGGGCAGCGCCTGGCCAGGGGTAGTGAGGCGCGACCAGCGAGCGAGCCAGGCAGCCTCGTGCATGTGGGCGTGCACGACATGAGGCTTTTCGCGGCCGATCCAGCGGCTGAAGCGAATCCACCCGCGGGGATCGGCGAGGCCGTGGCGCATTTCCAGGCTCAGAAACTCAACGCCCACCGCCTTGAATTCGGCCGCGGCGTTTGCTGCGTTGCCGGAGAGCGCGACGACGCTGACTCTCCATCCGCGGGAACGCATGCCTTTGGCGAGCGAAATGACGTGGCGCTCCGCGCCAGCAGTTTTCTCAAGGGAGGGAATGAGGAGGGCGATGTGGTTCACAGAAGCACCTCCGCGCGGGAGGGGCCGGTCAGACAGTAACAAGCATGGAGGGCGCGGTTGGATTTGAGCGCCCGGCCGGATTGTCGCCGGATAAGACTGGGTTGGGAGAGTACTGGGCGATTTGAGGTTGAGCATCCCGAATCCCGCTTGGCGGCGGTGGGTTGATCCAGGAAAACTGGAAGAAAGATGGAAGGCGGCAGAGCCGCACAGAAAAGATCGAAAGAACGGTTGAGCAAGGGCCCCTCCAGCAAAAGCTGTCACGTTCCCTGCCGAATTCAGCATTGGGAACGACTGAATCAAACGCACCCGGCGGTGTTGGAATTTCGTGCAGGCTGAAGAAGTGCCTTATGTCTATCTAAAAACAGGCAATTCAGCCGATTTTCCGCTTGAGCCGCGTCTTCCAGAGCGACAACACAGGGATGGACCCGAAGTGCGAGGTCTTCCGGTGGAGATAAGTGGATCAGTATTTGCAGGAAACAATGTTCTGCAAAAGATGTCAGTGAGGTAAATCACAGGTGGAAGACTCGGGCCGCGAGGAGCCCAGGCGGAAGGACGGGAGGATGTTCTTCGCAAGGTCTGTTTGAGGTGCCTGGGCACGGAGGAATTGACCGGGTAAGGAGCGGCCAAACGCGCGGAGAACAGGCGAGGAGGCGGAGTTTCGGGCGTTGTAGCATGGATGGCATGGAGAAGAAGGGACAAGGCGATTTGTCTCCTGCGAAACGGGGAAGAAGCGCTCCGAGGACGGTGGAGGAGTATCTTGCACGCGTCACGGAACCTGCGCACAGCAGGATGGTCAAGATGCGGGAGCTGATCCGGTCGGCACTGCCTGAGGAGGCTCAAGAGACGATCAGTTACCGGATGCCGGCATTCAAACATAAAAAGGTACTCGTGTGGTTCGCCGCCTTCAAGAACCACTGCAGTTTGTTCCCTGGCTCCGGGGTGATTGAGCAGTTCGAGGAGGAACTCAAGGGGTTCAAAGTGTCGAAAGGAACCGTTCAGTTCCCAATGGACAAGCCGTTGCCCGTCGCGCTGATCAGGAAGATGGTGAAAGCGCGTCTGAAACAGATTGAAGGCAAATAACGAATCGCAAGGTTTAGATTTCCTGGGCCTCGTCTTGACTGGGCACCAAGGAGGACTCTGAATCGGGGGGGAAAAGCTCGGGCTGCTCTCTTTCGCGGCTTGCAGCGCCGGCGCGACGGCGGGCGGCTGCGCCAATCAGGCTGAGGACTTCAAGGGATTGAATGGCGAGCCGGGGGACGTAAATGCGCTGCGTATTGGAGCGCGTGTCGGGTGGAGTGAGCAGCAGGCCAGCGCCATCGACAAGCGAACGGTCGTTTGCCGCCAGGCCCTCCAATTCTTCTCCGTCGGTGAGAATCATGCGCAGCCAGAGGCCCGCGGTGCGGGGCCTGATGGAAAAGCGCTTGTGAAGGAGCCGCTCGGGATTGGCCTGGTCGTTGATCTGTGAGGCGGGAGGGAGGTCGCGGACGTAGCAGACCCACTTTATCTGATCCCACCCGATGCGCAGCACCTTGCCGCCGAGGTCGAGGATCTCCAGTTCCGGGTCATCCTGTCCGAAGGTCGGGCCTGCGTAGCCGGCACACCAGTCCCTGGAGAGCTTGCGGACGATGACAGGCTTGCGAGCGGAGGCCATTGCTCTGGATTGTCGCATGTTTTGGCGGGGTCTCGGTCCGAGGATCAGGTGCCGCGGCGCGAAGCTGCTGTCAAGGGAAGGCGGAGATGGGAAGGCGAACACGGGAAGGCTGCGTACAGTGTGCAACTTACCCTAGCCAAGCGGTCACAGTTGTGTTAATGTACTGGTTTGCCATCTCTTCTTGAATCCTCCTTAAGGGTAACAACATCAGTTACTTGGAAGCGGCTTGAGACGGCGGAAGCAGGTACTCGGATGCCCGACTATATTTACTTACTGGAAAACCGGTTGTCGCCCGACCAGCGGCACGCACTGACCCAGTTGCGGGAAGTGGCGCGCGAGGCTGGAACCATTCTGTTTCTGACCGGCGACGCGGTGCGGGACCTGACCAGTGGCCATGCGGTTCGCGAGCTTGAGATTTCAATCCACGGCAATGCTCTCAAGTTAAAGAAATCAATAGAGAAACTTGGGGGCAAGGTGTGGGGGGAGCATGAACCCTCGCAGAGCCTTTACCTATGTTTTCCGGGGACGGTCCGGGTAGACCTGATCAGCGCACACAGCGTGAGCTATCCCAAGCCAGGGAAACCGGTCTACCACCCTGCGTCGATCCAGGAGGACCTGCGGCGTCGGGATTTTACCGTAAACGCGATGGCTATCTCATTGAACGAAGGCTCTTTCGGGCTGCTGATGGACCCTTTGAACGGCGCTGCCGACATTGAGGCCAGAATCCTGCGGCTGGTGTCGAATTACGGTTTTATTGAGGACCCGTCGCTGATGATTCGGGCCACGCGCTATCACGCGCGGCTTGGCTGGGAACTGGATATGAAGACCAGGACCCGGTACGACAACGCCAGGAACGAGGGAGTGATCGAGTTCCTCTCGTCCCATGCGCGCAGCCAGGAACTGGAACAGATTGGCCATGAAGAAGACGGGTTGAACGTGCTGCGGGCGCTTGAGGCGGAAGGCTGGATGAAGGTTCTGTTCCCGGCCTGGACGGCGGCCAAGGCGGATGAGGAAAAGCTGAAGGCTCTGCACGAACTGGCGGTGGGGTTGCTGCTGCAGGGGGTCCACGCAGACATGTCGGCGGCGCAGATGCAGCTGCTTACGGTTAAGCTTCCGTCAAAGGATCTTGCGGCGCTGAAGAAATCGCTTTTGCGTCCAGGGTTTGTGGAGGAATGGAACAGCCTGGATGCGCTGGCCGCGGGGTTCCAGAAGGTGCTGCTGTCCAAGGACAAGGCAACGGCATCTGCGGGATACAAGCTGTTTACCAGCTACGACCCTGAAGCGGTGCTTTGGCTTGGGTTCACGAGCAAGAGCGGGGCAGTGCAGGAACGCTACAACCATTTTCTGAAGGTGTGGCCGGAGGCTCGCCAGAACACTCCTCATGCGCTGATGCAGGAGATGCGGATTACGCCGGAGCTGGCAACGTACAACGAGATTGTTCATGCGGTGTTTCTTGAGCTGATCGACGGCCGCCTGACCACACCGGAAGAGATGCGGGCTTTCCTTGAGCCTCACTCACCGCCCGCACCGCCCCCGCAGGTGACGATCAAACGGCCTCGGGTGAAGCGCGGGGCCGAGAAGGTCAAGGAGCAGACCTTTGAAGACGACGAGGATGCCGAGGATAGCCTTGGTGGTGACGACGATCTCGACGATATTGGCGGGGATGACGAAGAGATCGACCTTGGCATGAACCTTCCCAAGGTAGATTTGGAAGCCGACGACCTTGACGAAGTAGAACCCGGCGACGAAGAGGATGAAGAAGAAGGCGAGCCGGTTTCTGCATCCTCGAAATCGGGTGGCAAGAAATCTGCGAAGGCCGAGGCCGGCAAGAAGGCTACGAAACCTGCTCCGGCTGCGGCGCCTGCGAAGGTTGAAAAGCCGGCGGGCAAGCCAATTGTAGAAAAGAAAGCGAAGGCGCAAGCTGCGCCCGCGGCCAAGCCGGAAGCGAAGGCAAAGGCAGCGCCTGCGTCGAAGGCAAAGCCGGCTCCGCCAGCCCCCAAAGCGAAGGCAGCGCCGGTGGCTCAAAAGGCCACGCCCAAGGCTGGAAAGACGGCCAAGCCCGTTGCCGGAAAGAGTGCGGCGAAGACTCCCGTCAAGACTCCAGTCAAGAGTGCGGTCAAGGCTCAGGTGAAGGCTCAGTCCAAAGCTTCGAGCAAGGCGCCGGTGAAGAGTAAGGCGCAGCAGGGAGCGAAGCCAGCCAAGCCGGCTGCGAAAAAGGCCGCTCCCAAATCGGCAAAGAAGCGCTAGGCGCAAACAAGTGCGGATCGATGGAGCCCGCGACCCTGGTTGCGGGCTTTCGATTTTGAATGCCCGGAGTTCCAAGGATGGATGGAGACTGCAAGACCTGGATCGGCGTCGACATTGGAGGCATCAAAACAGCGGTTGTGCTTTCATCGAAGCCGCCGACAATGCTGTCTCGCATTGAATTCCCGACTCTGCCGGACCTGGGGCCGGAACGCGCGATCGAGCTGGTCAAGCAATCCATTCATAAACTTATCGATTCATCGACTGTGGATCGATCGAACCTTGGGGCCATTGGCGTGAGTTGCGGCGGGCCGCTGGACCAGGCAGCAGGCTTGATCCAGGCGCCGCCCAATCTGGCGACATGGGTGAATGTGCCGATCTGCGCCATTCTCCGGCAGGAGTTTGGGCTCGAATGCAAATTAGAAAACGATGCGAATGCCGGTGCAGTCGCTGAGTATCGATTTGGAGCCGGGCAGGGAACACAGCACATGATTTTTCTGACGATGGGGACAGGCTTCGGCGCCGGCGTGATTACAGATGGGCGTTTGTTGAAAGGAGCGCGCGGGCAGGCGGGCGAGATTGGCCACGTGCGGCTGACTGCTTCAGGGCCGGTGGGCTACAACAAGGCTGGATCCGTGGAAGGATGGGTGAGTGGCGGCGGACTGGCGCAAGTGGCTCGCCGCGAGGTTGAAGCCGCCCTCGGTAACGGGGAGACGACGGGGTTTGCAGCCAAATTTCGGAGCGGCGGAGTTTTGACCGCTAAGGACGTCGCCGATGCGGCACAGCAAGGTGACAAGCTTGCGCTGAAGATTCTTGAGGACACGGGGAACCGGCTGGGTGAGGCGTTGGCGATCCTGATCGATTTGTTCAATCCGGAGCGGATCGTGATTGGCGGGTTGGCGATGCGACTTGGGGAGCGCCTTCTGACGCCGGCACGGGCGGCGATGGAGCGCGAGGCGTTGCCGGCCTCGGCGAAGATCTGCCGGATTGTTCCGGCGGCCCTCGGTGAGCGGATCGGCGATGTCGCTGCGATTTGTGTGGCGATGGGTCTGTGAAGCAGTGATGGACGAACGAAGCGATTGGATGGAAGTGTAGAGTGATTCAATAGAATAATGAGAAGAGAAGTGGGAGAGTTGAGAAGGCAGAATAGAAAGAAGAAGTGAAGCGTGCCCGGATGGCGAAATTGGCAGACGCAGCGGACTTAAAATCGGCCTATAAAGTCGCAATATTTCTGTATGTTATTGCAAATAAATAGTTTGAAGCGATGCCGTATGCTGTGCCGGAC
>CAWKEG010000017.1:0-55322 GCA_963848515.1 uncultured Acidobacteriaceae bacterium
GGTATCAATGGGACCTAGAACCACCAGCCGCATCTACAGGCTCCTCATCAGAATACTTACATGGCCGCAGCGGGCAGCCGCGCGGCTGGAAGAACAAAATAAGCGCAATCGTTGCTGCGCACATAGCACCGCCCGTCTTCTCCCCGAAAGCTGCATCATCAATTTGACCCATCAGCAGGACCGCATTCAAATTGGGGCCCGTACCATCAGCCGGGGAGAGTGCCGCGTGTTTGGCTCAGAAGGAAATATCCAGATCGGCTCCGATTGCTACATCGGCGATAATTCGAAGATTTGGTCGGCGTGCGGAATCACGATCGGCGACCGGGTTCTGATCGCCCACTCGGCCAATATTCACGATAACGACGCGCATCCGAAATCGGCCGCCCAGCGACACAGGCAAACTGTGGCCATTTGTAATAGCGGCCCGTATGACCTCTGCGATGTGGGCCGGGCAGCCATCGTGATCGAAGACGACGCCTGGATCGGCTTCAACGCGTCGATTCTGAAGGGCGTAACGATCGGCAAGGGCGCCGTGATTGGCGCAGCCTCTGTGATTACAAAAGATGTTCCGGCCTACGCAGTGATGGCCGGCAACCCAGCGCGCCAGGTAGGATCGGCATCCGAGTAGCGGATTCGAGAGGGCCCCATGTTCAAGACGTTCGAATCAAAACTCGCGACACTGAGGCTGGCGCTCTCAGAGGTTCACGAAAGCGTCGAACGCCTTGACTCGCTCAAGATCAACCAGGGCATGATCCTGGCCGCGCTGAACCAGGCTAAGCACTCATCGAAGCTGAAGGACTACGAATTCAAAGTCTTTTCGCAGTGGGGCGAAGACGGAATCCTGCAGTGCCTGACCAGCACGATCGAGATCCCCGAGAAAACCTTCATCGAGTTTGGCGTGGAGGATTTCTTCGAGTCCAATTGCCGCTTCCTGATGATGAAGGACAACTGGCGCGGCTTCGTCATGGATGGATCGGCAGCCAACATGAGCCGCCTCAGGCAGTCGTACTTCTTCTGGAAATATGAGCTTTCCGCCGTGGACGCCTTCATTACCAGGGAGAACGTGAATCAACTCCTGGCAAAAAGCGGATTCGGCCCGGACCTGGGAATTCTGTCGGTCGATATCGACGGAAACGACTATCACGTGCTGGAGGCGATTGAAGTGTTCAGCCCCCGCATCCTCATCTGCGAATATAACGCCGTCTTTGGGCCCAGCAGGCGCATCACGGTTCCCTATGACGCCGATTTTGACAGAACCAGCAAGCACCATTCCAACCTCTACTACGGAGCTTCGCTGGGCGCGATTGTCTCCCTCGCAAACAGGAAGGGCTACTCGCTGGTAGGAACGAACTCAGCCGGCAACAACGCGTTCTTTGTTCGCAACGATCTTATGATCTCTCAATTCCCCGCCCTCGACGCTGAGGACGGATTCACTCAATCCAGGTTTCGCGACAGCCGGGATGCCGGCGGAAACCTCACGTACGTTAGCGGCGAGGCAAGGCTGAAGTTGATTCAAGGCCTTCCCGTCGTTAACGTGGAAACAGGAGCCATTGACGAACTTTAGCAGCGGGCAGGCTTGCCGAAAAGAAAAACAGCCATGGAGCATCTTGAATTCAAGTGCATCCTCAGCTCAGGCGGGCCAACCCCGGATGGAATAAGGCGAGAGAACTGCTCTCCTCGTTCCTCAATTTCCCGTAAATCTGTAGTTCTGTATTTGTACCTGGTCCTGGAACTCATCGATCCAAAGCAGCATTCATAGAGACGAGAGACCTCCGGACCGATAGCTTGCACGTCAGCAAGATCGACGGCCGAAACGCTGTTTTACGAGCGGAATCAGCTTCGTTTGACCTGACAGACTTGAACCACTTTTGTTTACGAGGAAGTTGCCATGAAAGTGCTCGTCACCGGCGGTGAGGGTTTTATTGGTTCTCACGTTTCCGATTATCTTCTTTCTCTTGGCCACGATGTTGTTGTCATCGACAACCTTTTCTCCGGCCGCGATCACTGGCAGGCGCGCGCAGTCGGTCCTGAGATCGCAAACGTCGACATTCTCGACAGGACTTCGCTCTCCGCGCTGTTCTCGCTTCATATGCCTCAGGCGGTCTTCCACCTTGCCGCACACCATTACATCCCGTTCTGCGACCGGAACCCGGTGGCTGCCTACGAATTGAACGTGGGTGGAACCTTGAATGTGCTCTATGAATCAAAAAGGGTCGGCGTGGAACGTATATTCTTCGCCTCAACGGCGGATGTATACGCATCTTCGCCGCGCCCTCACTCGGAAGAAGATGTCGTTGGGCCGTTCACCGTGTACGGGCTGACCAAGTCGATCGGCGAAACCATATGCCGCGGCGCCGTCGATTGGGGATGGAAGCCGAATATTTTGATCGGGAGAATCTTCAATGCGGTCGGCACCAGGGAGACGAATCCACACCTTGTGCCTGAGATCGTCGCCCAGGTAGCGAACGGGGCCACCGAGCTTAAGGTCGGCAATCTGCTTCCCACGCGCGACTTTGTCGATCTACCCACGCAGGCGCGCGCCATTGTCGACGCCACGCTCGCCAACCACGGTGTCGAGACCGTCAATATTGGAAGCGGAGTCTCGGTCCCGGTTCGCCGCATGGTCGACATGATCCTGGAAGAAGCGGGCCGCGATATTAAAGTCACGGTCGATCCGGCCAAGGTGCGGGCCGCGGAACGATCAAACCTGTGCGCATCCACAACACGCCTCACGCGCCTGATCGGGTATGCTCCCGAACCAGCCGGCCCGGCAACTATCCGCTCGATCCTCAACGAAGCAATGCAACCGCGCGCAGCCGTTGCGCAGGAAATGTACGCATGATCCGGGCGGCTCTGATCGTCCCTTTCAGAAGCGAAGGACTTGGTGGAGCAAACTACTATTACAACCTGTTGAGCTGTTTCAAGAGGCACCCTGATCCTGATCTGACTCTCGCCGTCTTCACCGAGCACGCTGAAGATGTTGCGGCGTATCGATGCGATGCAATCGAGATTCACGCCTTGCCGGAGATGAAATCGAATCCTCTTTTCAGTTACCCGCGGCGCGCCGCACGCCGCCTGCTCCACTACGATCCGGTCTTTTTGAAGGCTCTGGAAAAGCGTCGAATCGACCTGGTTACGCACCGCCGCCTCGGAGAACAGACAAGAATCAACACCTTGCATTGGCAGCAGGACTTTCAGCACAAGGCACTGCCCGGCTTGTTTGATGCGGCGGATTGCGCCGAGAGAGATCGGGCGATCAACAGCACCCGGCGTTGGGGCAATATCCTGCTCAGCAGCCAGGCCTCGGCCAGTGACTTTCGCCGATATTATCCAGATCTGTCAAGCGTCGCAACCCACGTCCTTCACTTCACAGGCGCGTCGGCATTGAATGAAGTTCTCATCACCCGCGAGCAACTTGCGGCGCACTATCCAGTTCAGGAGCCATACTTCTTTCTACCCAATCAGTTCTGGCAACACAAAAATCACGGCGTCGTCGTAGAAGCTTTGCGGGAATTGCCAACAGCGTTTCGCGTTATTTGCACGGGCTTCATGGACGATTACCGAAACCACAGCTACGTTCCGGAACTCCTCGCAAAGGTGAAGCAGGCCGGCCTTGAAGAACGTTTTATCTGCCTTGGCGTTGTACCCTATCCCATGCTCGTGAGCCTGATGCATCATTCGCTCGCAGTCCTGCAACCGTCTCTGTTCGAAGGCTGGAGCACTTCGGTCGAAGAGTCCAAGGCGATGGGCAAGCGAATCGTTCTCTCGAATCTCGACGTCCACCTGGAACAGGCCCCCGAACGCGGAAGGTTCTTTGCGCCCGGCTCCCCTGACGAGCTCGCCGCGCACTTGAGACAGATTTACGCAGAGTTCGATCCAGCGGTCGAGCAAACTTTCACTGAGCAACGGGCGGCACGCAAGACGATTGCCGAAGAACAGTGGGTCGTTCAGTTAGCAGAAATCCTGAAGAAAGTCGCTTAACCGTAACAAGTAAAAATGGAGAATGCGATTCACCAGGCATCGATCGATACGCATTCATCTCGAACGCCTGTGCGCGAAAACGTGCCCCTCGAGCATCCGGACCTCCCCCAGCTTCGCTTCCTCAGAACGTTGGAGCAGCCGCGTCCTTCAACTTACTCCATGTACTCTCTCGAACGCGCCCTGGAACAAGCCGGCGTCGAGGCGCTGCCGGACTCGAGCAGTTGTCCTGATAGTCTTGCCGCCAACGTTGTTTACAAGTTTCGCTGGATGTGGAATTTTCGCCGGTCCTCCATGGGGCCGGTCTTCGTAAGTTACATGTCGTACCTTGAGAAAAAGACTTTTCCGTTTTCCTACTGGACTGAGATCATCCCTTACAGCTTCGATTGCTGGCCCAGATATTACGATTGGTGGGCTTCCTTCTACAAGCGTGAACGGGTACGCCTGGCCTTTATCTCAGCACGCCAATCGGCTGAGTACTTCTCCCGCACGATGCCCGCCATGAAGATCGTGTGGCTTCCTGAAGCTACCGATCCCGGCGAGTACAGTCCTCACATATCTCTGGGCGATCGGGATATCGATGTGCTGGAGATGGGCCGCAGGTACGAACCATATCACGACAAAATCGCGTCCAGGCTCGCGCAGGCAAATCGCGCCCACCTTTATGAACGAGGCGAGTCGAAATCCATCTTCCCGGGAAGAGCGGAACTGGTCAAAGGCCTGGCCTGCACAAAGATCCTGATCTGTTTCCCGCGCTCCCTGTCGCATCCCGAAGAAGCAGGCGGTGTGGAAACCGTGACCTACCGATACTTTCAGGCGATGGCTTCAAAATGCTTGATTTTAGGAAAAGCGCCGCAGGAATTGATCGATCTCTTTGGTTACAATCCTGTGCTTGAGGTCCAGGCGGGACAGGAGTATGAGCAGATCGAATGGGTGCTTGAAAACCTAACCTCACTTTCCGATCTGGTCGAGCGCAATTACTCACGGCTCCTGGAAGTGGGCACATGGAAAAGCCGCGTCGAAACCATTCTGGATGCCGTCAGAACGCACCCTGCCTTCGCCGGTCGCCCATAGAATTCGACTTCGGTTGTGCACTGTGGAGCAACCGCCAGTGGAAGCAAGAGGGCATTTTCCAGCGTTAATACTGGATACGTAAAAACGAATGAACATCAGACTTGCCTTCAACCGCCTTCTTCATCTTCCTCGTCGGGTTGTTCGCGAGCTCTTGATGCTGTTTCACGTGGTTTGGTATTTCCTCTTGAACAGGCTGACCGGAAGGTCGCTGACCGAACCGGATGGGCCTGTCGTCTCGCTGACCACGTACGGTACACGAAGCCGCAGAGCCTACCTCGCCATCGAGTCAATTGCTCACGGCCATCTGCTGCCATCGAGATTGATTCTCTGGATTGACGATGAGAAATTGTTCCGTGATCTGCCGGCAACCATCTGCCGTCTTCAAAAGCGCGGCCTTGAAGTCAAACTCTGCCAGAACTATGGACCGCACACAAAATACTACCCCTTCATAGAATCGGAAGTTGTTTTTGCGAGACCACTGGTAACTGCTGATGATGACATTCTCTATCCGCGATACTGGCTCAAAACGCTTATCGAAGCTAATCGGGATTACCCTGGGAACGTCAATTGCTTTTGGGCTCATATTATGGAGACCGATGGCAGCGAAATCGGTAGATACGCCAACTTCGAGGCATGCGGTTCCACGTTACCAAATATCCGTAACATTGCTCTTGGAGTTATGGGAGTAATTTATCCACCTCAGTTCTTGACGGTCCTGAAGCGCGCAGGCATTGGGTTTCAAGACTGTTGCCCGAAAGCAGACGACCTATGGCTGCACGTTCAAGCGCTTCGCGCCGGATTCAAGGTGAGACAGGTTCTTCCCAGACTACCCTACTTCTCATTTCAAAGCGTGCCTGGGAGCGAGAACACCGCTCTTTCTTACCAGAACGTAACCTATGGCGATGGAAATGACCGCCAGGTAAGCGCCACTTACACCGAGGCGGACATCAAGCTGCTTCACTCCGACTAAGTTGCATAGTAAGTCAAAGAGATCAGCAGATACTTTCTACCTTTGACCGCCAATTGCTCCCAGTAACTTCCCAACTACCGTGGAACACTGCACCCTGATCCGTCATGCCGACTGAACCTGAAAATCAAGATCGCCAAACTCCATTCGCGCGCCGTCAGAAGGTCGTCATTGGTCATCCCTTCATTGGCCATGGCGGATCGGAGGCGCGCGTCATGTGGCTGATCGAGGCACTGAAGCGAGACTTCGATGTCACGGTCATGACGACAGGGGGTTGGAATCTATCGGCATTAAACGGCTACTACGGAACAGAGGTCGGGCCGGACGAAGTCAGGATTCGTATCGCGCCGCTTCCATTCCTGGTGCGCAGCTTCAATGCGGCAGCCTTGCGGGGAGCGTGTTTTCAGCGATTCGCGCGTCAAATCGCCGCGGAGTACGACATCCGCATCAGTGCCTACAATACAACTGACTGGGGCCTGCCGGCTCTTCATTTCATCGCGGACTTCAGTTGGCATCAGCAAATCCGCGAACAGTTCCATCCCCCGTCGCCGGGACTTATCTATCGCGACACGATGGCGCGCCGCGCCTATTTGAACATTGCGGGAATTTACGGAAAGCCTTCGGGCCGCGATGTTCTCCGCGACGACACGGTGATCGCCAACTCCCGCTGGTCCGCCGAGATCGTGAAGCAATATTGCGGCGTGGACTGCAGCGCGGTCGTTTACCCTCCCGTTTCAGCCGAATTTCCCGCTGTCCCCTGGGAACAAAAAGACCTCGCGTTTGTCATGATTAGCCGGATCGCGCCGGAGAAGCAGATCGAGCGCGCGATCGAAATCCTGGAGGCGGTACGAGCGCGCGGGTATGCTGTTCAGCTCCACCTTTGCGGGCAAATTGAGAGCGACGCATACGGACGCGGGATCGCAAAACTCTGCCGTCACCACTCCAATTGGATCACTTTAGAGGGACGTGTGACCGGTGCATCAAAGGCCCGGCTTCTTTCGCATTGCCGGTTTGGGATCCAGACCTCAAGCGCAGAAGGCTTCGGAATTTCAGTTGCTGAAATGTCGAAGGCCGGGGCCATCGTCTTTGCTTCAAACGGTGGTGGTCAGACTGAGGTCATTGAAAACCCCGATCTTCTTTTTTCATCGGTGGATGATGCAGTCGGCAAAGTCTGCGCAGTACTTGCCGACCCTGAAAGGCAAGGCATATTGCGCGACCAGTCAGCACGACGTTCCGAGATGTTCAACGTCGAAAGGTTTATGCTGTCGACGCGCGAGCTTGTCAAGAAAGCGTCTTTTGAATTTCGCACTGTTCAGACAACTGTGCCCCGGCGCAAGGTGGTCATTGGTCACCCAATGCTCGGATTCGGCGGTTCGGAGTCGACGCTGATGTGGCTGATCGAAGCATTGAAGCGCGACTTCGACGTGACTGTCATGACCACAGGCGGCTGGGATCTTCCCGCGCTGAATAGCTTTTACGGAACACAAGTCATGCAGAACGAGGTCCGCGTTCGCATTGCGCCAGTTCCGTTCCTGGTTCACAAGTTCAGCGCCGCCGCACTGCGAGGCGCATGTTTCCAGCGTTTCGCGCGTCAAATCGCCGCTGAATACGACATCCGAATCAGCGCATACAACGCGACCGATTGGGGCCTGCCTGCTTTTCACTTCCTCGCGGACTTCAGTTGGCACAGGCAGATTCGTGATCGGTTCCATCCTCCCTCGCCAGGGTTCATCTATCGCGACACGATGGCGCGCCGAGCTTATCTGAATGTCGCAAAGGCTTACGGAAGGCCATCTGGACGAGACGTACTCCGCGACGATGTCGTGATTGCCAATTCCCACTGGACCGCCGACATTGTGAAAAGGTATTGCAACGTGGACTGCAATGCAGTCGTCTACCCTCCCGTTTCGGCGGAATTTCCCAGTATTCCGTGGGAACAAAAAGAACAGGCCTTCGTCATGATTGGCCGCATCGCCCCGGAAAAGCAGATCGGGCAAGCGATCGAGATTGTTGAGGCGATCCGAAATCACGGCCACGCGCTCAAGCTCCACATTTGCGGACCCATTGAAAATGATCCCTACGGACAGCGCATCTCACAGATCAGCCATCAACGTGCCAACTGGATCACGCTTGAGGGCCGCGTGACCGGCGAAGAAAAGGCCCGGATCCTTTCACATTGCCGGTTTGGAATTCAGAGTTGCGGCGCAGAGGGCTTTGGAATCTCCGTCGCAGAAATGGCCAAGGCGGGCGCTATCGTATTTGCTCATAAAGACGGCGGTCAGGCCGAAATCCTTGGCGACTCCGACTTGCTTTTTTCGGATACCCAGGAGGCCGTTGAGAAAATTGTCCGCGTCCTGGAACAGCCGCCGCTCCAGATGGCTCTTGAGTCTCGCTTGATGAAGCGCGCGCAAATGTTCAACGCAGAGAACTTTGTACGCGAGGTGCAAGCCTTGGTCGAAGTTCGAATGTCCGCCCATCGGGAAAGTACTCTTCAAGTCGCCTGCGGAACTTCGTAATGCACAACATATCCCTGATCGTTGCAACCAAGGATAGGCCGAACGACTTGCGCAAGCTGCTCGGAAGCCTGCGCAGCCAGTCGACCGGCCCGCACGAGATCGTCGTGGTTGATGCCAGCCGCGAGCCGGTCGAAGCGGTGACGGCAGAGTTTCCCGAGCTCGCGATTCGCTATTTGAGGCATTGGCCGCCATCGGCAGCCGCACAGCGAAATGCCGGTATCCTCGCTTGCGACGCGTCTTCAACGCTGATCGGATTTGCCGACGACGACACCACGTTTGAACCCCAGGCATTTGCAAACATGCTCCGCTTCTGGCAAGACTCTGAACCGGAGACTCTCGGCGCAGCCTTTAACTTTCGCAACGCCCCCCGCCGCGGCCTTTCTCCGCTGAAAAAAAGCACCCTCGCGGAGCGGCTCGGCCTCTATTCCGCCAGGCCTGGCAGTGTATCGCTTAGTGGCTGGCAAACCGTGGTCGGCGAAGTGAGTCAGACGCTGTTCGTGGATTGGCTTCCATCGGGAGCCTCGATCTTTCGGCGTGAGGTCTTCACCGAGAGCGTGTTCGACGAGTTCTTCCAGAGCTATAGCTACCTTGAGGATCTTGACTTCAGCTACACCGTCAGCCGCAAAGGTCGATTGGCAATTGTTGCGGATGCGGGCTTCAATCATTTCCCTTCACCGGGAGGACGAGTATCAGCCCGACAATTTGGACGTTTCGAAGTGCGCAATCGCCTTTACTTCGTCCGTAAACACCACCTTTCGCTGGCGCGGTGCTACGTTGGCCTGGGCATTCGCTGGGCAATGTCCGTCGGCAGCGCACTTTTGCATTGGGACGCAAGCCTGTTCAAACGCGCACTCGGCAACCTGCAAGAGCTGATGACTACAGGAACCGCGCCTTCGGTAAATGTCCCTGCTGTTTTATCGAAATAAGAAAACTCCTATGATTCCATTTCATTCTTCTCGGAAACAATCCCCTTTCCTGGTGCATGCGCCTGCTTCCGCGCTCATTTTATGGACTTGCCTCTGGTGCAATCTGAACACGGGATTCTGGAACATCGTGCCGCCGAATAACGCCAGCCAATGGATCAGTCTGATTCGCTCCATTCTTCCGTTCGTCGTCCTCCCCGTGTCTGTGCTTCTGCTCGCACGCAGCGCAAAACTCCATCTGCCTGGAGCTTCGCCATCCCGGTTCCTCCTCATCTATGGCGCCTTTGCAACTTTTTCATCCGTGTTTTCCCCGAAGCCGTTGTGGGCTTTGTACTGGTCGACCGCATTCCTCGCGACGATCGTCGCAGCCTGGACCTTCATCGATCGCCGCGAATCCATCGAGTCTGCCAGGCAACTGCTGCTCATCACCTGGATCGCAACATTCTTCGTGGCCCTGATCCTTGGCTACCTGGCGCGTGGCTCCATTTTTGGCGACAGCGAATCTGGCTACGGCGTGATTACTGAACTCAACGGACTTTCCCGATCCTCCGGCGTAGCTCGATGGGCCGCGGTGCCGGGACTAGTGTGCCTCGTCCGCGCCTATTACACCCGCCGTCGCAGCCTCATCGCCCTCTACCTTTGCGCGGCCGCGATCTCATTTTTCATCGTCTACCGCATGCAGTCGCGCGGCGCTGTCTTCGGCGCAGCGGCTGCGGTGGCCTTCGTACTACTCGTCGCGTCCCGTTTGCGCCGATACGCACTCCCATTTGCGCTCGTAGCCTTTATAGCCATCCTTTACATCGATCCGGGAGGCACCGTCTCGGGCCATGTCGGAAAATACCTGAAGCGCGGAGAGTCCACCGAAGAATTCGATAGCATGACCGGACGGACACGCGCCTACGAGGAAGGCCTTTCTGCATTCGAAGAAGCTCCGTTCTTTGGATCCGGTCAGTGGTCCGATCGCTTGCACATTGGCGAGCATGTTCATAACTCATTTATTCAGGCGGCGCTTAATAGCGGCATCTTTGGCACCATTCCTTATATCGGCTCATGGATCGCGGGATGGATACTCTTTTATCGACTCAACTCGAAAGGTGTCCAGCTAAAACCGGAAGACCGAACCCATCTGATGGAGTGCGGCGCTGTGATGATGTTCTTCACTGTGCGCGCGATGCCGGAAACCACAACCGCGAGTTATGCTCCAGATCTTCTTATAATGGTGGCAACGTATGTCTATCTTGAGGCACTCGCTGTTGCCGCCTTACGCAAAAGGTTGAGAGGGGCGCTTCCCCGCCTTCGGTACGTGCCCGTCAAGAGGCAAGTCATTACGATTCGGCGGACCGGATGATCGACCGTCAGGAAGTCAGCTCGCCCTCTCATGAACCCCCTGTTGCAGCCAGTCCGTCGCGCATATGATCTCCGGCGCCCCTCTTAATTCGATGACCGAACGTGGAATCACTGATCGCGCGCACGCGGGAAACTCTCCTGGCCGCCCCCGCCTCAAGGTTCTGATCGGCGCCTATGCGTGCAGCCCTGCGCGCGGTTCTGAATTTGGAGTCGGTTGGGGATGGGTGCAGGCTCTTTCGAACTATCACGACTTATGGGTGATCACTGGTGAGCACTGTCGAGATGAAATCGAAGCAGAGTTACTACGCCGCCCAGAACTAAGAAGCAGGATAAGTTTCCACTACATCGCCAGGGCTCGCTATCCATGGGCAGAGAAGCTCTGGCCGCCCGCCTATCTGTTTACCTACAGACACCAGTGGCAGAAGGCCGCATTTAGTTTGGCGAAAAAGCTCCATGAGCGAGTGGGCTTCAATGTTGTGCATCAACTGACCTATGTTGGCTTCCGCGTGCCCGGCCTGCTATGGAAGTTTGACACTCCGTTTGTCTGGGGCCCCATCGGCGGACTCGAGCAGACGACATGGGCGCTCCTTCCGGCGCTCGGGCCGAGAGGCGCTCTTTACTTTGTCGCGCGCAACCTCCTGAATGAATGGGACAAAAGATTTTCGCGCATTGCCAGGCGCGCCTTCGCAAAAGCAGATGGAGGGATCATTGCCGCCACCACCGGAATCCAGAAAGAAATCACGCGCGTTTACGGCCGCGCCTCAACCATCATCAGTGAAGTCGGGCTTCCGCCGGTCACTCGGCAAACGCCGGCGCGGAGGAATCCATCCGAACCCCTTGCTCTCATCTGGTCCGGAAATCATCTTCCGGGAAAGGCGCTTCCCTTCTTATTCTCAGCGCTGAAAATGCTCCCTGCTGACCTGAACTGGAGACTGACGATCGTCGGCGATGGACCCTGTTCCACAAAGTGGCGGAAGTTCGCCATGATCAACGGCGTCGCCGATCACTGCGAATGGCTCGGCCGCGTACCTCGCTCAACCGCCCTTGAAAAGATGCAGCAGGCGCATGCGCTAGTTATTACGAGCGTCTACGATCTCACCTCCACCGTTCTGGTTGAGGCGTTGGCTGCAGGACTTCCTGTGCTTTGTCCGGATCACTGCGGATTCGCCGATGCAATAACACCGGAATGCGGCATCAAGGTTCCAGCGGCCTCAACCCGCGAACTCATCTCTGGCCTTCGCGATGGAATCGTGCGCCTTAACGATGAGACTGTTCGATTTCAGCTTGCGGAAGGCGCCATTCGGCGAAGCGCAAACTACGAATGGGATCGGAAGGCCCTCGTTGTGAGCGAGATTTATTATCTGAAAACTCGCGCTCCCGAAGCTCCCATCCTCGGTGCCGTGGATACGCATGTGGCATTGGCAAAATGAAAACAAAGCTGACCGTAATCCTGCCCGTCTACAACGCAATGCCGTATCTTCCCGCAGCGGTCGAAAGCATTTTGTGTCAGACGTATTCTGATTTCGACTTCGTGATTGTTAACGATGGGTCCTCCGATGGATCGAGCCAATATCTCGGTACTCTTCGCGATTCACGCGTCGAGATTATCAATCAAGCTAACGCCGGGCAGGGCGCCGCTCGCAGTCTCGCTTTGAGCAAATGCCAATCTGAATATGTGGCGTTGATGGACGCCGATGACATCTCCGAGCCGGACCGTTTCCTCGCACAATTGGAGTACCTGGATTCTCACCCCGACGTTGTCATCCTCGGAACGCAGTTTGAGTTTCTAATTGGAGCAGTCAGACAAAAAGCCCTTAGCATGCCAACATCTCACGACGAAATCGAGGCCAGGCTGCTCGAGGGAAGAGCTGGATTATGCAATCCAAGCCTCATGTTCCGCAATACTGCAGAATACAGATGCGACTATCCGAGCGGGATACTCGGGGAAGATATCGACTTTTGTTTGCGCATGTGTGAGATTGGGAGAGGTGCGAACCTTGACCGTGTTCTGCTTCAATATCGCCTCCAGGTTGCTCAGACAAGCATGTCCAGGAGCAGGGAGATTGTCAGCATGAATCACTATGCCGCGTACCGCACATCCTGCCGCCGCAAAGGTTTACAGATCCCGACTTCAAGGGAGTTCCTCCAAAATGCCCCTTTCGTCAAGCGATGGCAATGGTCTCTCGAAGCATGGGAACTCATCCAGTACAGAACGGCGAGAATCCAGTTGGCGAGCGGACGGCCTCTGAGCGGAGCTCTTCGCATGGCGTTGCTTGGGCTTCTTCATCCGATCTCCGCAAGCCGCCATCTCGTCCATGCATCATCGGCACTCTTCAGGCGCAAGCTGGAATAGCAGCCGGCGATCACTGCAATCTGTCAGGCGGAATCACCGCAGCGATCTCTCAATGTTGATAGGGACGGAGATATCTAGTGCTCGATGAGCTAAAGACGAATACGCGCTCCGGTCGCTCCGTGCCAACTCTGGCTCTGCGCCGGATCGCAAACTGGATAAGGACCACCCTCTACTTCATGATCAGGTGCCGCTACGCTCGCCGGCGCGGATTGGTGAGGATTCCATGGAGTGTATCCATCTGGGCGCCCAACAAGATCGTTGAGTTGGGCGACTGCGTTCAATTTGGACCTCGATGTACGATTCAATGCGACATTCGATTTGGCAATCATGTCCTGATGGCCGGGAATGTTGCCTTTGTCGGACGCAACGACCATCGCTATGACGTCGTCGGCAAAACTATTTGGGAATCGCCTCGTGGACTTTCAACGGTGACGACCGTTGAAGACGATGTATGGATCGGCTATGGCGCGATTATTCTCTCTGGCGTGACGGTTGGACGAGGATCGATTATCGCGGCGGGTGCAGTCGTCACTTCCGATGTTGACAGATACTCCATCGCCGCCGGTGTGCCCGCGGGGGAAATAGCCCGAAGATTCACCTCCGACGACATCAAACGACACGAAACGCTTCTCGGGATTTCATAGATAGTTTGCTCGGTCACAAACCGCTTTAATGATTTATGTTCCTCTTTTTATGTTGATGGCCTCGTTCTGTTCGCAACACGTTCACCACTCCTCTGGCCAAGAGAAGAGCTACGCGAAGTATCTTCCAAGATGGCGCAGACGTCTCGAATCCAAATAGACGAAGAACTATCCGGCACCTCAGTCGGTCGTCGCATTCTTGCCGGCCTGCCTTGGCGTTCGAGATAGTAACTTGCTGACAATTCACCTCATCGGGGACGACTCCCCTAACTCTCGATGAGTTTCAATGCACAACAGATCAAATAAAGCCTCAAAGTAAGGAAGGGGCTCGCCATGTATTCACTCAGTTTTCTCGGTATAACAGCGCTCCTGTTATCGTTCCTCCTGACTCCGCTTGTCCGAAATCTGGCGTGGCACTTTGGATTAGTGGACCAGCCGGACCAGAAACGAAAAAGGCACATCTCCCCAATCCCTCGTATGGGTGGCGTGGCCATATTCGCTTCAGTGATCGGCGCATACGGCCTCCTTCTCATCGTCAGGCTGAGCTCGGGCTTGATCGTCTGGGAAGATTTGCCCCTCGTTCTGCGCATGCTACCCGCGCTCTCCATCGTCTTTGGCATCGGCATCATCGACGACATCGTCAGCATCTCTCCCTGGATTCGCCTCGTAGCCGAAACCCTCGCAGCGTCCCTGGCATGGATGGGAGGCATCCAGGTTACTGCCATCCACGGATACTCCTTCTCTGGAACCGTCGTCAGTTTTATCGTCACCGTGTTGTGGATCGTCACCTGCACAAATGCGATCAACCTCATCGATGGTGTCGACGGACTCGCGGCCGGCGTCAGCATGTTCGCGGCCTTCACCATGCTGGCAGCTGCCCTGCTTGAACATAACTTCCCAATGGCCCTGGCTGTGGCGCCGCTCGCCGGCGCTTTGCTCGGATTTCTTCCTTTCAACTTTGTCCCTGCAAGCATCTTCCTTGGCGACAGCGGCAGCCTAACCCTCGGATTCTTGCTCGGATGTTACGGCGCAGTGTGGGCTGAGAAATCCACCACGCTGCTTGGCTTGACCGCACCTCTGATGGTTCTCGCGGTTCCGCTTCTCGATGTTGGCCTGGCCGTTGCGCGCCGCATGGTTCGCGGCCAGGCAATCTTCGCGGCCGATAGAATGCATATCCATCACAAACTTCTTTCGCAGGGTCTCTCTCCCAAACACCTTCTCCTCGTCATCTACAGCATTTGCGCGGTTGGTTCCGCGGCGTCACTGCTGCTGACGATCAACCACAATCAAGACCGCGATTTCGTTCTTATCCTGGTGTGCCTTGCCGCCTGGCTCGGTTTGCAGCACCTTGGATACACTGAATTCAGCGTGGCCAAGAGAATCGTCTTCGGCGGAGTTTTCCGCAGCGTTCTCAGCGCTCAGCTTGCGCTCGACTCACTCGAGGGCGAGCTTGGCGCGTCCTTGACTCTCAGCGAAACATGGGACGTACTTTGCAGAACATGCCCTGATTTCGGGTTCTCGGGAATTGCATTCGACCTTGACAATGTAAACAGGCACTGGGGAATCCACAGTGGCTGGCAAGCCCGTTTGGACTTTCCGGGCCGCGGGCAAATCACCTTCTGGCGCGAGTTGGATAATATGAATCGCGGCGCCTCCGCGGTCCTTTTCATCGATTGCGTATCGCGCGCATTTAGACAGAAACTGAGCAGCCTGGAAACAGTCGACCATGACTGAGACAAGAGGACGATGATGAAAAATAGACGATTCTTCTTTCTTTGGTGCGTGCTCGTCATTGTTATGTTCTTTCCGGCACGTCTCCCCAACAACTCCGTCTTCCACGGACTTTCCGAATACGCCTCCAGCCGTTGGGTGCATTTCCTCGCCTATGCATTGCTGGCAACCATCCCTGTTGCCGCATGGAAACCCAGGGTCGCGGTCATAGCGTCTTTTCTTCCCGCAGTCATCAGCGTTCTCTTCCAGATATTGCATGCTCAGGTTTCAGCCACTCTGCTGGCTCCACAGAACCTCGCTGCCGATCTCTTTGGCTCGGCAGCAGGCATTCTGCTCGGCTTGAACCTTCGCATGATACGCAACGCGGGAAAAACGCTTGATAGCCGCAGTTCTGCAACTTCCCATTGAAATCCTCCTGATGGCATCCATTGCTCGACCGCGGCTCTCTCGGCCGAAAGCATGAGAGCAGGACTCGCCCAACAATCATCTCCATAAAGAGATAAATCATCCGGTTCATGTCAAAAGTAGATCAAACACATTTCGATAGCTTCTGGTCGGATAAGTACTTTCCGTCCCTCGATGGCCTGCGCGCCATCAGCATTCTGCTCGTAGTTTTCTTTCATGCCGGCGGTCCCAATATTCGTGGATGGGTCGGCGTGCACATCTTCTTCGTTCTCAGCGGATTTCTTATCACTACATTGCTCCTGCGCGAGCGGGAACAGTTCGGACGTATTTCACTGCGTGCTTTCTATGTGCGCAGATTCTTTCGTATCATTCCGATTTACTACCTGGTTCTCTGCGCTTATATACCCATAGTTTTCATGATGCACGACGCCGTTCGCTGGACAGAGTTGAAGCTGGCCCTTCCTTATCTGTTCACGTTCATGCAGGAATACCGTCCCGCAGCATCTGGATTTGTTTTCGGACAGGCGTGGACTCTTGGCATCGAGGAAAAGTTTTACCTGCTCTGGCCTTTCTTCATCATTCTCTTCGCTCCCTTCAAACGCTTTTCAACCGTCTTGGTTCTCGGCCTTTGTGCCGCATGGTTCTTTATTCCCTATGGAATAATTTCCAATTATGGCAGCCTCTTCCTGGGGTCCTTGCTTGCCATTGTGCTGGCTAAAAGCACGCCTTCATTCATTCGTGAGCCGTTGGCACGAGTTCCTCCAATCGTGGCACTTCTGCTTGTGCTCGCCGCATACGCCTTCTTCTGGTACCACTCCAATCTCTTCCTCGTCTTCTCCGCCTCGATCGCTTTACTGATCGGCACCCTGGTCTTGCAGGCCAGTTGGCTACGCAGCCTGCTCTCACACCCTTGGATCGTTCTCATTGGAAAACGTAGCTACGCGATGTACCTGATTCACGTACTCGTCCTTCATACCGTTGAAAAACTCCTGTCGATCGTACATGCGAGCCGGTGGTACACGGTCGTACCCGTAACCTACTTCCTCAGCTTTTGCGGCGCCGTAATTCTCTATTCCGTGGTCGAGCGGCCTTGCCTGTCGTATGGGCACCGGCTTTCAAAAAACATCCGCGAGGATGGCGCGCAGAGAGCGCGCAGAGCGGTCTCTGCCTAGTTACCTCATTCCGCTTCCTGCGCTCCTTCCGGCTCGATCGCACGAACTCGCCAAATTCATGGATCTCCCTGTAACCCGGCAGCAGGCAAAGGCACCTGCTTCAGGCACATCGGCAGCCTTATCCCTGGAGTAACCCGCCTGCAACGGTAAATGTGGTTAAGAATCAGTCGATCTGATATAGAATGACGCTACGGATGAAACTCCCCACCGCTGCCGAACAGCACGAAGTTGTGATTGAGATTGGCGGTATCCCCATCGCTCTCCAAACTACCGATCCAGGGTTTGTGAGCATTCTGAAGGGCCGCTATGGCTCCTATATGAAGGCCAACGCCAGCCCCGATTTCACATTCCGAGTGGATTTGATCCCTCCCGATTCCTTCAATCCGGATGACGATGCGGAAGTGTGGTTCGAAGACGGACAATGGCGTCTCGAACGCGGCGATTTCAGGGCGACCTGGAGCCAGGAGAACCGAGAGGGCCTGATTCGTCAAACCGCGAATCCCTATTCCATCGACTCTGTCCTGCGGATTACGCACACTTTGCTGCTGGCACGCACGGGTGGATTCCTGCTCCATGCCTCCAGCGCCGTGCGCGACGGCAAAGCATTTCTGTTCTCCGGCTTATCCGAGGCCGGAAAGACAACCATCGCGAGACTTGCCCCGCCCGATGTGGCCTTACTTACCGACGAAGCTTCTTACGTCAGGCGCGTCGATGATCAATACATCGCCTACGGCACTCCCTTTGCCGGCGAGCTTGGAGAGCCCGGAAAGAACATCTCCGCGCCCATTGCCGCCGTCTATCTGCTCGACAAAGCGCCCCAGAACAAAATTGTGCGTGTGGATTCGGCGGAGGCCATCCGGCGATTGATGCGAAACATCCTCTTCTTTGCGCAAGACCCCGAACTGGTTCGAATGGTCTTCGACTCGGCCTGCGCCTTTGTGGCAGCCGTGCCCGTTTATCAGCTTTCTTTTTTCCCCGACCAGCGTGTCTGGGACCTGATTGGTTGATATATGCCTACCACTGAAAAATATCTGGCAAAGAGTACCGATATCGCTGCCCGCACGCTGGGCGACGAGACCATCATCATGTCTACTCTCGATTCCACGATCTTTATGCTCAACCCCACCGGCACCGCCATTTGGCAGGCCGCGGACGGCTCGACACCCTTGTCCCGCATCATAGAAGATAAGGTCTGCGCCGAGTTCGATGTCCCCGTCGAACAGGCTTCCGCCGACGCACAGCAATTCATTGATGAGCTGGCGGAGCACGGCATCTTAGTTGTCTCGGATCATCCGATTCCCCAATGAGGAGGTTCCATGAGTTTGCTTGAAGAGATGAACCGCAAGGCGACTGAGCAAGGCATTCCGCTGAGTGCGCATATGGACATCACCTGGAAGTGCAACGAGCGTTGCGTCCACTGCTATCTCGATCACGAAGGCAAGAACGAGATGAACACCGCCGAGATCAAGAGTGCGCTTGACCAGCTCGCCGAGTGTGGAACCTTCTTCCTCAGCATCAGCGGCGGAGAGCCCCTGCTGCGGCGCGATTGCTTTGAGATTCTGGAGTACGCGCGCGCACTGCGCTTCAACGTCAAGTTGAAAACCAATGCGGTTATGATCGGGACAAAAGAGGCGGCCAGGCTCAGAAAGCTCGGCATCGAGCAGGTGCAGATCAGCATCTACTCCGACCGCCCCGAGATTCACGACGCCATCACCAAGCTGCCCGGATCGCTGCGCCGTTCGCTCGCCGCCATCGAGCGCCTCAAAGCCGAAGGCGTCAAAGTCTCCATCAGCAACGTGCTGATGAAGCAAAACGTCACCAGCGGAAAGGCCGTGCAGCGGCTGGCAAAGGAGATCGGCGTCGAGTTTCACATCGATCCCACCATCACGCCCATGCTCAACGGCGACCGCTCCATCCTCAACCTTGGCATCACCAAAGAAGAGCTCGAAGAGGTCTTCCACACCGAGGAGTTCATCGGCAACGTCGGCGAATTCTGCGCGCCCATTGCCGACGTTGACGACAACGTGCTCGAGGGCTACAGTTGCAGCGCCGGCCACACGCTGGCCTACATCTCCCCTTCCGGCGACGTGTTTCCCTGCGTGCAGTTCCCCATGCCCTGCGGCAACGTGCGCGAGAAGCACTTCCGCGACATCTGGTATCGCTCCGAGCAGCTCACCGAGCTCCGTTCCGTCCAGGTCAAGGACCTCACCACCTGCTCCGGCTGCGGCCATGTCGCTTATTGCACGCGCTGCCCTGGCCTGGCTTATATGGAAGGAAACATGCGCGGACCCTCCACCTCCGATTGCGCCAAGTCCGAAGCCCGAACCGGAATTCCCAGCGCCTGGCAGGTCAAATCCGGCGCGCGCCCAGGCCCCTCCCTTGTCCAAATCAGGGTCGCTTAACCGAAACACGCCTGCCCGCCACAAACTTCGCTGCCAGCCGCAATACCCGCAGTCCAGGGTAGAGCGGCGTCAGCGCTCGTGGCAGCCTGAACGCCTCAACGTCCTCCACCGCGGGACAAAAGAAACTCCCTGCCAGCAAGCGCAGGCGGTCCGCCAGATCCTCACCTGAGGTACGCTCCAGCATCCAGCTCAGGCTCGATGTTGTCAGTGCCGGGCTCGGTGAGGGCCATATCTCCCTCTGGATGCGATCGGCCAGCCGCGCCACATGCCCATCCCCCTCAATCTGCGCCCTCAGATCCTCCGGGATCTCCGCCTCCCAGTGTGTCTCAAGCAGCCGCAGGCTCACATAAACCATCCGCCGCGTGTTTGAGTCGCCCAGGTGGCTGCGCACAATCTCCCAGTCCAGCCTTGGATGCACCCGAAACAACTGCGCCAGGTCGCACATCTGCGAAATCTGCAGCCATCCATGGTGCGCGGCGTGCAGACACAGCGCCACCGCCAGGTCCTCGGCAGAGAGCGTCGGCACTTCCCCTCCCCAGAACGGCGTCATCACCGCGCGCCGCCAAATCCGCTCCATATCCAGCGAGCGCGCCTTGAACCGCTGCATCAGCCGCCAATGCAGATCCAGGTCCACTCCCCCGGCAGCTGTAAATGGATGCTCAAACCCCCAGCGAAACGACGCCGCCTGCTGTGTCGCCCTCAGCCCCAGCTTGTCGTTGAAGCCGATCTCCGCCAGCGCATCGCGCGTCGCTTCCACCTGCTCCGGCCGCACCAGGATATCGAGATCGCGAAACACCCGCAGCGCACTATTGCCGTAGTAGTCCTCGGCCAGCAACGGCCCTCTGTAGGCAATGTGCTCAATCCCGCGCGCGCGCAAATGCGCCGAGATCGCCTTCAGCCGCGACGCCAGCAGCAAATTTCGCCCGCCAACAATCTTGGCTTCCTCGCGCAGCGCCTGCATCGCGCTCGCCGGCACTCCCTCCCCGCCCAGCGCATGAAGATGGTGATAGAGCAGCGGCTCGAGCCCGTGCCGCGCCGCCAGCACCAGCACCCGCTCCCAATCCGGCCCCGCGCCGGCCAGCGCCCGCACCGCGCTCTCTGTCTCCGCCGGCAACTCCACCCGCGCCACCAGAAACAGCAGTTCGAGTTCCGGCGAATTCTTCCAATCTGCTCGCAAAGCTGCGCCTCGTCCCTGATTCTACCGGCTCAGTCTTTTGTCATTGAATTGTCCTGAAAAAAGGGCCGGCAGAGCGCCAGCCTCATTCCTTGCCAACCTGCAGCGGAGACGGATCGGCAACAGCCCCTTGCGTCGCTCCCGTCTTCCACAGGTGACGGTGCACATACGCCGTCCCGCGCCGCAGCAGCCGCGACCGGCGCAGGATCGAAGCCACAACGCGCTGCCACAGCACCTGCTCAAACGGCACGCTTCGGCCATTACGGCTGATGCCCACCACCTGCCCCACCACATCGCCCGCCTTCACCGGCGGATCGCACTTGGGCAGCGAATCCCCGCGCGTAATCACGTGATCGCTCGCAACCCGCACAATCCGATGCAGCGTCAGCGTCTCATCGCGCCCATGCAAAACAATCTGTCCCGGCCGCAATTGCTCAAACGCGCAGCGCCGCACCGTCACCAGGTCGCCCGGCCACACCACCGGCAGCATACTCGCGCCGCCCGCCCGCAGCCGCACCTCGCCTTGCGCGCCGGCTACCTCATGCACAAGCTCGCACCACACTGCGCGGCGTAGCGTCTCTCGATGCATGACCGGCCAGCTCTAGGAGCTTTTACGGCTGTGGTGGCACTGTCCCTGGGTTGTCTGCGTTTTGCCGCACGAAAGCGCCATCGTCTCGAACACACGCTCATGCCGCACTTCGGGTTTCAGGTAAGGCTTCTTGGCATGGGACTTGCTCCCCGCCGCCTGAGTGACCTCGTTCTTCGATTCCTGATGGCTCATCATTCCCTCATGATACCTTGTTTCCCGGCAGATTTCCTAGCGCGGTCACCAGGCCGGCAATCCATCTGCCGGCCTCGTGACCAAATCGCTACTTAAGTCCCGCCTGCGACAACTGAACCGCGCAATTGCCTGTGCCGGTTCCCTTGCCACCCGCTCCGTTGCAGGTCTGTCCCGAGAGCGTCGAGTAGTAAATCTGAGAAGATCCCGCAGAAGTAAACCCGTTATCGATCACAATCCCCGTCGTGCCGCCCGCCGAGTTGAATCCCTGGGTCGCCGACGAGCCGGTACCAAGCGCCGATAGTAATGTAGAAGCTATAGACGCAGGCACCCGTGCAGGCGCCGTCATTCCCGTTTGCCGTTACACCCAGGAACAACCAATCCAGCGCCGGAATGCTTACGCCGGCCCACCGTGTGAGTCAAGCCGTCGTGCCGAGAACACCCCTTACCACAGTCAGAGTGCCTGGGGCATCGTCGTCACATTCATGATCTCAGACCCTACCTGGATGTAGTCGCCAACCAGGATGCCAGTGCAGTCGGCAACATTCAGCGTCGTGGCGGTCGCGGAGATTCCGAAAGTGTAGTCGATGATTGTGGCGGGGGTGGGGGGCGGAAATAAACCACCGGTATGAGGGGCAGGAGTCGAGCTCAGCGCTCCGCGCGTCACCGTCATAGTGCCTGGGAACCCAGGTGCGACGGTGAGAACTATCATGTACTCGGAGTCGATCAAAATGGTGTCGCCAACTGCAGGGGAGGCGCCCAGGGCGTAATACGTGAGCGTAGTCGCCGCTGCGGTAATATTCGCGGCGAGCTGACCGTTATTGCCGGTTGCCGTCAACGTTGAGCTCAGCGTAGTTAGCGGCGTAACGCCCGACCCGGCGTTATAGAATTCCGTCGCAGGCGAACAGCTTGCAGTCCCGCTGGTCAGGTTTTCGATGTTTACCTTCGCCCCGAATCCAGTCCCGGTGATGGGTATCTTGTACAAAGTGGGATAGGCCGGGATGCCGGCCTGGCCTCCGCAGAAGTAAAGATACCCGGTCGTCCCTCCGCCGTAGTGAGTGTTGTCGAAATCTCCGTCGTAGACGGTGAGCGTAGAGCTGCCTGAGTTGCTCCCCATGTTCAAGTTGTGCAAGTCCTGTATCGGTCCAGCGCGAGTAAAGGTAGGAGAGAACTGGATACACAGCGCTCTGGTGCGGTGCCTGTCTGATCACCCTACAAACACATAAATACCGAGGCATTAGGGTAAGCTGTGGCATCCGCAACGGGCGAGTCGACAATGCCCACGGTGCCAGTCGCGATCACGGCTGAGTAGCATACGCAGTGCCGGGCGTGCCAGATAGGAGTCGTGATCTGGTAGAGACTTCCGTTCGACGACCCCACAAACAGGCTCCCGCTATGGGATCGATCACCGGACTCGTCAGCTTGCCCTGCCAAAGTTATGGGCCAGACTCCCGTTGTCACTTCAACCGGCGTTCCCAAGAAAACACCGGTGAATTTGTGCAGCACGCCGATATCATCGCCAACGTAAAGCAAGTCGTTCAGAGCATCGTAAAAGGGCGACGAATTGGTATCGTGTGGCGTGGGAAGGCTGGGCCACGCTGGCGCCGGTAGTGTGCGCGACCGCCGTACTGCCGAGTAATCCCCTTGTCACCGTCAGGGTCAGGCTACCACCGAGGCCGGTGGCGCCCCCACCGGCGGTAACAAGCATGTACTCCGAGTTAACCAGGATGTAATCGCCGTTGTTGATGGTAATAAAAAAGCCATTTACGGCAATCGTGGTCTGAGCGCTGGTAATAGCCCCATTGAGAAGGCCGTTATTGCCGCTCGCCGTCAAAGTGTTGAGGTCCGTCAACGTCCCGCCCGACCCTGGGTTATCAAACTCGGTCGCAGGCGAGCAGGTCGCCGCCCCGCTGGTCAGCGCGTCCGCGGCCACCACCGTGCCGAACCCGCCCGCCGCGCCTGCGGTGACTGGCACTGTATACAAGGTGGCATAGGTCGAGTTGACGGTGCTTCCACCGCAGAAGTAAAGATTTCCCGCCCCTCCTCCGTAGTGGTTATTGTCAAAATCCCCGTCGTACACGGTGAGCGTCGAACTCCCTGTGCCGGTTCCCATGGAGACCGTGTTCAGTCCTGTATTGGTGGTGCCGGTAAACGTGGGCGAAAACTGGACAACGCCGCTATGGTTGCGGTTCGTAGCGAGATCCCCTACAAACACATAAATCACCGAGGCATTAGGGTAATCTGAGGCATCCGCAACTGGCGAGTCCACAATCCCAGTGCCATTCGCGATCACGGCTGAGTAGATACCAGTGCCGGGCGTGCCGCTCGGCGTCGTGATCTGGTAGAGCCTTCCGTTCGACGAACCCACAAACAGGCTCCCGCTATTGGGATCGATCACCGGACTCGTCAGCTTCCCTGCCAAAGTTATCGGCCAGCCTCCCGTTGTCACTTCAACCGGCGTCCCCAGGAAAACACCGCTGAATTTGTGCAGCACGCCGTTATCGTCGCCAACGTAAAGCACGTCGTTCACAGCATCGTAGAAGGGTGACGAATTGGTAATCGTGTTGCGTGGAACCTGCGAAGCCACGCTGATCATGCACGAACCCGCTGGGCAGCCAGTCCAAGCCGTGCCGGTGGTTGTATTCGCAAATGAATTGGTCCCCAGCGTAAAGGTCGCCGGCGTCGAGTAATCAGTGCCTGCGTTGGCGGCAAAGTTCACAATCCTCAGCACTGCTGCTCCAGCGCTCTGGGTCTCTATAAACGCCACCTTTGTCCCGTCGTAGGAAATCACCGGCGATGTCTCTACCGTGCCCGTTCCCGTTTCGTACGACCAGTCGACCGTCGGAAGCGTCCCACCGCAACTGCTGTACATGTTGTTGTAGGCAATAATGGTCGCGTTTGAAGCGGAGCCTGGCATCCCCGTGGGGTACACAACATAATCGCCGGCGCAGTTCACAGCAGTTTCTCCGGCCGCCGCCCACTTGGCAGGGTAAACGCTGCCCGCCAGATTCGGCCCCGCAATGCCGCCGCCAAAGTCGACAGTCCCAGTAAGCACGGCAACCGCATTCGACGAGGATGCAACTGAATAGGCATTTCCTCCCGTGCCCACGGTAGCGGCGGTAATCGTTAGGTTATTGGTAGTGTTCAAATTCGAGGACTCTGTTACAAAGGTACTAACGTTGCTCTGACCGATTGAAGTCGCAAGACTGCCAGCGAACTGCGACTGCGTGTCATATTGATTGCCATTCCAGTAGGTGAAATGACTCCCATCGGAGGTGCCGTCCGAGGCGGCAGTGGATTCGTTATAAGTGAAGCCGGTCGAATTAACCGCTGGAGTGCCGTAACCGGTCGCCCCAGCAAGATTCGCCGCCACAGTGATGGTGTGGATTGTAGTCGGGTTAGTCTGGTTCACCGAAGCCGTAACCTTAAACGTCTGCGTCACGGAGCCGCATTTCCAAGTATTTCCAGCGGAAGCGTCACCACCGTTTGCCGTCGAGACACCCATTGCGCCGAGCAGATTCGTCTCAGTAGTGCTTCGACCGCCACTTTCATTAACTGAGCAATTGCCGGCACCGGGGGTGGTGATGGCGGTGGAGCTCGTAAAGTAGTAATTCACGTTGCCCAAAGTCAGCGTTGTAGTGTTGCCAGGCGCCAAACCTCCCATTGTAAAGGTCCCAGCCTGTGTCGTCGGCCCGCTCGCCGTGATCGTCGCCGTGTTCCCGCCAGCCTTCACGACCAGATTCGAGCTTCCACTGGTAATGCTTGACGTAGGGGTTGGAACCGTGAAGGTCACGCTCGCCGCGCTCCCGCCGCCTGTGTTCATGCTCCAGTCCCGATGCAGCGACACACTCTTCGGATCGGGCCTCTCGTGACGACGGTTCCCCCACCGCGAATCCCTGTCCCTACCCTCTTGCTCGGCGATCCTCCGCCGCATCTCCACGTCCTGCTGCGCCGGCCCCTGCACAGGCTGGCCCTTCTTCAAACTCTGAACCACATAACGCGGATCGTTCACGATCCTCAACCATTGCTCGTGCGTGCCGTTCCGGATCGCGTCCTGCTCCGTCCCCGGATTGCCATAGATCACGTGACGGTGCGACCAATCGGTAGGCAGACCCGTGATCTTGGTGTTGCCGACATTCACCGGCGCTGCATCCTGCGCCCGCACCTGAACG
Organism: uncultured Acidobacteriaceae bacterium; assembly: GCA_963848515.1. Lineage (GTDB taxonomy): Bacteria > Acidobacteriota > Terriglobia > Terriglobales > Acidobacteriaceae > Telmatobacter. Next base: position 25,634 of record CAWKEG010000017.1, read on the forward strand.
CCCACTGTGGCGATCATCGCCAATACGAAAGCTGTTGCCGCCAACTTGTGAGACAACGGATTTGCACTCAGCATGGCTCGAATTCTCCGATCTTGCTCTGGCACTTCTAAATTTGGATTTCAATTGCGCCTTGCGGCATGGAAGGCAACCTTGAATATACATCGAAACAAAAGTTGCGCGCTCGCCTGGAAAGCGTCCTCGTGGCCCGTGGGAAGTTTTGTCGCGCACCGCTGGATTGGGCTCTCTAATTACCGCAGCAGTTAATCAGCATTGTAGCGCTATCCCGCTACGTTTCAAGTGAAAAACAAGAACGTTAACACCAAAGGTGTACACCAAAGTTCCAATGATCGCACACTTGCGTTGAACCTTCCCCAACACTCAGCTTCCAAATGCGCGAAACCCGCGTCAATCAGGGGTTTCCGCGCATGTGAAGGTAATCGAAGCCACCGCCCAGTAGTAACTTCAAGACGGCTTCAGCGAGTGCCGTTTTTTGCGCTCCCGATTGGCGCCCAGGGTTCCGTTACCGCGCGTATTACATCTGCTTTACCAACGCCATGCATCGCTGGTCTTGGCCGCCGTTTTTCTCCAATCCTGTTTGCAGATAATTACCCGCCTTTGGCGCACAATCATTCCATGACCCTCCTCCACCGCAATCCTGACCCCTGTTCCCTGACCCCTGTTCCCTGATCCCTGATCCCTGTTCCCTGATCCCTGATCTCTGATCCCTGATCCCTTCTAACTCCTTTGCTGAGAGTATTTTGCCCATAACCCCAATGTTGAGAGGATTTTAGCGCGGCACAAAGACCCTAAGCCCAATCAGCAGAGGAATTTAGCCGAAACAGGGGGGGGAGGGGGGTACCCCCGGTGGCGTGAATGCCGCTCTTGGCTAACCATAATAAATCCAATAAGATAAAGAATATGCGCCGTTACCTATAAGTAAACACATCCCCGATTTCCGCCCCGTTTCACCATCAATTTGAGCCCGTTCAGCCCAAATTCGCTTACCGCCAGCCTTCCGATCGCGTCCCTCGAAACGGAGGCTAACTGGCACCTTCCTGCCACAGCTCCTCACCCGCAGAGGACATTGCCATCCTCCTCCATTCACCGGTAGACTGGAAATGCACTCAATCGTTTTGAAAACGGAGAGGTGGCAGAGCCCGGTTGAATGCACCTGACTCGAAATCAGGCATAGTCGTAAGGCTATCGGGAGTTCGAATCTCCCCCTCTCCGCCATAATCCCAAGCTGTTTATTTTATTCAAGATAAAATTGCGAACACAAGGTCGCATCTATCGAATACACTCGTTCGATAAGAAACCAGCCATGATTCTGCAACACGGAATCGAGGCTCCTCCCACAATGACGATTCGACACTCCAGGTTTATGCATCTCCACGCGCGCTTTGGGCGCATCTGTGCGTCTACCTTCTTCGCAACGGTTGCAGGCTGCCTGCTGATCGCCGCCGGCGGAATGGCCGTCCCTCTCATGGCTCTCGACGCGCCCGCCGTCGCCCCGGATTCTCCTGACTCGTCCTCTTGTGCTGCGCTGCAAGCGCTGAGCATGCCCAATGTCCACATTCAAGCGGCCGAGTGGATTGGCGCGCAGAAGCAGTGGTCGCCGGGGCCGCACGCACGCCCGTTCGAGGTGAAGTTGCCCTTCTGCCGTGTGCAGGGCGTAATGGAAACCGAGATGGGCTTCGAACTGTGGCTCCCCACCAAAGGTGCGTGGAACGGAAGGTATCTGGGCGCAGGCGTGGGTGGCGACGCCGGAACTTTCAACTTCATGGATCTGCCGCGAGGCCTGCTGCGCGGATACGCCGCGGCCACCACCGACACCGGGCACAAGGCCTCCGAAACCACATGGATGCTCGGCGCCCCGATGCGCCTGCTTAACTACGAACTCCGCGCCAACCATCTGCTTGCCGAGACGTCGAAAGCAATCATCGCGCGCTATTACAGTTCCGCGCCGCGCTACTCATATTTCATTGGTTGCTCCGGAGGAGGCCGCCAGGGACTCAAGGAGATGCAGCGCTTTGCCACCGACTACGACGGCATTATCGCCGGCGCTCCCGGGCCAAAGACGCCGGAGATGACCGTGCGCCGCATGTGGGAGATCATCCAGCGTGACAATCACAAGGGACTCATGTCTCCGGTCGATTGGAAACTTGTCGCTGACGCAGGCGCGAAAGCCTGCGACGGAACCGATGGCGCGATTGACGGCGTCGCGGAAGATCCTCGCGTGTGCCGCTTCGACATCGCGTCGCTTCAATGCACGGCTGGTCAGACCGAGGGCTGCCTGAATGCCGAGCAGGTTCAGTTCGCCAAGACCCTTTACGATCCGCTGAAGGACGACGCGGGACACTCGATTGACGAGGGCCTTCTGCCGGGCGTGCTTGTCGACTCCGGCCGCTCGCGTCTGGCTCCCGCCACTTTCGGTCAGGCCATCCGCCACCAGGCAGACTGGCAGGGCGACGGATTCGACGTTTCAAAAGATCTTGCCGCCATCGACAAGGTGATGCCCGAATTGCGTGCCGACGAAACAAACCTGACGCCATTCCGGAATCACCACGGCAAGGCGATTCTCTACCAAGGGTGGATGGACCCGGCAGTGGCCGCAAAAATGACCATCGGCTACTACGAGGACGTGGAAAAGCGGATGGGAGGTGAAAGCGCAACCGAGGACTTCATCCGGCTGTTCATGGTGCCGGGCATGTTGCACTGCGGCGGCGGGGCCGGAGTGGATCAATTCGGCGGATCGGGAATGGATGCGCCGATCGTCGACGCGGACCACGACCTGCTGACCGCGCTCGAGAATTGGGTGGAGCATGGCCAGGCCCCGGAGCGCATCATCGGTTCCAAGGTCGTCGCTGGTAAGGTCGTCAAGACCCATCCGCTCTGTGCTTATCCCAAGATCGCTCAGTACAAGGGCTCGGGCCCAACTGACGACGCCGCCAACTTCACCTGCGTGCGGCGCCGCTAGCTAAAGCATTCGAGCAGACAAAGGATCCTTGCCGCCGGCCGAGGCTGTAAGGAATGAGAAGAAGTGAACGAAGGAGAGAGGGAGAAATGCAGCGTACAAAGTTTGTAAGTTTCGCGATCGTTAGCGCGACAGCTATCTTGCTGCTGGCGCAAGCCAGGGCACAGCCAGAATGCCAATCCCGCTCCACAACCTCCGCAGGCAGCGCGTCCGGCGGGACCCCCTCCCGGGATGCTTGGCGCTGACGCGGATTCTGCGTTAGGGCAAAAGGCAGCAAGCCGGTGGATGTTGGCAGGCATATGGGCCAAGATGCCCGATGTTGTGGGGCACGGCCCTTATCCGGCCACCTATGCCATGGCCCCTGGTGGCCTTGAAGACGTGGTGTATCAGCCGAAAGATCTTTCCCAGGTCAAGGGCGAGCTTGCTGTCTACATCTGGGGCAATGGCGGATGTGCAGCCGATGGCGCAGGAGCCCGCTTCCATTTGACCGAGATCGCCAGCCACGGTTATGTGGCGATTGCACCGGGCCTTATTCTGAGCGGGCCCAAGGCCCCGCCGCGGCCTCCTGTTGACGCGCAACATCCACCTGCGCCTCGTGATCCTGCCAGTGGAGCAACCTCTGAAAAGATGACCGCAGCACTCGACTGGATTCTGGCTGAGAACAAACGCCCAGGAAGTCCCTACTTCGGGAAGATCGATCCCAACCGGGTGGCGATCGCCGGCTACAGTTGCGGCGGACTGATTGCCATGCGGACGGCCATCGATCCGCGGGCCAAGGCGCTGATTATCGAGAGCAGCGGTGTCTTAAACAAGCCTCCTGAAGGACAGTTTGCCGGTATGGCCGTCATGTCTCAGATGAAAAAGGAGGACTTGAGCAAATTTCACACTCCGGTACTCTACATCTTGGGCGGTCCACAGGACGTGGCTGAGCCTAACGGGCTCGACGACTTCAAGCGCATTCAGCAGGTCCCGGTTTTTGTTGCTGATGCGCCCGGCGTAGGCCACGCAAACACGTTCCTGGAGCCCAACGGCGAAGGCACGAAGATAGAACTGGATTGGCTCGACTGGCATTTCAACGGAGACCGGGTCGCTTCACGAACCTTCGTTGGCCCAGATTGCACTCTCTGCCGCGATTATCGCTGGGAGGTTTACCGCAAGGGCATCGAGTAGTCATCGGATCGATTGTGGCGGGCATTCTGTTGCGATGCTACTGGCGCATGCTCTAAGCCGTCTTCTGATCGCAAGGCTGCGGCCTGGGTTGAGAATTCCTGCTGAGGCCAATCGCGACAAATAGTGCGACCAATTCCAGAGCCGCCATAAAACACCAGCCGGCTTTGAAGCCCCCGGTCCAATCTCGCAGTGAACCAAGCAACTGCGGTCCAACGAACCCGAACATTCCCGCGCCCAGGCTGACGATGCCCATGACCGGGCCTGTCTCCCTTCCGCGCAGCACATCAGCTCCCATGCCGTACACCTGATTGGCACAAACCAGGCCTAGCCCAATCAACGATGCGGAAGCGACGCGAAAGACCAGCAGGTTGCTGGAAGTCATAGCGACGGCGGAGATGGCAACGGTGATCAGCAGGCACTTCATCACCGTCCACCGGTTGAAACGATCCATGAAATAGCCGCACGCCAAATTTGCGAAGATGCTAAACAAATAGGCGGTACTGATGACGTAGGCTGCTCCGACTGCATTCATTCCGAAGTTCGTCTTGAGCGCTGCCGGTACAAAAAATGTGGAGCTGAAGCCCCCTGCATTACACGCGCCCAACAGAACAGCCAGCGCCCAAGCCGCGGGAACCTTGTATGCCGGCGTGCCTCCGGGTGTGGGCGATCCGATCTGATGCTTCGGAACTTGAACCGTCTCCGAGTCGGGCGAGCGCCGATAAAACACAACGAAAATAACCGCACCAAGAATGGATACGACTCCAAACGCGAGGATTCCAAGACGCCAGCCGAGCGCTTCGCCGATCTTGCTCCCGAATGGCGCTCCGATCACCGACGCCAGCGCAGAAGAGGCACCGAGAATTCCCATGCTCGATCCGCGCAACGATTCCGGAATCGTGAAGGCAAGAGCGGTGAGCACGCAAACAAATGCCAGCCGGTATCCGATCAGCCAGGTAAGGCGCGCGCCAAGGGCCAGCGAAAAACTTGGTGCGGCACTCAAGGCACACAATCCTAGAGATACGACCACGAGTCCAAAGGTCATGAGTGCCCGTTCGCCGAAGCGCTTGGCCAGAATCCCCGCAGGATAGCTCAAGACCAAGGCGATCAGGCCATAGAGCCCGGTGAAGAGTCCGATCTGTGAGTAGTTAGCGTGGAACTCGCTTTGGATGGCCGGCAACAGCGGTGAGAACCCCAGACTCGACATCTGCAAGGTCATCATCGCCAACAGAGTCGCAGAGAAGGGAACGATCCATTTCACGATGGACAAAAGTGTACTGTATGTACACGACCGGTGTACAATGAAAATTTGCAGAGCACAAGGACCGAAATCGAGCAACTTTGCGATCGTTACGAGGCTCGCCTCGAGGGACTCCCTTGGCCTGGTCGGCAGATTGTCGGTGTCGCGTCCAACACGGTTCCCTGGGAACTCGTATCCGCGGCCGGATTCACTCCTGTCCTGCTAAGTTCGCGTCGCGCGCCCGCTCCTCTTGCAGAACCATACATGGAGCAGGGGTTTGATGGACGGACGCGCGCGATTTTTGACCGTCTGCTCTCCGGCGACTGGAACTTTCTCAGAACCGTCGTCATTCCGCGAACATCGGAGCGGGAGCACAAGCTATTCCTGTATCTGAGCGAAGTAGCTCGCCAGGAGCCGGCGCGTAAGCTGCCCGAAGTGCTGCTCTTCAACCTTTTGCATACGCGGTCTGCTGAAGCGCGCGCGTACGGCCTGGCGCGAACACGGGAACTGCTCGAAACGCTAGGTGGGGCGTCTGAGGAAGGGCTACGGCAAGCGATTGCAGAGGGCAATGCAGCTCGCAACGCCGTCCAATTGTTACTGAAACTCCGCACCGACCGGCTGAGTGGGGCCGATGCGATGCCCCTGATCGGCGCTTTCTATTTCATGGACCGCGCCGAATTCGCCCGGCTGGCCGAGGCGGCAGCAAAAGCTATCAGCGAACAGCAACCGATTTCCGGCCCACGGGTCATGATAAAGGGGTCCATGCTGGACCATCCGCACCTGCATCGCGCAATCGAACAGCACGGTGCCGTCGTCGCTGCGGAAGATGATTGGTGGGGATCGCGAGCAGCAGGAGAAGACATCGGCACGCAGGGCGACCCGATTGACGCCATCTACCTTAAGTACTACGAGGACGCGCCCAGCCCGCGCGTCTTTCCTGCGGCTTTGGCTGATGAGTGGTTCCTGGCCACGGTGCCGAACGTTCACGGCGTGATCTTTTACCTTCCGCCTGAGGACGACGTGTTCGGCTGGGATTATCCGCGCCATAAGCGAGCCCTGGACGAGCAGGGAATTCCGCACATGGTAATCCGTGAAGACGCTTCTTCGGACAACTTGTCGCCTGAGTGCCACGATCAGATCGAAGACTTTGCCGCGAGGCTGGGGAGGTAGCAAGGGTGGCGGAAAAACAACTCCAGTGCACGGCGGCAGCAGCCGAACACCAGAAGGCCTGGTTTGCGGACCTGCGACACGACGTTTTCGACGCAAAGAAACCCTACGCGATTGCCCAGGCAGATATGCCGCTGGAATTGTTTCAGCTCTTGGGTGTTCCCGTGGTCAGCAATCAGTGGTGGTCCGCGGTCGTCTCGGCGAAACGCATGTCCCCGTATTATCTCGATCTAATGAACCAGGCTGGCTATCACGAGGGTCTCTGCCGTTATTGCAGCCTCTCGCTGGCATCGACATTGGGCAACGATCCCTCGAAGGCGCCCTGGGGCGGACTACCTAAGCCGGCGCTTGTGGCAGCGCGGCTCACCTGCGACTGCATTCAGCGCATATTCGCTATCTGGGCTGAGACCTTTGGAACTGAGTTTGTGGCATTGGACGCTCCAGGAGCTGCGCAATTGCCGCCGCGCTGGTGGGAGTGGAGCCGCTACCGCTGGCGGGAACTCTTTGAGGAGCATCGGCTGGACTTTATGGTTGCGCAATTCCACCGGCTGATTGCGGTGCTCGAGCGCATATCTGGCAACAGTTTCGACGAATCGCGCTTACGCACCTTAATGGAGGGGGTCAATCGTCAGGAAGAGACCTTCGAGGAGGTCAGCGAGTTAATTTGCAATGCGCAGAAGACCCCGGTGCGCATGCACGAACAGATCAGCAACGTGATGGCCGCGCAATGGGTCCGTGGCAGTGACTGGGCCATCTCGCATGCCAAAGCATTTCGGGACGAAGTGAAAGAGCGTGTGGAAAAGGGCATCGCCGCTTGTCCGGGTGAACGCATGCGCCTGATGTGGGTTGGCGCAGGGCTGTGGCACGATATTGACTTCTACACCGCGTTCGAGGAGCGCTTCGGCGCCGTATTTGTCTGGTCAATGTATTTGGCCTTTGGTCCTGACGGCTACATTCGCTATGGGCTCGACGATCCGCTAAGAGCGTTGGCCAGCCGCACCGTTAGCATGAACGAGCAATTGCACAATCCGCCGTGGGCAAACGAATGGATCGTTTACCAGGCAAAGCGGCACCGCATTGACGCGGCTCTGGTACTTCGGCCTTTGGGATCGCGCCCCTCCGACACGGGAAGCCTGTTCATTGAGCGCGCTCTGAAACAAGCGGGGATCCCGGTTCTCGAGGTGTACGCGGACATGGTGGACGCGCGGAGTTGGGACGGTGCCGTCATGCGCGCCACGGTCGCGCAATTCCTGGAGACCGTGCCTTCGCGCAAAGCGTGACGCAGCGCCACCGTAAAAGGCCGAATCCAGAACTGAAGGAGAAGTGCGAGCGAGCTGCCCATCGTCGCCGTTTTTTAGGTCAAGAGAAGATAAGCAGGCTCCTCCGACCTCGATCAAAAATGATCATCGATGCTTCGCCCGGACCAAGGGGCAAGAGGCGGATCACCGATTGTCCCTGATTGGAGCCTGAGAAAGTCGGGAAGAGATCACTAATAAACTGAATTCATCCCGTGGGCGGCAGGTGTACAAAAAGCCGCCCGGCGTTATCAGGTCAGCTCCGCCTGGATATCGCGGATGAATGCGTCGATGTCCTGCGGCAGAGCCGACTCGCGCTCACGCTGAACAAACTGTTCCACGCGTTCTTTCTGGCTGGCCCGGATGTGGGCCGAAAGCACAGATGCCGCTCGGTCAGGGTCGCTGGCTTCAATGGCAGTGACCACATCCCTATGGTCCTTATGAATTCGCAACAATGCTTCCTTGCCATGTCCAACACGGCGTGAAGCTACGATCCGAATCAGCACGCGGAGCGCGCTCATGATCTTCAAGCTGTGCTGGTTGCCTGCCATTTGGAGCAGATAGGTGTGAAAACCGAGGTCGGTAGCCTCAAATCGCGTCATTTGTTCCGGATCCAGCCGTTCGCGCCCAGAATGCTCCAGTTCAAGGGCAAGCTCCTGAACTTCGTCAGCAATTTTGCGCAAATTGCCTAACTCCAACTGACCGGTCAGGTGGCCGGCAACCTTCACCACTGCCTGGACTTCGAGTGCTTCACGCACCTCGAAAAGTTCGGCGATGTCACGCGTGTCCAGCTTCACCACCAGCACACCGCGGCCGGGAACTTCTTCCAGAACTCCTTCAGCTACGAGCTGCCGGATCGCCTCCCGCGTAGGAGTACGGCTGATGCCAAGCTCCTTGGAAACAGGTAGTTCCGACACTGGTTGCCCAGCCCGCAGCACGCGCGAAGCGATTTTTCGCTGAATGTGCAGGTATGCGATCTCTCGCATGGAGCGACCTTCAACGGAGTCACGTTTCATGGGGTTAGTATAGCGTTTCGGGATGCAAGATGCACGCCGGCAAGAGTGCCAGGAGACTCGATGCTGCCTGACCTGTAGGTCCAATAATCTTGTCCGTTGTGTACATGAAGTATACAATTCAGATAAAAATCTGGAGGGCCACTTGGCGCACCCTAACCTCAACATGCTTCTGGTGGGGGATATCATTCTGGATGAACCAGAGCCGGATCGCCTGTTTGATGGGTCCCGCGAGACCTTGGCTCATGCCGACGTCGTAGCGGGCCATGTTGAAGTGCCGCACACCGAGAGGGGCCTGGAAAGCAGTCTTGACATTCCCGCTCCCGGCAGCGATCCCAAGAACCTGCTGGCGCTCGGACGTGCGGGCTTTCACGTTGCAACGCTCGCTGGAAACCACATCTTCGATGCGGGCCCGGACGGAATCGCAGACACTGTCGAGGGACTGCGGACGCAAGGCATTCAAACCACCGGCGCCGCGATGAATCTGGATGATGCGCGCAAGCCCGTCATCGTGGAACGCGGCGGCATCCGCTGCGGCTTTCTCAGTTACAACTGCGTGGGCCCAAGAGAGTCCTGGGCTTCGCAGTCCAAAGCCGGCTGCGCCTACGTCAAAATCATCACTCATTACGAACTGGATTTCGCTATGCCCGGCGGCCCTCCGACCGTTTACACGTTTGCCGACCCCGTCACGCTGGAGCGGATGCAGGCGGACATCGGGGAACTTAAGAAACAGGTGCAGGTCGTCACAGTGGCGTTGCACAAAGGCATGGGACACATGCCGGCCACTCTCGCGATGTATGAGTCGGCGGTATCAAAGGCTGCGATCGATGCGGGCGCGGATATCGTTGTCGGACATCACGCTCATATACTGCAAGGGATCGAAGTTTACCGCGCTAGGCCAATCTTTCATGGCCTCGGCAATTTCGTAACGGTGACGCATGCCTTGAACGTTGACGGCAACTCGAGTCCGGCGCGCCTGGCGTGGGCGCATCGTCGTCGCAAGCTGTTTGGCTTCGAGCCGGATCCCAACTATCCTACCTATCCGTTCCACCCCGAGGCCAAGAACGCCATGATCGCCTGGTGCGAGGTGGGTACTTCCGGTATAAAACGGGCAGGGTTCATGCCTTGCTGGATCCGTCCCGACGGCAGTCCGGAGGTGCTTGGCGAAACAGAACGCGGACGCGATGTGGCGAACTATGTAGAAAAAATCAGCCGCGAGAGCGGCCTGAAAACTGCGTTTCATTGGTACGACGATAAAGTTGTTTTTCTGGAGAACGAAGATTGACCACGCAATCCGCAAATGAACTTCCTCGGCCGCTGGAAGATGTCACGGTCCTCGACATGACAACAGCTCTCGCCGGCCCCTTTGCGACGTTCCTGCTGGCAGGCATGGGCGCCCGAGTAATCAAGATTGAAAATCCGCTGGGACCTGACACTTGCCGCGGCAACGCTCCGTTTGTGGGCAAACACGGCGCCAGCCTTTCTCGCGAACACGAGGACGACGTATCCGTCTCCGCTATTAACCGGCTGAGGAACAAACAGGCGGTTACGCTGAACCTGAAGAAGCCAGAGGCGCTCGAAGTGTTTGCCGACCTGGTCAAGCAGGCCGACGCGGTGGTTGAAAACTTCAGCCGCGGCACCCTCGACCGGCTGGGCGCGGGATACAAATTCAGCAGCAAGATCAACCCCAGAATCATCCACTGCTCGATCACGGGCTTCGGCAGCGAGGGCGATCCCGGAACCGGCAAGGCGATGGACGCCATTATCCAGGCTCTGAGCGGAGTGATGATGACGTCGGGCGCGATGGGGGATCCGCCCATGCGCGTAGGAGTGCCATTCGCCGATCTGTCCGCACCGCTGTTCGGCGTTATCGGGTTGCTTGCAGCCTTGCATCAGGCACAGAAAACCGGCATTGGCCAGCACGTCGACATCTCCATGTTAGGAGTCATGACCGCCATGGTCGCATGCGAGCCCTTTGATCTGTTGGAGCGCTGCGGTGTACCCCAGCGCACGGGACAGACCGTTCCGCGCCTGGCTCCGTTCGGCATTTATCCGTCGGCCGACGGCTACGTTGCCATTTGCGCCCCAACTGAAGCTTTCGCCATGAGCCTGTTTGAGGCCATACAACGTCCCGAATTGTGCACCGACCCGAAGTTCCGCACGCGCGACGACCGCGTGAAAAATGTTGAAGAGCTCAACACCATCATCGAAGGCTTCACCCGGAGCCTTCCCACCGCGGAAATCAACGCCCGCCTGGATGCCGTGGGAGTACCCTCCGCACCGGTTCGGAATCCTGATGTTGCGATGCGTGACCCGCAGGTTGTTGCGCGTGGAGAAACTGTGCGATTGATGCACCCGAAGTTCGGTGACGTCGGCGACATTTACGGAATGGGGCTGCCGATTCGCTTCTCCGGGAGCGACGCCGGATTCGACAAGCCTGCGCCTGGTCTTGGCGAACATAACGAAGCCGTCTATTGTGGACTGCTCGGCTACAGCCCCGAAAAGCTGGAAGAGCTAAGGGCGAAGAAAGTGATATGAGTCGTCGAAACTCCATGGATCGAGGGCAGCGCACCGCGATACCCGCGACAGGTGTTTCGGCGATGGGACGGAACGCGCATGGCTGACTTGCTAACCGTCTGCACCTCGGTTCCTGAGGTGCGATTCGAGGAGAAACACTGGAGAAAATGCTGAACACTCCAGAGGACTGTGAGAGGGAAAATCAGTTCCCTGATTCGCGGGCGTTAATTCCCTGTTCAATTTCGCTCGTAACTGCCTCCACAGCCATAGCCCCAATCGTTCGCGCGTCCAGCCTAAGCCAGCACAGGCGCCGGCTTTGCCAGCAGAACGCCGAGCGCACAACTCGCCATGCGAGCCAGTTCCCCGTCCGCGCGGCTGGTCAGCACGATCGGAACCTTCGCTCCCACCACGACTCCCGCCGCCAGTGCTCCAGCCAGGTACTGCAATTCCTTGAACAAAATGTTCCCTGCTTCGAGATTCGGAACCATCAACAAATCAGGATCCCCGGCCACCTTCGATGTGATTTTCTTGATCCGCGCGGCATCGCTTGAAATTGCATTATCGAACGCCAGAGGGCCGTCGACGATGGCGCCTGTAATCTGTCCGCGATCGACCATCTTGCAGAGCGCAGCGGCGTCGAGCGTGGATGGAATGGCCGGATTTACCGATTCAACCGCCGAAAGAATCGCTACCTTGGGATTCACCACCTCCAGCGTCACCATCATGTCAATCGCATTTTGCAGAATGCTGATTTTGGTCTCCAGGTCCGGCTGAATATTCACCGCCGCATCCGTGACAAACAGCGTCTTGTGATAGGACGGCACGTCCAATGCGAATACGTGACTGATGCGCCGCCCGGTCCGCAAGCCGCCCTCGCGCGAAACGACCGCGCCCATGAGCTCGTCTGTGTGCAAAGAGCCCTTCATCAGCATCTGAACCTCGCCCTTGCGCGCCATTTCTACGGCTCGAATGGCAGCTAATCGGCTATTGTCGATGTCCACAATCTCGATTGTCCCCAGATCAAGCTTCAGAGTTTCGGCTAAACCGCGGATCTTCGGCTCCGATCCCACCAGGACGGGAACGATCAGCTTGTCTTTAAACGCCTGCACGGCGCCCCCGAGCGACACCTCGTCGCACGGCCAGGCAATCGCAGTCCGCACCGCCGGCTTTAAGTTGGCTCGCGCAATCAAACCAAGGTAATGACGGTAAGGATTGTTCACAATGAGCTCTGGCACGGGAAGCGTGGACCAGCGCGACTTCTTGAGAGGCGCAACCAGCTGGGCTGTGCCCGTGAAAATCGGCACTCCGGCACCGTTCTTCGCCTCGCAATCAAATGTCACTTTCTTCGCTTCATCGTCCTTTGCCGTAACCTGCACCTTCACTAATATGCGATCCCCCACACGGATGCGGTTTTTGAACGAAAGTGACACGTCCGTCAGCGTACATCCAGGCCCCGGAATGTTCATGCTGAAAAGACCGGAGATCAACGAGGCGCACCACATATTCGGTCCTGTTGGCGGAATGCCTCCAGCACGATCGATCTGCTCATCCGAGTTCAGCATCGAGTGAAACCCGGAGATCGATGCAAACGCCATTGCGTCTTCTGTGGTCAGAACATGCTCGGTCCCTGCCGTGTCGCCAACCGAAATCTCATCGTATGTCTTGCTCTCAATAACTCCCAGATTCATCGTCTTCCCTTTCCAACTCAATTGCCCGCCTAATCACTGCTCCACACTGATCGTATTTGCTCCAGCCAGAACTCAAAGTGACTGCAATCACCTAATTCTGCAATTATCGGTTTCAATTGCCGCCGAGCACCTTGGTCCATCATAGAAATTGTGTGACAACTCGCTTCATATGCTTGCTTTCCAGAAGTTGAGCGATTCGCTTCACGATATTGCGCCGAAGATCGAGCTCCAGCGGTATGTTCGGATCCTGGTGCGCCTCGTTGATCCTGGTGCCAACCGCAAATTTCACGATATCGCTGTCGAGCAGCATGGCCGCAAGCCGCACCGCTGGATTTGACTCCATCTCTTCCGGCGCAAAGCCCTCTTCGAGCAAGCGCAGCACTTCGCCCAGAGTGAGCGTGCCTTCTGTTACCAGGTCAAAGCCCTCCATCCTTGCGGACGGCGGAATCCTGGGGTGAAGCCGTTGCCGCATGTCAATTTGAATTGGCCGGTTCATCAATCGCGAGATGATATTTGCCGTCGTTCCTCCGCAGATCACCTTTCGTCCCGGCGTCCGTTCTGCCATCCTTGCCAGGTCACGGTCGTGAGCGCGGTTGAACGGGGCCCCGGTGATCACCAGCAACTCTCGCGGACTCCGAAAATAGACCACGCCGCAGGTGATGTCGTCCTTCGCGCTCAGCCCGTCCACTTCCTCGGCTTTCACCACCAGCAAACGCGATAGCTCCCGGGCCGATATATGCGGATATCGATCGATCCTCTCGCGTACAAACTCATCGACGCCCTTGAGTCCCCAACCCAGGGGAGTGCGAAACTCGCCCATCCCCGCCTGCGTAATGCCGTCGGAAAAGAAAACGATGCGATCTTCGCGCTGCACATCGAAGCTGGAAAAGCTGATCACCCTGTCTTGCCAGCGCTCCGGTCGAACCTCGGTCTTTGCAACGCGAACCTCGCCATTCGGACGAATCAGAAGAAATGATGGATTGCCATGCTCAATGATGCGCGTCTCGCCCGTGCTGGCCATGTCGACAACCGTAAAGGTGGAATAACTGATCTTGCGCACGCTGCAAATCGGCAAAGTGTCCATGATGATCTCCGCCGACCTGCGGATATCCATCGCGCTGGCCGCGAATTTCATGGCCATGGTCGCCGTCATGCTCGCCAGCACGCTGGCCTTGACGCCGCTCCCCAGCCCGTCGGAAAGCACGGAGACTACACGACCCTCCTGCTTCACCTTCTGCGACAGAAACACGTCGCCTGAGATCAACTGGCCATGCTTGGCCCTTTGCCATGAATCGACCTCGATAAAACTCTCGGCACCCGTCACTGCGCCTCCCCGATATTGCTGCCGTCCACCTCATCGGGGCTGAACGATCGTACGATGGAATTGAGAATAATCTCCGAGTCGGCCGCATTCTCGCCCAGCAGATAAGCAATCTGCTGCACCGTCTTGAGGTTCTTCTGGATCACCTCGCGGGCGCGATCGATGATCTGCTCCTTCTGGAAGATGGGTTCGCTAATGTCGCGGAAGATCCCGCACATCACCGAATGAGGCTCGATGGTGAAGATGCTTGTAGTCAGAATGCTCCGCTGATAGCGAATGTCGTGACCCACGATGTCTTCGCTCGAATCCAGCACCCGCCGGAAGAGATAGGAGAAAGGCATCACATCGCCAAGCGCAGTGCCTTCCAGGTTCTTTGGCTGCTCTTCTTCCGATTTGAACAACCGAACAAAATTCGAATTGCACTCGATGATTTTCAGGTCGTCGTCCACGATCACAACGGCAGAGGGCATCTTCTGCAGCAGCGCATTGGCCTTCTTCTGCGCCAGCTTGCGCGTATACGTCGCGCACATCATTCGCTCGGCATTGCGTGGAATAAGAGCGCGCGCAAAATCGCGGCACGAGTCATATCCGCATCCTCCGCAATTCAGCTCGTCTTCCGCTGAGTACTTCCCCACTGTGCGCAATGCTTCCTGCAGTTGCAGCTCGCTGTACTCGCTCCTCGCAGCGGGTGTTGCCTGATATGGCTGGCCGATCGACAACGAGGGCTCGCGCGGAAACTCGGCGCCCGGCCTGGCGCGCCCGACAACATCGTGGCGGCGGCGCGCAACCGAAGTGGTTCTTGCGGCCTTGGGCCCGTTGATGCAGGATCCGGCACACGCGCTCATCTC
The DNA here is from genome assembly GCA_963848515.1 of uncultured Acidobacteriaceae bacterium. Lineage (GTDB taxonomy): Bacteria > Acidobacteriota > Terriglobia > Terriglobales > Acidobacteriaceae > Telmatobacter. The sequence continues at coordinate 40,864 of CAWKEG010000017.1, forward strand.
AAAAAAAATACTGCGCCCGTGAGGCCACTTTGAAATATCATTCAGGGCTTGCGCAATATTTGCCATCCCCGATACAGCTACAAATTCAAGATCGCCGATCTCCCGGCCGCCGGTGAGCCCCGGAGCCATCCCGCCCTCAATCGGGAAAAACGCTCCTTCCTGCGCTTCCTCGGGTTCAAACACATCGTCCGGTGCATCGACAACTTCCGCGAGCGTGATGTTCTTCTCGTTGAGCCAGAAATTCAGGTCCTCAAACGTCAGCGCCACATCCAGCAGCTCGGGGTGTTCTTCGGCTTCCTGCTTTTCCGCAATGCACGGCCCGATTGAGACAACTGCGATGTCGCGGCCGTAGTCGGCGCGCAGCATCTTGCAATGCGCCAGCAATGGCGACAAGACGCTGCACACGTTAGGCAAACACTCGGGATGATATTTGCGGATAAAGTCAACCACAGTTGGGCACGCGGACGAGATCCATATCTTGTTCGGCTCATCCCGCATAAGCTCCAGCACGCTTGCCGACACCTGCTGCGCGCCCAGAGCCGTCTCTGAAACAGCAAAGAAACCCAGCTTCTTGAGCGCGTTCACCAACTGTCCAGGCCGAACCCCCGGGTACTCCGCTACAAACGACGGGGAAAGCGAGGCGATCACCGCTCGCCTGCAGTTGATCAGAGCTTTGGCACTGGGCAGATCGTCGCAAACTTGTTTTGCATTGCTTGGACAGGCCAATGTGCAATTGCCGCACAAGATGCAAAGCTCCGGCACCACCTGCGCGCAGTTTTCTCGAACGCGAATCGCCTTTACCGGGCATTCGCGAATACATTTATTGCAATCCTGGCATTCGTGTTTCCGAGTCTTAATAAAGTCAGGCCGTTCCATATTCACCCCGCGACGCCTTGTCCAATTGCGCTAGTAGCCCGCGCAGCCTCGCTGCTGTGACGCCGTGGTAGATCTCACCGCCAATGCTGAGGTTCGGCCCCTGCATGCACTCGTCCTGGCAAAGTTTTCCCGTGATGCGCACCGACGCATCTAATGAGTGGTTCTGCACGTGACTGTTAATGATGGCAAGGTTCTCAGAGTTCCCTCGAGCGAAACAGGAACTGCCAAGGCAGACCACAATTTCTACCGGGCCTTGTTTTACTGGGCCTTGTTCTATTGGGACTTGTTCCGAGTTCATCGCGCACCTCCTTATAGCCCTAATTGAACTAGCGGTAAAGATGCATCCAGTGCAATGCCGGCTTGCATTCCCGCAGTTCCTTTTCCACCCGGTCCGCTTCCCGCAAAGCGCCCCAAGGAACGAATCTGCGCGCGCAGACATTCGCTGCAATCAGCGGCGCTCTCGTCAATGCACGCCTTTGCCGGATAAATCTCATACATGCGGCGATACTTCATCGGCGTCAGGTTTGGCATCACGACATTCGCGCCCACCTTGAGGCCGCGTTTGCGTCCGTCTATCTTGTTGAGCGTGGCAAGCGCCGTCGTGCTCGGAATGTTTGCATCCGGACAAACAATCCGCGCCAGCGCGATCATCTTGTAAACCATCTCTTCGCTCGCCGGAACCTGCTCGGAAAGAGAAATCTCCGGACAGAGCGCGCCCGAACCAAGTGGCGTCGCCGCGTGCGCGATATAAGGACCGATCCCAATCATGTCGAGGTCCAGTGAGCGAAAGGTAAGAATGTCGTTCGCCAGGCTCTCAAACGATTGCCCCGGAATGCCGACCATCCCTCCGCCGCCGGCCTCGTAGCCCAATGCCTTCAGTTTCTTCAATAGAGTGATTCGATCGGGGCCGCCGCCCTGGCGCGATGGATGGATTGTACGAAACAAGTGCAGGTCCGAAGTTTCAAAGCGCAACAGATAGCGATCCGCGCCCGCCGAACGCCACATCCGCAGCTCGTCTTCAGCCCGCTCGCCCAGGCTGAGCGTTACAGCCAAACGAGTCTCGCGCTTGATCCACCGCACAATCTCCGCAATCCAATCGGCCTCGACCCCGTCGTCCTCGCCCGCCTGCATCACGACCGTCCCGTAACCAAGGGCCTCCGCATTGCGCGCGCAGCCGAGAATCTCGTCCTTCGTCATCCGATAGCGAGCCAGACCGCGATTTGCATGCCGCAGTCCGCAATACATGCATTGCCTTACGCAGTGACTCGATATCTCGATGAGTCCGCGCAGGTGTACTGCATCGCCGACATGCTCTTTGCGCACGCAGTCGGCCCACTCATACAACTCCCGCAGACGAGTGGGCCGGCTCTCGTGAAGCCATGCAAGCAGATCGGCTTGGGACAGTTCACTCACTGTTATCCAACCAGGCTCATCCTTTCCGTCTTCAATTGATTCTCTCCGCTGGTTGCCTTCGCATCCAGATGTTCCTTCCGCGTCTCTTTATACGCGGCCAGAGCCTGCGGAAACGGTTCAAGCGCGCGCTCAAGAATGCCCAGTGAATACGCGATCACCAGTCCGTAATTTGTAATCGGCACTCCCTGTCGATGGCACTCGCGAATGCGCGTCATCATCTCCTTGCGATTCCACATGCACGCTCCGCAATGAATCACAAGTTTGTACGGCGAAAGGTTCTCAGGAAAGTCGCGCCCTTTCACCGTGGTGAATTCAAGCTTTCCGCCAACGTATTTTTGTAACCACCGCGGAATCTTCACGCGGCCAATGTCTTCTTCGATTGGGTGGTGTGTGCAGGACTCCGCCACAAGAATTTTGTCGCCAGGCTTCAGTTGCTCCACGGCTACCGCCGCCCTGGTCTGCGCAACGAGATCACCCTTCAACCGCGACAGGAGAATCGAAAATGATGTCAGTGGAATCGAGTCCGGCGTGACACTGGCAACCTCTTCAAAGACCTGCGCGTCGGTAACAACCAGGCAGGGTGGAGTCTTCATGTTATTCAGCGCCCTTTCGAGCCCCGTGTCATTCACCGCTACGCAGCAGGCTTCGTTGTCGATAAGTTCGCGAATCGACTGCGCCTGCAGTTGCTTGATGCGGCCCTTGGGCGCCTCTTTGTCGAATGGCATTACCAGCACCGCTGTCTTGTCTGCACCCACCAGGTCGCGCAAAAGCACCTGGGGTTCGTCGGCCTCCGGCTGCGCCACCTCCCAAAGCCGGGCGCGAAATGTATCCATTCCAACACCGGTGGTTGCCACCAGTTTCGCGTACGGAATGCCTTCCTGCTCGAAGCGAATCAACTGATCGACATCCGGACGGCAAAGGTCAACCTTGTTCAAAGCCACAATCACAGGAATCTCGCGTGAGCGAAGTTCGGCCAATAGTTTCTCTTCGAATTCGGTCCACACGCCTGCCTCCGCAACAAGCACGCCGATATCGGAGCGCCCTATTGCCAGGCGCGTCTTCGCTATGCGCTGCTCGCCCAGCGCTCCCACATCGTCCACCCCGGCCGTATCCACAAACAACACGGGTCCGATAGGAAGCAGTTCCATCGGCTTCTCCACTGGATCGGTTGTTGTGCCCGCAACATCGGATACGATCGAAACTTTCTGCTGGGTGATGGCATTCAGCAGGCTTGATTTGCCAACGTTGCGGCGTCCAAAAAAGCCGATATGCAGCCTGAAGCCTTTCGAAGTTGCCCGTAGCATAATTGCTTTCTCCTCTTTCGGTTCTAAATGAATACGTCGCGCTCGCCGCCGCGCACCTGGTTCAGCATCGGCAGCGCAGAAGCAGTTTGTTGACCATCCATGTTTCCGAGTTCAATCGAAATCAAATCTTCTCCCGCCGATTTTGTTGCCGGACTCGCATAGTCACACAAATATTCCTGAAACGTTGAGAGCGCGTTGGGATGGCAGTGATACTTGATCTCCCCCGGCTTGGCCAGATCCATAAAGTCGTGCCCGGTGCGCCCAGTCCGGTAACAGGCGGTGCAGAACGAAGGCAGGAATCCGAGCGAGACAACATCGTTTACCACCTCTTCAACCGAGCGGTGATCGCCCAACTGAAACTGTCCGCCATTCTGGTCCGCTTCCGCATCTTTGTAGCCACCGGGATCGGTGCGGCTCCCGGCTGAAATCTGGGAGATTCCGAGTTCCAACGTCGCGCGCCGCACCTCTGCTGTCTCACGCGTCGACATGATCATGCCCGTGTAGGGCACGGCAAGCCGCATGATCGCAACCATTTTAAGAAAGTCTCCATCGCTCACCGCATGGGGCGGCCGCGAAGCAACATCGGAACCCGCCGCCGGCTCAATCCGCGGGAAGCTGATCGTATGCGGCCCCACGCCGAACTTCTCTTCCAGGTGACGAATGTGCTGCATCATCGCCAGAATCTCGAAGCGCCAGTCGTAGAGACCAAACAGCACACCAATGCCTACATCGTCGATGCCCGCTTCCATGGCCCTGTCGAAAGCTGTGGTGCGCCAATCGTAATCGCGCTTTGCCCCTGTCAGATGAACCGCCGCATAGGTTGGACGATGATAGGTCTCCTGAAATAGCTGAAATGTCCCTATCTCCGCTTCCTTCAGTTGACGAAAACGCTCTGTTGTTTGCGGCGCGAGGTTTACGTTAACGCGCCGAATCTCGCCTGGGCCCACCTTCGTCTTGTAGATCGTCGCAATTGAGTCGAGGATGTATTGAAAACCCTCTCCCGGTAGCCCTTCGCCTGAAACCATCAGGATGCGCTTGTGCCCCTGCCGGATGAGAATGCGCGTCTCTTCGGCAATCTCTTCCTGGGTCAGCGTGCGGCGCTTCAGAGTTGTATTCGTAGCTCGAAAGGCGCAATACGTGCACTCGTTCGAACAGCGATTGGAAATATAGAGAGGCGCGAACAGCACCAGCCGAGTACCGTAAATATCTTCCTTGATCTTTTTTGCGGTCGCGAATATCTCTGCAACCAACTCCGGATCTTCCACAAACGATAGACAGGCCACCTCTTCCATTGTCAGCCCGCGCATCTCGCGCGCCTTCGCCAGAAGCTCATGAACTTGTGCCGTCTTCGGACGCTTGTGCCGCGCCAATATGGCCTCTATTTCATACTCGTCGATAAAGTCAGCCCGTTCGTGCGTAATCAAGATATTCTCCTCTCGTCCCGCTCAGTCGCCGCAATGCCCGCAGGAGTGCCCATCGCATTTCTGTTGAGCGCCGTCCGTTTCGATCCGGTTATTGATAACTTCTATTGCTTTTTGCGCCGTGCAATGATCGACATGCTCGCCATCGATCATCACCGTCGGTCCGCTCTCGCACTTCTCGAAACAGAAGCCGGCTCGCACGTCGAGACGCCCCTCCAGTCCGTTTTGCTCCGCGTGGCGCAAGACTCCGTTCAGCACATCCTGCGAGCCCTTCACAAAACAGTTTGTCCCCAGGCACACGCTCACTTTGAGCTTGTCTTCCGCCTGCGATTGCATGAGCGGTAAGGACTCATCCGCGATCCGGCGACGACTTTGGAAGCTCGTGTGCAGCAAGTGATGGGCTTTTTCTCCGCCGATGTCTCCTAGAAACTTCGCGTAGCAATCGGTAATGAACACGTTGTCCTGCGACTTGTGCAGTTGCAACATCTTGTCGGCGTGATAGAGGCCCTTTGTGCGCAGCGCGCGTGCGTCGCGCGAAGTCGGAACCGGCTGGCCCGCGCCGCCAATACATCCGCCCGGGCACGCCATCACTTCAATCAGGTCGTAGCGGCTCTTCCCAGCCCTCACCTGTTCGGCAACCACTCGCGCATTCCGCAATCCGTGAACAATAGCCAGTCTGAGCTCTGAACCGTTGACCACGACAGTGGCCTCGCGCAGGCCTGAGTCGCCGCGCACCTGCTCGAACTCAACCTGCTCAAGCTTCTCGCCGGTCGCCTTCTCTACGGCATAGCGCAACACCGCTTCCATCACGCCCCCGGAGTTTCCGAAGATTACCCCGGCCCCGGTATAGAAGCCAAACGGCATGTCGAACGACTCCGGCTGCAAGGTGTCGAACATGATGCCGGCAGACTGGATCATCTGCGCCAGTTCCTGCGTCGTCAGCACGTGATCGACATCCGGGTCCCTGTCAACGCCCAACTCCGGCCGCTGTGCCTCAAACTTCTTGGCCGTGCATGGCATGATGGCGACAACCTTCAAATCCTTCCGCTCCATCTTGAGTTGAGCGGGAAGCATTGACTTGACAAGCGACCCGAACATTGCCTGCGGAGAGCGGCATGTGGAAAGGTTCGGCAGCAACTCCGGAAAATATTGCTCCGCGTACTTCACCCATCCGGGGCAGCATGAAGTGAACATTGGCAAGGTCCCGCCTTGCGCCTTTCGCTCCAGAAACTCTGAGCCCTCTTCTATCACTGTCAGATCGGCTGCAAACGACGTGTCGTAGATCTGGTCGAATCCAAGGTGCTTGAGCGCCGCAACGATTCGTCCGGTCGTGATCTCGCCCGGCTTCAGCCCGAAACATTCGCCCAGGCCCACGCGCACGGCCGGCGCAATCTGCACGATCACCGTCTTCTTCTTGTCCGCGAGCAGGTACCAAACCTGTTCAACCTCCGATTTGATCGTCAACGCCCCCGTAGGGCAAACGCTGGCGCATTGTCCGCAGTTGACGCATTCAACGTCGCCCAGCCCTTTGCCAAAGGCCGGCTGCACCGTTACTTCGTGCCCGCGATGCGTGAAGTCGATCGCTCCGATGCCCTGAATCTCCGAGCACATGCGCACGCAGTCACCACACAGCACGCACTTGTTCGGGTCGCGCACAAGCGAAGGCGAAGACTCGTCCAGCGCCACCGGCTGATGCACGGACTTGAAGCGAACCTTCTTGATCCCCAGCCGCTGGGCCAGGCTTTGCAACTGGCAGTTGGCGCTGCGCGCGCATGTCGGGCAGCTTTGATCGTGATTGGCCAGCAGCAGCTCTACCGCGATGCGGCGAATCTCGCGGATCTCCGGCGTTGTGGTCTGGACCTTCAATCCCGCTTCCGGAACCGTGGAGCACGCGCCCATAATGCCGCGCCCTTCCACCTGCACCAGGCACAATCGGCACGCGCCATAGACGCTTAATTCCGAGTGATAGCAGAATGTGGGCAAGTCGATATTGGCCTTGCGCACCAGCTCAAGCAGATTGCGCTCGCCTTCAATCGCTACCGTTCTTCCGTCGATGGTCAATGTGGGTTGAGTGACCTTGTTCATCTGGCTATATCCCCTCGACTGCGTGAATCTTGCAGGCTGTTGCGCATGCGCCGCACTTGATGCATAGTTCCGGATCGATGTGGTGCGGCTTCTTCTTTTCCCCGCTGATGGCTCCGGTCGGACATGCCTTGATGCACAAACCGCAGCCCTTGCACTTCTCTTCGTTGATCTCCGGACTCAGCAGCGCCTTGCACCTCCCCGTCCGGCAACGCTTTTCAAAGATGTGCTCTTCATACTCTTTGCGGAAGTAGCGCAACGTTGAAAGCACCGGATTAGGCGCCGTCTTGCCTAACCCGCACAGCGACCCTGCCTGCACCGCGTGGCCAAGTTTTTCCAGCAACTCAAGCGTGCCGGCATCGGCTCGTCCTTCAATCACGTCGTCCAGCAGCGCGAGCAGTTGTTTGGTTCCTTCCCTGCACAGCACGCACTTCCCGCAGGACTCACGTTGCGTAAACTCCATAAAGAACCGTGCAATGCTCACCATGCAAGTGCCCTGGTTCATGGCTACCAGTCCGCCTGAGCCCACCATCGCGCCAACGGATCGCAGTGATTCGTAGGCAAGCGGCAAATCCAGATGCTCCTCGGTCAGGCATCCGCCGGAAGGTCCGCCGATCTGCACCGCCTTGAAGCCCGTCTTCCAAATCTTCCCCGCGTCGTCCGTAACCCCGCCGCCAATATTCAGCACGATCTCGCGCAATGTGGTCCCGAACGGAACCTCAACCAGCCCCGTGTTCGCCACGTGCCCCGTAAGCGCAAAGGTTTTTGTCCCCGGTGAATCTTTCGTGCCGATGCTTTTAAAAACCTCCGGCCCCACCTTGAGAATGCGCGACACATGTGCCAGCGTCTCGACGTTATTGATGATCGTCGGCTTGCCCCACAGCCCGCTCTGCGCCGGAAACGGCGGCTTCGGCCGTGGCATCCCGCGCTGCCCTTCAATCGAGGCGATCATGGCCGTCTCTTCGCCGCACACAAAGGCTCCGGCCCCTTCCATCACCTCGCACTTCATTGCGAGACCGGTGCCGAAAACATTCTTTCCAAGAATCCCCTCGCGCTCCGCATCCGTGACTGCACGGCGCATCCGCGCCACTGCCAGCGGATACTCGGCGCGTACATAAACAAGCGTTTCGTTGGCGCCAATCGCCCGCGCCGCAATCATCAGCCCTTCAATCACGCTATGCGGATTGCCTTCCATCACCGAGCGGTTCATAAACGCGCCGGGATCGCCTTCGTCGCCGTTGCAGATCACGTACTTCTTCGCTGAATTCTGCACCCGTGCCGCGTCCCACTTGCGCCCCGTCGGAAATCCGCCGCCGCCTCTACCACGCAACCCGGACTCAGAAATCGTCTTGCAAATCTCTTCGGGCGTCATCTCGACAAATGCTTTTCGAGCCGCTTCGTATCCGCCGTGCTGCATGAACTCGCGAATATCTTCCGGATCCAAGAAACTGCACTCGTGCAGCACAAGCCGATTCTGCCGCGCGTAGAAAGGATTGTCTTCAAAACCGCGGCAGCTCTTGCGCGTCGCCGGATCTTTATACAAAAGCCGCTCCACCACCTGCCCCGCGGCCAGCGTCTGCGTAACAATCTCTGCGACGTCTTCGCTTCGCACTTTTGTGTAGAGAATTCCATCCGGCATCACTGACACCAACGGCCCCATCTGGCAAAAACCCTGGCATCCGCTCTTTGACAGCCGAACCTCACCGTCGCTCTGCTCTGCGCGCAATTCCAGAACCACCTGCAGCCCCGACTCAGCCACAGAACTCTTGAACTGCTCAAAGACCTTCATGGCTCCGTTGGCCATGCACCCGGTCCCCGCGCAGATCACCACGCGGCGTAACTGCTTCAACATACCGACTCCGCTTAAATTCCCCATCGTCACCCGCGTCAGCTCCGCACTACTCATGGCTTCCCTCCGCTGAGGGCTGCCCAGCAACATCGACGTTCGCATTCTTAAGCAGCGTTTCCATCGCCCGGATATCCTCCACCAGGCCCACCGCGCGCTCCGGAGTAATCTGCCCGTATACCTGCTCGTCGATCACCACCACCGGCGCCAATCCGCATGCGCCCAGGCACGCCACCGTCTCTACCGTGAACATCATGTCGGGCGTCGTCTTGCTCTTCTCACTCGTTCCCAGCGTCTGGTGCAGCGCTTCCAACACCGGAAGCGACTGCTTCACATGACACGCCGTCCCGTCGCAAATCCGGAGCACGTGCTTGCCTTTCGGCTCCAGCGCAAAGTGCGCGTAGAACGTCGCCACTCCAAAAACCCGCGCCGGCGGAACGTCCAGCGAGGTCGCCACATACGTCAGCACCTCTTCCGGCAAATATTGATACTCGTGTTGAATCGCCTGCAATATCGGAATCAGCCCCGAAGGCCGCCGTCCGAATCGGTCTAATATGCTGCACACCTTTTCAAACTTCTCCGCGCGATCCACCACAACAGGCATCGACGCCATCTAGACTGCCTCCTTCTCTTGAACTGGTACCCGGAATCGCCGCGCAAGCTTCCACGAAAGCGATGCCAAGGTTGAGTAGAGATCTTCGTTGTGAACAATGATGTGTTCCGGAACCTTCAGCTTCACCGGGGCAAAATTCCAGATTGCCTGGATTCCGCCCTTGACCATCTCATCGGCCACCGCCTGCGCCCCTTCAGCAGGAGTGGTGATGATTCCCAGGTGAATGCTCATCCGTTGCGCCAGGTCGGCCAATTGTTCCAGCGGCAACACCGCCTTCTCGTGAATCCACTGCCCCGCCTTCCCCGGATCGGTGTCGAAGGCCGCCACAATCCGCAGCCCAAACTTCGAAAACCGCTCGTGCCCCAGCAGCGCCGTTCCCAGGTTCCCCGCGCCCACCAGAAAGGCCTCATTAATGTTGTTCCAGCCCAGAAACGTCTCAATCGCCTGGATCAGCTCCGACACCAGGTACCCGGTCTTCGGTTTGCCCACGATCCCCGTGTACTGCAGATCCTTGCGCACCTGCACTGGGATCAAGCCCAGGTCCGCGCCAATCACGCTGCACGAGATCCGCGTCACTCCCCTCGCCGCGAGCTCAACCAGGTAATGGTGGTACTGAGGCAGCCGCGCCAGGCTAGGTTGCGGAATCGAAGGCGCCTCCAGACGCTTCACTCTCAAAGGATTCGATAAATTTATATCGATAACCATGTATCGAGAATAACCAGACCCAAATCCCCAAACAGTGACAGCGGTCACGTAGGCCAGCGCCCCGCGTCCGGCCTTCCGATAAAGGCCAAGCACCCCTGGCAAGGATTCTCAGATCTGGGATGTAAGATGTCCGCATGGTCCCCGGCCACGATTCCGGATACGGCGAACCCGACGGCGCCAACAACCCGTATCTCTACGATGGGGCCCCCGTCGACAGGTCTTCGTCAATGGGGCGCGACGCCGAGGGCCGCATTTGCGCTGTCCAGAACTTACTTGGTGGTGGCCCAATGACACAGTACCTCTACGACGCCGAAGGCACCCGCGTCGCCAAAGGCACCATCACCAACTGGAGCGCAGGTTGCAACACAGCCACTAACGGCTTCATCATGACTACCTCCTACATCCTCGGCCCTGGCAACGAGCAATTGACCGAGCTTGCTTGGAGCGGAGGTGTCCCCAAGCCGGCCCACTCCAACGTATTTGCAGCCGGCCAGGTAGCCGCCAGCTACAGCAACTCCGACCCCGACGACGAACCCTCCGGCATCCTCTACTTCCAGCTCACAGACTGGCTCGGTACCCGCCGCGTCGGTACCGACTCCGCCGGCAACACGGCAGAGGTCTGCCATAGCCTTCCCTTCGGCGACGGCGAAGACTGCTCCCCCCTGGCTCCCACCGAGCACATCTTCACCGGCAAAGAACGCGACGCCGAATCCGGCAATGACTACTTCGAAGCGCGGTACTACAGCAGTGCGATGGGCCGGTTCATGTCGCCAGACTGGAGCGCCAAAGAAGAGCCCGTACCGTACGCCAAGCTTGACAATCCTCAAACCTTGAATTTGTACAGCTACGTGCAAAACAATCCGCTCACGCGAGTGGACGCTGATGGCCATTGTGGAGATGGCGAAGACGGGGCGTGTTCAAAGACTCTGTCTGTCTCTCAGGTCACGAATATTGTCGTCAACGAGACACAATCTCTACACGGTCCAGATGCAACGCTCAGCGATGCACATCAGAGTGTAGCTCACGCGATCATAAATGGGGACAACGCAAAAGGTGAGAATCGCCCCATCACGGCGTCAGACAAGGTGAGTGCCGCGACCCAACAGACACAAAGCTACAAAGACACGAAAGCGGACGTGCAGTGTGCTTGTCAGGATGCAGCAAAGGGTGTTGACCCGACAAACGGGGCGCAGAATTTCAATCTAAGACCCAATGACAGCACAAAGCCTTTCCAAGGTGCTGACATCCAGACTCAGTCTGGACCGTTCACGAACTCATATCCCACGAAGGATCTCCCGAAGACCGGAATCTACGTAAATACCTATAAGCAGCCGACTCCGGCACCAAAGCCGCCGCCGCCTCCTCCACAAGAGAAGAAGCAGCCACAGTAGCAACGGATTGTAAAAGGAGGTATCGATGAAAAGCGGAATTCGCAAAGCTCTACTGATACTGATAGTTAGCGCTGCCATCGGAGCGATAAGCGTAGCTCAAGAGGCCGTCGGTAAGCGGACTGTCCCCGCGCCTGACGCCGTCCCGAAAGGTATATCGTGCCTCGCTTCTCAAGACTGGGTGGAAAATGATTTGCGAGAGCTTGGCTTGCAAGATGGCAAGATGGTCAGGGTGAGGTTTGAAACTGCAAGTATCCCTGGGATTTCGCCCGCGACTCCCAACAACACAAATGTCCTGTTCCTCTCTCCCAACAGTCAGCGGGGATGGCTCTTGTTCTTCAGGCTGCAACAAGATGGCACTGTCAGAGCTATCCGAAACGGCTATAGGGTCAGACGCACGAAAGAAGGCTGGAGCGCCAGTGAAGGCAACGGAGGCATCTCGACGTACAGAGCGATCTCGTCATATGTCGCTGAGTTGTCGAGGCGACCTGCGGTCAGGCTTGCCCTTCAGTCGTCGTCCGAAGGGTGCCAGATCGAATGAAATGAACGACGGAATATGCCTATGATGCAGGAGGTTTGCGTTACAGTTCATCCGTCATTTTGTGCGCACCACTATACCGGCAAAGAACGGGATACCGAATCCGGTAACGACTACTTCGCCGCGCGCTACTATGCGTCTGCGATGGGCCGGTTTATGAGCCCCGATCCGCTTCCGTGGTTGGATTGGCAACACGGCGACAAAGACGACCAGAAGAAGTTCGTCGGATGGATCATGAACCCGCAGAATCTCAATCAGTACGCCTACGTTAACAACAACCCATTGAACCATACCGACCCGACCGGAATGAATGCGTGCGGGACGAACAACGACTCTTCGTGCAACGTGACAGTGAACATCCAAGATCGCAGCAAGGACGCCAACGGGCACTATAACGATCAATATGCAGGAGAGAAAGGGAGCGGCGACTACAACGCGACGGCAACTGTCTCCGTCAACGGCAAAGTCACAGGCACATTTCTTGTTTCCACTGTGCCATCCGGTCCGGGCCTAGCCACAGTTGAAAATGGCACATACAGTGGAACATTAAGTTTTCACGATGGTCATCCGGCAATCGCTTTGAATGGGGGTGGGCCTGTTCCGGTGGTCGGTGGCAGAGACCCAGCTACCGGAAAGAGTTACGCTACCAAAACAATGGTACATATCGCAGGGCATGAAGTTCCGAGAGCTCCCATGGGCTTAACTGGAATGACCTTGGACGGCAGACCTGTGTCTAAAGGCTGCCAACTCGTCTGCACATCTCAATATGGAGCCTTTGAACAATCAACCGGGATGCGCCCATCAGACGGGAGCCAGCCTCAAGGGCATTTCACGGTCACCATAAACACGGCGGAAAACCAATGACCCGAATACTCGCATTGCTTGTACTCGTGCTCCTCTGGAGTGGCAGAGTGTGGTCACAACTTCTGCCAGATTCGGGCGATGCTGTCGCTTATAGCATCGGAGGAACCCTGACCATCAAGTCTGCGTCTGGCAGGACACTGCATATGTTTAAGACGACTCCACCCGTCGGGACATTTGCTATTTCCCCAGATGCGCGGAGTGTAGTATTTGCTCCGCTTGGAGCGAGACCAATGCACAATGGTGGTCAGCTCTATTTGCTCTCAATCTCGACGGGGAAAATTCGGCGTTTGATTCACGCTCCCGTTTACAACAAGCGGGAGGTCTACGCATACCCGGACTTTTCGCCCAGCGGAAATCAGGTAGTTTTTGCGATTCATTCCCAGTTGGGAGCCGCACCTAGCGATGGAGATGATGCGGTAACGGATGCTGGTCCGTTTGGCATAATTGATCTTCGATCAGGTGTGGTGAAAAAACTTCCGTCCACAGTGGACATTCAAGGGAACGGACCTGCATACGGAACCAGCCCGCGTTGGTCGCCGGATGGAAGACAGATTTTCGTTAATCTAGAAGATGATTTTGCTCTGACAGATTCCTCGGGCAGCCACCTGCAAAGCACTTCTGCATGGACGCAAGACAATACTCTTGCACTGAATTGGCTTGGGAATGGCTGCATCGTTTACATCGGCGGAAAGGACTGGAAGGCAGCGGAAGAACAGCCTGCGAAAGTGTTGCACCTGAACTCGCATCAGACGGAGACTCTGGACAAACTGCTTGACGTTGCTCCGGCGCAGGTCACGAACCTTATCGCCTTCTCGTCTGCGATCCGCGTACGGAAGGAAGGGGACAAGCTGATCGTGGAAACCAACAGCAAAACGTGGAGTGTCCCCGATGCAGAAGAGCATCCAACTGTCCGCATCTTTTCCACCCGGACGGACGCACAGGTGCCTGCGTCGTGCCGGTAGCTCCCTCTCTCTGAGTCGCCGCCAGCCGTCCTCCGGGGCGGCTTGCTTGCGTCTGCGAAATACGGGGACATGATACCTATTCGCCAATTATGCTATCGTCCCCATATGGCTCGTCTGGCGCGAGTCCAGCGGAATTACGGGGAATTACGGGAACGTGCGCGTATATGTTCCTGGCGTGACAAAGTACAACGGTTTCAATGGGGTTACCGGTGACCTGATTGGAAACGTTCCTTAGCGTCTCCGAAAACAGCAGGCAACATATGGGAGGAAGAATGTGTCTGAATGCACGCTTGAAAGCGTTGGCGCAAGGGGTTTGCCTTTTCGCGGCGGTTATGTTGTTTCCGATGGGAAGTGCCCAAGTTTCCCACGCAGTTCCTGACAACTCAGCTCCCATGAATGCAGGCATGGCAGCTTTGGTGGCTGACCCTCAGAGGTATGAAGGAAGGG
>CAWKEG010000018.1:0-241548 GCA_963848515.1 uncultured Acidobacteriaceae bacterium
GGTATCGGGTGCATGGCCGGTGTCGATGGCTTTGGCTGTCTCATCCGCAAACACAATGGCGTCGAAGCGCGTCCGCAGATTTCCACTCTGAATATCGGTATTGCGCAGACTCGAGTAAACAAACCCCAACTGCTCGAGCAGCCACCGCGTCCAACCCTCGTCGATATCGGCCATCCAGCTCTTGTAAAGACCGATGCGGGGACGCTTGATCTCGCGCCAGTCCGCTCCCTGGCGAGAGAACGCGAAATCCCCGGCTTCATTACGCCACACCGGCCCTCCGCGCGCCCAAGCCGCATTCGCCGCCTTCCATCCGTCGGTATCCGCAGCCTTGTAATACGTCCGCGGCGCGGGATCGGCGAGATTCGCATCTTTGAGAACGCCGCCGGGATTTCGCTGCATAAATCGCGTCTCGACGCCAAACAGCAGCGGCAACGTATGCGCCGTCACATCATAGGGGCGCTGCGGTGGGCCTCCAGGATAGACGCGCAGATCGGGATAGTTCTGCCGTTCCAGCAGCGCTTTGGCATATCCCGAATAAGGCTGTTGCATGGGAATCACGTAATCACCCGCCGCGTCCTGCTTGATCTCGACCGCCCCGAATGCCAGCGTCTGCAGCATACGGCGTGTGGCCCCCGGATCGCGCTGGTTTTTCGGAATCACCACGCCCCATGGCGTCGTGCGCTCGACCTGATCCTGCCCGATCCTGTAGAAATTCCGAAGCATCTCCTCGCGATGCAGTGCGGCGTTATAGAGCAGCGATTCGAACGCGAGTTCCTGATAATCGACGATATCGCGCAGCTTCCATGCCCCGCCCAGCCATGGTTCGATATAATTCCAGCTCTTTTCCCGCGGATTGTAGCCGAGGCCGTTTTCATCGATATCGTCCGGGGCGATCGTCATCGGCGTGGCGAGGCGCACCCCGGCCGATTCCGTCAATATCCGCAGACCCCCGTGAAACGCCTGATAATGCCGGGACGGACTCCAGAAATCGTAAAGCGCATGGATCGCAATACCAGGCTTTCCCGCGGCCGTCAGATCCGCAGCCATCTGCGTCCCGAACGCGTTCATCTCCTGCGACAGAATCGGGTCGATATTCGGCTCCGTCGGATCCAGCCACGGCGGAATGAACATCCGCGAAGCGTAATCGCCCTGTTGGTGCACGTCGTAAACGATCTCCGGGTGCCAGACGTTGTGCAGTTTGCGGCCGCGTTGGCGAACGTCAAAGTCGGAATTGCCGTATTCCGGACCGAGATTGAAGCTGTCGCGCGGGAGTCCGGAACCTCCGGCGCCGGGCACAAGCGGATCGGAGCCGTTGTCAAGCGAATGCCCCAGGGTATAGCTACCGGAGATGGTGAGGTGATGGAAATCGCCCTTCAGGCTCGCCTGGAGTGCGTTGTAGTTGCTGCTGACAATCGAGGTCTGGAAGAGGTCGTGGTAGAAGGCGGTGTTGTTGACGGCGGGGTCGAAACTAATGAGTGTGTTCCCCGTGGGATCGCTCGGATCTGGATAGGTGCCGCCTAGATAGAGAGAGTTGAAGGTGAGGGCTGAAGGGGGTACGCCCGCAGCAAGCTCGGCCTGGACGAGGGCGGGTTGCGGCGGCGCTTTGTCGACTTCGCGAAGGCCGTGCGTGCCGTGGTTACCGACATAGTTGATCTCGGCTGTGAGGCCGCTGCGGATCTCGCGTTGGACGCCGATATTCCAGCTGTAGCTTGTGGGCATCTTCAGATTGGGATCGATAACGATTGCCTCATAGTAGTCGCCGTTGGTGATATCCGCAGACGGAGTGAGGTTTCCAGGGCTTGGGTAGGTAGTCACAGTGGGAGTTGAGGTATCGCCAGTGAACGGGTAGTCGTTGAAGGCTGCCTGGAAGGGCGGATTCGCCTTCGCATTGCCAAACAGGTTGTCAAAGACGCGATCATGGAAGATGCCGAAGCCGCCACGGATCGCAGTTTTGCCGTCGCCGGTTAGATCGTAGGCGAAGCCCAGGCGCGGCTCGTACATGCCCCAACTGTCAGAATAGAGTTGTTTGCCCGTTCCAGGACCGACAGTCGTAAAGGCAAAATAGCCGGCTGTTGGAAGGGCAGCCGAGGCATTGCCGTAGAAGTTTGAGAAGTTGCCGTCGTTTTCATACGGGACGCCATTGAAGGCATAGCGAATGCCGGCAATAAGGGATAGATGCGGGGTTATCTTCCAAGTGTCCTGTGCGAACAAAGCCCACTCATGTTGAACGAACCTGTCAAGATCATTGGCGCGCCGCGTTCCGTCCTTGGTGAAGAACTGATACTCGGAGGCGTTGGCCACTGCACCCTGGGCGCCCCAGACCATGTCCTCAAAGCCGTAGACCGACGGAGAGTTGGGATTGGCAATGTTGTAGGAAGCGTACCCGTAGGTGGTGAAATCGTCGAGAGACAACGTATCGCGCGAGTAGAAGTTGTCGAAGTTGGAATCTTTGACGTCGCGATACTCGCCGCCGAACTTGATGCTATGGGCACCTCGGGTGATGTTGAGGGTGTCCGCGATGAAGAGGGTTGAGCTTAGGCGGGCCTGGCCGTTGCTGTCTCCCAGGTCAACGCAACCCATGGTGAAGAAGTAGGGAATGGAGACATCGCGGCCGTTGCCAAAGCTGTCTGTGCCGAGTAGAGAATCGAGTCCGGCGTGGTCGCAGTAGAATCCAACATTGTTCAGGTTGTACCCGCCCTTTAAGAGATTGGTGATTGTCGGCGTCAGAGAAGATGCGATGGAAACCGCGCCATTATGTTCTGTAGCGATGACGGCCGTTTGACCGTAGCCGGGCAGAACTTCGTCGTGGAATGGGTCTCCATCGTTCGAGTGTCCATAGATATACCGAACGGTAAGCTGGTGCTTGTCTGAAAGTTTGTGATCAAAGCGCCCAGTGAATTCGTAGCTATTGAGCGGATCGGCCGATGGGAAAATGTACGTGGTGCTTACGCCATCCCCGTTGTCGTATTGGCCGACCGGCATGACGGCGAAGATTTTGTTCATGGTGAGATCTTGCCCCAAGCCCGAAAAATTGTTCGGGTTCGTGAGGGGGTCGGAAATGAGGTCGACGGGAGACGTGCTGCCGTCAAAGGGATCGATAAAGGTAAATACGCCTGACTTAAAAGCTTGTGTCGGTGTGATCTCATCGTCGGAACGAGTGGTGCGGAACCGCTGCGCTTCGCCGTTGAGGAAGAAGAAGGTGTGGTCCTTCCAGATCGGGCCGCCTACGGATGCGCCAAAATCGTTGCGGACATAGGGATCCTGCGGGCCGTCTTCCTTTTTGTTGAAGAAGTCGCGGGCGCCGAGGGCGTTGTAGCGGCCGAATTCATAGGCATCGCCATGGAACTGGTTGGAGCCGCCACGCGTGACGACGTCGACGATGGCGCCGGTATTACGCCCGAACTCTGCGTCGAAGTTATTGGTGATGACGCGGAATTCCTGGGCCGAATCAGGATTTGCGGAAGTGATGCCTCCGAGGCCACCGGGGACAGAGGTGTCGTTATTGTCAGTGCCGTCGAGCATGAAGTTGTTGTTGCGGTCGCGCTGGCCGTTTACTGAAACGCCGCCATCGTTATTTGTGGCCGAGACGGCGCCTGGGGAGAGAAGCACCAGTTGGTATGGGTCGCGCAGGATGAGAGGAAGATCGTTAATCTGCTTGGAGTCGACAACGGTAGAGAGCTGGAAGTTGTCGGTTTCTGCCGCTTGAGGGGCAGCCTCAACAACAGCGACGGTGGTCGTGTTGCCGGCAACCGCAAGCGTGAAGTTGAGCGGCAGGCTGGCGGCGACTGTGAGAACGACGCCTTTCTTTGTCTCCGACTGGAAGCCAGGCGCAGTCACCGTAACGTCGTAGGATGACGGCGGCAGAGCGGGCAGCGAGTAAACGCCGGCCGAAGTGGTGCTGGCGGTGTGGCTGATTCCAGTAAGTGTGGACGTGGCAGCGACGGTGGCATTGGTAATGACCGCGCCAGATGGGTCCGAGACCTGGCCGACGATGCTACCAGTCTGTGCAAAGGCTGCGCTGGTCACCAAGGAAACGACGATGCCAAACGAAATCCTCTTCCAAAGACTCATGGGCTGCTTCTCCTGAAACGCGAGTTGTAACCCGCATTTTGTGTTGGCGCCGATGTCCCGAGCATGCGGCAAGAATTGAATGAGAGCCGGTAGACCTAAGAAAGAGGGGGACGCCTCTGCCGGCTAAATAGTGGTGGGCCAGCAATCGGAGTGCCATCTCGAGGCTCAGCCAGTGAGTCTCTCGTAAGGTACTGTAATTAAATTCTTTATGGCAACAGAGTCGAAACCATTCCTTTGACTTGGATGGTTCACATCGTTGAGAAGATACAATAGTTCATATATGGATATCGAAAATGGAATTTAGGGGTCAGATCCGCATGGGCATCAGGACATAGCGGTACTTGTACTCAGCATCTGGGTCTTCTGGGCGCATCTGGCCGGCAGATTGCGAGTCCTTGAACTCGAGGCGAACCTCTCCCTCGTTGCTGAGGGCTTTCAGAAAGTCAAGAATATAGACGGAATTGAAGCCAACGATGATCGGATCGCTGGAATATGGAGTGTCGATTGTATCTTCGCTCTCGCCGGACTCGGTTGAGTTTGCGCTGATCTTGAGTTCGTTTCCTTCAAGGCGCAAGCGGACAGCGCCGGAGCGCTCGTCTGCGAACTGGGCAACGCGTTGGATGGCTGCAGAGAGCTCGCTGCAGCGCACGACCGCAAACTTGGTGTTGTCACGCGGCATGACAGCTTCAAAGTTGGGGAACTGGCCGGAGAGCTTGCGCGTGCTGAGTGTGCGATGACCTATGCGGAAGAAAAGCGTGTGTTCGTCGTCGGCAAACTCGACCTTGTCGGCCTCAGTGTTTGTGAGCAACTGTTGCAGCTCTTGAAGGGCCTTACGGGGAATCAAAACCCGCTTCTCGCCACTTATGCCTTCAAGATTCTCATTGGGCTTTTCAACATACGAGAGACGGTGCCCATCGGTGGCAACCATCGCCAGCGACTCGGCCTTGATGACGAGCAGTGCGCCGTTCAGGGTGTAGCGGGACTCCTCGTTCGAGATGGCAAAAATGGTGCGCGCGATAAGGGTCTTGAGCGCGATGAGCGGAATGCTGGTGGCCGCGACAGAGGGGAACTCGGGAACCTGGGGATAGTTGGCGCGGGCCATGCCGACGATTTTTGTGTTGGAGCGGCCGCTGCGAATCTGGACCCAGTGATTTTCAAGCAGCTTGATGGAGATGTCGCCGTCAGGCAGGAGCTTGATGTAGTCGTAGAGTTTGCGTGCGGGAATGGTGCAGGAGCCAGGCTTCTTGACCTTCACCGCAGCGCTGGTGCGGATCGCCTGATCGAGATCAGTAGCGGTGATGTTGAGGCGGTCGTCCTCGGCTTCAAGAAGGAAATTCGACAGGATTGGAATGGTGGTTTTGCGTTCGACCACGCTCTGCGTTGCCGTGAGTTCTCTCACCAGATCCTGGCGGCTTACGGTAATCTCCATCGCTGCCCCCTGTGCGGCCGGCTTCTCTACTTCGGTTTCACTGATTGGCATGTCTACCCCAGGTCCGAAAGCCAAAAGACTTTGGCAGAAGCCATCTTTCGCTATGGCCACACTCTACAACACATTACGGCTCTGCGGAAATGGCTGTCTTTTGTTCCTCTTGATTGTATTCATCCTTGGGTTTGAATGCGCGTGGAAAAGTAGTGCGCATCTCTGGATTACTTGGATTGCCCTGACTGTGGAGCATTGTTGATCTCATCGGAGCCGATTGGGATGTCTGGGAGGGACCTGTGTGCCCGGTGGATTCGACGCGACGGGGAGTAGGAAAAAGGATAAGAGATTAAAAGAAAATACAGTAGTACCCGTAGTTCAGGGAGGAAAAGTGGGAAACCTTCCGATGTGGTTGTCCGAAAGGAGCTTGGGGGTCTGCGGAGTTTTCTAAATAGTGCCTGTGTAATTCTGGAGTCTTGGAAAACGGGGAGCAAGTGCTGGTATTGGGACCCCGGTTTCCCACGCATCCCACAGGTGGGAGGAAAGAGGCTGTGTAAAGCGGTCAGTTTATGTGAAAAGCGAGTTCAACGATGCATGAATCAAGGGTATGGGGAAAGCGGGCCCTCCACAGGGAGCGAATGTTTTGGAAACAAACCGAAGACATAGTTCGCAGGTGAAAGCGACATTTTTCCGGGTTCCCGCGGATGATGAACATCGAGGCCGGTTCCCATTCCAGGACGAAGCAAAGAGAGAAGTATCAGTCGGCGCAAGAGAATCGTTTGCTGTCCGCCTAGACTTGGGTTCAGTGATTTTGGGCAAGGGATTTAGATTGCGCGAGGGGTTTTGCAAGTGACGATCGACGTGGGCCGCCTGGAGCGGGAGTTGATGCAGATGTCCGTGGAAGACGCGCCAGGTCGGGAGTTTTGCGAGGCGATCTCAGAGTTGGCAGCGACGGGGCGATTTGCGCAACTCCGCGCGGTGCTTCCAGGGATTGTTTACGAGGAGCTTTGGGCGCGGTACCAGCAAGACACGGCAGCCTTTGTGGCAGGGTGGCACCTGCTGGCCCATGAGATGCGGCAGGGGTTCGTACAGCATGCGCGGCAAAGGCTGACTTCGCTTACGCGGCTGCAGCAACTCGGGAGTACCGCGAATACACCGGCGTGGCAAGAGATCCAGCGCGCTCTTGACGGGCAGCAGAATGACCTGCTCCGCGCGGCGATTGCGCTGGAACTGCTGGAACTTGTGGAACCGGCGGTTTTGCGGGCGACGCATTTGCGAGAGTGCGTTGTTGCGGCGGCCAGCTCAGAGGAGGCAGACCGCTACCTGGATGAGGCGACGCGCTGCTACTTCTTTGGGCTGTTTACGGCCTGTGCTGTGATGAGCCGCTCGGTACTTGAAGAGGCAATCAAGCAGAAGCTGCCCGCAGAGCTGGCGCGGCAGGTGCTTCGACGCTATCGCAATGCGGCGACGCTGGGCAACCTGTTGCACGAGGTGAACAATAACCTTCAGTTGACGGGGATCGATGCGGATTTTCCTGCGTTGGCCAACAAGGTGAACGATGTGGGGAAAAAGGCCGTGCACCAGGGCCTGCTTTCAGAAGATGAGGCGCGGGAGTGCCTGCAGAATGCGCGGCGCGCTTTGCAACTTTTGTTGCGGGATTAAGCACATAGAGGCACGGTTTTGGACGCGGCTTTTATACTTGTCCTTGCATGTCTTACGCGGCAGCCATCAGTGAACTGAATGCCATGGTTCCGGAGCTCTACTCGGGCGCGGGAAAACCTCGGCGCAAATTCTCTCTGGAAGAGATTCGCATCCTGCTAGGCGCGCTGGGAAACCCGCAGCGATCCTTTCCATCGGTGTTGATTGCGGGAACCAATGGGAAGGGGTCGACTGCTGCGACGCTGGCTTCGATTCTTGTGGCGTCGGGTCTGCGTGCAGGTCTCTATACATCTCCGCACCTTGCGCGCGCCAATGAGCGCATCCGCATAAACGGCGATGAGATTGGCGATGACGATTTCGCGCGGCTTTACTTTCGTGTCCACGATGCAGCGCAGCAACTTGTGCTGGATGGCGAACTGCCGCAGATGGCCAGCTACTTCGAGATTCTGACGGCCCAGGCCTTTTTACATTTTGCCGAGGCGGAGTGTGAGATTGCGGTGCTGGAAGTTGGAATGGGCGGGCGCCTGGATGCTACGAATGTCGTTGATCCGCTGGTGTCGGTGATTACCGATATTTCGCTTGACCACATGGAGTGGCTTGGCACGACTATCTCCGCAATTACTCGGGAAAAGGCTGGGATTCTGCGGAGGGATGGAACGATGGTTACACTGCCGCAGCATCCAGAGGCGAATCAGGTATTGGGTGAAGTTGCCTCGGAGCTTGGAGTGCGCGGTGTAAGCGCGACAGCCTATATACCGGACACCGATGTGGTGGGATCGTATCATGTGCAGGCTTTAGGTAGGGGGATTCTTGTTGACTCGCCGCTTGCTGGGGCGCATCAACACAGAAATCTGGCGCTGGCCATTGCAGCGGCCGTCGAGTTGGGGAGCAGTCATGGACTTCCGATCACGGCAGAGAGCATTGCCGAGGGAATTCACGAGACGCGGTGGCCGGGGCGATTGGAGCGGATTAGGCGGCGAGGCGTGGAATGGATCCTCGATGTCGCGCACAATCCTGCCGGCGCCTGGGCTCTGCGTGCCGGACTTCGCAGCATGGGTGGACTGAAGCAGCCACGGACGCTGATCTTCAGTTGCCTGCGCGACAAGCCAGCAGCGGAGATGGCGCAGATTCTGTTTCCGATGTTTCAGAAGGTAATTCTTGCGCCGATTCATACCGGGCGTGCGGCAGCCTTGGACGATCTGATGATTGCCGCGAAAGCGACGGGCACGCCTGCTGTTGTGGCGGAGTCGGTTGGCAGGGCACTGGAATTCGCGGAGGAAGACGCAAACGGGGAGCCCGTTGTGGTCTCAGGGTCCGTATATCTTGTGGGTGAGGTGCGCACATTGTTGATGAGCGTTGAAGGGGTAGGGGCATGAGCGCACGGCCCGATCCCTTGCCGCGGCTCTATCGTTGGCGCACGAATGTCATTCAGCTCCCCATGCTGACGGTCATGACAGTGATCTGCGGGTCAATTTCTCTGCTTGTCTCCTTCGCGGACAAGAACGGTCGCCTGCAGCATCGGATTGCTCGGTTTTGGGCGCGGGCCGTGGTATGGGGTACGGGCTGCTCGATCACAGTGCGCGGAACGGAGAATCTGCGCAGCGGGCCGGTGGCCGTGTATGCGTCGAATCACACCTCTTACATGGATACGCCAGTGATTTTCGGGACCCTTCCATTTCAGTTTCGAATTCTGGCAAAGAAGGAGCTGTGGCCGATTGCCTTCATCGGATGGTATCTGAATCGATCGGGGCAAATCCCGATTGATACGGCCAATCCGCACGCTACGCTTTCGAGCCTGAGTGTGGGCGTCAAGGCGCTGCGCTCGGGAACTTCGTTGTTTGTCTTTCCCGAAGGCGGACGTACGGCAACTGGAGAACTGAAACCGTTTCTCTCCGGCGCAGCCTATCTTGCGATTCGTGCGCAAGTGCCGCTAGTACCGATTGCGCTGACCGGGGTCTACGATCTGCTGCCGATTCACACCCGGCATTTGTATCCAGGAGAGCTTACGGTGCATGTTGGCGCGCCGATCGAAACCAAAGGGATGACGCCGCGCCAGACGAACGAGCTGAACGCTCAGCTCCGCGAAGCCATCGAACGGCTTCTAGAGCAGGAGCGCGCATTGGCCGGTGATTCGGCCGCGGGAACCGTCTTGTCCGCTGGTGAATGAGAGTATCCGAGCGCTACCGGTCGAACAGCAACTCTGGTTACACTGAGAGTTCCATGAGCTTGAAGATTGCCATCCCGGAGCCCACCAGTAGCGACGCGGCCTATAACGAGCGTTCGCTGCCACCATATATCGCTGCTCTTGAGGCAGCGGGAGCGTCGCCCGTCGTGGTGTCGTTGAGCGGATCGCAAGAGCTTGTGGCGAGGCAGCTGGCCGGGGTGCAGGGAATTCTGTTGCCAGGCAGCGGCTTCGATGTGGACCCGGAGAGGTATGGCGAAGCACGCGATCCTGAATGCGGCCCGGCTGACCCGGCGCGGACCGCCGTCGATGAGCTTCTGCTGCAAGATGCTTTTAATTTGCGGAAGCCGATTTTGGGCATCTGTCACGGGACTCAGAGCCTGAACGTGTGGCGCAGCGGCAAATTGATTCAGGATTTGAAGACCTCGGTCAATCATCGGCCCGGACGGGAAGTGGTGGAGGCGCACCCCGTGAAGATTGCAAAGGGATCGCGACTGAGTCGGCTGCTTGCGCCGTCGGAGGGGCTTGAAATCGTGGTCAATTCCAGCCATCACCAGGCAGTGCGCGTGCCAGGCGACAAAGTTCTCGTGAGTGCCGTGTCTCCTGAGGACGGTGTGATTGAGGCTGTGGAGCTGGATGCTGCAGATCACTTTGTTCTAGGCGTACAGTGGCACCCGGAGCGGACGTACGCTCAGATGGCCTCCTCGCGTGCGATATTCGCAGCCTTTGTGAAGGCTGCTGCAGAATGGCGCCCGCCGCAGATTGAAGCCTCGGTCCCTCAGGAATGAGTAACGGCGATAGCGCACTTGGCGAGCGGCTGAACGCACTGCTGGCAGAGGCTGGACAGGCTCCTCTGGAAGACACGCAGGCCGCCAAGTTCGGGAAATATCTTTCGCTGTTTGTTCGCTGGAATGCGCGTGTCAATCTGACCTCGATTCGGGATGAAGAGGGTGTTCTCCGCCGTCACTTTGTTGAGTCAATTGCTTGTGCGCGCGCTTTGCCGGAAGGAATCTCTACTCTGTTGGACTTTGGTTCTGGCGGGGGATTTCCGGGGATCCCGATCGCCCTGTGCAGGCCAGACATTGCGGTGACGCTCGCTGAAGCGCAAGGGAAAAAGGCCGCCTTTCTGCGGGAGGTTGTGCGGGTGGTGGGAGTTTCAGCCAAGGTGCACGCAGCGCGGGCTGAGCTGCTGAAGGTCGGGTTTGATTGCGTGACACTGCGGGCGGTGGACAGGATGGCTGCAGCCGTTAAGGCAGGTGGAGACCTGGTTGCACCCGGCGGCTGGCTCGCGCTGATGACGACACGAAGCGACCTGGCAGGGCTGCGGGCGGCGGCAGGGGCAGAGTTTTCCTGGGCTGCGGTTCCTTTACTGCCGGGTGGTGAAGGGAAGTTGCTTGCCCTGGGCCGGCGGGTTGTCAGTTCTCCAGCTTGATCCGCGCGAGTTTTCGGATCGCAGGTAGATCCTTTGGGTTCTTGACGAGCAGACGCAGGCCAGTCCCTTCCGGGTAGTGTGGGCTTCATCGAGGCGCTTGAGGATTCGCTTAGGAAGATTGCTCGCGCGCGCTGCAGCCACTGCCTTGTCGCCAAGGATGAAGGGACCCGAAAGCACCCGGCACATGGACCTAGATAGTCTATTCTTCGCCTTTTGCGGTTGAGGAGGAGCGCCTAGCCATACTTTGGCTTGAAGGAGTACTACTCCTGATCGAGTCCTTGTTCCTTGATTATTGAGTAGACTCGCTCGGGCCAGGGCTCCGTGGTTTCGCCGAGGACCGCGGAGAGTTCCTCGGCGGCGGGGATTGTCGTTTTGCCATCAAAGGCATTTGGCGTGTCCATATCGCTCCTGACTTTGCTTGAGCACTTAGGTTGCGAGGGTTGGAATTGCCCGGCGGAAGATTGCTGATTGCTCCAACAGTCCGCGGAAGGAACGGTTGCGATGGACACTGGCGGCAATCTGGACGTAGGTTTTGTGGAGTTCTGGCGCGAGTTTGGCCGCGACATCTCGCACCTTGCGGGTGTGCGGTTGAGTGAACTCGGGGTTGCTGGGGTCTGCAAAGCCGGCCCGAATGAAGGCACGGGTTTTGCGAGCACACTTGCAAGGATTTTCTGGATTGATAAGGCTGCATTTGTCTCGAAGGCACTGGTAGGGCTCACGCCGTCCGCGGGAGAAAACTTGAAGGTAGTTGGCGGGTGTTACCTCACAGATGTCAGCGCCAACCTTGTCACGAACCTGAAAGACTTCGCCGAGGATAGGGAGGAGACGTTGGCGGCTGTCAAAGCAAAGAAGGGTTCCGATTAAGCAATTGTTCCTTGATTTAAGATCTCGAGGGGAACAGGCACAGTACGTGGCTCTGGGGATCGGGGTCTGGGACTTGGCGAAGTGCTGAAGGGGCCGTAGCGAAGGAACAGACGGCATTGCAGGAATACCATTTGTCTTTTCTGACGTTCAACAGGTGGTTAGGGGCGATGCGATAGAGCCAGTGCGAAATGTTATCTCGCAGCGGAAGTCCGGGGGCGCGCTGATGGGTTTGAGGAGGATTTCCTGGGTAGCGTCTTCGGCGTCGGCGCGGCGGTGGAGCTTGCGGACGGAGAGATCAAAAGGTGGGGGCGAGCACGAGCGCGAGTTGGTCGCGGTCGCCTGAGATTGCGCAGCTTAGGATTTTGTTCGTCGGTGGGTGAACCGGTGTCATCATGAAATGGGCTTGGCGGTGGGGCGACATTAGCTTTCATTGGTTCCCTCGATGGATAAGACAATCGAGAACTGCGGGTGTGACAGTTGGCGGAGAATTAGGCCGAAGAGTTTTGGGTAACGATAAGTTGGAGGGATTTTAGATCGACAGGGCAGGGCTGTTCCACGTGGAACATTTTGGAATTGGGGATCGAAACGGGAATTGTTCCACGTGGAACAAGTAGGCCTGATTCCCGGTCCTGGCCCAGTTTTAAAACGGAACCGACGGAGAAAGTAGCAAAATCCTGCACTTAAATTAATGAAGTTTTCCACCGAAGAGGGGATTTGCCGAGTAAGTCCGCGACCTGGAGATGAGTCTAGTGAAGCTCTTTTGCCTCATGCGTTTGCTGCCCAGGCAATGGTTGTCCTCCTAGGCGCTTTCCACAGGTTTGCCCCGTTCTCCACATATCAAACTCCTACCCCCGAATCGCTCTTCCCTTTTAATCTTGAATGCCATGAGCAAGATTCTCGGCATAGTCAACCAGAAGGGCGGAGTTGGCAAGACTACCACCGCAATTAATCTGGCTGCCTGCCTGGCCCTCGAAGGCCTTAAGATCCTTCTTGTCGATTGTGATCCACAAGCCAACGCCACATCCGGAATCGGATTCCAACGCGACGACAACCGGCGCTCCGTTTACGATGTGCTTGTAAACGACAGCCCCGCTGAGCAGGTTATTCTTCCCACCGAAATTGAAAAGCTCTGGCTTTTGCCGGGGTCAAAGAACCTGACGGGCGCCAACTTGGAATTGGCCAACTCAGAAGATCGTGCAGTCCGCTTGCGTCGGGCCCTCGAGCCGCTGAAGAGCAACTTCGACCTGATCATCCTTGATTGCCCACCTGCCCTCGACCTTCTGACGCTCAACGTTTTGTCTGCTGCAGAAACTCTCATCGTCCCGATGCAGGCCGAGTACTTCGCCCTGGAGGGGATTTCTGAGCTGATTTCGACTCTTGAACGGGTGCGAGCCTCCTTCAATCCTGAGCTGAACATTGAGGGCGTTCTGCTGACGATGTACGACGATCGCACGAACCTGGCTCAACAGGTGACCGACACTCTGCGTGAATACTTCCGCGAGCGGCTGTTCCAGACCGTAATTCCGCGCAACATTCGGCTGGCAGAGGCACCCAGTCATGGGAAGCCCGTGGCACTCTATGATCCCCGCTCGCGTGGGACCGAGGCTTACTTTGAACTCGCCGGAGAGTTTCTCGCTCGCAATCAGATCGAGAGCCCACGCGGCGCGGAACGGAAAGCCGCAACTTCCAAGCAGGGGTCCAAAGCCTCCTTCTGGCCCTATTCGTGAGCGGCAAAAGGTACTCGAGGCTGACAACCGGAAGGCAATCTG
Organism: uncultured Acidobacteriaceae bacterium; assembly: GCA_963848515.1. Classification (GTDB taxonomy): domain Bacteria; phylum Acidobacteriota; class Terriglobia; order Terriglobales; family Acidobacteriaceae; genus Telmatobacter. The sequence continues at coordinate 13,398 of CAWKEG010000018.1, forward strand.
AGGTTAGAGAAACATCAAGCAACGCCAGTCGATCTAAAGGAAAGTGAATGATGACCATCGCTGTGACCGACCCGAAACGCCGCGCTCTGGGCAAAGGCCTTGACTCACTTCTGCCGCGGGTCCCCGCACCCACGGCCTCGCCGGCTGAACCGGAAGGCGGTAGGCCGCGCGAGATACCACTCGACCAGATCGATCCGAATCCGTTTCAGACCAGGACGCAGATGAACAAGGAGCAGCTGGCCGAACTGGCTTCTTCCATAATGGCGAACGGCGTGGTTCAGCCGATCCTGGTTCGTCCGCTTTCGAGTGGACGCTTTCAACTGATTGCGGGAGAGCGACGCTGGCGTGCATCGCAGCAGGCAGGGAAGGCTACGATTCCGGCCATCCTGCGCCAGGTCTCCGATGAGCAGGCGATGGAGATTACCATCGTTGAGAATCTGCAACGCGCGGACCTGAATCCGATGGAACAAGCGCGCGCGTTCGATCGGCTGTCGCGCGAGTTCCACATGACCCAGGAGCAGATGGCGGTGCGTACCGGTAAGGATCGCGCCACAGTTGCCAACTTCCTTCGGCTGCTGCGGCTGCCAGCTTCAGTGCAGGCCCGGGTTGAATCCGGGGAGCTCAGCTTCGGCCATGCGCGCACACTGCTGGCTTTTGAGCACGCCGAGGAGATTGAAAAAGCTGCACAGCGCATCGGTGCGCTTTCGCTTTCCGTTCGCCAAACTGAGAGTTATGTCCAAGGTCTTCTTCATCCGGAGAAAGCTGCAAAAAAGGCTTCGAAACCAGAAGCTCCAATTGACCCTAATGTTAAAGAGGTGCAAGAGCGGTTGCAGCGGGCTCTGGGCCTCAAGGTCTACATTGAGGACCATAATGGGCGAGGCAAAGTGGTGATTGAGTATGCGCGGCTGGAGGATTTCGACACTCTATTGGAGCAATTGGCTGGCGAATAGGCAAGGCTTAGGTCTGGCCTGTGTAAAATCTGATAAACTGATTTTATGAGAGAGCTGGTCATCAGCGTGACCCAGGCAGCGCGCAAGTTTTCTGATTGCGTCAACCGGGTCCGCTATCAGGGCACCTCTTTTGTCCTCCATAAGAATGGTGTGCCAGTAGCTCGCATCGTGCCAATTGAGTCCGCGTCTGGAGCCGACCTGGAGCGCTTGGCCGTAGCACTGCGCGGGGCGCGCGAAGATGCTGAGCTGGACCAAGAAGCGGCCGAGCAGTTGATTTCAGGTCAGGATGAGAATCCAACGATCGCACCATCTCCAACTTCACCCAAGAGACCGGTGCTGAACTGGTGAAGCAGTGTCCTGCTCTGGTTCCTAAATGAATATCGACAGACTTTGTTCAATGAGACACCAGGCGCGGACTTTCAGTTGGACCCTCACTGCTCGTCCGCAACCCGTGTCAATCACGAACCCTTCCGACACGTGTTGACATGGTGCGACCTGCCAAGCTCAAGCTGTGAGACGCTTTCTAAACCTTCTTGAGCAGTGGCTCGTCTACGGGATTAGCAACCAATTGCCAACCTGCTCCGGACAAGAGTTGGTGTGCGGAGTGTTCCTTATCCAAGTGCAAAGTGAAGAATTGCGTTCAAGGCTCGTGTGTGCAACAAGCAATTTAGATTGCGATTCTGGTATTTATCCACAGATCCAGCACAGGCGCCTGTCCTCATTGGGGCGTATTCATCGCCATTCAACTCTTGATGGAGATCAGGCCACAGCTCGACGCTCTCTGCGGCCAAAACCCGCACCATAAACGGTGCTAAAAATCATACATACCGGACATTATCCAGCGCGCGCGCAAGGATATTCGTCTTCAGCAAGCGAGGAAGAATTGTACTCAAGACTGAATAATTTTTCTCATTTTCTAGTTGCCTTGGCATTAGGTCTTGCCACTATTGTTGCCGCTCAAGCGCCCGCACCAACGCCGAAGCCCGCCGCAACGGTAGCATCGATTCATGGGCACATAGCCGACCCTACAGGAGCTCTGCTCCCTGGCGCAAAAATCACCGTTGCCAATTCGGCAGGGGCCATCGTGGCCACGACAACCTCTGACTCTTCGGGCAGCTACACGGTGAACGGACTTGCTTCCGGCAATTACGTCGTCAAGGCCGTCGTAGAGGGTTTCGCGCCGGAATCTTCGCCCGCGATTCAATTGGCTGCCGGTCAGTCAAAGCGCGTAGACATGTCGATGGCGACGGTCGTCGAACAGCAGAGCGTCACGGTCACGGACGAAGAAGCACCGATGGTCAGTGTCGAGGCCAGTGGAAACACGAGTTCGATCGTGCTCAAGGACAAGGATCTCGACGCCCTCTCCGACGATCCCGATGAGCTTTCAAACGAATTGTCCGCGCTTGCTGGCCCGTCGGCAGGCCCAAACGGGGGAGAAGTATATATTTCCGGGTTTACTGGCGGTCAATTGCCACCGAAGTCGGCGATTCGAGAAATTCGCATCAATCAGAACCCTTATTCGTCGGAGTTCGACCATTTGGGATACGGACGAATCGAGATCCTCACCAAGCCGGGGACGGACCAGCTTCACGGGCGGTTTTTTCTTCAGGGCAACGATGACACCTTCAACACCGGCAACCCATTTACCACTTCCATTCCCGCCTACCACAGCATTCAGTACAACGGGTCTATCAGCGGGTCGATCTCCAAATCGGCGTCGTATTTTCTCAGTGTGGACGAGCGCAACAACCAGAACGCGAGCATCTACAGTGTAACTACCGCTGTACTGGATCCGACCACAAACGTTTACTCCGCCGGCACCGTATCCGGGGGACTCTTCAGTCCATCGACGCACACCGAGGTCTCACCTCGCATCGACCTCCAATTGGGACAGAAGAATACGCTTACCCTTCGTTACCAATTTGAGCGCTACAGCCAGAGTGGAAACATCGGGTCGCTGCAGCTTCCTTCCCAGGCCTCTACTTCAAGCTTTTTAGAGCACACCTTTCAAGTCAGTGATTCACAGGTCATCAACGATCACATCGTCAATGAGACGCGGTTTCAGTATCTGCGCGACCTTTCATCGTCAACGCCAATCAGCACGACGCCAACGGTCTCGGTACCGGGGTCTTTCTCGAGTGGGGGGTCGGGTGGCCAATATTCCAACGATCACACGGACCATCTAGAGTTGCAAAACCTGACCACGATGTCTGCCGGCGCACATGCAATCAAGTTCGGCACGCGCCTGCGCTATAACCGAGACGCAAACTCAACGGATGCTGGCTTCAATGGCAGTTTCAATTTTCAATCGCTGAATGCGTATGTAATTATGATGAACGGCCTTGCTACGGGCCAGACATTCGCGCAGATTGCCGCCGCCGGGGGCCTGCCCAACACGCTCAATTACACTACTGGTCCGGCAGCCGTTCTTGCCAGCGTGTTTGATGGCGCAATCTTCTTGCAGGATGACTGGAAGGCAAATCAGTACCTCACTCTGTCCGGCGGCCTACGCTGGGAGTCGCAGAACCATGTTGCGGATCACAGCGACTGGGGTCCGCGTGTTTCACTCGCTTATGCGCTCGATGGTCACAAGAGCCATGCGCAGGCCAAGACCGTCTTGCGCGCCGGATATGGTTTCTTCTACGATCGCTTCGGAATAGGCAATCTCCTGGATATTGCGCGTTACAGCGGCGGGGCCAACACCCAGACGCAAAACACGATCACTAACCCAACTTGTTTCGATCCCAACAGCCTGAGCGCGATCCTCAACGACCCAGCGATGTGCGGCACGGCCAGCGCAAATGCGCAGACAATTATCCAGGTCACACCGAAGTATCACTCGCCATACACCGAGCAGTTTTCAACGAGCCTTGAGCGTCAGCTAACCAAGACCACGTCGCTTAGCACGACCTATTTGCGGACGTATGGTGTTCATCAAATGGTCACGCGCAATTCCAATGCCTATCTGCCGGGTACTTTTCTCTATGGCGATCTGGCACTGACCGGCACGCGGCCCGACCCATCTCTGGGCATCGTTCAGCAGTTTGATTCCGAGGCCATTTTTAAACAGCAACAGCTGATTGTGAATATCAACGCACGTCTCACGCCGCGGTTCAATCTATCAGGGTTCTACAACTGGACCACCGTTCACTCGGATATCGGGACGGCCTCGAACTCCTACAGCCTCATGCAGGACTATCGGCGCGCGAGCTTCGCCTCGCAGAATATGGTTTTCCTGATGGGCAACTACACCGGCCCGTTCAACATCACATTCAATCCGTTTCTGATTGCGCAGTCTGGACGGCCTTACAATTTCGTATCACCAAACGATTTGACTGGGGACAATTTCTTCAACAACCGGCCATCCATTGTGGCTTCTTCCAATTGCACCGCGGGATCAACGCAATACGTGCAGACCTCCTATGGCTGCTTCGACATGATTCCGCAACCTGACGAAACCATCATTCCCGGAAACATGGGGAACGGCCCGGCGGCGATCGCCGTGAATCTACGCGTCAGCCGCGCTTTCGGCATCGGGCCTAAGCTGCAAACGGCGAGCACGCAAAACAACGGAGGTGGACCCGGCGGCCCCGGTGGACCTCCAATGGGCGGAGGAGGCCGTGGCGGCTTTGGTGGCGGGCGAGGCGGCGGCTTTGGAGGGGGCTTCGGAGGCGGCGGCATGATGGGAGGCAGCGCTAACACAGGCCGTAAATACTCTCTCAGCTTCAGCGCACAGGCATTGAACCTGTTCAACGATATTGATCGCGGCCAACCGATCGGAACCGTGAACTCGCCTAACTTTGGCCACTCGACGAGCCTGGCCCCGGGGATGTTTTCTTCCGGCTCGGCAGCGCGGCGGATTTTCATCCAGGCTGTATTCTCATTCTGAGCCGAAGAAACTGCCGGTCAGGGCGTTCGGCATCGGTGAACGATGTTCGCAGCATCTGACCCGGAGGTTCTGTCCTTGGGGCTTTCCGGATAAGAAACCGGGAAGCGCTCGGATCAACGCCGCTCCAAGCATTTCTTTGCGCAGAGCGGCGTCCAGAAGGCGAAAACTTCAGAATCCTCAATCTGCGCAGCCCCAGTTTTCGAGGAATACCCTTCTCCGGCACTCGCGTCCAACGAAAGAGCTATTTGAAATCGTAGCCGAGCTCCGGTTACTATAATGACATTACGATTGAAACACTTTCCGGATTGAGTTGCTTTTGGTTGTTCCTGTGTCTGACTTAGAGGTGTACACATGACCTGCCCCAAGTGCCAATCGGAATCGGTTTCCGTAATTCCCGCAGAAATCCGCCTTTATCGAAATAGTCCCCGCACGCTGAGCCATCCACCTTTGACTCCTTCTCCAGATGTCCGCATCTGTCTGGATTGTGGTTGGTCAGAGTTCTCGGTTCCCCGGTCCTGGCTTTCAGCCGGATGGTTGCGTTCTTCGCGCCAGGCTGATGCTCTTAGCGGAACCGTAATGGCACCGTCGCTGATGCCTGCCGTTTCAACATAGATAGAGCTTCAACGCTGCCTTCCTGATTCCACCTGCTGGGAGATCGCTGGACTCCGCAAGGGAGCCTGTTGGCAGGGCAACGCAATTCGGTAAGTGCGAATTCCGAGCTCGGCCGGCGATAGCTCTCCGAAAATTGTGCAGAACGCTCTGAACGTCAATGCTGCGTGGTTAACCCTGCCCTACCAGCGATCAGGAGGATGAAGGACGAACCTCGTCTCGGCTTGGTCGCTGGAAATCCAGCCTGTGCGGCTGAAGATTCTTTGTGCGGTCCGTTGATGCGGATACAATGGGCAGAACGTGATCAGCACCAGGTTGTTGACTCCGAGCAACGATGAAAGAATTGGACGAGATGGAAGATCCGACAGAGGATGTCTGCGCGGGCAAAGAGCGGCGTACCGTCAAGCGATGTGCGGTCGAACTCGGGATCGTTTGCCCAATGGCGAATGAGGGCGACGAAGCGGTGGCCTTTAGCAAAGAAGTCCTGGTACATTGCTCTGGCTTCAAGAAGGTCACTTTTTTCGCAGTTTTCGACCGAGTTACAAAAGACTCCAGCCTCGATCAAATGCGCGAACTTGAGCGGACCGAGCCGCGGTTGCGCGTGGTTTGGGCTCCTGAAAACCGATGCGTCGTGGACGCATATCTTCGAGGATACAAAGAGGCACTTGACTCCGGGAGCGACTGGATTTTGGAAATCGATGCAGGATTCAGTCATCAGCCTGGCGATATTCCACAGTTCTTCGATGCAATGGAAGAAGGCATGGACTGCGTTTTCGGAAGTCGGACGCTCGGCTCTTTCACAGATAGTTCCATGAAGCGCCGGCTTGTGAGCGGAGGTGGAACGGCGTTGGCGAACCTGCTGCTCGGCACGAGTCAGACGGATATGACAAGCGGATTTGAGCTGTTTTCGCGTGAGACTCTCAGCACTGTTCTTGGCCGGGGCATTCAATCCAGGGCGCATTTCTTCCAAACCGAAATCAAAACGTATTGTAGAAGTCTGCGCTTTGTCGAGGTGCCGATCACCTACCGGGCTGCGAGTCCGCGGCTTGGCTCTTCGGCCTTGGCGGATGCATTCAAACAACTCTGGAGGCTGTTCAAACTGCGTCTGGAAGGACAACTATGAAAGATTCCCAGGTTGAAGGAACTGGCGCAGTCGTGGTCACGTCGATCTCCGAACCAAACTCCGTGCTGCGGGAGTTGGCAGAACAGTGCAAGGCCCGGGGGCTCTCGTTTTACGTGATAGGCGACGTACCAAGCCCGGCGGATTTCACACTCGAGGGCTGTGAATTTTACAGTCTTGACCGGCAGCGGAAAACCGGTTTGAAGATTGCGGAGTTGCTTCCGACGCGGCATTATGCGCGGAAGAACATAGGCTACGCATTGGCCATTCAAGCTCAAGCAAAGTGGCTGCTTGAGACCGATGACGACAACATGCCGTGGGCGGAGTTCTGGGCTGAGAGAAAGCCGGGGCAGCGCGTACGATCGCTCTCCGCAACTGGCTGGACCAACGTCTATAGCTATTTCTCTGACGAGAATATCTGGCCGCGTGGGCTGCCCCTGGACGCAATTCGAGCGCCGCTGCCGAAGTTCGAAACGCTGCCGGAGCTCGAATCGGATTGCCCTATTCAGCAAGGTCTGGCGGATGGAAATCCCGATGTAGACGCGATTTACCGCCTGGTACTGCCTCTTCCAATCTCTTTTATCAGGGGCCGGCGGATGGCGCTCGGCACCGGGGCGTGGAGCCCATTCAACAGTCAGAATACGGCATGGTTTCCAAAGGCATACGAGCTTCTATATCTGCCGTCATACTGTTCTTTCCGCATGACAGACATCTGGCGGAGTTTTGTGGCCCAACGGATTGCGTGGGAGAACGGCTGGAGCATCCTCTACGAGAGCCCCAATGTATTTCAGGACAGGAATGAGCACAGCCTGATGCGGGATTTTGCCGATGAAGTCCCAGGCTATTTGCACAACCGCACCATCGGGGACCGTTTGGAGGCTTTGAAGCTGGCCGCCGGATCGGACAACAACGCGGAGAATCTCATTCGTTGCTACGAGGAGCTGATTCGGCTTGCGGTAGTGGACGCCAAAGAAATGGCCCTGGTTAAGGCCTGGGTGAGCGACCTGGAAGATCTGAAGTAACTGGGGAACTGGACTCGTTGGGCTGGCAGTCGCAATGCGCCGAGCGACGCTCAGAGTAGGTTACGAGTCTTCAAGAGTTTTGTCAGTCGCCGGCGTCGATTTCTTTGACTTTCCCCTAAATGGTTCCCGCAAGCCCGGCACAGAGAAGGGAATTCAAAACACCTCATGAAATCATCAGACTCTGTGAAGCATTCGAATTCCGTTCAGGCACCGCAGGGGCCACGTAGTGGGGGCGATCTCCCCGCTGGAAAGTGGACCGAAGTCCTTTGGGCCAGCCTTCTGCTTTTCATTTGCGCGCACTTTTCCATTTACTATGCCACCGACCATCCACACCTCTTCTCCTTGAAAGACTATGTGGATGGCGTTGCCAAGGTGCCCTATCAATACAGAACGCTCATCGCCTGGCTCATGCGTCCATTGCTGAGAATTCCCATCCCAGGCGGGATTCTGGAGCACATCCCAACCGCGCATCCAGCTACGCCATACGATCTTTATTTTTTATTGATTTCTTTCCTGATGCTGGCCGGCTCAGTCGTTGCAACGCGCTTTTCGTTTCGCATCCTGACCCACAACGCTCACTTCAGCCGGTGGTCCTCTTTCCTCATTATCTACATGGCATATTTCAACTTATCTTTAGCGTATACGAACAACTACACCTATCCGTACGACCTTTCCAGCCTGTTTTTCTTCTGCTTAGGCATCTATCTCGTTCTTGCGCGCAAATTATGGATCTACTACCCAGTCTTTGTGCTCGGCGTATTCAACCGTGAAACCATCTGCTTCCTCACCTTTTTCTTCTGTATCTCGGAGTGGTTTCATTTCCAACCGCTCGGTGTTTCGCAGCGTCTCATGAAGCTCGCGCCCCACGCCGTAGCGCAGGGTCTTCTCTGGCTAGGAATCAAGTTTGCTCTCTTCCGCCTCTATGCGCACAATCCGATGGAGATCGAGCAGCATGCCTTGTTCCTGCTTAAGGCACCTTACAACATTGCGGAGTTGCTGAAGCCCTGGTTCTGGCCCCTCTTTTTGAGCAATGCCGGGTTCCTGCTGCCGGTGATTGTCTTCGGTTTCAAATGGATTCAGGATTCCCGCATCCAATGGGCATGCAAGCTACTTTTGCCGTTCTGGTTTGTCGCCATGGTGATGATGGGGGTCATTCTTGAAATGCGCGTCTTCACCGAAATGATCTCGATCGAAGCTCTGGCTGTGGGGCTGATAGCCTTCAACTGGTTCTGTGCGCAGAAAGACCTAAAAGCAGTCGAGCGGACTTCCGGCTAATCGAACCTGGCAGGACTCAGTAGGTTACTTTCCGATGCAGAAGGTGGAAAAGATCAGATTGAGGATGTCGTCGGAGGTCGTCTGACCGGACAACGAGTCCAGTGCCCACAAGGCGCGATAGAGATCAAGCAGAATCATCTCATGAGGAATGGCATTCGCATTGGCTTGTGAGGCGTCTGCCAGCGCAGACTGCGTGGTGGCAATGGCCTGGTGGTGACGGAGGGTGGTCAACATGCCGGGCTCGGATGCAGCTCCGCCAGTTGCCAAGGCAAGAATGCGGTCACGTAACGCGGAGATTCCCTCACCGGTGAGTGCGGAGGTTTGAAGGGCGGGTACACCGGAAAACTTTTCGTCTGCCAAATCCGCGTGGGTAAGGTCGCTTTTGTTGAAGGCGATCAGCGCGGGACGGTCTCGAACGGCTTCGAGCAATCGCAGTTCTTCTTCGTTGAGCGGCTGGGTAGCGTCAAGGACGACGAGCACCAGGGACGCATCCGCCAGGGCCTCGCGGCTGCGGCGGATTCCGAGCTGCTCGGCCTCTTCAAGACTCTCACGCAGGCCTGCTGTGTCCACCAGTTCCAGAGGAATGCCGTCGAGCGAGATTCGCTCGGTGACGGTGTCGCGTGTGGTGCCTGGAGTTGCGGTCACAATGGCGCGGTCGCGCTCGACCAATCGATTGAAGAGTGAGCTCTTGCCAGCGTTTGGTCGGCCAACAATGGCGAGAGTAAGGCCGTCGTGAACAATGCGGCCGCGCGCGAAGGAAGCCTCAAGTGCCGTTAGTGGTGGACCCAGCGTGTCGATGCGTCCGGCAATTTCGCTTAAGGGCGCGACGTCCAGATCGTCTTCGGCAAAATCGATGCCGGCTTCAAGCAGGGCAATCAAATCGACCAGCGATTGCTTGACCGGTGCGACACGGCGGCTGAGAGCGCCTCCCATCTGGCTGGCGGCTACGCGCACCTGGGTCAGTGTCTGCGCCTCAATCAAGTCGCGCACGGCTTCGGCCTGGGTAAGGTCAAGGCGGCCGGAAAGAAAGGCGCGCTGAGTAAATTCGCCAGGCTCAGCCAGCCTTGCTCCTAGATAAAGTGCGCCACGAAGCAGCAACTCCAGAACAACCGGGGATCCATGCGCAGCAATCTCGACAACGTCTTCGCTGGTGTACGAGTTAGGAGCCGCAAAAAAGGTTACCAGCGCTTCGTCGATGCGGGTCGCTTCGGGCTGTCCGGCCCCACCCACAATATCGAGAACATCTGCGCGACGCACTCGGCCGTGTTCCAGTGGATGACGCAGGCTTACCAACTGCGCAGCGACAGAAACCGACTCCGGTCCACTCAGGCGAATAATCCCTATGCCGCCTCTGCCCGGTGGCGTGGAGACGGCAACGATTGTGTCGATCGTCGCTTCGGAATTCGTGGATGGCTCAAACATGGGTTGAATTCAGTGTAGTAGCTTACCGCACTATGCCGCGGAACGTCAGCAGGACGCCGCGGGCGGGATGACCGCTCCTCGATCGGCCTCACCAACAGGTTGCGCGAAGGGTGGGCTAAACTACAAACCTCCTATTGCATTCCCATAGGTATGAGTATAGAGTTCTCCTATTGGATAACAATAGGAGATGGGATGGGCGAAAAGAGCGATGTATGGCAGGGGACAATGACGCTGATGGTGCTCAAGACACTTGAGGCAATGGGGCCGCAGCACGGTTATGGCTTGGCGCGGCGCATTGAGCAGACCAGCGGCGAGCTGCTGCAGCTGAACTACGGCACGCTCTACCCGGCTCTACTCAAACTGGAGCAGGAAGGCTATATCCGCTCGCGCTGGGGTACTTCGGAGAATAACCGCAAGGCGAAGTTCTACGAGCTGACCAAAGCCGGACAACGCCAGGTGCGCAACGCCGCCGCGGAGTGGGAACAGACCACCGAGATTCTGGCGCGGTTCCTCACTCCTGCGGAGGAGGCGTGATGCGTAAGCTCAGGGCATTGTGGCTGCGGCTATGCGGGTTCTTTCGTCATCGTGAAAATGAAGACTTCAGCGCTGAACTCGAGTTCCACGTCGCGATGCATACAGAAGATGGTGTGCGCTCCGGTTTAAATCTGGAAGAAGCGCGCAGGCTGGCATTGATTCGGCTCGGCGGCGTGGAGCAGACCCGGCAGGCCTATCGAGAGCGGCGCGGCTTGCCTTGGCTTGAATCGTTGGCACGCGACCTCGCCTACAGTATGCGTACATTGAGCAAGCATCGGAGCGCCACAGTTGTCGCCGTGCTTTCTATCGGCCTTGGCATTGGCGCCAATGCCACCATTTTCTCCATGGTGAGCCGTTTCGTCCTGGCGTCCTGCGCCGGTCGGGGATCCCACTACCTTGATCTCGCTGCAAATCAGGCACGATGCCAATATTTGTTGCGATCAGTTTTCATGGCCTCTGTTCACGGATGTTCGCGATGGTCCTCGCTCTTTTGCTGGTGTTGCTGCGTACTATCAACTGATTCCAGCATCGATCGGCGGGAAAGGCGAACCAGAGCGCGTGATGGGACAGGCTGTCACTGTGAATTTCTTCGATATGACAGAACTCCGCATGACGTCGGGGCGCGGAAAACCTCCCGCTGATAGTTCTTGGAGCAGACCTTTGGCAGCGCCGCTTCGCGGGCGATCCAATGATTCTCGGCAAATCGATCGAGCTCTCCGGTCATTCGTACACGGTCGTGGGCGTGGCGCCTCCCGCCCTTTCGCAGTGTCGACCAGATCCTCTACACACAGTTTTGGGTGCCGATCGGCAATGTCAACCAACTTGTTCCGAGCCTCCCTGACAAGACATCGCGAAATTCCCATTGGCTCGCAGTGGTCGCTCGCCTGAAGCCAGGTGTTACCGACAAACAGGCAAGAGTTGAACTAGATACGCTTGCGAGGCGCCTGGGCCCGACTTATCCTGCAAGCGACAAGACCAATGGATTCGTTAGCCAGAGAGCCGGTTCCTTGCCGCCTCAACAACGAGACGCCGTGATCGCCTTCCTGGTTGCGCTCCTGGTAGTCGTTCTTCTTGTTTTGGCAATCGCGTGCGCGAATGTGGCAAATCGATTATTTGCGCAGGCCGCGAATCGGCAACGCGACATGGCTGTTCGTCTCGCCCTCGGCGCCATGCGCGGACGGCTACGGCGGCAGATGCTTGTTGAAAGTGTATTGCTGGGTCTCGGTGGCGGAGCAGTCGGCGTGCTTCTCTCCCTGTGGGCCACGCGGGCGCTCTCCGTTTGCCTGTGCCGGTTCCTTTCGATCTTAGCGTTCCCGTAGATTCGTCAGTGCTGCTCCACAGTTTCGCGGTGAGCGTCCTCAGCGGATTTCTCCTGGGAGTGGCTCCGGCCTGGGCCGCCCCGCGTCCACTCCTTGCCAACGCCCTCAAGGGAGAGGATGCGCTGGCCCGTCCGGGCCGCCGACTCAGCCTGCGTAACATGCTCGTAACCTGCCAGGTTGCCATGTCGCTCGTGCTGCTCTGCTTGACCTGTCTCTTTCTGCGCAGCCTTCAAAGCGCGGCCAATATCGACATCGGCTTTCGACCGCAACATCTCTATATCTTGTCTATCGATCCCAGGGTGCATGGGTTTACCCCGGAACGCACCGCGCAATTCCTCGCTCAATTGCGAGAGCGAATAGCCGCCTTGCCCGGAATAGCGTCGGCCGTCGTTACGGATGTAGCTCCGTTATCCCTTGGCAACCGCAGCGACTCATTTCCCATGGACGACCGGCCTGACTCCGATAGGTCTGAATCGATAACCGACCTCGCCATGGCGACTCCCGGCTATTTTGAAACGATGGGCATACGGCAGTTAGCCGGTCGAGACTTCGGCGACGAAACAGCAAATGGGCCCAGGACAGCCATCGTGAATCGATCCTTCATTTCTCGGCTATACCGTCGTCATCCGCACGGCAGGCGATCCGCACGGAATCAGCCAGTCATTGCGCCATGGGGTCTACGCTCTCGATCCGGCAATGGCCATCTTCATCGAGGAAACAATGGAGGAACACGTTCGCGCAGCCTTCTTCCTGCCACATCTGGCGGCGACGCTATTCGGCACCATCGGATTCATTGGATTAGTGCTTGCCACTGTGGGACTCTACGGTGTGATAAGTTACGGAGTCAGCCGCCGTGCGCGGGAGATTGGCATTCGCATGGCGATGGGTGCGCGACCAGGCACGGTCGAGAGGCTGGTTCTGCGTCAGGGCATGATCCTGGCTTTCATTGCTGTCGCGCTGGGCTGGCCGGCTGCGTGGATGCTCTCCAAGCTGGCTGCAAGCTTCCTCTACGGTATCCACCCGCACGACGCTCTTACATTTGTCGTTGTGCCTCCAATTCTCTTTACTGTTGCAATGTTTGCGTGCTGGATCCCGGCGCGTCGCGCGGCTTCCATTGATCCCATGCAGGCGCTGCGGTCGGAGTAGATGAAATAGCAATCGGCCAGATTGCATACCCCTGAAAGAGCCGGGTGCTACACTCCGGGATTGGGAGTGGTGCATGAAGGCAAGCTCAATCGAATTTCGTCTGCGGATGTGGATTCAAATCGTTATTGTCGCAATCGCGATGTGGGCGCCGTGGGTGAGGCCCTGGGATCTGGCAAGACGGCGCTCGACGCTAGAGTGGCTGGCGCTTGAGATCAGCAGATTCGGCCTGGCAAGTTTCAATATCTCCACTCCAATTGTGATTGTTTTCGGAGCGGCGGTTGCGGGGTTGGGGATGGTACTGCGTGTTTGGGGAGCGGCGTACCTGGGATACGATGTCGTGCATCACGAAGACATGCAAGGCGGCGATGTGATGGCTGCGGGGCCCTATCGCTACTTGCGCAACCCGCTCTATCTTGGCGGCTGGTTCATGGTGATTGCGATATCGCTTCTTCTGACACCAAGCGGCGCTCTTTTCATGGTGGTGCTGATCGGCTTCTTCTATTTGCGCCTCGTGCTTGGCGAAGAAGCATTCCTTTCTGAAAAACTAGGCGAGCCCTACCGCGAGTATCTGCGCGTCGTTCCGCGCATCGTTCCGCAGTTGAGGTCAGCTCTACCGCGCGTTGCGTCGAAACCGCGATGGCTTGCTGCGGTTCTCACAGAAATCGTGCCAATCGGAACCTTCATCACATTCGCTGTCGTGTCTTGGACTTATGACAACGGGGCAATGCTGTGGAGCATTCTCATCAGCTTTGTGCTTTCGATGATCGCGCGGGGATTGATGAAAGCGCCGATCCCCACGATTGCTTTTCTCGTTGCAGCGCCGGCGGCGTGGGGCCTGTTTCACATGTCGATTGTGAGAGCGCTGCTGATTGGGCTCGGTGCTTCACTGGTGGTGCGGGCGTTGACGCTGGGCGTCAAGAAAGAGAGGAAGGCGCAAGAGTAGATTCGCCGAGCTGTTTTCCTCGCCTGCCCAGGTGCGTCCAGCCAAAGCCGGAAGGATACTTGAGTCCATAGCCCAGCAACCGGTCAACGCCAATGTGGTTCAGCCAGATGAGCGCATAAGGCAACGGGCCTGCTGTGTGGAGCAACAGGGCAGCCAGGGCCAATGTGATGGGCGTGACTGTGGTGTGGATGGCGTTGTAGCAGCGCGCGCCCCAGCAGGGTGAGGCAAGATAGCCGAGCATGCTCAGGTCGGGCACAAGCCACAAACCAGCGAAGAGCCACCAACTTGAGCCTACACGCGCGTAGAGCACGGCGGAGATCGTCGCCAGCGCAAGTCCTTCAAGGCGCAGAAAAAGTAGAACGGGCGCGGCAACTGCGGGAGCCTTTTTCGCCTGGAATTCAGATGGTAAGTCGCCAGCTGCGGAAGAGATTGATGCCATATCGCGTTCGATGCCGCGACGCGGTCGGTCGACTGAGTAATTCTGAACCTCTTGAGCAAATGTCACAAGAACAACAAAAGGGAGGAGTCGACGACTCCTCCCTTTTGTGTCCGCAGTCTGAAACAAACTACTTCTTGGGTGGGGCGATGACGTCCTTGGCCGCCTTGGCCACGCGGAACTTGACGACGGTCTTGGCCTTGATCTTGATGGCCGCGCCGGTCTGGGGGTTACGGCCGATGCGGGCCTTGCGCTCCGCCTTCACCAGGCGTCCGATGCCGGGGATGACGAAAACGCCGTTCTTCTTGGTTTCCTTGATGGCGGTCTCAGCCAGCAGGTCCAGGAAGGCAGCGGATTGCTTGTTGGTAAGTTCGAGCTTCTCGGCCAGGTGCCGTGTGAGAGCGGTCTTGGTCAGTCCAGTTGCCATTATGATGTTCTCCTTCTTGGCGAGCCCTTTGGGCTGCCTTTGTTGACGGGCTTCCGCCGCGAAACGCGTACCGCATGGAGAAAATCCAACCGGGCTGCGTTTGCACGAAACCCCAGTGTTCATGCGGCTTCGAAGAACCCTGCCGATGGTTACAATGCGGCTTTGGGGTAGGCAAAGTCAATGGGAAAAGCCTGATTTCCACAGGATTCTTGGGCATTTCTTCGGTATTTGCCGATATTTGACCATTTTTATTGGTTTTTCACCCGATTTGTCCCTTTGATTCGTTTGCCAACCATCCTTTCGAGACTGCTTGCGAAGTCGCTTTCGCGGCGATTATTTGAGCCCGAAGAGCACTTTTCTCTTTGGGGCCTGCGCGGCTGCGATGGGGGAATTGAGGGCCTCCACAATTGGCGCCGCGATCTTGAAGTTGCGAATCAGCGTGGCGGAGAAGTTCGGTTTGAGAGCTTCGGCGGCAGGCAAAGTAGTTGCCAGTCCCCATTGGCGGCATCGAATCAGGTCCATGCCCGGATGCTCGCAGGGAAAGCCCTTCGGAGGTCGCGTCAACGCATTACCCTCAAATTCTGAAAATGTCTTGCGAACGGCGGGCTTTTGCAGAAGCCGACTGAACTCAGCGTGGTGGTCGAGCAGCCAGTGGCGAATGGCGGAGAGCTGGTCCTTCTCCGGCATGTAGGCTCCGGCGGCGACAACAACCTCTTTGGCACTGATATGGAAGTAGAAGCCGGCGCCGGAGGTCTTTTCAAGCCCCTGGTGTGACCACCATGCTGCGACGTGAGTTTTATAGGGCAGCTTGTTGGCGCTGAACCGCGTGTCGCGATAGATGCGGAAGAGACATTTCTCCGGCGGACGCACAAACGACGGCGCAAAATCCATCATCGCGTTGGTCACCTTGCGGATGATGGCCAGCATCGGCTCTTTCAGCTCGGCTTCAAAGATGGCCTTGCGAGGCGTGAACCACTCGCGGTCGTTGTTGCGAGCAAGATTGCGGAGAAAGGCGAGGCCCTCAGGACGAAGATGGGCAGGGGAAGCGGGAACGGATTTTGGAATGCGAGGCATACTGCTTGAAGGGTAGCAAAAAACGCCTTGATTCGGGATTCCAGGCGCGGTGGAGAACTAACTGGATTCTCTAGTGAACAGAGGAGTCGCTTTGCGCGGCAAGCCTCGTCATCTTTTCGCGGTGCTTGCGAATAAAGTGTGCGGCCGCGTCGGGGTAGAATTCACGAATCGCGGAGAACATGACATCACGCATGACGGAGTAGCTGAATTTGGTAGCGAGGACCGGGAAACTGCTTGCGCTGGGTGGGTAATATGTCCTCGAAACCACCTGGGTCAGAACCTTGCCACCCAGCCCGGCGATGTTGGGTGTCTGGCGGCCGCCATAGGTGCGGGCCACGCCTTGCCGGCTGATTACGTAGAGGGCGCGCATAGGGATCGAATGACCTGCTCCGAGCGCGTAGTAGCGCGTGTCCTCATGCAGGATAGAGGGTAGGAGCCATGCCGACAGATAGGTGTTGTCGCTCTTGTCGAGGAAACCGCGCCAGGTGTAGGCATAAAAGCCGCCAGCACCTTTGCCGAGGCTGGGGTGCATATCCATGCCCTCGGCGATCAGAGAGGTCAGGCCGAGGAAAATAAAGGTTGAATAGTCAGTAGCCTGGTGGGTGGCGACGATGAAGTTATATTTCCAGCCAGGCGGTGGAGGTTTACTGCCGCCGGAAACGGATCGGAAATTGGGCATAAAACCCAGAATGCGCTGGGGCTGCTGGCGCTCGAGAGGGATGGGCACTCCGTCGGCGTCCACAGGGACCTTCGGATCGACCTTAGGGTGGGTGCTGCTCTGGGTTTCAGCTTGAATGGAGGGGCTGTTCTGAGTCTGGTCAGGGATCAGTTCAGAGATCGAGTCCGATAGGCGAGCGAAAGAGGCCGAAGACGATTCCGGGCTCGATTCAACCGCAGGGACGTTTGCGGCCCGGAGACTCGCCTGAGGTAGCGGTGCATCTACAAGCTGTATCGACTGGGCACCGCAACTGAAGGCAAAACCCAGGCTGACAAGAGCGACGATTATACGCAAATACACCGTCCTGGAACTGCAGGGAAGGCTGTCACTCAGGGGAAGAGGTCCAGCGGCCTTTACTGAATTAGATCGGAAAACGCAGAGGAGGGTTACTGATACCAGCCGAATTCATCAAAGCGTGCGCAAAAAACTCGCGTACTTGTCACCTCAACCCTCGGAACGTTTGAACGAATATTCCTTATTCTACCGGATTACCTTCAAAGCGCCACGGAAAAGCCCGTCGAAGTCGGCGGCGAGAGCGGCCTCCTTGGCGATGGCCTGCTCGATGGCTTTTTCGGCGGCGGGCCTTTGGTAGCCAAGGTTGGTCAGCGCAGAGAGCACATCTTCGGCTGCTGCCCCGCGGATGGCTGATTGCACAGGTGCGACGGCGAAGTCATCCAGCTTGTCTTTGAGCTCCACCACCAGGCGCTCCGCCAGCTTTTTACCCACGCCGGGAATACGCGTCAGTTGCGCGTGATCCTGGCCGCGGATGGCCTGCACCGTGCGCTCTGAAGAAAGTCCGCTAAGCATCTTGATGGCCAGCTTGGGTCCAACTCCACTTACCGTGATCAGGCGCTCGAAAAGCCGTTTCTCTTCAAGCTCGAGAAAGCCGAACAGAGCGATCTGATCCTCGCTGACCTGGGTATGGATATGAAGTGCAGTCTCGGCGCCCAGGGAGGGCAGAGACGTAAACGTCGGCACTGAGATGGCGATGTCGTAGCCAACGCCGCCAGCCTCGACAATGGCCTGGCCGGGCTGTTTCGAAATGAGCTTGCCGCGCAAGTGAGCGATCATGGTTGCCCTATTGTAAAATTCCCAGCCGCCTGGCCACACGCTCAAGGGTTTCGAGCGCCTCGTCAAGCTGGGCCTTGGTGTGTTCGCTGGTCAGGATGGCGCGGATTCTTGCCTTGCCTTCGGGAACAGTGGGGAAGGCGATACCGGTGGCCATAACTCCTTCGTCAAAGAGGGCACGGCTGAACTCCATGGCGGCGCGGCCTTCGCCCACAATGATCGGCGTAATAGGCGTCTGGGTGGCCGGAGTTGTGACTCCGCCGATGTTGAAGCCAAGCCGGTGCAGCTCACCTTGAAAGTAGTGGGTGAGGTCCCACAGCCGCTGAATCCGCTCCGGTTCCTGCTCCAGAATGTCGAACGCGGCAATACAGGTGGCCGCGACCGACGGAGGGTGCGATGTAGAGAAGAGGAACGGACGAGCGCGGTGGCATAGGTAGTCGATCAAGTCGCGGCTGCCGCAAACGTAGCCGCCGAGTGCTCCGATGGCCTTGGAAAGCGTGCCAACTTGCACATCCACCTTGCCATGCATGCCGAAGTGGTCAACCGACCCGCGGCCATTGCGGCCCAGAACGCCAGAGGCGTGGGCGTCGTCCACCATCATGATGGCGCCATATTTTTCGGCCAGGGCCGCCAACTTGTCCACGGGGCCAATATCCCCATCCATCGAGAAGACTCCATCGGTGATGACGAGTTTGCGACCGGGTTGTGGGGCCAGTTCTTCAAGAAGCTGCTCGCAGTGGGTGATGTCTTTGTGGCGAAAGACCTTAATAGTCGCGCGGGAGAGGCGTGCTCCGTCGATAATGCTGGCGTGGTTCAACTCGTCGGAGAGAATAAAGTCCTCTTTCCCCAGAATGGCGCTAACGGTGCCGGCGTTGGCGGCGAATCCACTCTGGAAGACGACGCAGGCTTCGACATTTTTAAAACGCGCGATCTTTTCTTCCAGATCCATGTGGATGCGCATGGTTCCTGCAATGGTGCGCACTGCTCCAGACCCAACCCCAAATGCGCGCGTGGCGGCCAGAGCGGCCTCAATCAGCCGAGGGTCGTTGGCCAGGCCCAGGTAGTTATTGCTGGCGAGGTTGATGACTTGACGCCCGTCGTAGTGGCAAACGGGAGCCTGCTGGTCATCGAGAACGCGAAGTTTGAAGTAGGTGCCCCTGGCGCGGAGATCGTCGAGCGCGGCGGTCAGATGGGCAAGCTGGGGGCGAGGAGGAGCCTGAGTCATGGCCATTTACCTCAAAGAAGAAGCATAACTCCGCGGAGCGAGTATGACTCTCCATTCCGGGTAAGCTGCGTCCAATGCATGACGGGGATTCATGAATGGAACCCAAGCCACCTGGCCTAGGCAGCGGGGGGCGAGAATTTCGAGGTAAATCGAAGCGTGCCGGTTGGCCCGACCGCACCCCCGCCAGATACAATAGTCTTCTACGCTTAGGCAACAGGCGATACGCGATTCTTCTGAGGATTTGGAGCAGGTGCAAGTGAGAGGCATGAACCGCCGCAGTCTGCGGCTTGAGTGGGTTGCAGGACTGGGTGCGGCGCTGGCAATGCTTGTGCCGCCGATGGCGGTTGCGAGCGCGCAAAGCGTAGCCACAGAAACCTCAATGAGCGTAACGACAAGCGACCAGGGCGGCCAAACCGATACCTCAGTTCTTATCAGCGTGACGGGGGTCGATGGCCTTCCGGCTACGGGTGCAGTTTCGATTCTTGAGGGCGGCCAGCAACTGGCACAGGTTACGCTGAACCCCTCGGGTCAAGCCTCCACAGTGCTAACCATGCCCGGCGGCGAACACAGTCTTCGCGCACTTTATAGCGGCGATGCAACGCATCTGGCTTCTACTTCAGTTTCCACGCTGGTGCAGACTCAGGTAAGCGGCACACCCAGTTTTCAACTAACGCTCACGCCAGTGGCACCTTCCGCGCTACCAATGGTACTGACGGCTGGCAACGCCGGAACCCTCAGCGTGACCATTGCGCCGGTGAACCCTGCCGCCCTGACGTCCCCGATGTTTATCACCCTTTCTTGCTCCGGACTTCCGAATCAGTCGTCTTGCACCTTCAGCCCGCAGAGCGTGGAGATTCTCCCGACTACTCCAACCAGTTGCACTGTGGGCTCACCCGCTTCGGCGTGCCCTCCAGTCAGCTCAATGGTGTTGCAGACACAGGCTGCGGGAACAGCGGGCCAGGCAAGCTTGCCCTTTAGTTACACCAGGGGAAACGGCCCGGTCGCCTGGGCATTTCTGTTGCCCGGAGTGCTGGGTTTGGGTGGACTGGCCTGGAGTGCGCGGCGACGGGCATGGCTCAGCCGGCTTTCAATCATTGCGCTGGTTGCCCTCGTCACCATCCTGGGCACTACGGCCTGCAATCCGCGCTATTACTACTTCCACCACGGTCCGCCCACCAATCTCCCAACACCTTCGGGCACGTATACGGTGACCGTGACCGGACAGTCGAGTAACGGCATTACCGCGATTACGCAGAACACAACATTCGTTCTGACGGTGCAATAACAAGAGGCAGCCCAAAAGCCTGCATGAACCGTCGGCATTCCCTTCCCGCGGAAGTGTACGCGCTGGTGGAACACACACCGGGTGCGGTGCTGCTGGAGTGCGGCAAGCCTAAGATCACAGAGTCAGATTCAGAATCCTGCGCGCAAATTTTTGTTGCGCCGGTGCGCGTGTGCGCTGCAAACACGGCTGCGGACATTGACGGACTCTTTCGCGACATAAACACCGCGGTCTCTGGCGGGGTGGCGGCGGCGGGATTTTTTTCTTACGAATGCGGGAAATATTTTGAGCCTAAGGCTTTACTAAAGTCGAGCCGGCCGGGACAGCCTCTTGCCTGGTTCGGAATTTATGAGCGCGGCTATCGTTTCGATCACGTAACGGGAACATTTCCTGACGGTGAACCGCCTGGGTTGGCGGACTTTCGCGTAGGAGACCAGAAGACGGATGAAGTAGAAGTTGAGGCTTCGCTCTCGCTGACGGAGGAGCAATATGCGGAGCGGATTGCGGAGATTCATGAGTGGATTCGCGCGGGGGACGCGTATCAGCTCAACTTTTCGGCACCCTACAGGGTTAGTATTCGCGGGAGCGTGGGGGCACTGTATGCGCGGCTGCGGGAGCGGCAACCGGTGGAGTATGGGGCGTTCATTCATTGGGCAGAGGGCAAGAGGATTCTGTCTTTTTCTCCGGAGCTGTTTTTCCGAATCGATGAAGACAGCGGCGGCCGGCGCATCACGACCAAGCCTATGAAGGGAACCGCGGCACGCGGGCGCACCAGTTGCGAAGACCGTGAGCGCGCTGAATGGCTGCGCCACGACGCGAAAAACCGCAGTGAGAATGTGATGATTGTGGACCTGCTGCGGAACGACCTGGGGCGGGTGACGCGGTTTGGAAGCGTTGGGGTGGAAGATCTGTTCGCGGTTGAACGGCACCCGACGCTTTGGCAGATGACTTCGACGGTGAAGGGGAAATTGCGGGAGGACGCCGGCTTCAAAGAGATCTTCAGGGCGCTGTTTCCATGCGGGTCAATTACAGGCGCGCCGAAGGTGCGGGCGATGCAACTGCTGGCGGGGCTCGAAGAGCAGCCGAGGGGCGTGTATACAGGGGCGATCGGATACTTTTCGCCGCGGCGCACAGTGTTTAACGTGGCCATTCGCACACTGGAACTGGATGGAAACACAGGAATTATGGGCGTGGGAAGCGGCATCGTGATCGACTCGGTTGCGAAGGAAGAATACAGCGAATGCCTGTTAAAGGCGGAGTTTCTTACGGGGTCGGCGCGGCGGTTTCCGGAGCGGCTGCAACTGATTGAGACGATGCTTTGGGATGGTGGCTATCCGCTGATGGAACTGCATCTGGACCGGCTGATGGATTCGGCGGAGTACTTCCAATTTGAGTGCGAGCGGGATGCGGTGAAGGCCGCGCTGATGGACTTTGCACGTGCATTTGAAGACGGAGCGCAGCGTAGAGTGAGGCTGCTGGTTGATCGCGAAGGGTGCATGGATATTGGCGATGAGGCACTTGCGAAAAAAGGCGGTCAAGATGCGAGGCCGGTGCGCGTCTGCATCTCGCGGCAACGAACCGATGCAAATGACAGGATGCTCTACCACAAGACTACGGACAGGATTCTGTATGCAGAAGCTTTCAAAGAGGCCGTGAATCAAGGGTTTGCGGATGTGCTGTTCCTGAACCAGCGAGGCGAAGTGACGGAGGGCGCTATCAGCAATGTGTTTATCGAGATGGACGGCAAGTGGCTGACTCCGCCTGTGGGGTGCGGGTTGCTGGCGGGGGTTTACCGGCGGCACTTGCTGGAGACGCTGGAGCATGTGGAAGAGCGTGCGCTCTACCCGGAGGACCTGCGGCGGGCGGATGCGGTGTACCTGTCGAACGCGGTGAGAGGGCTGCGGAAGGCGGAGATTGAGTGGGAGAAATGAGGCGAAATCGCGACCCTGGCCCGCGTAGAAAACAGCGCAGTTTTTGACGCCAAAAAGGTTGGCCTGAAGGGTTCGGTTTTGGCCCGGAATGTTTGCTCAAGTGGTTCCGATTTGGAGCCAGATGTTGGCTTCAAAGGTTGCGGTTTTTTAGTTACTTAACCCTCCAGACCACCTAAAGGAGCGCTTTGTTGGTCTAAAAGGTGCGGAAAAGCGGGCATGGGTGGTCTGGAACTACCCGAAATGAGCGTTAAAACGCGTTAAATGCGCATATTTGGGCCCTTTTTAGCCGTTAAATACACGTTTTTTGCGTGTTTGTCGCGACTGTGGGGGGGTAGAAAGCAGGGAACAGGGAACAGGGAATAGGGAATAGCCACCCCAACGAGCAAAGACCGCTCGTCGGGGACCCCGGAGGGGAACAGAAGGACTCCAGGCGCGAATGTGCTGCTTTCCTGCACTCTTTGCGTGGAGGCCCGGGCTGCTTGGTGCTTGCCTTCAGGCGCGTTTGCGGGGAGTGGACTCAAGATAGAATGGCGAGCATGAACAGGCAGGTAAGTCAGTTCGTTTTCTTTCTTGGCGCGCTTCTGGCAGTTGGACTCACGACCCCTGTCATTGCGCAATCGGCAGAGGAGCAGGCGGTGCTCGCGCCAATCCATGCGATGTTCGATGGCATGGCGAAACGAGACGCCGTGGCGATCAAAGCGCCCACGATGCCTGGCGGCACGATGGTGCTGATGCGCGACGGCAAGCCCACGCAGATGACGTTTGAAGCCTTCGCGGAGCGCGTAGGCAAACCTGGTACGACACAGATTGAAGAACGCATTCACGATCCGCTGGTCCGGATCGACAACGATCTCGCCGTGGTGTGGGCGCCGTTCGACTTTCTGGTGGATGGAAAGGTTGATCACTGCGGAACGGACCTGTTCAACCTGGTTCGCATTGACGGAAGATGGATGATTGCGAGCGTTGCCGATACCGGCACGAAGACCTGCTCCGTGAAATGAAGTCTTGCGCTTCGGGTGGGAAATCGAATCGCAGCTACAGGCGGGAACGGCGTTTTTCGTTCCCGATCCTCACTTTGGAATGTAAGCCACGCAGGATGAGTACAATGACGAATTGAATTGCAGCTACTGAGGAGAAGGGTGTTTCTCAGGAGCTTTCCGGCATCGCCTGACCAGCTACCGTCACCCGAGTTCAAAACAAGGTTCGGCTCGTGGCTTAGCGATGTTTACAGGCCGGCCCGGCAACTGTACTATTTCTGAAACCATGAATTGGCTCCTCATCGGCGTTGTTCTTGTCCTCTTGGGCATTGTTCTCCTGCTCGTCGACCGCCAGAACCGCAGCCGTGGGAGACGCTCGACCGTTAGCGCGAGCCATGGCTCCGTGGCGATAGGCGGAAACAGCAACGCACCAATCGTCAACGCGAACACGATGGCAGGCCCTGAACCTCCCGGGCACCTGCTTACGGTGATTGGCATAATCGTCGAACTTGGGGGAATCGCGGCAGTGATCTGGCACGCAACCCATCTGGCGGGAAGATGAGCGACAGCGACGTATCCGCCTCACGCGACAGCATCGCTATCGGCGGTGACGCGAATGCTCCGGTCATCAATATCCCGAATGCTCGTGAGGTAAACTTAATCTTTGAGCAGAGAGTTGCCGGCCAGCTTCCTTCCGTGCTGGGTAAACTCATTGCGGTCTTCTCACTGCAGACCCTGTCCAAGTATGCAAGGGGAGACAGAAGAACCCTACAGTCAGAAGTCAGCGACAAGATCGAGTACAACAAACTCTCAAATAGCCACCGCGCGATCGTCAACTATCTCAGATATTCGCTTGTGATTGAGCAGGCGTATCTCGGCGTAGAACAAACGAACGCGGATGCCCGCCGTCTCGTGTTGTATAAGGCAGGCGTCACCTACGACGAAGTCGTTCGGAGCGGGATGAAATCTAATCCGCAGCCAAAATTGCAAAAGATCGAATACATAAGGGAGAACGCAGACACCATCGTGGATCAAGTCATTGCGCGATTGCTTGACGATTACAAGACGTCGAGCGAAACCAAGGTGGATCAAGAGACGGCACACCTAGCAGTATCCCTTGTCGTCGCCGACGCCGTCGTCGAATGCGAAGTCCTGGAGAGGCCAAACAATGCTCCTGCCGCGTGAACAGAGCCCCTGGAATTGCGGTTACTACCTCGGCGCAATAGCTCTTCGCGCCCTCAACAAAGCGCCGAAGGAGCGCGCAGATCTGTTGGCATTGCAAGAACGCATGAGTTCGATAATTCAACGCCCCGTTTCTCCAACGCAAGTCATGACGGCCGCAGCATGGTTATACCTGCTCGGCGTCATCGAACTCGACGACCATGGGATGGTAGTGAAATGCAGCTAGCCGAACTTGCGGTTATGCGCGCTGACTCAGTAGTTAGGCTGGTTAAGTTTAAGCAGGGCCTGAATCTCATTCTCGACAGGCCCACGTCTGGGCCGAAACGAACGGGGAACAGCATCGGCAAGACTACCGTGCTGCGCCTCATTGATTACTGCCTTGGTTCCGAGGGCAGCGACATCTGGCAGGACGCCGAGTTCGAAACAAACGTGAATCAAGAAGTCTACGATTTCCTCCACGCGAGGGTGCCAATCTCGGTCAAGCTGACGCTTGCCGACAAGGCGCGCGGAGTACACATCCTATCCCGGACGTTCGCTCCTCCCGAAACGGGGAAGGAGTTATTGAAAATAGATAACACTGGCTATCCCCAGGCCAAGCAGTACCGAGCCGCCGTGAAGCAGCTCCTATTTGGTTCGAGTGGCGAAAAACCAAGCCTCCGCCAGCTGATCCCGAAATTTGTTAGGTCCTCGCCATTGATGATGAGCAGGACCCTCAAATATCTAGGAAACTATGCAAGTGCAGCCGACTACGAGGCACTACACCTGTTCCTGTTTGGATTCTTCACTGCGAATGTGCTCGAAGAGCGGCTAACTCTCACGAACAGCAAAAAGAGGCTAGACCGCGACTGGGAGGCGCTGAACCGCATCCGCAAGGAAGGCGAGATTGATCAACTGCTAATCCACTTGCGTCGCGAGGTAGAGGAAATTGGGCTGTCGCCGGCGTTGCGAGGAGAAGTTCCCGAAATCGCGGCACGCGCAAACGTTGTGTCCGGAATTCGATCGAATGCGGCGGGCGTCGCCGGCAGGCTCAGCAGATTCGACTCTGAGATTGCATCCCTAAAGCTCACCATCAGAGAGCTTGAAAGCGAATACTCCAACCTAGACCGCCAAGCCGTCGAGGCAGTGTATCGAGAGGCTCAGAGCTACCTGCCAAAACTCCATCACGACTGGAACGAATTAACTGACTTCATCCAAAACCTCAGGGGGAGAAAGCAGCGCTTCTTGCAATCGCAAATCCGGGTGCTCGAAGAGCAAGCCAAGATAGCGGTGGCCGAGCTTGCGGCCCTGCAGGGACAGGAGAGAGACGAAATCGGCCTGATGGTGAGGTCCCCTGAATTTGCCAGGGCGCTCGAGATACGTACCGGGCTCCAAGAAAAGCTCAAGACACTCGGAAGCCTGGAGCAGGACCAGAAGGACCGAAGAACTCTTAAGGAAGGCATCGCAAGCGCCGAGCGGCGACTCGCCGAAACCCGGGAGGTCATCGATCGAGAGAAATCGGCGCTACAGGAAAGGCTAAGTGTATTCAACAGGCACTTCTCAAGGCTCTCTGAACTCCTTTACGGTGAGCAGTACCTGCTCTTTTTCAACGACACCGCAAGCGGGTCGATAACCTTTCAACTCACTGCCGTTGGCGCGAACGTGGGCTCCGGAAAAAAAGCATCTCAGACTGCAGCGTTCGACTTGGCTTACATCAGCTTCCTCTCAGAGACCGGTATCAACTTCCCAAGGTTCGTCTGCCACGACGGTCTCGAACAAATACACGGGAATCAACTGCTCGCGCTGTTAAATGAGGCAAACAAGGCGGACGGGCAGCTCATACTTTCCACACTGCGCGACAAACTGCCAGCAATGCCAGTGGAATTTTTCAAGGAGAACACGATTCTGGAACTGAGCGACGACGACAAGCTATTTCAGCTAAAATAGCCGACGCGAATCGCAGGCCGGCGATGATTCCGCAAAGACCCATATCGGAAAGACCTTGGATGGAACTAGTAATGATAAGTCGGCTTTTCGGAAGCTTCGAAAGTGCTAGTCGGGTTTGAACGCGGCATGCGCCGCGTGGTTGGTCTTTCGAGGTTGTTTGGGGTGGGTTCTGGCATGACTGAAGTCATGCCCTGACACTTACTTCGGCTCCGGTGGAGTTCTTGCGCGGGATTTGAGGCCGAGGGTGCAATCTAGTTTTCAGGACGGACTGTTGGACGGGTCATCGCGACCGTGCGCGCGTTGCGGATTATTTCTCAAGGTCGGCGTTGAGGAGAATGCGAAAAGGTTTGAACGCGGCTTGCGCCGCGTGGTTGGTCTTTCGGGGCTTTTTGAAGGGGTTTTGGCACCCGTTCGACTACGCTCAGGGCAGGCTTAGAAGTCATGCCCTTTCAAAGCCGGTTTACGACAAAGTCAGCGAGTCAGCTTCCGCTTCGCGGAAATAGCGAGTCAGCGAGTCAGCAAGTTGGCGGCAGTTCGTCTCAGCGGTTGCTCGTCGTGGCGAGTCGGGTTGCTCAAGATGACAGCGTGATTAGAAGGATGGGTTGACTCGGTGTTGGGCTTGGGGTGGGTCTTATTTCAATCCTTTGACCAGGTAGAGGTCTGAAAGCAGGCGTGTGTATCCGTAAACATAGGAGCGGCCATCGGCGCTGAAGATGACGTGGCCGAGGTCGCAGAGTCCAGTCTCGTCCAATGGGTTCATCTCTTTGAAGAGCTGTCTTTGACCGGTAACGATATTGAGCCGATAGACTTTTACGGGCAGCTTCTCCCATTGGGTTACGTACATAAATTTGGGGTCGGGAGTCCAGTCAAAATTCTCACCGGGCATGAGACCGGGGAGCGCGCGCGGCTGGCCGCCATCGAGTGGATAGAGGAGGCCCTGTTTGGTGGCGATGTCTTTGGCCGCGATCGATTTGCCATCGGGCGAGGGACGGCAGCCGGTGACTCGCTCGGGGGTGACTGGGCGCGGCTTGCCTCCATCAATATCCTGGAGGAAGCACTGGGTTTCGTGGCCGGCAAGCCTGGCGGGAAAGATGAGTTGCTTGCCGTTGGGCATCCACAAAACGGGGTGGCCGTACTGCTGAATGCCGCCTGGGTCAATGTGCCGGGAGGTGCCGGCACCGATAGGCAGCAGCACAATTTGCGTGTAGTTGACGGTGGCAGCAACCCATTTGCCGTCGGGAGAGAAACCGCCGGCCATGCCTTCTCCGAGGGGAACGGGCGGAGAACCGAGCAGATCGCGGACGGCGACGGTATAGGCTGGGCCGCCTCCCTCACCCTCTTCGTCAAAGACGACCTGGCGGCCGTCGGGGGATAGATCGATGGGAAGCGACCAGTCGAGCCAGGACAAGTCGCGCTCCTGGGCTTCGCCGGGTGTCGAGCCCATGATTCCGGCGCGATGTTCGTCGCGCGTGAGGAGGAGGCGGCCGTCGGGGGCGATGTCCTGCAGGGTGACGCCGCCAGGCGCTCTGAAAGTGAGGCGCAGATTGCCGGCCATGTCGACGGCATAGATGCGGCGCTGCAAGCCGGACTGGGTGGCGGAGAACCAAACTTCATTTCCGTTCGGAGACCAGGCGAGGCCTTCTTCGCTCTCCCATCCTGTGGAGAGAGTCTTCATTTGTCCGGCAAGATCGATGACAGAAACGCTGCCGCGGTCGTCCATGTCGTTGGGATGGTCGAGGAAGGCAATTTGATCGCCTTTGGGGGAGACGCGAATGTGGCTGATCCAGCCGGTGGTTTCGTAGAGAACGTGACCGACGGGGAACTCAAGCTGGTCCTTGCCTGGCAGGGCGCGGACGATGGCGAGGGATTGTCCATCCGGCGCCCAATCGGCCCATTCGATATTCTCGGCAATCTGGCGAGGTGTTCCTCCGGCAAGCGGAACCTGGCCGAGCGTGCCGCGGAGGGTCATCATGAATTGGGGTTTGGCGGATTGCACGACTGCCATTTCGCCAGTGGATGAAACTGCGAGCAGAGCGGTCTCAGGCAAACCGAGGTTGCGCGCGCCGGAGAAATTAACGTCTTTTGAGTAAATCGTCATCGGTTTGCCAGCCCAGGCAGCGCTGTAGATCACGTTGTGTCCGTCGGGGGCAAACCTGGCGGAATAAACAGTGCCGCGCATGACTGTCAGGCGCTGAAACTCGGGGGCAAACGGCTTGGCGGTGCGGCGACCCGCCAGGAAACTGACGGCGAGCAGGATCCCGAAGGTGACAACTGCGATGGCGGTCAAGAGCACGCGCCTGCGCCCCCACCAGGCTTTGGAGGGCATTTCGGAGTTGGCAGCGGGCTCAGCCGGCTGCAGTTCGTGATGCGACCGCTCCGGCACCGCAACAAAACGATAGCCGCGGCGGGGAATTGTTTCTATATAGGAAGGGTTCTCGGCTGAATCTCCAAGAGCGCTGCGGAGCTTGCCGACTGCGACGTTGACCGCATGGTCAAAATCGCCAAAGCTATCGTCGGGCCAGATGCGGGAGCGCAGTTCTTCGCGGGTAACCAAGGCACCCGGACGCTCGAGCAGAACTTGCAAGACCTTGAAGGGCTGTTCCTGCAGTTTGACGCGGTTTCCCGATTTACGGACCTCTCCAGCGTGGAGATCAGCCTCAAACGCGCCGAATTTGACCGGTCCTTTTCCATTGGTCGCCGGAGGAATCTGTTCATTGGGAAAGTCTGACATGTGCCCTCTGCTCTGTTGATGCCACAAACGGCCCTTGTTTTCAACTATTTTGCGGGGAGAGCTTCCTCTTCTGGACCTCTCCGACTTCTCTCCGGACGCTCAACCAACTCAGTATCTACAGGCTAGCTCCGGTGAATTGAGGTACCAGCCGGGGAAACCGAACATGACTCTCGATGAGGTGAGAGCCATGCGGGGAAGGTCCATCTGGCTGCTGATCGTTTTGACGGGTTTGACGGAGGTGGGTCATCCCGCTACACGTGGAAATCGCGAGACGGACCGATTGGCCAGCGCCAGTGTCGGATTCCAACTGTATAGAGACTACATGATCGTGGCCCAGGGATCCGTGGGCCCGGTGCGAGGCCTCAATTTTCTGTTGGATACCGGGGCGAACACGAGCGTGCTGAGTCCAAAGCTCGCGCGCAAGCTTGGGCTCGAGTCCACGCCTGCGGATCTTGCGGTATTGAGCGGCAAGGTTAAGAGCGCGATGGCCACCGCGCCAAGCATTCAATTCGGCCCCATCCGGAGCGAGAACGTGCCAGTACTCGTCGAGGACCTGACATTCGTTCAGGGCGCGCTCCCGATTGAGATCGACGCGATCGTTGGGCTGGACGTTCTGGGGCAAAGCAAGTTCCTGATCGACTATGCATCGCGTGCAATCAGTTTCGGTCCTACCCCATCGATGCCTGATTCAATTCCGCTGCAAATGAAGAATGGGTTGGCTTTTGTGGATGCCGTGGTCAATCAAACGACAGTTCACCTTCTGTTGGACTCGGCCGCACCTTCGCTGATCATGTTTGAGGAGCTGCCGGAACCGGAGCCAGTGCTGAAGAGCATTGCCGCCCAACCGTCTCCGAAAAAGATTGGCGATTACGAGCACCGGCGCGTGCGGCAAATCAGCTTCTCGCTTGGCGAAGTGCAGTTTGGCCATGAGTCGGCATTTGTAGCTCCCAACCAAAGGGATGCGGGCCATGACTTTGATGGATTGATGAGCCCGGTTGCACTTGGCATCACAAGGGTCGCGGTCGATCTGAATCGGAGAACACTGAGCTTCAGTCGGGACTAGTAAGGCGACATTCCAATCCTGGAATTGCTTCAGGCCAGCCGTAATCTCACTCCGGGCGCATGACGACTTTGATGGCTTCGCCGGATTGGAGGAGCTTCATGGCCTGGTTGAAATCGCTTAGCTTGAGGCGGTGGGTGATGGCGGGCTCGAGGTTGAGCTTGCCGGTCGCGAGCAGGGCTTCCATCTGAAACCAGGTTTCGAACATCTTGCGGCCGTTGATGCCCTGCACGATTGCGCCTTTGAAGATGATGTCTTTGGCGAAGTCGAGCTCGAAGGGGCGCGAGGGGATGCCGAGCAGCGAGGCGCGGCCGCCGGTGCGGAGGATGGCGAAGCCGAGGCGCATGGCTTCAGGATGGCCCGACATCTCAAGCAGGACATCGACACCGGTACCGCAGGTGGCTTCAAGAATTCTCTTCTCAACATTTTCAGTGGCGGGGTCGAAGGTCTGGTCGGCTCCCATTTCCGCGGCGACCGTGCGGCGATGCTGGTTGACTTCGATGGCGAAGACTTTGGACGCGCCACAGGCTTTGGCGACGGCGATGGAAAAGAGGCCGATGGCTCCGCAGCCGGTGACGGCGACGGTGGTGGCGGCGATGGGGCCGGCGAGCACGGTGTGGACTGCGTTGCCGAGGGGGTCGAGCAGCGAGGCGTAGTCGTGGGGAATGGAGGGCGAGAGCTTCCAGATATTGGTTTCGGGAATGATGGCGTAGCCGGCAAAGGCGCCGTCGGCATCGACGCCGAGGATGCGGACGTGCTGGCAGATGTGGGCCTGGCCGGTGCGGCACTGGAGACACTTGCCGCAGGCGACGTGCATCTCCGCGCTGACAAGATCGCCTTCGCGCACGGTGGAGACGCCGCGACCTGTGCCGGCGACAGCGCCTGAGAATTCGTGACCGGGGATGAGAGGCGGATGGATGCGGCTCCTGGCCCAGGGATCCCAGTTGTGGATGTGGAGATCGGTTCCGCAAACGCTCGCGGCCTGCACGCGGACCAGTACTTCGCCTGGGCCTGGAGTGGGAACGGGAACTTCGCGCAGTTCGATTCCGTGTGCGGCTTTGGCCTTGACGACGGCTTGCATGGTGGTTGGCATTGACGGACGCCTCCCCCTGAAACAGCGGAAAGACAAGCATATCAATCGAGGCGTCGCAGGGTGCGAAGTGGTAGAACGTTAGTTGCGTTGAAAACGGGGAGAAGCGGATGGTGTGTGGGCGGACGAGAGCGAATTTGCTGGCGGGGATTTTAGTGGCGGCGGTGCTGGGCGGGGCGGCGACGTGCGGCGCCCAAACGGCGGATCAGGGGTGGCTTCGCTATGGGAGTCGCTCAGAACGCGTGATGATGCCGATCAAGATTCGGGTGCTGGGTGGTGGGGCGCTGGAGCAGTCAGCAGTTGCGGAGCTGAAGCGGAGCGTTGCGGATGTTGCGACTGGTAATTTGACGGCGCGGGCCACGGCAGCGGTTGCGGGCGAGACGGTGGTGGGAACGGCGGAGGAGGTGCGCAAGGCGTTTCCCAAGGTGCGGGTTCCGGCGGACCTGGGGCCGGATGAGTACTGGATTTATTGGAACGAGACGGGACGGCCGGAGCATCATCTGCTGGTGATTGCGGGGGGCGATGAGCGCGGTGCGCTCTATGGAGCATTTGCATTGCTGCGGCTTCCGGCTACAACAGAGTTGGGCAAGGCGCGGAATCTCGGCGAGCATCCGCTGCGCGGCGGGCCGGCGATGCGGATTCGATGGGTGGATGAGTGGGACAATCCTGACGGATCGATTGAGCGCGGGTATGCGGGGCGGTCGATTTTCTTTGAAGGCGGGAATGTGCGCGAGGACCTGACGCCGGTGGTGGAGTATGCGCGGCTGCTGGCCTCGGTGGGCATCAATGGGTGCGACATCAATAACGTGAATGCAGCGCCGGAGCTTCTGGATGCGGACCACCTGAAACAGATTGCGAGGATTGCCGGAAGCGATGCGGCCGTGGGGCGTGCGCGTTGCAATGAGCGTGGCGCTGGCGAGTCCGCAAAAGCTGGGCGGACTGAAGACGAACGATCCGCTCGACCCTGCGGTGAAGGCGTGGTGGGCGGCGAAGGTGGAGGAGATTTACAAGCTGATCCCCGACTTTGCGGGCTTTACGGTGAAGGCGGATTCGGAGGGGCAGGTGGGACCGTCGAGCTATGGGCGCAGTCCTGCGGATGCGGCGAATCTGCTGGCAGGGGCGCTGGCTGCGCATGGCGGCGTGGTGATGTACAGGGGTTTTGTCTACAACAATCATCTGGACTGGCGCGATCCGAAGGCGGACAGGGCACGCGCGGCTTACGACGTTTTTCATCCGCTCGACGGAAAGTTTCTGGACAACGTGATTGTGCAGACCAAGGAGGGTCCGATCGACTTCCAGGTGCGCGAGCCGGTATCGCCGCTGTTTGCCGGGCTGCGCAAGACCAACCAGGCGATGGAGGTGCAGATTACGCAGGAGTACCTGGGGCAGCAGCGCCACCTGGTTTATATTGCGCCGATGTGGAAGCAGGTGCTGCATTTCGATATGCTGGCGGAGGACCGGTCGACGCCGGTGAAGGAGATTCTGGAGGGCAAAAGCTTCAAGCGGTCGCTGGGAGGGATGGTGGGCGTGGCATGCGTGGGTCGCGATGCTTGGCTGGGCTCGCCGATGGCGATGGCGAATCTGTATGCGTTTGGGCGGCTGGCGTGGGATCCCGATCTCGCGCCGGACGAGATTGCGCGGGAGTGGATACGGCAGTCGATCGGGACCGATCCGGTGGTGGTGGGGACTGTGGAGAAGATGCTGATGCAGTCGTGGCCGGCGTATGAGCACTACACGGGGTTCCTTGGCACGCAGACGCTGACTGACATTACGGGCAGCCACTACGGGCCGAATATTGAAGCCAGCGAACGGAACGGCTGGGGGCAGTGGCACTTTGACGACGACAAAGGCATTGGCATGGACCGGACGGTGGCCACGGGCACTGGATTCGCGGGGCAGTATCCGCCGGAGGTGGCGCGGATGTACGAGCGACTCGCGACGACTCCGGACAATCTGCTGCTGTTTTTTCATCACGTGCCGTACACGTACAAGCTGCACTCGGGCGAGACGGTGATCCAGTATGTCTACGACAGCCACTACAAGGGCGCGGAAGAGGCGGCGGAGCTGGGCAGGGAGTGGGCGACGCTGAAGGGGCGCGTTGATGGGGCGCTGTTCAGCGATGTGGCGGCGCGGTTGGAATACCAGGCCGGTCATGCGATTGTGTGGCGTGACGCGATTGTGCAGTACTTCCTGAAGGAGAGCGGGATTGCGGATGACAAGGGACGCGCGGGGCATTATCCGGGGCGGCTGGAGGCGGAGGACGCGAAGCTGAGCGGGTACAAGGTCATTGATGTGACGCCGTGGGAGGATGCGTCGGGCGGCAAGGCTGTTTCGTGTGCGGACGCGACGGGCTGCTCGGCGGAGTGGACGTGGACGGGCGCGGCGGGACGGTTCGATATTGCGACTGAGTATTTCGATCTGCAAGGGGGCGCGGCGAAGTTTGCGCTCTCGGTGGATGGGAAACAGGTAGGGGCGTGGACGGCGGATGGGGCGTTTCCTTCGCGGCGGCCACATGGGGATAATTCTGTCCGGCATACGGTGCGGGGGGTGGAGTTGAAGCCGGGGGATGTGCTGCGGGTGGAAGGCGTGCCGGATGGGAAGGATGCGGCGGCGCTGGATTATTTGGAGGTGGAGGAGGGCAGTCGCTAGCGGGTTGCTTCCGGTTTGACGGTAATCCGCCCGGAGTAGCAGCGCGGTGGGTTCAGCAGCTTAAGAGGGCCAGTTTGAAATCTCTGGGGCCAGAGAGCAACTGAGTACCTCTTCTCCCGGTGAGTAGTATGCCGCCTCGCCCCGATCAGCGTGAGGCAACGCGGACCATTCAACTCTGTCGTAGATTAGATGGCGGCTGTCGTCTAGGTCCGTTGTCACGCTAACTAGTGTCGCGACGATCTCTTGGCCGTCAACGAAGGTGATCCGAACCCGGCGGCCTTCCAAACCCTTAAGTGCTTTGAAGTCGTCCAGCGTCATGACAATCTCATGCTACTTTTCGCAATCTGTTTCTCGGCCCATTTTGTCGGCTATCCGGAAGTTGCAATGCGATCTCACCGACCAAAATAGCAGATTTTCATGCGGCTATTTACTTGCCGGAGACGATGCGTTCGGCGCGTGGGTAGGAGCCCATGTTGTAGGTGTTGGGGCAGCCGAGGGCGATTAGTTTCTTTTTGGCTGCGCCGCTGCGTGCGCCGCTCCGACAGTGGAGCAGAAGGACCTGGTTCTTGTCTTTGACGCGGCGGGCGAGGTTGGTCTCGATTTCGCTCAAGGGGAGATTGACGGCGATGGGTAGATGGCCAGCGACAAACTCGCCTGCGGTGCGCACATCGATAACCATTGCGCCGTTCTTGAGGTGGGCCTTGGCGTCCTTGATGGAGATGAGGCCGGAGCGCCGGTAAGCGAGGATGACGGCGAGGATCGCAGCGGCGATAAGAACGTCGGTCCAATTCATGGCAGACAGCTTACCGCGCCAGGGCCACACTTGGCAGTGCGGGGTCATTTTATTTTCGGGGCGGGGATCGGGAAGGACCGTTCGCGGGCGGGAATGCCTCCGGCTCTGATGGGAAGGCAGGAGCCGGTTGGTGTATCCGGGAGATCCCGGTTTTTCGTTCGCGAGGAGATTTTGCGGCGTCCCTACGGGACTCTTCGTGATTGGGTGCCCGTTCCCAGCACTGAAGTGCTGGGCTAACGGACGCCGCGCCTCCGGCGCGGGTGCGCGCGGGCTTAGGCGAACTGATGATGCAGGAAAGCCAGGCTTGTTTGAGAGGCTTCAAATCCTGAGGCTTCCGGCGCGGGTGCGGGAGAGTGGGCGGCGGCCCGGGCTGAAAGATCGTTCTGCCGGGGTGCTTGCCAGCAATGCTCGTACGAGGCATAGAATTCCGATGGGGAGAATTGGGGATGATGATTACGAGACGCGATGCATTGGTGGGGCTGCTGGCCGCGCCGGGGGCTTTGAGTGCATTTGCCGCGGCGGCGCCG
Source organism: uncultured Acidobacteriaceae bacterium (assembly GCA_963848515.1). Taxonomy (GTDB): domain Bacteria; phylum Acidobacteriota; class Terriglobia; order Terriglobales; family Acidobacteriaceae; genus Telmatobacter. The sequence goes on from CAWKEG010000018.1 coordinate 48,720, forward strand.
GAGGAACAGGGGATGCTTGGGCCAACGGTTTTCCACTGGGAAGAGATGAAGGTGGAGAAGACGAATGTTGGCGAGGTGCGGTCGCTTTGTAAACAGCCGACGGCGACGCTCGACCAGCTCGAGATGCATGTTTCCACGCTGAATCCGGGGCTGGAGTCCCATCCGCCGCATCAACACGTGAACGAGGAGCTGATTATCCTGCGCGACGGTTTGTGCGAAACGCTGTCGAATGGCAAGTGGGTGAAGGTGACGCCGGGGTCGGTGGTGTTTAATGCGTCGAACAGCCTGCACGGGTTCCGGAATATTGGAACTGCGCCGGCTACGTATCACGTGATCAACTGGAGCCCGAACAAGGAGAGGTCGGGGAACGTGTAGAGGGTCTCGCAGCCGACTGCGTGAACTTGATTGAGTGACTTGTGAACGGTGCTCTCGGTTCACGATTTCTTGTTATCGGCCGATCTGCTTTGCACGAGCGCCGCGCCAATAGAGGATGAGGCCGATGAGGATGGAGCCGGCTGTTCCGGCGACGAGGGTGAGCAGAAAGCCGAGCTTGTTTGCGGTTCCGCCGGGGGGCACGAGCGAGAGCGCGATGCCGCCAAGGACAACGGCGAAGCCGAGACCGGCGCAGAGCCAGACGCCGGGAACGCCGCCGGGGACCAGAACAGCATGCGGATTTTCGTTGCGGTCTTTGCGGCGGGCGAGTTTGATGGCGGCGGCAAACATGTAGAGAAATGGAATGAAGTAGAGGATGATTCCGGCGTCGATGAGCTTTTGATAGGCGCCCTGGGTGGTTTCGTTGATCTGGCTGCCGAGCAGGATGGCGGCGGAGATTGCGGCCTGGACGAGGATGGAGACCCAGGGAGTCTTCCATTTTGGGTGAATTTTTCCGAAGGCGGCGGGGAGATAGCGGTCGACGCCGACGACGAAGGGAACGCGAGCGATTCCGGCAACAGTGCTGCCGACGCCGCCGGCGTTGCCAAAGGTGACGAGGATGGCGGCGAGGACGCCGAGGAAGCCAAGTTTGAGGGCGACCGACCCAATCGTGATGGCGTGAAAGACGCCGCTCTGGGGATCGATATCCGCGGCTGGGGCCAGGGAGAGAACGGCAAAGGTTCCCACGATGTACATGAGAGCGATGAGCGCGCCTGCGCCGAAGACGGCTCGAGGCAACGTGCGGCGGGGATCGCGGACTTCTTCGCTCATGGCAGAGACGAGTTCAAGCCCGGTGAAGGCAAAGGCTATTTGCGACCAGAAGTTGACGGTGTCCCAGTTCCAGGTGGGCATCATGTTGGCGACGGTGAAGTGGGTTGCGGAACCGTGATGGAGATAGAGAACCGCGGCGATGGCGACCAGCATGAGCAGGGGGACGTAGGTTCCGACGCCGCCGGCATTTTGGAGCCACTTGCCGATGTTGAGGCCGATGATGTTTAGCACGACGGCAACAAGAAGGATGCCGAGGGAAACGGTGAGCTGGAAGGTTCTGTCCTGCGCGAGAGCCGAGCCGCGGCCGCCCATGATGTAGGCGGCCATGGAGGCGCTGGCGAGAAGCAGGCCGGGGAAATAGAAGAAGGTGTAGATCCAATAGGTCCAGCCGGCGACGAAACCGTGAAAGGGACCGAAGGCTTCGCGGGACCAGGCGTAGAGGCCGCCCTCCTGAGGAAATCGCGAGGAGAGCTCGTTGATGACCAGCGCGCCGGGGACGAAGAAGAAAACGGCGGCGAGAACCCACAGGCTGATGGACGAGGTGCCGTTGTGGCCGGCGGCGGCGATCCAGCGGGGGCCGAGGACGGTGGCGATGTTGAACAACAGCACATCCCAGAAGCCCATGGTCTTGCGCAACTGCGATTTGGGGTCGGGCGCGGGGGCGGCGGGAATGATCATGGAGTCACCCGGCGTTCAGAGGGACACGTACGATGCATTCGGAAATGATAACGGAGTAGGGGCGTGGAATTCCGCAAGACGCTGGACTCTGTTCATGCGCAGGAGAGCGTGGTCTTCTATATTGGTGTCAGTTGCGCGTTTCCCGATGGCTGGACGCGCGACGCGATGATGAGAAATGCGAGGGAAACGAAGATGCCGGCATCTGTGACCAAGCCTACTAAAAGCAAAACTGCCAAACCGCTTACCGATTTGAAGGCGTGGAAGGCGCTCAAGGCGCACCACAAGAAGATTGGCAGCGTGCATCTGCGCGATCTGTTTGCGGCTGACCCGAAACGCGGCAAGCAGATGACGGTTGAGGCGATGGGCTTGTTCTTCGACTATTCGAAGAATCGCATTACCGACAAGACCCTTGCGCTGCTGATGGAGCTGGCGCGGGAGTCGGGTCTGCAAGCACGGATTGAGGCGATGTTTCGCGGCGACAAGATCAACTTTACCGAGGGGCGGGCGGTGTTGCATGTGGCGCTGCGTGCGCCGAAAGGGGCCAGCATTGTTTTGGACGGCAAGAATGTGGTGCCGGAGGTGCACGCGGTTCTGGACAGGATGGCGGCCTTCAGCAAGCGCATTCGCAGTGGTGCGTGGAAGGGGCACACGGGCAAACGAATTCGCAACGTGATCAATATTGGCATTGGCGGCTCAGACCTTGGACCGGTGATGGCTTACGAGGCGCTGCGGCACTACAGCGATCGCAATCTGACTTTCCGGTTTGTGTCGAATGTAGACGGCACGGACTTTGCCGAAGCGGTGCATGGGCTTGATCCGGCGGAGACGCTGTTTATTGTGTCTTCAAAAACTTTCACAACGCTGGAAACAATCACCAATGCAAAATCGGCACGCGCGTGGGTTTTGAAAGGGCTGGGGGGCGACGAGAAGTCGGTAGCCAAACACTTTGTGGCCGTCTCGACCAATGCCGAGGGCGTGGCCAAGTTCGGCATCGACACGGCGAACATGTTCGGGTTCTGGGATTGGGTTGGCGGGCGGTATTCGATGGACTCGGCGATTGGCCTGGCTACCATGATCGCCATCGGACCGGAGAATTTCCACAAAATGCTGGAAGGGTTTCACGCGATGGACGAGCACTTTCGCACGACGCCGTTCGAGCGCAATTTGCCGGTGCTGCTCGGGCTGTTGGGGGTCTGGTATACGGACTTCTTCGGTTCGCAGACGGTGGCTGTGCTGCCTTACGAGCAGTATTTGAAGCGCTTTCCGGCCTACCTGCAGCAGTTGACGATGGAGAGCAACGGCAAGCATGTGAACTTTGCAGGAAAGGTGGTTGACTACGACACCAGTCCTATTTATTGGGGCGAGCCGGGCACCAACGGGCAGCACTCGTTCTACCAGTTGATTCATCAGGGGACGCGGCTGATTCCATGCGACTTTATTGGGTTCGGCAAATCGCTGAACCCGATCGGGCGTCATCACGACATGCTGCTGGCCAATGTGTTTGCGCAGAGCGAGGCGCTGGCGTTCGGCAAGACGAAGAAGGAAGTAAAGGCGGAAGGGACGCCGGAGTGGCTGGCGCCGCATCGCGTGTTTGAAGGCAATCGTCCGTCGAATACGATTCTTGCGGAGAGGCTCACGCCGGAGGTGCTGGGAAAGCTAGTGGCGCTCTACGAGCACAGCGTTTTTACGCAGGGAACTGTATGGCAGATCAACTCGTTTGATCAGTGGGGCGTGGAACTGGGCAAGGTGCTGGCGCAGAGGATTATTCCTGAGCTTGAGGGCAAGGACGAGCCAAAGCTGAAGCACGACAGCTCGACTAATAATTTGATTCGGCGCTATCGGAAGCTGAAGAAGGGCGTTTAGAGCGGTTTCGATTCAAGTGCTGCCATTTGGAGATCATGCAAGGTGGCATTTTCTTGGGAAAAATGCCACTCAGCGTCTGCGTTCCTGTAAAGAGCAGAATCGAAGCCGCTGTAGCAACGAGGTCGCATGAATCGATGGCCGCGAGAACACCGGCCGCAAGGCTAGGCTTGATTGCGATCGGCAAAGTTTTTGAGGGCAGAACGCACGAAGTCTGAGAACCTGGCTTTGAACAGGGTGCTGTCGAACTGGAGCGAATGTTCTCTAATCGCCGGCGGACGGAATTGATACTCGTTTGATTCAAAGTGAAGAATTGCTTTGACCAGGCTTGACGATGACTGGCGGGTAAAAAACACACCGGTTGGATTATCGACTGCGGGCCCATTCGGCAATTCACCGTTCACAGTTTCAAGCGCGCCGCCGGAGGCATAAGCAATCACCGGGCGACCAAAACTCTGTGCCTCAACTGGCACAATTCCGAAGTCCTCTTCTCCGGGGAAAATGAGCGCGCGGCAGCCAGCCAGATGGGCGCGCAATTCCTTGTCGTCTACCTTCCCGAGAAATTCCACGGTTTTTCCGGCCATTTTTCGGAGATCTTTGTATTGAGGGCCATCCCCAATGACCTTCAAACGCCTCCCAAGTTCATTGCATGCGCTGACAGCGAGATCGAAGCGCTTGTAGTCCACCAGGCGCCCAACCGCGAGGTAATAATCACCGGGGACGGTGTCCGTATTTCCCGCGGCTGTCTCGACCGGTGGATGAATCACGATGCTGTCACGTCCGTAATATTTGCGAATCCGAGAGGCGATAAACCGCGAATTTGCCACGAAGTAATCGACGCGCCCTGCTGACGCATAGTCCCAAAGCCGCATGTAGTGCGCGGTGAGCGAAAAAACTGCGCCAACCAATGGGTTCATTCCCCGCCGATATTGGGGGTACATCTCCCAGATGTAGCGCATCGGAGAATGGCAGTAGCAAATGTGGCAGGTTTTGGAAGATGTGATCACACCCTTGGCTGGACCCGACTCGGAACTTATGACCAGATCGTAGTCGCTCAGGTCGAACTGTTCGAGCGCGAGCGGCTGGAGAAAGAGGAAGTGGCGATGAAATTTCTTTGCCAGCGGAATATGTTGTAGGAAGGAGGTCTGGAGTTTTCTATTTTGCAGAACAGGAGCGAGTGTTGTGGGGTCGGCGACGAGCGAAAACAAGTCTGCCTGCGGAAAGATCTCGGCGATGGCCTCTACGACCTTTTCGCCGCCCGCTCTGCCGACAAACCAGTAGTGAACGATGGCGACGCGGAGGCTCGTTAGCTCTGCTTCGGCTCTTGGTTTTTCCAAATCAAGTGACAATCTCTTCGCCTCTGAATCAGCGTTACTTTCTCTTCGCTTGAATCCGCAAAATGGATTCGACAGAAATCAACGGAACATCAACTCCAGCCTAAACCCTTTCCGCTGCGCTTTTGATATACTTCTTCTGGACGTAATCTATCGACCAACCTGGTCTCCTCCCCCCTTGTTGAGTTCCGGCTGGCTTCACGCTGGAGAATTCATGCAAAGTAGGCCAAGTTTTATAACCGCGGTAGCATTTGGGTTGGCGCTCATCGGCTCAGGTCGTGCTAAAGCGCAAGCAGTTCCCGTGGCCGGGATCGATGGCCTCTATAACGCCACACAGGGAACCGGCTCCGACATCGGTGCGAAGATCAACAACCTATGCTCGACATATTCTGCGTTTAATCCGACTATCGAAGTGCCCGCAGGAACCTACTCCTTCACCACGACGCTGAACGCGGACGGGGTGAGATGCACAATAGTCGGAATGGGAAAGTCCTCGACCATCCTGCAATATAGGGGTTCCGGTGTTGCGGAAGAAGGTTACAACCTTCATGACCTGCAACTGATCGGAAGTGGAAGCGGGACCGGCATCTTACTGAATAGCCCCCTTTCGATTATCGACAATATTGATGTGGGCGGCTCGGCGAACCAGTTCGCGATAGGCATGGCGGCGGGCTCAAATGCTTTTCTTGATCGAGTCAGCAACTCACATATCTGGTATAACACTCAGAACTTTTACTTCCCCGGAGCCCAGACACCAAATAACTCCGGCGAGAACATTGTTTTCGACCACGTTGTGTTTTCCAACAGCGGCACTTTCGCAAATTGCGTGCAGATTGGCGACTTCGGCTACGACGGACCCCAGGTAACATTTTATTCACCTTCGTTCGACGGTTGCCAATGGGTCAACTACAATTCGGCGGTGACAATGTATACTCCGCACTTTGAGGCTATTGCTCCTCAAAGTGGCCCCTACGGCGTGACGAGCGCAGATTTTTACGCCGGCTATCCTACAAACAGCACGACCTTGTACAACCCGCAGTTATTCCAGAATCTGAAAATTACCGCGAATGGTCTCTTCGAAGTAGACCGGTACGGCGTCTTGAACATTGACGGCATGGTGGACCGCTCAACTGAAGGGCCGCTTGTATTTCTGAACACAGGCCAGGGCGGTCAGCCAACATTGCAGATCATTGCGCCGGACAATCAGCGAAGTGCCTCTCAGCTTTACACTGTCGCCGGCGGCACTGTGCCTCATCTCACGATTCTCACGGGTGCAGTGCTTGATCTGAACGCGCCAAACGGACTGGTGTTAAACGGCATTCAGGTTCTTCCAAGTTCGCTGACCGGCACGCATGGCGGGGGCACAAAGTTGCAGACGAGCGACACCAGCGGCCCGAATGGAGACCTGCCGATGTACGCGCCCGACGGAAGCCTGACGGATTCCGGTTTTGGCCGCGAGTCGTATTCCATGAAGTCAGGAACGGCATCGTCGCCGCATGTAGCCTGCTGGCTCAATGGCAGCATGCTCGGCCAATGCACAACACAGCCTGACGCCTCCGGTAAATGCACCTGCCAGTGAGGATGAGTTCCATCGCAAGGGCGGAGTCAGAGCAGACCAAGTAGCCTGGCGCGGGAAGGCAGGTTGCGGACTTCTGCAGAGGTTCACGGATTGGAATCACCCGGAAGAATAGGCTCGAATCATAGCTTTACCGTGAGCCCATAAACGCGACGATCTTCCGCGCTTGCCCAAAATCGCGTACCCCGCCGCACGGATGAAGTCGAAGCTGACGAGGCCGACAAGGAGGAGGGGATTCGAGTGCTTGGCAAGGACTCGCCCGAACCCCGCACCATATTTCTCCGCCCTCTGAATGTCTACGAACCCCACCTTTCGCGGGTGACCTACGTGATAGCGGGAATAATAGCGTCCTCGGACTCCGTAGCTCATCAAGGTAAGCAAGAAGTCGGTATCTTCGCCACATCCCCAATCAGTACCTGACCCAGGGCCAAGCGATTCATCAAAATTGAGTGGCACCCCTTTTGCGGGTCGACAAACGAAAATGAAATATGTACCGGAAGTGCGAAAGATGTTGATCCACCTCAAGTCACACTCCGCTTGAAACCAATGATTTCCACTCTTGAGCCCATGCTCATCGCGACAGCCCAGGCTGAGGATTCCGTAGTTCTGGTTTTGCCTAAACCAAGAATCGACTTTCTGCAAGGTGTCAGGATAATACCAACAATCATCGTCTGGAAATGCAAGAATATCCCCGGTGGAGTGAGCCAAGCCAAGATTTCTGGCGCGAGAAACTCCCAATGGGCAACGAAGGTGAAGGATCTGAGGCGATCCCTCGGTAGGTCCGGCTGGATCGGCAATTTGCGAATTCCAGTCCATTAGCAGAGGCACCAGACGGTCGTCTGGATTCTGATCGACAATGATCAACTCAAAGTCTTTCAGTTCCTGGCCGGCCAAGGATCGAAGGAGAGTGGCTAACTCTTCCGTGCGGCCAAATGTAGCCACAATGAGACTGAACCGAGGCATGATTGAAGTCTACTATGCCCTATCGAGAACACTCAACGTGATGAACGGCCTGCAATTGCACCTGCGTCATTTCGGGCTTCCAACCAACAGACATCGCCATGCCAAGGATCAGCCAAAAGTTACCGAACGCCAGGGGGAAGCCGGCAAGGACCGCAGTGAGCACAAAAACTGTGAGGCTCAAGAGCCAGGCGAAACGAGAAAGATCTATCGGTACAGTGAGCGGCCTGAGAGCCCGCCAGCCACCTCGGATCACGGAGCAAAGTGCGCCCACAAATAGAAACGTTCCAATGATTCCCACGTTCGATAAGAGTTTTACAAACAGGTCGTGCGAGGTGGCGCTTCCCCATCCAATGCCGAGAAGAGGGAACTTTTTAAAGTATCCAAACGCGAGTTCGACAGTCATGAGGCGTTCCAAGGCAGAGCCTGAACTCGATTTTGTCAAGAGGACTGAATTTATGACGTCTCGCACAATTGGCACAGCAGATATGGCAAGAACGGCGGCCACAACCAGCAATCCTCCGAGGACGATTGCGCGAGCAATTGCCTTTCCAATCGGCAGCGCGCCGGTGCGCCAGAGTATGAGCATTGCCAGCAAGCCGAGGAGAAACAATCCGATGTAGGCTGTCGAAGAAGTACAAAGTATCAACAAAACGACAAACAACATTGCACAATACCTGTCAAACCTACGCGAGATAACAAAGCCTGTTCTGAGCCAAGCCGGAAATGTAAGCGGCAGGAGAGTGACGAGACTCTGTGCAAAGACCGACGGCTCGGTGCTTACGGAAGAGATCCTGCCAATGCCATCCAGGGCTTCGAGGAACCCTTTCCCGGACGCGGATGCAGAATTGTTGAAAATATAGTCCGGGTATGAAACGCCTGTGAGGTTGCAAGCGAACTGAAGGAGGCCCCAAAGAGCGATGAAGAGGGCTGAAAAGAGAATGGTCCGCTCGGTATCGTGCTTCACTTCATCCTTTAGATTCTTCTGGGCGACGCAAATCGCAATGGAGATTCCGAAGATCAAATAGAGGAGTTGAGTAAAGTTGTGTTGCGTGAGATATAACGGGGTTTCGGATAGGTTCCCCAACTGTGGAGATGTAATTTGCAGCGCTCCATTGATGTAGGCGGGCATGATCAACGAAATGGAGGCGACGAGCAAAAATCCGATGAGCCAGAAGGCCGGACGCGCAATTCGCCGATCGATGGAGAATGAGAACTGACTGAAACTTTCAAAAAGCTCTCGCAGAAGCCAGAGGAATCCGAAGAGCATCCAAATCTGCAGGGCAGAAGCATTCTCGCCTTCACCAAAGTTTGCAGCGGAGGAGGCAGAGAAGAGCGTCCCGAATACGAAGAATCGATAGAGCCACTTCTGCGAGAAAAGCAGCGTTACCAATCCGGCAAGCAGCATAATGTACCCGAGTGGCGTCATGTTTCTGAATCTCTTCGATTCCGTCTTACAAGCCCTCTTAGCCAATAAAGCAGTGGCCTGGCAATATATTGTGCATCATCCAGGAAGAGTTCGATCGAAGCAATCACCTTGCTTCGCCCGCCGGTGACGATTTTGGCTTTCGCTTTTTCCTTAAGAGCTTGCAGAGTGGAGCTGGCGCCGCCAGCCTGCATCGTGGCCGTTATGGCAGGAGTGAACGCTGCCTTAAGTTGACTTCTTGCGCGGAGCAACAACTCGTAGTCAGCTCCGCTTTTGTACGACGTATCGAAGACTCCATATTTTTCGAACAGCTTGCGGCGGTGCATGCATCCAACGTGGGCTGTGCACATGAACCGCAAGAAACGAGGCCAGGCCCACGGATCTCCAGCAGTTTTGTCAAATCCCTGTGGATAGGCGATGCAAATTCTGGAACTAAGAAACTCCGCGCTCGGGTTCAGTTTCGCAAGGGTCATGTAGGAGCTGATCGCATGGGGCATGAACCGGTCGTCCGCACCCAGGAAGGAAATCCATTCGCCCCGAGATACCTTCAGGCCTCTGTTCCAGGCATCGTATATACCATCGTCAGGCTCGCTCTTCCAGAAGGCAATTCGGTCACTATACCTTTCAAGTATTTCGAGCGTCCCGTCAGTTGAACCTCCGTCAATGACAATATGTTCGACATTGGGGTAGTCCTGGCTCAGGACGCTGTCCAGGCAATCCGTCAGAGTCTGCTTTCCGTTGAAGACCGCAGTAATGACTGTTACGAGGGGCTGGGTCGGGGTGCTGGTTGGCGCGAAGCCGCGAAGCCGCATTCCGCCGCACCTTGGCGCCTGGTGCTCACATATTTCTTGACGATTCGAGTCTGTGAACATTGATCTCACTGCCGGAAAAGGATTAACGACACAAAAGTTGCGCACGGATGGTCGGATTATAGATCGTATGAAAAGCAAGCTTTGAGGAGCGCGTGTCGCAGCGATTTTCCAAGTCGTCGAATTGGGGAGGTTCCGAACCTCATTCCCTCGGTTCCTGATACGCCATAGATTAACGGCTCGATAGGAAGAGGTGCCCAACTTCCACCGGACAAGATTGTTCCGTGAACCGCATCGGCGAGGACCTGCTCGAGGTACTTTCCCTTGGAGTCGTTGATCGAATCCTGACGCGGCAAGAGCTGACTTGTGGCGCAACGAGGAGAGATGGCAAAAATACGGCTATCCGCTTCAGTTAGCTTCATGCGAAGGGAACATAGTAGATCTGCGCGCGCAGAGCGCAATTCCCGGAGCAACCGTTCAGCATTCCGGGCTCTATACCTTCCTGTTACTTTGAGAACCAGTTGGTGGGAATCGATATCCTGCGTGTTCTCGATTGCATGGCGGATAATTTCAATTTCGCCATAACCTTTGCCAAACATTCGCGCGCCGGAGTTCTTGCTGCAGGAGAGAAACACGAGCTTCGCCCCGACCCTATTCTTTTCGGCAGCGAATTCCCGGAGCGCGTCAAGGGGAGCCCCCGAATTCTCGCAGAAAATCAGGGTATCAAAACCTCTTGTTGCAAGCCATCCCTGAATGGCCCATCGATAATCCGCTTCCCGAAGTTCGGGGTCTGATCGCTCGAGGAAAGGTGTATCCTCGCACCTAATTGTAGCTGTCAAGAGAACCGCGAGCTTAGACATCTTTCAGACTGACCTCAAATCTCGTTGTCAGTTTACCTGACAGTCTACTTCCTTTGCAGCGAGGCGATCTCATTGGACCGCATTTCAAGATCCAATATTCGACGTCTGAAAATGCGGGGCAATAACCATACAGGTAAAGCGAGGCTGGCAAGGAGGTATCCCGCTGCCATTCCGGCTCCACCCCATCTTGGGACAAGGGCTGCTCCAAACGCCAACATCATGCAGTTTTCAAGCAAGATAAGTCCCGCAACGGTCCAAACGCGATCTAAACCCTCGAGGATTATATAGTGATAATGCGTCCAGATATTGAAAAACAAATAGACCGCCAGAAGGTAAATCAGGGTTCTGTCGGCGCTGATATCTACATGCCAGATATGCTCAATACCCGCAGTTCCCCCTACGGTGAATACCAGCATCAGTGCGCCTGCAATGAGCATCAATGAAGTTCGCGTCCTACGCGCAACACGCTCTATCCATGGAAAGTCTTTCCGTGAAAGCGCATCAGTAAGAGCCGGCCACAGAGGTTGCGTGAATATGCCAACCGTCGAAGCGGCGAGCGAGATGGCGCGGTAGACAATACCGAATGTGTCGGTGGCACGGACCGAGGCCAAGTGGGCCATCATGTACGTCCCACCGTACTGCTCGATCATGCAGAAACCCTGGATTGACCAGAACGCGGTGCCGGTGCTCATCAAGGCGCGCCAGGTGCGGCTATTCAAATGCATATAGCCTGAAAGTAAATATCCGCGCCGGTAAATCAGCGCCGCTAGATTTACCAATCGGCTGAGACACACTACGCCGTAAAGTACGACAAGAACCTGGCTGATTGAGGGATGGCCCTTATGGCAAATCACGACCAACAAAACTGTGCTTACGAGATTGGCAATACAGGTTCCGATGTTACTCGCAACCTGTTCAAGATATCCTGCAAGCGCAGAATCCACCACACTGAGGGTGACATTGGCGATCATGATAAGAACGCAAACATTTGTAACTCGAATAACTTCGGCATGGTCAGCAGCAAAGCTCAGGCCAAACAGTTTATCCGGAGGTACGATACGCACCACGGCACTAATAACAGCGCCCCCGAGTAATGCAGTTACGAAGACGAAAGTCATGGCTGATGCAAATGCGCCGGCTTCTGATTTTTGGTCGCCGTCGGCATGGGCCTTGGCAATGGCTTGGGACAGGCCGGGCCCAGCACCCATATCCGTCAGCGCAATGGTCGCCAAGACCGCCGTCAACAGAAGATACAGCGCGTACTGGTGTGCACCGAGCGCATGAAAAACCAAGGGGATGGCAAGCCCCTGCAAGCCCACCGATGACACCTTGCTTAATCCGCTGCTCATCATCGCCAGCTTGAGGAGAGAACTACGTCGAGCTGTATGGCCTTGTCCGATCTTTGACCAGGAAAGCAGATTTGCGAACCGCAAGGCTTAGTTCCTCATTCTTCTGGATAGCTGACAGTTGCGGCACGCTGAGACAGGGAACGATTATCCTTATCTTCGCGCCTGATCGGCTGATGTGCCAGTTTCGGTACACCTAACTTCACGCCTGGAACCTGGAGACTGATCTTCTTTCACCGGCATTGCCATCTCAAACAATCAACTCAATGCTCATTCGATTTGTCAAACTTGACCGCAGTAGATTTTTGACGTTCTTCAGAGTCCGTGATGTGTATCCTGACCCGCGCTTACCGGAGCATCGGCATCTTGCGCTAAATGCCCCAACCTGCCGACCATTGGGGTCACTGGCTCCGTACCCCCCTGGTTTCCTCAATCGCAGCCGTGCGATTATCCTGAAATTGTTTTCGTTCCGGAGCATTCCGCTCTGGCGAATACATGAGGTTACCCCCACGAAGCGGGCAGGGTTGGGGCGCATAGAGCTCTGAATGAGCGCGAGAGATATTGACCCGACTCCGTTAAGCCTTCAACCGTTTTTTATCGAACTGGACCCATTGAGAACGGCTCGATCCTCAAAATGTGGCCCGAAGCCGCTCGAGCCGCAAGCGTTCTGCGGGGTTGTTCTTGAAACTTTCGAATCCATTCGCGAGCAGGCTCCAGCCGCAAGCCACCAGAAAACCCAGCAACGTGGCCACAAAAATCGTGAGTGTACGTCTTGGAAATGATCGTTTCTCCGGGGGGACAGCGGGATCGACCACCTGGACATCCTGGCCCTGACGCGCCTCATCGAGTTTCGCGATTTCAAATTGCTTTGCGATGAGCTCTTCCACGGTTTCGTAGTAGCGCACATCGCGGAGCTTATTGAGATATTCCATTCCGGCCTGGGGGATGTTTCCTTTCGGCATGATGATGTCGGAACTGGAGTTTTCTGAAGTGCCGGTGAGTTTTGCAAGCTGAGCCTTGAGGGCACCAAGCTCCTGTTCGGCCAGGATCATCTGGGGGTTGTCTTCCGTAGCAAAGGATCGCATACCCTGGAGCTGAACTTCTTTAGCTGCAATCTGGCCGTTGAGCGTTGCAGCGGACTGAATCAGCGACTTGGCCTGGCTGTCGATTTGCAGCACGCCGGTGGACTGCTCGGCGCTCTTCAAAGCTTCCTCCGCTGTAGTCAGATTCTGGTTTGCCTCGAGTAGCTGCTGCTGGAAAAAGACGCGGCGCTGCGAGGCCTCGGTGATGGCCAGGTTGTCATTTTGCTTATGAAAGAATTCGACGCACGCATTGGCCATTTCAGCGGCCAGCTTCGGATCGCGATCAGTAACAGTGATGCGAATCAACCCGTCCTTAGCGCCGAGAACGACGGTGGAGTGACTTTCAAACGCGGTGCGCGCGTCCTCCATTGTCTTCTTGTGATATCTGCCCATGAGGTTGAAGCGCTGGATCAGAGCATCTTCGACTGTGCGACTGCGGAACAATGAAACATACATGTCACCGGGATTTTTGATGCCGAGGCTACCGCCGGCGAGGGAGGCAAGAGCGCCGGAACCACCGAGCTGCCCGAGCAAAGCGGAGCTGGTGGAAGCGTTCTGCCCTGGCGGCAAGATCAGCGTAGCGGCCGTATATTTGCTTGGCAGGATAAACACAATAACTGCCGTGAGAACGGCCGTGCCAAGCGTGAACCAGGCAATGAATCTGCGGTGCCTTGAGAGAAGAGTCAGCAGGTCGAGCAAATGCAATTGCTCATCGGGTGCATTTGGAGTCATTTCCGTCCGGGTGCTTGCGCCGATCACTTCCGACTTCATTGCTGCTTCTCCCGTCCCTATTCTACAGTTGCCTCGCGCGATAACTGCGGGTTGTTGGCGCGGATAGTGGGCGGCGAGCGGGATCCCGGCAATAGTTCCTGAATGGAACTAATACCATAAGGGAAATGCACTTTGCACAGTAACGGAAGGCAAAGGCTTGGGGATCTTACACTTAGTTTTTGAGGGAGGGAGAGGGCTTGCAGCCTCTGTAAATGTTTATAAGTGTTCTATTAACCGCATAATTAGTGGCGCACGTTACTTTAGGGTGAATTCTAATGACCCGGACTGGGCAAAGGGTTGCATTTGGGGCAGACCTGTGGCAATGTTATACGCAGATGACAGACAATGCAAAAGTGTTACGGATGTTGCAACTTCCGCGGCCTTGGTGTGTCTGCGACTATTCAGTAACCTGTGGTTGATTACGATGCAGCATTAATACACCAGGCTCTGGGCCCCGGGAACATCTCCCTCACTTAATTGTTAACCGAACGTCAGTATTCGAGGAGATTATTTTGAGCAGGGCGCAACCGATGTATGAGGAATCCGCCATGGAGACTGAAGGAAGCGTGATCGCGCAAGATGCAATCCGATTAACTGATTACACCTTATCGAAATACTTTCCATCCCGTTTTGAGACCGCTTTGGAGTCGTGGCAATATCAGTGGGCAAAGCGGGCAATTGACGTTGTGTGTTCATCAATCTTGATATTGCTGTTTGCAATCCCCGGCCTCTTGATTGCAGCAATTATTTCGCTTAGTTCAGAAGGTCCTGTTTTTTATCGGGAAGAGCGAATAGGGCGCGCAGGTCGAGCCTTCCGAATCTGGAAGTTTCGTTCGATGTACTCCGACGCTGCCGAGCGTGCGCAAATAGCCGAAGTGCAACCGAGCGTGAAAGTGCTCGAGTGGCGTATGCGGAAGCATCTGACCGACCCCCGGATTACCGCGATTGGGAGGGTTCTGCGCTGCTGGAGTCTGGACGAGCTTCCTCAGCTTTTCAATGTGCTTTGCGGCGAGATGTCGCTGATCGGTCCGCGGCCGATCGTGGAGGCGGAGACGGTCTATTATGGCGATCTTCTCTCGTTCTATCTGGCTGCTACGCCCGGGCTTTCTGGGCTGTGGCAAGTTTCTGGACGGAGTCATGTGGATTATGCCAAGCGGGTCCGTCTCGACGCATCGTACGTTCAAACGTGGTGCCTGAAATCCGATTTCATGATTCTTCTTCGGACGGTTCCCGCAGTGTTGAGCCGGAAGGGCGCGCGCTAAAAGAGATCACTGTGGAAGCGGCATTTCACGGTCTTCTCAGCAGCGGCTGCTGCCGGCTCTCAGCCGGGCAGCGAAGACAGCGCCAAAGAAAACTGAAACAAGGAGCGGCACCCTAGGAAGCGGAGGCAATTTCCGCAGGGCCGCCTGAAGAATAAACCCATCCCCATATTCTGCCTCACGCCGAAACGCGACGGAGCAAAGCGCGGAACCCTGTTGCGGAGGGTGGGTTCAATCGCTGAAAATAGTTGGCAACTATGGAAAACCGCATTGCGCTGTCCTTAGCGATGTTTCTGTTCGCAACCGTTCCAGGAATTCATGCACAAGATATGTCTGGAGCTAATCCTGGGCAGCAGCAGGGTTCGTCGTACGACTGCGCAAACGCGATCCCAGGTTATGGCGAGGATTGCACTTCGGAGCAAGATGAAAATCAGCAGCAGGTTCCGCCTGGGCGCTCCACTGGACAAACTGGTTTCCCAAACCCGACGTCGATGGGAACTGGAGAAGTAGAGAGCTCCCCTTTAACCAGGGAGAATGGAACCGTATCTCAGTCGCGCACGCAGCCTCTTCCGCCTGACATGCCAACCGAATTCCAAAGATATGTGGCGGCTACGACCGGGCAATTTCTTCCTCTTTACGGCGAGAATCTGTTCCGCCGCGTACCCTCCACATTTTCACCGAACGATCTTGCACCGGTCCCCTCGCAATATGTCATAGGTCCGGATGATGAGTTACGAGTGCGCATTTGGGGTCAGGTCAATTACAGCGGGAATCTCCGCGTGGACCGCTCCGGCAACATTTATCTACCGCAGGTAGGAACAGTGCCGGTGGCGGGGCTGCAGTTTTCGACACTAGATCAACATTTGCGCGCAGCGGTTTCAAAGATCTATCGCAACTTCGATCTTTCCGTTGATATTGGGAGGATCCGGTCACTGCAAATCTACGTTTCGGGACAAGCACGGCGACCTGGAGCTTATACGATAAGTTCTCTCAGCTCGCTTGTTGACGCACTGTTTGCGACCGGCGGTCCATCACCGCAAGGCTCGCTTCGGCACATTTTGTTGAATCGCGACGGCAAGACAGTTGCCGATTTCGATTTGTATGCACTTCTTCTTCGTGGAGACAAATCCAAAGATGTACCACTTCAGCCGGAAGATGTGCTGTATATTCCGCCAGCGGGCGCTCAAGTGGCGATTACCGGCAGCATCCGCAACCAGGGGATCTATGAATTGCGCGGGGGAGAAACGATAGGCGATCTGATCGATCTGGCGGGCAAGACGACGTCGATGGCCTCCACCAATTCACGGATCTCTTTGGAGCGGGTGGAGCCGGAGCAGGTTCTTCAAGCAATGGAATTCAAATTCGACGCAAGCGGACTTGCCGCACCGCTCGCGGGCGGGGACATTCTCAGGATCTATTCGATTGTTCCGGCTTATGACAAGACGGTTACGCTGCGGGGCTTCGTGGCGGATCCGGGGCGATTCGGCTGGACTCCGGGCATGCGGTTGAGCGATCTGATTCCCGATCGCGATTCACTAATGAGCAGGGACTATTGGTGGAAGAGGAGCCATCTGGGACTGCCAACGCCCGAGTTTGAGCCTGCGATTACATCGATTGGCGAGGGTCAGCAACCGTTGGAGTTAAATGCCCGTGGGTTGACGACTTCAGTAACGCAATCGACTCTGACGAAGGCCTTGAAGGCGGACGATCAACAATTGTTGCTTGATAAGCAAGCGTTGTCGGATGAGTCGACCGGGCAGACCAAGAGAGGAAACTTCGGATCGCTCGCAACCGGGACGGAGGAGGCTCCAGCCGACAAGGGAACTGAACAGAACCCAATGGACCCGACAAAGCCGCCGCAGGGGCTCAACACGGTCCGACTGCTAACCCCGCAAATCAATTGGAATCACGCGGTGATTGAGCGAATCGATGCGAAGACGTTGGAACCTTCGTTAATTTCGTTCGATCTAGGTAAGCTGGTGCTCGATCATGATGCGAGCCAGAATATCGAATTGCAGCCGGGCGATACGGTGACGGTCTTCTCGCAGGAAGATGTGCGTGTGCCGATTGAGGAGCAGGTCAAGTATGTAAAGTTGGAAGGGGAGTTTGTCCATCCGGGCTACTATAGCGTTTTACCCGGGGAGACGTTGCGCGAACTGACGCGGCGGGCAGGCGGACTTACGCCGAGAGCCTATCTCTATGGCTCGGAATTCACGCGCGAGTCGACTCGAATACTGCAGCAACAGAGGCTCGACGAGTATGTGCGCACGGTTACGATCGAGTCAGAGCGCGGAACGCAGGCCCTGGCCATCTCCGGCAATTCAGCCGGATCGAGTTCGGGAGATGTTGCGGCTTCGCGCGAAGTGACGCAGGAGATGATTGCGCGTCTGAACGATGTGAAAGCGACAGGCCGCATCGTTCTGCAGTTTCGACCCAAGAGCAAATCGGTCAGCGACGTGCCCGAGCTCGCTCTTGAAAATGGGGACAAATTCATAGTGCCTTTCGCGCCGGCGACAGTGAATGTGATTGGAGCGGTGTACGACCAGAATTCATTTTCCTATCAATCGGGAAGAACGGTGAACTACTATCTGCGCATGGCCGGGGGTTCCAACCGAAATGCCGATTGGCGGCACGCCTTTGTGATTCACGCGGACGGCTCGGTGATTAGCCGTGACCATGCCAAGAGTTTCAGCGCCTGGAGCAATTCTTTTGAGAGCACCCAGTTGAACCCCGGTGACACGATCATCATGCCCGATAAGACGCTGCGCCCGACAGCGCTTCGAGGCATAATGGATTGGACGCAGGCATTCTCGCAAATGGCATTAGGAGCGGCAGCTATCCATACCTTCTAGCGAGTTACGATTCGTCGGACCAAATCGCAATCAGGGCAGTGAGAACAGGGGCAGTTGGAAGTGGAAGGCGGTGCCCGTTCAAGTATTCGGTCTGGCGGTGAAGCTTTGCTCGCAGTATTGCAGTTTGACAATGCAGAATCCGCGCAATTTTTTGATTTCGCATTGTCTCTAACCCTTCAGGCCGTGGTTCTCATCCGTTTCTGACTGGATCAAGAGCGGTATCGATTCAAGTGCTGCCATTTGGAGATCATGCGAGGTGGCATTTTCCTGGGAAAAACGCCACTCAGCGTCGACGATCCCGTAACGAGCAGAATCGAAACCGCTGTAGCGTCAATCCGCGGGTAGTGCGCGTGCTGTGCGGCACTTTGGTCTCATCACTGTTTGGCAATGCGAGGACTATGAGGAGAAGCGGCACCAGGAGATTCCCTTCAGCCGGTCAAACGATGGCGCTTGCGGCGGGGCTCGTCTTGATCGCTGCCGGTGCATGCTCGGCGAGGTCGCAGGCGGGATCTTCGGGAGCGAGCCAGGCGGTTCCCAACGTCGACCCGCCGGACTGCGGCTCATTGAATATGGGCTCACCTTACATCCCGGTCGATAGTTGGATCTATCCGGCCGTACTCCGACTCTATTCGCTGGGCTATGTGGATACCGTATATCTAGGAATGCGTCCGTGGACGCGTTCAAGTTTGAGCCACATGCTTGAAGAGTCGCAACCTCGATTGGAAGCGGCCGACGCCGGGACTGCCGGCGCAGAGGCGCAGGGAATCTACAAGTCGCTCATTCACGAAATCCATGGCGACATTCCATTGAGCTGTTCGACGCAGGGTGGCAGTTTGCACATGGAGTCTGTCTACTCGGATGCCCGCGTCGTCAGCGGTGATCCGCTGCGCGACAGCTACCATATCGGCCAAAGCATCGTGAACGACTATGGCCGTCCGTATGCGAACGGCATCAACAACTCGAGCGGTGCAAGCGGGTATGTTTCTGCAGGCCGGTTTGTGCTTTATGTGCGCGGCGAATTTCAGGGAGCGCCGTCTACGGTTGGCTACTCATCCACACTCGCCGAAGAACTCGCGGGAATCGATGGCACGACCGATTACCTCAACACCACAATTCCAATCCCATACAACGGGCAGACCACAGTCCCGGCGGGTCCCATCGGCACTAAAACGAACGGCCGGGTGATTGAGGCCTTCATATCAGGACACTATCTGAACCATGAGATCTCCTTCGGCAAACAGGACGACTGGCTTGGGCCTGCGCTGGGCGGCGGCATGGCCTACTCCAACAATGCCGAGAACATATACTCATTCCGAATCAATCGCGTTGAGCCGCTGCGAATTCCCTTGCTTTCGAGGATCACGGGCCCTTTCCGGTATGAGTTTCTCATCGGTCCACTCAAAGGGCACAACTTTCCAATAGACCCCTGGATGCATTTGGAAAAGGTCAGCTTCAAGCCCACAGAGAATCTCGAATTTGGATTCGAACGCACAGTTATCTGGGGAGGCAAAGACCACGAACCGGTTAACCTCCACACTTTCCTGAGAAGTTTTTTCAGTCTGACCAACGTGACGACAGCGATCAAGAACAGTCCGCAAGACCCAGGCGCACGCTACGGCGCATTCGATTTCTCTTACCGGCTGCCGCTTCTGCGTAAATGGCTCACTCTCTACGCAGACACGATCGCTCACGACGACGTTTCGCCAATCTCCGCACCCAAGCGAGCAGCCTACCGCCCAGGACTCTACTTGTCTCATGTTCCCGGAGTCGCCAAGCTGGACATTCGCGCCGAGGCGGCTTCCACCGATCCGTCCTCTTCTCGCAGCAATGGTGGCCAATTCAACTACTATGAGGGCATCCAAAAACAAGGGTACACAAATAACGGTCAGATTATCGGCGACTGGATTGGGCGCGAGGCCAAAGGGGGCCAAGCCTGGATTACGTACCATCTGAGTGGCAACGAGTGGATTCAGGCCAGTGTCCGCGCTCAAAAGACACCAAAAGATTTTATCCCCGGCGGAACCACACTCAACGACATCAACCTTCAGGTTGTTAAACGCTTCGGCAAGGATTTTGAACTAAACGGCAACTTCACTTTCGAACACTGGAAAGCCCCAATCTACCTTCCTGGTCAACGAACGATGACCAACACGACCATCCAGCTCACATGGTTTCCTGAACGGAAGGTCAGCTTCTAGAGCAGAACCAGAGTCCCTGTGCCCTGTTGCGTGAATGCGAGGTGGCCGCTTCCTGATTGTCGCGTCGACCTGGGTGCACTGCCTTCGGGATACGCCAACTCTGATTCTGCAATAGATTGGCGAGCGAGCATCTCTCGATCGCCGAGCCCAAGGCCGACGGAGTCCTTTTGCCTGTCGAGCCTCAGACCGCGCATTGAAGACAAGATGGTGTCGGAAAGCGGCTCTCACTTTTGGCAGGCGTTGAGCTCGAAGACCGCAGCGGCCAATATTTGCTAATCTTGGCAGAACATGACGAACAAGTCTGGCGCAGTCTGTGTAGTGTTGCTTCTACTTTGCAATGTACCTTTGCCGGCGCAGAGAAAGGCTTTGCCCAAGGCGATCCGCTTTCAAGGCGCCCCTCAATACACGCAACAGGAGTTGCTCGCGGCCGCGGGCCTGAAGCCGGACGCGCGATTGAACCTACGCGACGTAAAGCCCCACGCCAAGCAACTTACGGATACGGGCTTCTTCGAAGAGGTGAAGACTACATCCGACAGCAAGACGGTGCTCTTTACACTGACGCCTTCAAGCCAGCTCTTCCCGATGCACCTGGAGAATCTGCCACTCACGCTGGGGAAAGAGCTTGAGGCGCGGCTTCAGGAGCGATTCCCGCTGTATCGTGGCCAGTTGCCGGCGGGCGGCACGGTCGTCGACGGAATCTGCCAAACATTAGAAGAAATGCTGGCGAGCAAAAGCATCAAGGCAACCGTCAAAGCCGCTCTTACCAGCGGCCTGGGACCGCAGAAGCTGACGGCGATCAACTTCATGGTCGCATCGCCCTCAGTGCATATCGGCCGCATCGAGCTAGCAGGCGTCTCCGCTGCCATGCAGGCCAAAGCCAGCCTGCTGGCCGGCAGCCAAACCGGAAACGACTTCGCCACGGAGAACACAGCCATCGGTCTGCATCGCGCTTTCGAAGACTTCTACGAGGACCAGGGGTACGCGGCGGTTGAAGTCGATGTAATGGAGATGGATCCGACAGTCGGATCGAATCGGTCCGTCGATATTCCGTTTTCTGTAACTATCAAGGAAGGCGGCATCTACAAGCTCGGAGCCATCGATCTTCCATCCGACGCACTGGTTGCGCGTGCCGATGTAGAAAGAATCTTGTCGAAATATCCGACGGGTTCTGGAAGGCCGCTCGATCTTTTTCTGCTGGCGGTGCGCGACGCCTACCATGCCAAGGGCTACCTGGATTGCTCCATCGTTTCACATCCATCGTTTCGCGAAGCGGTTCATGTGGTGAATTATGGCCTGGAAATCACTCCGGGCTCGCAATACCGGTTCACTTCGGCCAGGTTTGACGGAGCCCCCGACGCGATGGCCGCCAAACTCAGGCTCGCCTGGAAGCTGGCGCCCGGCGACGTATTTGACGAGAGCTACCTCTCAGGGTTTTCCGCGCTGGCGCAAAAGAAGGACAAGCCACTGGCGAAATGGATGCAGACGGTTATCACCACGTACGAGGTGAAGGCCGATCCTGAAATGCATGAGGTCAATTGCATCTTCCACTTTGCCAAAGCAGCCGAGAGCCCGCACTAAGGCAATTTCAATGCGAGGGCCGATTCGTTGATAGAATGATGGAGGACGCAAATGTCATCCCACCCCGTGTGGGCGGTTAGCTCAGTTGGTTAGAGCGCCTGCCTTACAAGCAGGAAGTCGGGGGTTCGAGTCCCTCACTGCCCACCAAGAACCTTGTCTGGGAAATTCACGAACGTGGGCTGTTTTGACGCTCATACGATTCTCCCAAGGCTTTGGTTTGGGAGCTGGGCCTGCGTCTATCCGCAATCGAATCGAAGGGCACCGCGCCAACCATGAAGACGATGAATGGGCCGGCTTGCGGTGTGCGTAGCCAACTGTCCCGTCGATATAACGTCCACGGAAGGCAATCTTGCTGATGTTTGGGATCGACTCGTCTGGAACGATCTCGTTCTCGACCGCCGCGAAGAATCCTTTGAGCGGCCACCGGAAATGAGAAAGCATTCCGGCGGCGTAGCTGCCTGGAACTTGCGCGGCGAGGTATATCGTGACACGATATAACTATGACTTCTCAAGCTTTCGTCATCCGTCATGATTCTCTGCTCAGGACCCTGGCGGATTTCCGTTTTGAGTTGCGCCGTTTTTTACATTTCAGCGAATGTGCAGCAGAGAAAGCGGGGCTTCATCCGCAGCAGCATCAATTGCTGTTGCAGGTAGCCGGTGCACCGGAGAACACGGTGGTGACAATTGCCTATGCAGCCGAACGGCTTGGACTGAAGCACAACAGCGCGGTTGAACTTGTCGGTCGATCGGAGCGCGAAGGGCTGCTGATGCGGACGGCGGACCCCGGCGACAAGCGGCGAACGATTTTGCGCGTTACGCGCAAAGGCAAGCAGATTCTCGGCAGGCTGTCAGGCGACCATGCGCGTGAGCTGAACGAACTCGCTCCCCGGCTGGTTTTGGCGATGGAGCACATCAGACGGCACGCACGCAACGGTGCGGGCACGGAGGCTCAATGATTTCGCGACCTTCCGCGCTGCGCGACTTTACGGTGGATCGCAGGGTCTGGCTGCTCACCGGGGTAGCGCTCATTATCGGGACCGGCGCGGCGGCCTTAGCCGTGATCCTGTTGCGGGCCATTGCGCTGGCGACGAACTTCTTCTACTACCACCGATTTAGTTTGGCCATGGTGGGACCAGCCGGCTCGCCCCTATCGCATTGGGCCATGATTCCCATTCCAATCGCAGGTGGCATTGTGGTTGGGCTCATGGCCTACTATGGTTCGGACAAAATCCGCGGACACGGGATTCCAGAAGCGATTGAGGCAATTCTGCTGAACGGCGCGCGCGTAGACCCGAAGGTCGCGGTGCTGAAGCCGCTCTCGGCTGCCATCGCTATTGGCTCCGGCGGACCTTTCGGTGCGGAAGGGCCGATCATCATGACGGGCGGCGCCTTTGGCTCGCTGGTGGCCCAATGGCTTCACCTCACGGATGCTGAACGGACAACGCTTCTGGTGGCGGGAGCTGCCGCCGGCATGTCGGCGACGTTTGCGGCGCCGATGGCTGCGATCCTGCTTGCGGTTGAATTACTGCTCTTTGAGTGGCGGCCACGGTCGCTTGTACCGGTCGCGGTGGCAAGCGTGATGGCCGGCGCGTTGCGCATATACTGGCTGGGGCCAGGACCGCTCTTCCCAGTGACACTACACGCGGCGATCAACCTGGAACAGACGCTTCTGGTTGCCGCTCCATTGGGCATCGTGGTTGGCTTTGCGTCGGCCGGGTTAAGCCGACTGATGTATGGCTTTGAAGATGCGTTTGAGCATTTCTGCGGCCGCTTGCACGTGCACTGGTTGTGGTGGCCTGCGATCGGCGGCATCGGCGTCGGCGTGGGCGGGTTCTTCTTTCCCCGAGGACTCGGCGTTGGTTACGACAATATCGCGGAAGTGCTGCGCGGCAACGCTCCGGTTGCGCTTTTGCTCGGACTCTTTGTGGCCAAGTCGCTGATGTGGGCATTTTCATTGAGTTCTGGAACGTCGGGTGGTGTCCTGGCGCCACTTTTGATGATTGGTGCGGCCCTTGGGGAAGGTGCCGCCCAACTCGCGCATCTGCCAGGCGAAACGCAGGCGGTTTGGGCGTTGATGGGAATGGGAGCGATGCTCGCAGGCGCGCTGGGCGTGCCCCTTACGGCCATTCTTTTCTCGCTGGAACTCACTCACGCTCTGCCGGCATTACTGCCGCTGGCGTTGACATGCACTGCATCCTACCTGGTGACTTCACTCATTATGCCGCGGTCAATTTTGACGGAAAAGCTGAGTCGCCGCGGTCACCATCTTTCGCGCGAATACGGCGTGGATCCACTCGAGATGATCAGCGTAGGAGAGGTGATGCGGGAACTGTCAGCAAAGGCCAAGCAGACAAGCAAGGAGCCCGCGCAACCATCCGAGGTGCTCGCCTATACCGATGAAACCTGCAGGGCCGTCGCCGAGGAGATGGCAATGACGGGTGTGATGGAGATGCCGGTGCTGGATCGAGAGACTGGTCTTGTCTGCGGCCGCATCGGCGCGCAAGAACTATTGGCCGGACGGAGACGGGCCGTCCTCCGGGAGTCGGAGCGAAACAGGTAGCATGCGAGGGGAATTTCTCCCCTCATCCACCTCAAGATAACGGCGGCTTCGCGGGAGACTTTTAGTGATTGAGTTCGATGCTTCCGCTGTCAATTCAGGTCTGCAGGAAACCATCAAGGAAAGCGCGCGCCCCGATGGAGAAGGCAACGTATCATTCCGGAGCATTCGAAGAGAGTGCCAACGGATGGGCCTACGGTTTGAAATATCCCTCTTCAGCCATACGCTTGCCCATTTCTGAGTACATCTGAGTGTCACGTGGTTGCCAGGTGGCCAAACCATCCACGTAACGGTTGTACATGCAAAAAGCAGCAGTAATCAGCACCGTGTCGTGAATGTCCGCATCCGTCGCTCCGAGCCTGCGCGCCGTCTCGACGAGCTCCTTTGTGACCCTTTTGCCGTCAATCTGAACCTGCTCTGCGATCGCGAGCAGCGCTTTCAACTTGTCGGAAATCGGCGCCGTCCGGTAGTCCCTGCAAACCGACTCGACGAGGCCGGCATCGCCACCATTTAAATGCGCGGCTGCGGCGCCGTGACTTGTCTGGCAAAAGTAGCAGGTGTTGCGCGAGGACACGAACGACGCGATCAACTCGCGATCGCCTGAACTGAAGCCTTCGTTGCCCGCGGTGTGCAGCAGGATGTGAGCCAGCTCTCGCATTGGTTTGGCTGTCTCAGGCCGAAAGGCGAAGCCGGCGGTGATTCCCGGCAGGTCGTCAGCAAGTTGAATGTGCGGCATGGTTATTCCTCCTGATAAAGAGCGGTGGATGCGTGAATCTCTTCGAAGTTGGTTGCGGCGCCCTTGCGACCGCTGCGCAGCAGCAGGCTGACGGCTGCCGCGGCAAATGCGACAAGCGCGAGGCCAACGATCAAGCGCGGCTCATAGGAGCCGGCGCGATCATAGAAATGCCCGACGACGACTGGCCCGATTCCGCCGCCGACGGCATAGGCGGTCCAGGTGAGGCCGTAGAGCACGGAAAAATGCTTGCGACCGAAGTAGCGAGCGAGCAGGTAGGGTGCAACATCCGCTTCGCTTCCCAGCCCCACGCCAAGCAGCGCGGCGCCGGTGAGCGCGATGGCAGATGTGCCGGCGAATGCGAGGATCAATGTCCCGCTGGCGGAGAGGATCAAGATGAACGTCTGCATGCGCTGGGGCGAGAAACGGTCAATCAGGAAACCCACACAGAGTCTGCCGATAATGCCCGCCCCTCCGCGCACGGAGAGTGCAAGCGCCGCGCTTTGTGCACTGACACCATGCTCGGTGAGAATTGCAGAGAGGTTTGTGACCAGGCCGTTCTCGCTGAAGGCGGAGAGCAGAGTAATTGCGGCCAGGACCCAGAAAGCGACGCTGCGCAGTGCCGAGCCTACCGATACGCCGGTGCTGGGTACATGATCCCCGTAGATAACCGCGGCAGGGCGATTGCGTATGAGCAAGGCCGTGAGCGGAAAACCAAGCAAAGCGATTGCGCCTAACAGCAGGTAAGCATTGCGCCATCCGTGATGATCGATCGCCCACTGAGTTATTGGCGGGATGAAGATTGAGCCGACACCGCTGCCTGTGAGCATGAGCGCGAGTGCAAAGCCCCGGCGCGTGCGGAACCACGTGAGCATGGTGCGCGTGTAGGCAAACTGCGCGGTGCCGTTGGCCACAAGCCCAAGCACGAAAAACGTGATGTAGAACTGCGCAATGCTTGGCCCGAGCCTGCTGAGGGAAGCAAGCGCAAGCGCGAAGATCAGGATTGAAGGGAGGATGATCCGCCTGGGCGCAAAGCGATCAAGCAGAACGCCGATTCCCGGCGACACCAAGGCAACGGTGATGGCCGCGAGCGCGAAGGTTCCGCCGATTGCCTCGCGCTTCCAACCGAAAGCCGCATGCAGCGGGTTCAGGAAGAGGCTGAATGTGTAAGGCACGATGGGCGCAAAGCTCGTCATCACGCCAACGAATGCGGCCGCAGCAACAGCCCATCCGGCGTAGTGGAGCGAACTTTCGTTCGCAGCCTGCGGATTGGCCTCGACCTCGCCGAGGAATATGTGCGGCTCGACGGCGTCAGTCATGATCTTCGTTTTCCCGTTCATAGATAGCCAAGAGCTCTTGTGATGGAAGCCCGAACGCGCTGACTACGCGATTGAAACAAGCGAACAGCGCGGTCAGGTGAATCGTTTCCGCAATTTGCAAATCGTTCCAACCCGCAGCCCGCAACTCTTCAATATCATTTGGTGCAATCGCCTGAGAATCCTGATTGATCTTACGGGCGAAGATGAGCAATGCCCGTTGCGGAGGAGTGATCGACTCAGAATCAAGACGGCACACGACGACGGCTTCAAGCGCATCGGGCGAGCCGCCATGGACGCGAAAAGAGAAACCGTGACTGTCTGTGCAGTATGCGCATTGGTTTTGCGCAGACACGAATGTAGAAAGCATTTCCTTATGACGGCGATCAAGCGCGCCATCGACAAAAAGCACGGACTGTGCAATCCCCATCATGTGCTCGAGCAGGGGCGGATGGGTTGCGAAGCACTTTAGTATGCCAGGGACCTGGGGACGGCCGAAGTCTTTGCGGAATTGCGCGTACAGCCGCAAGACTTCAGGCGTTGCCGTTTGCTCGGAAACTATAGGCAGGTTTGCAGCCGTATTGGGCTGAGCGTCGCCGCTGTCCGCGAGCTTCTGATACTCAGGAGTCGTCATACTCTTTAGAACTCCAAACGAGTGGCGAATTGGAATGCGCGCGGGCCGCCCGATCCGAAGAAGCCGCCGGCTACGCTGGCCGGAGAAAAGAAGTTGGTTTGAACGGGGGCACTCGCCTGGTACGGAGCGACGGAAATGTTGCGCCCGGAGAAGTTTGCCGTGTTCGATCCGCGAATGTTGACCTGATTGGCGAGGTTGAATCCTTCGCCGATCAAGCTCAAGGAGAGATGTTCTCGGAGCTGGAACTGCTTGCGCAGGCGCAGATCGAAGGAACTGAATGGGCTGGAGAAGTTGATGTGTGCGGGGACCGTATCGATGGGCCCGCCGGCCTGGCAGGGGTATGCGCTCGGGCAAGCCGGCAGCGCATTCCACTTCGCGATCAAAACATTTAACTGATCGCTGTTTTTCACTTCGCGTCCAAGGGCGTTGCGCGGCAGCAGCGGAAGCCGCGCGCCGCTGGCCCCATTGACCGCGGTGCTGGGCAGATAAGTGTCTGCGGGAACACCGGTGCCGAACGTATAGATGGGAGCGATCGAAAACCCGTGCGGAAGCTGTGCTTCACCGTAGAAGGTCAGGCGTTGGTGTTCATCGGTGAGCGCGTAACCCTTTTCCTTGCGCAGGCCCGCTGTACCTTCGGCAAGGTTCACCTGTTCGTCTTCGTTATTATTGGTGAGCTGATCGTCATCGGAGTAGTCCAGCGTTTTTGACAGCGTGTAGCTGAAGTTATATTGGTAGCCGATCTTGCCCAGCTTGGACTCACGATGCGCCAGACTGACGAGAAGGCCGTCGTACCAGCTTTTTGCGCCGGATGTGATCAGCGTGATGTTGTCGGAGATGCCGGTGAGTGGATCGGTTATGGTGCACGGAACATTGTTGCCGGGACAGCTGATATCCGGTGAAGTGGAACTGGTGGTGCGCAGCAAGCTGCCAATCAACTGACGGTCTCCGAAAACATGGAGCCCATCAGCGCTGATCAGCCAAGTTGCACCAGCCTCCTGTTGAAGTCCGAAGGAGAATTGCTGAAAGAGAGGATGGTGCGAGTCTGGCCCCATCGCGATGATGCCGACGCCGCCTGTCTGGCTGGGACCGCTGAACGCATTGCCAATCGTCGGGCTTCCCGGAGCGAACGTGGCTCCAGGCGCAAAGCACAAGCCGAGACTCGGCGGCGCAGGTACTCCGGGAATTACACAGCTGGAGCCTGCATATTGCGTAACTGCGAGGGCGCGATCATTCTGCACGCGTTCTTCGGCGCCGGTTTCCAGAATGATGCGGTCATAATAGATGCCATAGCCGCCGCGAAAGACCGTTTTCCCATGACTGAATGGATCCCATACGAAGCCGACGCGCGGACCAAAGTCTTTGGTGTCTGGGTGTTTTCTAAGATCGATCACGTTGGCCATCCAGACGCATGGCTTGCTCGGCACACTAGTCAGATTCGGGCATGGATCGTGGTCACTGCTGGTTCCGGTTAAATCGGAATCGTATTCCCAGCGCAGGCCGAGATTGAACGTCAAATTCGGACGAGCGCGCCAATCATCCTGGGCGAAGAACGCCAGGTAGGTATCGCCTACTTGCGGAATTGGCACCGGAACCACGGGTGCGGTGCTGTGAATGGCGACGGCGACCGGAATGTCGAGATCGTTAATGACGCCATCACCATTCAAATCTGCAAAGGCGAAATCAGAGACGAGAATCTCAGTTCCATTGCCAAATGGATTGATAATGCCGTGAGCGGTATAGTGCTGAAACTCTCCGCCAACCTTGAGCGCATGATTTCCGAACGCCATCGTCAAGCCGTCGCGCACCTGATAGCGATTCAAGAAAGTGCTCTGCGGCAGGTTGAAGTTGGCGCCGTCTGCGAGATCGGGAAAAATCAATTCGCTTCCAAGAGCTAAAGGCGGATCGGTCAGCGCAGCATCCTGCGGATAAGGTGGAATGTTGTTATAGAAATTGTCGAAATGGAATGACAGCTCATTGGTGCGGGTGGGGCTGAAGACGCTTGTCCATGCGGCTTCAACGGAATTAAAGCGATTCAGAGAGTTCTGCCGTTCGGCCGCTGTGCTCAGGGGTGTTGATGAAGAGGCGCTCGCTTGAGCCGTATCTGTGGAGCGATTGAAACTGTAGCGACCGCTCAGGCTATTCGCATCATTCAGATGATAGTCAACGCGATTGGAGAGGAGAAAATCGCGCAATGGCGTTGCGGCAGCCGTGTGCGCAATAGTGTCCGTCGTGAAATTGCGCGTGCCGGTCTGGATGTCCGCGTTCTGGTCGCGGAACTCAGCGGAGGAAAACCACCAGAACTTGTCTTTCTTAAGTGGTCCCCCAATTGATCCTCCGTACTGCTCGCGATCGAAGGGAGGTTTTGGCTGGCCTGCGTCGAAGGTTGCCGGAAGGGCCTGCAGATTGCGGTTCCGTTCAAACATGAAGGCCGACCCCCGCAATGCATTTGTTCCGGAACGCGTGATGATGTTGATGATGCTGTTGCCGGAGCGTCCGACTTCTGCCGTGAAGCGCGCCGTTGCAATCTGAAATTCGCCGATCGAATCCTCGGGAAGATTTGACAGGGTTCCGCCGACAACTTCGTCGTTGTTATCGCCGCCATCAATGGTGACGTTGCCGCCGCGGCCGAAGCCTCCGGCAGAACTAACTTCCAGCGTGTTGGTCTTTGTCGGGTCGAAGGTCGGCGCCGGCCGATTGCCGGGAAGAAGATAGGCTAGTTCCAGAAAATTCCTGCCGTTCAGGGGAATATTTTCGATGGTCGCCGAGGTGATCTGCCCTTGCAGCATCGACTGCGTCACGTCAACGCTGGTAATGGTGGCATCGACCTCTACGGTGTTGGCCTGGGCGGCAACCTTGAATGTCGTGTCGAGCGTGACCGCTTTACCGGCATTGATCTGGACGCTCTTGTAACGAACCTCGGCAAAGCCACTGGCGCTCAAGGAAACCGTGTAGCTTCCCGGCGAAAGGTCCGGAATTGTGAATGAACCGTCGGAGTTGGAGGCGCTGCTCCGCGTCGTTCCCCGCTGGTCGTCGGTAACGGTGATGCGCGCGCCTTGCACAACTCGCCCGTTCGGGTCTTTGACAATGCCGTCCATCGATCCGGTTGGAACTTGAGAGTGCACTGAAAGAGCAAGCACAAGCGCACACACAACCACGGAGAAACGTCTCTTGATATGCACCGGGTGACCTCCGAAATAACTGCAATCTGTCCGCGTAGCGAATTCTGGGGAAGCCGCCACTCAATTTTGTGAAGCTGAAAGGACAAGGAAATGCTACGGACCTACCTCAAGTTCGTCTTCAACCTTTCGATGGAGAAATGGGTCCATCTACCGCATACCGGCTTCGCGATGTATTCTTCCCTGGTTGCGGACAACGAAATCGATTGCCGGCACGAAACAGGAGAAGGGTCATGCCCCACATCAATCTGCCTGAAGGATTGCAGGGAATTCGCAGCGCGATGGCGTTTCGTCCCGAAACCGCAAAGCCGCTGAACGAACTCGCCGAAGCGTTGCTGCACGCACCGAACTCTCTGCCCCAAGGCGACCGCGAACTAATCGCGACCTATGTTTCATCTCTGAACGATTGCTATTTCTGCCAGACAGTCCACGGTGCGATTGCCGCCGCATGTCTCAACGACGACCACGACCTGGTGAAGCGGGTGAAGGCAGACTTCCAGGCGGCGGAAATCTCAGAGAAGCTCAAGGCCCTGCTGGTGATTGCGGCCAAGGTGCAAAAGGGCGGCAAGCATGTCACGGCCGCCGATGTGGAAGCAGCGCGTACGCAGGGTGCAACCGACTTGGAGATCCACGATACGGTCCTCATCGCTGCGGCCTTTTGTATGTACAACCGCTACGTTGATGGGCTCGACACGTGGCAGCCCCGCGATGAAGCCCTTTATCGCGAGCGCGGCAAGAAGACAGCTCGCGAGGGCTACGTCAGCATGAGCCGGGAATACCTGGCCGGTCGTGGCACCGAGCCTTAGACAGTGGGTCGCGCGAATTCTCGGTGGAGGAAACCGCGATTATCGCCTGCATCTGCACAGATGGCCCTGCCGACCCGCCTTCTCCAAATGGTCGAGAACTGTCGATTTTCAACCTTGCAGGGAGTTGTGGCCAGGCACGAGGCACTGCCAGGTTTCGAGATCGGACCTTAAAAAGAGCGTGATGTTTCATTGCGTTTCCTCACTGGGTAATAAACCCCGTTGTGGGAGGAGGAACGCATTGATGGACGCGCAGGTTACCGGAACGAAAGCCGCTTTGCCGGCTCGCGGAAGGTCCGCGGGCGCTGGAAATCACAACTCCAGGCCTGGAGAAATCCCCTTGGGCCGATGGCTGCTGCTGGGATGCACGGCGCTGGGCGGCATCCTAGCCGGTTGCGGCGGTGGCGGAAGCAGCTCTAAGCCAACTGTCACCTTGTCATTAAACTCGAGCTCCATCGCTCTCGGCGCGAGCGCAACGCTAACCTGGTCGTCGACCAACGCCACGTCGTGCACGGCCAGCGGCGCGTGGAGCGGCACAGAAGCCACGAGCGGCACGGCGACGGAGACACCAACCGCCGTCGGCAGCGACACCTACACCCTGAGCTGCACCGGCTCAGGCGGGACGGTCAGCAACTCGGCAACTCTGACGGTCAACGCGCCAGCCGCGCCCTCGGTGAGCATCTCCGTTGACCCCACATCGATCACGCTCGGGGCCAGTTCGACGCTCACCTGGTCTTCCACGAACTCGACGTCGTGCACGGCCAGCGGAAGTTGGTCTGGCTCGGAATCAACGAGCGGGAGCGAATCAGTGACTCCTTCCGCCACAGGGTCTGCCACTTACACGCTTGCGTGCACCGGAGCGGGCGGCAGCACCACCGAATCGGCAACTTTAACCGTCAATCCTCCGCCAGCTGCGGCGTTCATCTACACGCTGGATGGAGATGGAACGCTGGCCGAGTTCTCCGAGGCGCAGAGCGGCGGAGACTTGTACCCGCTGGCCACTTCTCCCCTCAGCCCCAACCTCTCCGACACGAATAGTATGGTGTTGGACCAGGCTCAGAACCTCATGTTTGTCAGCAGCTATCAGGGAACCGGCTCTATTTATACGCTGACAGTGACCCCTTCCACGGGAGCTCTGGCCCTCACTACTAACTCCGTAACAACCACGGACGTGCCCACAAACCTCGCCATCGGCCCCTCAGGGACTGTGCTCTACGCCGCCAGTTACGGTAGCGCCACGATTGCGGCTTATACCATTACCCCCTCCTCCGGAGCGCTCACACCGGTCGCAGGCTCGCCCTTTCCGGTGACCTGCTCGGGAGCCTTCTGCGGGAACGACAATAATCCAGGCCCCATGCTCTACGACGCTGCAGACCAGACCCTCTACCTCGCCGACGTGACCGACTGGGTAGTGGGAGCCTATGCCGTAGGCAGCAACGGGGCGTTGACGTTTATTGCCAACACTTCGGCGGACATCAACGTGAACGGCCTGGCCATCACACCTAACGGAAAATTTCTCTATGCCACCAATTCCGGAGCGAGCGACGTTTCAGCGTACGCCATCACCCCGACTGCCACGTTAAGTGGAAACCCTGAACCGCTTACGCCTGTGGCCGATTCGCCGTTTGCCGCAGGGAGCAACCCTGCGACCCCGGTGATTGAGCCTACGGGCCACTATCTCTATGTTTACAATTCCGGCCAGCAATCCGTTGAGGCGTATTCCATCAACCAATCGTCTGGTGAACTGACAGAGATCAACACCTATTCGATCGACAACCCGGACATAACCGGCTTGACCGGGGAAGGCGGACTGGCCTTAGACCCCTCGGGCCAGTACCTTTATGTCGCCAACCCCGTGGGCCTGGGCAACATCTCGGTGTTCTCCATCAGCGCCACCGACGGCACACTGACCCAGTTGACCTCCTCGCCATTTTCTATGGGCACGGGCGTCGGTTTGGGCCCCAACTGGATTTCAGTGTATAACCCGAATTAAGCGGACGGCTTTCGGCCGGTGAAAAGCTCTGAGCCGGCCGCGAGACGGTGACGACC
The DNA here is from genome assembly GCA_963848515.1 of uncultured Acidobacteriaceae bacterium. GTDB lineage: Bacteria > Acidobacteriota > Terriglobia > Terriglobales > Acidobacteriaceae > Telmatobacter. The sequence goes on from CAWKEG010000018.1 coordinate 81,780, forward strand.
AGCCATTTCAGGTCGCGATGTCTCCGATTCCAACCTGAGGATCGGCGAAATGAGACCAGACAATTTGGCCCGGCAGTTGCATTCATTGCACTGCCGGGTCTTTTCATGGCCCAAGACTCGAAAAACGACCGGCCGAAGAGCAGTGCCGACAAAACACTGCTTGTGTCGAACTTGCTTTGCGGCGAAAATATGCAGAAGGCTTTGTCCCCTTCAGTCTCAATACACAATAAAAGCAAGCTTGATACCACGGTGGCGCAGTGTACATTGCAAAGCAATTGCAATCGGGATTTGCTGGCATAGGATGGGTGATTCGATTTTCGCGCATGCCAACCGGGCGTGCGGGACCGTTTTCTGCATCTGTGGCCAGTCTTTTGTTCCTCGCTCTCATGGGGGCAATCCCGTGCAAGGCGCAAACCGGCGGTTCGGATGTCCGTTCCGTGCAAACGCCCACCTTCCTTACTCCGGGCGAGACCGTCACCGCGGAAATTCCCGCGAAGGGCAAGCGAACCTTCACGATCGCCGCCTGCACAGGGTGCTTTGCCGAAGTCCTCGTCGAACAAATGCAAGTGTCGATGCCGGTTGCGATTTTATCCGGGCCGGGGATCGTGGACCCGACCCCTCGCTTCTGCGATGCAGGCATCCACTCTGTGGTTCGCATTCCCTTCATCGCGCCGCAATCGGGAAACTACGAGCTTGAAATCCACCTGGCCCGGCCATCTTCTGAAGCGGTGCGCATCACGCTTGCCGCCTCGCGGCCCACGGCCGCTTCGGATCGCGCTGTGGCTGCAGCCTACGATGCCCTGGCGCACGCAGAAGGCCTGCGCCGCGCGTCTACTTCGGATTCGGCTGCGAAGGCGATTGCAAGCTACGATCAGACGATCCAACTGGCGCACCAAACCGACGATCCGTCGCTGCAGCAGAAGGCACTTATCGGCAAGACCCGCGTGTATCTCTACAAGCTGGGCGATTACACCACCGCCCTGAAGACGGCGGACGAGGCCAGAGCCCTGATGGGGAGCCGGGCAGCCAGCCCGTTGCAAGACGACCTCGTGACCGATGCCGCTACATGGAAGGTGCTCTCGTCGGCCTACTATTTTCTGGCCCGCTATCCGGAGATGATCGACGCGACCAACCGGTCGTTGGCGTTGTACGTCAAGCTCGGCGATCTTTATTGGCAGGGGATTCTGGAAGGCAACATTGCCAGCGTGTACGCGGAGACCGGCGATATGCAGCACGCGCTTTCATCGGCCGAGGAGGCGCTGGCCATTGCACGCAAGCTTTCCGATGACGACGGCATTTCGTTTTCGCAGGCCACGATTGCAGCCATCCACCTGTGGCGCGGCGAGTACCAGGCAGCCTTCGACGCCGACGAAGCCGCACTTGAAGAAACGCGCATCAAGCCGTACCCGGATGAGGAAGGCCAGGTCTGGCTCAACCTTGCCGAGATTTACGACGAGCTGAACGACTTGGAACGCGAACGCGACGCCCTGGAACGATCGCTGCCGCTGGTTCGCCAGAGCGGGGACACAGCGAGCGAGAGTACCGCGCTCGAAGATCTCAGCATGCTCGATTTGCGAGAGGGCCGAAGCCGGGAGGCAGCGGAGACGCTGGGGCAGTCGATGCACATCGCGCAAACCCACAGCCTGCTGAGAGAAGAGGCGATGGCCTGGCTGGGCAAGGCCGATCTTCTGGCCGCGGAACACGAAGTTCCGCAGGCGCTGGCTGCGGCGGGCTCGGGGCAAACCCGCGCCATCCAAGCGGGCGAAGTGTTCACTTCAGCGCTGCTTCTTCAGCAGGAGGGCGACCTGCATGCACGTCTTGGCGATGCGCCGGCCGCCATGCTTGCCTATCGCAAGGCAGAGACGGCCTGGTCGGCCATTCCCAATCCGGAGCATGCCGCACTGGCGCGCGCCAGCATGGCCCGGCTTGAGTTCCGTTCAGGGCAAGACGCTGAAGCGCACGACGATATTCTGCTCGCCTTGGACGGATTCGAAGCCTCTCGCAGGAACATTGCGAGCAGCTCGCTCCGGGAATCGTTCTTCGCCTCCGTTCACGATTTTTACGATCTCGCGGTGGAAATCGAGATGCGCCGGAACAGAACAGATTCCAGCGCCGTCCAGAAAGCGTGGCAGATTGCCGAGCGCGCAAGAGCGCGCTCGATGGTGGACGCGGTGCGAAGATCCACTCCGTTCACTATGCGCGATCTGCCGCCGGCCCTCGCAGAACAAAGCGCGGATATTGAAGACAGCATCGACGAAACGCAGCGGAAGATTTCCAGGCTTCGCACGGGCGGTGTTAATCTTGCCGCTTTGCACCGGGCGGAAGATCAGCTCCACACGCTCGTTCTCGATGCCGAAGAGGTGGAGGCCAAAGAGCGCGAGGCTATCTCACCCTCCCTTTTTGGCGCCGCTAGCCGTCCCCCGTCCGTAGAAGACCTACGTGCGGCACTTTTAGCGCCGGATACGGAGCTTCTTGAGTATTGGGTTGGTGCGCGAAATGCCTATCTCTGGCTCATCACATCCCATTCGATGCGGGCAGTACGGCTTTGCAGTTCGGCTCAATTGACGCTCGCAGTGGGTGCATACCGGAAAGCCCTGCTGGCGCGCGAAGAGAATCTGCCCGGTGAGGACCTGCCGGCCCGTGAGGCACGCATAGGCCGTGCGGATCGCGAGCTGAAGGTGAAGGCCGCAAAACTGGGCGGCCTGCTTTTGCCTCTTCATCCATCATCCGGAATCCATCGCCTGGTGGTGATCCCGGACAACATCATCGCGTCCGTGCCATTTTCCGCGCTTCGTCTCGGACCAGGCGACGGCTTCCTGATCCAGAGCTACGAAATAACGGAAGAGCCTTCCGCTGCCGTTGCCATGGAACTGCTGTCGCGACCGGCGGCGCCCAACCGGGAAGCCATCGCGGTTTTCGCCGACCCCGTGTACAACCTGCTCGATCCCCGGCTTGCGAAAGGCCGCAGCGGTGCTTCGACCGTGCGCGCCGCCGCGAATCCGGCGCCCGCTGCTTTATCGCATCCGCAAGCCGCTGCGCCTGTCCTGCGTTCCGATGCAGATCTTGACCTCGGCGCCCTGCCGCGTCTCAGGGGATCTGAAGAAGAGGCAGAGGCGATCTCTTCAATTGCCGGAGCCGATCGCGTGCATTTGTATCTTGGGTTTCAAGCCACCCCTGCCGCGGTGATAGGGACCGATTGGAGCCGTTATTTCATTGCGCATTTTGCCACGCATGCGGTGGTGGATTCCGCACGGCCGGAGCTATCCGGAATTGTTCTTTCCACTCTCGGCAAGGATGGCTCGCCGCAGAATGGGATTCTATGGCTGCACAATATCTATCGCACGCCGATGCCACTTCCGCTTGTGGTGCTTAGCGGTTGTCGCACTGCGGGTGGAACTGCAATACCGGGCGAGGGTATTTCAGGATTGGCTCAGGCTTTTCTGTCTTCGGGCGCATCAGCGGTTGTCGGGTCGCTCTGGACGGTCGACGATGCCGCAGCCGGTAAAATGGTTCCATGGTTCTATCAGGCCCTGTTTAAGCAGCATCTGAGCATCTCCGGCGCGCTTCGCTCCGCGCAATTGAGAATGCTGGCGGACGGTAGTCCGTCGTACGATTGGGCCGGCTACATCGTCGAAGGCAATTGGCGGATTGGAACCGTTTCGCCTGTTCACTAGCTTTATCTGTTACTGCTGCTCCCCGATGACCCAGGACCTGGACAAGACTGCACTGCAAGCCCTTCTCGATGCGCTCGGGCCCACTCCAGCCGAAGCCGGCGGGGCCTATGAGGGTCTGCGCGAGCGCTTGATTCGGTTTTTTCGATGGAATCGTTGCCTGTTTCCCGAGGAGCTCGCCGACATTGCGCTCGACCGCCTGGCGGACAAGCTCTCCCGCGGTACGGAACCGATTCTTTTTCCGGCGCGATTTGCTGCCGGTATTGCACGCATGCTGCTTCTGGAGCAGCGAGCCAAACAGATCCGCGAAAAAAGGATGCTGCTCTGGCTATCGTGGTTTCATGAGCATCGCGGTCAGAGCGACGGAGAAAAGCAGCTCTACGAGGACGCGCTGAACCACTGCCTAGACTGCCTGACTGGGGATAACAGGCAACTGCTCGAGCGCTACTACTCTGGCGAAGGCAGCGACAGGATCCGCAACCGCCAAACGCTCGCTGCCGAACTGGGGATCGCCATCAATGCCCTGCGTAACCGGGCCCTCCGGCTTCGCGACTCACTCGAAAACTGCACGGCCCGCTATCTGGCACGAGATCGGCGGCGTGATAAATCGGCAGAAAACGCCACTGATAGAAAGAGCAAGTTCGTATGAAGGATTTGACCGATCTCCGTCAGCTTCTGCTCGCTTACAAGCTGGGAGAACTGTCTCCCAAAGACCGTGAACAGCTTGATGAGCGCATCATCTGCGATCAGGAGTTTTCCGATCAGATCGCCGAAGCCGCGTATGACCTGCTCGATGACTACCGTGCCGGCCGTCTCGCTAATGCCGAACGCCGGCGCGTAGAAAAGTCGTTCTCGGGGGCGGAACTCCGAAGCGGCTCGGATCGGAGGGTTGAAGAACCGAAGAAGCCGGCTCGGGTCACGCTGCGCTGGTTTCCCTTGGGAATTGCATCGCTTGCATGCCTGTCGATGGGTTTGCTCGCTTTGTTCATTCATCTGCACAAAGCGCAGGCGCCGGCCTCGATCTCTGCTACCCATTCCGCGGAAAAGCCCGGCGCGCAACCTTCTTCGGCAACTCGCATTGCGCCCTCCGGCTCAGGTTCCTCAACGGGTACGCACGGTTCAAACCGGTTGCTTGCGGTTCTAGTCCTGCAATCGGCGGTTGCGCGGGGCGGAACATCCTCGGTGCTCGAACTTGGCCCCTCGACGCAGCTGGTGCGCGTGCAGTGGGTGGTTCCCGATGACGTGACTGCCCGCGCGTTCACCCTTTCGGTTACACGCGAAGGGGCCATTCTCAAGACGATCGCGCAACGTGGAAATCCTCAGAAAATAGGCGATAGCCTTGAAGCGGAATTTGATTTGCCTCCAGGTATTTTTGCAAAGTCTGCTGGAGATGCGCATTTGCTTTTTGTCGTTTCCACCAACGACCCATCGCATACGGCCGTGGGGGAGTATCCGGTGATCGTTCGCGCCCAGCCTTGACGGTCGTCGATGGAAATACAGGTAAGCCCGAACTCCGGACCTGAATTCTTCCGGATGAGCAGGCCGGATTGGTCCCTGAACGCAGGAGGGTCCAAGGATTCGATCTGTAGCGATCTAGCTGGGCCAATCTTCGCAATCGCGGACCATGCCCCGGAGGACGATCACGATGAAGTCGACGAGGCCGTTATCGTCACCCAAGTCAGGACGCCTGTCGAGACCCGTCTGGTGGAGTTCGTTCATGCGTCAGGGGAAAAAGTGTCGGAGGACATGCAATCATAATCTATCCTCAACCGTCCTCTTTGGGGTCTTAAAGAATTCTCTAAGTTATTGATTTAGTTTGGTTGCGGGGGCTGGATTTGAACCAGCGACCTTTGGGTTATGAGCCCAACGAGCTACCGGGCTGCTCCACCCCGCATCTCTAGTTTAGCAATACCGACTTCGGGGGTCAAATTATTGACTGTGCAGGGCATGTCTTCGATCCGATACACTGCGGAGGACCCTGGTTAAGCAAGCGAGGAACCCTGAGGATGTCGCATCTGTATGTTGCTGTGCTGGCCGTGATTGTGGTGGCATTGCTGGCGGTGGCGCTCTATCGCAGCTCCCAGGTGAAGACGAAAGCGGACTACCTGGTGGCGGGGCGGTCGCTGCCGGCGGCGGTGCTGGTGCTGACGCTGCTGACGTCGTGGATTGGCGCGGGTTCACTGTTTGCTGGGGCCGAGAACGCCTACCGCAATGGATTTGCAGCGCTGTGGCAACCGGCGGGCGGCTGGCTGGGATTGCTGCTGATTTACTTTATCGCGCCGCGCGCGCGGAAGTTTGCGCAGTTCACGCTGCCAGATCTGCTTGAGGTTCGCTATAACCAGACGGCGCGGGTGCTGGGCACGTTTGCCATTCTGTTTGCGTATGTGGGCATTACGAGTTACCAGTTCAAGGGCGGCGGCAATGTACTGCACCTGATCTTTCCAGACGCGATTACGCCGGAGCTGGGCGCTTATATCATCGCGGCATTCGTGATTGTGACGACGGCGCTGGCGGGCATGTCGTCAGTGGCCTATATGGATGTGGCGATTGGGTCGCTGGTCACTGTGATCTGCATTATTGCGACGCCGATGCTGTTTTTGAAGGCGGGAGGGTGGCAGGGACTGCACGCGGCGCTGCCGGAGTCGCACTTTCAAGTGCTGGGCAATCTGACTCTGGTGCGCGCGCTCGAGTTTCTGGTCCCCACCTTGTTGCTGATGCTGGGCAACCAGGTGATGTATCAGAAATTCTTTTCTGCGAAGACCGAAAGAGATGCGCGGATATCGGTGATTGGATGGATTCTTGGCACCCTGCTGCTGGAGACGTTGATTGTCGCTATCGCCGTCTTTGGCTCGGCGCTTTATCCGACCGGCGAGGTGGCGCGCCAGCCTTACGAGATCATTCCTTACACCGCGCGGCACGGGCTGCCGGCGCTGATGGGCGCGTTGCTGCTGGGCGCGGTGTTTGCGAAAGTAATTTCTACCGCGTCGAACTACCTTTTCTCCCCGGCCACCAACCTGGTGGAAGATGTCTTTGTCCGTTACATTGCACCTGGCGCATCGAATAAGCGAATCCTGATTGTCTCGCGGCTTGCGGTGGTGCTGCTGGGCTGCTGGGCGCTCTATCAGGCAATCTACGCGCCGAGCATTTTGGAAAAGATGTTGTGGGCCTACACCATTTATTCGGCCGCGCTGACGCCGGTGGTGCTGGCGGCGTTCTACTCGAAGCGGGTAACGGCATGGGGCGCTGTGGCGGCCATTGCCGGTGGCACGGTGGTTACGCTCTTGTGGGATGTGAAGGGCGTGAAGGAATGGTTTCCGCCGATTCTGGCACAGCGTGATGCGATCTTTCCCGCGCTGTTTGTGGCAGTAGTGGCCATGGTGGTGGTAAGCCTGTTTACCCGCGCGCCCTCTCTGAAACAGTTAGAGCAGTTTTCCGATTAGAAAAGGAACTCGCAGGGCGCCCGGTATTTATGCTCGAGCGCCCCACGCTTGGCACTATGTTTTCGCAGAAGGGCTGGAGCCCGGTAGACCTTAGTTATTGGCTCGCTGCGCCACCAGCATCGAATCCAGGATCTGCTCTGAGACTTCTTTGACGGAAGCCGGTGAATGCGACAGGAACAGCGTGTTGGTCTTGTCGCTTTCGCCAATCGACTTGAGCGTGTCGAAATACTGCGTGACCAGCACCAGTTGCATCACGTCGCGCGAAGAGGCGCCGTCGACCACCTTCTGGAATTGCTCGATGGAGACCTGCAAGCCCTCGATAATGGCCTTGCGTTGATTGGCGATTCCCTGCCCCTGCAGCGCCTTGCTCTCGGCTTCGGCTTCGGCTTTCTTGACGACGAGGATTTTTTCGGCTTCGCCACGTGCGTTTGCAGCTACCTGCTCACGCTGCGCGGCGTTGATGTCGTTCATGGCGGACTTGACCTTGGAGTCGGGAACGATGTCGGTGACCAGCACGTTGACAATCTCGTAGCCGAAGGTCGACATGTCCGCATCCAGTTCCAACTTCACCGCGGCGGCGATTGAGGACTGGCTGGCAAACACTTCGTCGAGGGTCATTCCCGGCACGTGACCCAGGATCACCTGCTCCACGTAGGACTTGATCTGCGCGACCGGGTCGGACAGTTTGTAGAAGGCGTCGTAGACCTTTTCCGGGCGGACGCGATTCTGCACGGAGATGGGAATGGTGACAAAGACGTTGTCTTTGGTCTTGGTTTCCATGGTCAAAGTGATCTGATTCACACGCAGGCTCACCATGCCGGCAACGGTATCGAAGTAGGGCATCTTCCAGTTCAATCCGGCATCGGCCACGCGAAGAAACTTGCCGAAGCGGGTGATGACGGCGACCTGCGCCGTGTTGACCGTGAAGAAGCTTCCGAGGATCAAGGAAATTGCGATGATGGCGACAACCGCCAGCAAAATCATGACGAGTACGTCCATTTCATTCCTCCGTCGCCGGCCGAGGCGGGCAACGGACGATTATATAGGCAGGCGGAGTGAGGCAGGTTACCGGGGCGGGTATTGGGGTGCGGCCAATTTCTTGAGGCTTGAGCAGCTTCTTCAAAAAAACTCCTGCGGGCGTTTCCAAACAGGCATACACTGTCGGTGTAAATCCCTGTAACGCCATGGCCGTCGCGCAATTAACTCTTGAAATCCGCATAGAACACGCGCAGTCGCTCAAGGACAGGCGGCAGGTAGTGCGTTCGCTCAAGGACCAGCTGAAGCAGGGGTTCAACATCTCGGTTTCAGAGATGGATGAGGCGGTGACCTGGCAGTCGGCCACGATCGGGGTTGTCGCCATCTCCCGCTCGCGCGACTACCTGCACGGCCTGATCGAAGAGGTGGAACGCGCCGCTCGACGGATGCTGAATGAGCTGGGCGCCGAGCTGACTGACTCGTTCTGGGAGTATCTTGAGAGCTGAGGCTTTCGGTACTCAGGTGGGTTGAGTCATGGGCCGGTCGTGAAGAATCATCCAGTTGATGCCGAACTTGTCGCGGAGCTGCGCGAAGCGATGCGCGAAGAATGTCTCGGCCATAGGCATGAAGATCTCGCCGCCGTCGCTCAACGCTTTGTAGATGCGGTCGGCTTCTTCGTTGCTGCCGACTGAAAGCGTGAGATAAGCGCTGCGCATTGGCTCGACGCGGGGCCCGTCGCTCGCCAATAAGGGCGTATCCCCGATCAGGATGCGGGCGTGAAGAATGCCTTTCTCCAGTCCTGGCGGGATCGTCTTCGGTTCTGGCATCTCGTCAAAGGTCATCATCATCTGGACTTTTGCGCCGAGGTGCTTTTCGTAGTACTGAAAGGCCTCTTTGCATTTGCCGGGAAAGTTGACATAGATGTCCATTTTCATGGTTTCGATTTTCCTTTCGGGGAAGATTTTTCCTTGGCAGCAGTCTTGCTTGTTCTTTGACTGTCGCGCGCGTGAGTGACTGAATTACTAAAAGGCGGAATCAGCGGAGTGGGGTTGCGGTGCTCCCAGCGGCGATAGGTTTCGGCAAGGACCTGCTCGCGGTTTTGGGCCATGTGTGCGATGACGGAACAAGGGGCCGCGGTCTCTTCGTACTGCGCGCCCCAGATCAGCAGGTCCAGAAGCACCGGGGCGAGGGCGATGCCTTTATTCGTAAGCCGATAGTGAATGCTGCGTCCATCTTCAGGATCAGGCTCGGTGCAAACGATTCCAGAGGCCTGAAGCCTGCGCAGCCTGTTGGACAGGATGTTGGTGGCGATTCCCTCGCCGGCGTTCTGAAACTCGCCGAAGGTGCGGTAGCCGCGGACCATCATGTCGCGCACGAGGAGCAGCGACCAACGATCACCCAACAATTCCAGCGAGACGCTGACCGGGCATCCGGAGCGATGTTCGGTGGTTGGTTTCGCGTTCGATTTTCTGGCCACGCAAAAAGCGTTGCATATTTTACTTGCAATCTGCAATTTAAATGTTTTTAGAATAAGCGGGTCGGCCGCGATAGAGCTCCGGCGCTGAAAACCATGTCCGCGCAGCATCCCCGATAATTCCAATGGAGGTTGGTCATGACCGGTTTGCAGGATTCCCCTCGGATAACGCCCTTTCTCTGGTTCGACTCCAACGCTGAAGAGGCCGTCGACTTCTATCTGACGGTTTTCAAGAACTCTCGCCGGATCAGCGAACTGCGCAATCCGGGCGAGGCGCCTGGGGCCAAGGGCAGCATTCTGACCATCGGCTTCGAGCTTGACGGTCAGAAGTTTACGGCGCTCAACGGCGGGCCAGCCCACAAATTTACCGACGCCGTTTCGTTTGTGGTGCGTTGCGACTCGCAGCAGGAGGTGGACGACTACTGGGCGAAGCTCACGGCCGGCGGCGCCGAGGTCGCATGCGGCTGGCTCAGAGACAAGTTTGGCCTGAGCTGGCAAATCGTCCCAGCGCGCCTCCCGGAACTTATCAAGAACCCTAAAGCAATGCAAGCCATGATGGGCATGAAGAAGATCGACCTGGCAGAGTTGGAACGCGCAGCGCAGTCGTAAAAATTGGATTGATGCAGCGAGGCGGCGTTAGGGGATGCAGGCGGGTAACCCTCTGTCATTCACTCACTTTGCCGGGCCTGTGCCTTGGTGAGTTCGCATTCCTCAGCGCAGCTCTCCGAATCGTGGGAGAGCCTTGCGGCGGCCACTTCAGTCGGCGGGTTCTGGTATCCTGAATCGTTTACCTGATCCAGGAGGAAGCCATGCCCGAGCATCGCGCGCGCAAACATCATCAGGACCGGGTGGCGGAGACGCTGCGGCTGGAAATAAGCACGATGATCGAGGGCGAGCTTTCCGATCCGCGCATTGATTTCTGCTATGTGACAGAAGTGGCGCTGAATCCAGGAGGCAAATCGGCGCGCGTTTACGTGGCCGTGGACAGTTCGGTCAAGGATATTGCCCAGGCCGAAGTGAACACCATCGCCGGGCTTGAGGCTGCCAAAGGATACATTCGCTTTGAGTTGAAAGAACGGATGGGCGTGCGGCATGTGCCGGAGCTAAGCTTTCTGGCAGACCGCTCGGGCAGGTTCCAGGCGCGCATCGAGGAACTGATGGGTCGTTCGCGCAAGCGGCAGAAAGCGCAAGCACAGCCTGCGGAACAAAAGGCTACGAGTGTGGAAGCACCGATCGAGTAATCTATGCGGCGAGCCCAGGTCAATCCGGAATCGAGTGCGCCGGCTGCAGAGACTGGTCAAGCCTCTGATCCCACAAGGGCTAATCTCACCGACTCGTCCTCTACACCGATGGACGCAATCCTTCAGGTGCTGCGCAGCGGCGAACGGTTTCTGGTCTGTTCACACTCTCGCCCAGACGGCGATGCGGTCGGGAGCATCCTGGCGATGGGCATGCTGCTCGAACAGATGGGCAAGCGCGCCGACCTGGTGACGGCGGATGGAGTGCCCTTGACTTATGTTTGGCTGCCCGGGGTTGGCGCGATTCGCCACGCTGTGCGCGTTCATGGACCATACGACGCGGTGATTCTGCTGGAGTGCGATGGGCTGGAACGCGCTCGTTTGCTCGGCCTTGAAGATTTCGAATTGATCAACATCGATCACCATTTGAGCGGCAAAGAATACGCGCATTTGAACTGGATCGACGTTGAAGCGGCCAGCGTGGGCGAGCTGGTCTTCAGGCTGGTGAAGGCCGCGGGTGCGACGGTGACGCCCGAAATGGCCACATGTCTCTACACAACTTTGCTCACCGATACGGGCGGCTTTACCTACGGTTCCGTGCGTGCCTCAACATTTGAGATTGCGCTTGAGCTGGCAGTTGCCGGAGCCGATCCCATCGCGATCGCCAGGGAAGTGTGCTATTCGTCACCCACATCCAAAGTCCTGCTGCTGGGCGCGGCGCTGAACCACTTGAAGCGCGAGGGGCGGCTTGCCTGGCTTTGGGTGACGCACCAGGAAATGGTGCGCTGCTGTGCGGCGGAGGAAGACTGCGAAGGCATAGTGAATGTGGCCGTTGGCATCTCCGGGGTGGAAGCCGCGGTGTTTCTGCGCGAAGTTCCTGACGGGAGCCTTCGCGTAAGCCTGCGCAGCAAGGGAAAGATCAATGTGTCTGCGGTTGCAGAGCGTTTTGGCGGCGGAGGACACGGCAATGCCGCGGGCTGCACGTTGGAGGGCCCCTTGAGCAGCGCGGTCAACGAGATTTTAGCCGAACTGCGCCGCAACTTGGCTTGTATCGCTCAGGAGTGACCATCGTGTCTCTAAAGAACTGCGCTATTTATGGAGATTCCTTGCGAATCTGATAGCCTTGTCGGTGTTGAAACTTGAGCATCATCTTCGCGTCTCCTGTGGACGCGGAAGGTGTGCGGCCAGATCGGTTCCCTCCAACCGTTCTGGGCAAACCTGAAAACGCCGTTCTAAACGAACCAGGCTGCCGCACGCCCGCTGGAGAACTGCTGGAAGTGGAAACTACCTTGGAACCGATAGTTCCGGAACCGACCGATAAGCCTCAAAAGCGGCTGCCCACTTGGGCCGACGCTCGCGAACTCGGCGTTTTTCTGATTTTCACCGTATTTTTTCTGATCTATGGACTCACCCCCCTGGTGGGCGGCGACGGGCTGGGGCTTGTGGGCGCGGACGAGCCTCGCTATGCGCAAATTGCGCATGAGATGCTGGTCCGGTTCGACTCCGCCGATACTCTCAAGGGCCGGCTGACCGCTTGTGTCACTCCCTATCTTTACGGGCATCCCTGGCTGGAGAAACCGGCGCTCTATTACTGGCGCGCGATGTTCCTGTTTCAGGATTTCGGGGTCCACGACTGGAGCGCGCGGTTACCTTCAACCACTTTTGCTTTCATCATGATAGGCCTCATCTACCTGCACATGCGACGATTCCGTCCCGGCGGGCATCTGGATGCCGCCTTGATCACCGTTGCCTGCGCGGGCATCATGGGCTTCTCGCGCGGCGCGTCCACCGACATGCAGATGGCGGCGCCCCTGGCCATTGGACTGCTTGGGTGGTATGCGTGGTACGAAACAGGCTCAAAATTCTGGCTTTACGACATTTATTTCTTCACCGGCCTGGCCACGCTGGCCAAGGGACCGGTAGCGCCGTTTCTGGCTGCCCTGATCATCGCGGCCTTTGCGCTTCTGCGTCGCGAATGGGCCATTGTGCGCCGTTCGTTCTGGTGGCCGGGGGTGTTGCTCTATTTTGCCATGGTGTTGCCGTGGTTCATCGCAGTGCAGCACCAGAATCCTACGTTCTTTCGAGAATTCTTTCTGGAGCACAACCTGGAACGGTTCGCCACGGATCGCTACGAGCATACCCAGCCATTCTGGTACTACCTGGTGGTGGTGGTGCTGGCGATGATGCCATGGACGGTTGTCGCCGTGCGCGCGCTGGTTGACGGCATACAGACCTCGGTGGCCGAGTGGCGCCTTCGCCATTCGCGCAGTGCGATGCCCTGCGCCAGCCGTCCCGGTGACGCGTTTCCGGAGTTCCTGGTGCTTTGGGCGCTGATTCCGATTGTCTTTTTCTCCTTCTCGCAGTCCAAGCTGCCGGGCTACATTCTGCCTTCGATTCCACCGATCGCGATTCTGACGGGAGACTTCCTGTTTCGCAGCCGGAAGTCCGGGCTGAGCCGCTGGCTTCTGCTTGCCCATTCCGCAGTGTGCGGCATTGTGACCGTTGCCGTATTGTTGCTGCCGTGGTTTGTAGCTCACGGCAAGGAGATGCCGCCCACCCATGCGCTGATTGCCGCGCTGCTGGCCGCTTCCGGTGCGGCGCTCCTGATTTTGATTGTGACGAGAGGATTTGGAGTGGCGCGGCTGAGGCTAGTTACCTGCTCGGTTCTGGTGGTTCTGGTTTTCTTCCTTTACGGCGTGGGCCCGTTCTTCGGCATTCCCGAGGTGAGCGCCAGCAAGCGCGTGATTCACCTGCTGGACCGCACCTACTCCGCGCGGCCTCTGGCCGACAAGCTGGCTTCGATAGCACCCGCGAGCGAAACGATTGCGGTCTTTCGCGTGCGCCGGGATGTCCAATACGGACTCTCGTTTTATCGGAATCGCGAAGTGGTGAGCTACGAGCAGAGTGGCGTTCCCGATGAGGAGCATCTGCTTGTGGCGCGGGTTACGGGACGTGGAGGGGCGGACTTGCATACGCCCGCGGCGCTGGAAGAGTATCTGGAAGGCCGCAATTATTCAGAGGTTTTCAGTTGGCCGGAGCAAGGGCTGGAAATCTACCTTGTAGGCGCTCGGTAAACTAGACAATGCGCGGGTAAAGTTGCCGTAGACGACAACTCGTGTCAAAGTGTCCGGAAGGGTATGGCGTTTGGGCGGGCTTGTCCAGAGTGCCGGGATGAGATCAGACCGGTTTCTTGAACTTATTACGTTATCGACCGAATGGTACGGATCGGCCCATTAGCCAGGGAGCGGTATGGCATCGAGCACTTCCAGCGAGATTCTCGACCTGCGGCACTTCTCTGCGCCGATGCTGCGCCCGGTGCTGGAGGCTGAGGGAGATCTCTGGAAGCAGCGGCTGCATTGGGATTACCGGGCTTCCGCGCGTCTGCTGATGCAGTACCTGGACAATCGCATGTTGCCCGGTTACGCGGCGGTGGCGGCGGAGCAGGTGATTGGCTACGTTTTTTGCGTTTATGAAGAGACGAAGGCGGTGATTGGAGATGTGTTCGCCGTTCCCAGCCAGCCGGATGCGCATGCAATTGAAGAGATGCTGCTGAGGCACCTGCTTGAGCTGCTGGTGAACTCGCCGCAGGTGGATCGCATTGAATCGCAACTGCTGGTGCATCCTTCAGGTACCCATGCGGCGGTGTTTCGGGAGGCCGGGCTCGAGCTTTTTCGGCGGCTGTTCATGGTCCAGCAACTTCGTGAGCTCTGGAGCCCGCCGCAGGTCAGCCTGCCGAGCGAACTTGAGCTTCGGCCCTGGCGCGACGAAGACCTGGCACCCGCCGCGCGCCTGATTTGCGAGGCCTATCGCAATCATCCGGACAGCCTGATTAACGACCAGTACCGTTCAGTTCACGGCTCAATGCGGTTTCTCAATAACATTGTGCGCTACTCGGGCTGCGGAGCTTTTTCCGCGCCGGTTTCGCACGTGTTGGTCCATCGCCCGAATCGCGAGTTCGTAGGACTGATTCTGGGTTCGCGGGTGAGCCCGATGAGCGGTCACATCACCCAGTTGTGCGTACACCCCGGCTACCGGCGGCACGGAATGGCCCGAATGCTGCTGTCGGTTGCGGCCTTCCATTTTATGAGGCAGGGTGCACAGGAAGTCTCCCTCACCGTGACCCAGGCCAACCAGCAGGCGATCGAACTCTATCTGTCGGAGGGATACACCTGCAATCATCGGTTTGATGCGGCGGTTTGGCGAAGAGAGTAAAAACAGTGGTTAGTGGTTAGCTCTCAGCTCTCAGCTTTTTTCCTTGATCAGTTTTTGCAGGCTTTTGGGCGCCTGGCGGCAAGCGCAGTGTTTCTGGTGTTCCTTGTGCCAGCGGATGCGCTGATCGAGCGTCGCTTTCGGCGGCATCTTGTTCTGTTCGTGCCAGAGTTTGTTCATGTGCTGTCTCTCTCGGTGCTGCAACGACTAACGATTGGTTAACTCGGGGGCTTGTTTGCCGTACTCGTTGATCCACTTGGGCGGATCGGGTTCCAGACTGCCATCCACCTTCACTCCACGTTCTCTTGCCCAGCGATAACCCCACATCGGACCGTAACTCGTAATGAAAGTGTCAGGTGCCAGATAAGCAGGATCCGACTCGGCTTCGGTGAGAGTAACCCAATGGAATTGCCTTTCTTCGAAGAGCTCAAGCAGTTTATCGATCACGTCTGCGTTCAACTGGTTGTCGTGGATCAGCATAATCTCGGGCGGTTCATAACCGAGTACCTGTTTGTTCAATCTGCTCAAGAAATCAATTTCCGCGGCCGCGTAGGCCAAATAGGCTGCACGAAGCCTTGTCTCCGCGGCGCGGTCGTGGCGCGCGCGCATCTGGGCGTAGGCCATGTTGAACATCCAATCTGAGTCCTCAATTGTGCAAGGGGCAAGCCGGTACCCGTGCTGCGCGAGGAAGGCGGCTACGGCGTCGTGTTTTTCCTTGGTATCGCCCGTATGGTTGGCTGGAAAACGGAAGAATTTCGTAGTACGCCCCGCAGCCGTCATGAGCGGAAGAAACGCCGCTTCGCCGCGCACAATCTGACCCTCGAATTGCTCCACTGTGAGATGGTCAAAATCCGGATGTGCGTAAGTATGATTGCCCAGGTCGAGACCATGCTTGATCCAATCACCCAAGATGGCAGGACCTGAATCCTGTTCCAGCGTTTCTACGCTCTTCTGAACAACAAACCCTGTAACCGGGACGTGGTGACGGACGAGGGCACGGATTAATTGACGGTTGGCCTTGATTGCTTCCCTGGCATCGACGGGCGCCGAATCGACGCCCGCAACATAGGGAAGGTCGTCGATCGTCAGAGATACCGTGCGCGTTTGTGCCAAAATGCCCGGCATCAAATTGATGACCATGGCGCTAGTTGCAATAAGTGGGAGCAGGCGCAAGGTGGGAGACCTCAGATTTCCATCGGGGCGCTAGCGCGCGATGAGAAACATGACCCAACTGATGACGATGGCGGAGCCTACGAACAGGCAAAAGCAATAGAGGCCGTAGCGGAACATGCGGCGAGGGGTCTCGCGCTGTGTGATACCGAAGACTGTCGAAGCGAAAAGGGCAAAGAGGAGCACGGCGGCGAAGTGGGAGATGTGCGTCACTCAGGCTTCCTCCCGGTGCGGAGGTTGTGGGCGTCGACGGCGGCGATGACGTTAAGCAGGCCGGCGACGACGATGAACTTGGTTCCGTAGTCGGCGGTGGTGACCATCACCTGGTCTGCGCCAAGGCCCAGGATGCGGCAGACGAGGAAGAGCAGCCCATTGCCAAGGTCGCCGACAAAGCCCAGCAAGTCGAGGATGTCCTGCGCGTTGGAATAGATCTTGCCCTTCATGGCCAGGCCCATGACGAACATTCCGATGATGGATATGGACAGAAGCGCTCCGCGGCCCCATTTGCGCAGGAGAAAATGCCCTGCGCCGGGGAAGAGCCATCCGGCAATGAGAGGGAGATAGACGAATCCCTGCTGAGAGTTGTTTCCAGCTGCGGCCTTGACTGGTGCTGTGGACATTCCTTTTTGACTATAAAGCATTGGGGCGAAGATCAGGGGTCAGGGACCAGGGATCAGGGGTCAGCTTGGGGCGGCGAGGCGGCAGGATCGAAGGGGCAGCGGAGGCCCAAAATGCATTCGGCGGCAGCCGGGTAAGCGGATGCCGCCGATTGTTTTTTTGCAAAGGGCTTTAGTTTGGTCGCTTGGAGTAGTGGTTGGGCGCGCCGGGGGTGGCGATGTCGCCAGTGACCTGGGCCGAAGCGGCATGTTCCCGAGTCAATGGAGCGGTGAGGGTGATGCCGGTTCCGGAGATCTGCGCGCCGGCAGCGTGGGCGAAGGTGAGGGGCGCGGCGACGGTGAGCGATGCGCCGAACCTGTTGAAGGAGGCGACAACCGCTATTTCGTGATCCGCGCCACTGCCGATGGAAACGGTTTGACCGGGGCCAAAGAAAGCCATGCCCGCCAGCGGGATTTGGGTAGCGCCGGCGGCGATAGCAGTGCCGATGGTTGTTGCACCCGGCGTGCCGACCGTGGCGATGACGGCAGTCTCAAGGCTGGAGCCGGAGTCGATCCGGATGGTTTGTCCCTCGCTGAAGCCTGCGACGCCGGCAACCTTGATGTTGTCGGCCCCGGCAGCGGAAGCAGCGGCAAGGGTTGTGGCGGGCTCAGAGAGGAAATCGGCGCAGTTGCTGCCGGTGTCGACACCGTCGGGGAAGCGGCCCGCGCTGGTATTGGATGCCGCAGAAGCAGCTGGCCCGAAGGCACGCGCAGGTCCGGGCGCAGGGACAAAGCAACCGCCATGGCCTGATCCGGAGACGCCCTGGTAGCCCTGTGCCGCCCACGGGTCAACGAGGCCGCCGTAGTTGAGGCTATCGACGACGAGACCAGAGGCATTACGAAGAACCATGCTGCCCTCATTCAGGGGGACGATGCGGTCGCCGAAGCTCACGGTGCTGGCCGAGAGAGTGGGGCCTCCGAACCACTGGTTGGGGGCAGGTGCGCCCTGGTAGCCGGCGGTGGTGACAGAGGCGTCGCGCACGACGGAGTCGATCGCGTGGGTTTTGGCCAGGGGGCTGGAGAGCGTGATGCCCGTGCCGAGGGGCTGGACGGGCTCGTTGCTGGAGTGGGCGAAGGAGGTGGCAGGCTGGAAGGTGAGGCCGGTTCCGCGATCGCTGAAGGGGAGGTTGGCCGCGTGGCTGAACTTGAGCGGGGCGGCCAGATCGAGGCCGGTGCCCTGTTGCATGACCGGCTCATCGCCAATGTGCGCCTTGGTCAAGGCCGGAGTGAAGTCGACGCTGGCGCCGGCCATGCCCGAGCCGCTGACGGCGGTGATGGTGACCGTTTCCCGGTTTGCGGGGGTGCCGACGGTTAACTGGTCGCCCGCGGCAAAGCCATTTGCGCCACGGACCTTGATGTTGGTGGCTCCTGCGGCGGCATTACTCATTAGCCTTGCGTGAGTGGACTGAGTACCGACGCGCGTGACGGTCACAGTCTCAATGCCGTGGCCGACGCTCGCGATGTCGAGGCGGATCTTGTCACCGGCGGAGATGTTGGCGACGGAGGTGACCTTGAGGTTTGTTGAGCCGGCAGGTGCGTCGGCGGCGAGCAGAGCCATGGTGCCGGGCTTGCCGACGGCGGTGACGGTGGCTACTTCGTAGCGTTCGGTGGAGTTGGAGACGGCGGGGTAGGTTGCGCCGTAACCGAGGGCGATTTTTTCGCCGACGACGAAGCCGGTGGTGCTGGTGACCGGCACGTTGGTTGAGCCGGCGGGGATGGTGATGATGGGACCGTCAGGGAGCGGCTGCCAGAGCGTGGTACTGAGGCCAGCAGGAGTGCCGACAGATGCAATCTTGCCGGTTTCGGCGCCGGAACCTGTGTCAATGGTGAGAGTGTCGCCAACGGAGATTCCAGTCGTGCTCCGAACGTGAATGGTGTTGTCGCCGGCGTGTGCCGGGACCGCCAGGCCGGAATTTGAAAGACCAAGCAAGTAGAAGCCTCCAGCAGCAAGCTTTGTACCGGCGGGGATTTTAACCGAGGAGAAGATGGCCTGCTGGGTTGGGTGTTCGGTGAGAGTCCAGTTGGAGATGTCCGCGCTGCTCGTGCCGGCGTTGTAGAGCTCGATGAACGAGTCCGTTGCATTGGTTGGAGGACCGGCGCTGATGCGGAACTCATTGAGCTTGACGGGGCTGACATTGCGGACTTTTTCGACGGTTGTCTCGGATGACTTTGCGCCGTTGGGGTTGGTCCAATGTGCGTTGGCGACGAGATCGCCGTTGAAGGCGGCAGGGCCGGAAGTGACCTTGAAGGTTGCGCTCGCTGTCGCGCCTGGCGCGACGGGGTCAGCGATAGTGACCGACGATTTTTTGGTGCCGGTAGCGACGGCGGACCACTGCTTGCTGGGCACGGAGATGCTCAACTGGACTCCGGAGGCGGGCGCATCGGTTGTGTTGGTGAAGGTTACGGTCGTGTCTTGCGAGGAGCCGGGTGAGAAGGTCTGGAGTCCCGGAGGCGTAGCGGTTGCCGAAGCCGGAGTGAGGCTGAGCGGCTGAACGCCGTAATGGGCAGCCACGACGTTGGCCTGCACAGCCTGGTCAGTGGCATCGGTGGGGAAGGTGCCTGCGGCGGTCATTGCACCTTCATAGAAGGTTCCCTGGGAGCCGTTGCTGTTGTCGCCGCCGTTGCCGAGCAGGATGGCTCCCTGCTTGCGCATGGGGTCATAGGTGCCGTTGACGCGCGGTCCGTTGAACATGACTGAAAGAGGACCCTTCTGCGCGTCGCCGCCCATCGAGGTCCAATGGTGCGGTTCGCCTTTGGCCATCGCGGTCACAAATCGCCAGGTGATGTTCGGCAGTTCCACGCAGAGCTTCGATCCGTCGGGGTTGACGCAGCCGACGAGGTTGTTCTCCTGGTCGGTCATGACCCAGGGGCCGGGAGGGTTGCCGTGATACCAGGGAGTGGCGTCGCCGTAGTAAGCGGTTTCCATGGTGCCGTTGTCGTCGTCGCGGCTGTCGATTTCGGCGTTGCCGTAGTCGAAGCAGCAGCCGGAGTTGAAGTGGTGGCCGTTGATGACCCAGTACTGCCCTTCGGCCTGATCGTCGACCGCCGTGTCCTTGGCGTCGTCCTGACGGAGGCCCATGCCGGGCTCGATAAATACGCCGTATACTTTGTGGCCCATGACGGTAACGGGCGCCATGTCAGCGAGGGGGACGTTGTTAAATCCACCCATGGCCGGGCCGCTGAATGCACCGCGGGGCGCCTGGGTAAGGTCGTTGTGCCTGCCGGCCTGGTCGTAGATGGTGGTGATCCAGCAGTAGGTATTGGCGCAGAATCTGTCCTGGGCCGCAGCGTCGGCGTATCCCCCCGCGCCGGATGCGCTGGGCTGGACGATGCCGATGTCGAGGGTGTTGCCGTCGGACTGGCGAAGGACCTGGTAGAGCGGGCCGTTGTAGGCAGCGTAGAGTGCGCGGGTGGTGCTGTGCGCGGCCACGCAGGGGTCGCCGGCCGCGGCGTAAATGTCACAAGGGCCTTGGGGCCTGGAGTGAGCTGCATCGGCCTCCGCTGCAGGCTGGGCCGCAATCGTCAACGTGGCGGCCACGGTGGTGAGCGCCAGTGCGAGCATAAGTGCAAGATTGATTCTGGTTTTCATTTTTATCCTTTATCCCTTTCCGGGCATCCCATTCCGGGTTTTTTCGGCATCTGGAATTCTCAGGGTTCCGGGGCGGTATTGCAAGTGGGGTGGGAACGGCTCGAATTTTCCATGGCGAGAGACGATCGCGAGCCCACCGCACTGTTTGACAACCGGGCCTGCCGCGCTTAGGTTTGCTTTCGCGTGGTTTTGATGGGAATTTGGAGAAGGATTCGATGAAATTGCAGGGGCGGTTTGTGGGGGCGGGGATGATTTTTGTGCCGGTGGCTGCGTTGGCGCTGGTGGCGGGAGTGGCGGGACACGGACAGACTGCCGAGACAGCAAAGGCGCCAGCGCCGGCGGCGACTGAGTTCCATTTTCCGACGCCGGCAGAGCGCGCGGCGCTGAATGCGGCCTCTGCCGTGGAGCGGGATCGCGAGTTGAAGTTGCTGGGAATTACGGAGATGCAGAAGCCGGCGACGGCTTACGACATTGGCAAGCCGGGGAATGCGAACTACGACGAGTCGAAAGCGAACCCTTTTCCGAAATTGCCGGCGTTGCTGGTGATGGACGACGGCACGCAGGTGAAGACGGCGGCGGAGTGGATGCGGCGGCGAAAAGAGATTGCGGCGCTGTTTGCCGAGGATGTGTACGGAAAGTATCCGGCGCATATTCCTGCGGTGACGTGGAAAGTGGACAGCGTGGAGGAGATGACGGTCGCGGGAGTTCCGGCGCTGGTGAAGCACGTTACGGGACACACGGACAACTCGGCGTATCCGGCGATTACGGTGAATATCCATATTGACGTGGTGACGCCGGCGAGCACGCGGGGGAAGAAGGTTCCGGTGATTGTTGGAGCGGCGTCGCTGCATCCTTTCCATTTCACGCCGCGGCCGGCAGCGCCGGGGCAGATTGTGCACGGGATGTCGTCGCCCGAGAATCCGCCGGATGCGGCGAAGCTGCTGCTCGAAGCCGGGTGGGGCTTTGTGGCGCGCAACTCAAACGAGGTGCAGGCAGATAACGGAGCGGGTCTGGACAAGGGGATTATCGGCCTCGTGAACCACGGGCAGCCGCGCGCGCTGGACGACTGGGGCGTGCTGCGGGCATGGGCCTGGGCAGACAGCCGGATTCTGGATTATCTGCAAACCGACCCCGATGTGGACGGGGCCAAGGTAGGCGTGACGGGCCACTCACGCGGAGGCAAGGCGGCGCTGGTGGCGATGGTGGACGACGAGCGATTTGCGATTGGGTACATTTCGTCGTCGGGCGCGGGCGGCGCAGATCTCTACCGGCGCAACTATGGCGAGACGATGGGGAACATTTGCAGCGTGGAGGAGTTTCACTGGTTTGCAGGGAACTTTATGCGCTATGGGGCGGTGGGGCACTCGGCGAACGAGATGCCGGTCGACAGCCACGAGTTTATTGCGCTGCTTGCGCCGCGGCCGGTGTTTATTGGAGGCGGAGCTCTCTTGACCGATCCGCAATATCGCGCCGGGCGACGCGTGGCAGGATGCGGAGGGAATGTTCAAAGCAGCGGTGGCGGCGAGCCCGGCATGGAAGCTGCTGGGGTATGACGGATTGGGGACGACGACGTTTCCGCCGATGGGGACGCTGATTGATTCAGGACGAATCGCGTTCCGGCAGCACCAGTACGGGCACACGCAAGCGCCGAACTGGCCGGCGTTTATGGAGTTCGCGGAGAAGCAGTTGGGGAAGTGATTTTGGGAAGCCCAGGTCTCGGAGGCGAGATCTGGGGCACCGGGCGGTTTCCGCAATCTACCGAAGCATACGGTAAGGCGACTTAGGCAGCGTGGCACCGCCGCCCGACCCTGCGACTTATAATCGTGCGTAGGCCGGTAATTGGCCCGATCTTCCCTGCAAAGAGAGAAAAACGCCGTGGCACGAGAGCTTTACACCGCGCGGCTTGCGCGCAAAGAGTGCATCTCAGAGGTAGCCCAGTGCTACCATTTCGAATTTGTGATCGACGCGCTGGAGAGCTTTCCTTACGCGCCGGGCCAATTTGTCTCCGCGGTGGCAGAAGACCAGAACGGGAAGATGCAGACCCGCGCCTACTCGATTGCCTCGGCGGCCAGTGGCAACCGCTTTGAACTTTGCGTGAATCGGGTGGAGGAAGGCTTCTTTTCAAATCACCTGGCGGACCTGCCTGATCTCCCTGTGGGTTCAACCATTCAGATTCACGGGCCACACGGGCACTTTATTCTGCAAGAGCCAATTACCGACTCCATCCTGGTGGCCACGGGGACGGGTATCGCGCCGATGCGCGCCTACACGCAGTGGCTGTTTCCCGCCGACGGGCCGGATCGCAGCGATGGCAAGGATATCTGGCTGGTCTACGGCACCCGCCACGAGACCGATATCTACTACCAGAGGGAATTTGTAGAACTCGCAGCGCGTAAACCCAACTTTCACTATCTGCCGACGCTGAGCCGGGCGCTGGATAGCTGGACTGGGCTGCGCGGCCACGTGCAGGTGCATGTATCGAAGATTGTGGAAGAACGGGCGGCGCGTCTTGGACTGCCGCTGCCACAGCCCGCAGTAGATCCAGGGATCTCGACCAAGGATCTTCGCTTCGACATTTACGCCTACATCTGCGGATTGAACTTTATGGTCTCAGGCGTGCGTGAGCTGCTGACCGAGTTCGGCTGGCACCGCAAGCAGATTGTGTTTGAGAGATACGATTGAGAGCGGTTCGGTCAGAGGTTGAACAATTCCCGGAGGCGCTTGGTCTGGGTTCGGCTGACGGGGATCTCGGTCTGGGCTTTGTCGTTCATGCGCAACTGGTAGCTTGACTTGAACCATGGCACAACTTCGCGGATGTGGTCGATGTTGACGACAAAGCCGCGATGGGCTCGCCAGAAGTGGGCGGGGTCAAGCTGCTCAAGCAATTCCTCGAGCGTGCGGCATTTCGACTGGCCCTCGAAGTTGCGGGTGACGATGCGAATGACGCCTTCGTCGATGGCGGCGAAGCAGATTTCGGCCTGGCTGACCAGCAGGAGCCTGTTCTGCGCCTGCACAATGAGCTTGGCCGGCTGGGGCGAGCGATCGGCGCCTTGTGGATTCTTGAGCAGCCTGAGCAGCGCTTCAAGCTGAGACTCGATGGGGGATTCTGTCTGCACGTGGGAACCGCCAGCCGCGACACCACCGGAGATTCGGCCTCTCACGCGATCCACCGCCTCAACTACGCGGCTACGGTCGAAAGGCTTGAGGAGATAATCCACAGCGTTTACGTCGAAGGCGCGCACGGCGTACTGGTCGTATGCGGTGGCGAAGACAAACTGGGGAAGGGGCTCAACGTCTTTGCCGCGTACGCCGGCAGCGCCTGCTTGCGTTGCACGCTGGTCGCGATCCATGAGTTTGCGGATGACGGCAAACCCGTCGAGTCCCGGCATCTGGACGTCAAGAAAAACCAGGTCGGGATGAAGCTGCTCGATCAGCGCGACGGCCTCAATGCCGTTTGCGCCCTGACCGACGACTTCGACGTCATCAACGGAATCGAGAAGATACTTGAGCTCTTCGCGGGCCAGTTGTTCGTCATCGATGATGAGTGTCGAAATAGACATGCGGAACTTCGATTGTAGGAAGTGAATGGGACAGGGTCAATGGCAGGGAAAAAAAGGCGAGGCCCCGGTGTGCATTCCGGGGCCCCAGTGTCTTTGGCCAGACGCCGCTCGCAGCAGGAATCAGTCGCCCAGCAGGTGGAGCCGAGTGGGCATATGGTCCTGGGCCAGCTCATGGCCGCAGCGAGTGCAGTATTGGTCGGTGGCACGGACTGTTCTGAAGCAGTTGCCGCAATTGGCCGTCAGCTGATAATTGCACTGTGGGCAAAAGTGGAAGTCGCTTTGCACGTGCGTACCGCAGGCGGCACAGCGGGTCACCTCCGGCTGGCGAAGCAGGAAGTAAAGGACGGCGCCGATGCCGCCCGGGATCACGAAGCAGATCAGCATCCAGAATCGGGTGCTCATTCCCCGGCGCGGCGAATCCTTGCTGATGTAGCCCAGCATGAGGAAATAAAGCGCAACCACGACGCCCCAGGAAAAGTTGAAGTAGATGCGGAAGCCGATGG
Organism: uncultured Acidobacteriaceae bacterium; assembly: GCA_963848515.1. Classification (GTDB taxonomy): domain Bacteria; phylum Acidobacteriota; class Terriglobia; order Terriglobales; family Acidobacteriaceae; genus Telmatobacter. The sequence continues at coordinate 106,265 of CAWKEG010000018.1, forward strand.
GCGGCGGTGCGTGGTGGCGCTGTTCGGGCGCAATCACCCAGAAATAGTACTCGACCGCCACAAAGGCGAGGCTGGCGAGGATGATCGACCACAACGGAATCATCCGTTCGTCGTCGTCTACCGTGATGGATTGTGGATCATGCATAGGCGATCCCTCCCCTGGAGGGCATTTCAAGAAGCTCAGAATCAGCTTAACCCTTCTCTATGAGGACGGGGAAGGTAACGAAGAAGTTGCTTTCGAAGGTACTTCGGTTTAGATTTGGTCAAATTCTGTAAACTCAGGTCCGAATCAACGCTTTTTGCGCGACCAACCGGCCACGAGCGCGGCCGCAAGTACGGCTGGGCACAGGAGAATGCCGGCCCAGAAACTTAACTGAGTGGCCGTGTCGCAGAAAAGTTCACCGCCGATTAATTCGTCGGCAACTCTCCAGAAAAAGGGTCCCAGTACGAGACCGACCAGCAAAATCGCGGCTAAAGCCAAGGCCAGCCCGCGCTTGCGCCCGGCTTTCTGGTCCTGCATGACGCCGAGCGAGGCCAGCACGACGCGACGCGTCTTGTGACCTACGGCGCGCTCTCGTCCAGCCTGGGTTCCGGACAGCGCCGATAGCAGGTCGGGATGAACGCCATCGCCCGGGCCCTCGTTCGAGGGAGCCTGCCCATCGAGAGTGCCCAGATCGACAGACTTCACACCGCCTCCTGAAAGTGCGCGCGGTTTCGCTCCAACTTGGGCCTGATCATGGCCATGCCGCGATAAAGTCTTGATTTCACGGTAGAAAGCGGCGCCTTGGTGACCTTGGCAATCTCTTCCAGGGACAGTTCTTCGTGGAAGCGGAGAACGAGCACCTCGCGATGGAGCGTATCCAGTTCGAGCAAAGCACCTGAAATTCGTTGGCGGTCCTCAAGGTTGGCAAAGTGGTCGAAGGGAGACGGTTCGCCATCGGCAACCTCGAATGCCATGGGGCGATCATCCTCGGACTTGCCTTCGAACAGCTCGTCGAGGCTGCTCATGGTGCGCTTCCTGCGCTGGTCGATGAGCAGGTTGCGGGCAATAGTAAAGAGCCAGGTTTCGAAGCGCGCTTGCCCGTTATATTGCGATCCGCGCACGAGAACGCGCATCCAGACTTCCTGGAAGAGGTCTTCTGCCTGTTCGCGATTGCCGGACAAATACAGCAGGTAGCGCAATAACCGGTGCTGATAGCGGACGATCAACTCATCCAGAAGCCCAGCGTCCTGACGCTTAAGCCCCGCGGAGACCGCCAGATTTTCCTGGCGGACCTGCTCATCTGCCGCCAGCGCGGCGCCCGGCACAAAAAAAGAAGAAAGGGCCGAAATTGATTTGCTGCTCATCGCATTTAATTAGACGACAAGAATCTGCTCCGCGACCAGTCTAAAGGCGCCTGAGAGCAAAAAAGGTTCTTATTCAAGTACGACGGTATCCCTGGAGGCCACCCGCAAGGCCTCCTCGATGGCTTTGGCGGCGCGCCGTTCGCGCGCCCCGACGGTCTCGTAATAGAAGATTCCGAGCAAATGGCCGCGCCTTTGCACCGAAGTCATTGCATTCCAGCCGGCGAGGGCGCGAGGCTGGCGTTGGAAGGCGGCACGGAGTACGGGCGGGGGGTCTTGTTCGCCTTCCATGGCCTGCATGAGCCGTTCCGCCATTTTTTCTGCACGCTTCTGGCGGGTTTCTGCCCGCTTCGGCTCGGCGACCCACTTGCCGATTTCCCGGCGCATGGAGGGGCTCATGGCATGGAACCACTTGAGGAGTTTGCGGTCGCCTTTCAGTTCCTTTTCCAACTCGACAGGGATTTCGGCCGGGCGCTCTTCGAGGTCGGGCTCGAGGGTGATCCGGACTTTGTCTCCGACGCGGGCATTGGCGCCGGTCTGCGTTTTCTTGTTGACGAGGAGGAAGTGTCCTTCACCGCTTGTATTGGCGAACAGCGAGGTGCGAAACGCAAATCCGGTGGTTTTGGTGTTGGCGGAACGGATTTCCCCGCGAACACGGAGGCGATTTCTCTGCGGCCAGGCGGACTGCACATCGAAGGGAATCTGGGCGACTACCCAGCCGAGGCCGTTCCGAAGCGGTTCCAATGTGGCCGTGAAGTCCTTCGCGGCAGACATGCGTATGTACCTCCACCAGCACCAGTATGCATTGCATCAACAACATTTTGGAAAACTTCAATTTGGCGAACAAGACGTGCGGGTGGGCAACCGTTTAGCGGAACTGTATGAGAGGATCGGGAATCTATCAAAGTGGATCAGGTGAGGCGGTAAGTGATTCTCAATCATCTGTTCGAGGGCAGGCGCATGACTCGTAGTCTTGCTTCCATGGCACTGGCAGCTAGCATTGCAGCCCAGGCCCACGGGGCGACGGATTTCGCAATTGGGACCAGGCTGCCCAAACTTCAAGGCGAGTATCTTACCGGGCGAAAGGCGGCGTTGCCTGACGATGCTACCGGCCGGGTGTCACTTTTGATGTTTGGCTTCACGTATCAATCGAGGTTTCAGGTTGAGCCGTGGGCGAAGCGGTTTCGCGGTGAATTCGAGAAGAATCCGAAGGTCACGTTCTATGAGATTCCGATGATCGGTGGCATGGCGCGCATGGGAAAGTGGTTCATCGATAGCGGAATGCGCCGCGGGACGCCCAAAGCCGATCAGGAAAATGTGATTACTGTTTACGGCGGGACGGATGCATGGAAGAGGCTTGTCGGTTTTAAAGCTGAGGACGCGGCGTACCTGGTGCTGCTCGATGCGAAGGGAAATGTGGCGTGGGTTCACGCGGGGCCGCTTGATGAAGCGGAATTTCAGAAGCTCGCGGAAAAGGTTCGGACGCTGACTCAGAATCGATAAGGCGGGGTGGTTGAGGGACTTGTTCGGCAGGATTTGCGCGACGGCTAGATGTAATTGCTGGAGAGCATTTCGGCGACAGCTCCGTCGAGCTGTTCGCGCCTGCGGACATCTTCAAAGCCACGGAGCAAATCCTCAGGGCGGACGCGGGCGCGGTCGCTGTCTTTGAGGTCGCGGAGAATCCTGCCTCTGTGCATCATGACGATGCGGTCTCCCAGGTTGACGGCTTGCTGCATGGAGTGAGTCACCATCAGGGTTGTGAGCTTGTCGCGCTGGATAATTTCGTGCGTGAGGCGGATGACCTGGTCGGCGGTTTTGGGATCGAGAGCGGCGGTGTGCTCGTCGAGCAACAGGAGCTCCGGCCGGAGCCAGGAGGCCATCAGCAAGGTAAGGGCCTGGCGCTGGCCGCCGGAGAGGCTGCCAATTGCGTTGTCGAGCCTGTCTTCGAGGCCCATGTTCAAAGGGCGGATGCGGTCGCGGAGCTCGATCAGGGTGCGGCGGCTCACGGCGAGTCCAAGGCCACGCGAGCGGCCGCGACGCGAGGCGAGGACAAGATTTTCGGCGATGGTCATGGTGGGCGCGGTGCCGCGAAAGGGATCCTGAAAGACGCGGCCGATCAGCTTTGCCCGGCGATGCTCTGGCCACCTGGTAATTGTCTGGCCAGCGATTGCGATGCTGCCCGAATCGACAAGGAAAGTGCCGGCGACTGCATTGAGGAGCGTGGATTTGCCGGAGCCGTTGGTGCCGATGACGATGAGGAATGAACCGGCCGGGAGCTGGAGAGAGACGTCGCAGAGCGCGCGCACTTCGTTTGAGGTGCCGGGATTGAAGGTCTTAAAAATTCGATTGATCTCGAGCATGGTATTCAGGCCGCCTTTGCGGCAACAGCGCCGTGTGTTCTCATGCGGCGGGCCAGGTTGGGCATCACCAGCGCGGCAAAGACAAAGACCGCGGTAATGAGTTTAAGATCGTTCGGGCTCAGGCCCCAGCGCAATGCGATGGCAACCAGCAGGCGAAACAAGACTGAGCCCATCACCGTTCCGGTGATGAGCAGGCCGACGGTGCGCGTGCCAATCAGGGCTTCTCCGATGATGACGCTAGCAATGCCGAGCACAACCATGCCGACGCCCATCTGCACGTCGGCGAAGCCCTGGTACTGGGCAATCAACGCGCCGCAGAGGGCGATCATGCCGTTCGAAATCGCCAGGCCGAAGATTGTGGCTGCGTCCACGCTTACGCCGAGCGCGCAGATCATGTGCGGGTTGTCGCCAGTGGCGCGCATGGCGGTGCCCAGGTCAGTGCGGAAGAAGAAGTACATGAGAACACAGATGAAAATGACCAGAAGGAGAATGCTCAGCAGCATCGACATATCGCGAACGCTGACTGCCCAGCCAGCGACATTCAAATTGGCGACGTCGCCAAAAATCCGCGCGCCGAATCTCTCGGCATAGGTCGCCAGGGTCGTGACTTCGAGCAAGGGAATGTTGCTTTTGCCCATGACGTGAAGATTGACGCTGTAGAGGCCGGTCATGACGAGGATTCCGCTGAGGAGAGGATTGATTTTGCACTTGGTGGCAAGAATGCCGGTGACGGCGCCGGCCAGGGTTCCGGCGGCGGCGGCGGCGACGGTAGCCAGCACAGGGTTGTGGCCGCTCATCATGATGGCTGCTGCGACGGCAGCGCCAAGGGTGACTGACCCTTCGGCCGTCATGTCGGGAATATTGAAGATGCGGAAGCTGACGTAGACACCGAGCGCGAGCAAGGCAAGAATCAGTCCCATTGTCAAAGCCGAAACCAGCAGTGTCATGAAAGTCTCATCCTCGTGCGATTGTGTGCAACGGGCCCATCCAGCAGGCACCGCGTACAAGATCGGTTTCTCCCACGCCCTCGAAGGGGCGCGTGTCGGCCATCAAATGCAGGACGGCGTTGGGCGCCGAGGCTGTCAGCACCTCGGCCACAGTTTTCTTGAAAGGCAACTCCCCGCGCGGCACGGGCCGATACGGAAAGACAGCCGCGTGAATATGCGCCAATACCGGCGAATCTGCATTGGAAGACTCCACCGTGAGGGGACGCAGAAACGGCGCTGCTTCGATTGGCATGTTGCGCCCCGCAACCCCAACCAGCAGGCACAGACTCTTCTCGCTGGTGCGCTCGGTGGTGAAGGCAAGCCAATCGCGCACTTCGGGCAGATGGTGAGCAATGGGCTGGCCGACGGGAGATTTTCGCAAGGACGCGCCCACCAATCCCGCGGCTTCTGCAAGGACTACAAACGCGATTGGCTCCGGCTGCGGAGATGTGAATCAAAGTATCAATCAATTCCGAGAGGGCGATCTTTCCATGCACGTCGCTTAGCGCGTCGAAGCGCACCATGTGGGGAAAGTCGCCGCTGCCTGCGAGTGCGTAGAGCGCTTCGATCTGGGGAACGAGTTCGCCCTGTTCCACGACGTAATCCGGCAGCGCCTGCGGGTCGTTTGTGGGAAGCGTAATGGCGCAGCCTCCGGCAGCAAGGAACTCGCCGAATCGTCCCTGGCAGTCGGCAAAATTCTCGCCAAACGCGCCAAGACCCAGGCCAAACGATCCGTTGGCGAAGGTAAGCGAACGGCATTCCGATTGGCTGAAGCCGGAGGTCCCGAGCAGGTCGGGTTGGCCAATGAGGGCGCACGAAAGCGGCTCAACTGCCTTTTGCGGATAGATGTCGTAGGTTGCTCCGCCTCGTTTCAGTTTTTCCTGCGATGGAGGAGCGAGGGTGGCCGGAGCCTCGGCGACGTCTGTTGCCAGAATCCCTGTCAATCCAACTGTGGTGAGGACTGTCTGGCACATCTTGTTTGGATTGGTAATCGTCAGGCTTCCGTTGACTGACTTGAGCAGCTTGAACTGCTGAAAGAGCACGCTGATTCCGAGAGAGCTGATGTATTGCACCTGGGCAAAGTTGAGAACGATTCGATGCGATCCAGCGCGGACCGCGTTCTCGATGGTTGTGCCCAAGTGTCCTCCCCAGGTGGCGTCGATGCGGCCCGAGAGGCGGAGTTCGAGCGAATCGCCGCCGGGATGCTGGGTGATCTCCATCAGCGGCTCTCCTTGGCAGCGATGGCGGGCGCGGGCTGCACGCTTTTTACATGGCGGCCGCTTTCGTCGACAACCACTGTCGCTCGCTGGACAATTGAATCCGGCAGCTCCCACGGATCGCGCAGGCCTTTGAGGGCAAGCCGATTGACCTGCAGCTTGACGAGCGATACGTTATCGACGGGAATGGTTGACGGATTCCGGCCGTCGAGGACATCTGCGACAATCTCGCCGCTCTGGTGGCCGATGGCGGCGTAGTCCGCGCCGAGGTCAAAAAGCGAGCCTGTGACGGATTCGCCAGGCATGGAGGTGAAAACCGGAATCTTCGCGGTCTTCGCCTTATCCATGATGACGCCGATTGCCTGCCCGGTAACGAGGTCGGGGCTGACCCAGATGGCTTGAACGCCACGCCCCAACAGCGAAGCGGCGGCCTCGTTGACCATGGTGGGGTTTTCCGCAGTGGCTTCAACCAACGTGATTCCCAACTTTGCGCACGCAGCGCGTCCGAGGGCGGTAGCGACGACGGAGTTGCTCTCCGACGGATCCCAAACGAGGCCGACCGTCTTGAGCGAAGGCCGCATTGCGAGGGCGAGGCGAAACGTCTCCTCGACAGGGGGCTCGCTGCCGATGCCGGTCATATAAGGCGGGTGAATGGCGTGATTCTCGCGGCTGACGCCAACTCCGACGGCATAAGGGTCGGTGACGATGGCAAAGACGTGCTGCCGAGGGGGCGTGGCAAATTTGTTGGCGTTGGCGACGGTCTGCAGGCTCACGGTGGAGGCGGAATAGATTAGGTCGAAGTCGCCGCTGGTGACTTGCCTGGCGATTGCATTGGCGGTGGCAATATCTCCCTGAGCGTTGTACCGGCTGACAATGATGCGTCCGCCGTCCACGTAGCCGCGTTCCTTGAGGGCTGCGAGCATTCCCTGAACGCCATCGTCGAGCGCAGCGACCGAAGCCTGCTGCACGATGGCAACCTTCAAGGGTCCAGCGGCCCGGGCGCCGCGATTGCGGGAGTTGAGATCGGAAAAAAGCAGCAGAGCTGCCGCTGCCGCGATCAGTGACAGCCCGAGGGCAACCTTTTTCAGGATGGCGCTGATGGGGAACATCCTGTGAACGATAAATGCAGGTTGGAGTGCATTGCAAGACTTCTTTTGAAGATCAGGGAATGAGGCCTAAACGAAAGAAGCGTTCGAGAACGGTTCGAATCCTGGAGTAGCGAGCGCTTATAATCGCAGCCAGTCTGAACGGAGTGCGGGTTTGCGGAGCGCGATGGTCGAACTTGAGAATCTGACGCTTGAAGTTCGAAACTCAAACGCCGCGATTGGGCCGGCAAGTGCGATGGCTGAGGCCTGGCTCAAGCGGTCCGATGCGTCGCCTGAAGCCGTGTTCTTTCTGCTCCTCACGATCGAGGAGCTGGTGACCAACTGCATCAAGTATGGATACGACGATGCAGGCGAGCATACGATCGTGATCGATTTGTCGGTTGCCAACGAGAGGTTGACGATGAGCGTGACAGACGACGGCCATCCGTTTGACCCTCTCTCGGTGCCGCGCCCGAATCTGGCTCTCGACATCCAGGATCGGCCGATCGGCGGACTGGGAATCTACCTGCTGCGCGAGTTGGCAGATGAAGTGGCTTACGAGCGAAGGGACGACGGGAACAGGCTTACGCTCACCAAACGGATCCGTTAGAGCCGCGCAAGCCTGGAACGCCGCCTACTGCTTCGATCTTCTACACTATCCTTTATGGAAGTTTTGTACGGACTGCATCCGGTGGAAGAGGCAATCCGGGCCGGACGACGCCGCTTTGATCACGTTTTGGTAGCGCAGGAGCGCCACGATACACGGCTGGAGCAGTTGGTGGCTCAATGCCGGCAGGCTGGCGTACGTGTGCGCCAGGAATCTCGCGAGCAGTTGACCTTGACTGCCCAGACGCCTGCCCATCAGGGCGTGGTGGCTTTTGTGCATCCGGCGGAATCACTTGCGATCGAAGATCTCTTCGAGCCGGGGCCGGGGGCGCGTTCCGGAGCTGCGCGCTTGCTGCTGGCTCTGGACGGCGTTGAAGACCCGCAAAATCTTGGCGCGCTGCTTCGTGTTGCGGATGGCGCGGGTGTGGATGGCGTGATTCTGACGGAGCGGCGATCTGCACCGCTGAGCCCGGTGGCCGTGAAAGCGAGCGCCGGCGCGGCAGAACACCTGCGCATTGCGCGCGTGGTGAACCTGGTTCGCGCGCTCGAAGAGTTGAAGCGGCAGAATCTTTGGATCATCGGGCTGGACGAGCGCGGCACGTGCGACTACGACCAGTTCGACTTCAGCGGAAACTGCGTGCTTGTCCTCGGACGGGAGGGCGCGGGGCTGCACGACCTGGTGCGCCGCACCTGCGACCATCTGCTGCGGATTCCGATGGCCGGGGGCGTGAGTTCACTTAATGTTTCCACGGCGGGGGCCGTTGTGCTGTACGAAGCATTTCGCCAGCGGCGCAATGCCGCGGGCGCTGCTCGCCCCGCCGCTGGGGGTGCGTCTAAACCACGCAAACAGAAAGGTCTGGGCTCATGAAGTTTTCTTTTGCGCGGATTGTTTTTTTGTCCGTGGCTGTTGCAGGCCTCGCGTCCGTTCCTTCATCGGCGCAGAGCCACGACCTTCCGCCGCCGCCGACGCAGGCCGCGCCTCAGCCCTCGCAACAACCAGGTGGCAAGGTTGTTTTCTCTCGCTCCACGGATGACAACGGAGAGACGATAACGCAGGAGCCCGCAGGGGCACCGAAGTTGGCCGGCGCGCCGATCGCCACAGACGCCGAGCGCCAGGCTGTCACTTTTGTCGCCTTCGATATGGATGTGCATCTGCACACGGCTGAAAAGCAAATTGCCGTGCGCGCGTTGCTGACGGTGCGCAATGACGGGCAGTCGCCGCTGGCGAGGATTCCGCTGCAGATTTCTTCGTCGCTGAATTGGGAAAGGATACGAGTTCTGGGCCGCGACGTCAGCGCGCCAGTCGCTACACTCAACTCGGATGCAGACCATACCGGCCAGTTGCACGAGGCCGCCGTTCCACTGCCAACTCCGCTTGGTCCGGGGCAGAGCATCCAGCTTGACGTGACTTATTCCGGCGCAATCGCACAATCTGCACAGCGACTGCTGGTGATTGGCACGCCAAACAACGTCGCACTGCAATCAGATTGGGATGAGATTGGCGCAGCGTTTACGGGGCTGCGCGGCTTTGGCAACGTGGTGTGGTATCCCGTATCGAGCGTGCCTGTGATTCTCGGCGACGGTTCGCGCCTGTTCGATGAGATAGGCGAGCACAAGTTGCGCATGGCCGGCGCACACTTCCGTCTGCACTTGACGGTGGAGTTCCCGCGCGGGCAGGTGCCTACTGTAGCGCTGATCAATGGGCATCCGGCTCCGCTCACCATTACCAACGTCGACAGTGTTGGCGAGGAGATTAACGGGGTTGCGACGGCGGGTGTGGAGAGTTCGGTACTAGGATTTGAGGCGCCAAGTCTTTTTGTCGCTGCGCGCGCATCTCATGCCGCGGCCAATACAACTCTTTGGACTTTGCCGATCGATGAACCGGCGGTGCAATCCTGGACGGCGGCTGCTGCCGCGGTGACGCCGTTTTTGCAGAGCTGGCTTGGGCAGCGGCCGCGATCGCAGCTGACGATCCTTGACCTGCCCGACCCGGACGACACGCCCTTTGAAACCGGCGCGATGCTGGCCACGTCGACACGCGAGGCGCCGCCGGATCGGTTGCAGAACATTCTGGCTCACGCGTTGACGCATGCATGGATACAGTCGCCGCGCGCATGGCTCTCAGAAGGCGTGGCGCACTTTATGGGGACACTATGGGTTGAGAAGTCTGCCGCGGCGGACGGGCGCACACGGGCTCTGGAACAGCTTGAAGCGAATCGTCCCGCACTGGCGCTGGCAGAGCCGGCCAGCCCAGGGATGAGTGCGGGCCAGCCACTTGCACAGGCCATCTCGCCGATCTACTACCGCACCAAGGCTACGTATGTTTTCTGGATGCTGCGCGACCTGGCCGGCGACTCTACGCTCTCAGCCGCGCTGCGCGCCTACGATCCGGCAGCGGACACGAATCTTGGCTATCTCCACGATCACGGGCCAGGCACATTCGAGAAGATTCTCGAACAGGCCAGCGTGCGGCGTGACCTGGGCTGGTTTTTCGCCGACTGGGTGGATGCCGACAAGGGACTGCCGGACCTGACAATCGACAGTGTTTTTCCGTCTGCTGCCGAGGCAGGCAACTACCTTGTGGCCGTCAACATTTCCAATGCAGGCTACGCCTCGGCTGAGGTGCCGGTGACCGTTCGCTCGCTCACCAACTCGGTGACCCAGCGAGTTGTGGTTCCAGGCCGCGGCAAGGCGGTTCAGCGGTTGCTTATCCTCGGCAGGCCGACGGAGGTGCAGGTGAACGATGGCACCGTGCCTGAAACCGAGGCGAGCGTTCACGTGACGCGGCTGGATGGTGGGGGAGATAACCCGCCGCCTGCCGCCGCGCCCCAGCCATAGAACCCGACGACGCTTTCCGGAGCCTTAATGCCGCTCACCGTTCAGGAACAGTTTGGCCAGATCGATATTTATGTCTTCGATCAGATTCTGCGCGGAAACATTGCGGCCGGCATGACGGTGCTCGATGCCGGATGCGGCTATGGACGCAATCTTGTGTATCTGCTTCGAGAAGGCTGCAAGGTGCTTGCGCTTGATGCGGATCCGAAGGCTGTTGACCATGTGCGGCAACTTTCTGCCTCACTCTCGACTGGATTGCCTGAGGAGAATTTCCAGGTTGGGCTGATTGAGCAGATGCCTTTTACCGATGGAATTGCCGATGTCGTGCTCTGTAACTCGGTGCTGCACTTCTCGCGCGATGAAGATCATTTTCGCGCGCAGGTGACGGAGCTTTGGCGGGTATTGCGCCCTGGCGGCATGCTTTTCTGCCGTCTCGGCTCCCGGATTGGAATGGATTTTGAGCCGGTTCGGGCGGACATTTTTCGCGTGGGCGATGGTTCGGAATGGTTTTTGGTAGATGAGGACATGCTGCTTGAGCTGGTCGAGGAACTGAACGCCGTCCTCGTCGACCCGCTGAAGACGACCATTGTTCAGGACTATCGCTGCATGACGACGGTGGTTCTGAGGAAGCGCAAGAGCTAGCTGCCGGTTCATGGGCGGCGTTGACTGATGCTGTGATCGCGATAGGAGAGCACGCGGTCTTTCATCACAGAACGTTAAAAGGGGATCGACGGAAGGGTTCTGTCCATCCATCGATCCCCGCGGGAACTACTAGCCTCGCGCGAAGAACTTCCTCAGTTCACATTTACGAGCCGCCGCGCTCGGGCTCCGACTGATCGAGGGGGTAGCGTTCCAAACGGTCTTCCCGGCTTTCCTGCTCTTCGCGTTCGCGCCGCTTCTGCTGTTCCTCGCGCTCCTCGCGCCCATCGCTCATGGCTCCTCCACCGATTGGCCGCAAAGCAGCCCACAGTTTATTTTGCCTGCTCGCCTGCTTCGCCGGCCGGCTCGCTGAAGCTGCCGCAACGCCCGCGAATTCCTTGCCGGAACTTCTCGCGCTCTTCGGGGGTCATGCGCTCCCAGCGCTCGGCCCACCGCCGCTTCATTTTGGACCGGCCGTGTCCGTGTCCGCCGAAGCCCCCAAACAGAATACGGCACAAAAGCAGCAACCCAAGTGCCTGCCAAAATCCGATGGGATGCCAGCCGAACAGCGACGGCAGCAGCCAGTTCCACAGGTGCATCACCAATTCGCCGAAGATTGCCACGAAGGCGACAAGCGCAGGTGGAATCAGAAAGAACCATTTCTTTTTCATGTTGTTGTCCTCATTTCCTATTCATCTCGTCGTAAATGTTTTGCAGTCGCTCGCGGAGATGGCGCACGGCATAGCGTTTGCGCGCCAGCAACGTGTTGATATTCACGCCGCTCTCTGCTGCCAGTTCCTTGAAGCTCCGGCCTTCGAATTCGTGCGCAATAAAGACTTCGCGCTGCTCGGCGGGCAGCTCACCGAGCGCAGCTTGTAATTCGTCGACAAGCAACGTGCGCATGTAGAGTGCTTCAGGCCCGTCATCGCCCGACGGAAGCATCTCTTCAATCCGGAGCAACTCACCGTTTTCGCCTTCAATCGCAATGTCGGCAAAGGTCTCCGGCTTCTTTTTTCGAAAGAGGTCCGTAATGCGATTGCGCGCAACGCGAAACAGCCAGCCGGTAACGTAGTCGATGGGCTTTAGAAGGCGATAGGCTTCGACCAGCTCAAAGAAGACTTCCTGAAGAAGATCTTCGACGTCCGACTCGTCGGGGACCCGCCTGCGGATGAAGCTGCGAAGGCGTGGGCGTTCTGCCGCGATCACATCGGAGATCTGCCGGTCTTGCTCGACCATCGAAATCACGCTCACTGGCTCATCCACCCATTTCTGAAGACGGACGGCAGCCGCAGATATTGTAGTGGTTTTGAACTTGCAGGGGATTTTGGATCAGCGAACGCCGAGGCTCAAGGCCGCCACGCTAGATTTTCTCGAGGTTGGCGAACTTCTCGATCAGCTTCTTCATGCCGTGGCGATTGAACATGACGGTGAGCTTGGCGTCTTCTCCGTCGCCCTCGCGCATGAGGACCGTGCCTTCGCCGTACTTTGCATGGCGTACGCGCTGCCCTTTCTTGAGGCCGGCGGCGCCGCGCGGGGTGGGAAGATCCATCGCAGGCCGGGCCAGTGCACCGGGTCTGGTCACGCCTGCCTTGCCGCCGAAGAAACGGGCTATGTTATCGATTGAGTCGGGCTTGCCGGGCAGAGCGTGCGCTGCCGCGCTTTGAATCTTCTGGCCGGGTTCGCTGCTTGACGAGGGCGCCTTGGCGGTCATCCATGAGGCTACGAAGGGCTTTGAGCCGGCGCTCTTTCGACCGGCTGCCGCGGGGTTGTAGGCCTCCTGGCTCTCGTCCTCGTAGTTGTAGTGTTGGCCGTCGAAGTCGCCGGTGTGCGATTGGCCGTGCCTGCGGCCCGCACCGTAGGCCGGAGTGGACCATGCGGGGCTGCGTCCCCCCAGGTTCTCAATCAACTGGTTTGGGACTTCTTCCAGGAATCGCGAAGGGATGCTCATCTCCGGCGCATCGTTTCCGTAGCGGCGGCGGTAATGCGCGCGAGTGAGGATGAGCGAGTTCATGGCGCGCGTCATGCCGACGTAACAGAGGCGGCGCTCCTCTTCAAGCTCTTCGGGATTCTGAAGGGTGCGCGAGTGAGGAAAGAGGCCTTCTTCAAGGCCGGCGAGAAAGACGAGGGGAAACTCGAGTCCCTTGGCGGCGTGGAGGGTCATGAGGGTAACGCGCGAATCGGGATCGTACTGATCGGTGTCTGAAGCCAGGGCCGCATGATCGAGGAATTCGGCCAGGGTTTCTCCGCGCACTTCGGCATCGTGGGCGGCGTTGGCGAGTTCCTTCAGGTTTTCGATCCTGCTGAAGGCCTCGGGGGAGCCTTCGGTTTCGAGCGCTTTGATGTAGCCGGTGCGGTCGATGAGGAAGCGGATCAGTTCCGGGAGAGTGGCGGCGTCGCCGGGAGTGCGGAAGGCGGGTTTCTCTTCAGAAGCCTCTTCCGCAGTTGAATCTGACGACGAATCCGCCGCGACTGATTTGTTCGGCATGGTGAGGAAGGGGCGCTTGGGAGCAGCAGCGAAGGGCGAGAAGTTGGTGGCATCGAGTAGCGGAATCTGATCTTCATTGCCTCCGAAATCGAAGTTGGTCGCGGAGTCGGCACTGGCGGAGTCGGGACTGACAGAGTCCGCGGTAGCTGCGCCAAATTCGAAGCCCGTGTCCGCACTGTCGTCGTGCGCAGTATCGCCGGAGAGTTTGCCGGCAAAGTCGGGGTCCATCATGGCCTGGGCATCGAGAATGATCTGCCGAAAGGATTCGATGGCCATGAGCGCACGCGCGGAGATGAGACGGTTTGCGATGGCCGCATCGAGAGCATCCCAGGTGGACTTTCCGGTTTCGAGAGCCAGGCGCTCGAGCGTTTCGAGAGTGGTTTTGCCGATGCCGCGCACGGGGGTATTGATGACACGCTGCAAGGCCATGGAGTCGTGGGGATTGCGCACCAGGCGCAGATAGCCGAGCATATCCTTGATTTCGGCGCGCTCGTAAAAGCTGAAACCGCCAACCATGGTGTAGGTGATGTTGTAGCGTCGCAGCGCCTCTTCCACAAGGCGCGACTGGGAGTTGGTTCGGTAGAGAACGGCGCAGTGCCCGGCTTCAGGATTTGGCGATTCGGACGAGGCCGCCTGACGAAGAAAGGTTTGAATGCGATCGGCGATGAAGAGGGCTTCGTTTTCGCCGTCGGGAGCTTCGTAATAACCGATCAGGCTTCCGCCCTGGCGATCGGTCCAGAGCTTCTTGCCCTTGCGGCGCAGATTGTTGGCGACGACAGCGCCGGCGGCTTCGAGGATTATCTGCGTCGACCGGTAGTTTTGTTCGAGGCGAACGATGTGGGCGTTTGGAAAATCTTTTTCGAACTCCAGGATGTTGCGGATATCCGCGCCGCGCCAGGAATAGATGCTCTGGTCTTCGTCGCCGACGGCGCAAACATTCTTTGCTTCGCCGGCGAGGAGCTTCATCAGCTCGTATTGAGGGCGGTTGGTGTCTTGATACTCGTCCACGAGCAGGTAGCGATAGCGGCGCTGGTAGCGCTCGCGGACTTCGCTGGAAACCTTGAGCAGGCGGGCCGCTTCAAGCAGCAGGTCGTCGAAGTCGAGGGCGTTGTTCTTGCGCAGCTCGGCCTGGTAGCCCTTGAAGATGTGGGCGATGCGCTCGCTGTTGGGATCTTTTGACGCGAGGTAATACTCCTGCGGATCGACCATGTGGTTTTTGGCCCAGGAGATGCGGCCGAGAACCGTGCGCGGCGTGAGTTGCTTGGTGTCGAGCCCCATGCGGCGCATGATCTGCTTGACGATGCCCTGCTGATCGTTCTCGTCGTAGATGGCGAAAGAGCGGGTGAGCCCTTCGTTGCCGATCTTGAGGGCCTCAATATCGCGCCGCAGAATGCGCACACAGAGCGAGTGGAACGTGGCGATCAGGGGCTTGGCAAGCGAAGAGTGGTCCAGCAGCTTGTCGACGCGCTCGCCCATCTCCTTGGCGGCCTTGTTGGTGAAGGTGACAGCGAGGATCGAGTCGGGTGCGATGCCTTTCTGTTGAATGAGCCAGGCGATGCGGCTGGTAATGACGCGCGTTTTGCCTGATCCGGCTCCGGCGAGGATGAGGAGCGGGCCTTCAGTGGCCTCGACCGCGGCTCGCTGTTCGGGATTCAGATTGGAGAGGAGCGGCTGCAAGGCAAATATCCAGGCGGGAAGCGTCCTTATCTAGTGTATCGTCCGGGACGGTGGGTGTGCTGAGCCTGGGGGCTGCGCCGCGAGGTCCGTTTCAGGAGGTGCTCGGCGACGGACGGAGGTGGAGCGTTATTCTGGAGGCACCATGTCAAGAACAGTTCAATTGCAGCGTCGCGTGGCCGTCTATTGCGGATCGGCGAATGGAAGCAAGCCGGCGTTTCGAGCAGAGGCGATTGCGCTTGGCAAGGCGATAGCCGAGGCCGGAATGGGGCTGGTGTATGGAGGAGCGAACGTGGGGCTGATGGGCGCAGTGGCCGATGCGGCGCTGGCTTCTGGCGGCGAAGTGATTGGGGTGTTGCCCGATGTGCTTGCCGGCAAGGAGATAGCGCACGCCGGTTTGACTTCGCTCGAGATGGTTCCAACGATGCATGAACGCAAGGCGCGCATGGCTGAATTGGCCGATGCATTTCTTGTGCTTCCGGGTGGTTACGGGACTCTCGACGAGTTGATGGAGGCGGTGACCTGGGCACAGTTGGGACTGCACGCCAAGCCTTGCATCCTTATTAATGCGGAAGGCTATTGGAATGGACTGCTCACGTTTCTTGATTCGACGGTGGAGGCGGGATTTTTGAAGGTGAAGAATCGCGGGTTGTTGCTTGTGGCCACGGATGCGCCAGCGGCGGTGAAGATGGCGAGCGGCAAGTAAGAGCAATGGGGTGATGAGGGCGCCGGCGCGCTGTATCATTTTTGCATGTCTGGCAAGCTTCGCTGGGGAGTTCTCAGCACCGCAAATATTGGCGTGAAGAAGGTACTTCCTGCGATGCAGCGGGGAGAAAACACCACTGTTGTTGCGATCGCATCGCGCGATTGGGCAAAGGCCAAGGAGGCGGCGGCCGCTCTGGGTATTCCGAAGGCCTACGGCTCCTATGAGGAACTGCTCGCCGATCCCAATGTTGATGCAATCTACAATCCACTGCCTAACCAGTTTCATGTTCCCTGGACGATTAAGGCAGCCGAAGCGGGCAAACACGTGCTGTGCGAAAAGCCGATCAGCCTGACGGTTGCGGAGGCCAAGACGCTGATCGGAGTGCGGGATCGGACCGGCGTCAAGATTTGCGAAGCTTTCATGATTCGCAGCGCTCTGCAATGGACTCGGCTGCGCGCGTTGCTTGACGAAGGGCGCATTGGAGATCTGCGGTCGGTGACGGGCGTCTTTAGCTACTTCAACGCGGACCCCAGGAACATTCGCAACCAGATGGAGTGCGGCGGTGGCGGCGTTTACGACATTGGCTGTTATTTGATTCACGCTTCGCGTTACGCATTCAAGCAGGAACCGAAGCGCGTGGTGGCTGCGCTCGACCGCGACCCGGAAATGCAGACGGACCGATTGGCATCGGCGATTCTCGAGTTCGCAGGCGGACACTCGATTTTTACGTGCAGCACGCAGTTGATTCCTTACCAGCGGATCCATTTTCTGGGGACGCGCGGGCGCATTGAACTTGAGATTCCATTCAACGCGCCTGCGGACAGGCCGACGCGGCTTTTCATCGATTCGAGCGGAGATCTTACCGGTAGCGGAATTGCGACGGAGACCTTCCCGGCGTGCGACCAGTACACGCTGCAGGGCGAGGCATTTGCGAAGGCAGTGCGCGAAGGCACTGAAGTGCCGGTTTCGCTTGAAGACTCAATTGGCAATATGGCTGTGATTGAAGCCATCTTCAGCTCTGCGCGGTCGGGGCAATGGATCAATTGCTGATTGGCTAGTCGGAAGACTGCGGTTATTTCAGTTGGGCCGATGCGGCACAGTCCATGAGATCGCTGCAAAGCTCGTCGATGCGCGCGAGGTCGGTGTCCCAGGCGAACATGAAGCGCGCGGCGCCGCCGATGAAGGTGTAGAACTTCCATCCGCGTTCGCGAATCTTATTAAGCACGTCTTCCGGGGCCTCAAGAAAAACAGCATTGGCCTCAACGGGGCCGCCAAGGCGCAGGCCCGGGATTTCGGCAATTTTCCTGGCGAAGTACTGGGCGCATTGATTGGCGTGGGTGGCGTTGCGTAGCCACGCGCCGCTTTCCAACATGCCGACCCAGGGAGCGGAGAGGAAACGCATCTTCGAGGCCAGTTGACCGGCCTGCTTGCAACGGTAATCGAAATCGGTGGCCAGGTTGCGATCGAAAAAGAGTACCGCTTCGCCGACCGCCATTCCGTTCTTGGTACCGCCGAAGCAAAGGACGTCGACGCCGTTCTTCCAAGTCAACTCGGCAGGCCGGCAGCCGAGGCTGGCGCATGCATTGGCGAAGCGCGCGCCATCCATATGGAGAGAAAGTCCGCGGATTTTGCATTCCTGCGAAATGGCGCCTAGCTCGGCGAGCGAGTAGACACGGCCGGTCTCAGTTGATTGCGTGAGCGTAACGGCGCGGGGCTTGGGGTAATGGATGTCTTGCCGCTTGGTGGCGAGATCTCGAATGGACTCGGGTGTCAATTTGCCGTCGGCGCTGGGAGCGACCAGGAGCTTTGAGCCGTTGGAGAAGAATTCCGGAGCGCCGCACTCATCGGTTTCGACATGGGACTGGTCGCAACAAATGACCCCATGGTAGGACTGGCAGAGCGAGGCCAGGGCGAGGGAGTTGGCGGCGGTGCCGTTGAAGACAAAGTAGACGTCGCACTCGGTTTCAAAGAGCTCGCGAAAGGCGTCGGAGGCCCTGGCGGTCCAGGGATCGTCTCCATATGAGGTGGCATGGCCGCGATTGGCGGCTTGGCTCGCGCTCCAGGCCTCGGGGCAGATCCCGGCATAGTTGTCGCTGGCGAACTGCTGAAGCAAGTCGTTGGAGTCACTTTTCGTCATTGCGTAAGCCTTTTCCCGAGCAGCGGATAGGGAAATGAAAAGCTGAGAATGCTGGATGAGGGGTTTGATTGCGTCAGTTGCACGGCCTGGGTATTCGTTGCCATTCAGGGAGCTTTCTTCCCATTTCACAATCATATAACTTGCAGAATCGACGACGCTTTTCGAGAAGGATGCGAAAGCTCGAAGCTGACGACTCCTACCCCAAAAGTGTCATTGTCCGGGGTGGTTCTTTTGGTTAAGTTACATAAGTAAATGGTTTTAGTGGATTCGAACCGCACTACGGGCAGCAAGAACAGGCCGGAATTTCCTCGAAATATGCACTATTCGGTCTGAGGAGGAAGAATGATATTGCCTGTACTCCAAATTGTGGCAATCGCGATTGTCGCAGTTTTCCTGAACCGCTTCAGAGAAAATGTACGGCGCCGGAACGCGCAGTCATGGGAGTCTCTGGTAGCTCGGCTGCGCGTGGATAGCTCGACCCGCCGGCTTGGCGATCACTCGGCGTGGAACGGCGAGATGAATTTGACGCCGGCCGAGAAGTGGCAGCTGGTGCGCGGCGCACAGGGTCTCTGGACGATCTATGAGAATGCCAGCGTCATGCTGGAGATGGCCGATTACGCTGCTCGCAACAGCGATACGGTTGATCGCGAACTGCTTGCCAACCTGCGCAGCGACGCGATGCAAATCAGAGTGTCAGTCTTGACAGCTCTCGCGAAGTACGCATTCAGCCAGGTGAATGAGAGCATCAGCGTGAACGTGTCCCACGCAGCCTCGATGTACACAGAGATGGCTCAAAGGACCGCCGAATTGCTGCAAGTGAACGGCGGGGACATGGTTCCCAATTTTGTACCTACAGCGTAGATAGATTTTCTGTCACAACGAAAAAGCCCCGGCTCAGGCCGGGGCTTTTTCGCGGACTAACGATCGAAATCTGCTGGTCACTTTGCTCGATTGCGGATGGATCGCGGCAGTCGCGACGAAATCTGTGAGGATCAGATTTTTCGATTGGAAAGTTTGGAGGCGCGGGCCGGGATCGAACCGGCGCATAAAGGTTTTGCAGACCTCTCCCTTACCACTTGGGTACCGCGCCTTGGCAGGGCAGCCTATAAAACGGAATCAATACGCTCCGAACCGCCGTAGCCAACCCGGTAGGTACCGGAGGGCGGTTTGGAGCGGGAGACGAGATTTGAACTCGCGACCCTCGCCTTGGCAAGGCGATGCTCTACCACTGAGCTACTCCCGCTTGATGCATCTTCGAGTATACCGGGCGGCCGGAACTGGGTCAAACCGCAGTGGGGGACGGATTTGCGTGTTTCTTCCGCAGTTTAAACCTGGAGGGGTTCAGCCGAAACCGGCAGTGGTTCGTCGGAGTGGGAACCTTTCTCTTCGCGGACGATTTGACCGTCGCGCATGTAGAGGATGCGGCTGGCCACGGAGGCGGCCTCGGGATTGTGGGTAATCATCAGGGTGGTCTGGCCGAGCTCGCGGTTGGAGCGCATGAGCATGTGGAGCACGGCGTCGGAGTTCCTGGTGTCGAGGTTGCCGGTGGGTTCGTCGGCAAGGACGATAGCCGGACGGGTAATGAGGGCGCGGGCGATGGCGACACGCTGCTGCTCGCCGCCGCTCAACTCGGCCGGGCGATGCTTGAGGCGGCCGCGAATGGAAAGCATGTCGCTCAAGTGATCGAGGTAGGCCAGGTCCATGGGCTCTTTGCGGCCGCTGATGGTGTAGGCGATCTCGATGTTTCCCATGGCGGAGAGAGTAGGCAGCAGGTTGAACTTTTGGAAGACGAAGCCGATGCGGTGTTTGCGCAGCTTTGTGCGCTGACCGTCGTCGAGGGTGGCAAAGTCAACTCCGTCGATGACGACACGGCCCCTGGTTGCGCGCGTGAGGCCGCCGAGGAGATAGAAGAGCGTGGACTTACCGGAGCCGGAAGGGCCGACGATGGCTACAAACTCACCTTTGCGAATCGAAAGCGAAATGTCATTGACGGCGGTTACCAGGAGCTTGCCGGCTTCATAGACCTTGACCAGATTCTCGGCGAGAATGATTTGCGAATTCGCTTCAGTTGCCACGCATCGATTGTAAATGCGGGGGAGCCTTGAGGGCGGTTGCGGTGTGTGTGCCGGGTCCCCAAAAATTTCCAAGTCCGGACTTTGCGGCCAAGTTCGCCTGTTTCAAGGGGATACGGGGTGGTCGTCGTCCTAAAGTTCTCTTGACATTGAGGTTTTCCGCAGAGTCGTCTCAATAAAGGAGTTAGAAGAGCAGCTGTTAGCTTCTAGCCTCTAGCTGCCAGCTCTCTCTTCTGAGCTGAGGTGATCCTGTTTTGGCCGGCCTCGCTGATGAGATTGACCATGAATTGATTGTGCGCCATTGGCGGGTAATTATCTGCAAAGGGGGGAGGATTTTTTGGAACAGGGCCCGGGCCTGAAGGCCGGGTTATGGGTGGCGGGTTCAGGGGCCTGAAGGCCCCTGCTCCCTCCGGCCCGTTCTCCCTCCGGCCCGTTCTCCCTTCCGCCCCTGCCCTGCTCTCTTCGGCCCGTGGGGCGAAAGGCGGCGAGGGGATGAGGGTTGCTGTCCCGCCTATTTCACGGTGGAGCTGTGAACTGGACGGGGCAACTGAGCCGTTGAAGGGCGGCGGGAATGTGGGCGGAAGCGTAAAATCGACCTTTCATGCATGAACTTTCCATTGCGGCGAGCATTGTGGATGCGGTGACCGAGTCAGCCGCGGTTTACCCTGGAGCGCGCGTGAAGGCAGTGCGGCTGCGAGTGGGCGCGCTGGCCTCTGTGGTTGAAGATTCGCTGCAGTTCTGCTGGGAGATCACGGTAGAAGGAACGCCGTTGGAGGGATCGAAGCTGGTGGTGAAGATTCTTCCGGTGGTGGCGCACTGTGCGGCTTGCGGCAAGGATGGCGAACTGGAGAGCTTGCAGAGCTTTCGCTGTCCGCACTGCGGCGAGCCGGCTACGGATCTGCGGCAGGGGCGCGAGCTGGAGATTGATTCGATCGAGATCGATGAGGTTGAGGAGAAGGTATGACGACGCGCATCGTTGAATTGCGGCGGGGAATTTTGAAGAAGAACGACGAGCTGGCGGCGGGCTTGCGCATGCGTTACGTCGATGCCGGCGTGCTGGTGCTGAACCTGGTTTCAAGCCCTGGGACGGGGAAGACGGCGTTTCTGGAGTTCACGCTGCGCGAGTTGCGGGCGCGGGGAGCGAAGGTGGCTGCACTGGTGGGCGATCTCGAGACCGACAACGACGCGCGGCGGCTTGCGGCCAGCGGGGCGCCGGTGCGGCAGATCAATACGCACGGCATTTGCCATCTTGACGCGGAGATGATCGACAAGCACCTGGCAGGATGGGAAGGCGTTGCTCTGGGCGGGCTTGATTATCTGTTTATCGAAAATGTCGGGAACCTGGTTTGTCCGTCGAGCTACGACCTGGGCGAGAAGATTCGCGTGGCGCTGTTGAGCGTGACGGAGGGCGAGGACAAGCCGCTGAAATATCCGACGCTGTTCAATTCGGCGGATGCGGCGGTGATTACGAAGATGGATATCGCGGAGCCGTGCGGGTTTGACCGGGGGCTGGCGTTGAAGAACATTAACGAGATTCGGCCGGGGATTCGGATCTTTGAGACGTCTGCCAAGACGGGAGCGGGGATGGAAGGGTGGCTGGGGTATCTGGCGGAGGCGCGGGGCGCGAGTTTGGGCTCTTGAATTGCGGGTCAGGTTGGCGAAGGCTGCAGGGGATCTATACCGGTTATTCAGACCAAGTATTTCGTGGTTGCTCTCAGACAGATGCGGGCGTGGACGCCCACACGACAGCCAGCCGGGACAGTCTGTTGGGAAACTCGCGAGGAACGAAGCTTATTCGGTCTGGATTCCTGGCAGGGGCTGAAGCCCACATTCATTTGGCGATGGTTATGGCCCGGCTGAAGCCGTGCCCTTGTTACAAAACAAGAATTCAGCGAGCTTCCTAACGGGCTGTAAAGCCGTGCTCTTATTACGAGACAGGTTTACAGTGATTTTTGTATCGGACTGTGAAGGCCGGCGTTCCATGTCGGCCATCGTGAAATGTGTGGTTAGGGTAGTTGCACACTTAGAATCCGTATCTTGCTTTTCCAACGGAAGCGGCGGGTGACTTTGCTGCGAAAGAATAGAGCGGATGCCGACAACGAAAAATCATCTGGATGCCGTTGGGTTTGATTTCGGGACTACGAATAGTTCTGTTGCGTTTTTGAACGAACGAGCTGAGGTCGGGCTTGTTCGGTTCCCTTCGTTTGGAGCGCAGGTCGAGTCGTTCCGGTCGGTTCTTTATCTGGAACAATACAAGACCGCAAGCGGGATGCGGAGGACTCATGCGCTTACGGGTCCGGCCGCGATCGAGCACTATCTTCAGGCGGAGGAAAAGGGGCGGCTGGTGCAGTCGCTGAAGTCGCACCTTTCGAGCCGCTCGCTGACGGGAACGGAAGTTTTTGGGCGGCGCTACAAGCTGGAAGACTTGATTGCGCGGATGCTCGGCGACCTGCGCAAACATACGGTAGAGCAATTCGAGAGGCCTGTTCACTACGCGATGGTTGGGCGGCCGGTTCGCTTTGTGGGTTCAGAGACGGCGGAGGATGACGAGTTTGCCCTTGGGCGGTTGCGAGAGGCGTTTGCGGCTGCGGGATTTGAGCGGGTGGATTTCGAGATGGAGCCGGTGGCTGCCGCCTGCGCTTATGAGGCTACGCTCGATCACGATGAGCTGATTCTGATTGGGGATTTTGGCGGTGGGACGAGCGACTTTTCGCTGCTGCATGTGGGTCCCGGCGTTCGGCGGCGGGGACGGACGGCGAAGGACCTGCTCGGCAACAGCGGCGTGGGCCTGGCGGGAGACGCCTTTGACGCGCGGATTGTGCGCAAACTTGTTTCGCCGGCGCTGGGCTCGGACACGGAGGCGCGCTCGCTGAACAAGCTGCTGCCCGCGGTTCCGGCGTGGATTTACGCAAACCTGGAGCGGTGGCACTATCTCTCGTTTCTGCGGACCAATAACGTGCGGGAGATTCTGAAGAGTGCGCGGATTCGCGCGCTGGAGCCGGAAAAGATTGAGGCGCTGATTACGCTGATTGACGAAGACCTGGGCTACCAGCTTCACCAGGCGGTGCAGAAAGTGAAGTTTGAGCTGTCGCGGAGCGAGAGTGCCGAGTTCCATTTTCGCGACGGGAGCATGGACTTGCGCATCCCGGTGACGCGCAGCGAATTTGAGTCGTGGATCGAAAGGGAGCTGGCGGCGATTGAGGGCTCGGTGGATACGCTTCTCGAAGGCGCCGGGATTGATAGGCGCGCAGTGGACCGGGTGTTTTTGACGGGCGGGAGTTCGTTTGTTCCGGCGGTGCGACGCATCTTTGAGACGCGGTTCGGCAAGGAACGGATTCGCGGCGGCAATGAGTTTACGTCCGTGGCTCACGGGCTGGCGTTGAGGGCTGCGGAGGCTCTGCGTTTGTGACAGGGGGATTGTTGTCACAAACGCGGAGAGGCCAAAGCAGTTTCAGGAATGGTGTGGAGGGGCTAACCTTCCCTCAGGGGCTAAAGCCCAGGCTCCTATCGGTGAATTGGATGTACGGGCTTGAAGCCCGTACCCTTCAAAGCAGCTCTACACCAATGCTGAAGCTTCACACCTAGAGTTACTCAAACGTGATTTTGTACTCCTGGTGGGGGGCGAGGCGAACCTTCCAGACGCCGTCGGCTTTGGTGGTTGAGATTGTGCGGCCGGCGGATTTGATGGCGGCGATGCGCTGGCCCTTGGGGGGACGGATTTTGAACTCGCCTGCGACTCCGGGGCGGAGTGCGCTGGAGGTCAACTTGCCAGCTTTCCAGGAAGCGTCGACTTCGACATCGCCGCGAGCGCGGAGGCCGCGATAGTGGCCTTCCGGCCAGGTTGACGGCAAAGCAGGTAAAAGCGCGATTTCTCCGGCCTGGCTCTGCAGGAGCATTTCGGCGATTCCTGAGGTTACACCGAAGTTGGCGTCGATCTGGAAAAAGCGGCGGTTGGCGTTGAGCAGGCTCTCGGACGAGGTGGCGAGGATGTTTTGGATGAACTGGTTTGCGCGATCGCCGTCATCGAGCCTGGCCCAGAGGTTTACGTACCAGGCTGCGGGCCAGCCGCTTTTGCCCGCGCCGTTGTCGATCCTGCGCTGGAGAGAGACGCGCGCTGCGGCTGCCAAGTCGGGTGTGCCGCGCAGGGTAATTTCATCGGCGGGAAAGAGAGCGAACAGATGCGAGACGTGGCCGACACCGGGCTCGTTTTCGTCGTAGTCCTGGCTCCACTCCTCTAATTGACCGTGCTTGCCGATCTTCAGGTCCGGGATGCGCTTGAGGGTGGCTTCAAGCTGGGCGCGATAGGCGGGGTCGATTCCGAGAATCTTTGAGGCGTCGATGGTGGCATGGAAGAGGGTATAGATGATCTCGTAATCCATAGTGGCGCCGACGGTTTGGCGGCCGATGGTTCCATCCGGATAGCGAAAGCTGTTCTCAGGCGAGTAAGAGGGATTGGTGACCAGGTGGCCTTTGCCGTCGTCGATCAGGAAGTCCTGCAGAAACTGAGTGGCTTCTTTCATGACGGGATAGGCGTCGCGAGCGAGGAAGGCGCGGTCCATGCCGTACTGGTAGTGATCCCAGAAGTGGAGAGCGAGCCAGGCGCCGCCCATGGGCCAGACACCGTCATAGCCGTAGTCGACGGGCGCGGTGTCGCCCCAGGCATCGATGTTGTGATGGAAGACGAAGCCGCGAGCGCCATACATCTCCTTGGCCGTGATGCGGCCGCTGGGGATGGACATCTTGACGAGGTCGAAGAGAGGGCCGGTGGTTTCAGCCAGATTGCCGACTTCGGCGGGCCAGTAGTTCATTTGAAGATTGATGTTGGTGGTGTATTTGCTGTCCCAGGGCGGCGACATGCTTTCGTTCCAGATGCCCTGGAGGTTGGCGGCCATGGTGCCGGGGCGGCTGCTGCCTATGAGGAGATAGCGGCCGAACTGGAAGTAGAGCGCCGCGAGGCCGGGGTCCTGCTGGCCTTGCTTGACGCGGGCGATACGCTCGTCGATGGGGAGGGACTCGACAGAGGGATCGGAGGCCGGGGGCGCGAGTTCGAGGTCGACGCGGCGGAAGAGCTTTTCGTGGTCCGCGATTTCTCTCGACTTGAGAGCGGAGTAGGGCTTGGCAGCGCCGGCCAGGTAATGAGCACACTGAACGGCTGGATCGCCTCCACGATAATTTGTGGCGATGACGACGATGAGGGTGACGGCGTTGGCGTTGGATACGGTTACATCGGTGCCGGAAACCTGGACCTTGCCGCCCTGGGCGACAGCGCGGAGGACGGCGCGAAATTTAACGCCGGTGGGTTCGAGCTGGTCTACTTCTGCCTTGCGTTTCTCGGGAGGCAGGCGGGGAGAGATCCAGAAGTTGGTGTGGGCAATGGCTTCGCCATCGAGGATGACGCGGTCAGGCGCGACGACGGTGGTCTGGCTATCCTGCGAGCGGGTCAGTGTGGCGTGAAAGGATAACTGGCCGGGCTTGTCGCAAGCGATGCGGACGACGATAGCCTGGTCGGGCGCGGAGGAAAAGACTTCGCGCGTGTAGGTTGCATCGCCGACGCGATAGGTGACGGTGGCGATGCCGGTGGCGAGGTTGAGCTCGCGGCGGTAGTCAGTGGCATTGTCCTGGCCGGAGAACTCAATGTTGAGATCGCCGACGGGCTGATAGGGCGGCTGGCGGCTGGGGATGCCCATGAGGGCTTTGTCTTCGAGGGTTTCGGCTTCGCGGGATTTGCCGGCGAAGAGGAGGCGGCGGACTTCGGGCAGGGTTTTGAGGGCTTCAGGATTGACGCGATTGCGCTTTTTGCCGTTCCAGACGGTGTCTTCGTTGAGCTGAATGCGCTCTTTGGCGACGCCGCCAAAGACCATGGCGCCGAGACGGCCGTTGCCGACGGGGAGTGCGGCGCCCCAGTTTTGAGCGGGGTGCCGATACCAGAGGGTTGGGTCGGAGGCGAAGAGTGGAGTCGAGACGAAGAGGAGTAGCAGGAGTGAACGGAGAGCGCTGCGCATGAAGTCCTTCCTATAGTGAATACGGTTGGAAACGCCGCCAGGACGCGAGCGAATCCAGAAACCAAGGCGAAAAGGAATGGTAGCAGAGGGGGTTAATTGTAGGGAGTGCGGAAGGCGAGGCGGCGTGGGTCGGCGAAGACGCGGGCGGTGACTGCGCCGAAGATGAATCCGGCGATGTGGGCGATGTAGGCGACACCGCCGGTGCGCACGGCGGCGACAGCGCCGAAGTTGAGCACCTGGATGAGGAACCAGAAACCGATGAGAAAAATGGCGGGGATATAGGTGACGCGAAAGAAGATGAGAAAAAAGATGAGGGCGCGAATGCGGTCGCGGGGAAAGGTGACGATGAAGGCGCCCATGACGGCGGCGATGGCTCCGCTGGCTCCGAGGCAGGGGATGGTTGAGAGCGGGTCGGCGAGGACCTGGGCGATCATGGCGACGAGACCGCCGGCGAGATAGAAGACGAGATAGCGGAAGCGGCCCATCGCGTCTTCAATGGCTGGCCCGAAGGCCCAGAGGAAGACCATGTTGCCGATGATGTGCATCCAACTGGCGTGCATGAACATGGAGCTGAGAAGGGTAATGGCGTGATGGCCATGGGTGATGCGAAAGGGGATGGCGGACCAGGTGCGGACGAAGTGGTCGCCGCCGGAGAGCTCCAGAAGGAAGACGTAGGCGTTGACGAGAATGATGAGCAGGGTGACGGCGGAAAATCCGCGCGGGCGGCGCGACGCGTCACCTAGGGGGATAAGGCCGCCCATTACATGCCGCCCTTGCCGAGCAGGATTCCGATGCCGTAGGTGACTGCGCCCTCGACTGCGCCGACTACGGTCATCTCGAGGCCGGAGGACCACCAGGAACGCACGGTGATGAGGGACTTGGCAGCGCCGACGGCAAAGTGGGCGGCAAGCGAGACTACGGCGGCGGCGATGACCGCTTCGATGCCCTGCAAGAAGAAGAAGGGGATGATGGGAATGGCAGCGCCGATGGCTGTTGAAAGCGCGCCGGAGCTGGCCGAGACCAAGGGATTCGAGAGCGACTCCTCAGAAGAGCCGAGGCGCTCGCTGGCCAGGGCGCGGAGGAGTTGCTCGGGGTCACTGGCGATGTGGCTGACCATGTGGAGGGCGTCGACCTCGGGCAGGCCCTTTACCTGGTAATAGAGGGAAAGCAGTTCGCGCGCTTCGGGGCCGTTCATGGCGATGGCTTCTTTTTCGCGGGCGAGCTCGGCGTGGTAGATTTCCTGTTCGCTTTTGGCGGCGAGGTAGGCGCCGGAGCCCATGGAGAGAGCCGACGCGATGAGACCGGAGAGTCCGGCGAGAAGCACGTATTTGCTGTCGCCGGCGGTGGCGCCGGAGACGCCGGAGACGATGCCGAAGATGGCGCCGAGGCCATCGTTGACGCCGTAGATGGCGTCGCCGATCCACGCGCCGGGCTGTTTTCGGCCCTGGTTGCGCTTGGCGAGCATCTCTTCAAGGACGGCTTTGGCTTCAATTTTTGGCGCGCCTGCCGGGGCGGTGTAGTGGCCACGGAGAAGCGATCCAAGCTCGCGATAGTGGTCTTTTTCGTCTTCGATGACGTGGTCGAGGATGGCGATGGAACCCTCGTCGCCGAGGGCTTTTAACTGTTCGCCGTAGCCGGCAATATGGCGGCTTTCTTCAATCTCAAGCCTGCGGAGCGCCATGCGGATGCCGCCGGCGCGGTTCGCCAGGGAATCGGCCCCGCCGCTGGGGTTGCCACTGTAGACAGGCTCGGTTCCGCCCAATTCCCGGATGCGTTCAGCCCATAGATTTGCGTGATCCAACTCGGCTGAGGCCAGGTGGCGCAAGACCTGGGCTCGCACCGGCTCGGTATCGCGATCTGCCAGGGCCTTGTAGGTGTAATAGCCCTCCATTTCAGCCTGCCAATTGCCCTCAAGAGCCTCAAGAACCTTCTGTAATTTTGCCGGGCTCAGCGCTGCGATGGCCATGTCACTCTCCTTGCCTTCTCATGAGGATAGCGGAAACGGTCGGCTTTCCGGTAGCGCCATGCGCGGGCAAGAGCGGGCTCACTTCTCAAGTGTGCGGCTCGCCATATAGTGTTGTGTGCAGCAGAAGGCTTCAACCCCGGCAAATTAGGCAATCGAACTGGGAAAACGAGGGACAGACTTTTTATGGCAGCACAATCCAAACCATCGGTCGCGCTTACGTCGCACGGCTACCTGATTCCGTTTATCACGGTCACGGCGCTCTATTTTGTGTTTGGGTTCGTCACCAACCTGAACATGGCATTAGTGCCCCATCTACGGTCGATCTTCGATTTGCCTTACGGGCTGGCGATGCTGGCCGAGTCGGCATTTTTCCTGGCGTATTTTGTCTTCTCCTCGCCGACATCGAAGCTGATTGAGATGATTGGGTACAAGCGGACGATGGTAGTTTCGCTATTGATCCAGGTGGTTGGCTGCCTGCTGTTTGTGCCGGCGGCGAAGTTGG
Source organism: uncultured Acidobacteriaceae bacterium (assembly GCA_963848515.1). GTDB lineage: Bacteria > Acidobacteriota > Terriglobia > Terriglobales > Acidobacteriaceae > Telmatobacter. Next base: position 134,881 of record CAWKEG010000018.1, read on the forward strand.
TGAGCTTTCCGTTGTTTTTGACGGCGGTTTTTGTGGTGGGCGCTGGAATTACGGCGTTGCAGACGGCGGCGAATCCGTATGTTTCGATTCTTGGACCGGAGCATAGCGCGCCCATTCGGCTCACACTGGCGCAGGCTCTGAATTCGCTGGGCGGGACGCTTGCGCCGCTGGTTGCCGGGGCGCTGATCCTGACCGATCCGGGAAGCCACGCAACGCCGGCCAGTATTGCCAACACGGTGCGCGGACCGTATATCGCGATTGCGGCTGCGCTGCTGGTTCTGGGGCTGGCTGTGGCATTTTCGCATCTGCCGGCTGTTACTGAGACTCAGTCGTTCCGGCCCGGCAAGGACGGCGACGATTTGTTGAGCCGAAGCATCTGGAGCTTTAAACACACGGTTCTAGCGGCGGTGGGCATCTTCTTCTACGTGGGTGTGGAAGTGGGACTGGCGTCGATTGCGGTGAACTACTTCAAGACCCAAGGGATGAGCTCGCTGAAGACGGCGTCGTTCCTGGTTTCGCTCTACTGGTTTGGCGCGCTGGTTGGCCGCCTGCTGGGATCGTGGATTCTTACCAAAGTGAAGTCAGGCAAGCTGGTGAGCATTTTTGCATTTGCCGCCGCAGTGATGATCACCATTTCAATGTTTACGTCAGGCAGCGTGGCGATCTGGTCGCTTGTGCTTTGCGGGTTCCTGAATTCGATTTTGTTCCCGAACATTTTCACGCTGGGGATTGCTGGATTGGGACCGATGACCAGCAAGGGCTCGGGGCTGATTATGACGGCGGTGGTGGGTGGGGCGGTGATTCCTTACCTGATCGGCGCCCTCGCAGACAAGCTGGGAAGCATCCAGGGCTCCTTCATTATTCCGGTGATCTGCTATCTCTACATCGCTTACTTCGGAATGTGGGGATCGAGGCCGACGCGAACGGTGGGGTAAGAGCAGCTTCTAGCTTCTAGCTCCTAGCTTTTAGCTCAAGGCAAAGGCCCTTTGGAATGGCGAGAAGAGCGAAGAAGGCGCGATCAAGAGTCCGCAATTCGAGTGTTTTGCTCGTGGTGGTTGTGGCGATTGCGGTGCTGCTGATTTTGTTGCGGATGCTTGTGTTCGTCGCTGGGCACGGGCATCATCGGCTATGATTTCGCGCTCTTCGCGATATGCCAGGCTTTGACGTACTTCCAGTGGATGTAGACGGAGTGGTTGAGGTGCTGGAGAAGTCCTTCGCGGCCGTCGAGAAAACCTAGCCGGCAAAAGTAGTTATAGATAAAGGTCGCAGCTGGATTCAGCAGGGCATTCCAAGCGAGCGCGAAGATGGTTTGAGGAGCGCGGCCTGAGGCGACCAGCATCTGCGCACCGGCGGAGCTATAGCGGTTCATGTGCTCGATGTAGTCTTCGAAGGTTGGATAGCAGTGGTGGAGCAGGGGATTTGTGAGTGTGCCAACAGGCCCATCGGTCTCCATGGTTTCGTGCACCGGGCGCTCGGCGAAACGCGCTGCACCACTGCGAAAGAGCCGCAGCTTGGGATCGGGCCAGTAGCCGCCGTGGCGCAACGGCCTGCCTAAAAAGTGATTGAGGCGCGGGATGCGGTAAGCGCTGAAAGGCGGTTCGCCGTCGAGCAGCGCTTCGATTTCGCAGGCCAGATCGGGGCTGAGTTCTTCGTCCGCGTCGAGCGAGAGAACCCACTCGCTGGTGGCGTGGTCGATGGCGGAGTTTTTCTGGGCCGCGAAGCCTTTCCATGGCTCCTCGATGACGCGCGCGCCGAGGCTTTTCGCAATTTCCAAGGTTGCGTCGGTCGATCCCGAATCGACGACTAGGATCTCCTCTGCCCAACTTACGCTGGCCAGCGTGCGCGGCAGGTTGGCCGCCTCGTTCAGCGTGATCAGGACAACGGAGAGCGTCTTCGGCATTGAGGCAAGGATAAACCGGCGAGGGGTGGAGTTTCTGAGGGCGCGGTCAGCTTTTTGCGGCCGCTTCCACGTCAGCCCATTCGTCTGGGCTCAGCGTGAGGGTTGCAGCAGCGATGTTTTCTTCAAGATGCGCGACCTTCGATGTGCCGGGAATTGGGAGCAGAACCGGCGATCGCTGCAAGAGCCAGGCCAGCGAGAGCTGCGCAGGCGTTGCGTTGTGTCGCTGGGCGATTTGGCCGAGAACGGTTGCAGCGGGGTGATCGGGCTTGAGCAGCTTTCCGCCTGCGTAGGGGTACCAGGGCAGGAAGGCGATGCCGCGGCGCTCGCAGTAATTTAGCGTTTCCTCATGACGCCGGTCGGCCAGACTGTATCGATTCTGGACAGTGACGATGGGGACGATCATCTCGGCTTGCTCGATTTCTGCGGGCGTGACTTCGCTGAGGCCGATGTGGCGAATCTTGCCTTGCTCTTGCATCTGCCGGAGCGCGCCGAGCGACTCTTCGAGGGGCGTGCGCGGATCGATGCGGTGGAGCTGATAGAGATCGATGCGGTCGAGCTTGAGGCGGCGCAGGCTCATTTCGACACATTGAATGAGGTAGCCGGCGCGACCAACGTACTCGGTTTTGGCCGGGCCCTGGCGGGTGATGCCGCCCTTGGTGGCGATGACGAGGCCCGGAGGATAAGGGGCGAGTGTTTCGCCGATGAGGCGCTCGGCGATCTCAGGGCCGTAGGCGTCGGCGGTGTCGATGAGGTTGACGCCCAACTCGACGGCGCGGCGGAGAACGCGCTTTGCTTCGGCTGGATCAGCCGGCTCGCCCCAGGCTCCATCGCCCACCAGGCGCATGGTGCCGTAACCAAGGCGCTGGACGGGAAGGTCGCCGCCCATCAAGAATGTTCCGCTGGTCGCGGCTGAAGAAATATTTGCACTCATGATGCTCCCAATTTTATCCCCTGAAGAAAGGCTCCGGTCCTCAGGTGCGGCATGGCACAATGCATAACACGAACGCGCTGGAACCGGGCTTGGTCCGGCTGCGTATCTTGAAAGGCACGCGTTAAGAAAAGGGGCCCCATGAGCAGCTACGCCTATCCGAATCCGCAAGCTATCTTCTACCAGCAATATGAGGCGGTGCGCCGCGATGAGGTTGTCGGAATTCTTCTGGCGCTGTTTCTAGGGACTTTCGGCGTGCACCATTTTTATCTGCGCCGCACGGGGCTGGGCATTCTTTATCTTTGCTTTTTCTGGACGGGGATTCCTGGATTTCTGGGATTCATTGAGTGCTTTTTCATGCCGGGGCGGGTGCGTGAGTTCAATGCGATTCAGGCCGCGGGCATTGCAGCGGCGCTTGGGATACCGGTGCCTATGTGGGGCGCGCCGGGAGGTGCGGTGAATGCGACGCCCGGGATGCCATCGCCTCAAGCGGCAGAGCCCGAGGCGCTGAATGCATGCCCGCACTGCCACCAGGTCAACCCGCCCAGCGCGCATTTTTGCTCAGGGTGCGGGGGAGCACTTTAGCCATCAAACTCCGCGGCGGCAGAGCTACATGTTTGCGTGGCCGGAGCGCATGGACTCATTGAACTTGGGCTTGGTAAAGTCCAGAGCAGCTTCAAGTGCGGCCTGATACTGGGGCGCCCGCGCCATGAGCGATGGCGTGGCGGCGGCATACTCTCCGTCGAGAACCAAGAGGCCCGCACCGGCCTCGTCGCCGGCCATACGGAGAAGGTCCTGCTCGGTGGTGTTGAGATACTGCGCGTCGCGCGGGTCGGCGATCCAGACGGGCTTGCCTTCGCCCAGGACGCCGGAGAGCCAATAGACTTTGCTGAGCAGGTAGTTGAGGCGTTCGGCGTCGTCGGTATCGGTAAAGACGAATTTTTTGTGCCAGCGGCTGTAGAAGCGCGTGGTAACGGGCACTGGCTGGCGGTTGCCGGACTTCAAGAATTCAAGCTGGCCGAGATCGACGGTTTTGCGGACGGCGTTGTAGACGAAGGTCTCCGCATAGGGCTGCTCCATGGCGGGCACGATCTCGGCAAAAGTCAGCGTGACGGCCGCGGCCACCTTGGCGTGCAGGTTGTGCGATCCGCCGTCGGCGAGATGCATTTCGCCATGGACGATATAGGTGTCTGCGCCCGAGGTTGACTGGTGGAAGGGCCATTGAAACTGGCCGAAGGCGATGGGCAATCCGGCGAGAGTGACGTAGCACTCGGGGCGCGGATTGCGCAGGCGCTTGGCTTGGGCGGCGAGGTGCGCGGTCATGGTGGGCAGCAGATCGGGCTTGTCGAAATTGAAAGCTTCACTGAGCTCAAGTTTGAGGGTGCGCGCTCCGCTGGCGACGCTGGGAAGTCCGAGTTCGAAGAGGGCCGTGGGCTTGTTGTGAAAGTCGGATCCCTGCGTGGCGGAGACGAGGACGAGGCCAGCCTTGGCGGCGGCGGCTTCAAGAGACGAAACAAGAGACGTTTTCAGTTCAGCGGTCATGTGCGGGGAATCCTGGATTCGAGTGTCGGTGCACAATCATTTTACGGGAACGAGGCGGGCGGATGCGGGATATGAGGCAGCGTATTGTCAGTCGCCGGTTTGGATGTTGACCAGGCCTTGGCTGCCGGGGGAGACTTCGCTGGTTTGAGGGGCGCGCCAGTGGTCAATGTAGCTGATCTTGTGGACGCAGCCGATGGTGCAGTTGGGCGAGCAGCTTTTGGCGGTGAGGAATTCGCGCTTGACGTCGGCGGTGGTGTATTGGGAGAGCGGGACGCCGGGATAGCCGCGCTGCTGGGAGCAGTAGTGGACCAAGCCGTCTTCGCAGATGTAGAGATAGCGCGAGCCGGCGCGGCAACGCCAGTCGTTTGGCTTGCCGGCGGCGATGGCTGCCTGAAAGTCGTCGAAGCGAGAGTAGTTGACCTTCTTCCAGCCGCTCATCTCCTCGTAGACTTTGGCTTCGTCGGGCTTGAGGGGCTTGAGCTGGCCGTCGCCGTCGTGAATGATGCCGATGGTGGAAGTGAAGCCGAGCTCGATGGCGCGGCGGCCGATGACCAGGGCGTCGTTGGGATCGCGGAAGCCTCCGCCGACGACGGAGTTGATGTTGATGTGGAACTCGGCGTGATCGGCGAGCATTTCGAGTTTCTTGTCGAGGACTTTCAGGCTCTTCATCGAGACGTCGTCGGGGACGAGGTTATCGATGGAGATCTGCATGTGGTCTAAGCCGGCGCGGTTGAGGCGCTCGATGCGATCGACGTTGAGCAGGTAGCCGTTGGTGATCATGCCGGCGATGGCGCCGGTTTTTCTCATGCGGACAATGATCTCGTCGAGATAGGGATGGGTGAGCGGTTCGCCGCCGGAGATGCCGATCATGGCGGTGCCGAGCCGGCCCAGGTGGTCGATGCGCTGGTACATCTCTTCGAGCGGGACTGGGTCTGAGACTTTGTCGTACTCGTTGCAGTAGGCGCAACTGAGGTTGCAGAAACGGGCGGGGACGATTTGAGCTAAAACGGGGTGCGCAGTGGAGGCCAGCGCGCTGGTGACCATGCGCAACTCACGGACTTTACGCGTGGCTGCCAGCCATCGTCCGCGCACCGTCGATCTCCGGGGAATTGCCATCTTTACTATTGAAACACAGCAGGACAGGGGTCGGGGACAGGGGTCGGAAAAGGGGTCAGGGGTCAGAGATCAGGGGTCAGGGAAAGACACGAACCTCGACGCGAAAATCCGCAGGCTTACGAAATACCTGAACGGGTTTCGAGCAAGTTGAAGGGGAAGCAGGAGATTTTTGAGGAAAGTTGACAGGCCGGTGTCTTCAGTGGCCCAGTTGAAAGGCGAAGCCGCCGGTGATGGAACGGCCGGGCATGGCGACGCCGGTGATCTCCTGGTAGCCGGTGTTGGAGAGGTTGCTGAGGCGGAGATAGGGGCGGAGCTTCCCGGAGTCGTGCGTGAAGGCAGCGTTCCACACGGGGTAGACGGTTTGCTGGTAGCGCTGGGCGAGCTGGACCGAGTTACTGACCACGAAGGCGTGGCCCAAGGCGGCGGTCCATGAGGCATGGATGTTTTGGATAGGGTAGTTGAAGATGTACTCGGACTGAAGACCGTTAAGAGCATTTTGCGCGCCGTGGAGTGCGGTCCAGGAGATGCGGATGGTTTGGGACTTTGTGGGAATCCAGGTGAAGGCGGATTCGACGCCCGTGAATTGAAGTCCGCTGAGATTGACGGCCTGCCATTTTTGCGTGGCATTGGCGCGCACATAATCGATGGCATCGTGCTGGCGCGAGTAGAAGCCGGTAACAGATAGCGAGAGGCGCGTTGAGGGGACCCAGTCCAGGCCGCCATCGCCGGACCATGCCGACTCCGGCTTGAGGTTGGGATTGCCGATGGTGGAGGGGTCGGAGTAGTAGAGGTCAGTGTAGGTGGGAATGCGGAAGCCGTAGCCGCCGCTGGCGCGGAGTTTGAGCTCGTCGGTAATGCGCAGGCTGCCGGAGAGTTGCGGAGCAAAGGCCTTTGCTCCGCCGGAGAAGATCTCTTCGCGCGCACCGGCGGAGAGATTCCAACGGCGCTTGGCAGGGCGCAGGTCGAGATCGATGTAGCCTGCACCGCGATTGCGGGCGTGGACGCCAAGCGCGAACGAAGTTTGGCCTCCGGAGAAATTGAAGCTGTTGATGCTGTCGCCGTCGGCTTCAAGACCGATGAGTAGAAGCGACGGGTTTGCGAGAGGAACGGTGCGGCGCAGAGATGCCTGCCACGAGCCGTCGATGTGGTTGTTCTCGTAGACGGACGGGTTGTCGCGCAGTAGAACGAACTCGTCGGTATGGCGGCGGTAGCCGAAGGCCGCGACGGTGCGCGTGCCCAGTTCCTGGCGCGCGGAGGCAAACCAGCTTTTTGTGCGCTCCCAAGAATTGTAGGGGCCGTAGAACTGGTTGGCGCCGAAGGAGCGATCGCTTGAGGCGATCATCAGGTCGGAGATGCCGAGACGAGAGCCGAGCCAATTTTCTGCCGAGGCGTCTTCGTTGCGGTAGTCGCGATCGGCCATGAAGCCAGTGGAGAAGCTGCGGCTTGCCGTGAGCCTGCCGCTCCATCGTGCGTGGGTTGCGCCGGCAAGGAGGGATTCTTCGTTAGCTCCGAAGCTTCCCTCGGCGGCGCGCAGCAGAAGCGAGCTGTGGTCGGGCGCGGCGGTGAGGAAATCGACGACACCGCTGAGCGCATCGACGCCGTGGAGAGTGGAGCCGGCGCCTTCGAGGACCTGGATGGAATTCATGGCTTCGAGGGGGACGGGCAGGTCGAGGTTGTGGTGCGAGGCCTGGCTGTCGTTGATGCGGAAACCGTTGAGCAGGACGAGGGTCTGCTCGAAGCTTCCGCCGCGGAGAACAATGTCGGCCTGGCCGCCGCCTGCGCCGCGCTCTTCGAGAAAGATTGAAGAGTCCTGGCGGAGGAAGTCCTGCGGGGATTCGGCGGCGAGCTTTTTGCCTTCGAGCGGGAGGACGACGACGGAGCGGGGCGACTCGGCGAGCGGCACGGGCGCGGCGGAGCCAAGGACCACCATGGTCTCAGTCGGGGACGGAATGGCCGGCGACTTGGGAGCCGTAGCGCTTTGTGCCGATGCAGATTGCAGAGAGACTGCGACGGAGAGATTTGCAGCAATGAAGAGCAGCTTGGATAAGGACATAATTTGGCTTCAAGGGCAATTGTCGCTGCTAAAGCGTTCATCTCCCATGATGGTTTGATATTGTTTTGAATAGTTGAGGGGCTCAACTAATAGAATGTTGTATGCGGATTGATGCATTTTTGCGTGAAAGTCCAATGTTTGCAGTGAACCGGGCGGCGCGGCGGTTTGAGGCGCTGACGGCAAAGGTGCTTGCCGCCGATGGCCTTGGTTTTCTGGAGGGGCTGGTGCTGGCGGCGGTTTTCTTTGAGGCGCCGCGGACGATCAAGCCGTCGCAACTGGCGGAGACGTTTGGGACGACGCGGGGGAATGTGAGCCATTGCATTTCGTCGCTGGAAGCGAAGGGGCTGTTGCAACGGAAGATTGATCCTGTGGATGCGCGGGCGTATCTGCTGACGTTGAAGCCACAGGGAAAGCGATGCGCGGTGCGCGTGATTGCGGCGTTCGACAAATTGCAAAAGGGATTTGAAGAAGAGATTGGCAAGGCCGCGCTGGCGGAGATGCTGAAGGCGATTCGGAAGCTGGAGGCGAGGGGGTAAAGGCAGGGAATAGGGAAAAGGGATTAGGGAATAGAAAGACTTGCTGGGTGTGCGGCGTCCTGTTCGCGCGGCGATGTTCAGTGGCGGCGAAGAGCAACAGCAAAGGCAACCGCAGATCCCTCGGCTGCGCTCCCGATGAACAGGAAGGTTGGATGAAGAGGTTTACGACAGTTTCGGCAAGTTAGCTTCCGCTTCGCGGAAATCGCGAGTCAGCAAGTTGGCGGCAGTTCATCCCAGCCATAACTCGTCGTGGCGAGTCGGGCCGCTCGGGATGACGGCTTTGTGAGGTGCGGGGCTCTCGTGCCGGATCAAAATTGGGGTCACTAGAGGATGTAGCGCGAGAGGTCTTGGTCTTTGACGATGGAGGCGACCATCTGTTTGACGTAGGCGTCGTCGATGAGGAAGACTTTCTCGGGGCCTGAGGCGGTCATGCGTTCCTGATAGGGCAGAGGCGTGCTGGACTCGCTTTTGATGGCTTCGGCGAGCGATGCGGCTGCTTCATCGTTGGGGGCGCGACGGGCTACGTCGGGGGCGAGGAAGCTGACATCTTCAAGCACGCGCTCCATGATGGTGTGCAGTCTGCGAGCACCGATGTTTTCAGTTTGCTCGTTGACCTTGAAGGCGAACTCGGCCATCTCGCGCAAGGCTTCGGGGGCGAACTCGAGGCGGACACCTTCAGTCTCAAGCAGGGCGGAGTATTGCTTGGTGAGCGAGGCTTTGGGTTCGGTGAGAATGCGGAGGAAGTCGTCGACGGTGAGCGATTGCAATTCGACGCGGATGGGAAAACGGCCTTGCAGCTCGGGGATCAGGTCGCTGGGCTTGGAGACATGGAACGCGCCGGCAGCGATGAAGAGAATGTGGTCCGTGCGGACCATGCCGTAGCGCGTGTTGACGGTAGTTCCTTCGACAATGGGCAGGATGTCGCGCTGCACGCCCTCGCGCGAGACGTCGGGGCCGTGTCCGCCTTCGCGACCGGCGATCTTGTCGATCTCGTCGAGGAATATGATTCCGTTGGCCTCGACACGCTCGACGGCGGCGCGGTTCACGGAGTCCATGTCGATGAGGCGGCCTTCTTCTTCCTGGACGAGGTAGTCGAATGCGTCGCCCACCTTCATTTTGCGCTTCTTTGAGCTGCCGCCGAAGATGTTGGGCAGCATGTCCTTGAGGTTCATCTCCATATCCTCAAGGTTCTGGTTGCTGATGATGCCGAACTGGGGTGTGCCGCGCTCGCGAACGTCGAGCTCGACCATGCGGTCGTCGAGTTTGCCCTCGCGGAATTGCTGGCGAAGTTTTTCGCGGGAACGCTGATAGCTTTCGGTACCGGGCAAAATGAGCTGGCCCTCCTGAGCTGGAGGCGCCGGTGGAGGCGGCGGGAGGAGTACATCGAGCAGGCGCTCTTCGGCGTTCATCTCGGCGCGGTCTTCGACTTCTTCAAGGCGCTCTTCGCGGACCATGTCGATAGCGATCTCAACCAGATCGCGGATCATGGACTCGACATCGCGGCCAACGTAGCCGACCTCGGTAAACTTGGAGGCTTCCACCTTGAGGAAGGGCGAATTGGTGAGCTTGGCGAGACGGCGGGCGATTTCAGTTTTGCCGACGCCTGTGGGCCCGATCATGATGATGTTCTTGGGCATGATGTCGTCGGCGAGGTCGGGAGGCAGCTTCTGACGGCGCTGGCGATTGCGCAGGGCGATGGCGACGGCGCGCTTGGCGGCCTTTTGACCGACAACATGCTTGTCGAGCTCGGTGACGATCTCGCGAGGCGTGAGCTCGTCGAGCGAGAGGTCTTGTTCTTCAGCGGAGGCGGGTAGATAGATGGCCATGAATGCAAGGGCGGGCGGAGGTTTTCCGCTAAGCCTTCAACTCCTCAAAGGTAACGTGGTCGTTGGTGTAGATGCAGATTTCGCCGGCGATTTTCATGGCTTTTTCGGCAATCTCACGAGCAGAGAGATCGGTATTTTCAATGAGCGCGCGGGCGGCGGCGGTGGCATAACTGCCGCCGGAGCCGATGGCGGCGAGCGCCTCGTCGGGATCGATGACGTCGCCAGAACCGGAGATGAGGAAGGTCTGGCCGACGTCGGCGACCAGGAGCAGGGCCTCGAGGTTGCGCAGCATTTTGTCAGTGCGCCAGTCCTTGGCCAGCTCGACTGCGGCGCGATTGAGGTTGCCGGCGTATTGCTCGAGCTTGGACTCGAATCGCGAGAAGAGCGAGAAGGCGTCGGCGGTGGAGCCGGCGAATCCGGCGAGAATTTTTTCCTGGTAGAGGCGGCGAATTTTTTTGGCGGAGTGCTTGAGGACATGGTCGCCGAGCGTGACCTGGCCGTCGGCCGCCATGACCACCTGGCCGTTGCGGCGGACGCAGATAACGGTGGTTGAACGGATACGAGTTTGTTTCGCCGCGTGCAAAGACTGGTCAGAAACCAAGAAAACGACCTCCACAAACAGGCACCCGCAGGCCGGGATTGCTTGCCTGATGCAACCTTGAGTATAGGTCATTTGCCTGCGAATTGTTGGGTTTGAGGCGGTGAAACGCGACCGGAAAGGGCGCGGAATCAGGAGGGCAGGCGGGGCGTTTCCGGATTCCGCGCACCGGAGAGTTCCCACAATGAACTGGAGCGAGCCGGATTGGATCCAAGTGATGGGTAGCCGTGCGAGGGCGAGGCAATTGCTGCGTTATTCTCTATTTGGGACCCCCGGAGTGGAGTCTTACCTTCAGATGACCCATTTCACCACAGTCGATTGGGAGATTTTAGCCGGGCTGACCGCGACTGCGGGCATTGGCGCGGTTGCACTGTGGCTGGTGTTCCGCAAGCGGCCAACGGCGGACGAGCTGGAGCGCGCGCGACGCCGGTTCCTGGTGCAATCGGGCCGGCTTGTGGACGGGATGTTGCTGGATATTTGCGAGGTGGAAACAACCCCCGTTGCGAAAGGGGAGACCGGACGAAAGCTGATCATGCTGGTTTACAGCTATCGCATCGGCGGCGTGGATTACGAGTGTTCGCAGGACATAACTGTAATGGGAGAGGTTTTGAATCCCGCACAGGTACGGGCGGGTTTTCCCTGCACCGTGCGTTACCAGCCGGGCAACCCGCAGAACAGCATGGTTGTGGCCGAGGAGTGGAGCGGACTGCGCGAGGGGCTTCCTCAGTATCCGGTGTATGACGATCCCGAACCGCTCGATTTGAGTCATCTGCGCCCTGGGCGGGGCTAGAGCGGCACTGGCGCGGCATACCCACCCCCGGTATACTTGGTTTATGCATGTTCACGCGGCACCGACCGGGTCTGGCGCAAAACGGACTACCTCCGTTTTGCAGTTTTCACTGGCGGCGACGCTCGCCTATGTCGTGATTACCTTTGTCGCCGGGTTACGGGCGCACTCGCTGGCGCTGCTATCCGAGTCCGGTCACAACATGTCGGATTTTCTGGCGCTGCTGCTTAGTTTTGTAGCGGTTTACTTTCAGTCCCGGCCCGCGGACACATCGAAGACCTTCGGCTATCAGCGCGCGGGCGTGCTTGCCGCTTTCATTAACGCGGCTACGCTGATTGTGATCTCGATTTGGATTGGGGCGGAGGCTGTTCACCGGCTCTCAAGCCCGGTGGCTGTGCAACCGAAGTTGATGATGGTGGTGGCCGCGGCCGGCGTTTTGATGAACGGCGTGATTGCGGCGCTGTTGTGGGGCGTGGCGCGCGACGTGAACCTGCGTTCCGCATTCATCCATATGGCCGGCGATACGCTTTCGACGGCCGCTGTGATTGCGGGGGGCGCGGGGATTCTGCTGACGGGCCGGAATTGGATCGATCCTGCGTTGTCTCTGGTGATTGCAGCGCTGATTTTGTGGTCGAGCATCGGGATTGTGCGCGAGACGCTCAACATTCTGCTGGAGGGCACGCCGCGCGGGGTAACGCTTGCGGCAATTCGATCAGAGATGGAGGGAGTTGAGGGCGTGATCAACGTGCACGATCTTCACGTATGGTGCCTTGGGTCGCAATCGAGCGCGATGGCCTGCCATGTGACAATCGCGGACATTCCCCCGTCAGAGAGCGCGTGTATTCTGTTGAAGCTCAATCATGTGCTCAGGGATCACTTTCATATCAACCACACGACCATCCAGTTTGAACACATATGCTGTGAAGAGGTGGAGGGCTGCGTGGTGCCGCCGGAGCAGATGATTGGCAGCCAACAGCACCACGGGCACGCACATTAGCGTCAGGAGTTTACCCCATGCTCCGAATCGTGAGTAGGCTTTGCTTCGCGCCGGCAGTTCTGAGCGCGGCGCTGCTTTTTTCCTCTCCGGCTTTTGCAGGGCCGCGGGTGCACTCCGCAGGCACAGATGCGCCGAGCGTCAGCTCCGCGCAACTTGAGGCTCTCTCCGGGGAGTACGCCGACGCAGCCGATCCTGACACGCCGCTGAGTTTCTATGTTCAGGATGGCAGGCTTTTTGTCGAGTCGGCGCGCAATGTTCCCGAGGTATTCAAAACATTGTCAGCTCTCGAATTCGGATTTGAGGGTTCGAGAAGGACGTTCCGGTTCACGCCCGACGCTTCAGGCCGTGGCGAAAGCATGGTTGAATCGACGCAGCCGAGCGACGTGTATCACCGCATCGGGCCGGCTGTTCATCATGTGTTTCATGACTACGAGCGCAGCGAAGCGATGATTCCGATGCGGGACGGAGTGAAGCTGCACGCAGTGATTCTGAAGCCGGCCGATATGGCGATGCCGCTGCCTTTCCTGATTCAGCGGACGCCTTACGGTGCGGGTGGAACCACGCGCGCATCGTTCTTTGGCAGCCGCCCGGAGCTTGCCCGCGAGGGCTTTATCTACGTTTGCGAAGACATTCGCGGGCGCTACCAAAGCGAGGGGACGTTTGTGATGAGCCGGCCGCTTGAAGATCATCGCAATCCGAAGGCGGTGGACGAAAGCACCGACGCGTACGACACGGTGGCCTGGCTGCTAGCCAACGTGCAGGGCAACAATGGGCGTGCGGGATTTGTGGGCACCAGCTATCCCGGTTTCCTGGCGATGATGGCGGGGATCGACCCGCACCCGGCGGTGAAGGCGATTTCTCCGCAGGCGCCCATGATCGATGTATGGATGGGCGACGACTTTTTTCATAACGGGGCATTCCGGCAGAGCTATGGGTACGACTATGTGCTCTCGATGGAGTCGAGCAAGGAAGAGACAGAGGTCAGCTACGGGAAGGACAAGGACGGAAAGCCGATAGAAGGATTCGATTACTTTCTCAAGCGGGGCTCTTTCGCGGCGGATGTGAAGGAGTCCGGCTCGGAAATGCTGCCGACGTGGAAGCTTTTTCTCGATCACCCTGCGTATGACCGGTACTGGAGTTCGCGGGGAGTGGAGCACTCTTTGAAGGCGGTGACGGTGCCGACCCTGAGTGTGGGCGGCTATTACGACCAGGAAGATATGTACGGGCCGCAGATTGAGTACTCGATGCTGGAGCCGCACGATACGCGGGGCGAGAACTTTCTGGTTCTGGGACCGTGGCGTCATGGATACTGGTCTTCGCCTCTGCGCCATCTGGGGAACCTGGACTACGGCGAGCCGATCGGTACGGAGTTTCGCGCAGAGATTGAGGCCAAGTTCTTTGCGCATTATTTGAAGGACGCGCCGGGCACAGATCCTTCAGGTTTCGACCTTGCGGATACGGCGAGCTTTGAGACCGGCTCCAACACATGGAAGCGGTACAGCCACTTTCCGCCCTGGGAATCGAGATCGACGAGACTGTATTTAGAGGGCGGGAGCTTGCTGAGCTGGAAAGACTCCACGACTGAGGCCGCCACCAGCTATGTAAGCGATCCCGCCAATCCGATTCCATATCGGCATCGGCCTATCCAGCCGACTTACTCGGAAGGTTCGCAGTGGTACAACTGGCTGACTGAGGATCAGAGCTTCGTGACGGATCGCAAGGATCTGGCCGTGTGGAAGCTGCCGGTGCTTGAGAAAGACCTGACGATTACCGGAGAAGTTTTTGCGGATGTCTATGCTGCGACCACAGGCACGGACAACGACCTGGTGGTCAAGCTGATCGACAAGTATCCGGACGATGACCCCGACGCAAAAATGCGCGGCTACGAACTGATGACGAATGCGGAGATCTTTCGCGGCCGGTACCTGGACGGCTTTGAGAAGGCGGCGCCTTTGAAGGCGGGGTCGATTCGCGAGTATAAATTCTCGCTGCACGATGTGGACCATGTGTTCAAAGCTGGACACACGGTGGTGGTGGAGATTCAGAGCACCTGGTTCCCGCTTTACGATCGGAATCCGCAGACCTTTGTGCCGAATATCATGAAGGCGAAGCCGAGAGAGTACCGGCCGGCGACGATCACGATTTATTCAGGGCCTGGGCATGAGTCGAGCTTGCAGTTGCCGGTAATGAATCCGTAAAATTTGTGCCCACATCTGGGAGTTACTTTGCAGGTGATACCGGGAAGGGCTCGATGAAGATCTCACCTCTTCGGCCGAAGTACTCCACTTTATGACCGGCGAGGAGCACGAAGTAGCCAACGCAACCGGCCATCATGATGCGGCGCAGGAACTCCATGTAGAGAATTTCGCCGGTTTGTATCGCCTGCAAAGCCAGTTTGATCCATGTTTCGTTGAACTCCTGGGCAAGGGGCCAATCGGGCAGATCCATCGGCTCTACGTGTGTCTCGCCGTTGGGCATGTAGAAGACGTGTTCCTGGCAGCAGAGGTCGGTGTGGTAACGCTCGACGCCGGCTTGTGTCAGCTTGCGAACGACCTCGGGGAATGAGATCTTTCCATGGTCTGAGAGGCGCGCGCACTCGTGCATGACCGCCATCACTTCAGTGTGCATCGTGCATTTTCTCCTTCGTGTTTGCACATCGTATTTGGTCGGCTGTGATGAGTCAATGAAGATTCCCATTTGAATCGATGCCAAGCAAATGCCCGCAATACGTTGATATAGCGACACATTGATTCCTGAGAGGGGCAAGCAGATTTGCGCCAGGATGGTGACAGGGGAGGTGGAAGCATAGCGTGCAGCACGATTGACACGTATTATGTGTGCACATATACTGTGTTAGTGAATATCACCTTGTCAATAGATGAGCAGATTGCCGAACGGGCCAGGGAGAGGCTTCGGACCATGGGAAAGTCGCTCAACCAGGAGATTCGCGACCACTTGAGACATGTGGCTGGGGATGACGACCTGGAGTCTGCCATCGAGTTCCTCGAGAAGACCTCTGGACAGGGGAGAGCAGAGGCGGGCTGGAAGTGGAACCGGGACGAGATTTATGGGGACCGGCTTAGGTGGCCTCGGAAATGAGTTCGAAGGGTTCGACTTCCCGTGTATTCCTCGATACCAATGTTCTTGTCTATTCCGACGATCCGAGGGATCCGGCCAAACAGGCTATTGCTCTCAACCTGATAACGGGTCATCTTCGTTCGCGGACAGGGGTGGTGTCTCTGCAGGTGCTTCAGGAGTACTTCGTCACTGCAACTGGAAAGCTAAGGCTCGATGCGGAGTTGGCCAAGCAGAGAGTTGAAGTGTTCGCCAGGTTCCAGGTAGCCGAACCCACCGTAGGCGACATCCTCGCCGCCATCGACTTGCATCGGCTTCATGGTCTTTCGCTTTGGGATGCGATGATCCTTCGCTGTGCGAAGCAATCCGGGTGCCGCGTACTTGTTACGGAGGACATGCAGCACGGCCAGGTAGTCGATGGAGTCAGGATCGAAAATCCGTTCCTGTAGTGTTTCCAATTCGCGGTAGAATAGAAGACGAAGTGACCCTCCACGAGCCCATCCCGGCTTTGCTCGACGGCGATTCCAGGATATCGCTGCCGTTTCAGGAATGGTGCGAGACCGCCGACTCCCTGGTGGTCGCGTCGACTCAAGCGCGTTGCTTTCGCGGAGTAGTAATCCTGGAATCGCGTTAGCGGCTCCCGCCGCCGATACTTGTTCTGCGCCCACTTTCCCTTCACAACCTAACTACTCGAAAACCTGAAATCGCGGAGCGGGCATTATGATCGATCGTTTGGAACAGATGGAGCAGCGATTCAACGAACTGCAGGCGCAGTTTTCGCTGCCCGAGGTGATTAACGACCACGAAAAGTACCAGAAGACAGCCAAGTCGCTGCGCGAAATTGAGGCTCCGGTGGAGATGTACCGCGAGCTGAAGAGGGTGGAGCAGGGGCTTGCCGATGCGCGCGCAATGCTGGCCGAGAGCGATGCGGGGATTCGCGCCATGGCCGAGGAAGAGATTGCCGCGCTTGCGCCGCGCGAGACGGCTCTGAACGAAGAACTGAAAGTGATGCTGCTGCCGAAGGACAAGAATGACGACAAGAACGTGATTCTGGAAATTCGCGCGGGGACAGGCGGCGACGAGGCTTCGCTGTTTGCGGCGGAGATCTTCAGGATGTATACGCGCTTTGCCGAGCAGCATCGCTGGAAGATTGAGTTGCTTTCGGTTTCAGAATCGGGTGTGGGCGGGTACAAGGAAGTGATCGCGATTATTGAAGGCGAGCGGGTTTACTCGCAAATGAAGTGGGAGAGCGGCGTGCATCGGGTGCAGCGGGTTCCGGCAACGGAGACGCAGGGCCGCGTGCATACTTCGGCGGTGACGGTAGCTGTGCTGCCCGAAGCCGAGGATGTGGACATCAAGATTGAGGCGAAGGATATTCGGATCGATACGTTCTGCTCGTCGGGCCCGGGTGGACAGTCCGTGAATACGACTTACTCGGCGGTGAGGATAACGCACATTCCGACCAACACTGTGGTGAGCTGCCAGGATGAGAAGTCGCAGATCAAGAATCGCGAGAAGGGCATGCGTGTTTTGCGGTCGCGGCTTTACGAGCAGGAGATGGATCGGCAAAACGCCGAGCTGGCCAAGGAGCGCAAACAGCAGGTGGGCACAGGCGACCGCAGCGAAAAAATTCGCACTTATAACTTTCCGCAGAACCGGCTGACCGATCACCGGATTGGGTTGACGCTTCACCAGCTGGACCTGGTGATGGAAGGCCGGCTACAGCCGATTGTGGATGCGCTGATTGCGCACTACCAGGCGGAACAGTTGAAGGCCCAGAACCAGGCCGCGTGACAGAGTGACTCTCAAAAGCTGGATAGAGAACGGCGAGGCGCGATTGCGCAGCGGGCCGCATCCGGAGCGGGCTCGGCGCGACGCCGAGATGCTGGTGCTGCACCTGGTTCAGCGCGATCGCGCCTTCCTGATTGCGAATCCGCAGGCTGAACTCTCCGCCGAGGGAGCCGTGCGTTACTACGTACTGCTGGAGCGGCGACTGGCGGGCGAACCGATGCAATACATCACAGGCGAGGCGGAGTTTTACGGGTTGCCGTTTCGGGTGAATCGCGACGTGCTGATTCCGCGGCCGGAGACGGAGCACCTTGTGGAGAAGGCTCTTGCGCTTGCAGCGGGTTTTGAAAAGCCGCGCATTGCGGACGTGGGAACGGGGTCGGGCGCGATTGCGGTGGCGCTGGCGCATGAATTGACTGAAGCGCAGATCACTGCTGTTGATATTTCGAGGGCGGCGTTGACGGTTGCGCGTGGCAATGCGGAGCGAAACGGAGTTTCGAATCACATTCGTTTTGTCGAGGGCGATCTTCTTGCGCCGGTTGCGGGTGAGCAGTTCGAGATGGTGGTCTCAAACCCGCCGTACGTTGCTGAGAGCGACCGCGCTTCGCTGTCAGTGGAGGTGCGCGACTACGAGCCGGAGTTGGCGTTGTTTGCCGGAAGCGGGCTGGACGTGTATCGGCGCTTGATTCCTGAGGCTCGCGGTGCGCTGGTTTCGGGCGGGTTTCTGGTGCTGGAGATTGGCTGCGGACAGGACACGGCTGTGGCTGAATTGCTGGCGGAAGCCGGCTTCGAACAGATTGAATTCACGGCGGACCTTCAGGGGATTCCGCGCGTGGCGACGGCGCGATCGGGATCGCAGCTCGATCGACTATCCTTGTAGTGATCTTTCTTGGAAAGGAAACACCTCATGCCGCAATCCAAAGGCTACGCAACACAAGACGCGCAATCTCCTCTTGCTCCCTTCAACTTCAACCGCAGGGAACCCGGCGCTACGGAGATTGCGATTGAAATTCTCTTTTGCGGCGTCTGCCACTCTGACCTGCACATGGCGCGCAACGAATGGGGCCAGTCGATCTATCCACTGGTGCCTGGCCACGAGATTGTGGGGCGCGTGACGGCTGCGGGCAAGGCTGTGACCAAGTTCAAGGTTGGGGAGATTGCGGCTGTGGGCGTGATTGTGGACTCGTGCCGGAAGTGCGCGCCATGCGGCAAAGGCGAGGAGCACTTCTGCAAAGAAGGCGCGACACTGACCTACGCTGCGAAGGACCGCGTGGACGGCTCGATCACCATGGGCGGCTACTCGAATAATTATGTTGTGGACGAGCGGTTTGCGCATACCGTGCCGGCGAACCTGGACCTGGCTGCGGTTGCGCCCTTGCTTTGCGCTGGCATTACGACCTACTCGCCGCTGCGGCACTGGAAGGTTGGACCGGGCATGAAAGTCGGCATCATCGGGCTGGGCGGGCTGGGACACATGGCGCTGAAGTTCGCGCACTCGTTTGGCGCGCATGTGGTGCAGTTCACCACATCGCCAAAGAAAAAGGAAGATGCGATGCGGCTGGGCGCGGATGAGGTTGTGGTGTCAACCGACGCCGACGCAATGAAGGCGCAGGCGAACTCTTTCGACTTTATTCTGGATGCAGTTTCCGCGCCCCACGCGCTTGACGACTACCTTCCGCTGCTGAAACAGGACGCGACGTTGACGATGGTGGGATTGCCGGAAAAGCCTCCGTCGTTCAGCCCCTTCAACATGATTGGGCGGCGCGCGTCGATTGCAGGATCGATGATTGGCGGCATGGTGGAGACGCAGGAGATGCTGGACTACTGCGGCAAACACAACATTACCGCTGATGTGGAAGTGATTCCGATCCAGAAAGTGAATGAAGCGTTCGAGCGGATGTTGAAGCAGGATGTGAAGTATCGGTTCGTGATCGATATGAGTTCGCTGGGGTAGTTGGCGACGATGCTGCTTCTGTTAGTGAACAAACAAAACAGGCCGCAAGCTGAGCAGATTCTGTAATGGCGTAGACCGATGAGCTTTCCCTCAGGGGCTAAAGCCCATCAACTTGATTGATGCTGTGCGGCACGACTGAAGTCGTGCCCTTTCAAAACTATGCCTTGGACGAAGGAACAACGTGTTGAAGCTTCACATCTACAATCGGCCTGTTTTGTTTAGCTCCTTATAGAAGCCGAGATCTTTGCCGGTGAAGTTCTTGGCAATGTAGGCGATTTGGCCGTAGTGCAGGCCGAAGTGGTCCACAACATGAAAGACAGCGTCGAGTCCGTTGGTTTTGTAGCCCTGGATTTCGTAGGGGGCGAGAAGGTCTTCGACTGTCAGGCGATTGAGGACGTCTTCTGCGGCGGTGACGGTTGCGCCAAACCGGTCGAGGAGTTCGGCGGCGGTGAGCCCCCCGGTGGCCGCGAATTCAGCGGGGCGGTTGCGCTTATCTTCGTCGCGATTGAACGAGGTGATGAGCCACTGTGTGACGTTGCCGTTCAGATGCAGAACCAGATTGCCGACGCTGTTTGAGGCTTCGTTGGGCCGCCACCAGATTTGCTCGACGGTCATGGGTTCGACGCACGCTTTGAGGCGCGGCCAGTGCTCGTTCACGAGCCTTTTGCGGGAGGATGCGAGGAAAAGAGCAGCCAATTCAGAGTCGGTTGATGCCATGGAAAAACCTCCCTGTCTTTTACGCCAAAGAGACGAATTGATTATTTCAACAGTCCCTCAGGGGCTAAAGCCCGCGGAAATCTTTGCTTCATGTGTGGCGTGGCTAAAGCCACGCCCTTTCAAAGCTACGACGGGTTGCAGGTTTCTTAAATCAACTCGTAGCCGGCGAACCAGTAGCGGATTTCGAAGGCGGCGGTTTCTTCGGCGTCGGAGCCGTGGATGGCGTTCTCCTGAATGGAGGCGGCAAACTTTTTGCGGATGGTTCCCTCTTCGGCGTTGGCGGGATTGGTGGCGCCCATCAGCTTGCGCAAGTCGGCGATGGCATTTTCTTTTTCGAGGACCATGAGAACCAGCGGGCCGGACGACATGTATTCGCAGAGGTCGCCGAAGAACGACTTGCTCGCATGGACGGCATAGAAGCCCTCGGCCTCTGCCTTGGAGATGGACTGCTTTTTGATGGCTACGATCTGGAAGCCGACCTTGGCGATTTCGGCGAGGATGGCGCCGGTGAAACCTTTGCGGACGGCGTCGGGCTTGACGATGCTGAAGGTGCGTTGCGGCACTTGGTTTTGCTCCTTGGGGAATTGATGACTTTCTATGATTGTAATTGCAGAGAGATGAGGAGTGTGATTGGACAACAAGGCCCACCATGAAGGTGGGCCCATGCGCGTTCGCTTGGCGCCAGAGACTACGCCTTGCCTATGACTCTTGCGAGGGTTGCGCCGATTTCGGCTGGCGAGACAACGACGTGAATGCCGGCTGCGGTCATGGCTTTCATCTTGTCGGCGGCGGTTCCCTGGCCACCGGAGATGATTGCGCCGGCGTGGCCCATGCGGCGGCCGGGCGGCGCGGTTTGGCCGGCGATGAAGCCGACGACCGGTTTCTTGACATGCTGCTTGACGAACTCGGCAGCAGCTTCCTCTGCCGAGCCGCCGATTTCGCCGATCATGATGATGGCTTCGGTTTCCGGATCGTCGTTGAGAAGGCGGAGCGCATCGATGTGCGTGGTGCCGATGATGGGGTCGCCGCCGATGCCGATGGCTGTTGACTGGCCGATGCCGCGCTGGGTGAGTTGGTGCACGGCCTCGTAGGTGAGGGTTCCTGAGCGGGAGACGATGCCGACGGAACCTTCCTTGTGGATGCGGCCGGGCATGATGCCGATTTTGGCCTTGCCGGGAGAGATGACGCCGGGGCAGTTGGGGCCGACGAGGCGTGAGGTCGAGTTCTTGAGCTTGGCCCAGACCTTGACCATGTCGAGTGTGGGAATGCCCTCAGTGATGCAAACGATGAGGGCGATGCCGGCGTCTTCCGCTTCGAGGATGGCGTCGGCGGCAAAGGGCGGTGGGACAAAGATCATGGTGGCGTTGGCGCCGGTGGCGGAGACGGCGTCTTGAACGGTATTAAATACTGGCCAGCCCTCGTGCGTTGTTCCGCCTTTGCCAGGCGTCACCCCGCCGACCACCTTAGTGCCGTACTCCGCGCAACCCTTCGCGTGGAAGGTCCCTTCTTTGCCCGTGAGTCCTTGGACGATTAGTCGAGTTTCCTTTGATACAAGAACTGCCATGATCTCTCCAGAATCCTGATTTCGTGCACTTGCCGACATTCCCTCAGGGGCAAAAGCCCCATCATTTTGCCGACCGATTTACGTACGGGCTAAAGCCCGTACCCTTCAACTTTGGGCTGCTCTTTTTCGGCACGGCTAAAGTCGTGCCCTTTCAAAACTTGAATGGCTAGGCCTTTGCTGCTGCTACGACCATCTCTGCTGCTTCTTTCATGGTTGCGCCGACCTGGAAGTTCAGGCCTGATTCGGCGAGGATCCTGCGGCCTTCTTCAACATTTGTACCTTCCAATCGCAGCACGATCGGAACCTTCACATTCAGATTGCGAGCCGCTGCAACTACGCCGGTGGCGAGACGGTCGACGCGCAGGATGCCGCCGAAGATATTGATGAGGATCGCCTTGACGTTGGGATCGGAGAGCAGGATTTCGAAGGCATGTTCGATTTGTTCTTGCGTAGCGCCGCCGCCGACGTCGAGGAAGTTTGCGGGGCTACCGCCGGCGTACTGAATGATGTCCATTGTCGCCATGGCCAGACCGGCGCCGTTGACCATGCAGGCGATGGAGCCATCGAGCTTGATGTAGTTGAGCGCGTATTTGCTGGCTTCGACTTCGAGCGGGTCTTCTTCTGCAACGTCGCGGAGGGCCTTGATGTCGGCATGGCGGAAGAGGGCGTTGTCGTCGAAGGTGATTTTGGCATCGAGGGCGAAGAGCTTGTCGTCCTTGGTGGTGATGAAGGGATTGATTTCGACCAGCGAGGCGTCCGTGTCGATAAATGCCTTGTAGAGGCTTTGGAAGAAGGTGACGGCGGCGTTGATCTGCGTGGTCTTGAGGCCCAGGGCAAAGGCGAGCTTGCGGGCCTGCCATGGCCAAAAGCCCGTTGCGGGATCGATGACTTCTTTATAGATGGCTTCGGGAGTTTTGGCGGCGACTTCTTCAATCTCCATGCCGCCGGCCTGGGAGGCCATGAAGACGAGCTTGCCAGTGGCTCGGTCGAGCACGATGCCGAGATAAAGTTCGCGGTCGATGGCGGCGGTTTCTTCCACCAGAAGGCGCTGCACTTTTTGGCCTTGCGGGCCGGTCTGGTGGGTAACGAGCGTCATGCCAAGAATGGCCTTGACGTGCTGGTCGGCATCTTCACGAGTGCGGGCGACTTTTACGCCGCCGCCTTTGCCGCGGCCTCCGGCATGAATTTGCGCTTTGACGACGACTCCCGAGGCGCCCTCGGTAAAAAGCTTGCGGGCTACCGCCGAGGCTTCTTCCGGCGTGTTGGCCACTTCGCCCCTGGGCACGGCCACGCCGTATTTTGCCAGGATTTCCTTTGCCTGATACTCGTGAATTTTCATAATTTTTAGGAACCGCCCAGTCCGCTGAGCTTGAGGGATTCGGGCCCGGGTCCGGGAAAATCCGGGCCATCGAGACCGTGGCAGCGGTAATGAAATCTTATCTTGCCCGGCATTGGAGCGGCAAACCGGCGCACTTTGCGGGGCTGCGCCTTTACCATTAGCTGATATGGGCGTTCTGAAGGAATTGCTGAAACCGCTGGCTGAGGATGGGACGGCGCTGACGCGCGAGCAGGCGGCTGCGGTGCTGGAAGAGATTCTGGCGGGCGCGCCGGAGGTAGAAACGGCGGCGCTGCTGGCTGTTTTGGCGACGCGCGGCGAACAGGCGCCGGAGCTGGCAGGCTTTGTGGATGTGATGCGCGCGCGGGTGACGCCGGTTCCGCTGACGGATGAAGAGCGGGAGTCACTGGTGGACGTGGTGGGAACGGGAGGCGGAGGACCGCTGACGTTCAATATTTCATCGGGTGCGG
The DNA here is from genome assembly GCA_963848515.1 of uncultured Acidobacteriaceae bacterium. Lineage (GTDB taxonomy): Bacteria > Acidobacteriota > Terriglobia > Terriglobales > Acidobacteriaceae > Telmatobacter. Next base: position 158,068 of record CAWKEG010000018.1, read on the forward strand.
CGCTGGTGGCGGCGGCTGCGGGGGCGAAGGTGGCCAAGCACGGGAATCGCGCTGTGACTTCGCGGTGCGGCGCGGCCGATGTGCTGGAGGCGCTGGGCGTGCCCATCGAGCTGAAACCGGAGCTGGCGGTCGAGTGCCTGCGCGAGACGGGGTTCATGTTTCTGTTTGCGCCGCTGTACCACCCGGCAATGAAGATTGTGGGGCCGTTGCGGAAGGCGCTGGGGTTCAGGTCGATCTTCAACTTGTGCGGGCCGCTGACGAATCCGGCGGGGGCACGGGCGCAGGTGATCGGCGTGCTGGCGCCGAGCAGGGTGTTGCTGGTGGGGCGTACGCTGGCGGCGCTCGGGGCCAAACGGGCCTTTGTGGTGCACGGGACGGATGGCATCGATGAGCTGACAACGACGGGCGAATCGGTGGTGGCGCGGGTGGAGGAGTCGGAGACGGGCGAATCGAAGCTGCACGCGGCGCGGGTGACGCCGGAGATGGCGGGGCTGTCGCGGGCGACGCTGGAGGAGTTCGCGGGCGGCGATGTGGCGACCAACGCTTCGCTGCTGCTCGACGTGCTGACAGGGATTCCAGGAGCGCGGCGGGACATTGTGCTGCTGAATGCGGCGGCGGGGCTGGTGGCGGCGGGGCTGGCTGGAGATTTGAAGGAAGGCGTTCAGATGGGGGCCGAGGCCGTTGACTCAGGGCAAGCGGCGGCGACGCTCGAGAAGCTGCGGCGGTTTGGGGCGAAGTACAAGCTCCAACAATGGGGTTGATTTGGTATATACTATGATCTATACTCTGACTAAAGGGGAGGTTCCGTGGCTCAAACGGCTAAGATCTTCAAGAATGGCCGAAGCCAGGCGGTTCGCCTGCCGAAGGAGTTTCGTTTCGCGGGCAACGAGGTTGAGATTCGGCGCGATTTGGGAACAGGAGCGGTAATTCTCTCTGAACCATCGGAGGGGTCTGACTTGACCTTTGACCAATGGCTAGCGCTTTACGATGCGATTCCGGGCGACGCAAGTGAAGAAGAGTTCCGGAAGCTGCCACCTCCGCCGAAGAATCTGACGTTGGAACAGCGGTTCAAGATTATCGATCGAGCGCAGGTTCCCGCAGACTTCATGGCAGACCGCGAGACCAGTATGCCGCGTGAACTGGATCTTTTCTAAATGCCCTGCCAGTACCTGCTCGACACCAACATCGTAAGCTATCTGCTGAAAGATCAGATGCCCGGCCTGAAGGAGCATGTGGGCTCGAAGGGAGCGGGCGCCATTGCCGCCTCCTCGATCACGGGGGCTGAGGTACGCTTCGGTGTTGCGAGGAGACCCGGTGCGGTTCGGTTGCGCCTTGCGGTCGATGTTTTCTTTGCAGGGGTACCGGTTCTGCCCTGGGATTCGGATTGCGCAAAGGTCTTTGGCGCGGTTCGCGCCGCACAGGAGCGAATTGGACGCCCGCTTAGCGTTGAAGACATGATGATTGCCGCGCATGCGATATCGGCCGGTCTGGTTCTGGTCACGCACGACGCGGCGTTTTCGTTTGTCGACGGACTGAGAATGGAAGACTGGACGGTCGCGTAGGCGGCGGTACCTTCGTTTGAATCGCAAGAGGCGCTCATCTGTGGCCTCGCGCAGCGACAATCGGTCAAACATTGTCTGCAAGTTCTGGCATGGCTTACGTTCATAGGAATGAAGGAGGCAGATTGATGCTTGAAAAACATGGAATCGGGATTTTTGCCCTGCTGGCAGGGTGCTTGGCTGCGGGCGCGCAGCAGGGTAGCCAGGTTCAACTTAAGATTGAGCCGACCAACAGGACGCTCACAGTAAGCGCGGAAGATCGGGTAACGGTGGATCCGGATCTGGCGATTATCCACGTCGGATTCCAGACGCAGCCCTCGGATGCGAAGTCGGCTTATGCGGCTGGGGCTGAGACATCGAATGCGATTGTTGGAGCGCTGAAGCAGGCGGGGATTCCGGAGAGCTCGATACGGAGCGAGTGGCAGCGGCTGGAGAGCGTCTACGGCAAGCCGCACAAGTTCACGCTGGCCGAGCAGTGGACGGTGAAGGTGAAGCCGGAGCGGGCGGCGGAGACATTGGATGTTGCGGTGACGGCAGGGGCTACCGATAGCGGGCAAATCGACTGGGCGGTCGAAAACGAACAGGCTTTGGAAGACAAGGCTTTGGAGGGGGCCGCCGCGAGAGCCAGGGCGCAGGCTGAGGTGCTGGCCAAGGGCATGGGGGTGAAGCTGGGGGCGCTGGTGTATGTGAGCAACCAGACGTCCGCGCCGGTTTATCCGATGTTCAGGGCGATGGCGGCACCCATGGCTGGAATGCAGGCGTCGCCTCAGCCATTGGCGATTGAGCCGAACAAGGTGACCAGCACGGCCAATGTTTATGCGGTGTATGCGATCGAGTAGGACACGGGCGTATTACGAGTGACCGGCGAGACGGCGGGAGAGCAGCCAGGAGGCAAGCGAGATCGCAAGGGCCAGGGCTACCCAGCCGGCTTGCTCCAGTGGTTGCTCGGCGGAGGCGGGGATTTGCAGCTGAGTGAATGAGACTGTCCGCGAGGCTTGAATGGCCTGGCGGGCAAACTCGAAGGCGCCCCAGCCGAAGACACCGGTGGCCAGGACGATACCGGGGATGGCACGCTTCCAGGGAAAAGGCAACGGCGCGGGCATGCGAGCCTCGTCGTGGACGCGCTCCATGACGGAGGCGAGGAAGCCGGAAGAGGGGATCAGCTCCTCCTCGTTCGCCAGAATCTGGTCGATCTTGCCGGGGTCTGCTTCCGCATTGTCGATTCGGGTTCTAGTCATCTTTATGCCTCCTTTCCTGTGTTGAGAGCGGCGACAGCGAGCGGGATACTCTGCTGATTCAGATGCGGAAAACGCGTTCGGAGCAGCGCGCGGGCGCGGGAGAGGCGGGCTTTTACAGTTCCTTCCGGCAGACCCATAGTGCGCGCCGCGGCAGATAAATCCATCTCATGAAAATAGTACAGAACGACAGGTTCGCGATAGCGGTGAGGCAGGGCAAGCACGGCGCGCCGCACGACTTCGTACCGTCCTCGTTCTGCAAGTGCATCGTGTTGACGGGCGGGGACGGAGGGTTCAGCAACGTCTTCCATCGGCAGGTTGACGGTGGGGAAGCGCTTTAGCTCGGAGCGGAATACGTTGGCCGCGAGGGCAAAGAGCCAGGTGGAGAAGCTGGACTCCTGACGCCATTGGGCGAGGCCACGCCATGCGCGGAGGAAGGCTTCCTGGGCCATCTCTTCAGCTCGGCCGCGATCGCGGCAGTAGCGCCAGGCCATGTTGACGAGGGGAGCCTGCCAGCGGCGAACGATTCCCTCGAAGGCCTGAGCTTCGCCTGCCAGCACGCGGGTTACGTCAGCCTGGTCTTCTGCTGCGCGGGTGGGTGTTGCGGTCAAGTCAAACGCTCTCCGTGGGGTGAGACAGAGGGACGGCACGCCGGGTTGCATTTTCTTATGCGAAAAGAAACGCTGAAGAAAATGCAACCGGGTTCGACGGTCTCCGGTCACACCGGTTGCAAGGGAAAAAATCCCGAGCAACAGGATCAGGAGGATTGTATGCCGAATTTAGTAATGACAATGTTCGAGTCCGGAATAGGGGATATCAGCGGTATCGGCCTGTGGGTGTTTCTGTCGATCGGTGCGGTTGCGCTGTTTGTAGTGTTCATCCCGGCGGTTACCTGGATGGAGAACCGGCGCAAGGAGCAAGAGGCGTTTTACAAGGCTGAGACGATGCGGCGGATTACCGAGTCTTCGGGCGAAGGGGCAAAGGCCGCTATCGAACTGATGCGCGAGCAAGCGCGCATAGCGCAGCTCAAAAAGCGCGAAGCAATGAAGATCGGCGGCTTGACGACCATGGCTGTCGGGGTGGCGCTGTTGATTTTTCTCCACCAACTGATTCCCAACCAAGCGGTCTACCTTTGTGGGCTGATTCCGGGGTTGATCGGCGTGGTGCAGCTTACTTATGCGCTTTTTCTGGCGCCAAAGGTGGAGTAGGGGAAGGATTGAATCGTGGGCAGGCATAGGTCAGCCAATGGTTAGTTGTTTGAACGACTAATATTCAGGGTTCAAGGTTCGGACTGGACCGATGGAGGATAAACCCATGGCTGCCAACGAGAAACGCCAACCTGCAATCTTTATTCCGCATGGCGGGGGACCGTGCTTTTTTATGGATTGGAGCTGGGGTCCGGCGGACACCTGGCACAAGACGCAGCGGTTTCTGGAGGGGCTTGCGGGGAGGTTGCCGGAACCGCCCAGGGCGCTGGTCGTTGTGAGCGGACACTGGGAAGAGCCTGCCTTTACTGCCAGCGCTGCTGCCGATTCCAAGCTGATCTTCGATTACTCGGGATTTCCGGAGCACACGTATAAGCTGACCTGGCCTGCGCCGGGCAAGCCGGAGTTGGCGGCACGGGTGGCGGAACTGCTGAGCAAGGCGGGGCTGCCTTCGGCGCTGAGCCAGAATCGGGGCTTCGATCATGGGGTGTTTGTTCCGCTGAAAGTGGCGTTTCCGGAGGCGCAGATTCCGGTGGTCACGCTGTCGCTGGCAGCTTCTCTCGATCCAGCGCTGCACCTGGCTGCGGGACGCGCACTGGCGCCACTGCGGGACGAGGGCGTACTGATTGTGGGCAGCGGCATGAGCTTCCACAATCTGCGCGCTTACTCAAATCCCGAGACGCCGGCAAGGGCGCGGGCCTTCGATGCGTGGCTAACGAAGGCGGTTGAGTCTCCGGCTGCGGAGCGGGACGCTTTGCTGACGGACTGGCGGAACGCGCCGTTTGCCAGCTACGCGCATCCGCGCGAAGAGCATCTGATTCCGCTGATGGTGGCGGCGGGGGCGGGTGGGGAGACGGCGGGGAAGCGGATCTTTGGCGATGAGCCGATGAATGCTGCGATCAGCGCTTATCGCTTCGACGGATGAAGCGCTGTTGGTGCGGTTGCACTTGGCGAAAGGTATAATCGGAGCCATGGCGGCAGGGGCACAGACGGGCCAATCAGAAACGATAAACGCGCAGGAAACGGCCGCAAAGCTGGTTGCTCTTGAGACGCGGCTGAAGCAGTTGGGAAGGCTGATGGTGGCCTACTCAGGCGGCGTGGATTCGGCATTTCTTGCCGGCACGGCGCACCGGGTTTTGGGCGACAAGATGCTGGCCGTACTGGCCGACTCGGCGAGTCTGGCGCGGCGGGACATGGAACAGGCGAGCGCTTTTGCGCACTTGCTGGGGATGCCGCTCGAAGTGGTCGAGACCGAAGAGCTGGACAAGCCCGAGTATGCGCGCAACGACGCGAATCGCTGCTTCCACTGCAAGGACGAGCTGTTTGCGACCATGAAGGCGCTGGGCGTGAAACGTGGTTTTGGCGCGATTGCTTACGGCATGAACGCAGACGATACGCAGGATTATCGCCCCGGTCAGCGCGCTGCCGCAGAACACGAAGTACTGGCTCCGCTGGCGGAGGCAGGGCTGACCAAGCTGGAAGTCCGGACGCTGGCCAAGGCTGCGGGTTATGCACTTTGGGATCGGCCAGCGGCTCCTTGCCTGTCGTCGCGGGTGGAATACGGACGCACGGTGACCCGCGAAGTATTGGAGCAGGTGGAAAAGGCTGAGGAGAGCATGCGGCAACTGGGTTTCCGAGAGCTGCGGGTGCGGCACCACGGCGAACTGGCACGGGTGGAGATTGCGCGCAACGAGCTGCCCCGCGCGCTGTCGATGGAGATGCTGGACGCGATTACCAAGGCGCTGAAGCAGGCCGGCTTCCAATATGTGACGCTGGATTGCACGGGATTCCGGTCGGGATCGCTGAATGCGATTCTGCCGGTGGACGTGCTGGCGCGGCGCGGAGCATAGAGCCGGCAGTTTAAAATCACTGAGCGATGCGAATTGGCTATCTGGAGTGTTTTTCCGGCATAAGCGGCGACATGCTGCTGGGTGCGTTGGTGGATGCGGGCGTTCCGTTTGAGTCTCTTGCGGAGACGGCTGCTGCACTGAACGTGGGCGCGCGTCTCGAAGTGCGCAAGGTGAGCCGGGGCGGAATTGCGGCGACAAAAGTCGATGTGATCACGCCTGAAACGCCTGTGCACGAGGCGTCGCATTCACATGAGGAACAAGCAGGCGACAAGCATGCGCATGGGGAACATTCTCATTCGCATGAAGCGCACACGCATGAGCCTCCGGCAGCCGCGGAGAAGATAACGCATAGCCATGCGCCGCATCGGCATCTGTCGGCAATATTGAAGATCATTCGCTCAGCGCCGCTTTCGGATCGAGTGAAAGAGCGCTCCTGCAATGCGTTTCAACTGCTGGGCGAGGCGGAAGCCGCCATCCATTCCATTCCAATCGAGAAGGTGCACTTCCACGAAGTGGGGGCGGTGGACACGATTGTCGATATCGTCTGCTCGGCGGTGGGCGCGGAGATTCTGGGGGTCGATCGCTGGCTTGCGTCGCCGCTGAACGTGGGCAGCGGAACGGTGAAGTGCCAGCACGGGACGCTGCCGGTTCCTGCGCCGGCGACGCTGGCTCTGCTGGGCGATGCGCCGGTGTATGCGGCAGGGCCGCCGATGGAGCGAGTGACGCCGACAGGCGCTTCTGCGCTGCGGATGCTGGATGTGAACTATCAATCGCTGCCGGCGATGCGCGTAAAGGCGACTGGCTACGGGGCGGGTGGACGCGATACGCCGGGGGAGCCAAACCTGTTGCGGCTGCTGGTGGGTGAAGCGACGGAAGGGGCCGGGGAGTCATTCGCGGAAGAGCCGATCGCGATCATTGAGACGGTGATTGACGACTCCAATCCGCAGGTGCTGGCCTATGTAAGCGAATTGCTGCTGGAAGCGGGCGCCTGGGATGTTTATCGCGCAGCGGTGCAGATGAAGAAGGGGCGCACGGGCGTGCAGATGACGGTGTTGTGCCATCCCGACCGTGTGTCTGCGCTCGAAGAGATTGTGTTTCGCGAGACGACGACAATTGGGTTGCACTGGCGGCTTGAGAACAAGCGGTCGCTTCAACGCGAGTTTGTGGAAGTGCGCACCGAGTGGGGCGACGTGCGCATGAAGGTGGCGCGCTCGCCTTCCGGCGAGATTCTGAATGCGTCGCCGGAGTTTGAAGATTGCCGCAGACTGGCCAAGGAACACTCGGTCCCGTTGAAACAGGTGATGCAGAGGGCTATGCAGGCTTTTGCCGCGAAAAAGGAGCAACACTGATGGATCCTGCCGCGATTGAATCGCTGCTGAAGGAAGTGCGCGAGGGCAAGACAGGCGTAGCGGACGCACTGGAGAAGTTGCGCAATCTGCCCTTTGAAGATTTGGGATTCGCCAAGCTCGACCATCATCGCGCGCTGCGAACGGGGATGCCGGAGGTGATTTTTGCCGCTGGCAAGACGACTGGGCAAGTGAGTTCGATCTTTGCGCGCATGGCGAAGGCGGGCGGCAATGTGCTGGCGACGCGAGCTTCGCGGGAGATGTTCGATGCGGTTCTTGGAGTTGAGCCGCGGGCTGAATATCATGAGGCTGCGCGCGCGATCACGCTGAGCCAGAATGCGGCTGTTCCCGCGGGCAAAGGAACCATCGCCGTAGTGTGCGCTGGAACCAGCGATCTGCCGGTGGCCGAAGAAGCTGCGATCACAGCACGGCTGATGGGCAACGAAGTGGAGTTGATCGCGGATGTGGGCGTGGCCGGTATTCACCGGCTGCTGGCACAGAGGACTTCGCTGCAATCGGCGCGGGTGCTGATTGTGTGCGCCGGGATGGAAGGCGCACTGCCCACCGTGGTGGCCGGAATGGTCCACGCGCCGGTGTTCGCGGTGCCAACCAGTGTGGGCTATGGCGCGTCGTTTGGGGGCGTAGCAGCGCTGCTTGGGATGCTGAATACCTGCTCGCCGAATGTCTCCGTGGTCAACATCGACAACGGATTCGGCGCGGCCTGCATTGCTTCGCTGATCAATCACATGTAGGAGCGGTTTTGGCGGTCGTGGACTTCTAACGCTATGCGTTGCTCAGCGGGTGCGCGAAAAACTTTCGAGAGCGGACGATTGAGCGATGCCAGCCCGGCGCGCAGCGTGGTTACGAGACTGTAGACTGTGCGACCGAAAGCATGGCCGGACTGGTGAATAAGAGGATTTCGCGATGCCGCATTGCCCGATGAAGTTCCAATATGTGAAGCAGAGGCTGCTGCCGGCTTCGATACGGATTCTGGATATTGGCTGCGGCAACAGATCACCGTCGATCACAAAGCGATGGTTTCCGGGATGCCAGCTATACAGGCGCGGATATTCAGCGCTACAACCTGGACGGCGAAGACGATAAGGCGATGGACGCGTTCTATCTGCTGGGCGCGGACGGCTCAGGGTATGCGGCGATTCCCGATGGCAGTTACGATTTCGTGATTCTGAATCACGTGCTGGAACACATGAGGGATCCGGCGGCAGTCCTGGCTGCGATCTGCTCGAAGTTGAAGCCGGGAGGATATATCTGGATTGCTTTTCCTTCGCTGCGGAGTTTATCGCTGCCTTCATCGGAAGATGAAACGCTGCAGTTCTGCGACGATCCTACGCATGTTTATCTTCCCGACGTTCGCGAGGTGGCGAATGTTCTGCTGGCGAATGGAGTGAAGGTGGTTCACGCGGGGCGGTCGAGGGAAGGATTTTTTACGAGCGTAGGCGGATGTGACGAAGTTGCTGAAGAGATGGGTAAGAAAGATCGATGACCGGAAGATTTTCAGGGACGAGGGATTGTGGTACTTGCTGGGATTCGAAGATCATGTGCTAGGACAGCGCAGGCAGGGATAAGCAGAGTGCATGGCGCAAATGGGGGAAGGCATGAAAGATCGCAGGGAGTTTTTGAAGACGGCAGCAACCGGGGCGGTGCTGCTTGGTGCGCGGAGCTCACTGGGGCTGGCGGATATGCTGGCCCAGAGCGGAGATAGCGGCAAGTCGCGGGTTGTGGTGGCCAGGGATGCGGCGCTCGATGGCGCGGGTTCGCACTTGGATGAGAGCCGTGTGCTCGCTTTGCTGGACCGGGCGGTCACAAGTTACTTTGGGCGGAATAAGCCGATTGAGGCATGGCAGCTGATCGGGTTTCCGCATGTTTTCAAAAACAGAGTGGTCGGTATCAAAGTGAACGGGTTGGGCGGCAAGGGAATCTCAAGCCATGCCGTGCTGGTGCATGCAATTTGCGAGCGGCTGCAGCAGGCGGGTGTGAGCGCGGGGAACATTGTTGTTTGGGACCGCAATGCGCAAGACCTTGAAGCGTGTGGGCTGAAGATCACGACCGACCGGAACAAAGTGCGCTGCTTTGGAAACGATGTGTCGGGGTTTGAGGCCGAGCCGGACACGTTTGGCGTGGCGCGCGTGCGTCTATCGAAGATTCTTACCCGCGAATGCAAAGTGGTGATCAACGTGCCGATTCTCAAGGATGACGCGCTGGTCGGAATGGCGTTCTCGATGGAAAACATGTTTGGCGCCGTGGACAGGACGGACACTCTGGATGCGAACCATGGCAATCCCGGCATTGCGGATTTGAATTGCATTCCGAATATCAGGGAAAAGCTTTGCTTCACGATTGGGGATGCAAGCTCGTCGGTGTACGACGGAGGGCCGACGTTCCATCGTGAGCGCCTGTGGTATCCGAATGCGCTGATTGTGAGTGAAGATCGAGTGGCCGTGGACCGCATTGCGTGCCAGATGCTGGAGAAGAAGCGCGGGGCCATGAAGCTGCCGACATTTGCGGCAGCCAGACGGCCGGCGAGCTACATTGACACCGCCGCCGACTCGGCGCACAAGCTGGGCGTGAGCGATCCAAAGAGGATCCAGTTGATTGAAGTGTGATGGGCACGGACGAGCATAGAGCGTTACCCCAGCGAGCAACTGGCGCTCGCCGGGGTTGCTTGTTCTCAGGCCTGAGGCTGGTGGTTGCGGTGTGAGCGGCGCTCGGCAAGCATCTGTTCGAACTGCTGCTTTTGCGTATCGTTCAATACTGCTTCCAATTTGCCCTTGCTATCCTGCATGATGGCCCGTGCCTTTGCGTGGCGATCCTGCGGGGTGAGCGAGGCGTCGGCGCGCAGACTCTGCATCTGTTGCCGGCGATCGGTGAGGATAGGCGTAATCTGCGCCACTTGATCGCTCGAGAGTCCGAGCCGCTTGCCCAGGTGTGCGGCCTGTCGAGCGGGATCGAACGTGCGGTGATGGCGGCCCGGCTGCGATTGCCCGGCTTGCGGAGCATTCGCGGCTGGAGCCTGGTTGCCCTCAGGCGCCTGTGCAAGCAAGATGCCCGCAGAGAGCAGTGCGCCTAAAACGATTGTTGCTTTTGTCGTGTTCATACGTTGGATTCTCCCTTTAGGCCTTGATCGTTCTAACGGGCCGGTGGATGTGTAGACCCATGGACCCTGAGGGAGTTGCGTAAAGAATTGTAACCGTGCGAGCGCGAGACAGAAGCGCCTCAAGAACCGAATCTATTTTCCTGCGGCAGGCGAGTCAGGCCAGGTGGGGCCGGTCAGCTCGATGGTGTACATGGGGCTGTCTTGATAGAGCTGGCCCTGCTCACGAATGAAGGTGGGCGCTTGCCCGCCAATGGTCCAGATCTCGATGTCCGGGGGCTGCTTGCCAATCATGGGAGCGACGACACCTGCAATTCCTCCGAGTAGGATCTTGATTTCGAAGTGGTTCGCTTTGCGAGGAGCGCCCGCTACCGAGAAGGCGTCTTCTCCGCGCGAAGCGATGGATAGTGTAACCAGGCGTGGGCTGGGTGTGGCGACGAGCATGGATACTTTTGTCTCCACGGCGCCTGGCCGGATGTTCTCAATAATTGCAGAGACAATTCCGTTCGCTAGATCGAGCGGAAGGTGAAGGTGGGTTGTCTTTACCTGATCCTTGCCGTCTTTTCCCGTGGAGCCGATGGTCACCTTGCCGGTGCGGCAATCGATGAAGATGTCGATTGGCTGCGGGAAGGATGGACCTTTCTGAATATGGTGATCGGTGATGAGCTGGAAGTTGCGGCGTTGCGAGAAGACTGTGGTTTCATCGTCGATGGAGCCGTCTTTGAAATGGAAGGTCAACTGGGCCGTGACCTGGCTGCCATGGGCGACCTGAACGAGATCTCCAGACGCGACGACGTGGCCATCTTCCGCGCGCAACTCGAGCAGGCCGTGAATTGTGCCCCGCGTATAGCGAACGGGAATGGGGTCTGCTTTGGCGCTCGGCTGCCATGTGCCGAGTAGGAGGATGACGAGGGAACACAACGGAAGGCTATGCGCCAGATAAGATTTCATGGTTCTCCTTATGACTCATAGGATTACTCAATGCGGCTATGGGTTGCTGAGTCGGATTGGACACTTTGGATCTTTCTGGAAGTGGCTCTAGAAGGACTGGGAATCACAGTCGAGGTCCGCGGAATCCTGCCTGGCCGATCTCTTGACGCTCACCTTGCGCTGGCGCATGCTCCAGACACAGGAGATTCTGCAATGCCCGCCAAAGGAGCTTCGGCCCGCGTTATTGCCAAAGCCGCCCCCAAATCCGTCCATGCTACAGGCGGCAAGCTTGGCGCAACGAAAACGCATCTCACGAAGCTCGAAGCCAAGCGGCTGGCGAGTTTCAAGGCGTTGATGGCGAACTACGGAGGAAAATGCACCTTTGCCGGGTGCAATCAGTGAGATCGTCATTCGACTTCGCGAATTTCGATCTGATTCGCGAGTATCGGACGTTCAAGCTGGAAGTCTGGTAGCGCGCTTGGCTGAGTTGGGATAGACATTTTCGAAGAGGAAAGCAAAGGCCGCTCCGGATGGGAGCGGCCTTTGCTTGTGGAGAGAACCAAGTCTGAAGCGAATCAGTCGCCTGCGACCAGTTCGTTGTCGGGCCGTCTGTTGATGGGGCTGGTGGCGTTGTTCGATGCTGGGCGGATGGAGTCGAGGCTCACCAAGCCCTCTACCGGCTTTTCGCCGAGGACGTGTTCGCGGTAGAGCTGGGCCATCTTCGCGTTTTCGGCGTCGCTCTTCATCTTCTCGTCGCGGGCTTTGATCTTTTCTTCGCGGGAGTTCTTGGCGATGCCGAGGTTGTCGAGCGTGTGGTTGGCTTCGGAGTTGACGTGCTCCATGTTGAGGGCCAGGTCGTGGCCAACGTGGGACATGCCAACCTTCTTGCCACCGGCGAAGATTTCGTGACGGCCGTGCTCTTCGTACCACTTGGTGAGGGTGGCCGTCATGTGCATCTTCTCGATGATGTTGCGCCAGCCTACGCCCGTGTTGTAAGCGCAGAAGCTGATTTCGCCTTCCTGTGTGGCGTAGGGAATGATGCACTGCTCGGTGCGGCGGAAGTCGTAGTTGAACAGATCCTGGAACCACATGCCGGCGATGAAGAGGAAGTTCCAGCGGTCGGCGCGGCGCTTCTTGATGTCTTCGAGGGTGCGGTCGCCCTTGACGCTGCCGTAATCCTTGCCGGTGGCATTGAAGGTCTTGTCCATCTTCTTCATCATGTCGGTGATGCGGAAGTGGGTGGGCGCCATGAAGGGATCGTAGTTGCGCATGAGCGAAAGTCCGAGACCAACGATCGACATGGTCTTGCCGCGGGCAGCGTCATTGACCTTGGCGAGATCCTTGGCTACCTGGCCCATGTCGAGGAACGCTGTGACCGGCGCCGATTCCTTGGTTTCCTTGTCGATCATCAGTGCCATGCCGATGCCGCAGTTGGGGTGGCAACCGCAAGAGAGCTGGCCCCACTCGGCCGTTGGTCCGTGAATGAGGTCGGCCCAGTCGGAGAAGGTGCTCATAAAGCTGATGGGGAACCAGTCGCGCTCCGGCTCGCCGATGCCGCACTGGCTCTTGACGTCGTGGGCCATGTGCGAAAGGGTGTAGCGCTGCGCCTGGCGGCGGTCGTCGGTGATGTCTTCGTCGCGGCCAGTGAAGCTGACCGGCTGGAAGCTGAGGAAGCTGATCTTCTTGGGGTTGTCGAGGGCAAACTCGATGATGCGGCCAACCTGCTCGTTGTTGATGCCGTTGATGATGGTGGTGACCGGAACGATGTCGACGCCGGCTTCGTGCAGGTTGTTGATGGCCTGCAGCTTTACGTCAAACAGGTTGCCCACTTTGCGGTGCGAGTTGGCGGCGTTGCCGATACCGTCGAACTGAAGATAGACATAACGGAGGCCGGCTTCAGCGGCGGCGCGGCACAGTTCCTTGCTCTTGGCGAACTCGATGCCGTTCGACGCGGCCTGCACGCTGTTGTATCCAACCTTGCGGCTATAGGCAACGGCGTCAAGGAAGTAGGGCGACAATGTGGGCTCGCCACCGGAGAACTGAACGCTCATCTGGCGCTTGGGCTTGATGGTGATGGCATTGTCGAGCATGGTCTTGATCTCGTCCCATGTGAGTTCGTGGACGAAGCCGACCTGGTTGGCATCCATGAAGCAGGGATCGCACATCATGTTGCAGCGGTTGGTGAGATCGATGGTGAGCACCGAGCCGCGGCCGTGGGTGACGGTCGAGGTGCCGTGATTGTGCAGGTTCTTGTCGCCTTCGCCGTGGGCGCGCATGTCGCGGCCAGGGAAGCTCTCTTCAAGATGCTTGAAGAACTTGGTGTCGATCGACATTACGTCTTCAAAATGGCCGTGCTTGGGGCAGTCCTTGACCATGAGGATCTTGCCGTCGCGCTCAATGATCTGGGCCTTGATTTCGCCCACCTTCTCATTGAGCAGGACTTCATGGGGCAGCTTGCCGTCGAGGATCTGCTTGCGAATCTCAGGGACGCACTTGGGACAGAGCGAGTCGGTGGTGCGTGGCCAGCCGAGGGGCGGCTTCTCTTTCTGGTAGCTCTTGAGAAGCGGCTTGTCGCTCCACTTGGGGGTAAAGGAATCGTTGGGGCTGATGCGGTTCAGCTTTTCGAAAACGACCCAGGCTCCCTTGGCCGCGTAGACAGCTGCTTTCTCGGCGTACTTAATCGCTTTTGACATTAGAAGTGCAGTCTCCTCAATTGAAGTAGCCGAAGGCGTGCGGGGCTCATTCGGCCTTGCCTGCTGTTTTCCCGCTGGGGAAGCAGAGGCTGAAAATTCATTGCTAGGGTAACCGGGGGGCCCGGTCAACCCAAGAAGGGTGCAGCGAACGGCGGAAACTCAAGCTGAACGGGGATTACGAGGCAGCGAACGGGACCGGGCTATGTTCAATGTTAGTCCAGTTAAGCTATTGCAGGAGAAGGCGATAGAGAAAGCTTCCTGAGGAAAGCGGATCCCCCGTCGATGACTTCTTCTCGGTTTACCGCATTACTTGCTTTTTCGGCTTCCCGCTCAATCCAAGCTCGTTGTTTCCGGTCGCTCTCACCTCGGAAAGGGCTCAACGACTCGATGATGACATTTGAGTCTGGAGGAATCAAAGAAGCAACTTCTGAAAAAGCCTGTATTGAACCGGACGACAAAGGAAAGTGATGTCCGGTCGAATCCAGTTCACTGATATGCAATTGGCAAATCCTCTCCCCAAATTCCGAAAGGATTCTGAAGGCCTCAGTCATAGTTCGATCACATTGATGCGCATGCGCCAGATCGAAGCATAGCCTCGCACTCGGAAGCTGTTCGAACCAGCGACCGAGCTCTTCGATGCTCCGCCCGTCCGATTTCCTCATGTCCATGTTTTCAATCGCCAGCTGGCTGCCGAATTCAATCCACTTTTCGGGTTCATGAATCGTGTCTGGATGAACGACGAATGGCCATTTGCGGGGAACATGCCGAAGGAGGTCGATTACGCAGCCTTCATCGGCCGCCAAGAAATGACTCGGGGCATGAACGGACACATAGCTAAACTGCTCCAAGGCAAGAGTTGGCAGGGAGTCAATGAGAATAGGCAATTCCGATAGACGCAGTGCAGATAATTCGACTGCGGACATGGTCGTCTCATGCAAAAGCCTCAGAGCTTCCCGGAAATCGCCAAAACTCAATGCCCCGGTCGAAAAACCTATAAAGGCCATCAGAAAACCCCTTTTTCGATCGTGTTTCGTTGAAGTGGAGAACCTTCGCCGAGGAACATTTCCTGAATGGCCAAACGAAAATCTCTCCGTTTTGTACGGGCATCCATGAAAACCGGATCATTCTCTTCATCCGCAGGTTTCAGTTGTTCAAGGTGCATTCGCTTATCTTGATCATCCAGCAAGCCAAGAAAGGCATCATAGGCGCCGAACAGCCTAGTTGCGGTGGCCGGTAGAGATTCAGATTTCGGGGAATTCACATGCACTAGAAAGAACTGAGCAATGCGTTCAAGTGGGGTCCAGGAAAGAAATGTATCCAAGCTGTCGATTAAGCTCTGCTTGTTCGGCTTCTGCCTGTCGTTTTTCGAGATCGCCGGATCGCACCAAAAGCAGGCCAGAAGGCCGGACGCATACAGCAACTTCCTTGAGGTTCCGAGTTTAAGGCTTCTGAGCGCATAGCCCCTGTTGCCGCGATCAAACTGCTTGTATGCGAAATCGACAGCCATCGTACGCCAGTAACGAGCGAAGTCATTCAAGAGGAACAGCGGAATCCATCGCATGTTCTTTGCGATATGGCTTTCACGCAGAAGGCCTCGGTCTTCGTCGAGGTATCGTTGCAGAATTCCTTTGCGAACCCGATCGAATGCACCACGCCGCTCACCGACAGGCACGGCCTCCAAAAGGAGGAGCACACGTCTGGTCGTATTGGTGTTTGAGTCTTCTTCTCCTCCAATAAAGTGCATGATCGGCTGGCTGAAAGCCAATGCGCCAAAGGTCCCTTCTTGGCCAGGTCTCTCGAGACCCAACTGTTCAAAATTGGCATCGCTTAAGACATTTTTGATGTCGAGGAATCTTCTCTGGACCGAAGCATCGGCAACACCATCTACCAGGAGAGTCCAATCCAAGTCGCTTCCCTGAGTGCACTCTAGCCGCGCCAGTGAACCATGCACAACCACACTTGTATCGGGTCCGACGCTAGTGTCCTCCCCCGGTTTTCCGCCAATTATCGTCGAGAGGCTCTTAAGCGTTGTCTTAGTTCTCTGTCGAGCTTCTTCGATGTTCTTCCATTCGCATCCCAAAGTCTTCTGAAGTTCAGTTAGAGGTGACCCTTCCGAACCAGCCAATGGGCTACTGGACATGCTCTCCCTCGTTCTCCGGCGTGTAGCTATGGATAGACTCATCCGTCAATTCATCCTAGCAGCGTAGCCTGTGGAACCTTTGTCTTCCTTCATGCCAGTCCCTTAACTCGTTTGAGCCTCTGCCGGCTACTGCCCTCCGCTCTCGGTGGTGGCGACCTGGTTGATGATGCGCTGCACCAGGACGATGCGGATGTGGATGTGTTTCGCAAGGTCAGGGACGAACTCGGTAATGAAGTTGTCAACGGGGGCGAGGCCGAAGCCGATGGCGTAACGTTCGGCGCTGGCGGGGAGGTCGGTTTGCTGGCCTGGGACGTAGAGATTGCCGATTTCGTCGTCAATGGCGAAACCTGTCAAGTTGGCGTAATTCAACATTCCATGGCCGTCATCGGATTGCGTCCACAGAATCTGGTAGAGGGCGTGGGCGATGCGGCGCTTGATGGGGGCGCCGGGCAAGCGATGGTAGTGGGGGTCCTGGTGGACGAGGGATGGGATGAGGAAAGTGCCGAAGAACTCGCCCGTGATGTCCTGGGAATAGCTGACGCCCACGTTCTTGCCGAAGCCGGTCATTCCGGGGCCGTAGTCGGAGTGTGAGTTGGCGCCTATGTAGATCGCGGAGTTGCCCAGGATGGTTATTGCATTGAACGGGTCGATAACGTCGCGGGTGGCGAGCCAGGCTTTCTGTGTGGGCGTGAGCCGCCTGACCTGGGGACCGCTGAGGAATCGGGCATACCAGTCAATAAGCGGCGCGAGGGGTGGGCAGGACTCCTTTTGCGAAGTGGGGCCTGGGGCTGGCTGGCTGGAATCGGTGGCCGTCGTGTCCGAAGCACCGGTCTGCTCCGCGGAGGTGGCGGGTTTCTTGGTGCGGCAGGGCGCTGGGCCAGGGGTTTTGGGGTGCGCATCCGACTGAGGTTGGGGAGCTTCAGGTGACGGCGGCTCGGATTCGGTGTTCCCAGTCTGCCCGGTGCATGTGGGGAGAGCAAGCATGAGCAGCGGGACCAAAAGCAGAGCATGGGCGACCTGATTTGCAACCACAAGTCTGCTCCGATCGCTTCGAGCGCACTTGCCATGATTGCGGTCGTTTGGACTGCTCATGAGGAACTGTATTCTCACTGGATTAAGTTCAGGCCTCACTTCTGATTAGACGCAGAATTCGCGGCTGTCGCGAACCTTTTGTGTGTGACGCTCGAAGTTCCGGCGCATGGGAAGGGGCGAGTGCCAGCGTTGACCCCATATTGATCTTTCCGGCACCTTTTGAGGCTAACGGCATTGACCTTCAGGGATGGGTCCCTCAGACTTGGAGGAGGTAACCTGCGATGGGTCGCCTGCAAAGGGGCGCAAGTTATGAGCAGTTATCCACCTCCAGGTTCGGGGCCAGGTTCTGGCGGCGTTGGCCGGCGCATTGAAGAAGCCGTGGAACTGATCGAGATGGAACTGCGCCACACCATTGCCTACGTGAACGATGCAGTAATCCCGCAGGTGCGCAGGGAGTCGATCTCCGCAATGCGGACTGTGGCTGAGACGTTGCGCAATCTTGCCGACCGTGTCGAGAGGGCGTCGAACGGGCCAACAGCAAGCGGGCAGTGGCCGGGCCAGCCACCCAGTCAGCCACCCAATCCGCCGAAGGATCCGCGAGCCTGGTGACAGGAGCCATTGCATTGAGGGATGCCAGGCGAGTTGCCTGGCTTGGGCTTGTTGCGCTTGTGATCACCGGTTGCAATCATCATAAGAATGCGGCGCTGGCTCCCTCTCCCAATGAACTTGCGCCTTACGTCAAGCCCACATACGTTCCGACGCCTCAGCCGCAGCAGACGGCGAGAATTCCGGTGACGCCTGTGCCTCCGGGTGGGGTGAGTGCGGCGGACCTTGAGTATGTTTCGACACACACGCCGATCCTGACCGAGGAAGGACTGGCGACGTGGTATAGAGCGCCGTATGCGGGACGCAAGGCAGCCAACGGCCAGATCTTTGACGATGACGCGATGACGGCTGCGCATCGGACACTGCCGATGGGCTCGCTTGTGGAGGTTACGAATCTGAAGACTGGGCAATCGGGAGTTATGCGCATCACGGACCGCGGGCCGTTTGTGGAAGACAGGATTCTGGATCTGACAGTTGCCGCGGCCAAGGCAACAGGGGTTTATCGAGCAGGACTGGCAGAGGTAAGGTTGGATGTTTACAGAACGCCGAAGCCCATTGACACCGGCGGGCGCTGGTGCGTGCAGATTGGAGCGTTCCACAGCGAGCGCGACGCCATGAAGCTGAAGCAACAGCTTATCCATAAATACAGCGACGCGAACGTAATTGAATTCCCTGGCGAGAAGAGTTACTGGGTGCGGATTCGTCCCGAGGGGGACGATCGGCAGATGGCGGAGTACATTGCGCAGCATCTTCGGCCCACGGAGGGCGAGGCTTATCTGACGCGGCTGGATTGAAAACTGCGGGCGGGAAGTGAGATTAGCCTGCGGCTAACTTGAGGATGCCGAAGGCCTCTGGCGTGTGAAAGCTCTCGCGATGCGTTGGTTGCCAAGTGATGTACTTTCGGTCCGGATCCGAACCCTGGCAACGGTAGAAGTTGATGCGCAACTGGTTGCCTGCGGCGGGCGGGCGGCTGCTGAGGGACGGCCAGGGAATGCGCATGAAGCCGTACCAGACTTTCTGTGCGGGATCGATTCTTGCGGCAACTTCACAGCCTGATTGCCAGATCCATCCGGCTTCGTGGGGAGGGTCGTCGAGGTTCACGTCGAGGTCGACCCATTCGCCTTGCGGAGAGACTTCAAACTCCTTGTAGCGGCGGAAGTTTCGGAAGTTGTCGCCGATGAAGACTTCGGCGACATCCCTGTTCCACAGCTCGTACGTTTCAACGGCGAGGTTGGGGTTGGGATTCAGGTTGAGCTCGCGATAAGGGCACACGAAAAGAAGATAGAGGTTTGTTGGTGTCCATTGGAGAAGGATTTCGGTTCGATGGCCGGGGACGGGGTTGCCGTAGAAGTCACCTTCGGCTATGACGCGCGAAGATCCGGACCAGAAGCTGGAATGCGGGTCGGTGTCGGGGGGCGATTCTCGGTGGATAAAGTTGGCGATGGCGAGAACGCTTGCGGCAGAGCCGCTTTCCATGTGATCCGAATTTTTCTTGATGCTGTCTGCCATGTCTTGCGCCTGAAAACGGCAACGGGTGGCATCGTGGATGCCGCCCGTAGGATACCGCTTCGGAATTGCACTACGCCGGCACGGGCTCGGCGGCTTTGACTTTGACAGGGGTGAGCCAGCCGAAGCGGTCGGGCTTCAGGCCGTTGGCGATGCCGAAGAACTCTTCGGCGATTGCCTTTGTAATTTCGCCCGGTTTCCCGTCGCCGACCAGGATGCGGTCAATCGAGCGGATGGGCGAGACCTCCGCTGCCGTACCGGTGAAGAAGACTTCGTCGGCGATGTAGAGCAGTTCGCGCGGCAGAGCCTGTTCGGTGACCGTAAAGCCGAGATGGCGGGCGATGGTCAGCACACTGTCGCGGGTGATGCCGGAGAGGGCGGAGTTGGCCAGGGGCGGGGTGTACAAGACTCCGTTGCGCACGACGAAGATGTTCTCGCCCGAGCCCTCGCTTACAAGGCCGTTTACGTCCAGGCCGATGCCTTCGGCATAGCCGTTGATTTCGGCTTCCATGTGGATCAACTGCGAGTTCATGTAGTTGGCGCCGGCCTTGGCCAGGGCGGGCATGGTGTTGGGCGCGAGGCGGTTCCAACTGGAGATGCAGACGTCCGCGCCGCCCGAGCCGGCGATGTATTTGCCCCACGGGAAGTTGGCCATGTAGACCTCGATGGGCGAGCCCTTGGGGCTGACGCCGATTTCGCCGTAGCCGCGCAGGGCGATGGGGCGGATGTAGCACGGGGTGACGCCGTTGGCTTCAACCAGCTCGACGGCCGCGGCGCAGAGCTCCTCAAGCGTGAAGGGCAGCTCCATGCGGTAGATTTTGGCCGAGTCGAGCATGCGCTGCATGTGCTCGGGCAGGCGGAAGATGGCCGAGCCCTGCGGTTGTCCGTAGCAGCGGATGCCCTCAAACACGCTGGAGCCGTAGTGGACGACGTGGCTCATGACGTGGAGGGTGGCCTGCTCCCAGGGAATCAGGTTGCCGTTGTGCCAGATATTTTTTGTTGTCGTGATGGGCATGGTGGGGTTCAGTTGCTCCTTGAACACGGCTGCGCGCGTATCCATAAGGGTACCGCGAATTTGAGCGGCGTGTCACGGGGCGGCTGGTTTCTGGGGGCATGAACGATCCACACGAAACATGGTTTAGTCGGATTGATGGGCGAATAATAAGGCAGACAGTGGCAGCGTGCACGGAGCGGTGAGATTGATGAGAGTTGGAATCATTGGGACGGGGGCGATTGCGTGGAAACATGCGCAGGCCTATAGGAATATCGGCTACCAGGTATCGGCTTGCACGGACCGCACGCCTGAAAAGGGCTTGAAGTTTGCGGAGGCGACGGGGGCCGAGTTTGTGGCGACGCCGGAGGAGCTTTGCAGCCATGCGCAGGTGGACTTTGTGGATGTGTGCACATTTCCGGCTTACAGGCTGGCAGCGGTTGAGTTGTGTGCGCGGCATGGAAAGCACGTGCTGGTGCAGAAGCCTATGGCTGTGGATCTGGAAACTGCCGGAAAGATGATCGAGACCGCGCAGCAGGCGGGGATTCAGTTGGGCGTGGTGAGCCAGCATCGCTTTGACGATTCGGTTCTGTTTTTGAAGAGGGCGCTCGCGGCGGGACGGCTGGGAAGAATCCTGCAGGCGGATGCGTATGTGAAGTGGTATCGCACGGAAGAGTATTATGCGCGGCCAATTAAAGGGAGCTGGGCTGTGGAGGGTGGCGGCGCGCTGATCGGGCAAGCGATTCACCAGGTGGATGTGCTCCTCCATTTGATTGGCGCCGTGGACGAGGTGTTCGGTTACTGGCAGCTTGGGGCGGCGCACAAGATTGAGTCAGAGGATTTGGTGTGCGCTGTGTTGCGCTATGCCTCAGGCGCGACTGGCGTGATTCAGGCGGCGACCGCGCTGTGGCCTGGGTATCCGGAGCGGTTGGAGATTCACGGGACAAAGGGAAGCGCAATTGTGACCGGCGATCAACTGACGGCGTGGGATGTGCGGGATGACGCAGGCGAGGCGGCTCCGGTGGCGCGGGAAACGAAGTCGGGAGCTTCCGATCCGATGGCGATTTCGACGGTGCCTTTTGAGCGGCAGCTCTCGGATTTTGGAGAAGCGTGCAAGGCGGGACGGGCTCCGGCCTGTTCAGGCGTGGACGGGTGCAGGGCTCTGGAATTGGTGCGCAGCATTTACACCTCGTGTGCCGAGGCGCGGACGGTGAAGATTTTGCCGGTGGATTGGTCTTAGGGCAGATTCGGAAATTGTGTAGACCAAAGGGCCTTCCCTCAGGGGCTAAAGCCCGTTGATTTTATTGGTGTTATGCGGCACGGTTGAAGCCGTGCCCTTTCAAAACCGGTCTACAGCAAATGCCAAAATGCTTTAGTGCTTACTGGTTGACGCCGCTGGACAGGAAGCCGCCATCGACGACGATGACTTCACCGGTGATGAAAGAAGCCGCCTCTGAAGCGAGGAAGATTGCCGGGCCGGCTATTTCGCGGGCTTCGCCAAAGCGATGCATGGGCGTGCGCAGCAGGAGCTCTTCGCCGCGGGGTGTGCCTTGGACGAGGGCGGCATTCATGGGCGTGGGGAAGATGCCGGGGGCAATTGCATTGACGTTGACGCCGCTGCCGGCGAGTTCGATGGCCAGGACCTTGGTGAGCGATGCGACCGCGGCCTTGCTGGCGGAGTAGGCGGCGACGCCGGAGAAACCGACGAACGAACTGAGAGACGCCAGGTTGACGATGCGGCCATAGCCGGCGCGGACCATGGTGGGCGCAAAGATCTGGCAGGCGCGCAGGGTTCCCATGAGGTTGGTGTCGAGAATGTTTGTCCACGCGGATTCATCGGCCTCAAGCGTGGTCGCCTTTGAGGTGATGCCGGCGGCGTTGACGAGGATGTCGATCTTGCCGAATTGGCTGAGGATCTGGTCGTGCAGGGCCTGGAGCGAAGGGCGGAGGACAACGTCGCTCGGGATCGAGAGCGAGCGGCGTCCAAGCGCCTCAATCTCCGCGGCCACCTGCTCGACTTCTTCCAATCGCCGCGAGCTGGGGACGACGTCTGCGCCGGCGCCGGCGAGACCGAGGGCGATGGCGCGGCCGAGGCCTGTGGTTCCGCCGATGACTACGGCGACTTTTCCGGTTAGGTCGAAGAGGTTCTGGGTCATGGATTGGATTTCTTGCCGGCTGAAACGGTGTGATGTGGCAGAGGCCGCAGCTGATTCAGAATAGCCGATGGCGGAGCGGTGCGCGCGATTTGAGCTATGTGGAGCCCTTAAAGGTCTTTGCATTGCATGGAGATGTTGCGGCGTCCCTACCTGTTTGCAGCGCTTCACAGGTTGTTACGAAACTCGCGAGGGACGAAGCTTTTTCGGCCTGGATTCTTAGCAGGGGCTGAAGCCCTCGTTCATCTTGTGTTGGTTACGGCCCGGCTGAAGCCGTGCCCTTATTACAAAGCATGGCTTCAGCCGGGTTTCGAAACGGACTGTAAAGCCGTGCCTTTATTACAAAACGTGATTTGACTGGGTTTTGGAACGGACTGCGAAGCCGTGCCCTTATTACAAAGCATGGCTTCAGCCGGGTTTCGAAACGGACTGTAAAGCCGTGCCTTTATTACAAAACGTGATTTAACTGGGTTTTGGAACGGACTGCGAAGTGCTGGGCTAACGAATTCGCCGCGGCGAACGCCTCTGGCGCGGGTGCAGCGCGAGTCGCGCGGATCGGGATGGGGTGGCGGGCTTGCCTGAGCGGCGGGATTGGCCGGAGCCCCGGTCCTGGTGGTGGCGAGATTTAGTCGGCCTTGGCGACGCGTGCGACTTCAACCAGGGTGGAGTAGAAGGTTGCTCCTGCGCCGATGTCGGTGAGGCGCTCGCTGGTGAGGGCGTTGACGTTGGAGCCATCGGTGTGGAGCTTGGCCCAGTCAAGGCGGGCGGCGACGACGCCGGGGGGCAGGGTGGGGTTGAGCAGGGCGGTCAGTTGCAACGAGCCGCGATCGTTGAAGATGCGGACGGGGTCGCCTTCTGACAGGTTGCGGGCGGCGGCATCTTCGGGGTGGATTTCAAGGCGCTGGCGGGTGCGAGACTCCATTTTGCGGTGGCCGTCGAGATTGGCGAAGGTGGAGTTCATGTAGTTGTCCGCCTTGCGGGCGAGGAGTTCGAGGGGATAGCGGGCGGCGTCGGCGCCCCAGCGGGATTCGGTGGGAGGGGTGAAGCTGGGTAGGCCATCGAGGCCGGCGGCGGCGAGGGTCTCGGAGTAGAACTCGATTTTGCCGGAGGGCGTGGGGAGTGGGCCGGCGGTGTAGGGCAGGAAGGGATTGGCTTCAGGCTCGGCGTGGAAGCTGAGCGGGATGTGGCCGCGCTCTTCGAGGGCAGCGTAGGTGATGTGCTCCATGCCGGGGTTGGTGGACGGGGCGTGAGGGGCGTCGGCAGGGGCAATATCTGGTTGAATGCCGAGGGCCTGGCGGATGATCTCTTCCGGCGTGTCGCGAAAGCAGGGCTCGGGAAAGCCCATGCGCTGGGCGAGCTTGCTGAAGAGCCAGACGTTGGAGCGCGCCTCGCCGGGAGGCTCGATGGCCTGCTGCGAAAGCTGGATGAAGTAGTGGCCGTAGGCGCCCTGAATGTCAGTGTGCTCGAGGAACGTGGTGGCGGGGAGGATGTAGTCGGCGTAGTCGGTGGTGTCTGTGAAGAAGAGTTCGTGGACGACGGTGAAGAGGTCGGGGCGGGCGAGGCCGCGGCGCACGGCGTTCTGGTTGGGCGCGACGGCGCCGGGGTTGGAGTTGTAGACAAAGAGGGCGTGGACGGGAGGGCCGTCAGCAACCGAGGGCTTGCGCTTCTGATCTCTGATCTCTGACCCCTGATCTCTGTTTTGGCCTAACTCGGTGAGGGCGTGGCCTAACGTGGACATGTTGACGAGGCGGGCTTCGCGGCCGAGGGGCGAAGCGAGTTGCAGGTCGGGACGGCGGAGGGCTTGCTCGTTCCAGGCGAAGGCGCCGGTGGTGGAGAGGACTGCGCCGCCGCCGCGGTGTTTCCAGGCGCCGGTGAGGGCGGGGAGCATGGCGATGGCGCGGACGGCTGCACCGCCGAACTCGGCGCGCTGCACACCGTAGTTGAGGCGCAAAGCTGCGGGGCGGGTAGTGGCGTATTCTCGGGCGAGCTGGGCAACTTCTGAAGCGGAGATGCCGGTCCATGCGGCTACGCGCTCAGAGGTGTACTCGCGGGCGCGTTCGGCGAGCTGCGGGAAGCCGTGCGTCATTGCGTCGATGTAGGCGCGGTCTTCAAGGCCTTCATTGAGGATGACGTGCATCATGCCCAGGGCGAGTGCCGCGTCGGTGCCGGGACGGATTGCGATGTGCCAATCGGCGAGCGCGGCGGTGCGGGTGCGGTAGGGATCGATGACGATAAGGCGAGCGCCGTTGCGGCGGGCCTGCTCGATCATGGGCCAGAGGTGGACGTTGTTTCCGTGGATGTTCGCGCCCCAGGCAAGGATGAGTTTGGCGAGGCGAAAGTCTTCAGTGGGAGTGCCGAGTTTTTTGCCGTAGACGGTGTTCCAGGCCTGGCCGCCGGCCTCAGAACAGATGGTGCGGTCGAGGCGGCTTGCGCCGAGGCGGTGGAAGAAACGGCGGTCCATGGAGCCGTAACCGAGTTGGCCGATGGTGCCGGCGTAGCTGTAGGGGAGGATGGATTCGGGACCGTGCTGGTCGCTGATTTGCTGAAGGCGGGCGGCGATGGCGGTGAGGGCTTCGTCCCAGGAGACACGCTCGAAGGACTCGTGTTCTCGGCCGCGGGGCAGGGGCTGCTTGGCTGCTCCGGGTTTGCGGCGCAAGGGATAGAGAATGCGGTCGGGGGCGTAGACGCGGTCAAGATATTTGGCGACTTTGCCGCAGAGGAAGCCTTGCGTGACGGGGTGCGCGGGATCGCCTTCGACTTTGATGGCGCGTCCTTCCTCGTCGACCGTGACCAGGACGGCGCAGGAGTCGGGGCAGTCGTGGGAGCAGACGGTGTGGACGATGCGGAAGGGGGAAGCGGCCACGGACATGGGACTATTTTATGCCGAAGGCGCGTGAGCGCCGCGAGTGCCGGATGGGAACGCGCTTCCTGAAGTGAAATCGGCGCGCGGCTGCTTTGAAGAAAAGTTGGGAAGGGCTGGATGCGGTGTGAGTAAGGGCGCGTGTACACTGGTGTCGCTATGAGCTGCCTGTTCTGCAAGATCATTGAGGGAACAATTCCGTCGGTGCCTGTTTATCAGGACGACCTTGGGTACGCGTTTGCGGACATCAATCCGAAGGCGCCGGTGCATGTGCTGATTGTGCCGCGGGAACATATTGGCTCGATTGCGGAAGCGGGCCAGGACAAGACGGCGCTGCTGGGGCATCTGTTGTGGGCGGCGGCGGAGATTGCGCGGGAGAAAGGCTTGAAGGATGGCTATCGGATTGTTGTGAATACGGGCGAGGACGGCGGTCAGACGGTGGAGCATCTGCATCTGCATTTGCTGGGGGGAAGAGCGCTTAGCTGGCCGCCGGGGTAGTAAGGCAGGGGTCAGAGATCAGGGATCAGGGGTCAGAAAAACTTCTCGGTTGAATGTGGTCGAGTTCCGGATCTGTAAATCGAGATTCTGTGCACCCGGGCAAGGGCAGTGAGGTTGGGTTCTTCGTATCCCACCCATCGCAAAAAGCGCGATGGATGGGGCACCCGGATTCTTCCGATTCATCGGGCACTCGAGCGATTCAAGAAATACGAAGGGCGCACCGGAATTCAGTGCGCCCTTCGTTCTTATTGCGTACAGATTGGCTTACATCATGGGTTGCTGGGCGTATTCCTCTTCTTCCTCTATGCCGTAGCGGCGGAGGAGGTTGGGGAGGCTCTGCGAGAAGGCGGAGCGGGGCATGACGGTGTCGCAGCCTGCTTCAACGGCTTTCAACTTCAGGTCGCCCTGGAGGTGATTGAGGAAGCCCACGATCGACGTGGCTTTCTTGAGCTTGGTCTTGAATTTTGGGATCAAGGTCATTGGCTTGGCGTTGAGGTTGTTGAGGTCGAAGACCAGGAGCGTGGGCTTTTCTGCTTCGGGCAGGTCGAGGATGCGCTGGACGGAATCCTTGTCGCCTTTGATGAACTCGACCTTGATGCCGAGTTTGCGCGAGGTTTCCTGAATCTTGGCCTGGAAGAAGAGATCTTCAATGAAACAGAAGATGCGGGTGAGCGCGTCTTCGCGGATGGGGGCGGCAGGCGGCGCGGAGTACACGTCGGGATAGTAGTTGCTGCCGTGGCTGCTGCCCAACTGGATGGTGGAGGGGGGACCGTCGGCTACATTGCCATTGACGGCGCGATAGCTGTGGTCCATGGGGCCGACAAACTCGCGGGGGCCGCGCTGCTTGCCCTTGCGCTTGCCCTGCGATCCGGCAATGCTGTTGCCGGGCGAGGCGGGCGGCGGCGAGTTTTTCTGGAAGAATTTCTTCTTCTTGCGCGGCTGGTTCTGGTGCTGCTGCTGCGGCTTCTGTTGCTGCGGCGGTGGGGCCTGACCTTGCGGCTGCTGGGGCTGCTGCGACTGCATTTGGGGCTGCTGGGCCTGGGGCGCGCCTTGCTGGCTTGCAGACTTGTTTTTGCGACGGCGGCGGCGGCGGCGATGCCCTTGCGAAGGCGCCTGACCATTGTCAGGTGCGGACCCCACTTCAGGTTGGGGCTGGGTTAGTTCTGTCGTCATGCGTATACTTCCTGGAACTTTACTCTTTGATTCATCGGGTTTTTTCTACTCAGCTACTTTCCAACGTGTGATCCGGCTTCATTCGCCCGCGCCCAAGTAGAGTGGGAAAAACGCGGCGATCTCCGGCGCAATCAATGCAGGGTACGGAACGGGATGCCAGGAGCGGGAACTTGAGCGCGATTCAGCGGGTTTCCCTTGCGCAACCAGCACGAACCCTTCAGCGAGCGCCAACGGCCCAACAAAAGCCGTTCAGCATGTGGCAAAGTCATTCAAGCTGCCACTCTCACCACCCAAGGACCGAACCGCTTCTGATGAAGCCTGCGATGAAGCAGGCCGCACAGGTTCAGACTCTTTGGCCCTGCAATTCAAACTCTCTCTGAAAACGCTGTAGCCGTCGTGTACACAGGAGCTTTGGTCAGGCTCCATCCGGTGGTCAGGATCGATACGGTGCGGCTGGTGCTTTTCTCAGGTAATGCCCTTCCTATGCGAGCTTGTGCCGCGAACAGCTATGTATGAATTGAACGGCGTATTTCCTGCTCGGCGGCGAGCTTGCTCTCCCCAAAACCGGGTGGCCCGCGTCAGCCGCTTGATAGGCAACTTCGATACTACAGCGAAGCGGAACGGCTGGCAAGTTTATTGAAGAGGCACCCTGCGGATGAGGAACGGGGGGACCGGAAAACGAGAGAACCAGGAAATAAGGGAAGCAAGGAACAAGGGGTGCGCGAGAACCAAGGCAATACAACAGGGGCCTTTATGCACCAAACGCCGCTCGTAGTAGAGCGGCGTTTTGGGATCTTACACAGGCCACTGGCCTCCCGAAAATTGTGGCCGGTGGATTTTCCACCGGTCCTACTGCAGACTTCCCTGGCCGGTTATCCCTTTTTGAGGGCCGCTTCGTAGGCGGTTGCTCTTGCCGGGGGCCTGCTGTTCTTAGCTGTCCCTTCCTCCGAGGCAGCCGGTACATCACTGGCGCTTATCTAATAGCAATTGCGTGGCCGTTTATAAGGATGATTGTTTTCATCGATTTGGTCGATTTGTGGGATCGGAATTGTCTGAATTCTGGAAGGTAAAAGGCGCGAATAATTCAAAAAACCATATTTGGGTAACTTTAGCCTTGGCATTTGGGGCAGAAGTGGGTTCCTCGGCCAGCCAAAAGGATGCGGCGGATGGGAGTCTGGCAGCGGCGACAAGGCTGACCGGTGCGCAGGTAGACGCAGTGCTCGAGTTGGAAGAAGCCGCGTACGCCGTCGGCGTCGACGTAGTCGGAAACGGAGGAGCCTCCCAGCCGGATGGCGTGCTCGAGCACCTGGAGCAGGGCGAGACGCAAGCGCTCGAGTTCGGCCCTGGTGAGGCGGCCGGCGCTTCGGCGCGGGCGGATGCCGGCGTGGAAGAGGCTCTCGTCGGCGTAGATATTGCCCACGCCGGAGAGCAGGGTTTGGTTGAGCAAGGCAGCCTTGATGGAGAGCCGCCGGCCGCGAAAGAGAGCGGCAAACTGGCCTGGCGCGATGGTGAGCGGATCGGCGCCGGACGCGTTGAAGGGTTGGGCGCGCTTGCCCAGATCGCGAAACTCAAGGCGTCCGAAGCGGCGCGGATCGACAAAACGGAGCTCGCGGCCGCTGGCCAGGCTGAGACGCGCATGGGTGTGAGCGGCGACGGGCGCTTCCGGAGTGGTGACGAGCAGGCGGCCGGTCATGCCAAGGTGAACGATCCACTGGGCGTCAGGATCTGTCGCAGGCGCATTTCCTGCCTGCCCGGGGGACGTGGGGGAGCCCAGCTCGCAGACGATGTGTTTGCCGGTGCGATGAACGGAAAGCAGCACGCGCCCTTCGAGGCCTTTGGCTTGCCTGAGCGCGGGTGTCTTGAAGGGCTCCCGATGTTTGCCTAGCCACACATGAACGATGCGGTCGCCGCGCACACGCTGGTTGACGCCACGGGCAATGGTCTCCACCTCAGGCAGCTCAGGCATTTTGTAATTGTAGGGGAAGGGTTGCGACGGGGATTGAGCTCGCTGCGCAGTTGGGAGTCTCCGGTTTCGGATTTCTAGCGCTGATCCTTCGCAAGCTCGCTTTCTTCTTCGCCGGCGGGCACTTGCAGGCTGCCCCACTTCTCAAGATAAACAAGGCCGAGCCCGAGGCCGACCAAAAAGACGCCTACCGACGAGTATTCGATGAGATTAAGGCGGCGATTTTCATCGTCGGTCTGATAGACGACAATGCCGTGAATTTCGCGGGGCACGATACGGCCTTCAACCAGGACCGGTCCCCGCGGCATGACTTCAAGGTAATGCGTAGAAATCATGGCAGAGACGATGAGGCCCGCCAGACCGGGCAAGATGAAGAGGAGAGCGAAGAATCGAAGCGCGGCCAGTTGTGCGGTTTTCATTGGATAGACCCCTGATCCGCCCTACCCATTTTTCGACGGGCTGAACCGTAACTTCGTACGGCTTCAACTCGTAACCGATGGGGGCAGGGCGCCAAGTTTCAATGTCCACGGCCAGACGGGAGTGTCCATGGATAGTCTGCTGTTGCGGTGGTCGACGCTCGACGAGTGGCCCAACCCACCTTGAGGGTATTAAACGAGGCCACCCCAAGACAGGTTCCCTGCCTGATTTATACCAGAAAGAGAAGAAAGCGCCCATAAGGCGGCAACTCGATTAACCAGGATTGGTAACGGACGGATAAAGAATCGGCGTTACGCAGGTTACAGTTACTGCGAATTTGGAGCTTTGCTATCGGCTCGGGCCTCGCCGGGCAAGCGGATTTGACTGGCCTCAAAGCTGACAATCTTCCACGCGCCCTGCGGATCGAGTACGTAGACCCGGGTATAGCGAAAGCTTCCGTTGAGATCGCCATCGGGGGTGGTTCCCTGGACGAATGCCAGAGACGTGACCAGCGCGGTTTTTCCATAAAAGCGGAGTTTGCGGTCACTGACTGTGAGAGAGGTGAGGTGGATCCTGTGGGTACGCAGGTTGGCCAGGGTCTCCTCTTTGGTTTGCAGGGTACCGGAGGCAGTAATGGCGATGAAGTCATCGGCGAGCAAGGCGTTCATGGCCGCGGTATCGGACTTGAGCATGGCGACGCGCCAAGCCTCTTCGAGCTGTTCGATCTCGTGGCGATTCTCGTGCTTCCTGGGCTTAGGCTGACCGGCATAGAGGCAATTGCCGCACATGGCCAGCAAAATTGCGAAGGCCGCACAACGGCAGAACGCAGGTCCGCGCCCCCAAGGGAAGCGATCGGATTCGGAGAGCTTGAAAGTTGCGCCCGACATAAGCGTATCGGATAGTAGCCCCGGATAGGTCCGCCGGTCAATGTCCCTTTAGGAATAGTTTCCAGGAACGGTGACGGTAGCTTCGGCGAGGCGTTGCCGGTTGGACTGAGGGAGCCGTTAAACGAGAGCAACCAGGTTTTCGCGGTCACGATTCTTCATCTTCTGAAAGAGTCCCTCGACGGCGTACTTCTTGAAATGCGCAGAGGCCCGGTGGGCAGTGAGGGCGTCCTCGTCGCGGTACTGCTCGTAGAGGACGATGGTGTCGGGGTCACCTTCGACATGGTGAGGGATGTAGGAAACGCAGCCCACTTCCAGGCGGGACGCGGCGGTGAGCAGGCGCAGGATGTCTGCCACTTCAGCGCGATCTTCGGGAATGAAGGTAAACCGGACGACAAAGCTGATCATGAGGAGGCTGCCTTTTCGCCGGGAAGAGGAGACCCGGCACGTTTTCACAGTCTACGCCATGCCCTTGGGGGCGCTCTTTTTCGTTTCCATAGCGAACCTGCTCACTGATCCGCCGGGTCCGGAGCCTGGCTCATCCATCGAAAGGTGTGCAATCAAACCTGGGAGGAGGCCCGCCACCTTCCGGGGGGCTAATGGACTTCAGAAATGAGCTCGCCAAGCCGCTCGACAAAATCCTTCGCCTGGGAATCGTCACCGTCCGAAGCCTGGTCCGGGGGTGCGTTCAGCGAATCAGCAATATAGTCGCGCAGGAGTGCTCTCGGCAGGATCCGCGTCGAAGATAGGAAGGAACGGCTCCGATTGTCCCAGGCGATGAGATGAACCTCAACCGGCTCGTCCGAATCGCCAGTCATCACGGCGTCGAGGATGGGCTTGGACTTTGCCCACCAGTGATCTATTGGACAGCAATAAAAATCGGGATCCTCGATGACGAGAGCGCGGGCATAGAGATTGGATGTCTGGAAAGGCTGCTCCATGGGATAAGGCAAGCTTAGACTCCCATCTTCGTATGGAAAGGGCTCATGGGGGTACGTGACGATGGTCAGAGCCGGTTCAGGCATATTTGCCAGGGCCGTCGCCAACTGCGTCGTTCGAATCTTTATTACCTTTGTGTCCCGCGCCCACTGGATATCTTCTTTAAGAAGCAGGACAACGGAGAAGACGAGAAGCAGCGCCGCGGCCAGCAAGCGAAGACTCCCATTTCGGATTCGGAGTTGGGCGCAGACGGGCGCGATCAGGAACGCTGTCGCGATGCAAGGCCCAATCGCCGGGAGATACAGGTGATGTGGGTCAAGATACGTTGCCATAAGCGGAAGGTTGGTAACGGCATACCAAATGAATCCGAAGAAGACAATGGCTTCGATAGATTTGCGGCACTCTGAGTGGTGGCGAAACAGGATAATGCTGAAAGCGATGTAAATGCCAAGGACGATGCAGAGTTGAGCTACCGGAAACGGTAGCATCAACTGCCGAATATTGAAGGCCTGAATCTCTCCAAGGCGCTTCACCATATGTCCGAAATGCAACCAGAAGCCCTGCGCGCTTGAGGTCGCCTCCTGCAAATGCGTCCCCCATTCTTCCTCGCGCAGAACGGTTGTAAAGGCCATGCGGCGCATCTCGAGATAAACCAAGAGCAACACGACATAGGGGATATAGGCCAGAGCGAAACGAACCGAGGGCTTCCACCGAGGTTGCGGAGCGGGAGTTAACGCAGTGTGTTTTTTTGCAAGGAATTGGAACAGGTCGTAGGAAACCAGCATGAAGGGAAGCGTGACGGAGGTTTCTTTGCTGAGCAAACATGCGACATAAGCGACAAGAGACAATGCGAAATATCGAGTCAGGCAGGTTCTTCGGAAGAGCAAAAAGCAGAGAAATGTGGAGATATAAAACAGGGTGGGCACGGCCTCAGTGAGCGAGCCGTTGACTGAAGACACGACCCAGGTGTTGACGGGCTGTGCGGCAAAAAGCGATCCGGCGAAGGCCGCCCCCCAAGAATTGTCTGGAGCGAACTCCCTGGCGAGGAAGAATACCAATGCCGCGTTGATGAAGTGCAATAAAAGAGCGGTGAGGTGATAGCCGATCGGGTGCAAGCCCCAGAGGGAATAACTGATTCTGTAAGAGAGACCGTAGAAGGGGCGAAGTTCTCTCGGGCTCCAACCCAGAACGCCCTGGGAAAGATCTGAATGGAAGAGCCCAAGGAACCCGCTCCACGACAGGTTGTGAAATAGCTGGATATAGGGAAACTCGTCCCCGCTAAAGTAACTGTTGAAGGTCGGCAGCCATACGGCAACACAAACCAGAGCAATGACTGCCAAAGGGAAAATGAGGCCGGGAAGCGGATTCCACGTGCGGGCGGATTCGATGGTGTAATTGCGTTGCAGACGCCGCAGGCCCCAGATCAACGCGCTCACCAGCGCCGCCACCAGGATCACCCACGCACGACCGTCGACGAAAAGGACGACCGCGGCCCCAACCGCGAGGACAATCAGAAACCCGAGGAAAATACCTGTGACCAGACGATCGCGCACCGAAGGGCTTGCCCAGGATGGCGCTGGCTCATTCCCCGAGTCGCTAAACTTTTCCATCTGCCTTTAAACGCCCTTGAGGTTCTCTCACTTCTACTGCGAACAAATATAAACGCAAATCGCGCACAGCGGCCGTATTTTCCGATTCCTTAAGTCAATAGGGCGCCTACGCAGAGGAAGGGGCCGACGGAGCGGGAGCCCGGCCTAGAATCTCATCCAGGCGCTTTCGCACAGAGCTCCGGGCATTTGCCCGCCGTTGCCCAAAACGGCTTCGCGGCTGGCGATTGTCGCCTGCGGGGATGGGGGGATTCCGAGTCAACGACTCGAACGGGCAATGCAGCAGTCTACTTGTGAATGCTGTCGAGCGCGGCGGCAAAGTCGGGCAGCACCATGGTCTGATTGCGGTCGGGGCCCGTAGAAACCATGCCGATGCGGGCGCCGCTCTCGCGCTCCTGAAAGCGAAGATACTCGCGAGCGGCCTGGGGAAGTTTATCGAACTCAAGAATGCCGTCGGTGGGTTGACGCCAGCCCTTGAGCTTGGTGTAGACGGGCTTGATCTGCCCGAGGCCCTGGACGTCGGCGGGAATTTCGTCGGTGACCTTGCCATCGATCTCGTAGCCGACGCAAACGGGAATCTCGGCCAGCGTGTCGAGGACATCAAGCTTTGTGATGACGAGCCACTCGGCGCCGTTGACCTGGTTTGAGTAGCGGAGCAGCGGAATGTCGAGCCAGCCGCAGCGGCGCGGGCGGCCTGTGACTGCGCCGTACTCGTTGCCGCGGGCGCGCAGTTCCTCGCCGGATGCGTCGTGAATTTCGGTGGGGAACGGGCCCTCGCCGACGCGGGTGACGTAAGCCTTGGTGACGGAGATGACGGTGCCGATGGCGGTGGGCCCGACGCCGGTTCCGGTGGCAGCGCCGCCGGCGGTGGCCGAGGACGAGGTTACAAACGGGTAGGTGCCGTGGTCGATGTCAAGCATGGTGCCCTGTGCGCCCTCAAACATGATGCTTCCGCCCTGGGCGAGGATGTTGTTGAGCATGCGCCCGGTGTCGGCGACAAAGGGGCGTACTTTCTCGGCGGCGGCGGCGTATTCGTCGTACATTTTGGCTGGGTCGAGGGGGTCGGTGCCAAACAGAGCGTGGGCGATGGCATTCTTTTCAGCGCAGGCGGCTTCAATGTGAGTCTTGAGCAGCGAGGGATGGAGCAGGTCGACGACGCGCAGGCCGCTGCGGGCCATCTTGTCTTCGTAGGCTGGGCCGATGCCGCGGCTGGTGGTGCCGATTTTCTGGCGTCCAGGGGCGCTTTCCGCGGCCAACTCGATCATGCGGTGATAGGGCAGGATGACCTGGGTGCGATTGGAGACAAACAACTGCTGGTCGACGGCGACGCCGAGCTCACGCAGGCGGGCGACTTCCTTGAGGAAGGCAAGCGGGTCGAGCACGACGCCATTGCCGATGATGCCTTTGCATCCGGGGCGAAGGACGCCGCAGGGAATGAGCTGGAGCACAAACTTCTGGCCGCCGATGATGACCGTGTGGCCGGCGTTATGGCCGCCAGCATAGCGCGCCACGGCGGAGAACCGCTCACTGAGCACGTCGACGATTTTGCCCTTGCCCTCGTCGCCCCATTGGGCGCCCAGCACTACAGCTGACTTTGCTCGCATTGCTTTCCGAACCTCGAATCCTGTGATGCAAACTGTGTTGTCTTTGAGAAACCTGCCGCCGTGCGCCGGTTTTGAATCGAGTGCAGCGGAGGTGCAAAACAAAGGCGCAGACGGAACAGCCTGCACCACGTTCGATGATAAACCCTGCCCTTATGAAGGCCTGGGGAAATCGGGCGGGATGGACGGGGCGTTCGGCGGATTGATCGACGTTTGCGACTGGGGAAGGTGGGCTTGTGGCGCGCAGACCTTGATTGATTCGACAATTCAGCAGGGGAGGCGGCACGACCCGGAAGCGGAGCAGTGGCCCAATAGGCGCAATTACTGTTGATGCGGTCAAAAGGGGACCACGATGTTAACCATTGCGGCCCTGGTTGGCGCATGAAATGGTTGTTTATTTGACCGGGAAGGGGCGATAATCAAGTGATCCCCCGAATTTCCTGAGAAGGATGTTCGAAACTTATGACCAGACATTTTTTTGCCCTATCAGGTTTCCCCGGAAGGGTCTGGTTGCCAGTAGCCGTTTTCGCCACGCTAGCGTTGCCGATTCTGTCGGCACCGGCCTGCACGGCGCAGGTTACGAGCCAGACTCAGGCATCCGCCGCAACGGTCAGACTTCCCGCGTTTCAAGAGGCTCAAGTGAAGCTCGCGAACCCGCGCCAGGAAAAGCAGAAGGCAGGGATATTTGCCATGCCGGGCGGCGGTGTGCGCGCCGAGCGACTGACGCTGGGTGCGCTGATGTGGTATGCCTTCGACGTGCGGCAGTTCCAGGTGACGGGCGGTCCGGCCTGGATACACGAAGACCAGTTCGACGTTGTGGCGCGTCCCCCGGCCGCAATGCAATCGGCGAGCTTCAACGAGGCGGAGGCAAATTCTCCGTTCGGCAGTTCTCCGCTCAGCGAGGAGCAGCGCCTGATGCTGCAATCGCTGCTAGTGGAACACTTTCATCTGCGCGTGCATCAAGAGACCAGCACCGGACCGGTTTATGTTTTGGAGCGGTCGCGCAAGAGACCGAACCTGCATTCGCCCAGGCACGGGAACGCGGCACCGTGGGTTGGGAGCAATGTTGGAACCTGGATCAACGGGGATGGGATTGTCGGGAAGAATATCTCGATGGCCATGCTGGCCGCTCGGCTGAGCCGCTACATGCAGTGCCCGGTGGTGGACAAGACGGGTCTGAAGGGGTCGTTTGATTTTCAGGCATCGTATGCCGACAACAATCCAAACACAGATGAGGCGCTTGTCAACTCGATTGTGAAGTCGGTAGAGGAGATTGGACTGAAACTGTCTCCTTCGACGGGCGAAGTGAATATGCTTGTGGTGGATAATGCGGAAGAGCCGTCAGGAGACGGACTGAATCTTACCGCAGCCAGCAACCAATAAGAACACTGCGTTCCGTCGGCATCTGCCTTATGCGTAGGCTGGGACGGCGCGGGCGAAGGTGTAGGGGCCGTCGGGTATGAGGACGACGCGCGCATCCGGGGCAAGGCCCTGCAATGCGGCGGCAACTGCCTTGTTGAGATCGGTAAAGACTCGCGCATCGAGGCAGCCGAATTGCTCTTTCGAGACTCCCGGCGTGTAGAAGATCAACTCGTGCTTGATGCCGATCATCGCGAGCTTTTCCAACTGCCACTGATCGACTTCGACGGGAGCCTGTTGAATCTGATTCAGGAAATCCTGGAGGCCGGTGAGGGTTCGCATCCGGTGAGTGAATTCGGGTGAGCCCATTCCCTCAGCGCACTCGCCGAGGACAAGAATTCTGCCTCCGGGCTTGACGACATGCTGCGCGGCGGTGATGCCCTTGACGGTCTGGTAGAAGGTCAAATCCAGCGGATAGCCGGCGGCACTGGTGATGACGAGGTCGGCGGGCTCTTCGAGCGTTTCAAGCGAGGTGCGCTCAAGAAAATCGACGCCAGCCGCGTGGGCCTTTACGGGATCGCCGGCAAAGACGCCTGAGATTTGGCGGTCCTGTGTGAGGGTGACGTCGAGAATAAAGTCGTGGCGGGCCATGCGCGCGGCTTCAAGCAGTTCGTCGTGGAGCGGGTTGCCGGCGATGGAGCCCTCGGTGGCCAGCGGCTCGCGCATGAAGCGCGGGGAGTGGATGACTTTGATGGTTTCCTGCGCGGCGAGGCCCGGGACTACGAGCTTGCGCCCACCGGAGAAGCCGAGCATCAGGTGCTGCTCGATGAAGCCGAGCGTGATGTGCAGATCGGCGGCCATGAATCGCTCGTCGACGTAGACCGGCGTTCCGCGCCGAGTCGCGCCGAGTGAGCGGTGCGCGGCCAGGTTGCGCGCGTCGTGGCTGACGATGCGGTACTTGCGGGCAATCTCGGGGCCGGCAATGATTTCAATCTCCGCGGGCGTTGCGGCGCGGTGCAGGCCGGTGGCGATGAGGATGGTTATGCCGTCTACGGGAATTCCGGCGGCGTGGAGGCGCGCGAGCAGCGGAGGCAGGGTGACTGAATTCGGCGCGGGGCGCGTGATGTCGCAGATGGAGATGGCGGCGGATCGCTTGCCTGCTGCGAGAGCAGAGAGCGGCTCGCAGCCGATGGGGCGATCGAGAGCGGCAGCCAGCGCGGCCTCGGGATCGCGGAGCGCGTGGGCAGAGCGGGTGTGCAGGACCTGGCACTCGAAACCATCGGGAACTGAAACCTCGATGCCGCGCTTGCCGAAAGAGAAGTGTGTTTTCATCTGCGAGTATTTCCGGCCGGCAGGCATTCAATTGCCTCGAGCCCTGCAGTTATTTTAGCGTTTTTCGTGAACCGGATGGTTAACGTTCGATGGCTGCGGCGAGAATTGCGTCGGCGATGCGCGCGGCATCGACAGCGGGACGAACCGCATGAACGCGAACGATGGAAGCTCCGTTGAGTATGGCTGCCGTCATTGCGGCGAGGCTGGCGTTTTCGAGGGCTTCAACGGAAGCGCCGCCGTTGTTGAGGTTTTCGAGCGTGTGGCGGAGAAAGGATTTGCGGCTCACGCCTGCCAGCAGCGGGCGGCCGAGCGCGAGCAGTTCTGCCTGACGGGCAAGCAGAGCGTAGTTCTCGTTGAAGCGCTTGCCGAATCCGTAGCCGGGATCGAGGACGACGGCTTCCGGTGGAATACCCGCAGTGGCAGCTTTGCCAAGGCTTGCAGAGAGTCCGGCCTGCACAGTGGCAAGCAGAGCGTCGGGCTCAAGTTGCGGCAGGGTGCGCCATTCGTCGGGACGGCCACGGGTGTGCATCAGGACCACGCCCGCGCCGAACTCCGCGCCGACGGACGCCATTTGAGCATCCCACGCGAAGCCACTGACGTCGTTGACGATTTCAGCGCCTGCTTCGAGAGCAGCGCGGGCCGTTGCGGCTTTGTAGGTGTCTACGGAGACGATTGCATCGGGGCGTTCGCGGAGAATGCCATTGAGAACCGGAAGCAGGCGGGACTGCTCTTCTTCCGGGCTGACAGCGGGGTGAGATCGTGGCGGCTGTGGGGAATCGGCAGCGCCGCCTGCATGCGAGCCGGGCCGCGTGCTCTCGGCGCCGAGGTCGATCAGGTCAGCGCCTTCGTCCAGCAGCATCAGAGCGTGGGCTATGGCGATGTCCGGATCGAGGAAGAGGCCGCCGTCGCTGAAGGAGTCTGGGGTGATGTTGACCACGCCCATGACCAGCGTGCGCGGGCCCAGGGAGAGGGAGCGGGTCCGGAGACGCCAGGTTGCGTCATTTCTCTTGGGCTCCATCATTGCTGGCCGGTCCCCGTCCGGCTGCTTAAGAGGGTTGAGAGGTAGCCGTTCCGAAAACTGCAGCGGGATCTCATCGCTCAATGGTACGTCGGGTCCATGGTAAGCCGGCGAAACGCCTCAGGCTCGCACGGCTCCTGCTACACTCCGGGGATGAAGATTTTGCGGGGGATTGTTGCGGTTGTTCTGGCCTGGATTCTTGTGGCCCCTGCGGGACTGCAGGCGCAGACGCGGCGAGTTGGAACGCGGACGGGCTCCCACGTTGCTGCCGCGCATGGGTCGCTTGGCGAGAGGATTGATGCGATTCTGGCCGATCCGAAACTGAGTCATGCAGAGTTTGGGATCAGCGTCAGTACGCTAGAGGGTCAGCAGCTGTATGGGCTGAACCAGGACAAGCTTTTTATTCCGGCCTCGGCGGCCAAGCTCACGACCACGGCGGCGGCTTTTGCGTTGCTGCCGGTGGATACGCTCTCGTGGACGACCAGCGTGGTTGCGGGTGGAGATGTAGACGGGGCGGGTGTGTTGCATGGGAACGTCATCATCCTGGGCGTGGGCGACCCGACGCTGGACGCGCGGCAGTATCCGTACCAGGAGCCGGGGACGCAGGCAGTGACGCCAGTCCTTACGGAAAACGCGGCCACTCCGGGCGAAGGCGCCGCGCCTGCACCGCCTCCCAACGCGATGACCGCCCTGGACTTGCTGGCGCAACAGGTGGAGCAGTCGGGTGTGCGCAGTGTGGACGGCGACGTGGTGGGCGACGACAGCTACTTTCTGGATGAGCGCTATGGGTTGGGATGGGGCTGGAACGACTTGCAGTGGGAGTACGGCGCGCCGGTTTCCGCGCTCACGTTCAACGACAATGCGGCGAGGTTGACGATTCGGCCTGATGAATCAAGGGCTGGGGCTACTTTGGACGAGTGGTCGCCCGAAGTGGATTACTACACGGTGGACAACACCATGACTCCGGCGGCAGAGGGACAGACGCCGGCGCCCGGAATCGAGCGCCTTCCCGGTTCGATGATGGTGCGCGCGTGGGGGACCGTTGCGGCCAGCGGTTTGCATGTGGACATGGCGATTGAAGATCCGGCGCAGTATATGGCCGCGGCGTTCAAGCAGGCATTGCGCGGGCGGGGCATCCTGGTATCCGGCTCCGCAACCTCGCAGCATCTGATCAGCAATGGGAACGGCGATTTTGCAGGTGAGCGGGAGCAGCCACTGCAGTTGACGCGCTCCGATCTGGACAGGGTGATTGCGCCGACCAACGAACGCAAGGTGCTGGCCATGCACTTCTCGGTTCCGGTGGCCGAGGACGTTACGGTGATCAACAAAACGAGCCAGAACCTGCACGCCGAACTGATGCTGCGGCTGCTGGGCAGGGTGTTGGGAACCGCGGGCAGCTTTGAAGAGGGAACGCGCGTGGTGCGGCAGTTTATGGTGAATGCCGGCGTGGATGACAATTCCTTTTTTCTTTACGACGGGTCGGGGATGAGCCCTGACGACCGGATGTCGCCGCGGGCGTTTACCGGGCTGCTCGGCTACGCCTCGAAGCAGTTCTGGGGCGATCCGTGGCGCGCGACGCTTCCGGTGGCGGGCGTGGACGGCACGCTGAGGGCCCGGTTCACCGATTCGCCGCTGAAAGGAAAGATGTGGGCCAAGACCGGAACGCTGAATGAGGTGAACACGCTCGCTGGCTACCTGACAGCGGCCAGCGGAAAGACGCTGGCGTTTTCGATCCTGGTGAACGGACGCCGGCCGGGCAGCGATGCCGAGGTCAAAGCCGTGGACAAGATTGCGGAGGCGATAGCGGCCGCGGAGTAGCGCTATGTATCATCAATTGCAAATGCGAAGACCTTCATTTTCCGTTTTTTATGTACTTTGGATTTGCGCTGTTGGGCTTGCCGCAGGTTTGGCAGGCTGCCGCTCGCTGCCGCCGTCGAAGCCCTCGTCGGAGTGGACGCCTGAGGAGGCGCGCGGGGCCCAGGTGTACCAGTCGAAATGCGCACGTTGCCACTACCCGACCACGACGCACCCGCTGAATGGGCCGGGATTGCAGGCTTTGACGAAGGAAAAGGCCATGCCGAGTGGCGCGCCTCCCACGGATGAGCGGCTGACAAACGTGATTTTGCATGGGCGTGGGATGATGCCTGCCACACAAGTTGCAGACGACCAACTCCAGGATCTACTGGCATATCTGCACACCTTGTGACAGACTTGACGGGGACAGAATTCCCAAGGATGGAGACACCATGACGGAAGCTATCAGCACAGCGGCCGGGAACGGTGAGCAGCACGGCAACATAGCGGCCGGGCCCCAGCGGCGCGAGCTTCTGAAGATGCCTGGGTTGGCGGCGATCGGTCTTTATCTTGCGGCGTTGGCGGGGGTGATTATCGTCGGCGTGGTGAAGGGCTACTATCCGCCGATGTTTCTTGCCTTTTCTGCACTGTTTTTTGCCGCCGCCGGCGGACTGATGCTGCTGCTCCGCTGGGCGTGGGCGCTTGCCCTTGCCGCGGTTCTGCTGCTGGCTGTTTACAACATGTGGATCTTCTCAAGCATGCATGTGGCGTCGGCGCTGGTGCAGGCGTTGCTGAGCTGGGTTTTCTTCCTCTACCTGATCCGCACCGAGGTACGCTGCAAGCTGCGGTAATTGGGCATCCGGGGCGCGTTGTCCGGGTTGACCGCGGGGATTGTGCGGTTCAGTCGTCCAGGACCGAAAATGCGGAGTCCGATCTGGTTGAACCTACTCGAGAATTCTCTCGGAAGGCGTAATTCTGTCCAATTCTCTCTCTCTGGAATGGCCGGCTAGAAGGCTGATTTGGCCGACGATGGCAGCCAGCAACGCCCAGACGAGAAACAGCAGCCCAACGGCGACAAGCGCAATTCCACCCACAGCGGCCGGCCCGGAAGTGGTTATATCCAGGTGAAGTACGGAGGCTGCAAGGGGATAGGCGGCATTGACACTTGTAGCGCCGCTGCAATAACCGAGGACCAAACTCAGGCCGGTGGCCAGAAATACGATGGAAGCGATCAAAGGACGGTCGGACCTCATGGGAATCTCCTTTGCTTTTAGGCGCTTGCGTCTATCGCCGTTGACCGGAGGCTTGATAGCCTGGGGTGCCGCAAAAGCGCCCTACTGGCACAGATGCGGAATCGTGCGGAAAGGTTTTGGGGGGACGGACGGGTAGGGCAAATGCGGTGAGGCTTTTGATCGGTCGGGAAGCGGTTGGGAGGGGTTTCAACAGGGGTTGCCGCTACAATGAAAGCGTGATGGAACTGGTGCAGATCGAGCCGGCG
This sequence comes from uncultured Acidobacteriaceae bacterium, assembly GCA_963848515.1. GTDB lineage: Bacteria > Acidobacteriota > Terriglobia > Terriglobales > Acidobacteriaceae > Telmatobacter. The sequence goes on from CAWKEG010000018.1 coordinate 199,369, forward strand.
CGGAAGGTTCCAGCGCCCAAGCCGGAGTGGCTCAAGGCGCGCGCTCCGGTGGGCGAAAACTATCACGATTTGAAGCGGCTGGCCCGCTCGCTGGGGCTGAACACGGTGTGCGAAAGCGCGCAGTGCCCCAACATTGGCGAGTGCTGGCACCACAAGACAGCAACCTTCATGATGCTCGGCAACCTTTGCACACGGCGTTGCGGCTTTTGCGCTGTGCCGAAGGGGCGTCCCGAGCCGATCGACTTGGACGAACCACGGCGCGTGGCCGAGGCCATTGCCACGCTGGGTCTGGAACATGCCGTGATTACCAGCGTGAATCGCGACGACGATCTGGTGGGCGGGGCGCGCGTTTTTGCGATGGTGATCGAGGAGATTCGACGCCAGGCGCACGGTTGCAGGGTCGAGGTGCTTATTCCCGACTTTCAGGGCAATCCGGAAGCGATCCGCATCGTTGTGGATGCGCAACCCGAGGTGCTGAATCACAATACGGAAACGGTGCCGCGGCTGTATCGGGTGGTGCGGTCGGGCGCGCGCTACGAGCGGACGCTTGAGCTGCTGCGCTACGCGAAAGAGTTGAGGCCTGCGGGCATCACTAAGTCGGGCGTGATGGTGGGCATCGGTGAAGAGACGGCGGAGCTACTTGAAGTCTTCCGCGATCTGGCGGCTGTGGGCTGCGACATTCTCACCATTGGCCAGTATTTGCGCCCCTCGCGCAATCATCTGCCCATGACGCGCCTTTACACGCCGCGCGAGTTTGCGGAGCTGAAGGTTGAAGCGCTGAAGATGGGCTTCCGGCATGTCGAGTCCGGGCCACTGGTGCGGTCGAGCTATCACGCGCATGAGCAGGCGGCGGCAATGGCCGGCGCCGCGGCTCGGTGGTTGTAGAATTACCGTTGGCAGTTTGCCTGTACGGAGGATGAATCCCATGGCAGTCTCAATTATGGCCGGAATTCCGGCGCTCAAGGAACTCAATGCCGACTTGCGGCGGCGGATGGACCAGGCGGTGACCACTTTCCAGGCCAGCCTTGCGGCCACGCGCACCGGCCGCGCCAGCGTGCACATGCTGGACCAGGTCAAGGTGGACTACTACGGCACGCCGACGCCCATCAGCCAACTGGCGCAGGTGTCCGCGCCAGAAGCGCAACTGATCGTGATTTCGCCCTGGGACCCGACCATCCTGAAAGAGATTGAGAAGGCCATCCAGGGCTCCGATCTGGGCTTCAATCCGCAGTCGGACGGCAAGGTGATCCGCATTCCTGTTCCTCCCATGACCGAGGAGCGCCGCCGCGATGTATGCAAGCACATCAACAAGATCCTGGAAGAGCAACGGACGGCGGTGAGAAACGTGCGCCGCGACGGCAACGATGCTCTCAAGAAGCTGGCCAAGGAAAAGAAGATCAGCGAGGACGACGAGAAGCGTTCGCTTGAAGAAGTGCAGAAGATGACCGACGAAGAGATCCGCCGCATGGAAGAACTGAGCCGCAAGAAGGAAGCGGAAGTGATGCAGGTGTGATGTTGGGGCGGCGCTTCAGGCGCAACGCTTTTGCGTTTCGACGTAGGCGCGAAGGACCGCGTTCATGTGGGTCAGGTGGCCTTTCCCCCGCGATCTGAACCACTCGACTACGTCGCTGTCCAGGCGCAGATGGACGGAGGTCTTTCCGGATGGCACAACGACACGCGCGGATTTCCAGAACTCTGCGCCGAGGGATTCGGCAATAGGGGCATCGGGCCGGGTCTTGTCGAGGCCGCGCTCGCGCATGGACTGAATTTCGCTAAGAGAATGCTTCACGATAGTAGATTTCCTGTTCATCCTTACTCGCTTTCTGCGCGCTCACGATGCGGATCAGACTCGCGCTGCGCCAGGTGAAGACGACGCGGAAGACATCAATACCAACCCTGCCAAGCGCAATCCAGCGAATTTCGCCGTAGTCTTCGCGATCATCGATGCGCTCTAATCTTTCGTTCGAAAAAATCGCGGCGGCCGTAAGGAACGAGACGCCGTGCTTCTCGAGGTTTGTTTTGGCCTTTGCCTGGTCCCACTCGAACGCAAGCTCCTCTTCTTTCATTGATCATACCCCAAATGAGCACAAATGTGTACACACTTAATTTCGATTCGAATGAGCGACCGCCGCGCCACTTAAACGGCCTGGCCGCGGAAGAGATAGAAGAGCTCGATCAGCAGAATCAGGACGACCACGACCTCAAGGAAGAAGCCCCGGGCCTGGTTGAATTGATCGACCATGTCCTTATAGAGGTCCTCGGCGGTTTTCATTTTCTGGGCGACAAGGTCTTTGTAGTCGGGAACGCCAACCCTGGCCGCTGCCAGCCGGTAGAGACGCGCGGCAAACATGTCGCTGAGGAATTTGATCGAATTGTCAGCGCGTTCGGTCAGCTCTCCGATTTCAAGCAATACAGAGTGCAGACGGGTCGCGGAGCGGGCCATGCGCCAGCGGGCGAGCATCCCCTTTTTCCGCTCGAGCGAGTCGTAGACGTTGTCCAGAATCCCGGTCAGCAGATCGTCATAGTGACGAAACTCCAACAGCTGAGAGTTGGCATACTCGAGCAGTTGGATTGCGGTTTCGGCTCCGGCGTTGCTGTCGTAAAGAAAAGCGGCGTTCCAGCCAATCACAGCCAAATCGTTTTCATAATAGGAAATGCGCGACTGCAGCACTTCAGCGCATTCGCCTTCTGACAGACGGAGTTTGTCTCCGCGAACGATCTGGGCGATTTCGCGGCCATGATCGCGGGTTAGGTCGGCGGTGGAGGGCGCGCCGGCCTCCTCGCGCACATGAAAGATGAAGTAGTCCTCGGTGAGCCATCGGGAGTAGGGCTTAACCATGGCGGCTTTGGCGTTCTCAAGCCGTTCGCGCACGATGGGCTCGACGCGCGCCGCAAAATCCGCGTCCCAGACCCACTGGCTGGCCAGGTGAACCAGCTCCTGCCAATCGCCTGAAAAGCTGAGCGTGTAGAGGACGCTGACGACGCCGTAGTCGTAGTACTTGATCTCGCCCTCGAGCTGCTCGCCGCCTGGCAGAAGGAGCGGTTTCAGAGGTCCCACAACCGGCGGCTTCTGGTAGCGGACATAGGCCGGAACCGAGTGCTTTGTCTTCGGCTGCTCCAAAGTGCGGGCGTCCACGGCCTGTTGCAACTGGTCGAGCCGCAGTTCTTCGCACACATCGAATTGAATCAGCACCAAAACAGATCCGCTGACCAACGAGGGATTCGTAATTGGAGACGCAGAAGCCATCTCTTCACCAGGCTGCAATTATTTCTTTGGTCGCTTGTAGAACGGGATGGGGACTTGCTTCGCGCGCACCGAATTTGCGCGGCATTGCACCAGCACGTCTTCACCGCTGGCGGCTACGGCGGCGGGGACGAGGGCGAGGGCAATGTTCGTCTTGAGGAATGGCGCGGGGGAGCCGGAAGTGACGACGCCGATCTGGGTTCCGTCGAGCGAGTGCACGGTGTACCCGTCGCGGGCGATGCCGCGGTCAACCATTTCCAGGCCAACGAGTTTGCGCTTGGGGCCGCCCGCACTCTGCACGGCGAGCAGGGCTTCGCGGCCTATGAACTCGCCCTTGTCGAGCTTGAGCCAGCGGTCAAGGCCGGCTTCGAAGACGTTGATCTCTTCAGAGATTTCGTGGCCGTAGAGGCTCATACCGGCTTCAAGCCGCAGGGTGTTGCGCGCGCCGAGGCCGCAGGGGCGAATACCGAACTCGCTGCCCGCGTCCTTCAGCGCGTTCCACATCTTTACGGAGGTCGGCTCGTCGGCAGGGATGTAGACCTCGAAGCCATCTTCGCCGGAATAGCCGGTGCGGGCGATGAGGACGTTGGGAATCCCCGCCACTGTTCCCCAGGTGAACCAATAATTCTTGATCGCCGCGAGATCGACCTTGGTGAGCTTTTGCAGCGTCTCCAACGAGCGCGGGCCTTGCAGCGCCAGTTGCGAGTAGTAGGCCGAGTAGTCGCTGATGTGGATGCCAGGCCGTGCGCCCACCTGCTGGCGAATCCAGGCGTAGTCTTTGTCTTTTGTGCCTGCGTTGACGACGAGAAGATAGTCGTTGTCGCTGAGGCGATGGACGAGGATGTCATCGACAAATGTGCCCGCGGGTGTAAGCAGGGCGGAGTAGTGAGCCTGGCCGTCTTTCAGCTTCGAGGCGTCGTTCATGGTGATGTGTTGGATGGCGGCCAGCGCACCCGGCCCGCGAAACTGGATCTCGCCCATGTGGCTGACGTCGAAGAGGCCGACGCCGGTGCGGACGGCTGTGTGCTCGGCGATCAAGCCGCCGCCGGGGCCAGGATACTCGACCGGCATGTCCCAGCCGCCGAAGTCGACCATTTTGGCCTTGAGGGCTCGGTGTGTGGCGTTGAGGGCGGTCTTCTTGAGCTGGGTAGCGGGAGCTTCGGGCGCGGGTGTGGAGGGGGTGGCCATTGGGAGAGTTCCTTTCCGGAATCTTGCCTTACCCTTCTCACGATAGGGATGTGGCGGCAGCGGGGTCAAACCCGCACGGGAGCGCGCTAGGATGGAAGTGCCACTGGAGAGCCAAGAATCCAGCGCTGGCGACCGGAAAGGACAGGCGCATGAACCAATTTCGAGGGGTGTTGATGCTGCTGGCCGCGGGCGTGGCGTTCTGGCGCGGGTGGAAGATCCATCACGGAAACACGGCCCTGCTGGCGTATGGATTGGGAACCTTGGCGTTGGGTCTTGCCGTTTGGCACCTGACCCGCACACCGGACAGGCCAAGGGTGTGAAGGAGCGATACTGACCGCGATGCATACCTTGTACAACCGCATTCAGGGGCGCAACCTGGAACGGCTGGCGGCGTTGAGCGACGGCATCTTTGCTGTTGCCATGACGCTGCTGGTGCTTGACCTGCATCTTCCCACGGTTGCGCAGGTACACAGCGAGCGCGAGCTGATCTATGCGCTTGGCGCGCTGGGGCCGCAGTGGATTGCCTACCTGATGAGCTTTTTGACGCTGGGCATCTTCTGGGCCGGGCAGCAGACGCAACTGAACCACATCGGCGAAGGGACGCGCGACCTGACATGGATTCACCTGGGGTTTCTGTTCGCGATCACGCTGATGCCGCTTTCGACGCGGTTGCTGGCCGAGTTCATTACCTATCGCGCGGCACTGGGTATCTACTGGCTCAATATCTTTGTTCCGGGCGCCATGCTTTATTGGAGTTGGAAGTACGCAACACGCGCCGGCCTGATCAAGCCGGATACGCCCGAGGAGGTGCGCGCCAGCATTTGCAAACGGGTGGTGATTGCGCAGTCGCTTTACGCTGCCGGGGCTGCACTGTGCGTGATTAACACCTGGGTGAGTATCGCCGCGATTGTGCTGGTGCAATTGAACTATGCATTCGCCCTAAGGCTTTGGTGGCGTAAGAGATAACGCGGAAGGGTTACTGCCAAAAGCGGCGCCGGCTGCTAGGCTGACGGGAATGGAATTCAGCTACAAAATCAGCGAAGCGGAGTTCAGGCGCGCATGGCACGTTGAACGCAAGGCGTCATCCCGCGCTTCGCTGAAAACGGCAGCATTCTGGATTTCGATCATGCTCGGGCTGCTGCTGCTTTTCAAGGTGCTGCAGCCGAACACGCAGCGTCCCGACTTATCGGTCCGGCAACCCGTTGTGCATGCTGCGATGGTTTTGCCGGTCAGCGACGTGGTCGCGGAACCCACGGCTTTGGAGCGTGTGGGGCCGTTTCTGGTGATTGCCGGCATCTGGATTCTTCTTGTCGGGGGCATGATTCCGATGCGGCTGCGGCGCCTCTACCGAAAAGATCCGCGGATGCAGGGGCAGTTCACGGTGAACGTCACGCCGGAGTTTGTTTCAACAGAAAACACGGCCGGGACCACATCGAAATGTTCGTGGAATGTCTATGACTACTGGTGCGAGGGGAAGGGCGTGGTTGTCCTGGCGTTTCATTCCGGTTCGTACTTCATCCTCTCTCTTGCTGGCCTCTCCGAGCCACAGCAGGGAGAGTTACGAGGCATTTTAAAAGCTGCGCTCAGGAAGAAGTAACCGGACGAGCCGCAGATCGTTCTCCGCAACTTCACGCCAGAGACTGTGTTTCTTCCTTCATAACGGTTGGGGCGAGCGCCCAGCCTGTGGAGGTGGTTTTGATGCTGACCACAGCGTTGAATTCGTTGGTTCTTATGCGCGTTGGCGGACTCAGGTTGGCGCACGGCGGCGGATGGGACGGCTTTGGGCCGCTGATGGTGGGGCTGGCATTTGTCGGCGTTGCCATCTGGGCGATTTCGCGGATGCACGATGGCGCTTCCGCAAAAAGCTAAGACCGAGACTTTCGCCGCGCGCGCCAAAAAGATGTGACGCCGAGATAGAGAAACAGCATCACAACTCCGGCAGTAATCAGGAACATCCTGTGATCGGGCCCCTGGGCCCAACTGGCCCTCATGCGCCATAGATTGGGTGTAAAGACGACGACCGGCAAGAGGAAAAAGACGCCGGTGACTTCAAGCCATAGGATGCCGCCTACGCGCTGGAAGGGGCGCAGAAAGCCGCCGACGCCCTTGGCGACGGCTCCGCTGGCCTGAACGGTTTTTCTGGCCGCCTGAACAGGAGTCGGGATTCGGGCTGGCGCGTTCGCAATCGGTTGCGCCTGAGGCTGAGCCTGAAACTGCGGCGTCGCGGGCGGATCCATCGCGGCCGACAGCCGCTCACCGGCCATTTTGCCGGCGACGCGCAAACCGGTGCCCAGGACGCGGCCGAAGATTTGTGCTCTCATTCCGTTTATGATGGTAGCAGCGACCCGGGGTGACATGCTTGTTGCATTCTGCAGTTGCTTTCCGTTTGCTCCTGAAGGGGCATGGCGGTAAGGTATATAAATCTCACGCCGCAACCCGCGCCCTTCTTGCTCGCGCCGGCCGCCGCTCCTGGAGGAACCAGTGACATCCCGTCTGCGCGAACTTATTCAGCAATTGGGCGAGGCGATCCACGAGTCGGTGATTGAGAGCGAGCAGATCGCTGGCGTTGTGCAGGATATCCGCAAGCACGGCTTCGACGTTCTGCTGATGCTTGAGGCGACCATTGGCCTGAACGAAGTGACCGCCAAGGAGGCTGAGGCCGCCGGTGGTGATGGCGCAGAGGAAGGCGCTCCGGCCGGCGAGTTTACGCCGAACGATCTTCACTTTCTGCGCTCGCTGCGGATTTCGGTTGAGGGCGAAGAAGAGGGTGCGTCAGAGTCGGACACCGAGTAAGGCGGGCCGGACAACCGGGATTTATCTGGCTGGGCCTTGTTTTGGGACGATAATAGACCCATGGCGACATTGCCCAATTCGGAAGAACTCTGGACCGTGCGTGAGTACCTCCGCACGAGTTGGAGCCCCGACCGCGAGTTTGTGGATGGGCGGATCGAGGAACGGAACTTGGGCGAGAAAGAGCACTCCATCATCCAGCGGTACCTCACTGTCCTTTTCGCAATAAACCGCGCGGCGTGGGGAGTCGAAGTCTTTCCTGAGCTTCGAACGCAGACTGAGTCGAGGCGCTTCCGGGTTCCCGATGTATTGGTCATGCGGGCCGGCGAGAAGTTCGATCGGTACGTGACGCATCCGCCGCTGATCGCGATCGAGATACTTTCGCCGGAAGATTCGCTGCGTCGCATGCAGGAGAAAGCTTCGGAGTATCGCGGGTTTGGCATCGAGAATATCTGGGTCATCGATCCCGAGCCGCGGTTGGTTTATCGATTCACGGCGGCTGGACTTGAAGAAGTGCATGGGGGCGAACTTGTTGTGCCGGAGACACCAATTCGGATTGTGCTGAGCGAGCTGTTTGCGGAGTTGGATCGGGGATAGGGAGATGCAACTTCATTGGACGAGACGGAACCGTTTCCCCGGCTGGATAATTTCAAGCCAAATGTGGTCGCCAGTTTTGAGGCTTCTCGCCTGAAACCACGATTTAAGCGTCTTGTTTATAAGGTGGCGGCAATCCTTCTGATCCTTCCAGAAGCTATCTTTATCGACGTTGAAACTAACGAATTCCCCATCCAGCTCAATCAGAACGGGGCTTTGCAAGCGGTCAAAATGTTGCCTTCTAACCAGTGCACCTCCGAGGATAGTGATTCCAAATCCGTTCGAGCCATTTGACCAGACAGAGCATTCTATTCGTGTCATTCCGTCCCCCTCAGCCATCTTTCATTTAGGTAGTAAGGCTTCTTTCCCGAAGAGAATCAGCCTAAGAAAGCCAAGCACTCCGTTCTCCAGCACAACTTTCTTTGCGGGCCTTAGAACCTTGAGCCATGCCCAGAAGCAAATGCTCAGAAACAGATATAGCGCGGCTGCAATAGACACCCATCTGTACGTTTCTAGATAATCGCGTAGAGTCTTCAGACGTCCAGGATAATCCGGACGCTCGGTTCGCTGCTTGAAGTCTTCCCATGCCGCTGCCGCCTGAAGGAGGTTGTAATTCGGCGCAACGCGGTCTTCGAAATATTGCCATCTAATCGCATCATATTCAGCATTGGAGATCTTCAGGTCAAGGCTCTTGCGCGCCATGTCGTTGAAGGGGAGGCTTGTGTCCAAGCTTCGATAATAGTCCGGGACGCCGACTTTTTCGTTGTCGGCAACTCGGCTTACCACGACCCAAGTTGTGCACAAGAAGATCGAAAACAGTACCGAAATAAGGTGAGTGACTTTCATGGGCAGAGTTTTACTGCAACAGAAAGACGATGTCAACTCGGAATCCACCGCTTGACGCGGGCTGTCAACTCCGGGTCGCCACGCGTATGTGTAGTTCGCGCAACTGCTGGTCGGTGACGGTTGTTGGGGCTTCGGCCATCAGGTCGATGGCTTTGGCGGACTTGGGGAAGGCGATTACTTCGCGCAGGCTCGCCGCGCCGGCCAGAAGCATCACAATGCGGTCGAGGCCGAGAGCGATGCCGCCGTGGGGCGGGGTGCCGTACTCCAGCGCGTCCAGGAAGAAGCCAAAACGGGCGCGCGCCTCTTCCTCTGAAATTCCCAACGACTGAAAGATCTGCTGCTGCACATCTTTGCGGTGAATACGGATAGAGCCGGAACCAAGTTCGAGTCCGTTCATCGCCAGGTCGTAGCAGTTGGCGCGCACGCTGGCTGGATCGGTCAGCAGGTTGGCCATGTCCGCGTCTTTTGGAGCGGTGAATGGATGGTGGGCTGGCATCCATTTGGCGCTGGCCAGGTCGTACTCGAACATCGGGAAGTCGACGATCCAGATGGGATTGAACGCAGAGGCTCCGTCGACGCATTTGCCGCCACTGCGTGGGGCAGCCTCCTGGACTACTTTCTCGGTTACGTTGAAGGCCCCGTGCTTGTCGGCGTATTTCTTGGCGAGCTCGGTGCGGAAGTTGCCGGCGGCGGAGTAGACGTTGATCTCGCGCTCGCTGAGGCGGCCTTCAAACTTGGTGTCGCTGGCCTTGACGGGGTGGGCGGGGTCGCCGGCGACGATGATGACGAAGTCTGCCTCGGCCGCACCGGCAAGCTCGCGCACCTTGACGGCGGCCTCAGGAAAGCTCTTGGCCAGCCGCTTGAAGTCGTCGATGAACTTGGCGCCCTTCTTCTGGTCGAAGTTGGGATGGTTGTCTTCGCGCTCCTTGCGGCTGAGCTCGCCCACGTTGGGAATGCGCAGTGCCACTACGGGAAGCGCTGGATCGATTTGCAGAGTGGCAAGCGCGGCGTCGGTAAAGGCAGGGCGCACATCGGTGAGGCCGGGCAGGCGCAGGTCGGGCTTGTCGCTGCCAAACTGGCGCATGGAGTCGTCGTAGGTAATGCGCGGAAAGGGCGTGGCCAGGGAGACGCCGGCTGCGGCAAAGCCCGCGGCCAGAAAATTCTCAACCACACCAAAGACCGTCTCCTGGTGCGGGAAGCTCATCTCCAGATCGACTTGCGTGAACTCAAGCTGGCGGTCGGCGCGAAGGTCTTCATCGCGGAAGCAGCGGGCGATTTGGAAGTAGCGATCGAAGCCCGAGATCATGAGGATCTGCTTGAAGATCTGCGGAGACTGCGGCAGCGCGTAGAACTCACCGGCATGAACGCGGCTGGGGACCAGAAAATCGCGCGCGCCCTCAGGGGTGGACTTGGTGAGGATGGGCGTCTCAATCTCAAGAAAACCCTGCTGGCTCAGGTTGTCTCGGATGGCCAGCGTAATGTCGTGGCGCAGCTTGAAGTTGCGCTGCATCTCGGGGCGGCGCAGGTCGATATAGCGGTATTTGAGGCGCACTTCCTCGTTCTGGATGGCCTCTTCCGCGGGAGAAAACGGGGCGAGGCGCGTGTCGTTGAGGACGCGCAGCTCGGTGGCTTCAATCTCGATTTCGCCGGTCGGCATCTTGGGATTGATGGCGTCCTTGTCGCGAAGGCGCACCTTGCCCACGGCGGCGATGACGTACTCCGGGCGCACCTGTTCGCCCTTCAGATGGCCGTCGGGAGTCAGCTCTTTATCGAGCACAATCTGCGCAATGCCGGAGCGGTCGCGGAGATCGAGAAAGATGAGGTTGCCGTGGTCGCGACGCCGGTTGACCCAGCCCATCAGAACCACTTGTTGGCCGGCGTTGGCGGCGCGCAAGTCGCCGCAAAGATGCGTCCGTTCAAGATTGCCTAAGAAATCGAGCACTACCTGTGTCCTTTACTCGCCTGCTGGTTTTGAGAGGAAGACGGCCAGCTCCGCGCGAGGAACCTTTGTTTGTATGCCGGTGGCGAAGGTCTTCACTGTCAGGATACCGGATTGAAGCTCATCCTCGCCCAGAATGACGATGTTGCGGGCTGTCTTGTCGGCGGCTTCGAAAGACTTTTTGAGGCGGAAGGCGCCTTCGCCGAGCTCGATCCAGAGCCCCTGGTGGCGCAGTTCGCGGGCCAGAACCAGGGCTGCGGGATTGAGAGTCCTCGCCGAGCGGCGCGATAAAAGCGTCGGCCACCTGCGGTGGGGCGGCCCCCTGGTTGAGTTGGTTCAGAAGGGTAAGAACGAGCCGGTCCTCGCCCATGGCAAAGCCGATGCCGGGGGCTTTGGGTCCGCCGATGGCCTCGCTTAGTCCGTCGTAACGGCCGCCGCCGAGCAGGGCATTCTGCGCGCCAAGGCCGCCGTGCGTGAACTCGAAGGTGGTGCGCGTGTAGTAGTCCAGGCCGCGCACCAGGCGGTGATTGCGCGTGTAGGGCACGTTGGCGGCGTCGAGGGCTGCGAGAACGGCGGCAAAGTGCGCCTTTGAGGCTTCGTCGAGCGAGTCGGCGATGACGGGGAGCGTGGCAATGATGGGCTGGTCGGCGGGGACCTTGCAGTCGAGCACGCGCAGAGGGTTGGTGACGGCGCGGCGCTGGCAATCTGGGCACATCTGGCCGACGACGGGGACCAGGGCCGCGCGGAGCGTTTCGTTGTAGCGAGCGCGATCGGCGGAGGAGCCAACGGAGTTGAGCTCGAGTGTCCAGCCGGCGATGCCCATCTCGTCGAGCAGCGTGGCCAGCATTTCAAGGACTTCGGCGTCGCGCAGCGGGCTCTCGCTGCCTGAGGACGGCGGCCCGATGACCTCTGCGCCGATCTGCGAAAACTGACGATACCGGCCCTTCTGCGGGCGCTCGCGGCGGAATTGCGGGCCAATGTAATAGAGCTTCTGCAACTGGCCGGTTTCGCCAAGCTGGTGCTCAATGTATGCGCGGACCACGCCGGCGGTGTTTTCAGGGCGGAGGGTGAGCGACTGCGTCTTTTCTGACTGCGCACGGGCGCGATCCTCCCAGGTGTACATTTCCTTTGAGACAATGTCGGTTTCTTCGCCTACGCCGCGGGCAAACAGGGCTGTGTCTTCAAAGACAGGCGTGCGGATTTCGCCGAAGTTGTAGCGGGCGAAGACGGAGCGCGCGGTGGCCTCAATGTGGTTCCAGAGCGCGGTCTCCGGCGGCAGAAGGTCGCGGGTGCCGCGGACGGCTTTCAGGGTGGTCATGACCTATCTAGTCTAAATGGCTGGCGCTCGGCAGCACTTTTGACAGGTAAAGTTGTGTTCGTTCGTCGACGAGTATTGGAGTATAGATATGTATGCGCGCCTGTTAGGCGAGGGAGTCTGACCATGATGTTCCATGTGGTCCTGAAAAAGGACGAGGATGGGTGGGTGGCTGCGGAATGCCCCGCCTTGCCCGGCTGCGTCTCTGAGGGGAAGACTGAACAGGAAGCGCTCCCAAACATTAAAGAAGCAACAACTTCCTGGCTTTGGGCGGAAGACCAAAAGGCGGCTGAGTCCCTTGCTGAGGGACAAGCTCCGCTGGTGGTTGCCGTCTAGGGGAAATGGCTCTTCCTCGATTTCATTTAGCGCCTTACTTTTTCTCATCAGCATTGCACGCAGGATTGGACAACGGTTAGCAGCGGCAGCGAGGCGCATTCCTGCGCATCAAATGTTGACAAACTGAACTGAACCGTTCAGTATTGATTGTCTGGAGGCCGGGATGATTCGGGTGCAGAATCTGGTGAAGACATTCGGTGCATTTACCGCGGTGGACGATGTTTCGTTCGAGGTGGCGGAGGGCGAGATCTTTGCGTTTCTCGGCCCCAACGGAGCGGGCAAGACGACAACCATCAAGATGATGACGACGCTGCTGAAGCCGACGCGCGGGTCGATCGAGCTCGACGGTCTGGACCCGGAGACCAGGCAGAACGAGGCGCGGCGGCGTTTCGGCATCGTGTTTCAAGATCCCAGCCTGGATGGCGAGCTTACGGCGTGGGAGAACATGGAGATCCACGGCGTGCTCTACCACGTGCCGCACAAGGCGCGCCGCCAGCGGATGGAAGCGCTGCTGAAGCAGTTCGAGCTTTGGGATCGGCGCAAGGATCAGGTGAAGACGTTCTCGGGCGGCATGAAGCGGCGGCTGGAGATTGCGCGCGGCTTTCTGCACACGCCCAAGATACTGTTCCTCGACGAACCGACGCTGGGGCTCGATCCGCAAAGCCGCAACCAGTTGTGGACGCACGTGAAGGCGGTCAACGAAGCCGACAAGGTGACCGTGTTTTTGACTACGCACTACATGGACGAAGCCGATCGCGTGGCGCACCGCGTGGGCGTGATCGACCACGGCAAGCTGGTGGCTGTGGGAACGCCCTCCGAGATCAAGCAGCAAACCAATACCGACAGTCTGGAAGCGGCATTTCTGGCGCTGACTGGCTCGACTATTCGCGACGAGAGTGCGGGTTCGGCAGACCAGATGCGGCAATTTGCCAAGATGTGGAGCGGAGGCAAACGATGAGCGCGATCTATATTTTGTGGCTGAGAGAGATGAAGAAGTACTCGCGTTCGCGGGTGCAGATTGCGGCCAGCCTGGGGCAGCCGATTCTGTACCTGGTGGTGCTTGGATTTGGCCTCGGGCCGGTGTTTCAACGCGCGGGCGGCGGCAGCTATCTGCAATTTGTTGCGCCCGGCGTGATTGGGATGACGGTCTTGTTTTCGTCGATATTTTCCGGGCTTGGCTTGCTCTGGGACCGCCAATTCGGATTTCTTAAAGAGACGCTGGTTGCGCCAGTGCCCCGCCTGCAGATCATGATTGGCCGCACGCTGGGTGGAGCGACGGTGGCTGTGATTCAAGGCCTACTGGTCACCCTGGTGTGCGTAATTGCCGGATTCAGGCCAGTCCATTTGGCGACTGTCCCGCTGGCCCTGGGCTTCATGCTGCTGATCGCGACGGTCTTTGCGGGACTTGGCGTGGCGGTGGGGTCAAGCCTGCAAGACATGCAGGGCTTTCAACTCATTATGAACTTTATGGTGATGCCCATCTTCTTTCTATCGGGCGCGTTGTTTCCGCTGGACGGATTGCCGAAGGCTCTGACGGTTGCGACGATGGTGGACCCGCTCACCTACGGCGTCGACGGCATGAGGGCGGTTCTGCTGGGCCGGGGGCACTACGGCGCCATGATTGATTTTCAGGTGCTGGTGGTGATCGCAGCTATCTTCATCGTCTTCGGTGCGTATCGATTTTCAAAGATCGAGATCTAGGCCATGACGCGAGCCCGCAGCAAAGAAGCGCACGAGCGCGTGTTGCGCGCGGCCCTCGCGCTGTTCGGCGAGCGTGGCATCGACGCCACCAGCATGGATGCTATCGCGCGGAGTTCCGGCGTAAGCAAGGCGACGATCTACAACCACTGGACGAATAAAGAAGTGTTGTTGATGGACGTGATGCTGATGGTGAATGGCCTGGACCGCGATCCGGAGGACGTTGACTCCGGCGATGTGTGCAATGATCTGGCCACTGTGCTGAGCCGCCGTCCGCCGGACGAGTTTGATGCGGTGCGGAGGCGCATGATGCCGGCTCTGATTGCCTATTCCGCAGTGCATCGCGAGTTTGGGGAAGCGTGGAGGCACCGTGTGATGGAACCTCCGCGGGCATGTCTGCGGCGTGTGCTCCGCCGCGGGATTGAACGCGGCAAGCTTGCGGCGTCGCTCGATGTGGAAGCCGCCATTGTGCTGTTGCTCGGCCCCATGCTCTACGGGCAGATCTTCTACAAAGAATCGATGAAGAAGCCCTTCGACCTTGGGCGGTTGACGGCGGAGTCGTTCTGGCGCGCCTTCCGCGTTGAAGGTCAAGACACTCGAAAGCCTCGCCACCGGAAAAGCACAGCCTGAGATTGCACTCCTGCGCCAGGCTCCGCATACAATACAGGCATGGAATATCGTCTTCTTGGAGGCTCGGGCCTCAAGGTTTCTGCGTTGAGTTTTGGGACCGCGACGTTTGGCGGTAAAGGGGACTTCTTTAGCGCGTGGGGCGCGACGGAAGTGGACGAAGCGCGCCGCATGATCGACATTTGCGTGGATGCGGGCGTCAACCTGTTTGACACGGCGGACGGCTACTCCGACGGGCGGTCGGAGGAGGTGCTGGGCAAGGCGGTTGAGGGCAAGCGCGACAAGGTGCTGATCTCCACCAAGTCAGGATTCCCTACCGGCAGCGGCCCAAACCAGGAAGGGTCTTCGCGCTACCATCTGCGCAACGCGGTCGAGGGCAGCCTGCGCCGGCTAGGCACGGACTACATCGACATCTACCATCTGCACGGCTTCGACGCGTTGACACCGATTGAAGAAACACAGGACACGCTGAACAAGTTTGTGCGCGAGGGCAAGATCCGCTACATCGCGTGCTCGAACTTCTCCGGCTGGCACCTGATGAAGTCGCTGGCCGTGGCCGATCGTTACGGCTGGACGCGCTTTGTGGCGCACCAGGTGTACTACTCGCTCGTGGGCCGCGACTACGAGTGGGAGTTGATGCCGCTGGGACTCGACCAGAAAGTTGGCGCGTTGGTGTGGAGTCCGCTGGGATGGGGCAGGCTGACTGGGAAGATTCGCCGCGGCCAGCCCATGCCCAAGGTGAGCCGCCTGCCGAAGACCACGGACCAGGGGCCGCAGATGACTGACGAATACCTCTACAAAGTTGTCGATGCTCTGGAGAAGGTTGGCGCGGAGATTGGCAAGACGGTTCCTGAGGTGGCGCTGAACTGGGTGTTGCAGAGGCCGACTGTTTCGTCGGCGATTATCGGCGCGCGCAATGAAGAGCAACTGCGGCAGAATCTGGGGGCGGCCGGCTGGAATTTGACCGCGGAACAAATCGCCGTGCTCGACAAAGCAAGTGAAGTAACAGCCGCCTACCCCTATTGGCATCAGAGGAAGACGTTCGCGGGCAGGAATCCGCTGCCGGTGTGAGGAAAACAGGGAATAGGGAATAGGGAGTGGCTCGGAGCGAATACTCCGAGCCGTTCTTGTCAGTAGTCTTCGTTCGTCATTAGTGCTTCATTGTGATGCTTGCGGAAGACATAGCGGCCGACGAGCCATCCGGCAGCGCTGCCGACCAGCACGTCCGAGGGAAAGTGCTGCTGGCCCATTACGCGGGTGAGGCTTACGCCTGTGGCTGCGGAATAAATGAGCAATTGCGTCAAGCGCGAAGGGTATTCGCCGGCGAGCACTGCTGCGGCCGACCAGGCGACCACGCTGTGGGATGAGGGAAAGGAGGAGTCGATGCCCGCGTCTGACTTGAAGAAATCCCCGCTCGCGTTGTTCTGAGACGGGCGCTCTCGCCAGAAGGCCAGTTTCATACCCTGCTCGACGACGACGCTGTCGAGCATGGCTTCACCGCTGAGGATGCCTGCCTCGCTTGCGTGGGGGCTCTTCCAGACGTGCCCGAGGCCGTACAAGACGACGGGGGAGGCGATAAATCCGCCAATCATGGCGTTTGAGGCGTCGATGTTCTTTGAATTGAAGCTGGGGTTCTTTGAGACCAGGTGGTTCATGGCGCTCTGGTCTGTGGCGATTGTCAGAGCAGTGCCGGCGGCGATTGGAGCCAGCCACTCCAGGTCGCTGATCTTCACGTGCGCGGGGCTGGTCCAGATGGCTTTCTGATCCTGAAGGATGAAACGTGGGATATTGCGGATGGAGACATCGGGTTGAGGTTTTGGAGCATCGGGCAAGTTCGCTTGCGCGCAGGCTAGTGGGCCGGTCGCGAACACCAAAAGGGTTGCGAGGGCGATGGAACTGCGAGGGAGGAGAGTTCTGTTTCTTGGGTTTCTCACTGAAGACTCTATGCTACAAGAGGCAGTTCGTTGGATTGAATGAAGAATACTTCATTTCAAATTGTGCACGCGATTTCTTTCTCGGCGCAATTGCCCAGGCACTGTATGGCCGTCATTTCGCAACCTGGTCTGTGACTTGCTCGCTGATGCCTTGGGCGAGGTAGATTTCGACGTAGTCCAGATAGTTGGTGGCGTATTCGCGAATCAGGTCGCGGTCTTTGTCGGTGAGTTCGCGTCGAAGTTTGGCGGGGACACCGGCCCACAGGGTGCGGGGCGGCACAATCGTATGTTCAGGAACCACGGAGCCCGCAGCAATGATGGAGCCTTCGCCGATGCGGGCGTCGTTCAAGACAGTGGCGCCCATGCCGATCACGACCATGTCTTCAACCGTGCAGCCGTGGACCGTGGCGTTATGGCCGATGGTGACCCAGTCGCCGACAATGACCGGATAAAGATTGCGCTGGCCATGAAGCACGGCACAGTCCTGCACATTGGAGCAAGCGCCCACGCGGATGGAGTTAACGTCGCCGCGGAGGACGGCATTCATCCAGACCGAAGATTTCTCGCCGAGGGTCACGTCGCCGATGAGCTGTGCGGAGAGATCGACGTAGCAACTGGAGGGAAACTGGGGCCTGTGGCCCTGGTAGGTGCGAATCACGGTTGTTTAACCTCCTGGGATTGCGGAGATGCCGTACCAAGTGTAAAAGAGATGGCGTGGGAGGGCGAGCGGGATTGGATTGCATCTTTGGAGCGAATTGACGGTCTTGGAATGGCGGTTCAGTTCCAAAATGGGCTGATTGGTGGGGTTGTCTATACCTATTTCGCCATGCGAAACGAAATTGAAGGAAATCTTTACATGCCTGCCCCATATTTGTTTGCTAAATTCCATCCTTCGAGTATCATAGAGATGCCCATAGGCATGTTTGGAGGTGGGATTTTTTGGCAGAGGTTCGTGTTCAAGAAGGCGAACCGCTCGAAAATGCTCTGCGCCGGTTTAAGCGGAAGGTACAGCAGGAGGACATCATCAAAGAGGTGAAGCGTCACTCCTATTACCTGAAGCCCGGTGAGAAGCGTCGCGTCAAGGCAGCTTTGGCGCGCAAGCGGAACCGCAAGAAGGCTCGCAAAGAGCAGGACTAACTGAATTACCGGTTGTGGCACACGCCGCCCAGATAACTCCGCAGGAATGACAGAGGGGTTACCAAAAGACCAGATAGGCGTGGGGCGGCGTGTCTCAACCTAAATATGCACTTATCATTCATCACGCATGCGCGTGATAGTTCTCCTCAGGTCTCCCGGAACTTTTCCGGGTAGAAAATTTAATTAAGCCGCCTCTTTTGGTGCGGCCCGGGCCCTTTGTTGATTCTCGAACGGAAATAGGGAACCGGGACCGGCAAGTTATTTTGATTATGGCCGATTTCGGTGGATATCCCTGTTTCAGGGAAGCCGGCCATGGATTTCACCGATCGAGTACTTAAGTGTGTTGACTGCGGCGTCGAGTTTATCTTTACCGCCGGCGAGCAAGTCTTCTTCAACGACAAACAATTCAAGAATGATCCGAAGCGCTGCAAGCAGTGCAAAGCGAAGCGAGTGCGCGGAAGTCAAAGGGTTCGGCCTGAGACACGGACCACCTGTTCGGAGTGTGGGTCGGAGACTACAGTTCCGTTCAAGCCCACGCAAGGCAGGCCTGTGCTGTGCCGCTCCTGTTTCCAAAAGCAGGGCAGGCTGATTCCAGCGGAGGAAACCGGCGGCTAGGCCGGCGGTCGCGGGCGCTAACGCAGCGTCGGGCTGAAAAGCAGATCGCCCTTGAATCCCGAAGGGAACCCGGCCGAACGCACAAGTGTCGCAAGTTGCGCCCAATGACGCTGGCTGTGGAAGAGCGCGTGGAGAGCCACCTTGCGCCGCGACATGGCCCGTTGCTCCGGCGGCATCCAGGCGAGATTGAGCACGTAAGTCTGCTCCCAGTTTTTGGCGGGAGCGGCGAGCAACTCGCTAAAGATCGCATCGGCCTGTTTGTGCTGCGCAAAGAGCGAATCCAGAGGGCCGGAGGGAAAATCTTCCTTCGGCGTTTCTGGCAATCCGGCCAGGCGCTGACTCCAGCGCAGCTCAACGCTCCATATGTGGCGAATAAACTCCTGCACATTGGAGGTTCCGCCAATGTCGCAGGCCAGGGCGAGCAGATGCGGGTTGGCGTCAAGATGAGCCTTCCAGAACCGGGACGACTCCTGGTTCCAGGCGAGCAGTTCCTGCAGCGTAATTCCAGCGCTCATGCTTTCTCCTCCGGCTCGGCTGTACATCGGTCCTGGGGGATTGGATGCGAAGACTTGCTGCCCGGACTTAAGATTTCAGCGCCCGATGGCCGATATCACGCCGGAAGTACATTCCCTCAAAGTGAATCTCTGCCATGGCCTGGTAGGCGCTGTCGAGTGCATCTTTCAGGGAATCGCCCGCCGCCGTCACGCCCAGCACTCGGCCTCCGGCGGTTAGCAAATGCCCGCCCATCTGCGCCGTGCCGGAGTGGAAGACCTGGACACCCGGAATCTGTCCGGCGGTTCCGAGTCCAGAGATGGGAATTCCTGTTTTGTAGCTGCCCGGATAGCCTGCCGAGCTGGCAACCACGCAGGCTGAGGCGCCACGGCTCCAGCGCATCTCAATCTCGGCGAGGCGGCCATCGACACAGGCTTCAAGCGCGTCCACAAGGTCGCTTTCCAAGCGCACCAGCAGGGCTTGCGTCTCGGGGTCGCCAAAGCGGGCGTTGAACTCGAGAACCTGGGGGCCGCGCGCAGTCATCATCAAGCCGCAGTAGAGCACGCCGGCGAAAGGCGTATCCTCTTCAGCCATGCCGCGAATCGTGGGCTCCGCGATGTGGTGCATGATCCACTCCGTCATCGACGGCTCCAACAGCTCATCTGTCGAGTAGACGCCCATGCCGCCGGTGTTGGGACCGGTATCGCCCTCGCCGATGCGCTTGTGATCCTGCGCGGGAACCAGCGGGACCACGTGCTTTCCATCGCTCAGGCAAAGGAAGCTGACTTCATCGCCCTCGAGGAATTCTTCAAGCACCACCTGCTGCGCCGCTTCGCCCAGCAGAGTGCCGGCGAACAGTCCTTGCGCAGCCTCGACAGCGGTGTGGCGAGAGGTGCAAATGATGACGCCTTTGCCGGCAAAAAGCCCGTCGGCCTTGACAACGATGGGAGCATGGAAAAACTCGATTGCCTTCTCCACCTCGGCTGCGTTTGAGCAGACCGCGAAGTTGCCGGTAGGAATGTTGTGGCGCTGCATGAACTGCTTGGCGAATCCCTTGCTGCTCTCGAGCATGGCCGCGGCGCGTGTGGGCCCAAAGACGCGAAAGCCGCGCTCCTCCAAGGCGTCCACAATGCCCAGCGACAGCGGCAGCTCGGGCCCTACGATGGTAAGCGCCGGCTGCTCCACTTTGGCCAGACGCACCATGGCGGCCACGTCTTTCAGGTCGACGGGAATGCATCGCGCCACCTGCGCCATGCCACCGTTGCCAGGCGCGCAAACAACTTCCGTCACCTTCTTGCTTTTTTTAACTGCCCAGGCCAGCGCATGTTCGCGGCCCCCGGAACCAAGGATCAGGACTTTCATCGCAACACACCTTCCAAACGGGCCGGGTCAAAGGCCCAAAAGGTAATGGTCGGCAATGCGGGCGGGTGAAGTCAAACGGGGAAATGGGAAATGCGGGAACTCGTCTTCCCCTATACTGGGGCGTGGCGCGCCGGCTTGCCCGGCCGGCAGGCAATCGAGAGAGTCCCGCGATGGTTGAAACCCGCATCAAGCCGCATTACCAGCAAGTCGCCGAAGATGCGCGGCGTGCCGAGCAGACGCGGCGCTACCGGCGCAACCAGGTCTTTGGCTTGTTGATGGTGGCGGCGGCGATTCTTATCTGGACGCTGCTGCGCACCAATCCCAAATGGATCTTTCCGCCCGGCTGGTGGCGGCCATGAGTCCTGGTCCTTCGCGGAGTCCTGCGCGGACGGCGGAACCTTTGGTTGTTCTCGTTCTTGGGCCGACGGGTTCCGGGAAGACGGCGCTTTCTCTGGCGCTGGGCGAGCGCTTCGGCGGGGAGATTGTCAGTTGCGACTCGGTCGCCGTCTATCGCGGCATGGACCTGGGCACAGCCAAGCCAACCGAGGAAGAACGCGCGCGTCTTCCGCATCACCTCGTTGACATTGCGGATCCCGACCAGGCTTTCACAGCGGGCGAATACAGCCGCATGGCACGTGCTGCCTTGCGCGAGATTGCGGAACGAGGCGGGCTGGCCATTGTGACGGGTGGAACGGGCCTCTACCTGCGCGCGCTTACTGAGGGGCTCTTCGCCGGGCCTGAGCGGCAGAAGGAGCTGCGGGAGCGCCTCACTCAATCGCAGACGAGGCGGGGAAAAGACCACATGCACCAGTTGCTCACGCGCCTCGATCCGGTAACGGCTGCGCGCATTCACGCGAATGACACGTCCAAGCTGATTCGCGCGATCGAGGTTTGTCTGGCCGCGCGGAAGCCGATGTCGGAAGTGATGGCCCGTGACCCGCTGACGGGCTACCGCCTGCTGCGGATCGGCCTTAATCCGTCGCGGCAGCAGCTCTACGATCGGCTAAACCGCCGCGCCGACTCGATGTTTGCTGCCGGACTTGTCGTGGAGACGCAGAGTCTTCTCGATCGCTATGGCCCGGTGAAAGCACTCGACTCTCTCGGCTACCGCCAGGCAAAGGCGGTGCTTGCTGGTACGTTGACCCTTGAAGGTGCGATAGAAGCCGCGCAGCAAGGCCATCGCAACTACGCCAAGCGGCAGATGACATGGTTCAAGCGTGAACCAGACGTTCACTGGATTGAAGGCTTTGGCGATGATGCGGAGACGGAGAAAGTGGCCGTGGACTTGGTTGCTCAAAACCTATAAGAGCTCGTTCTGTTCACACACTTTGGCTTGCCTTATCACCCCTGCCGGGTCAACGCGCATCCGTTAAACTTAATTCTGAGATGCGGAGCTTGCGGCGAGTCGCAGGCGCCCCGGAATGGAGTTTTCCTTGGCAGAGACAACGACAATCTACGACGTAGCTATCATCGGCGGCGGCCCGGCCGGCTACACGGCGGCGATCCGCGGCGGCGAACTGGGGCTCAAAGTGGCGCTCATCGACAACGCTCCCCGGCTTGGTGGCACCTGCCTGCATGTGGGTTGCATTCCGACCAAGGCTCTGCTCTTCAACGCTGAGATTTGGGACCACCTGAAGCACGCGGCCGAGTTCGGACTGGCAAGCATCGGCACGCCTACGCTCGACTGGCAGGCCGTACTCAAGCGCAAGGACTCGATCATCACCAAGCACGTCAAAGGCCTCGAATTCCTGATGAGGAAAAACAAGGTGACCGTGATTGCTGGGACTGGCAAGCTCACGGGGCCTGCGCAGGCGGGCGTGCATATGGTTGACTTGGCAGCAGCAGACGGCACTGCGAGCCAAGTGAAAGCGAAGAACGTGATTCTCGCCTCCGGTTCGTCGGCCAAGATGCTTCCGGGCCTCCAGCCCGACGGCTGCATCCTCACCAACATTGAGATTCTTTCCATCGACAGCGTGCCGAAGTCGCTGATCGTCATCGGCGCGGGCGCTGTGGGCGTGGAGTTCAGTTCAATCTTCAGCAGCTTCGGGACTGAAGTCACCATCCTCGAGTTTCTGCCGCGCATGGTTCCTGTGGAGGACGAGGAGATTTCAAGGGAGCTCACGCGCCTCTTCAAGAAGCGCGGCATCGACGTAAACACCGGCGCCAAAGTTGAAAAGGTGGAGAAGACCGCGAGCGGCGTGAAGGTCAGCTACACCGATGCCAATGGCAAGCCCCAGGTGAAGGAAGCCGAAAAAGTTCTGGTCGCCGTGGGACGCGCGGGCCGCACGGAAAACATTGGGCTTGAGAAGACGAAGGTCGAAGTGGAGCGCGGACTCATCAAAGTCAACGAGTCGCAGCAGACGGCCGAGCCCGGCGTTTATGCCATCGGCGATATCGTGTCAGGCTTTCCGCAACTGGCGCATGTTGGAGCCATGGCGGGCATGGTGGCCGTGGCCAAAATTGCCGGCGCAAAGTTCCGCCCGCTGCGCCGCGACCGCATCCCCGGCTGCACGTACACCGATCCGCAGATTGGCTCGGTAGGCCTGACGGAAGCGCAGGCTAAGGAGAAAGGCTACGAAGTGAAGGTGGGCAAGTTTCCGTTCGCGGGCAACTCGAAGGCCACCATTGTAGGCAGCCACGATGGCTTTGTGAAGATCGTCTCCGACGCCAAGTATGGTGAAATCCTGGGCGTCCACATCATCGGGCCGCAGGCCACGGAAATTATCGCCGAGGCTGTCGCCGTTCTCGAGCTCGAAGGAACGGTTGACGAGATGATGTACACCATCCACGCGCACCCAACGCTTGCCGAATCGATGCTCGACGCGTATGGCGCGGTCGAGGGCATGGCAATCAACGCCTGAAGGTTTGCGCGGGACAGAATTGTTCTGCCCCGCGTGTTGATTCATGAGTTGTGCAGTTTGACCGGTCAGCGATCGCGGTTATCCAGTTGCGTTTGTGCCGGCGAGCCGCGACGTGACGGCCGAAGAGCGGGCGGTGATTGCGGCTGCGATAAGGCAGAGGGCAATTACGATCTCCACGATGACCGGGCCGATGAAGAAGTAGTTGTACGCAACCACCGACACGGCAAGGTAGCCGATGGCAAAAATGATAAGCAAGGGGCGCAGCTCGTTCGCATGGTTGCGTGCGCGCGAGGCAAGGAACCAGAACACGAACGACTCCATAGTGAGAAACACCGTGACGATCAGGCCCATGCCCATTTCGAAATCCCAATAGGTGCGCAGGGAGCCCATTGCCATAAATTGATTTGCCTTCATGGCAGCAACTGCCGCTGTGGCGGGTCCAGGACTGATTGCGCCGAAGACCCCTCCAAAGGTGTGCAGCGCCGAGTGGATGAACGTGAGCACGGCGGCGATGCGGAGAAAGATTACGGGTTTCATGCCGTCTCCTTTCCCTCGACCTTCCTGGCGTAGGAGTCAAGAACGCCGACCCAGGCGCCGGGCCCATCGAACATTGCGCGGAGCTGCTCGTAACCTTCGCCATGGCGCTCGAGCTTACTGTGCACTAATTCAACGAGTGTCAAATCCGGCCCCTCGGCGACAAAGTTGATTTCCACTTCGCTGGCCCGGGTTTTATCCGGGTCGTAGGCCCACTCGGGGCGATCGTGGCCGGGGCCGACATGCCAACTGAACGCGACGGTGTGGGGTGGATCCCATTTGAGAACTTTTCCCCAGTCGCAGAGGTCGCCCTTGGCATTGCGCTCGTACCATCGGCCTCCTACGCGGGGTTCCACGAAGATGGATTCGAAAGGTGTATCGCCGATGTGATGAGTGGCTGGCCACCAGGTCTCCATCTGCTCGACAAAGACGGAGAAGGCGCGCTCGATAGGGGCTTTTACGCGCACGCTTTTACGGACGGCGGCGCATGCGAGTGTCTCGGACATGTTTATCTCCTTTAACGGGTTTTTCTGCGGCACTTTGAAAAGCACCAAGAGCTTTCTCCCACACCTGGTCAAAGTGAGCGCGCAGCCGCGCAACACCCTCCGGGTTGAGCTTGTAGTAGCGGCGTGTTCCGGCTTTGGAGTCGGTCACCAGCCCAGCATCTTTGAGGACGCGCAGGTGCTGCGAGACGGCGGGACGGCTGACGGGCATCATGCGGGCCAGTTCGTTAACGGCCACGGGGCCGTGAGAGAGCTTCTGGAAGATCGCCATGCGGGTGGCGTCGCCCAGTGCGTCCAATCCGGCTTGAAGATAGGCATCCATTTTGAGATAAACCTCGGCAAACCGTAAGTTCCGACGAACGGTAAGCACTAACTAACGGTAAGTATCCACGAACTGACAAGTGCAGTCAAGGGAAATCTTCCTCTGTCTCCCTCAGCCGTTATGGTTGGATTTCGATTTGGACTTGCTTTCCTTCGGCGCGACTCTTCGGCAGATTCATAACCTTGACCGGCACCGTGATGGAGGGGAATTCGATGGAGCCGGGCAACAGCAGGTATGCGTCGCAACCAGACCAGGGCGAGCAGATTACGCGCACCTCACGCAGCAGTCGCCCCGTGGAATTGCCGGGAAGCTGCGCAGGAAACGTGTGCGCCCGCAGAGCGGGCAACAGCGCCGCAAATCCCGTGTCGCCAGAAAGAAAGCTCACCTTCACCGGCTTCCCCGGCTCGAATGCAACTGCATAAAGCCCTGACCCGGTTAGCTTGGTTGTGCGCACGAACTGGTGCATCTCGAGTTCCTTGTCGAGTTCGGAGTTCAGGCTGCCGTTGTACGAACCGTGATTGAGCGGCGTAACAGTTATGTCCTTCCCCGCCAACTTTCTGTAGCTTGCGGCAATCAGGTCATCCACCTTGTAGTTGGAAGCCTCGAACTCACCGAGAGGGTTTTTCACCGGCGCCACGCGAGCCAATTCATACTGATGAAGCGCCGCAATCTTGTTTCCCTTGGCATCGAGGAGGCGACCAAACTGGTATCCGGTGATGCGGTCATGGCAAAGATGCCAGGCAATTGGAAGATACATCTCAGCCAGAACCAAATCTTTGTTCTCAAGGTCCGACCAACCCATGGTGGACCAGGCGTAGCCGAGCAACTGGCCCCAGTAGAGCGAGTGCGGGTCCTCGGGCGGCAGCTTGAGCGTGATGGCCTCAATATCCATCACGGCCTCGCGCGAAAGGCCTAGTGCGGTTGCAAGTCTCTCTGCGTCAGCCGGCGGATCGGCTTGCAGAATCGCCGTCGCGGCGCGAAGGTTATCGAGAGCGACCGGGATCTTCTGTCTGGCTTCTTGGCTGAACTGAGCCCGTGCGCCGGATGCCATCAATTGCCGCGTGATTATCGGAGCAGGAACCCCTTGCCATTTGCTCGCTTCCTCGGGATTCTGAAACGGCGTCATGCGAATTTCATCGTCGTAGATGGCGCGGCGGAAGGCAAGGTACTTATCCCACTGATCGAGAGGAACCTTATTTTTCTTCACCACCAGGCGCCGCTCCGAGGTGAACTTTCCGTCGGCGAAGGCATAGGTAGAGTGGTATTCCGCCCAGTCCTCCTTCAGGTCGGCGCCCGAAGGGGGAAACAGCATCCATCCCCTGGGCAATTCAACGCTGGTGGAGTAGACGAGTTCTCCGGGCGAGCCGAGATCCACATCGTCGGCAGGTTTTTTCTGTTTGACGCCAGGCGCCAGCTCAATACCCACGGGCGGCATGGGCGGCGAGATGCGGCGGTTGTCCCACTCGCCAAATTTTTCGCGCGTGTAGTCGTAGGAGAAATGTACTGGGTGTCCCGTTTGCTCGATCGCCGAGACATCGGGGTTGCTCACCTCGCCTCCAAATCCGGTAGCGTTCGAAACTCCCTGTAGAAACTCCTTCCACTGCGACTGC
This sequence comes from uncultured Acidobacteriaceae bacterium, assembly GCA_963848515.1. Lineage (GTDB taxonomy): Bacteria > Acidobacteriota > Terriglobia > Terriglobales > Acidobacteriaceae > Telmatobacter. Next base: position 225,316 of record CAWKEG010000018.1, read on the forward strand.
GGGACGCTGCGAAAGGCGGCGCGATAAACCATCTCTGCATCGCCACGAAAAACCTCGTTGAAGCGGCCGGTGAATACGCCGACGTCGGAGAGTTTCCCTGTCACCTCGAAGCGGGTAGTTTGAGCAAACGGCAGATCGGCGGCTGTGCGTTCGAGATAGGCCGGCTTGTCTACTGGAATGGCGAGTGCCTGCTTGTCGCGCAGAGTCCCAAAAAGCACGCCTATGGGCGCGACTTCGGCCGTCGAATCCATCCAGAGCATCTTGCCCTGGAGCGGAACAAGCGTAATCACGTGGTCAAACTGCGCGGGCGAGGGGGTGTCTGGATCGAGCGGGCGGCTGCTTGAGATCAGCACCGGCCAGGCTTCAATCCCGGAGGCCTTCAGCAGCGTGGCCAGCAGCGTGTGCTTGTCTTTGCAGTCACCGTACTCGTTGGAGAGGACATCGTCGGCCGCGTGCGGCTGGTAGCGGCCGATGCCGAAGTCCAGGCCCACGTAGTGAATATGCAGCGCCACATCGTTGAAGAGAGCGCGCACCTTGTCCTCGTCGGAGGTGAGCCCTTTGGTCAGCGAGTCGGCGCGTGCCTGGATGGCCGGAGTTACAGTGAGCGGTTCCTTTTGGAGAGACGCATACCACGCGCCCACCTGCTGCCAACTGGTGAACGTGGTTACCTGCACCGACGGTTTCCAGTGCTTTGTTGACTTGGGCGGCGCATCGGGATCGGGCCGCGCAAGGTTCGAACTGGCCCAGTGGTAAAGCTTGCGCCCCGCGGAGAGGGTCACCGTCGGTTGCACATCGGCGCTGGCTACGGTGACAGGTTTATCCGCGGGCACGTCCAGATCCAGCTGCTCGTCGAGAACGATCAGATCCTTGTCGAAAGTGAACTCGAACCAGAACTGATCCGGAACATCGGGCTTGAGGGTGCGCAGGGTGACCTGGTATTCGAGCGTATCGCCCACGCCCAGACCTTTTACCGCGACGTGCTTCTGGTGAATATCGGAGTACATGGGCGCTTCGCGGGTTACATCGGCGGGAAGGTCCTGGATGTTGTAAGCAGGCGTGACGACCACCGATCCGTCCGGTTTAATTACGCGCACATAGGCAACATCCACTTGCTGGTTTGAGGCGGTGTACGTAAAGGTCTGCACGGCCATCTGCTTCACGCCTGCGTCGGCGAGGATGCGAATGCGCGCCGTGGTTTCGCGCGTGCCGGTGCCGTCAGCCTCTTCGCGGACCTTTGTGTAGTACTTGTCAAAGACCAGGGCTTCTTTTGAGACGTCGGGAGGCTTTGCAGCCAGCGGCGCAGTGGCTGGCGCAGGCTTGCCTGGAGTGGCTTCGTTCGGCGCAGGTGGAGCTTGAATTGGAAGCGTCGGCGCGGGTTTATCCTGTGCTGCTGCAGAGAGCTGCGTGGACAGTTGAAGCGCCAGAATTATCAGGCCAAAAGGACGAAGATATGCAGAACTAGATCGTGTCGGTAGAAATAGAGCGCAGCGCATAAGTCAAATTTCCCGGTAGCAGGAACGATACCAGAGTTTCCGAGGCTGCGGTGCTCCGGAACGAAAAACCGGCCAGGGATCAATAAAAGGGCGGCTCCGCCATCAATGCGGAGCCGCCTCTGGCTTCGAGAGCTAGAGTTCCGTAGACTGCCCCGCAACCAGCGCCGTTGCTTTTGCGATGAAGTCGGCGAGCGGCATGGAGCCCTGGTCGCCCTTGCCGCGGGTGCGGACGCTGACGGCATTGGCCTCTTCTTCCTTGTCGCCAAAGACCAGGATGTAGGGCGTCTTCTGATTGGCGAAGTCGCGGATCTTGGCGTTCATCTTCTCGTTGCGGTCGTCCACTTCCACGCGGAGGCCCGCGTCTTTCAGCGCTTTCTCCACTTTTTCGGAGTAGGCCTTATGCCTCTCGCTGATGGGCACCAGGCCCACCTGCACCGGCGCCAGCCACAGCGGAAACGCACCCGCGTAGTGTTCGATGAGCACACCGAAGAACCGCTCAACGGAACCGAACAGTGCGCGGTGCACCATTACCGGCTGATGCCGCCCGCCGTCCTCGCCCACATATTCAAGCTCAAAACGCGCCGGCAGATTGAAGTCGAACTGCACGGTCGAAAGCTGCCACAGGCGGCCCAGCACGTCGACGAGTTTGACATCGATCTTGGGCCCGTAGAAGGCCGCTTCGCCAGGAATCGTCTTGTATGCGATTCCCTTCCGGTCGAGTGCACGCTGCAGGGAGCCCACCGCGAGATTCCAGTTGTCATCCGAGCCGGCATAGTGGGCGCGATCGTTCGGGTCCCATGTTGAAAGCTCGACCTTGAACTCCTTGAAGCCGAAGGTATGCAGCACGGCCTCCGCAAAGTCGATGCAGGCCACAACCTCATCTTCAATCTGGCCAGGCGTGCAGAAGATGTGCGCATCGTCCTGCGTAAAGCCGCGCACGCGCAAGAGGCCATGCATGGTGCCCGAGCGCTCGTAGCGATACACGTTGCCCAACTCGGCATAGCGCACGGGCAGGTCGCGATAACTCTTCGGCGAGTTCTTGTAGATGAGGATATGGAACGGACAGTTCATGGGCTTCATGCGATACATCGCATCGTCCAGTTCCATGGGCGTGAACATGTTGTTGGAGTAGAAGCCCTCATGCCCCGAAGTCTGCCACAGGTTCACGCGCGCCACGTGCGGCGTATACACAAGCTGATAGCCGCGCCGCAGGCACTCATCGCGCATCCAGTCTTCCATGATCTTGCGAATCATGGCACCCTTGGGATGCCAGAAGATCAGCCCCGCACCCGCCAGCTCCTGAATGCTGAAAAGGTCCAGTTGCTTGCCAAGCAGACGATGGTCGCGTTTGGCCGCTTCTTCCAGCCGCGCAAAGTGCGCGTCCATATCCTTCTGCGAAAAGAAGGCCGTCCCATAAACCCGCTGCAGTTGCGGATTCTTTTCGTCGCCTAGCCAGTAAGCACCTGCGAGCGTGGTCACTTTCACCGCCTTCACGCGGCCTGTCGAGGGCACATGAGGTCCGCGGCAAAAGTCCACAAATTTGCCGTTGCGATAGAAGCTGACTTCGGAGCCAGGCTCGGTGAATTTGGTCACGAAATGCGTTTTCATGAAGTCGCCGTCGCGCTCGAAGGCTTCCAGCGCCTGCTCGCGCGGCTCGTATTCATGGACAAACTTTTCGTCCCGCGCCACCACTTCCGCCATCTTCTTCTCAATCAGCGCCAGGTCATCCGGCGTGAAGGGTTTTTCGCGGTAGAAGTCGTAGAAGAAACCGCTGTCGGTTGCCGGGCCGTGGCCGAGCTTGGTCTCTGGAAAGAGCTCGAGTACGGCGGTTGCCAGCACGTGCGCGGCAGAGTGGCGCACCACTTTCAACGCTTCGGGATCCTTCTCCGTGACCAGCTCAAGCCGCGTATCGGCGGTCAGCGGTGTGGAGAGATCGACAAGCCGCGGCGCTGCGGAGTCCTCAGCACTGTACATCGCTGCTTCCGACGGTTCCTCGCCCGTTGTGGACTTGGCCGAAGCCGAGCCGAGCGGAATCAGGCGTGCAACGACGGAGGCGGCGGCCAGGCGAGGAGAGATCGAGTTGGCAATTTCAAAGGGCGTCGTGCCCGAAGGCACTTCGCGGATGGCCCCATCGGGCAGGTGTACGGCAATTGTCTGCGTGCTCATGAGTTATCGGATTCCAGTAGGCCGCGAAGAGAAAAACACGGCCAATACATTGAGGATACAGCGGCTCTCCGATGGCTGTACATCGAGAGACTCCTGGTCGTGCGGCGATTTTCCAGAAGTGAAATGGGCAGGCCCGGGCGCCCGGAAAGGCAACTCCAGCTTATTCGATAGACAAGAGCCGCATGGCTGGGTCCGCAGCAGCACTGCACCAGCGTGCTGGGCGAGGTCTGGCCCGAAAGTACAAGCCTGTTGGCGCGATGGTGGAATGTTCACTCCTATCACACCGAAATATCGTCGGTTTAATGCGCGGGATCTCCCCCACTCTGCGTAGAAGAGGCCAGGATGCAGGTACTCTGCAAGAAAACAGGCGGTAACGCGGAAACCCATTGCTGCGTGTGCGGACAAGGGTTCGTCATGTTCTGGGATCGGCAATCCCGTGCGGAGCGCGTCGCGGCAGTGCATGAGATTCAGCAGGTTCTCCGCAGCCATCACCGGAATTCAGGCGGACCGGGAGCGCACCCGAATGACAGTTTCATGGTCCCGGGGTGGAGCGGCGCTGGCGCCCGTTGCGGCGAGGCGGGCGAAAGGACGGCTGAGCCAGTGAGGGCGTCTGCCTGGATGTATAGAGCCTGACTCGCGCCCTACTTTCCGCTTCGGAAATCTCAAGAACCTCCCCATTCCCGGTTGAAGCGGATGGTGTGTGTTAACTGAACGATGACCGCACTATTTGCGAACTTTTTCTGTCCAGGGCAGCCTTTATAGTGGACATGGATGTTCGGCGATTTGGCGATTGAGCTGTTCGGCACAGTCGCAACTGGAGTGCGGCTCCGGCCCTCAGGCTGCTTTCCGAAACGAACCCAGGGAAAGGCACGGCATGACCAGGAAGCAGCTCGATGGACTCTACCTGCTTGTGCTTGGCGGCCTGGTGTTTCTGGGGCTAGGGTTCGCTCTCCAAAACGCTCAGCCCAATTCCCTTGCAGATTTCAAGGCGCTCTACTACCCCGCGCGCTGTCTGATCGAACATGGCGACCCGTATAACCGCAGCGACGTCATGCGGGTCTATCGCGCCGAAAATGCGAACAGTCTTCAGGATACGGAAACAAATCGCCAGATCGCCACCGAGAATCCCTATCCGCCTACTGCGTTTCTTTTCACCGTTCCGGTTGCGCTGCTGCCCTGGAGGACGGCTCACATTTTATGGACCGCGCTCAACGTCGGAAGCTTTCTTTTTGCATCGTTTTTGATTTGGAATCTTGGGGTAGAATACGCGCCCACGCTCACCGGGGCCTTGCTGTGCTTTCTGCTCGCCAACAGTGAATTGCTGATTGTCTGCGGCAATGTGGCCGGACTCGTCATCAGCCTTTGCGTGATTGCCGTCTGGTGCTTTTTTCGCGAGCGGTTTGTCTGGCTGGGCATCGTTTGCCTGGCGATCAGCCTGGCCCTCAAACCGCACGATACTGGCCTGGTTTGGCTTTATTTCCTGCTGGCGGGTGGAATCTACCGCAAACGAGCCCTGCAAACGCTTCTGGCGACAGTGGTGATTGGTTTGCCGGCGCTGCTTTGGATGGCGGTTGCCGCGCCGCATTGGCTTGAGGAGATGCGCTTCAACTTGCAGACTTTTTCAGCACACGGTGGGATCAACGACCCCGGCCTTGCTTCATCGGGAGGTCACGGGCTCGATATGTTGATCAGCCTGCAGACGGTTTTCAGCGTCTTCTGGGACAATCCGCGCTTCTACAACCTGGCAAGCTATCTGGTGTGTGCGCCGCTGCTGCTGGTGTGGGCGGGCGTCACGTTGCGATCACGGCGCTCGCCAAGAAGTTTCTGGCTGGGCCTGGCAACCATCGCTGCCCTCTCGATGCTCCCTGTCTATCATCGGCAGCTGGATGCAAAGCTCTTGATGCTTACCGTGCCCGCCTGCGCGATGCTTTGGTCAGAAGCGGGGGTGACAGCGCGGCTGGCGCTGCTGGTGAATGGAATGGGGCTGCTATTGATTGGGGATTTGCCGTGGGCACTTCTGCTTGTATTGATGAGCAATCTTCACTTGTCGGGAGGGGCATTGTCCCGGCAGGTCAATATTGCAGTGCAGATGTTTCCTATCCCGCTGATTCTGCTGGGAATGAGTGTCTTTTATCTATGGGTCTTCGCACGAAACCGGTTGGACACAGGCTCCGCCAATCGGGAGGAAGAATCTGCTGGAATTGAAGCGGCTGGATAGAGCAGGCAGGTTACAGCAGGGTGGAGTAATTGAGCGCGGTCCAGTCTAGCTCTTGCGCAGAAGTGAACCACGCAAAGAGGACAAACAAGGGCCGGGACCCCCCAGCCCTCATTTGGGTTTACAGGATTCTGCCGGAATCCGGCCAATGGGCTTAGAGCGGCTGCACGTCGGCGGCCTGCCATCCCTTGGGCCCCTTCACCACGTTGAACTGCACGGCTTGACCCTCTTGCAAGCTCTTGAAACCACTTGAGTTGATTGCAGAGTAGTGGACAAACACGTCTTCGCCGTTCTGGCGCGAAATAAAGCCGAAGCCTTTCGCGTCATTGAACCACTTCACAGTACCTTGTTCCATTTTGTTCGTATTTCCTGGATTGAATTGCGCTGGATGAATCGGAGCGACCACTGGCAGAATCTTGCTTGGTTGGGCGAGTCACTGCTCACGCCCGGTTCGGCTCTAACGCTGTCAGCAGTGTATCATTGCTGTCAAAAATCTCGCCATCAAATCTTGTCAGCCGTCTCACCTTGCGATTCCTATTTCCGGAAACGCCTCACCAATTTGGGCGGGTCAAAAGGACTCTGCCGGGGTTCAACATGCGTCACGCTTTTTGGGAGAAGCCTCGGACTCGCGGAGTTTGAACAACCGCGACCTTGCGGCGTCCGCGTGCCTGACTTTAAAAAGATGTTCCTTGAATCCCCAATGAACGCAGATTCGCCGAGGCGCAAATTGCCCCTTGGTTCTCCATTGGTCATTGGATGAGCGGATCGGCCTGATATCGCCAGTTGAATCCAAAGGCTCGTTGTGCATTTCGGCGCCCAGAAACCCACTGAATCTCCGCGCGGGATCGGTGGAGGTTGCCTGCATCCGCTCGGCTTTCGCCGAATGCCGGGGAACTCTCGACGCCATCACCGCCTACCATATGCGACAAGAAGACAAAGACAGAGGAGCACCACGTTGACGATGATGGGTTTTAACTCGTGGATTCGATAATGCAAAACGGCGGCACCAGCCATGATGACGGCGAGACCAAGGCTCGCAAGAGGAGTCAATTCCGGATGAATCCCGAACGCCCGAGGCGCGACGAGGCCAACCGCTCCTAAGATTTCGCAGATGGCAATAAAGCGAACGAATGCCATCGGCATAGCAGCAGCTCCTGTCTGTCCTGTAGCCAACATCCGTTCTCTGGACATGTGTGACTTGGCAATGCCTGAGCCCAGGAACAGTAAGGCGAGCGACACCTGCAAAATCCATAAAACCTCATTCATGGCGAATCGATCCTCCTGAGCGGTATAACCTACCAGTGGGTAGGTTATGGTCTATAACCTACTGCTGAGTAGGCTATGATGTCAAGGTGAAAGCTCGTATCAGGAAACGTCTATCCGGTCCCGAACGCCGCCTGAGGCTGATTCGAGCAGCCATCGATGTTTTCTCCCAGGAGGGCTACGAGGGGGCAACAGTCGAAGCGATAGCCGGGGTCGCTTCTGTGACGAAGCCGGTTCTCTACGATCACTTCTCGTCGAAGGAGGAGGTTTTCGCGGCGGCCATTGAACAGATTCGTGAAGGTCTTCTGCAAAACGGCAAGGCGGCGGTGGCAAGGGCGAGCATTCCAAGCAAGCGACTGAGGGCTGCGATTTCCGTTTTTTTTGATCTGGTGGAAGATGATCCGAGCGCGGCGCGGGTCCTCCTGATCAGCTCAAAGGCGCCCCTTCCCATCGCAACTATTTGCCGCCGTGTTCAAGTGGACGCAACGATTGGTATTGCGCAAATCATGCGATCGCACTCATCCTCAAACGCGGCAGAAACAGAACAGCAACTGTTTCTTAAGGCAGAATTCATCAAGAAGGGCATGCACGGTTTGGCCGAATGGTGGCTGGAAAACTCCAGTGTTCCTCGTTCGGAGATCGAGCAGGTGCTCTTCAGGTTTCTGAATCAAGGAGTCGGACTGAGTTGAGCGCGCTCGACACAAGCCTGGCACATGCATCCGTCTGTGATACTGTGGGAGGTCGCCATGCCTGTCGATCCCGTCCCCGGCCTCCTCGCCCGCGCCACTGAGCTGCTGGAGGCGGAATTTGCGGTCTTGCCCGCCTCCGATTCGGAGATGGACGAAGGCGGGATGGCGCAGGTTCTGGCGGCCGTGGCCCATCGGCTCGGCGACAACTACCCCTACTTCCATCCTCTCTATGCCGGGCAGATGCTCAAGCCGCCCCATCCGCTGGCGCGCGCGGCTTATGCGCTGGCTATGAACATCAATCCCAACAATCATGCGCGGGACGGCGGCCGCGCCAGCTCAGAGATGGAGATCGAGGTGGTTGGCCAGATCGCCTCGATGTTTGGCTGGACCGAATCCCAGGGTGGGTATCTGGGCCACCTGACCTCCAGTGGAACTTTGGCCAATCTGGAGGCGCTTTGGGTAGCGGGCCAACTCGCGCCGGGCAAACGCATTGTCGGTTCGGAGCAGGCCCATTACACTCACCGGCGGATCTCCGCGGTTCTGAAGCTTGACTACTCTGAGATTCCCGCCGACTGCTGCGGACGAATGTCGATTGAAGCACTTGAAACCGAGTTGAAGCGCGGCGATGTGGGCACGGTGGTCGTCACGCTGGGCACAACAGCCATTGGCGCGGTCGATCCGCTCGATTCGATCCTCGCACTGCAAGAGCGATACGAATTCCGAATCCATGTAGATGCGGCCTATGGGGGCTATTTCACGCTGATTGCCGGCGCGCTCGCCGAACCCGCGCGGAAAGCCTATGCCGGCCTCTCCCAGGCAGATTCCATCGTCATCGATCCGCATAAGCACGGCTTGCAGCCCTACGGGTGCGGGTGCGTGCTGTTCCGCGACCTGGCGGTGGGGCGCTTTTACAAGCACGATTCGCCCTACACCTACTTCACTTCAAAACAGTTGCACCTGGGCGAGATCAGCCTGGAGTGTTCCCGCGCCGGAGCGGCGGCTGTGGCCTTGTGGGCTACGCAGCAGCTTTTGCCCCTTGTGCCGGAAGGCGAATTCGCCCAGGGCCTGAGGCAAGGACGGGCCGCTGCGTTGGAACTCGACCGCAGATTGCGTGCAGATGCGCGTTTCCAAGCATTGGCGGCGGGCCCACCCGAGCTCGATATCGTCGTCTGGAAACTGAATGCCGAAACTGCGGAACGAAGCTCGCGACGGGCCCAGGAGGTCTTTGACGCGTCGGCCGCGCGAGACCTGCACCTGGCTCTTGTACAATTGCCGCTGTCCTGGTTTTCGCCGGTCGCTGCCCACCGAAATGAGGGAACGCCGGAGATGGTTACCTGCCTGCGCTCAGTGCTGATGAAGCCGGAACATGAATCTTGGCTCGACCGCATCTGGGAAAGACTTTCCGCTGCCTGCGCCGATACGATAAAAGAGTAGAACGGATGGCCAGGACGGGGATGAATGCGTCGAAGAAAGAAAACGTTCTCAGTTCCGCGATTTCTCGATTCCAGGCTCGAAACATTTTTTTTGATTTCAATTGAAAGGTTTTGACTCATATGCACGATCCAGTCGCCCTTCGCTCCATGCATGCTGCCCGCTTCCATGCCGAACCTGCCGTCTTTGTTGCGCCTGGCCGCGTCAACCTGATCGGTGAGCACACCGACTACGCCGAGGGATTCGTCATGCCCGTGGCCATCAACTTTGCCACATTGGCCGGCATCTCTCCGCGGACGGACGGCAAGATCGTGATCTACTCCGAGAATTTTGGAGAAGAGAAGACATTCGACGCAGCGGCCAAGCCCACCGCGTCGAAGAACTGGTCCGACTATCCGATGGGTGTCGTCTCCATCCTTGCGGGCGAGGGCCACAGGATTCCGGGCTTCAGTCTCACGCTTTGGGGCGACGTGCCTCTGGGCTCGGGGCTATCAAGTTCCGCCGCTCTCGAGGTGGTTACCGCCCTGGCAGTTCTGTCGCTCATTGGCGCAAGCTACCCGGGCCCGGTGCTTGCCCGCCTCTGCCAGCGCGTCGAGAACGAGTTTGTAGGCGCGAACTGCGGCATTATGGACCAGTTCATCTCCGCCAACGGCAAGGAGAACCACGCCCTGCTGCTGGATTGCCGCGACCTCAGCTACCGGCTGGCCCCCATCCCGGCCAATGTCGCGCTGGTGATTGCCAATACGATGGTCAAGCACTCGATCGCCGGCGGAGACTATCCAACCCGCCGCCGAGAGTCTGAAGCCGCCTGCGCCGTCATCGCCAGTCATCGCCCCGGCGTACCGTTCCTTCGCGACGCGACGCTTGAAGATCTGGGCAAATGGGGCCACGAGATGGAGCCCAAGTCTCTGATGCGCGCACGCCACGTCATCAGCGAGAATCTGCGTACGGTGGCAGCTTCTGAGGCGCTTCTCCGCGGTGACATGAAGGAACTCGGGCGGCTGATGGCCGAAGCGCATGCGAGCTACAGCGGGGACTTCGAAGGCAGTTGCGTTGAGGCCGACACCATGGTTGCCCTGGCGCAGGATTTGCCGGGCCTGATCGGTGCGCGCCTTACCGGCGGAGGATTCGGCGGCTGCACCGTCAATCTTGTGGAACAGAGTCAGGCTGCGGCCTTTGCCAAAGAGCTCGGCGCTCGTTACGCCGCGAAGAGCGGCATCGATCCGGAGATTCACGTCTGCCACGCCTCAAACGGTGCGCACCAAGTGAGTTAGAAACGGCTCACAAACGTCGGTTGTCCAATGCGCGCCTCACTCGCAAGAATTTGCCGTCGGGAGAGGTGCGCCGGGAAATCCATGCCTCGTAACCCATTCGTGGGATGGGGTTTCCGTCAGACTTAGCGTTCGCTAAGCCGTTCCTTGGTAAAATCGGAGGGTATTGTGCCCTAGAAGACCGGGTAGATAGTCAGGCCCGATCGGTTTCCGAAGAAATTGTTATTCCCAGATCGCCGCAACCAAGTTTCCATGCGGCGCGGAGAAACGAATCCAATGCAACCGGCAATCTTAAAGCCCTTTTCCTACGAGAACTTCCCCATCTCCGGGCACGTCGCCTATTTCTCGATGGAGATTGCGATCCATCCCTCCATGCCGACCTACTCGGGCGGGCTTGGCGTACTGGCCGGCGATACCTTACGCTCGGCCGCCGACCTGGGGATTCCTCTGGTCGCATTCTCCCTGGTTCACCGCAAGGGATATTTCCAGCAGCATCTGGATCGCACCGGCATGCAGAGCGAAGAGGTTCAGCCCTGGAATCCCGAGGCATTTTGTACGGAAGAAGCGGCCCGCGTTACCGTGTCGGTTGAAGACCGCATTGTGACGGTGCGCGCCTGGCGCTACGACCTGAAAGGCCGCTCCGGCCACGTGGTGCCTATCTACCTTCTTGATACGGATCTAGACGGCAACTCCGGTTGGGACCGCGGCCTTACCGATCACCTCTACGGCGGGGATACCAACTACCGGCTGCAGCAGGAGATTGTTCTCGGCATGGGCGGCTCGCGCATGGCTCACGCGCTGGGATACCGGGTAAACGTCTACCACATGAACGAAGGCCACGCCGCGCTGCTCACGCTGGCACTGCTTGAAAGGCAGTTGGGCGGCGGACCGCTCGGCGCAGCGACGGAAGCGGACATGGACCAGGTGCGCCGCAAATGCGTGTTTACCACGCATACCCCTGTTCCCGCAGGGCACGATCGTTTCTCCCTCGAACAGTCGATTCGGATTTTGGGCGGCGATCGCACCGCGCGTCTTGAAAAGCTGGGCTGCTTTCGTGACGGTCTGTTGAACATGACTCTGCTGGCTCTTCGTTTTTCGCGTTACGCGAACGGCGTCGCCATGCAGCACGGCAAAGTCTCCCGCGAAATGTTTCCGGAGTTTCCGATCGACACGATCACCAACGGTGTTCACGCGCCTACGTGGATGGCGGAGCCCGTGCAGCAGATGCTCGACGAGCACATCCCCGCGTGGCGCCGCGACAACCTCTACATGCGCAACGCGATCGATTTGCCCGAGGCACGGTTCCAGGCAGCGCACGCCCAAGCCAAGGACGCGTTGATTACTGAAGTTGCCACCCGCACGGGCCTGGCGCTTAATCCCAAGGTGCTCACGCTGGGTTTTGCCCGGCGCGCCGCGACCTACAAGCGCGCCAGCCTGCTCTTCACCGATCCGGAGCGTCTCAAAAGGATAGCCGCCGCGGCAGGCGGATTGCAGATTCTCTACGCCGGCAAAGCTCATCCGCAGGACGAGCCGGGCAAGCGGCTCATCCAGCAGGTTGTCGAAGAGGCCGCCAAACTATCGGACGAAACTCTGCGCATCGTCTATCTTGAAAACTATGCCTGGGACCTGGGCGCATTGCTTACGGCCGGCGTGGATGTGTGGGTCAACACGCCCAAGCGGCCCTATGAGGCTTCGGGAACAAGCGGCATGAAGGCCGCGCTTAACGGCGTCCCGAGCTTGTCGATTCTTGATGGCTGGTGGATTGAGGGCTGCATCGAGGGCGTCACTGGCTGGGCAATTGAAGATGGGGCGGACGACACCGCGGAGGCCAACTCGCTCTACGAGAAGCTCGAGGACGCGATCGTCCCGCTTTACCTCGAATCGCCTGAGAAATGGGCGCGCCTGATGCGCACCACCCTGGCCTTCAACGGCTCCTACTTCAACACCAATCGCATGGTTAAGCAGTACACGCGCAACGCCTACTACCCGGTGCAACTGGTCGAACCCGTCAAAGTCCGGGAAGAAGTCTTCGCCGACTGATCCAGGCGCGGATCGGCAGCTCACCTATAGGCCTTCTAGCGCCATCGCGCGGTAGTCAGCCGGCCACGGCTCTTTTCCGTGAAGGTTTCTGTGGGTATGAGCGCGTAAAGCCCCTGACTTGAATCTACCGTAGCGACTTATCGAGAGCTGCCCGCGAGTCGGGCTTTTTTTCTTGAATCTAAATATATGTATATACATCTATTTTGACATGAGCAAAGCAATCCTTCCGGCACTGCCTTGTTTATGCGCGAGCTTCCGCCGGTCGTCCCGTGCCTTAACCCAGCACTATGAGCAGGCGTTGCGCCCGCTGGGGCTCAGGTCCTCGCAGTTCACTGTTCTGCAAGCGTTGTCCCTGGTTGGAGAAGCAACCCAGGGGCGGCTTGGGAAGATTCTGGCAATGGACAGCACAACCCTGACCCGAACTCTCGAGATCATGGACCGCCAGGGCTGGATCGCGAAATTACCAGGAAATGATCGGCGCTCATGGCGGCTGAGTTTGACCAAAGCCGGAAAATCTAAATTCAAGCGCGCACTTCCCAGTTGGCAAGAAGTGCAAACGCGGCTGCGAAGCCAGCTCGGAGACGATCGCTGGGAAACACTTCTGAGCTTAACCAACATCGTGACTGCCGCGGTCACGGAATAAGGAGACCCGTTATGACAAAGTATGGAAAGCTCACGACCGCCTTGATTGGTGTCTGGTTCTTGTTCGCCCTGGCAGCATCAGCCTTTCATCTCATCAGAAACGGGCCCAACCAGCCTCCCCTCTTCCTTGGGCTCGCCGCACTTCTCCCCATTGCGTTGTTCCTGCTCTGGTTTAGAGTGTCGCCAAATTTCCGGCAGTTCACCTTGACTTTGAACCCGCGCGTTCTGACCTGGATACACGCTCTTAGACTCGAGGGAATGGTTTTTCTGGTTCTGGCAACGTATGGCATCCTGCCAAGGCTCTTTGCGCTATCGGCGGGGTGGGGTGACATCACCATAGGCGCAACCGCAATACTCGTGGGCGCGGCGCTGGCAACTCCCAATCACCGGAATAGCTTCATCGTCTGGAATCTTTTGGGTATGGCAGATCTGGTCTCGGCTGTCACCCTCGGAGCACTCGCAGGAGTGATCGATCCTCATGGGATTACAACGGCTGCAATGACCGAGCTTCCAATGAGCCTGATTCCGACATTCGGGGTGCCATTCTTCATGATGCTCCACATCATCTGCATTGCGCAGGCTCTGCGGTGGCCGGCTCGTCGGTATGCGGCGATCGGGCAACAATTACCCTCGCACTCCGCATAAGGCTGCGAGGCCCATGTCTCGCCCGCCGCTACGAGTACAAACGAATCTCGCTTGATGTTCCGCCTGCTGCGGGGATGTAGCCCTTCAGCGTGTAGTCCATCACCATGCGGTCGGCATTGAATCGCCAGCCCAGCGTGCGGATGGTCCGCTTCATGCGCTTGATCCATCCCAGCGGAAGCCCGTCGCGGTTGCGCTGATAAAAGAGCGGAATCACTTCGTCATGCAACACGCGATAGAGATCTTCGCCGTCGCGACTGTCGTGGACGTCCATGTTGGAGTGGGTACGGCCCGTGCCGATGGCAAAGCCGTTGGAGCCGTCGTAAGCTTCCGCCCACCATCCGTCGAGAACCGACAGATTGAGGCCGCCGTTCAGCACCACCTTTTGTCCGCTGGTGCCCGAAGCCTCGAGCGGACGGCGCGGATTGTTCAGCCACACGTCGACTCCCTGCACCAGGTAGCGGCCCACGTTGATGTCGTAGTCCTCAATGAACGCGAGCTTGTTTGAGAACTTTGAGTCGCGCATCATCTCCGCAATCTGCTGCAAAACCTTCTTGCCCGGCTCGTCGTGGGGATGCGCCTTGCCGGCAAACAGAAACTGCACCGGCCGCTTGGGATCGTTGACCATGGAGGCCAGCCGCTCAATGTCGGCCAGCACAAGGTTGGCCCGCTTGTAGGTGGCGAACCGGCGCGCAAACCCGATGGTCAACGCGTCCGGCGACAGAATCTTGTCGAGCTTCTTCAGCGTCTCCGCCGGTTCTTTGCGGCGCTCGGCCTGCTCCCGCGCGCGCCGGCGGGCGAAGTCGACCAGTTGCGCTTTCAGAGCCAGGTGCGTCTCCCAAAGCTCGCCATCGTCGACGCGTTCAATCTTCTCCCAGGTCTTTGGATAACTACTGTGCTGCTGCCAGCCGACGCCCATGTGCCGGTCGTAAAGCCGCGCCATTTGCGGCGCGAGCCAACTGGGCACATGCACGCCGTTGGTGATGTGGCCGATGGGGACTGCATCCTCGGGGCGGTTGGGATAGAGCCCCTTCCACATGGCGCGGGAGACCTCGCCGTGCAGCGACGAAACCGCATTGACGCGCCGCGCAAGCTTGAGGCCCAGCACCGTCATACAGAACGACTCACCGTAGTCGGTGGGATACTCGCGCCCAAAGCCCATCATGTTTTCGTGCGAAATGCCCAATTGTTCGCGCAGCGGCCCCAGGTGCTCTTCCATCAGGTCGGCGCCGAAGCGGTCGTGGCCGGCAGGCACAGGTGTGTGGGTGGTGAAGAGAACCTCGCGCGGAATCAGGCTGGCGGCCTGCTGAAAACTCAGGCCTTCTTCCACCATGCGATCGCGTATGGCTTCGAACACCGCGAAGCCGCTGTGACCCTCGTTGAGATGCAGAACGCCGGGAGTGATGCCCATGGCCTTCAGTGCGCGGAAGCCGCCAATGCCCAGCAGCAGCTCCTGGCGAATGCGGGTGCGCGCGTCTCCGCCGTAGAGCCTTGAAGTCGTTTCGCGATCTTCCGGCGCATTGCCTTCGATGTTCGAGTCAAGCAGCAGCAGATCGATGCGGCCCACTTTGACGCGCCACACCTTGGCGCGGATCGAACCGCCGCGTGTGGCAATTTCGACCACCACGGGCTCACCGTTCACGCCAATGGCCGGTTGCATCGGGAGCCGGTTCACATCCGTCTGCAGATACTCTTCCTTCTGCCAGCCGCTCTGGTCCAGGCGTTGCAGAAAGTATCCCTGCCCGTAAAAAAGTCCGATCCCGATCAATGGAATGTCGAGGTCCGACGCGCTTTTTATGTGATCGCCAGCCAGAACGCCCAGGCCGCCGGAGTAGATAGGCAACGACTCGTGCAAGCCGAACTCCGCGGAGAAGTAGGCAACCGGCCGTGGCCGCAGCACGCCCGCATTGGCCGCGCCCCAGGTCCGGTCCGCATTCAAGTATTCCTGCTGACGCCGGTAGACGTAGTTGATGCGGCTATGCAGCACCTGCTCGGTAGCGCGGCGCTCGATTTCGCCCAGCGGCATTTCGCTGAGCAGCGAGATTGGATTCTGATTCAGTTGGCGCCAGCGCGTTGGATTCAGGTCGCGAAACAGGCTGATGCAGTCGTGGTCCCAGCTCCACCACACGTTGTGGGCGAGTGCCCAGAGCCGCTCCTGCGCTGGAGCGATAAAGCGATCGAGCGTGCGCGCTTCGCTCACTACTGGCGCCACCTGGGCTGCCAGTTCGCTGAGCAGGCGAATCTCATTTTCGCGATAAGCGCGGGTGTCCTTCGTCTGAACCACCAGGACTCCCTGCAGAATTCCGCGGTCCACCAGTGGCACGCCCAGGAAGGAGTGGTACTCCTCCTCGCCTGATTCCTTGAAGAATTTGAAACGGGGA
>CAWKEG010000019.1:0-7426 GCA_963848515.1 uncultured Acidobacteriaceae bacterium
GCCGTAATGCGAATACGGGCTTGATCATGAACAACAGCAACGGTCAGCCGATCTTGAATCCAATAGCACTCTCGGACCACTATGTATCAGTTTGGGACCTGTTCGAAAATAATGACCAGCACCAAAACTGGGGTAAAAGTGCTAAATATAACTCCCGATACAATGCAGTAAATAGCCACGCCGTCGATTTCAGCGCGCAGCTCACCCTCGCCGCTAGCTATGGGCTTCTGCAGGTAACGTATGTCTTGGCGATTGACCGAGGCTGGAAAGGCAACAATCCAAGCCCCTGTGATCCGGTCGCGTCGATGGACCCTGACAATTTTTTCGACACAGATTGTAATCTCACCAATCACAGTGGCTCTCTTGGCATTGGGTCACGATACACGGTGCACAATTTCATCACCCTGTCCGGCCGAAGCCCCTCTATGGCAAGCGAATCCAACTTTGAACAACTGCTTATACCGGCGTATCAGCTATACAACAAGAACTTCACTAACAAAACCGATGCACTTCTATACGGCGAAGATGTGATCAATAAGTCTAAAAATCATGAACCAAATCCTGCCGGTACAATCTTCACAACAGGAGGCCAGCAATGATGCGGCAATTCCGAAAATTCATTATTACCACTGTTGTTTTGGCGGAGCCGTTTGCACTTTCGGCCCAGAGTTCCGACCAGACCCCGAGCCCGGTCGTCATGCAGGCCGCCCAGTCCGCCTTCCCTAAGCAACTCATATACGCTGGAGGAGCGCCAGTGGCAGAGGGCAATGAGACGAACCCTTATCACACCTGCGCGGCGGCGTTCAGCCAGAATGCGGATGGCACACCCGATCTTATCGCTGCTGCATTCAGTGGCGACGGGGCCGAGATCGCCATGCTCGCCTACGCGCAAGGTATTGCCACAATCATTTCCGCCGTTACTGATCAGCAATTCTGGCTTACTGACGGGCCGTGCGAGTTACAGTTGGTCAACCTCGCCGATCCGGACCATCCTGACTCGGCGCTGGCAAAAACGATCGACGCCACATACGACGGACCCGACTGGCTCTTCACTTGGGACGGCAAAACGCTCCAAAACATCACGCCGCTCGGAAAAGAAGTGGCACCCTGGCATGGGAAGGAAGTTCCCGTCGCTTTTATGAATGTCCATGACATCGTGGATATTGATCATAGCGGCGCCTTGCAGATCATTTCGACAGATGGTGGCTACGATAAATTTCCGCGGGATGACGGGATCATGGCAACACCAACATTTACCCTCTTCCGTTACAACGGCAGTGCCTACGCGGCAGGAAAGACTTTCCAGGATTTCGGAGAATACGAGCCAAATCTTCCCAAGTCCGCGGATGACTTGGCATCATACAAAATGGACACGGCGCCCTGGACAGACGCGATTGGTATGCACCAGACTCCCGCGCCCAGCTACCAGCTCACGATCGTCAATGGAGATCGTGACGGAAGCAATCGGGTAACGAGCGCGAAGATCGAAATCGATGGCGTGACCGTCATCCAGTCCACCGAAGTCAACCAAAATGTGGAAACCCTCACGCGAACCGTTCAACTGCAAAAGGAAAACAAGATTAAGGTGACAGTCGATGGGCCGGCAAAATCCCATCTCTACGTCATGGTCGAATAGACTCGCGACCGGTGTTCCAACAAACCAGTCTACTCGCGCTCATCAATGTCATCTTTGGAGAACAATGAGTGCGGTTCGTACGATTTGGCGGCAGGTGGCCCGCTCATCAAATAACCGAGAACCTCTGTGCCCCATTCATCCACGGTTTTATCGTGGATGAGTGGGAGACCACGAACCACAAACCCAGGGAGGGACCGACGGGGCAGGTGTCCCGGTCGTTGCGCAAACGGAACTGTGCCCCGTTCATCGCGTTCTTTGCGATGAGCGGGCGTGGCAACCAATTACCCGAAGGGGTACGTTTGAGGGAGGGCGAACGTTTGTGCTTCCCCACCCAGGCTGCAAAAGACGCAGCTTGGATGGGGCACAATCCATCGAGGGAGGACCAGAAGTAAAAAACTTGACCGGGCCACCTGCCCATAACAAAGTTGGGACGGGGCACCCCATTTCTCGCTGGACGGAGATCGCGAAACGCAACCGCAGGTTCTTCGACTCCGAGCGCCTGAGCGGACTCCGCTCAGAATGACAACCCAGGTGGGACATGCTGCGACTAAGCCCGGGCGGGTGTTTCCTCCCGCGTGCCCTGGAGCATCGCAGATCGAGTGCGCCGGGCGGCGATGGCGACGACTACGATCGCAAGCACCATAAAGAGCACATGGCTGGCGAGGGCGATCCACTTGGGGCAGGGAACAACCGGACCCTGCATGAACGCATGCGCACCGTACAGAAGCGCGCCGCCGGCGCCGACGCTGAAGGTGTGCAAAGGCGTCCATCCACTGCACTGCGAGAACAAGCCTATCCCAACGAGAAAAACCAGATCGACAGCGAGCATGAGGACGACCGCGCCCCAGTCCCAAAGGACGGGCGAGAGGAAGACGACTGCACCGAGCAGGAATGCCGCTCCGCACATGAGCCAGGGAGACGGCGTGGGGCTGGGATTGCGACTGGGACCAGGCGGCGGGATCAGGAAGGCCGCGGCGGCGAAGACGACGACGAACAGAGCGGAGACGATGAACTGCGCGGCCGTGGCGCGGAATGGGTCGTGATGGAGTTGGTAGCGGGTGTTGTAGCAAGCGCCGGCAACGAAGAGGATGGCGGCGACGGAGAGGCCGACGTTGCCCAGCCAGGGCGTGCGGGCGGACGACTGATAGGAGCCGGCGGGCTGGGGAAAGAGACCTTCGACGAGCGCGATGGAAACGCCAATGCTCCAGAACGGGTGGACATTGAGCATGAAGAGGGTCCACCAGGCGCTGATGCCGAGCGAGGGAATCCAGGCGTGTGAGAGCAGGTGCATGCCGAGGTAATGGGGATTGAAGAGCGATTGGGTGGTGAAGGCCTCCTCGATGATTGCGTAGGCGACGCCGAGGAGAAGGATCGTGGGCCAGCCGCGGCCCGTGCGGCGCGTGAGCTCGCGGATGAGAAGCGCGCCACCGCCGTACATGGGCGCGAGGACAATGATCAGCGGGAGCCATGTAGCGGGAAAATCGCCGAGGAGGAATTCGGCAACGAGGGGCGCGACGAAGAAGAGGGTGACGGCGGCGAGGACGGAACGATTCTGGTGAGACATGGGCGGGTGGGACATAAGTGCCTCGGAAGGATGAGAAGAGTTTACGCCGCGGAGTCAGATGCCAGCGGCCGGCCACTCATCGTTCACCAAATATCGTCGGGCATGACGCAGGGTCAGAGTCAAGGGGGAAAGACAGAGAGCGGAGAACAGAGAACAGAGCAACGACTCAGTCTCGGCGGCAATTTGATTCTGCAATCGGGGCCAGCCCGAGTTCCCAAAATGCAGGTGCTTCGACTTCGTCCGCTGCGGCGGACTTCGCTCAGGATGACAAGGTGGATTTGGGAGGTGATCAGGAAGCGCGAGGGCTCCTGCTATTCTCACCTCGAGGTTTTTTGCCATGGCTGACAATGCAGCTTTCCCCTATGAGACACGACTCAATATTCTCTACAAGCCGCTTGAGCTGATTGATGTGCACGCGGTTCCGGGCGCGAACGAGTTCAAGTGGTTCAATCAAACCCTGTGCAAGGTGAACGATTCGGTGGTGCGCATGGCCGTGATTGAAGGCGAGTACCACTGGCACAAACACGACGAGGAAGACGAGTTCTTCTACGTGGTGGACGGTGAACTGCTGATCGATCTCGAGAATCGGACGGTGGCGCTAAAACCGGGGCAGGGATTTGTGGTGCCGAAGACGGTGGTACATCGGACGCGCGCGCCGAAGCGGACGACGATTTTGATGGTCGAGAATGCGGGGATTATTCCGACGGGGAATTGAGGCGGCGCAACCAGCGCTTTCAAAAATCATCTGCGGAATAAACAAAGTTAAGCTCTGCTACGAGGCTGGGCACGTTTGGGTTCTTGCTATCCCAGGTCTCTCCGCCGCGGCGGACGAGGGACCTGGGGCACCCGATTTTCGTGCGAGAGCGAGCGCACCACAAACGCAGAACGGCCACCCCGAAGGGTGGCCGCTTTGCAAGGGCTAAAGCCCCGCTGTTTCTTTGAGGATCAGTTGCGGCAGTCGGGGATGAATCCCCGACCTACCAGGCGTGCCCTGATACAAGGCTAAAGCGTTAGCGCTCGCCCTTGCGCCAGTTGACCAGGTCACCGAGCGTGGTTGTTGAACTGGAGACCGGGTGCTTGTGCGGCTGATCTTGCCTGGAGTCCTGCCTGGAGCCGGAGCTTTCGCGGGCAGGCCGCTCAGCTTCGTGACTAGCGCCCGTGCGCAGGCTGAGGCCCACCTTCTTCTCCTCGACGTTGATCTTGATGATCTTGAATTCGTTTTCCAGACCCTGCTCAAGCGGGGAGTGGCCATCGACGGGATCACCGGCCTCGGAGATGTGGCAAAGGCCCTCGACGCCCTCGGCAATTTCGACAAAAGCGCCGAATTGCGCGGTGCGAAGAATCTTGCCGTGAACCACGTCACCCACACGGTGCGTGGCGAAGAAGCTCTCCCAGACATCGGGCTGCAACTGCTTGATGCCCAGCGAGAGGCGGCGGTTCTGCGGCTCAACGCCGAGAACGACAGCCTTGACCTTCTCGCCCTTCTTCACAATCTCTGACGGGTGCTTGACGCGCTTGGTCCAGCTCAGATTGGAAACGTGGACAAGGCCGTCAATGCCGTCTTCGATTTCGATGAATGCGCCGAAGTCGGTGAGGTTGCGCACGCGGCCCTCGACGATCGCGCCGATCGGGTACTTGTCGGTCAGGCTCTCCCAGGGGTTTTCGAGGAGCTGCTTCATGCCGAGGGAGATGCGGCGGTCGGCGGGATTGACGCTGAGAACCACGGTGTCAACCTCGTCGCCGGGCTTGACCAGCTTGGAGGGGTGCTTGAGGCGCTTGGACCAGGTCATCTCAGAGAGGTGAACCAGGCCTTCGATGCCTTGCTCGAGCTCGACAAACGCGCCGTAGTCAGTGACAGACAGAACGCGGCCGTGAACCTTGGCACCGACAGGATAACGCTCGGTCGCATCAAGCCACGGATCGGGCGTCAACTGCTTGAAGCCGAGCGAGACGCGCTGCTTTTCCTTGTCGAACTTGAGAACCTTGACCTGAATCTCGTCGCCGACGTTGACCAAATCGCGGGGATGGGTAAGACGTCCCCAACTCATATCGGTGATGTGCAGAAGGCCGTCGATGCCGCCGAGGTCGACGAACGCACCGTAGTCGGTGAGATTCTTGACCGTGCCGGTGAGGACTGCATCCTCCGCAAGGTGCTCCATGGTGGCCGAGCGCTTGGAGTTCTGCTCTTCCTCCAGGATCTCCTTGCGGCTGACCACGACGTTGCCGCGCTTCTTGTTGAGCTTGATCACGCGGACTTCAATCTGCTGGCCGAGGTAGGTATCGAGATTGCGCACGGGGCGAATCTCAAGCTGCGAGCCAGGCAGGAAAGCCTTCATGCCGATATCGACAGTGAGCCCGCCCTTGACGCGGCTCACGACGGTGCCGGTGACGGGCGTCTTGTCGTTGGCAGCTTTCTCAATGGTGTCCCAAACGCGCAGGCGCTGGGCCTTCTCGTAGCTGACGAGGTAGCCGCCTTCCGGCTCCTCGCGCTCGATGACGACTTCAATGATGTCGCCCGGCTGGAACTTTACTGCGCCGGTGTGGTCGACAACCTGCTCCAGAGGCACGAGGCCTTCAGACTTGAGGCCGACATCGACGACGAGATATTTTTCCGTCTGCTTTTCGACCTTGCCGGAGACGACTTTGTCTCCATAGGCTTCGACGGCGGCGGCTTCGGCAGCCTGTTCGCGCTCGAATGCGGCCAGGGCCTCGGAGAAATCGTCCGCGGGCTCGCTGTGTCCAGCAGGATGAGCCTTAACGGATGTGGCGGGAGCCGGCTCGGTGGCAATCGTCTCAGGCTCTGCCGCGGCTGCAAGTTCTGAAGGCGCGGACTGGTCGAGTGTTGCGGCCTGAGCGACAGGCTCGGTTAGGGCATCGGCGTCCAGAGGGAGTGCTTCGACAACTGCTGTGTTCTCAGGGTTGGACGTGGATTCGGGCAACGGCTGTTCATCGCTCGAAAGGTTCTCGAGCTCCGTCGCAGGTTCTAGCGTTGGGGTTTCCAATTCGGTGTTCAGGGTTATGCTCTCGGTTTCGGGATTGAGGACGTTTGCCATTACAGCCTGCTCCGGGACTTCGTGCTCCAGCGCATGGATTGCTCCAGCCGCTGGGTGGCTCCCACGCTCCAATTCCGCGTTGGGGTCGCCTTCGGTCCCTTGACTTGCCCTCGCGCCGCATGACGCGCCGGTTATGTCTTCCACAGGAAATGCCGTCCCCAAGTTGTTGCACTGGGGCAAAACACGGCGGGTTTCCTTGGGAAACGCCGGCAGGCAACGGCTTGCTGGGAGGGCGGCCGCAACTCACTGCTGGAATCCGCGCAGGAAGCTACGCCTTGAGTGTAGCAACGTCTGCAATCGAGCGTCAATCGAGTTGGTCAAAGCAAACGGGTTAGACGTGATGGGGCGCACTGGGGCGGAGGCGAATTTGCGCGAGCAGCTGCTTGACGCGGCCCGAACGGATTGCGGAAATCGCCGCAAAAGCCGAACGCTGAAGGCCTTCTATACTGGATCGGACAGATTGGACTGCAATGGATCACCTCTGGACTCCATGGCGTTATGCCTACATCACCTCGCCGGAGAGCGCGGTGCGGCGTGGCGTGCCCGCGGCTCTCGACGCGTGGCCCGGCGACCTGGTTTGCGTGTTTTGCAATCTGATGGCGGCGATTGACTACGCGATCGCCAACGGAATGGATCGCGACAAGGCCGAGGCCGCAGGCGGCCTGATTCTGCGTGGGAAGAGCTGTTTCATTTGCCTGAATGCCTATCCCTACACATCGGGACACGTGATGGTGATGCCCTACGCGCATCTGGATCGGCTGGCGGTGCTGCCTGTGGAGACTGCGCATGAGCTGATGGATCTGGCGCAGCGAACCGAACGGGTTTTGGATCGAGTGTATTCGCCGCAGGGATTTAATTTCGGCCTGAATGTCGGCAAGGCGGCGGGCGCGGGCGTGGCTGGGCATCTGCATCTGCATGCCATGCCGCGCTGGATTGGCGACACGAACTTTATCACCACGGTGGGAGAAACGCGCGTGCTGCCGGAAGATCTGGACGTGACCTGGAAACGGCTGCGGGAAGCGTTCGCGGAAGTGCAGGGAACAGGGACTAGGGACTAGGGATCGGCGATCAGAAGGGATTGATCGGCGACGAACAGGCAGCCACTGTTCACCTTTTGCACGTCCTCTGTATGATGGGTGGGCCGGGAAGATGGCTACGAGGGATCGATGAGGA
>CAWKEG010000020.1:0-298008 GCA_963848515.1 uncultured Acidobacteriaceae bacterium
ACCCCGGCTCGGGTGCTGCAAGGTTGCTGAAGGTTCCTGCGGCGGGAACCTATTCAAAGGCAGCGGTTGACCGCAAAATGGGTTGCTCACGGTTACTGGCGGAGTAACCTGCTGCTGCCACTCGGGGAACCTGTTGAAAGCACAAAGCGAGAGGCCGGAACCGGCATCCCGGCGCGCTCACGCGCGTGTAGCCTCCGCTACGCCGTCCGTAAAGGCTCTCCGCTTCGCTCCGACCGCTGCGCGGCTCCCTTTGGTCGGCCTTGACTGACGGCTCCGCTGCGGCTGGTTGGCAGCTATGAGAAGAATGTCTTCTTCTCATGTTCCACATGACAAGGGCCACTGCTCCGATCTTCGTCGGCTCTGGGGAGGGGCCAGGGGCCATCACCATACGGCGAAGCACGCAGCGCCAGGGTTGTAGGTGGGAAGCGATGAGGCAAAATCTCTGAAATCGGGTTACTCTGGTAGCAACCTGCGGTTGCTGAAGGGGTAACCCGATGACTCCCCTCCCCTTAGCAAGAAAGCGGCTCGGCACGGCCCCGTGTCCTGTACGTTGCGGCGCGCTGGCGGCGTGCGGCCCGAATCCCCAACACAATCGACCAGGCGGTGAGCGATGAAGGCCCCGCTGCGCACGAAGTCCATCGGCACGAAGGTGAGCGAGGAGGAGTTCGCTGCGCTTGAGGCGACGGCGCGGGCGGCGGACATGACGCTCTCGGAATGGGTGCGGGCGGTGTTGCTGGCCGCGCCGGGGGTGGAGCTTCCCGACGACGAGGCGGCGCTGGCGGGCCGTGTGACGCTGGCCGAGGTGCTGGCGTTGCGGACGCTGTTCCTCAATCTCCAGTTCCGGCAGGCGCAGGGGCCGATGACCGAGGCCGAGATGCGCGGGCTGATCGAGCGGGCCGACGCGGTGAAGGGAGAGCGGGCGCGGGAGCGGATCGAGGCGGCGCGGAAGGCAGGCCGGCAAAGCGGCCGAGAAGCCAGAGGCTGGGGAAACACAGGCAGAGGAGGGTTGAGCATGGCGGAATGGGGCCGGAAGCAGTACGCGAAACCGTGGCCGAGCCGGGCGCACGTGTGGACGTGGGGAGCTTTTTTCCTTAGCTGCCTGTTCTTCGTGTTCATGACGTGGCGGGACGGGCGGGTGAACTGGACGGCGGCGGAGCGGCTGTACCTGAGCGACTATCTGAAGAGCGGCGCACGGTCGAAACTTCCGGCAGCGAAGGCGCGTTACACGCTGCTCGAAGGGGTAACGGCCAAGGGCGAGCAGGTGCTTGTTACTGGCGACGAAATCGAGGCTGTGAAGGGCCAGGACGGGCGCTACGGGTACGTGCTAACCGACCAGGGAATCAAGGATGGACTGACGCGGTTGCAGTGGACGACGGGGGTGTTCAACGACCGTGGGCTGCATGAGCTGATGGGAAGTTACGTCTTCCAGAACCAAACGCTGTGGGACTTCGTGAAGCGGCCCACGTACTGGACGCTGGCGTTCTTCGCCGTGCTGCTGTTCATGGCCGTGCCGAAGGACCGTGCGCGGCGGATGGTCTGGAAGTTCGGGCGGCGGCTGCGGGGGCCAGAGTTAGTCACGACGGCGGAGTTCAACGAGAAGCTGGGCCGGAAGAAATGGCTGACGACTTACTACCCGGACGGAATCGCGCTAATCAATTTGGAGCAGACGTGGGTTGACCGGCTGATGCGCCGGGACCGGGGCCGTTGGGTCCGCATCCCGAAGGAGCGCGAGGCAATGCACGTGCTGATCGTGGGCGACTCGGGGACGGGCAAGAGCGCGGCCATCCGGCAGGTGCTCGCGCAGATCGCCGACCGGGGAGAGACGGCCATCGTGTACGATCCGGCGCTCGAATACCTGCCGCAGTTTTACTCGGAATCGCGGGGCGACGTGGTGCTGAATCCCCTGGACGCGCGGTGTCCGTTCTGGACGCCGGGCGACGAAGTGCCGCACGAGGCGGAGGCGCTGACGGTAGCGGCTTCTCTGTTCCCGGACCGGGGCCGGGAGAACCAGTTCTTCGTCGATGCGCCAAGGAAAATCTTCGCGCACCTGATCAATCTGAAACCCACGCCGGAGCAGTTGACGTACTGGATGTGCCACGAGGAGGAGATCGAAAAGCGGGTGCGGGGTACGGAGCTTGCGGCGATGATCCACGCGACGGCTCCGCCGCAGCGGTCGGGCGTGCTGGGGTCGCTGAATATGGTCGCCGACGCGTTCAAGCTGCTGCCACCGGAGCGGGAAACGGAGCGGCGCTGGAGCGCGTATGCGTGGAGCCGGGAGCGGCGCGGGTGGCTGTTCCTTACGTCGAAGCCGACGATGCGAGAGCGGCTGCGCCCGCTGATGAGCCTGTGGCTCGACCTGCTTGTGCTGCGGCTGATGAACGAGGGCGGGAGCGGGGCGCGGAAGACATGGTTCGTGCTGGACGAGCTGGCGACGCTGCAACGGTTGCCGCAGTTGACGACGGCAATCACGGAGGGCCGGAAATCGAATAACCCGATGGTCCTCGGCTTCCAGGGCAAGGCGCAGGTGGAGGCGCTGTACGGGCACATCGCCGAGGCCATGCTGTCGCAGCCCGCGACGAAGTTCTTCTTCAAAACGAGCGAGCCTCATGCGTCGGAGTGGATCTCGAAATCCATCGGCGAAGTGGAGGTGGAACGGTTCCGGGATAGCCGGACGCGGGGCGTGTTCCCGCATCAGCGGGAGAACGAGCAGCGGGAGATTACGCGCGAGCCGTTGGTCATGGCGTCGGAGATCGGCGGGCTTGAGCCGCTGCACGGGTATTTGAAGCACGGCAACCTGGTTGTGCGGATGCGGATACCGTATCTCAAGCTGGAGGAGCCAGCGGAGAAGTTCATCGAGCGGAAGATGACGACGCCGGCGATGCCGGCGACAGAGCCGGAGCCGGTTGCAGCGCCGGCACGAAAGCCGGTACGTTCCGTCCAAAAGAAGCAGGAGCAAGCGCAGCAGCCAGCGGCGGTGAACGAGCAGACGCCGTTCTTCGAGTGAAGCGATGATTACGCTATCGAAACCGATCAGCTCCGGCCAGGCGCAGGCGTACCACAAAGAAGAGTTCGCCAATGCGCGGGAGAACTATTACACAGAGGGCGAGCGTGTGCGCGGCGAGTGGCAGGGCCAGCTTGCCGCTCGCTGGGGCTTGCAAGGTGAGGTTCAGGAGCAGCAGTTCGCGCGGCTGGCCGAGGGCCAGCACCCGGAGACGGGCGAGCAGTTGGTACGGCATCAGACAGCGCGCGAGTACGTCAATGCCAGCGGCGAGACGGTACGCACGATGGAGCACCGGGCCGGATGGGATGCGACGTTCAGCGCGCCGAAGAGCGTATCGCTGACCGCGTTGGTTGGCGGCGACGACCGCGTGAGAGACGCCCATCGAGAGAGCGTGCGCACGGCACTTGATGAGATGGAGAAGTACGCGCAGGCGCGCATGGGCGGCAATGTCCCGGCGCAGACGACTGGCAAGTGGGCCGTCGCCAAGTTCGAGCACGACAGCAGCCGACCTGTTGACGGTTATGCAGCGCCGCAATTGCACACGCACGCGGTGATCTTCAATATGACTGAGACGGCTGAGGGTCAGACGCGGGCGTTGCAACCGCAAGAACTTTACAGAACGCAGCAGTACGCGACGGCGGTGTATCGCTCGGAACTGGCGGCGCAGTTGCAGGAGCTGGGTTACGAAATCGAACGCGGCGCGCACGGGCAGCCGGAGATCAAGGGTTACACGCGCGAGTATTTGGAGGCTTCGAGTCCGCGGCGGCAGCAAATCGAAGAGCATATGGAAAAGGCAGGAGTGCGCGGGGCTGGCGCCGCGCAAATCGCCGCGCATCAGACGCGCGACGCCAAGCAGCCGTTATCGCATGAAGAAGTGCGAGCGCAGCATCAGCGACTCGCAGCCGAACACGGCCAGCAGCCGCAGCACGTTGTCAAAGAGGCGGCGCAGCGGCCCGGTGTGGAACTGAAGCCGGAGCAAGCGGGAGTTGCCGCGCACGAGGGCGTGAGCTATGCGCGCGAGCGCGGCATGGAGCGCGAGGCCGTAGCCGATGAAAGAACGCTGATGCGCGATGCCCTCAAGCACACTATGGGCGAGGCAAGGTTGCCGGAGGTTCGCGCCGAGTTCGAGCGGCGTGCAGAACGCCAAGAACTGATCGAAGTGGAGCGCAGGCCGGGACTCGCAGGCCGCGCGTTCACGACCGGCGAAATGCAGGGTTTCGAGCGCGAGCTAATCGAGCGGATGAAGCTGGGCCAGGGCACGCGCGAGGTATTGGCAGACGGTCAGGTACGGCAGCAGACGATGGAGCAGCATCCGCACTTGAGCTTGAGCCAGCGGAACGCGGTCGAGGATGTGCTGACGAGCCGCGACCGCATGATGGCGCTTGAAGGCGTAGCCGGGGGCGGAAAAACGACTTCCTTAGCGGCTGTCCGTGAAGGGGCCGAGCGTGCGGGCTATCAAGTGGAAGGACTCGCGCCTACATCGAGGGCCGCGCAGAAACTCGCGGAAGCGGGTATCGAGACGCAAACTTTGCAAAGGCATCTTGCACGGGGCGAGCAGCAAGACGACGGACAGAAACGGCTTTACGTGGTCGATGAATCGAGCATGGCGAGCACGAAGCAGTTACACACGTTCGTTGAGCGGCTGAAAGAAAACGACCGCGTGCTATTCGTGGGCGACGTGCGCCAGCATGAGGCGGTCGAAGCAGGACGGCCCTATGCGCAATTGCAGGAAGCGGGAATGCGCACGGCCAGACTGGATGAGATCATCCGGCAGAAAGACCCGGCGCTCAAAGAAGCCGTGGAGCAGCTTGCGCGCGGCGAAGTGCGCGAAGCCATCGGCAATCTCAACAGCCAGGGCCGCGTGCATGAGATCGGCGACCGGCAGGAACGCATCAGCGAAATCGCCCGCGAGTACGTGCGCTCGCCGGAGCGGACATTGGTTGTGTCGCCGGATAATGCCTCGCGCCGCGAGATCAACGAAGCCATCCATCGCACGATGCAGAACGAGGGCAAGGTCAGCAATAACGAGCAGCGCGTGCATGTGCTCTACGCGCGGCAGGACGTGACCGGCGCGGACCGGCAGCACGCGCAGAACTACGAGAAGGGCTACGTACTGCGCTACTCGAAAGGTAGCAAGCCTCTCGGCATTGAGCCGGGAGAATACGCGCGTGTGTCGCACGTAGACCGCGAAAGCAACACGCTCACAGTGAAGCGGCACGGTGGCGAAGAGCTGAGCTACGATCCGCGTCGCTTACAGGGTGTGACAGTCTACCGCGACAGCGAACGCAAGTTCGCGCAGGGCGACCGCGTGCAACTGACGGCCCCGTACCATGAACAGAAACTCGCTAACCGCGAACTGGCGACCATCGAGCGGATCGAGGGCGACGGCAATCTGAAACTCCGCACGGACTCGGGGCGCGAGGTCGAGTTCAACGCGAGGCAGCATCCGCATCTCGATTACGGTTATGCGGTGACGAGCCACAGCAGCCAGGGCCAAACAGCAGACCGCGTGCTGATCCACGTGGACACGGAACAGGCTCCCGGAGAACTGGTCAACAGCCGCATGGCCTATGTGTCGGTGTCGCGCGCTCAGTTCGATGTGCAGATGTATACGAACGACGCGAAGGCGCTGGGATACGACTTGAGCCGCGATGTTTCGCATCCGACCGCGATCCAACAGGAGCCAGCAGTAGCACAGAAAATCGAGCCGCAATCCGTGAGCATAGGGGCCACGCAAGGCTTGAGCGTGGGCTGAGGAGTGATCGCCAGCAGCTTGGCATGCGTGACATACAGAGGCTTGGCAAGCAGAATCAAGGTTAGGCAGACCATTACAACCTCAACACGGCAACCGACGCAACGCAGGACCGTAACCGAGATGGGGTCGTGTGCGCGATGGATAGTAAAATGTCGCATAGTGCGCTCTTAGAACTTGTGAGAGTATCTTGGCCCGAGAACGGGGTCAAAGCGTCTCATCGGGGAGTGAAAAGAACCGTGCAAAATCCGAGAAATTTTCACATTTTCTTACACAGTCTCACATTAGCTGCCTTCGCGGTAAACGAGTAGAGAGCAATAAATATTGTAGAATCATGGTTTTGAAAGATATGCCCGGATGGCGAAATTGGCAGACGCAGCGGACTTAAAATCCGCAGGCCGCAAGGCCGTGGGGGTTCAAGTCCCCCTCTGGGCACCAATATCTACAAATAGAGAGTTCTACCCTTTGCAGGCGAATCCACTTCAACAGTGCCACAGCGAGAAAAGCTGAGCCGCGCTTATTCGTTCTGACGAGGAAAGATTGGCGCGGCTCTGTTTTCGTAATGCGGTCAGCCTTGCTTGCCCATGTTGATGCTCATCCGATGTCCTACATACGTGACGGAGCGATCGGCGTTTGAACCCTCGGTGGCTCCGGCGCCGTGGCCCGGCTTGACCAGGACGATGTGGAAGTTATGATTGGCCGCCATGCCGGGAAATGCGCCCGATCGATCACCGATTGACAGGACGTTGCGGCTATTGTCCCAGTGAAGGTGGATCGTGGCTCTGGCGCCTTTCTCGTAGGCGTAGCCGTCACCGCTGTCCTCGTATAACTGGAAGTCGGCATCCTTGCCCGCATAGATGCGGATCTCCAGTGGATCTGCGGCTTCGGCAGCGGACTGCACGACGGGCCCCATCGGTAGAATGCTGCCCGCTTTGACGAAGATGGGCATCTGGTCGATCGGAGCATCGGCGGTGATGGTTTGCCCGCCGCGCTGGGTTTGTCCCGTCCAGAAATTGATCCAGTCATTGCCAGCGGGCAAGACGACGGTACGGGTGGTGGCTTTGGGCGCAGTGACGGGATTCACGAGCAGGGAATCGCCGAACATGAATTGGTCACTGACTTGCCTGACGGAAAGATCGGCGGGGTAGACAAAAGGCAAGGCTCTCATGGGGATTTCGCCGCGGTCGGTTGTGCCCCAGGCCCCGGAGTAGATGTAGGGGAGAAGACGATAGCGAAGTTCGTCGTATTGCCTGAGGACCTTCTCGACTTCGGGACCGTACTTCCACATTTCTGTCTCTGAGTGGAAGCCGTGAATGCGGAAGATGGGACACAATGCGCCGTATTCGAACCAGCGGATAAGTAGCTCGCGGTAGTCCGGCGAAGTGTACTGATCGTTCGGGCGGAAGAACCCGCCGATGTCCGTCGTCCAATAGGGAGTGCCGGACATGCCGAAGCTGAGCCCGGCCGGAATCTGTCGGCGGAAGGTATCCCAGTTTCCGGAGATGTCGCCTGACCAGGAGATGGAATTATTGCGCTGCTGGCCGGCAAAGGACGAGCGCGAAAGGATGACAACGCGCTTGCTGGGGTCCGCGGCTTTTTGTCCGTCATAGACGGCGGAGGTTTCGTAGAGCGGGTAGGCGTTGCGAACGAGTTTCCCGGGCCCCAGGAACGTCATATCGTTGGCAAGAGGATCGCCTTCCGGCTCGGAGGCATCGAGCCACCATCCATCGAGTCCCAAGCGAAAGAGATTGCGGTCAATCTCCGACCAGAAGAGGCTCTGCGCTTTCGGATTGAACAGATCGGCCCAGTTTTCAGTTTCTTTCGATTCGCCCGGCTCGCCGGTGGCCGCGGCGCTGGTGAGTACCAGGTGGGCTTTCTTGAAGTCCTGATCCACGGCTGTCTCCGATCCGAACTTGGCCCAGACGGAGATGACCATGTGAAGATTCTGTTGATGGAGCGAAGACATCAACTGTGCCGGATCGGGGTAATACTTTTCGTCAAACCGCATGGCATTCCAGCCATACTTTCCCCAGTACTGCCAATCCTGCACGAGGACGTCGACGGGGATCTTCCGATTGCGAAACTCGGCAGCGGTGTCGAGAATCTGCTGCTGGCTAGAGTAGCGTTCGCGGCACTGCCAGAAGCCGTAGGCCCAGCGCGGCAGCATTGGAGCGGCGCCGGTCGTGAGCCGGTAGTCCTGGATTACCTTGTCCAGTTCAGGGCCATAAAAGAAGTAGTAGTCGATCGCTCCGCCGGCTTCAGAACGGAAATCAGATATGTCTGAAGGGCTGCGGGCAAAGAGTTTTGTATTGCCGCCGGTTTTCGCGGAGATTTTGTAATCCGTATCGGCTTTAAGGTTAATTTTCGCGCCGGCCGAATTAGCCACCCACATATTGGTGATGTCGACAAGCGTCTTGTCGCCAACTGAAAGATGCAAGCCACTTCTCAAATTTCCGGTCAATAGAAAGCCGTACTCTCCAGAAGCGCCGGTTCTGAAGCTGCCTTCGCCTGTATTGGGGTCGAGGTCGATGGGTTGATCCGCTGTGTCGTAGTCGGTCAAAGAAGGATTGTTCCAAAACAGCCCGTAGCCTTTGGTGGAGAGCAGTACCGGGATGACGATGTTGGTATTGGCTTGGAGCAAGTGCAGCGGAACGCTGCGAATGTCGAAGATCCCCTCCTGGTGCTGGCCGAGTCCGTAGAGGGCCTCATCGGGCGGAGTGACGAACTTCTGCTGCACCTGGTACGTATGCGCACCGTCGATCGTAATGGGCGTAAGTTGGCGCGCGCCGCCGGTTGGCTCACCGAGAATCGTCTTGCCGTCAGGGGAGAGAAAGCGAAGGGTTCCCGATGCTCGGTCGACGCTGACCTGCAGTGCAGGGGTCTTGATCGTAATCGAAGCTTTATCCGACAGGACTTTAAACTCATTGTCCTGGCACGAATGAATCACTGTTGGCACAATGGCCGCGGGAATCTTTCGTGTTGGACTGGCGACGACGTGGATGATACTGCCTGAACAGACTTCAACACGGAGGGCGCCCGAAGCCGAGTAAAAGGTGACGCCGGAAGCATTTCGCTCGAAGGATTGAACGTAGCTGGCTGCGCAAGAAGGGGTCGCTGACCCGAGGAGAGCCAGTACCGCGGCCCCGAAGGCAATGTTCATAAGGCGTAATGAATTCAAGATTTGCTCCCGTACGAGGATTGAGGTGTCTCAACTTGAAATGAAATGCGAGCCTGGTTACGTAACGCTTTGTTCCCGCCAAACTTTTCTTGGCGCGCTTGGGAATCTGGTGGTGTTACTTGCGACTAATGTCGGTCGCCGATTGTTGAACTGCGTCGACAGCGCTCGCGTCCCACTGCGCGCGCAGCCGCTTAGAAGTTTGAAAAGCCTCTGTTGCCGCTTTCGTGTTTCCCGCCTTTTGATAGAGACGCGCCATCTGGTAGTGGAGGCTGCCATCCTCGTCGCCGGCCGTGCCGAGTTTGAATTCAGCCAATGCCTCAGTGGGGCGATTTGTGTTGGCGTAGACTTCGCCAAGCAGTGCATGAACGCGCGGCATAAACTCCGGCTCTATCTTGCCGCACTTTTTCAGGTAGGTTTCCGCATTGGCGAAGTCGTGGAGATTGACCATGATTTCGGCGGCGAGCAGGTCGG
Source organism: uncultured Acidobacteriaceae bacterium (assembly GCA_963848515.1). GTDB lineage: Bacteria > Acidobacteriota > Terriglobia > Terriglobales > Acidobacteriaceae > Telmatobacter. Next base: position 9,403 of record CAWKEG010000020.1, read on the forward strand.
CGTGAGGATCGTCCGGATCTTTCTGCAATAACTCGTTATCGGCTTTGAGCGCGCCGTCGTTGTTGCCGTCCTGAAAGAGAGCGATTGCCAGGCCGAGCCTTCCGCTGCCATTTTCAGGATCAAGCGCAAGCGCCTTGCGATACTCGGACTCAGCTTCTCCCCATTTTCGACGTTGACGGTAGGTGTCGCCCAAAAGGACATGCATCCGTGGGGAGTCTGCATCCATCTCGCCTGCGCGCACGAGGGCGGCAACGGCCAATTTCTGATTCGCCTTGGATTCCCAATAAAGGCCGACCGGGCGCGTTATTGCATTTGCGGCCAACCTTCGCGCGGCTTGCGCGGCGGTTCTGTAATCGCCCGCGTAAAAAGAGCACTGAGCCAGAAGCGTAAGGTTTCGCTCTGTCAGTGCGCCCAGGCGGGGGCGCAGGCTTTCGCTGCACTTGTGGAATTGACCGGAAAGATAGAGCTTTTCGGCATCCGAAGGCGTTGACGGTGATGTTGTCTCTTCAGCCACGGAAGCGCCGGTTCCAGATTCAGTTGGAAATGCAGCGACCGGAACGTCGGATTCGAACACAGCCTGGATCGAATCGACAAAGCCCGCCGGAACCTTGTTTTCTGCCTGAGCTTCTTTTGCCAGATCCAGGAGTTTTTGAGATTGTTCCGTTGAAATTCCGTCACGCAACATCGGCAGGTTCTCGCGAACGAATCCCGCATCGGCATTCCAGAGGACGATTAACGCGCTGAGTGCATTCGGAGCGTCGCCCTGAACTAACTTCAATGCCGCAACGCCAAGCCGGGTCAAAGGGCATTCGGGATTGGAAGTTGCTTCCTGGTCGAATTCTGTTTTTGCATCGGCGAGCGCTTTTTGCCGCAGCAGCACGATGCCGTAACCGGCGTGAGTACAAGGCGCAGGCGAAGCATCAGCGAGCGCGGCTTTGTAGGCGCGTGCCGCCTGAACCAGCTTGCCCTGGTCGGCGAACAATTCGCTGGCGCGCAACTTGTCGTAGTTCGAATCCTTGTAGGTGCTTGTCATGACTCGGGCGTCAGAGTCCACTTGCTCGAGGTAAGCCATGCCGAGGCCGAGCCAGGCATTTCCGTTTTGTGGCGCCAGGTTCACGGCTCTCCAATATGCGTCGCTTGCGCCGTTGCCATTGCCGGCAATTGCATAAGCCCGGCCCAGAGTGATGGGCGCTTGCGGGTCTTTTGGATTCAGCTTCTCGGCTTTCAGAAGAAAAGGGATTGCTGCTTCAGTTTGCTTTAGTTCAAGGTTGTCAATTCCCAAAAACAGTTGAGGAACATATAGGGATGGCTTGAGACGAGCAGCCTCGCTGAAACTCTTGATTGCTTCAGCGAATTCACCCGTCTCGTGATACATCAATCCAAGATTGGTCCAGAGTTCGGCTGTTTGAGGACTTATCGCGACTGCTTGCTTGTAAGAAACAGCCGCAGAAGAGAAGTCCTTTCTAGCCGCGGCTTGTTGCGCCGCGGCGAGAAAGGATTGAAGTTGTTGACTGTTGTCGGGTTGAATTGCCCTGATGGCCGCGGTTGAAACCGCAGCCATCAGGACAATGAGTCCCGCAGCTTTGAAAGAGAGCATGTGGCAGCCTATCTGACTATCTTAAGCGCCAACTGCATCTGTCTTGCTCCCTGGGTGTTTGAACTCTCGCCCATCAATGCATCCCCGAGGCCAGTATCTGGCGCATCGAAGTTGGTGTGGTTGAACGCGTTGAACATCTGTGCTGTGAACTGCAGACGGAATTTCTCCGCGATGTGGAACCATTTTTGGATGCCCAAATCCTCGTCCACGTAACCGGGGGCGCGGAGGTTGGAGAAGTAACGGGGTGCATTTCCGAAAGTGTATGCAGGCGCTTGGGCGAATGCCGCCGGGTTAAACCAGCAGTACTTTGTTCCCACGGGTATAGTGTTGTTGCCCGAGCCGCAAGTTCCGCTCTTAAATGCGGTGGAAACGACATTCGCATGTTGATTGCCGCCCCAAAGGCTAGCGGCGTTACCACCGGCGTTTCCGATGGACATCGGGAAACCGGCCTGGACGTGCGTAACTCCGGAAACCTGCCAGCCACCGACAATTTGATCGGCGATGCTGCTCATGCTGCCGCCGAACGTTTTGCCCCGTCCAACCGGCAACTCGTAGACATAGTTCAAAACGAGAGACTGCGGAACGTCTGTCGAGTCGACGGATTTATCCGCGGCCATGTCATAGTAGTTGCGGATAGCACCGCCTCCGCTGGCGGTTGAAGCCCATTCTTCGGGGCCGCCGGCATCGTCGAGGAACTTCGAGTAGGTGTAAGAGGCCATAAAGATCAGGCCCAGGCTTACGCGGTGAGTGTAGGTTGCCTGCAGCGAGTTGTAACTCGAGAAGCCAACCGGTTCGGTCGAGGCCGCGGTGCTTCCGCAGAATTCAGGATACGGCAGCAGCAATTGTGCCTGAGGAACAGTCGACGAACTCAGCCCGCAGGAACTGGTTGGGAGGTTGAGGGCGCTGAATGCGTTTGCCATCGGGTTGGCGACCGGGGTACTGAGTGCCGAGCCCATGGTGAGATATTTGGGGTCGAGTTCGCCGTAGTTCACGCTGCCTTCGATAATGCGTGTTCCGCGGTTACCCACGTAGTTGACATCGAGCAAATCGTTGGGGGTAAATGCGTACTGGACTCCACCGACGAACTGCTTAATGCGGGGATCGGGACGGTAGGGATTGACTCCGCCTCCGCCCTGGCCGACGTTCGTCAGGCCGCCCAAGGAGTTGCCGGTGACGGGCAAAACGCCGGTTGAGAATGCCTGCACGAGGGGTTGACTGACAGTGATTCCGTCGACCGAAGAGGTCCACTTGGTTGCCTGGGAATATCCAGGATTGGGTCCGCCGCCAAAGAAGTTTCTCGAGTAGAAGAGACCCCAGCCGCCGCGTATAACCAGCTTCGGCATGACGTTGTACGCGAATCCAACGCGGGGCGCCAAGTCATCCCAATTGGATTCATAAAGGCCGCGGTCGCCCGGTTTGCTGTAGACGATTGACCCATAATACGGTTGTCCGGCCGCTGCGCTGATCGGATTGAGGGCGTGGAAATCGAAAAACGCCTGGTCGTTGCGCCTCGCCGTGATCGGGGTCTGCATTTCATAGCGGAAGCCGAGGTTCAGGGTGAACTTCCGATTAACTTTCCAATCGTCCTGAATGTAACCACCGTGCAGGTAGTACTGTGATGCTGGAAAAGCATTGAATCCAGTGGAGCCAGCATTACCGGAACCGCCAATACCGGCGCCCGCCATAAAGGAAGCGAACCCATCACCGGTGCCCGCCGTCGTCGCGTTCGGATCAGGACCCTGGGTCATGGAGTTAGAGAAGTTGAACTGCGTGGGAGCGATTCTGCCGCCGAATATCTGGATCACCGCGCCCATGTAACCGAAAGAGAGCGACTGTGCTCCACGCGTCTTGTTCAGATCGACAGATGCGCTGCCAATGTTGTTCGGAAAGTGAGCCTGGCCGAAGCCTGCAGTTGCTCCCAATGGTGCGTAGCCTGTGATACTGACCTGTGGGAACTGAGGAGAGTAACTGTCGATGATGGCGGGCAGCCCGAGCGTGGACGACTGGAACCCGAAGCTCTGGGTGTTGTTTCCCTCGACCCAACGATTGTATTGGACAGCGCCTGTCATGACGAAAGTTGGCGAGAAGATGTGAGAGCCGCCAAAAGCGATGCTGTAACGGTTGTCTGGATTGAAGACCTCCGGTCCGGCGACGTCGCTTGCTCCGTATAAGGCCGCGGTGCCGGATTTCGTCTCGAACTTCTGCGACCAACGTCCATAGATACGGTTATTGGCGTTGAAGTTGTGGTCGATACGAATTCCGTACTCGTTGGCCGCAGTTGCTTGAGACGCAGCGACGTTGAAGTTGTTGCCGCCGCCCGGGTTTGCCGGTGTCGGCCAGTAGTTCCCGGAAGCAAATTTCGCCGCCAGAGCGTCGACCGCGCCGGGGCCGCTCGATGGAATGATGTTTCCAGGATAGGGATCACGAATATATTTTGTTCCGCACGCACCGCCCGGCTGCCTCGTGGTGTAAGGATTGTAGATTGCGCCGGCATAGATGGTTCTGCCCAGGCAATCGGTCCCCAATGAAGTGGTCGTGAGCTCCGAGGAGAAGTTGCCAGCCTCCTGTGTGGAAGTGGGCACAATTGCGCCATAAGAGGCGGAATTGTTTAGTCTCAATCCCTCGTAATTGGCGAAAAAGAAGGTTTTGTCACGTTGCGCGTAAATGCCGGGGATGTACAAAGGCCCGCCGCCGGCAACGCCAAATTGGTTGCGATGGTCAGGAGTTTTCGGGATTCCGGCCAGGTTATGGAAGTAGAGGTTGGCGTCCAAAGCCTGGTTGCGAAGATACTCGTCCAAAACGACATGGAAGTCGCTGGTGCCGGACTTGGTGATCATGTTTACCACATTGCCAGTACTCCATCCGTATTCGGCGGAGAACGAGTTGGTGGTTACCTTGAATTCCTGGGTGTCGTCCACAGAAGGCACATAGACTACGCCGCCCCAGCCGCCGGCCACGTTCCAGCCGCCATCCAGGATGAAGGCCGTGGTTCCGAAGAAGCCGCCGCCGAAGCTCAAGAATGAGATGTCCTGGTCGGCCGTATCCTCCGCGCCGCCCGACGCCAAGATTTGCTGCTGCGTCTGGTTGTTGACGGAGGAATTCAACATTACAAGCTCTACTACGTTTCTAAGATTGAGAGGCAGTTCCTGAACCTGTTTTGAGGAGATCTCGGTACTGACGTTGGAGTCCTGTGTTTGAAGCAGGGGTCCTGATTCGTTGACCGTAACCTGTTCGGTCGCCCCGATGGTCAGACTGACTCCCTCGTTGACCGAATCTCCCACGTTAAGGACAATTCCGGTTTGCCTGGATGTCTTGAATCCCGGGGCGCTTGCCTCGAGAGTATAGGTACTGGCTGGGAGCAGAGCGAAGGAGAATTCTCCCGTCGGCCCCGTAGTGAAAACGCGGGTGACTCCGTTCTCCGGATTGGTGAGCTTCACCGTCGCTTTCGGAATTCTGGCCCCGGATGGGTCGGATACCGTTCCCGCTAGAGTTGCGGTCGAACTCATGGTCTGTGCATGGAGTTTCGAAACGAATGTCAGTCCTATGCTGACGATAGCCATCAAGACTGCCAGATGTACGAGACGTAATCTGATCATTTTGCCTCCTGTAAAATCTTGTCTCTTCGGTTAAGTGTCATTGGTCTCAAGTCTTGTTTACGGGAAGACCCGGCGCCCGGCGCCGGACGGACTGGGTTGGTGAAACTGCAAGATCGCACACCCAGCTGACCGGCCTTAAATACAGGCACAAGAAAACGCTTCCATGTAAAAGTCTGGCAACGTACTGTCCGGTACTGTTCGAGTGCGATCTTCCCGTTAGTTCTTACTTGTCAAGAGCTTCCAAAGGGAGTAATGTACGTTAACGATTAAGGAATCCGAGGGCGTCTGTGGACCAAGTGGTTGAAAAGGTCAATTTTCCTGACCCAAAAGACGGCTCGCAGAACATACCTGCGGCTGAGATCCGCAAGACTCTCTCTGCAATCCTGCAAAGCGTCCCCTTTCATTCCAGCAAACAGACGAAAGAGCTGCTGCAGTTCATCGTCGAACAGACACTCGCCGGCCATCCGGAGATGCTGAAGGAACGGATCATCGGGGCGAATGTCTTTGGCAGGCGTCCGGACTACGACACGAACGACGATCCGATTGTCAGGGCGCGGGCGTCGGAGGTCAGGAAGCGGCTTGCGCTCTACTATCAGTCGACTTCTGAAGAATCGATCCGGATCAGCATCCCGTCTGGCTCGTTCAGGGCGATCTTCGAATGGGCGGACAGGGTAACGGGTCACGGTGCGTCGATCCAGCAGCCGGGACCGGAAGACGGGCATTTTCTTGGAGAAGTTTCGGCGCAGCCTGACTTTATTGAGGCGGGAGGACCGAAACTCGTTCCTGTGGAAAAGGGGAACGAGAATCGACGGGGTCTGGATCGCAGGTTCTGGTTTGTGATTGCAGCTCTAGCCGTTCTGCTGACCTGGACAACCCAGCACTACTTCGCAACATCCGACGAGAGGGCCTTTGATCAGTTCTGGTCGCCGATGCTGTCCGGCTCAAAGCCGGTTTTGATCTATATAGGGAGCAATGCTGTCTATCAACTGACCAGCAGCTATATTGATAAGTATTACAAACTCCATCCCAAGAGCCCAAACGAGGAGATGGGATTGGAATCCTATATTCCGTTGACATCGGGGACAAAAATCGATCCCGAGGATCTTTATGCAGCGAAAGATACCTTCGTTACTATAGGCGATGTTGCGGCTACAACAAAGATCGTGACGATGCTGGTGCGCCGGGATAAACAATTCGACGTTCGATTTGCGAACGACGTGACCTATGGCGATCTTCGGGAAAGTCCAACGATCCTGATCGGTGCGCACAACAACCCATGGACGCTGACGATGACCGAGAATTTGCGTTATGTTTTTGACGGGCACATGACAATACTGGATCGGACGAACCCTCAAAAGCACTGGTCGGCCCAGGAGGGTTTTCCAGAAGATTACGCTATCGTTTCCAGGGTGATGAATGCCGAGACGGGCACGACCGTGATCACGGCCGCAGGGATTGGTTTCGCGGGGACCAGCGCCGCGGCTGAATTCCTGACCAATGCTCATTCCATTGCATCGCTGGTTAAGTCTCTTCCCAAGGGTTGCGAGAAGAAGAACATTCAGATTGTGCTGCACACGAATGTGATCAACCAGGTTCCCAGCGCTCCTGACATTGTTTCCACCTATTGCTGGTAGGGAAGAGCGCGGGATGGATCGCGATGATGACCGGCTCTCGATCGGTTTTCGCAATCGCATCAGCCCGTTCTTTCAACGCCCAGGCAGTGGAGCAGCCGCGACCAGGATCATCGTGAGGGGGAGTGCCTGAAACGGCGCCGTCAGGGATGTTTTGTTGCGGACCTATCATGCTTGACAAGTTCTGGGATACGGGCTGCGGTTCCCATCGCAGGCCATGGTGCAGCGCTCGCTTCTGCCGGCAAGCGGCACACGGAGCCGCTCAACCTGTCACTCTCTTAACTCAATCGATTTGACAGCGTTTCGTTCTGTCTTCTATATTTCGATGCCTTTGGTGCCTCTGACTGAAAGTCGTTCCCTATTGGAGGGAATCGGCGTTTTCGCGTAAACGCTCGCGCGGCGAGCCTGAACAATTCAAGCAAAGGAAAGGTTCCAGGAAATCATGTCTCAGTTTTCAAGAAGGTCAATGCTGAAAGGTGCTGGATTATCAGCATTAGGATCGCTCTCTGCTTTTTCACTTCCTGCCCTGGCGAGAGCTGTCGAGACCAACAGTTCGCCTTTCCGGAGACCGAAGCTCAAAATCACCGATGTGCGCACCGCGCAGGTCTTGGTACACGGACCGCAAACGCACGTCAGGATCTACACGGATCAGGGGATCTTCGGCCAGGGAGAAGCTACGGATGCGGCAGTTGGAGCAGCGTCGCTGATCCACGGCTGGCGCCGCCAACTCATCGGTCGTGATCCGCTTGATGTCGAGGCGATTTGGGAGAGGATCCGGACCAGCGGCCTTTTCTCCGGGGCGCAGGGCGGACAGTACATCACGGCTTTGTCAGGCGTCGAGATTGCGTTGTGGGATCTTGCGGGCAAGGCGCTGGAATTGCCTGTGTACCAGCTTCTGGGCGGGAAGTTCCGCGAAAAGGTTCGCATCTATTGCGACTCGGATATGGACGTGCCGATTGGCGAAGAGTCTGACCGGAAGCTCCCGTGGATCAAGGCTCAGGGATTTACGGCGATGAAGATTGATCTGGACGACGCGACAGATCCGGCGCGCTTCGACAAGGTCAACTGGACGGCCAGCAACGGCGAGATTGACCGCATGGTGAAGTGGGTCGCGCATGTACGGGAGGCAATTCCGGCCAACATGGACCTTGCCTGCGATATGCATGGCCGCTACGATGCTCCGACCGGAAAGAAAGTCGCCAAGGCGCTGGAGCCATTTCGGCTGATGTGGCTTGAAGAACCGGTTCCTCCCGAAGACATCGATGCGATGGCAGACATCCGGCATTCGACATCTACGCCGATTGCCTGCGGCGAGAATCTTTACATGCGCTGGGGATATCGGGAATTGCTGGATAAAGAGGCCGTCGATATTATCCAGCCAGATTTTCAAAAAGTTGGCGGACTTGCCGAAGCACAGAAGGTTGCCAACCTGGCGCAGACCTACTACATCCCAGTCGCGCCACACTGCGTGGTTTCGCCGATCGGGGTGATGGCTTCAGCGCACGCATGCATGACGTATCCAAACTTTCTGGCATGCGAGTGGCATTGGATCAACCATCTGGATACCTGGAAGACGTTCGTCAAGGAGGGCGAGATCATTGTGGACGGTTATGTTACGCCGACCGACAAGCCGGGCCTTGGCGTGGAGATGGACGAGGAAGCGGCCAGGAAAGTTCAGATTCCGGGAACGACCTGGTTTGAGGCCGACAAGTAGGCGTTTGGAGAAGTGCACCAGTACTGGGGAGTAATGAAAATGCGGAAAATGATTGCGGGTGTTCTGGCCGGCGCAGCGCTGCTGGCGTTCACTCCTCGCCTTAGTGCGCAGCAGGAGTTCTTCACGCGCGAAGATGTCATCAAGTACACGCCCGATTGGCACGGGGAAAGGTTTCCCGACGGCCGGCCCAAGGTGCCTGACGCCATTCTGGACCGGATGAAGAACGTGACTCTGGAAGAGGCTTGGGCGACCCTGCGTTCGGCAGGCTTTAACCACGAGTATGAGGACGGGTGGCTCTCGATTCACCCCGACCAGGTGCTTGTGGGCAGGGCGCTGACGGCGACATGGATGCCGGGAAGGCCCGACATTCAAAAGGTCATCGAAGAACAAGGGGCGTTGGATCATCGGAAAGGGTCAACGAACGCCTGGCCCGTCGACATGCTGCAGCCTCGCGATGTCTATGTGGCCGATCATTTCGGGCTTAAGACGGACGGGCCCTCCATCGGAGACAACGTCGGAAATGCGATCTATGCCAATTCGGGGAACGGAATTGTCTACGATGGCGCCGTACGGGATATCAACGGCCTGGAAGAGTTGCCAAACTTTACCTCGTTTGTCCGCTACTACGATCCTTCGCACCATTTCGGGAGCCTTTCCAGCGGGGCAAGGCTGAACTCGACGATGGTGAGCATCAACGGTCCGACCCGCATTGGACATGCAACGGTGATGCCGGGAGATGTGGTTCTGGGACGGAATGGCGGAGTGCTGTTTATTCCTCCGCAACTGGCGGAGCGGGTCGTCAAGGAGTCGGAAAGCACGCGGCTCCGCGACACGTTTGGACACCAGCGGCTGAGAGAGAAGAAGTACACGGCAGGCCAGATCGATGCCCGGTGGTCACCGGAGATCGAAGCGGATTACCGGGGGTGGCTCAAGGAAAATGAGGACCATCTGACGGTTCCGAAGGCTCAAATCGAAGAGATTCTGAAGGAAGAGAAGCCCTCGAACTAGGACCAACTCTTCCTTAGAAAAGCCCATAAAAAAAGAGCAAAGAATGTAATTGACAGTTTTTCATTCATATAGGTAGGATGTCCTACGACTCTGATGAAGAAGAATCAACTAGCCCGAGTGCGGCAGACCGGCGTAAAGGATCAGGTCTTTGCGCAGATCCGTGACCAGATCATGGATCACACCTGGCCGCCGGGGGCGAAGATTCCCTCGGAGAAAACGCTTGCCGAGACGCTTGGTGTAAGCCGGGTTTCGATCCGGGAGGCCCTGCATATGCTTGCGTCCCTGGGCCTGCTGGAGTCAAGACACGGCGAGGGCACCTTTGTGCGCGAATACACGGGGACGGCCTTCCTGAATACGCTTCTTCCGTCGCTTGTCCTCGATAAGCTCGACATTCTCCAGGTACTCGAATACCGCAAGATCGCGGAGAAGGGAAATGTGGCCCTTGCAGTTGAGCGAGCCGGCAGCGCGGAGATAGAGGAACTGGAGCGTTCACTCCGAATCATGGAGGAAAACAAGGCCGATCCACGCGCGTTCGCCGATGCGGACCTGAGCTTCCATTTCCTGGTGGCAAAGGCGACGGGAAACTGCAGTCGTGATGAAGGTGAATGCCATCATCGCGGACATATGGAAGGTCTCGATGTACGGCATCGTGGAATCGCTGGGCCCCAGGGACGGACTCTACTACCACCGGAAGATCCTGGACGCGATCATCAACCGGGACGTCCCGCTGGCTGAAAACCTCATGGAGGAGCACATCGAGCGCACCATCCAGAGATTGAAAAGCGAGCGTGAACGTAAGATCGAAGTTTCTAGCCCCGAATTAGGAGGGGTGGCAAGGCCAAGTCAGGTTAAACGAATCAAGGAATCGATCAAGCACCTCAGGGCCAACGGCGGTTCTGGAAGATTCACGGGGCGGCAGATCGCGCCCCCAACATTGGAAGTTGAGTGAAACCCACGCGATTTTGTTCTCCGATTGCAGGGCGTGGGCAGTTTTCGGATTCAAGTCAAATCAATGCTGCTTAAAGCAGCAGAAGGGTAAAGGTTAACCATGTTGAATAATCATGCCAGTGATTCAGCAGGAAATCGGCGCGTTTCGCGATTTCTAGGATTCATCAAATCGTTCGGAAGGGGCAGTGCTTTAGCGGTCTGCTGCATCTTTAGCGTTCATGCTTGCGCTGTCGTCGGCAGCGAAATTGTCCGCGCAGACTTCCGGCACCATCTCAGGGCACGTTGCCGATGCAACGGCTGCGGTGATCCCCGAGGCGACGGTGGTACTCAAGAACCTCGGCACGGGGACGGAACGATCAACGGTAACAACCGGTGCGGGAGACTACACCTTTACCGAAGTTCCAGTCGGCTCCTATTCCGTTACGGTTTCCCACGGGGGATTCAAGGCCTCCTCGAGCAATGTAGAGGTACAGGTCCAGCAGTCGGTTCGTATGGATTTCAGCATGCAAGTCGGAGCTGTGACGGATACGGTTGAAGTTCAGGCGACCGGCGAGCTACTGCAGGCTGAAAACGCCACTCTTGGTACCGTGGTCGAGAACAAGGCTGTAAACGAGCTGCCGCTCAACGGCAGAAACTATCTTGGACTGGTCGCTCTTTCGTCCAACGTCAACACGCTGTCATCGGCGTCGGGCCAGGCGGGAAGCCGTCTCGGCGGCGACCGCGCCAGCCAGGCGATCTCGGTCGGCGGACAGCGCATTATGTTCGACTACTACACGCTGGACGGCGTGGTCAATACCGACCCCGACTTCAATACTTATGTCGGCCTACCCTCCCTTGACGGCATCCAGGAGTTCAAGGTGCAGACGGGTGTTTATTCGGCTGAGTTCGGTCACGAGGCATCGCAGGTCAACGTGGTCAGCAAGAGCGGCACCAACACCTATCACGGATCGATGTACGACTTCATCCGCAACAACCTGGCGGACGCAAATCCCTATTACCTGTCGTACAACGGCGCTAAACCCAACATATTGCCCTACAAGTGGAACGACTACGGATTTGAGCTTGACGGCGCCATCAGAATTCCGCACCTTTACAACGGAAGAGACAAATTCTTCTTCATGGTCGACGACGAATGGAGGAAGATTCGTACGATTGGTCTGGGTTCTGCAACCGTGCCCACTCCTGCCGAAGCCTCCGGCGATTTCTCTCAGTACCTCGATAAGAACGGAAATCTGATCCCCATCTACGATCCGTCAACCGGAGACGTCAACGGTTTCGGAAAAACGCAGTTCCCCGGCAACAAAATTCCCACAGGAGTCACTTCGCAGTCCACAGCGTTGCTGACATACCTGGGAACAAGCACGTTGCCGTATTACAACTCGGCGGGCTCGGTAATCGCCAACTACAACTACTCCACTACATCACCACAGGACCGCCAGGGATTGACGGTCCGCGGAGACTACTATCAGTCCGAACGATCGCAGTATGCCTTCCGCTATAGCTCAGGAAATGAAGACATCATATCGACGGGATTGTTAGGAGCTGGCAGCAAGATCATTACCAACTACTACCAGTACATGGGTTCGAACACATGGACCTTTACGCCTCACATTGTCAACGAAGCACGGTTTGGCTATAGCCACTTTTTCAACTCACTCGGCCTTCTGTCGGCGTACACAGACGATGTGGTCGACAAAATCGGGATCCCGGGTCTAAAAGGCGGTCTTCCCTCAACCTGGGGCATTCCAAACCCATCCTTCGCCAGTGGCCCGACGGGTACGACGAAGCCCATCTTTAGTACCTGGGGAGACGTCGGCGGGGATGGACCCTATGTTGTGACCGACCCCACCTGGCAGATTGTCGACAACCTTTCATGGGTACGTGGCAAGCATTCTTTGCGGCTGGGTTTTGAGTACAACCGACAGACGTTTAACCAGCTCGGCAATCAGTTCTCGCGCGGCCAATTCAGCTCCGAGCCTATTTCAACCGCTCTCCAATCGGGAACACCTGGAAACGCTACACTCTCGGCAGGCGAAGCGCTCGCGGACTTCCTTCTTGGCGATCTCGCTAGTTCATCAATTGCTGTGGCCGTGGCGGATGCGAATTTTGTACGCAATGTCGAGGCGGGCTATATAGACGACACCTACAAGATCCTCCCGAACCTGACCGTTTCAGCCGGTCTGCGGTACGAACTGACTCCTCCGTGGGACGATACGTTCGGGAACGAATTCGAAGCATACGTTCAGGTCATGCCGAAGAGGGGCGACATCAGCACCACGTACCCGCAGAGCCAGTGGCCCCAATACATCCGCCAGGGCAGCTGCACGCAGGCAAATGTATACCAGGGCCTTGCGATCAAATGGACAACTCCCCTCGGGCCCCAGCCGGCTTGCAGCAACGGGACCTTGCCCAACGGTCCGCTCCTTGATACCCAGTACACAAATTTTGCACCACGTCTGGGCATCTCTTACTCACCCAACCCCAAGCTGGTGATTCGCACAGGCTATGGTGTTTTCTTCAACCAGGATATCGGCAACGCGTACTTCGACATGGCGCGCAATATCGCCGGACGCGTGTCGATGACTAATATTGACACGACCCCCAAGATCTACGGCAATTCCAATCTGACCTGGAACAACGCGGCTCCGGGCGGCAGCGGTGCAGTCGCCAATCTTGGTCCGGGTACCGCGTACTCGAACGCTGTGAGTCATAAGACCAGTTACACAGAGCAGTTTCTCCTCAATGTTCAGCAGCAGGTTGGACAGGACTGGTCATTCGAATTTGGATACCAGGGGGCACTGCACCGTCACCTTTATGGTTTTAGAAATGCAAATCAAGCGACTCCATCGGGTTACCTTCCTGCCGGCTCTCCAACGACCACAGCGGGCCGTACCCCTTTCGCGAACATGGGCGGAGTCCAATATGTGCATGACTACGGCACGGGCAATTACAACGCGTTCAGCGTGAAGGCAACCCGGCGCTTCAACAACGGCCTCAACGTAATCGCTTCGTACACCTTGGGAAAATCCCTTGACGACACGAGCGGAGTCCGTAACCAGGGGAATGACAACTTGTATCCCCAAGACAGCGAGTGCGTCGCATGCGAATACGGTCGTTCCGCATTCGATGTTCACAATCGAATCGTTGGCTCGGTCCTTTACGAACTTCCCATCGGCCCCGGTAAGTTGCTGCCTGTTACCAACAAAGCCGTGGTTGCAGCGATTGGCGGCTGGCAGGTGGGCGGTATCTTTACCCACCAGACCGGCCAGGTTGGGACCCCATTGCTTGGTTTCGACAATGCCGGCATCGCGTCTCCATTCGGCAACTTCGATCGGCCCAATCCGACCGGGATCAGCCCTTATCTCAAGGGAAGCGCGAGAACGACGAACGACTGGGTCAATAAAGCTGCCTACCAAAACGCGACTCCAGGTTTCTTCGGAACCCTGCAGCGCGGTAGCTTCACAGGCCCTGGATTTACCAACCTGGATGCCTCGCTGCACAAGGTATTCTTTATGCCCTACAACGAAAAGCACCAGTTGTCGATTCGCTTCGAGGCATTTAACTCACTTAACCACGCGAACTGGAACAATCCGACTTTGACGACCAGTTCCGCCACATTCGGGCGCATCAGCGGCGCGGGCTCCATGCGTCAATTGCAACTCGCGGCGAAGTACCAGTTCTAATTCGCGGCAGTTGCAAGCGTTTTGCTTGATTTACTGAATCTGGCTTATCCATGCCGGAGATCGTTGCGAACCTGGGTCATTTCAGACTTACGGTAAGCAAGGGTCTCCGGCATGTTATCTATATAGACAGAGCATTCACCGCGGAGCAAGAATTCACGGGCAAATGCGAACAGGTATTTCGACCAGTCGAAGCGTGACCTTTTCCATCAGGCGCGTCTAAGGCATAAATAATGTGGTTCACTGCCGGACCACTTCCATTGAACCTTGCCGTTACTTAGGTAATTCCCCCGCCTTGAAATCGCCGATACCTGCTCCGGAAGCAAGATCGAAGGTAGCTATAATTCCGGAAGAATCGGTGGTGCTGCGCGCACCTGCTATTTTGGCGACTTCATTCTTTTAAAGTACCCACGATGCCTTGGAACGGCCGGACCCGCATGGGAGCGAAGGTTGATGGCAAGAAACTGTCAGCCGGACTTCAGCGGACACTTTGGTTTGCGAAAGGGCAAATTGATTATGGGACGCAAAGCAGCACTTAGCCTTCTAATTTTAGGCGCGTTGTGCCTGGCCGGATGCACCGGCGGCACCTTCACTTCGACAACGCAATCCTCGTCCATTACCTCAGTCAGTGTTTCGTGTGTTCCGACCAGTGTGCAGGCGGGACAGACAAGCCAGTGTTCGGTTACGGTGACAGGAAGCGGCAGCTATAGTTCCGCGGTCACCTGGTCCGCAGTTTACGGCACGATCACAAGCTCGGGTCTTTATACTGCGCCTTCGACCGCTCCGGCTTCCGGCTCGGACACCATCAAAGCGACGTCAACGCAGGACTCGACGAAGTCTGGAACAGCGGCGGTTGGGATTAGTACCTCTGTGGTGCAGCCCACGGTGACCGGGGTGAGTGTTGTTGCGACGCCCTCGGCCATTGGGGCATCTCAAACGGCGACCTGCGTCGCCACTGTGACGGGCACCGGCGCATTCAGCACCGTTGTGACATGGACAGCCACCGGAGGCACGATCACGAGCGGCGGAGTGTTTACGCCATCCGGGGTAGGCACGGGAA
The DNA here is from genome assembly GCA_963848515.1 of uncultured Acidobacteriaceae bacterium. Classification (GTDB taxonomy): domain Bacteria; phylum Acidobacteriota; class Terriglobia; order Terriglobales; family Acidobacteriaceae; genus Telmatobacter. The sequence goes on from CAWKEG010000020.1 coordinate 24,637, forward strand.
GCTGCATTGCCCACTCAGTGCAGACGGGCTACACGAATGTATCCGGCTCGGCGAATATTACGATCACGGCGACGCCTCCCGCGGTGACCGTTACCGGCGTGAGTGTTGTTGCAACGCCCTCGTCCATTTCGACGTCGCAAACGGCAACGTGCGCGGCCACCGTAACAGGGACTGGCGCATACACCACGGCGGTCACGTGGACGGCTACGGGCGGTACGATCACGTCCGGAGGCGTGTTTACTCCATCCGGTACCGGGACGGGTTCATGCACGGCCAATTCTGCCCAGGCCGGCTACACAAATGTATCGGGCTCGGCGAACATCACGATTTCTGCGGCCACATCCACCATTACAGCCGTCACTCTTGTCTGCACGCAGACCACGATCACGGACGTTCAAACCACGACCTGCACACCAACTGTTACGGGCACAGGCGCATTTGCAAATACCGTGAATGTCTCGGTGAGCCCGACGACGGCTGGGACGCTGAGCGCTGCAACATCGGTGGCTTCGGGAACCGGGGTGGTCTTTACGCCGCCCAATACAGGCGCGGAGACAGCGACCATTACGGCGACCTCAACCCAGGACTCGACCAAGTTCTTCTCAGTGCCGATTACTGTGACCGTGGCAACGGGAGGGCCGACGTGCAGTGGCATGAGCCTGGGCGATATGGCCAGTCTAAATGGATTTGTTCCATTCCCATCGACTGCGGCCTGGAACACGAATATAGCTTCGGCCCCGGTTGATCCGAACAGCGCGGCCATTATCGCCGGTTTTTCAGGGTCGAATCTGCATCCGGACTTCTCGTCGGTGACGGGAGGAAACTACGGCATTCCGTACACGGTGGTTGATTCAAGCACTCAACCGCTGGTTCCGATCAATGTGGTTGCCTATGCGGACGAAAGCGACGTTGCCTATGCTCCATTCCCGGCGACTGCGCCCATCGAAGGCTACCCTGGAACCTGCGTCGGCGGACCCAACAACTACATTGACGATCAGCACGTCCTGGTGCTGGACCGCAACCGCTGCATGCTCTACGAGACCTTCAACTCGACTTATTGCAGCGGGGCCTGGTCGGCGGATTCCGAGACGATCTGGGATCTGAAGAACTTTGAGCAACGCCCCTGGGGTTGGACCTCGGCGGATGCCGCCGGGCTGTCAGTTTTCGCTGGGCTGGTGCGCTACGACGAAGTCGCATCCGGTCAAATCAATCATGCGATCCGCTTTACGTTGTCGAACACGAAGAATGACGCGGCCGGCGGTTACTTTGTGGAGCCGGCCAGCCATGCAGCGGGCAGTTCGTCTTCTTCAATGAACGTGGAAGGGATGCGGATTCGTCTCAAGGCAAGCTTCGATATATCCAGCTACTCGGCGACAAACCAGGTGATTCTGACGGCAATGAAGCAGTATGGGATGATCCTGGCGGACAATGGGAGCAACCTTTACTTTCAGGGAACTCCGGATGCGCGTTGGAACGATAACGACCTGTCGAATCTGAAGAATATTCCGGGGTCCGATTTTGAAGTTGTTCAAATGACGCCGGCTTATCCGGGATGGGATGCGAACACTGCGCCCACCGGCGCGGCGCCAACCATCAACAGCTTCACCGCGTCGGCTTCCACCGTTGCCTCAGGAACGCCTGTCACTTTGACTTGGACGACGACCAATGACTCGTATGACTTTATCGACAAACTTGGTGGTATCAGCGGCGGGACGGTAACAATCTCGCCGACTGCGACCGCGACTTACACATTGAACGCAACCAATCAGTACGGACGAACGACAGCGCAATTAACGATCGTGGTTCAGTAATAAAGCAATAAAGCGAGAGAGTCGATAGACATGAATGGCAAAAGGGGGAGATTTCGAGTCCCCCTTTTGCCGTTTTTTTGCGGGGCGATGGACTTCTTACCCGCGGCTGTCGACGATGGTGCGGAGTTCGGCAGCGATGACGGCAAGCCTTTCGGCGAGGGCGGGGTCAGGCGAGTCCGGGTTGGAGATGGCAAGCTCGAACTCGCGGGCGAGGTCGGTTCCGCGCGTGAGACTGAAAGTGCCGAGGGTACCGGCAAGCTTGTGAGCGGCGGCATGGGTGGCGTCACGCTCCGCGGCAGAAAGCTGGTTGGCGGCGCAGGCGGAGGCGGCGGCTTGAAGCAAATCCACGCGCGTGCGGATCTCCGGCAGGAAGCGCGCCCAAAGCAGGTCAAGCGCAGTGCCGAGGCCAGGGGTTGCTGCGGCACTTGAAGCCAGGGTGCGATCGGGTTGTGCGGAAGGTTCCATCTTGAATCGCTCGGCCAGTTCCAAAGACGAATTCGCTCAGTTCCATCCCAGCACGCCGGCGATCTGGTCGGCGAGCGTCATGGGGTCGAATGGCTTGAAGAGCACGGATTCAACGCCAAGGTCGGCGAAGCGGCGCTGATCAGAGCTTTGCACTTTGGCAGTGAGCAGCAGGACCGGAATCTTTGCGGTCGCGGGATTCTTGCGCAGCTCGCGGAAGGTGGTGGGCCCGTCCATGCCTGGCATCATAACGTCGAGCAGGATGGCGTCGGGCTGATGTTCGACTGCGCGGGCCAGACCCTGGGCGCCGGAGTTGGCGGTGACTACTTCCCATCCAGCCACGCTTTCAAGGCTGAGCGCAGCCACTTCGCGGATGTCGTCTTCGTCGTCGATGATTAGAACCTTGTGAGACATGGGGGAGAGCCTCCGGTGTTCGATCGAGCTTGCTAACCAGGCGGCAAAAACTCAAGTCCGGCTATGAGTTTGGAACGGGCGCCTCTTTGGGCGCTACATCCATCAGACGCGAACTGCGAAGCATCGTCAAGACCAGGGATTCGAGCTGCTGCGGCTCGACCTTTGCCTTGGCAAGAAAATGCGTTGGTCCAAGAGTGAGCAGACGGCGCTCTGCCGGCGAGAGATCGCGGCCCGAGTAAACCACCAGGGGCATGCGGGCGAGAGACTCATGTTGTCGCAGCCAATCGACTACGTTGAAGCCGTCGCCGTCGGGGAGGCCGATATCGAGGACAAGCAGATGGGGTTTGAATGAGTAACACAATTCAAGCGCCCTCTTTAGGGAGTGGGCCAACTCCACCTCAATGCTCTCGCGAGTGAAGACGCTTGCAATCACCGAGGCGAGGTCGCGATCGTCCTCGACGATGAGGATGCGGGCTTTTTCGCCGGGACCGCAGAGTACGCGCGCGAGTTCGCCGAGCAGCGCATCTTCATTGAGAGGCCGAGCGACCCAGCCTGCGACTCCAGGCGGTTTGGGGGACAGGAGGTTCGTCGGGGAGTTTGTCCCGCCGACGCTTAACAGCACAACCGGGGTGCGAGCCTCGGGATCCAAACGCCGCAGCAAAGGAAGAATTTCCCAGCCATTCATGCCGTCGAGCGACGTATCGAGCAGGATTGCCTCTACGCCGTTGTGGGCTGCGGCCAGAGTTTGCTCCGCGTTGACTGTTTCGATTACGCGATAGCCGTGGCGGGTGAGGGGGCCGGCAATGCGCAGGCGGGCATCTGCGCTGGCGCCTGCCAGCACAACGGTGCCACTGCCGGACTCGTTATCGGGCTCGGCCGCGGGCGACTCCAGGGGAACGGGGTGGTAGGGAAGGAAGACGCGGAAGGTTGTGCCGCGAATTGGATTGCGCTCTGCCCAGATGCGGCCCGAGTGCTGGAGAACGATGGTGCGGCAGATGGCGAGACCGAGTCCGCTGCCGCCTTTTTGGCGCGAGTCGGAGGCGTCGACCTGCTGGAACCGGCCAAAGACCGCTTCAAGTTTGTCGGCGGGAATGCCTCTGCCGTGATCGATGACCGAGAGTGTGACGCCGCTGACGCCGGGGCGAAGCATGATGGACACGGTCGAGTTGGGCGGCGAAAACTTGACGGCATTTGAGAGCAGGTTGGTGAGGACCTGAAGAAGACGATCGGGATCGGCGTCGATCTCCGCTTTGCTGGTGTCGTGGAGCAACTGGACGCCGGCAGCATCGGCGACGGGCTGCATGTCTCCAATGGCCTGTTCGACGACGCCGGATAGCTGAACCGGACGGAAGGCGAGAGGCTCGCGGCCGCTCTGGATGCGCTCGAGGTCGAGGATGTCGTTGATGAGGCGGACGAGGCGATCGGAGTTGGTGAGGGCAATACGGAGCAGGTTTGCGGCCTTTTCGTTGACCTCGCCGAGGATGCCGGAGGAGAGCAACCCGAGCGCTCCGCGGATGGAGGTGAGCGGGGTGCGCAGCTCGTGGCTGACGGTGGAGATGAATTCATCCTTGAGGCGGTCGAGAGCATTGCGCTGGCTGATGTCTCTGAAGCTGAGGACGGAACCGGAAAAGTGGCCCTGGTCGAGGATGGGCGTAAGGGAGTATTCGGCGGCGAAGGAGCCGCCGTCCAGGCGGAAGAGGTTGTCCTCTCCTGAGGCGGCGGCCTGCCGGCTGGCTGCACGGCGCAGGGCGCAATCCTCGGCGCAGCGCATGGTGGCAGGCGCGGCGCCGTGGAGCAAGTCGTGAATGGGCTTGCCGGTAAGCGAAGCGGCGGGTGCGCCGAGCAGGCGGGCGGCGGCGGGATTGGCAAAGGTCACTTTGCCATGGCGGTCCACGCCGCAAATGCCGTCGGCAACCGAGTCAAGGAGAATCTCCTGCTGGCGGTAGAGCTCTTCGGCGCGGCCACGTTCCTGGGAGCGGGCGAGCATCTGGCCGAGCGAGGCAGCCACCGTCTCAATGGCGGCCATAGCGTCGTCGTCCTCGCGGAGCCGGAACGGACTGTAAAACTCGAGGACTGCCAGGACGGTGTTGCCAGCGCGCACAGGCACAGCCCATCCGGAGATCATCTCGTTACGCAGGGCGGACTGGATGCGGGGCGCGGCAGGAAGGGAACTGAGGTCGGTGATCCAGACGGCGCGGCCCTCTTTCCATGTGCGGCCTGGCAACTCCGCACCGCTTGGCAGGGTGAGGCCCATGCTCTCTTGAATGAGGGTTTCGGCCTGACGCCCCGGCGCTCCCCAGGCGGTCGAGAACTCAAGTTGGTTCTGTTTTGCCTTGACCTCCCATTTGATGGCCAGATCCCAACCCTGGGAGACGCAAAGAGCCTCAAGGATTCTCATCGAGGCAACTTCAGAAGAAGAGCTTTCGCCTACGATCTGACTGACGACCAGTTGCAGCGCCAGGCGCTGTTCGCGCTGCTTCTGATGGGTGACGTCGCGCAAAAGGCAGCGAACGGCGAGGGGGTTGCCGGCTTTTTGCCGTTGGCTCAGGCTTAACTCAAACTCGAACCTGCGGCCGTCGGGAGCATGGTAGCGCAACGGGGCGCGTTCCACAGGTTCCCCGTCGAGTGAGCGGCGAAAGAGAGCGGCCACATCCGCGCGGATGCTCGCGCCAAAGAGATCTTCGAAGGTGTCGAGGGCCAGCAGGGCGGGTTGATCAAGGCCGAAGCAGCGCTGCCATGCGGGATTGGCATAAAGGAAGCGGCCCGCGGGGCTGAGCGTGGCAATCATTTCGCTGGAGTTCTCGAACAGGTCGAGATAGCGCTCCTGCGACTCGCGGAGGTCGTGCTCCTTGTGCTGGGTTGCGGTCTGGTCGACGGCCACGGCAACCAGCCCGGAGATAGCGCCCGAGCCTTCGCGGAGCGCGGAGATGTGGAGGGTAACCGGGACAACGGCACCGTCTTTGCGCCGCAACCTGGCATTGAAGCTGGGCACCATGCTGGGCGGCAGAGTGCGCACGCAATCGACATAGGCAGCCATGCGGCCTTCCAGAGTGGGCTCCGGCGGCCGCTGAATGCCGCAGAGTTTCTGCATCTCGGCAACCAGGCGCAACCCTTCGCCGGGAGCCAGGAGATCCGTGGAGCTGAATTGGCTCATCAGTTCGGCGGCATCGTAGCCGAGCATCAGTTCGGCAGCGGGGTTTACATAGGTCAGGCGGCGATTGAGGCCAATGGAGACAACCGCTGGGCCGGCAGAGTCGAGGATCTCTTGCATCGGTCCGGTTGCGGGAGCGGCCTCGGGCTCCGATTGCAGAACTTTGGAACTCCGGGCGGGGATGCGGAGGACAAGGAGAACGGCGGCCAATACGGCGGCGAGCATCAACAGCCAATCGAAACGAGACCCTGCCATGAGGCGCATGGCAACCGCGCCGATGGCCAAAATGAGAGCCAGCACAGCCATGACGGGCCAGAGGATGAATACACCACTGGGGATGGCGCGCGCAGGTTGCGCGTTAGCGGCTGCCGCAATCGCTTCTGATGGGTCCCCCATATGGTTCCCCCAAAGTGCTCAAAACAGTGCTCCCGCTCCCAAAAAGGGACAGGCCTCCGCCCAAAGCACAGTTTGATAGAAGTATATGCAATTCATTGCACTTCCTCTAGGTAAATCGATGCCTGGGGCATGTGCATGAAGCGTCCGGATTACGGCCTGGGGTGGAAAGTTCGTGGGTTGGGCGCATGGCTGGTGCGGTTGAAGCGGCCCCGGCAAGGTCCTACCTGACGGCAACAGGTCTTTTGCCCGTGCAGGCCAGCTTGCTCGCCGTATACTTTTCCCATGTTTCGCGAAGATGTTTTCTTACGCACATTTTCACTTCCTTTTGCATTGGCTATCCTTCTTTGCCTCGCTATTCTGGCTCCACCAGCACATGCCTGGGGCAACGAGGGGCATCGCATGATAAACCGGCTGGCGGCCAGAACGCTGCCGGCCGATGTGCCGGGGTTTCTGCGCTCCGAGGCGGCGCTGAATGAGCTTGAGTACCTGGGGCCGGAACCGGATCGGTGGCGCTCGCCTGCCGAGCCGGAGTTGGAGGCTGCACAGGCTCCGGAACACTTCATCGATCTGGAACTCGCCGATGCGCTTGGGCCCCTGCCTCACAAACGGTTCGACTTTGAGGCCAAGGTCTATGCGGCGGGCGAGCGGCCGGAGAAAATTGGCCTGCAACCCTGGGAGACGACCGAAGTGTGGGAGCGGCTGAAGGCTGCCATGCGGCAGTACCGCGCCATGGAAGCCAGCCACGAGGACACGAAGCCGGTGGAAGACGCGATTCTGTTTTATGCCGGCTGGCTGGGGCATTACGTGGGTGACGGCTCGCAGCCGCTGCACACGACTGTCCAGTACAACGGCTGGGTTGGGCCGAATCCCAACGGCTATACCACCGGCCACAAGATTCACTGGCAGTTTGAAGGGCCATTTGTCGGTGCCAACATTCATGCGCCGGAAGTTGAGGCAAAGATGACGCCCGCCCGGGCGATTGATGGAGACATGTTCGACAGTTACGTGGCCTACCTTCGGCAGTCGGCCACCCACGTCGAGCAAGTGTACCAACTGGAGAAGGCGGGCGGATTTAATGGGGCCGGGACGGCGGAATCGCGCGAGTTTACTGCCGAACGGCTGGCCGCGGGCGCCAGCATGTTGCGCGACATGATCTACTCGGCCTGGCTGGACAGCGCAATCCCTGTAAACGATCCATATGCGGGGAAGTGAGTGGAGCGGGTTTCGGCGTGTTGCAGCACCCCGAAATTTTGAATGAGGGAGCGTTGAATTGGGAACGATTTTTGAGTACTTCTTGCCTATTCTTCCGCTCATTGCATTCGTGGGGCTTCTGCTCTTCTTCGCGGGGCGCTCGGAAGAGTTGCAGCCCCTGGCAAGCAACGGCTGGCGTGATGCATTTGCTCGTGCCGCGGTCGTGTGGGGAACACTGGTGTTTGTTTTTACGGAAACACTCTCCCTGCGATCGCTGGTCAACGAGATATCCTTGTCGATTTGCTGGGGAGCTCTATGCGTCGTGCTTCTTGTCTCCCTGAGATCGAAGGTTAGGCTCATCCTTCCGAAAAACTTCCGGCCCTGGCTGAGGGAACTGCCTCGCGAAGAAAAGGCGCTCTTGATTTGGGTCCTCTTCTGCCTGGCAACGACGGCTTTAATCGCGTTCGTCGCGCCCCCGAATGAACTGGGATTCGATGACCTACCACATGGGCCGCGTAGTGCACTGGTGGGCAAACAATTCCGTCGCCTTTTACCCGACCAATATCCCGCGGCAGCTTTACAGCAGTCCACTTGCCGAGTACATCGTTCTTCAGTTCTTCGTTCTTGGCGGCGGTTCGGACCGGCTGGCGAATCTGGTGCAGTGGTTCAGCTTCGGCGGATGCGCGCTTGCAATGTCGTTGATTGCCCAGCGCCTGGGCGGGAGCCGGCTAACACAATTGCTGGTTGCATTCCTGGTGGTCACTACGCCTATCGCTATCCTGGAAGCAACCTCGACGCAAAACGATCTGGTTTGCGCATTCTTCACTGTCTTGACTCTCTATTTCCTCTTGCGTGGGGAAACCGTCTGGACTGGGATCAGTTTCGGATTAGCGCTGCTTTCGAAATCGCCCGCGGGATTTCTGATTCTTCCATTCATGGTGCTGCTCTTCTTCCGCGAGGGTTTCACTAAGCGCGGATGGTTGAAGACGGGGGTGAAGCTTGTTGCGGTTGGATGCATCGCTTTCGCATTCAGTCTCCCCCATTGGGTGCGCAACTATCAGATCTTTCAAAACCCGCTCGGCTATGCAGTCGATGTGAAGTGGGTCGAATCCCAGACACTCGCCCCGGGGCCGTTTGCGGCCAACCTGATGAGATCTTTGGCCAGCGAGATGGAAACACCGTTTCAGAGCGTAAGCAGTGTGGAAGAGCGGACGATTCGAGGGATTTGCAGGATACTTGGGATCGACCCGGACGATCCTCGCAATACTTTTAGAGCTTACGCGGTTCACCGTCGGAGTCATGACGAACTTAGATAACGATGCCGCAAATCCGTTGCAAGTTGCGCTGCTGATCGCCGCGACTGCGTTTCTGTTGGTCCCTCTTCGTCGCCGGCATCCTGAAGCGCTCGCATTTGCGCTTTGCCTTTGGGTGGGGTTCCTGCTGCTGGCATGGCGCATATCCTGGCAGCCTTGGATTTCCAGGATTCATATGCCCTTTCTTGTGCTTTCTAGTCTGCCGGTCGCAGTATTTCTCGGAGAGGGTCTTCGCCGTTTCCGCTTTATCTCAGGATCGATCGTTGTTGTTCTCGCTCTCGCATCGATGGCGCCTTTGCTGCACAACGACAGCCGTCCGCTCGTGACTATAAAAAGATGGGCGCAGAGAGTGTTTTCTTCAGGTCAAGGGAGGAGCAATTCTTTGTTGGACGTCCCGATGAGCTTTCGTGTTACAGGAGAGCGATCGAGATTCTCTCTGCGAACTCCTGCCGCACAGTAGGGCTCAAGTTGCCGGAGGACCAATGGGAGTACCCGCTGTGGGCGCTGGCACGAATGAGAGGCGCGCCCATTCGCTTTGATCACTGGGACGTGGAGAACCAAACGATCAATGCAAAGGGCAAAGTCCCGATTGCGCCCTGCGCTACGTTGACCGTCCATGACGGCGAGCCGGGGGTGCAATCCAAGCCTACCTGGATCGAGCTGCACACGTTTGATGCGGACGGCAAGGATAAGCAGGAGCAGATCGAATGCACGCGGTAATCCGACAGATCGCAAAGAGACCCGAAGTTCTTGTTCGCGAGAGCGCGAAGGTAGGCGCGGCTGACCTCAGATTTCTCAAGGTTTCAGGGAATCGGGAACTGGTATGATGTGCGGGATGACGTCGGACAACATAGCTCCGTGCCTCACCGTGGTGATGCCGGTTTATAACGAAGCGGCTACCGTGAGCGAGGTCGTCAAACAGGTATTGGCGCAGCCGGTCGTCGAGCAACTGGTGATTGTGGATGACTGCTCGAACGACGGTACCTGGGACCAACTTCATCCACTTGAGGAAATTGAAAAGCGGATCAAGCTTGTGCGGCACGAGGTGAACCAGGGCAAAGGGGCGGCGTTGCGCACCGGCATTGCCCACGCGACGGCGAAGATCGTCATCATTCAGGATGCCGATTTGGAATACGATCCCGGAGAGTATCTGCGCGTGATTGAACCCATTCTGCTGGAGAAGGCGGACGTCGTTTACGGCTCTCGATTCCGCGGCGGCGATGGAGCATGGCGGGTTCTCTACTTCTGGCATTCGGTGGGGAACCGGTTTCTGACGATGTGCTCGAACATGGCGACGGACTTGAACCTCTCGGACATGGAGACGTGCTACAAGGCATTCCGGCGCGAGGTGATCCAGCAGATCAGGATCGAAGAGAATCGCTTTGGGTTTGAGCCGGAGATCACGGCCAAAGTTGCGAAGGCGAGGGTGCGGATCTACGAGATCGGTATCTCATACAGCGGCCGCACCTACGCCGAGGGGAAGAAGATCGGCTGGCGCGACGGAGTTCGGGCGATCTGGTGCATTTGGAAATATAACTTCTGGAAGCGATAAACGATGGCGAATGAAATAGCGCAGACAGCCGATTTTGAATTCGCCGCACTGCGTGAAGCGGTGAATTACCGCGATGCGCTGGTTCGGGATTTCCGCGAGTATTTGCATGGCAGCGTGCTGGAAGTGGGCGCGGGCGTAGGCCAGATGACTTCGGAGCTTCTGAAGTTGAAGGAGATCGAGAAGCTGGTTTCGATTGAGCCGGACGCGGAGTTTTGCGCACGGCTGCACGCGGAGTTTCCCAGCCTTGAATTGCACCAGGGGACGGCGGGGGATCTGCAAGCAGCGACAAACTGGAATGCGATCTTGAGCGTGAATGTTCTGGAACATATTGAAAGGGACGCGGAAGAGCTGGCCATTTACCATCGCCTGCTGAAGCCGGCGGGCGGCGCTCTTTGTCTTTTTGTTCCCGCGCGGCCTGAGATCTATGCGCCCATCGACAGAGATTTTGGACATTTTCGGCGTTATACCCGGCCTGAGTTGCGAAAGAAGCTGGAAGACGCTGGATTTCGCCTGGTCAGCTTTCGCTATTTCAACATGGTTGGCTACTTTGCCTGGTGGGTGAGTTTCTGCCTATTGAAGAAGCGGTCGTTTGACGTGGGTTCGGTGCGGGTGTTCGACCGGGTGATTTTCCCGGTCGTTCATGGGTTTGAGTCGCACGTCTGCCCGCCACCGATCGGTCAAAGCCTGATGGCAGTGGCTTTGGCTGACTGAACTTTTTCTGCTTCGACCAGGCTTGGGGTTTTTCCGTCCGTTCCTGCTCGAACCGGGCTGACTGTCTTTTAGTAAGGGCAGCGGAATGAGGTCAGTCGCCGTTTTCGACTTCGGCGAGGGCGGGAATTCTGCGCAACATGCCGGTCAGCGTAGGGGTCAAGAGAGCCACGGCGGGGCCGGCTACCAGCAACCAGGCCAGCAGTGCGTGGCCGGTGATGCTGCCTAGCTGAGCGGCAATGTTGGAGGACGAAATGCGCAGGAGTGGGCCGGCAGTCAGATTCTGCTGCGGCCCGGAGGCAAGCAGCCATCCGCCCAAGCGCACAAAGGGAACGATCAGAAACAGTTGCAGGGGCATGGCGAGGTAGTTTGCGGCCTGAATGGCGGGCATGTTCAGCCGAAGCGACATGGCGAGCGCGGCGCAGAGGACGGTGGGGATGCCGAGGACAGGAATGCATCCGATGGCGAACCCAAGGGCCAGCGTGAGGGCCAGGCGGCGGGGCGAGACTCCCTGGCGCAGCCAGACGGCCGCGTCGCGCTTGATCGAGGTGGGGGAGATTAGCGCCATTACACTCTCATTTACCTATACGATTAAACGCACGAAATGGATCTCCAGAATGTGTCTTTCGGGTCATTTCATATGAAACTTTAGTGAATGAACCAGAAACAGCAGCAAAACAGGGGCGGAGTCCCATTTAGCAAGACGCGAGGGCGAGAGAGGGCTGGGACGATTCCTGTCTGCCGCGGAGATTGAAAAGCTGGCGGGATGCCGTTCCGGGGAAACCCGACTTGCCGACAGCAACTGAGGCGCGGCTGCGATACACTTGGACCCGATGCGGGTGTTTGGAATCGATTGCGGTACCGAGATAACGGGGTTTGGCGTAGTCGAGTCAGACTCGGGAGCGCGGCAACCCAGACTGGTTTGCAAGGCGATGGGTGCGATCCGCCTCAAGAAGACAAAAACTACATCCGAGCGTCTGGAACAGGTGTTTCGGGAACTGAGCGCGGAACTGGAGCGCTGGCAGCCGGATGCGGTCGCCATCGAGGAGGTTTTTTACTCAGTGAACGCAAAATCGGCCTTGAAGCTGGGACAGGTGCGGGGAGTGGCTCTGCTGGCGGCAGCCTGCCAGAAGTTGGCGGTGGCCGAGTATGCGCCGCTCAAGATCAAGTCGAGCGTGGTGGGCTACGGGCTGGCCAAGAAGGAGCAGGTGCAATTCATGGTGGCGCGGCTGCTTGACCTTGCCGAGGTGCCGGAGCCGGCAGATGCGGCCGATGCGCTGGCGATCGCGATTTGCCACATTCACACGGCGGAGACGCTGGCATTGCAGGGACCGCCGCAGGGAGTAGCGCGATGAGGTCAAAGTTGGCGAAGGGCAGGTTGGGGAGTGCAATTTATGCGGTCGGAATGGTGCTTTTGGCAGCCGTCGGCGCACCAGGCGTCCGCGGACAGGGCGGAGCCGCATCGAGGGCGGTGATTGTGACCGACTTCTCGAATCCAAAAGCCACGCCCTCCCACTGGATACTGACTCTGCACCGGGATGGGAGCGGCCATTTCCGCTCGGAGCGCGGTACTCCGCCGGCGACGGATGCGGAACAGATGGATGTACCCAACGTAGATCGCGATGTGCAGTTGAGCGCGGGGTTTGCGGATCACGTCTTTCAAATAGCCAAACAGCATGGTTGGTTTAACGAGCAGTGCGAGAGCCACATGAAAGTTGCCTTTCAGGGGTGGAAAAAGCTCAGTTACGCGGGTCCGGAAGGCCACGGCAGCTGCACTTTCAACTACTCCAAGGATAAGGAGATTCAGGCGCTCGGCGACCAACTTTCGGGCGTGGCTGAGACGCTGCTGGCGGGGGCGCGCCTTGAGAGTCTGTGGCAGCATGATCCGCTGGGTCTGGACAAGGAGATGGAATACCTGCAGGAAGCCGCGAAGGATGGACGGATCCAGCAAATCGTTGCGATCAAGCAGATACTGGTAAAGCTGGAGGAAGATCCGGGGGTGTTGGATCGGGTGCGCAAGCGGGCGCGGCTCATGCTGGCGACTGGGGAAAGATAAATCCTGGGTTTGAGCTATCTTAGAGCGACTTTTGAGTGGATTCAGGTGTCCTATAGAGTGGTTGGGGTCCGGTGGCAGGATTGGCTGGGAGCGGGATCGGAGGCAGGAGCCATGAGACAGATGCGGAGTGGCAAGGGGCACGGTTTTGGTCTGGGATTTGTGGTGTTCGGCCTGATTGTCGCTGGAATGGGCGCGGTTGCGCTGGCCGACGATGCGGGGCAGGGCACCGCGGGCGCGGCGCGGCTCAGCAGCGTGGAAGGTCAGGTGCGGCTGTCGCAGGGCGGGCAGGTTATTGCCGATCCGGCGGTGATGAATGCGCCTCTGTTCGCGGGTACGCGCGTGGAAACCGGAGACGACGGCAAAGCGGAGATTCAGTTTGACGATGGCAGCGTTGCGCGGCTCTCGCCCGACAGTGCGCTGACGCTGACTTCAGTAGGCGGACAGAGCGGAGCGGCGCTTGTGCTTGAGGGCGGCCTGGGCTACTTCGAACTGCAGGGCGGTGGGCAGGGCGGCCAGATGCGCGTGACGTTTGGAGACAGCGTGGCTACGGCTACCGGGTTCACGGTGATGCGGATCAGAATGGATAATCCTCCGGGCGAGGTTGCCGTCTTTTCAGGCAATGCGCACGTGGAGCGGGGAAACTCGATGGCTGTTGACCTGCACGGCGGAGAGAGCCTAGCGCTGAATGCCAACGACCCCAGTCAATACAACCTGGCCGAGACCATCGAGCCGGATTCCTGGGATGCGTGGAACACTGACCGGGACCAGGCGTTGAACGCCGAAGCGGCGGACCAGACCGGAGCCGCCAACAACTTTGTGAACAACGACACGCCAAATCCGGCGTGGAACGATCTGGATGCCAATGGGAGTTGGTACAACGTACCGGGGCAAGGGTATATCTGGTCGCCGTATGAGGCTTCAGACGCCGGGTGGGATCCTTATGGAAACGGGAACTGGATGTGGACGCCGGGCTACGGTTATATCTTTGTGTCGGGCTATCCATGGGGGTACATGCCCTACCAGTGCGGAATGTGGAACTATTACGACGGTTTCGGATGGGGCTGGGCGCCGGGCATGGGTGCGAACTTTCGCATGGGCGGCTGCCATCCGTGGTGGGGTAGGGGGGGCGGCTATCGCGGACTGAATATCGGCCGCACGCCAGTTGGATATCGCTCCATTGCAGTGCCGCGCGCGCCGGGATCGTTGGGCAGAACGCCTCCGAAGGTGATCTCGGTCAATCGTGGCGGGTTTGCCGGCAGAACGACAGGCGTACCCGCGCGAAACATCAACACGCCGGTCGAGATCGGCGGTAAAACCGTGATGCCCATGCGCCCAATGCCAACGCATCAGGCCTACCGGTCCTCGGACTCGGGTTTTGTCTATCATCCAGCAGGGGGCTATCGCGGGACGACGACGCCGGGCGACTATGTTTACCGTTCGGATCCGACCTCGAACGTCCATGTTTCCCCCGGTATCCGGCAGAGTTATGTTGCTCCGGCTACGCCGAGGTACACGGCGATCCCAGCAGCTCCGCCTCCAACACCAAGCGCCGAAGCGCCGGGCGCGAATAATGGAACACCGAATCCGGGCACGGGTCCGGGGGGTAAGCCGGCAATGGGGGGCCTGGTTCCGCGCAACTACTATCTGAGCCATCCGGAGGCTGGAGTCGACAGGCGAGGCAATGGCACTGGCGACGGCACGGGCAACCAAGTGCCGCAGCAGACCATTCATCCGTGGTACAGGGCCAATCCCAGCGGGTCGAACCCGCGCCCTTCTGGAGGCAGTCCGGGCGGCGGGCCGTATAGCCGGCCAGCGAATAACGGCGGCGGTGCTCCAGCGCCGCGGCCTTCAGGCGGTTCCGCTCCGGCGCCTCATCCTTCTGGGGGCGGAGCTCCACGTGGCGGGAGCGTTGGCCACAAGTGAGAAAGGCAGAGAGTAGGGAAGCGAGGCGTCCTATTTTTCATCCTTGCATTGCGGATTGAAGAATGGGGCGCTCCAGCGGGCTGAATTGAGCTCGATCTAGCGCGCGTCCTCTTCGTGCTCTTTGCGGAAGCAGTGAGATACGGGAACTAAGATTTCAATTCAGTTCCACCCCGCAGAGATGCACCTTGATCCCCAATGCGGAAAGCATTGCCGCCTTGGTCGCGAGCGCCTTGTCCGCCATGTCTGCAGAGGGCGCATAGGCTACATTGACGTGGTTCGCCTTGTGGCGCGCCATCAACTGGTTCTGCCCCACTCCATGCAGCACCGCGTGCACAATCGGCCATTGCGGCGTGGTCTCCTTCCAACGGCGCTCGGTTTCTGCCGCCGGCAGGCTCACCACCGTCCCCCGCCCCAGATCTGCATGCAGCGCGCCGCCTTCGACGAACACGCGGCTCCAGACAATTTCGCCCGGCTTTCCGACGCCTCTCAGCGACCCACCTCCCAGAGGAAAATACATCGCCGGCTGCCGCTCGCTCGTCGCTCCGGCATACCCATCCACAAAATGATTCGCCGGCGCTGCACCGGAGATCTGCAGGAGCCACACAAACGCATCGATAGCGCCGCCGGGCGTCTGGCCCTTGTAGTACTCGCCCCACCGCACATCGTGCAGCGTCGTCGAAGGATCGAGGCCAAGCGCCTTCCAGCAGCGATTGGTGATCATGGCATCGGCGCCCGCGCATTCATCCACTTCGTTGAAGTGCACCAGAGGCCCGCCCGCATACAACACTTCTTGGCCTTCCTCGGCGAACACCGGAGGCCGCTCGGCATTGTTCAGCATTCCCTCGGCCAGGTCCGACGCCGCCACCATGTCCTTCAATCCTTGCTGGTATTGAATTCCAATCGCATCGCAGCCATACTCATTCGCAATGCGCACTGCGGCGATGTACATCTTGCACTGCTCGAGCACCTGTTCGAGCGTCAGTTCGGTCGCCGCATCCTTGCCGAATGCAAACTTCACGCCCTTCGCAACGAGCCAGTTATAAACTTCGCGTGCCTCGGCGTCCTTCACGGTCCGCATCTTTGCTACCAGCGCAGACTGGCTCAACCGCTCCTTGTAAATTCCTGCCGGATTCAGCAATTCATCATCGATGATCGCGTTGTACATGCCCATGCAGCCTTCATCGAAGATGCCCATGATGGCCTTGCTGTAACGCAGGTCATCCGCAAGCTGAGCGCCCAGAGCTGCACTTTGCGCGGGCAGCTTGGTCATGTCCAGATGGTGCACATGCGACAAGTCGTGACTGATCTTCCCCGTGCGCAGCCATTCGTCCAGCCCTTTTAGAAAAAACTCGTCTTTGAAATCCAAACTCCAGATCGACGAATACGCCCGGCCCGCCTTGGTCAGGGATCCGTTCAGATTCAGCAATCCGACGAGCCCCGGCCATTGTCCCGACCAGTTCGCCACTGTCAGGATCGGTCCTTTGTGGCTGCGCAGCCCAGGAAGCACGTGATGGCTGTATTGCCAGGCCGCCGTCGCAAACACGAGCTTCGCCTCGGGATGAATCTTCATGAAGACATCCATTCCCTGGCGTTGCGAGGAAATGAATCCATGTTTCAGCTTCTCGTTATAGGCGTGCGCGCGCACTAGCCTGAAGCCCTTCTGCGCAAACGCTGCTGTCAGCTTCTCTTCCATCTCCCGCTGCGCCGGCCAGCAAATCTGGTTCGCCGATTGCCGCAAATCCCCGCTCGTCACCAGCAGAACTTCATTTTCAGCAGGCTTTGTAATTTCGAACATCTCGACTGCCATGGCCGATTTCTCCTGATTTACGTTAACGTTTACGCTCAGAGAGCAATATACACCTTGCCAGCCATCCTTGGCCCTTTACCGCGGCCGCGGCCGATCCAATTACCATAGACGCAGGCCGCAAATACAAATGACCCGCAGGAAGCCCCAACCGAAGACCGCTCCGCACTCCCGCCATACCGCGCAGCCCCCTACCGTCTCCGGGCGCTGGCTTCTCGGCGCCATCGCGGTTGTCATTCCGGGCGCCGCTTTCTGCGCCTGGTGCGTTCTTTGCCTGCTCTTTTGGCAGGGCAGTTGGCAGTTGCTCTACCATCCCGCATCGGCAGTCACGCGCACTCCGGCGAGCATCGGCCTGGCATTCAACTCCGTGGGATTCGCTCCGACTGAGACCGGTGCGCCGCAGCTCGAGGGCTGGTGGATCGCCGCGCCGTCTGCCCGTTACACGGTACTTTATATGCATGGACAGAATGGCAACATCAGCGACACGCTGGATGACCTGGCCAGCCTGCACAATGCAGGGGTAAGCGTGCTTGCCTTCGATTATCGCGGATTCGGCCGGAGCCAGTTTGTCCATCCCAGCGAAGCCCATATGGGCGAGGACGCGGAATCGGCGCTCAGCTATCTCACCGCAACCCGGCACGTCGATCCGCACGCGATTATTCTCGACGGCAGTGCGCTCGGCGCAAATCTGGCTCTTGAAGTCGCGGCAGCCCATCCAGAGCTGGCCGGCGTTGTGCTCGAATCGCCTCTCGACGCGCCGGTGAACGCCATCTTCGCCGACCCGCGCTCGCGCCTGGTTCCCGCCCACCTGCTGGTCAGCGACCGCTTCGAGACTGTCGCTCCCGCAGTCGCACTGCGCATCCCTTCGCTCTGGTTTTTCAGAGATTCGCCGTCCGCGCGAAGTGGTTCGTCCGAAAGCTCGGCCGCTTTCCAACGGGTGACAGCGCCCAAGACGCAAGTGTGGATTGCAACTAAGGCGAACTCGGCTCAGGGTTTTATGAACGCATTTTCTCGCTGGCTGGGCGACCTGAACAAATAGCTGTCAATCGACGCTTCTTCCACTCAGGCCTAACTCCGCAAACGCCGCCAACACGTGCGAAGCGCGGCCAACTCCGCGGTTCTACTTCACCATATCCCGATGCAGCGCCTTCACCTGGTACCCGGCTTTCTTCAAGCGCTTGCGCATCTCCTCGGCCATCATCACGCTGCGGTGCTGGCCGCCGGTGCAGCCAAACGCCACGGTCAAGTAGCTCTTCCCCTCTTTCACGTAATGCGGCAGCAGGTAGAGCATCATATTTGTTACCTTGTCCAGAAACTCGCCGGTCTGCGGAAACCCACGAATATACGCGGCGACCTTAGGGTCGAGGCCCGTTTTTTTGCGGAACTCCGGCACGAAGTGAGGGTTGGGAAGAAATCGGACATCGAAAACCAGGTCCGCGTCCAGGGGTACGCCATTCTTGAATCCGAAGCTCAGGCACGACACCAATAACCGATTGACCTTTGCCTCGCGCCCATACCGGTCCAGGATGTGCGCGCGCAGTTCGTGCACGTTAAATCTGGATGTGTCGATCAGCGTGTCGGCCACGTTGCGGATGATGTCGAGCAGTTGACGCTCCTCGACAATCGAACGCCACACCGTCTCCGAACGCCCCAGCGGATGTGGCCGCCTGGTCTCGGAGTAGCGCTGCACCAGCGATGCATCCTCCGCATCCAGAAAAATCACCCGCGTATGCAGCAGTGTTTTTACATACTTGAGAATCTCCGGCAGCCGGTCCAGCGTCGCGCCCTCGCGCACATCCACCACGAGCGCGGCCTTGTCGACGTCCTTTGATTTGCTGACCAATGCCGCAAAATCCGGTAACAGTTCCAAAGGCAAATTGTCGACGCAATGAAAACCCAGGTCCTCAAAGGCCTTCAAGGCAGAGGCCTTACCCGCGCCGGAAATGCCGGTCAAAATTACCAGTTCCTTCGGCGATTTCTTCGCAGGTTTCTTGGTTGGCTTGGCAGCTCTCATCGCATGTCTGCGTTCCACTTGTAAGGAGGCCGCTTTGGGGACGCGCCCGGTTCGTTTCATGCGCTCATGCTACACCGAAAGGCTGTTTGAATGCCTGAAAATTCCGCGAATGAGGTTTTGATTAGACCGCGCGCCTGGTGCGGCGAAGCCCTTCTTTGCAACAATGGGAATCACGAACCAAATTCAAGCTCCCGGCGCAGTTGCCAGATGCCCTTGTTCGGCAAGTTTCAATGCTTGTCCGGAGTCCAGCGGCGGCGAAAACAGCAGCCCCTGCCCGAGTTCGCAACCCATACGGCTCAGCGCTCGCAGTTGCTCGGGTGTTTCAATCCCCTGCGCGACGACCTGTACACCGAGCGTGCGGCCCAGGCGCAGCAGCGACTCAAGCAGCGCCTGTTGCCGGCCCGTTGAAGTCGCGGCCACGGTCAATTTCGGGTCGAGCTTCACCATATCCAGCGGCAGCCTGACAAGGTGGTTCAGCGGCGCAAGGCTCGAACCGAAGTCGTCCATGGCCACGCGCACGTTGCAATCGACCATGCGCTGCAAAATCGCTACCGCGGCATCGGGACTCTCGTTCAGCGCGCTTTCCGGCACCTCAAACATGAGATGCGTCGGATCGGCTCCGCTGGCGGAAAGCGTTCGCTGCAACTGCAAAACCATATCCGGGTTATAGAACTGCCGATGTGTCAAATTCACATTCAGGGAGATGTCGACATGGGGCAATGCCGTACGCCAACTGCGCAACTGCCAGCAGGCTGCCTCCATGGTCTCCCGCCCGAGAGTGATGGAAAGGCCGGTCTCCTCGGCCACGGCCAGCAGGTCGCCAAAGCTGTCGACCGAGCCGTCGGCGCGCCGCCAGCGCAACAGGCACTCAAAGCCTTCGAGCCGCCCGTCATGGAACCGGAAGATCGGCTGATACAAAAACTCGAGCAAACGCTTGTCGAGCCGGTAGCGAAGTTCGCGCTCGCGTTCCTGCTGGCTGCTGACGACCACCTCGAGGTGCTTGTCGAAGATCTCGTATCGCCCGCCACCCGACTGCTTGGCGCGATACATCGCAAAGTCCGCGTCCCTCACCAGCAGGTCGGAAGAGGCGTGATCCGGTCCGGCCATGGCCGCGCCAATGCTGGCCGCCGCCTGCACGTTGTGACCAAAGATATCGAAGGGCCGCGCCATCTCTGTCAGGACGCGCTTCGAGACCGTTTCCAGATCGCCCGCGTTCAGAATGCCTTCCACCAGCACGGCAAATTCGTCGCCGCCCAGCCGAGCAGCCGAGTCCTGTGGGCGCAAGACCGCATGGAGCCGTTCTGCGACGGCCATCAGAACGACATCGCCCGCGGCATGTCCCAGAACGTCGTTGATCTCCTTGAATCGATCGAGATCGAGAAACAAGACTCCGCAACTCTGGTTCGGCCGGCGTACGCGCCGTGCCAGCGCCTGGCTGAGCCGATCCATGAACAACGCCCGGTTCGGCAAACCTGTTAACACGTCGTGCATTGCGTCGTGCTCAAGACTTTTTTCTGTTTCGCGGCGCTCCCCGATGTCGCGGAAGGTGTAAACGTAGCCCAGCCTGGCGCCATCGACCATCAGCGGCGCGCAATGCAAACTTACATCGACAAGGTCGCCAGACTTCCTGGTGCGCACCGTCTCTACCAGCGCGCCTCCTTGCTCATCCACGGCCTTTTCGAGCATCGTATGCTCGGTGAGCCGCGTCTCCGGCACAATCAGGGAGCGCAGGCTTCCGCCTCCGGCTTCCTCGGCCGTATATCCAAACATTTTTGTGAATGCGGGATTGGTGTAGAGCACGTGGTTACCGTGTTCAATGGCTACCGCTTCGGGAATGCTGGCCAGCACGTCTTCCATCAACTGCGACTTCGGCGCCCGGTCGCGTCCTCCGGGATGCGCCACGATCACCGCTTCGCGCTGATCCGCATCGAGGATGCTATACGTGCCTTCGACCGGCAACAGCGTTCCGTCTTTTGCCGGCATGGTTGCGTGGAACGGGCTTCCCTTTTTTGTGCCGGTCAGCAGGGTCTGAGGTTCCGCGGTTCCGGGAAACAGTCCCCACAAGACGTCTTCCACCGGACGGGTTACCCATTCGCCATCGGCGAGTCCCAGCATCTGGCGAGCTTCGGTATTGGCAAACACGATCTTGCCTGCCTGTTCCAGGAAAATTAGAACCGGCAATGCGTCGAGAATCTCCTGTTGTTTGTTCGAGTCCGAGTTTTCGGGAAGAGTCAATCCCGTTTCCTCCCAGGGAATCGTCGCCGACTCCATACGCGCGTTCTTAGGTTCCGGCACCGTAGCCCTCTGGAAAAAACTTCCACTGCTGTTTGTAGAAAAATCCTATCCTTCGCTGTCCTCCGCATCCATCCCCTAAAGCGGGTATCGGGTGCAACCAAAGTCCCCTGCATCTCTCACTTACGAGCACAAAGCCGCAGGTTTTCAACACCCGATTTGCGATTTATGAGCGGAAAGAGCCAGGCAAGAATTAGACTGCAATTCGTCTCAGCAGTAATCGCAAAAAGCCCAATGAAATGCCGCTGACATGCATGTTTCGATGGCTGCGGCTCGGCGTTTTCAGGATACGTTTTTTCAACGTCATTGCAAGCGTCGCGCCACTTTTCAGAACGCGAGCCAAATGCGCCGAGTCTGTCGGCCGCAACATGACTTTAGTCATGACCGATGTATCTGAAAAATGAACTCGGTTCGTCTCCAAGCTCGAAAGGGTGCAGGCCCCTTGGCCGGCACCCTCGATCGAACAGATTGCATTCCAGCTTCTAGGGGATCTCCACCAATTCCATCTGCCCATCCCGCCGGCGATGAAGCACAAACGTGTCTCCGGATTTGGTTCTGAAAATCAGCAGGTCCCGATCGCGAAACTCGGCTTCCTTTACCGCTTCTTCAATCGTCAACGGCTTCAGAGCAATTGCTTCGCCGTTCTTCACGATGTGTGGCTCAACCACCGTAGTCCGCGCCGGAAATGAGTGAACGGCGATCGATGCCCGCGCTTTCCCCGCACCACGGCCCGTCTTGTCTTCCTCGCTCTCCGGAGGCGGCTGCGAGGCGCGCGCCTTTGGCCGGGCAACCGGAGGCGCAGTCATAATCTTTTCTTCCTTGGGCAGCCGCTTGCTTTGCACTCGCCGGTCCCTGAATCGCCGCGCCTGGTTCTCGGCGTGGTCCATGGCTTCCTTCAGCGCCGAATCCAGCGTATCGGCTTTGCCGGTGGCGGCAATCTTCTGGGCTCGCCCCTGCACCGTCAACTCCACAATCTGCACGTGCCGCTGAGCGCTGAAGGTGATGCTGGCGTGGGCGGTCTTGCCCAGGATGCGGCCGATCCGTTCCATGCCCTCTTCGGCGTGCGTGCGCACCGCCTTCGAAATCTTTACTTGTCGCGCGGTGAACTCCACTTCCATGGTCAGCCTCCGCTCCCTGCTCCCCTTGCTGGAGAGCTATAGATATCCTATCTGCTGTACTTGTTATTGACGTCGCAACCCGCCGCCCGTCAATCCGCCCCCATGCCCCCGGAAGCCGGATCAGTTTGCCGGCCCTTGAATCTCCGGGTTAGAGGGACACAGTATAAGCCAATCGTCGGGCCCTGCAAATTCTGGCACGAATGACCTGAGATGTGCCGCCTGAAAAAGCAACAGCCGGGGCCCTGGGGGCACCGGCTGAAAGCTGTGAGCTGAAAGCTGTCATTAAATCTCCCAACGGAGCAGCGTAGTGCCGACCGTGAACCCCGCGCCTACTGCGGCCAGCAGCACCAGATCGCCCTTTTTCAGTTTGCCTAGCTCGACGGCCGTTTCCATGGCCAGGGGAATCGTACCCGCCGACGTGTTTCCATACTTTTCGATATTGATAATCACCCGCTCCGGATCCATCCCCAGCCGGTCCGCCGTTGCTGTGATGATTCGCTTGTTGGCCTGGTGAGGTATGAAGCATCCCAGATCCGCGCCCGTCACACCATTGCGCTCCAGCAGCTTTGCCGTGGCTTCCGACATCTTCCGCACAGCAAACTTATACACCGCCGGACCGTCCTGGTAAATGTAATGCATCTTTTTGTCCACGGTCTCGTGGCTGGAGGGATTCAGACTTCCGCCGCCCTTCAGGTTCAGGCTCACGCCGCCCGCTCCGTCAATCTCATTCAGGGAATCGATAAACCCGACCTCGCCCTCTTCGGCCGGCTCAATCAAAACCGCGCCTCCGCCGTCGCCAAACAGCACGCAGGTTGTGCGGTCGGTGTAGTCGGTCATGCGCGTATTGGCATCCGCGCCGCACACCAATACTTTCTTGTGCGCGCCGCTCTCAACCATCTTGACGCCCGCTTGCAGAGCATACATAAATCCGGAGCAACCGCCGGAAACGTCAAACCCCCACGCACCCTTCGCCCCAATCTTGTTCTGCACCAGGCAGGCTGTGGAGGGAAACATCATGTCCGGCGTCACCGTGCCCACAATGATGACTTCAATCCCGAAGTCGCCAATCTTCTCGGCCTCAATGCCGCGCGCGGCAAGGCACTTCTTTGCCGCTTCCGTGCAAATGTCGCTCACGCCCAGCCCCTTGGCCAGCACGTGCCGCTCCTTGATACCAGTTCGCTCCATAATCCACTGGTCGTTGGTATCCACCATTTTTTCCAGATCTTGATTGGTCAAAACTTGTGGAGGAACGTAGGTTCCGAGCGCCGTGATCTTCGCGCGCCGGCCCACGATGGGACGAACGGTCAAACTCAATGTATCTCTCCTAGCGGAACCGGTGGGCGATGGCGCCTCGGGTCAAATTCTGATCCCCGACCCATGATTCCTGGCACAAAAAGTACCGGGTGACCTACTGCACACGCACTAGCCCGTTACCGTTGCTTCCTTCCGGACCTGGCGGGGTTGGCGGGATTACGTCGCGTAGGACCCGGCACTGATTGATTTTATCACTCGGAGCTGCTTGACTCAGGCATGGGTTCCGCGCTCGGAAACGGAGCCGCGCTTCGCTCACCTGTGCTGCGGATTGATCGGAATGGGAAGAGGCTGCGGAAGCCCGCCTCCGCGCTGAAACTCGGTCATCTTCGCCTGAATTTTGTGGGCCAGTTTTTCAATCTCGGCAACTTTCTTCATCTGGGCAGGAGTGAGCGCATTCGGCGCGGTGCGGCTGATCTCATCGTCCAGTTCCTGAGTCAGCTTGAGCAACTTGTCCGTGTCCAGTTCCACCGTTCTCTGGATATCGGCCCTGTGAGCTCGCTCCATTCTTTCCAACTCAGCTGGACTAGGAGCTCCGTACGGTCCTCCGGGCATGCCTTCGCTCGACGTGGTTCCGATCCCAGGCGTGTTGTAGGTTGGATCGGTGCCATGAGTTGGAGCCTGGCTGAATGCGCCGCAAGGAAGGATCAGCAGCAGCGAAAAACCAAGGGCGCTTCGGCGGGTTTGCTCGACGAGGCGATATGAGATTCTCTCGAATGTCATGGGGACCTCCTGAACGCAGATCAACCGAAGCGACGCCGGATATTCGAGCCCGCCCTGCGGAGGGAATTCGGGGAGCCGCAAGACTAACTGCGGACAGTCTAGTCTCGCAAGAGGAATTTAGGAAAGCATCGTTTTCTTTGCTGCACAGACGCCCTGACCCCGATTCTGCCGAGCGGGATGAAACCTGACCCGAAAAACCCCTCATCCGGCACTGGAATCCCATCCCCGGTACAATAGAGAAGTGACCAAACTATCCCCTCCCACGGCCCCTTCCGTGGGCTTTATTTCGTTAGGCTGCCCCAAAAACCTCGTCGACTCCGAGGTGATGATGGGCCTGCTGGACCGCGCCGGCGCGCGCCTCACGGCCCACCCCGACGAGGCTGAAATTCTGGTCGTCAACACCTGCTCGTTTATCGACACCGCCAAGCAGGAATCGGTCGACACCATCCTGGAAATGGCTCGCTACAAAACCAGCGGCTCGGCGCGCAAGCTCATCGTGGCGGGCTGCCTGGTGGAGCGCTACCGCGACGAAATCAAGAAAAGCATTCCCGAAGTCGATGCCGTTGTCGGCACGGGAGAACTTGAATCCATCCTTGAAGCCGCAGGCCTTACGATACCTGCCGCGAAGGTTTCGATTTCGCCCTTCAATATTCTCTCCGGCACAGCAGCCGAGGTGCGCCCCGGAAAAGAGTCCCAGGCCGCAACGCACAAGCATGAGACAACTTCCCGTTCCGAGGGAGACGCGCGCGAACAAAAAGGCCGCTTCAAACGCGACGACTGGCAAGGCGCCGCACATCTACTGCCCACCTACCTCTACGACGAATCGACCCCGCGCTACCTGACCACGCCCAAGTCTTCGGCCTACATCAAAATCGCCGAGGGCTGCGACCACCCCTGCACCTTCTGCGTCATCCCCAACCTGCGAGGCAAATTTCGCTCCCGCCGTTTCGAGTCTGTCGTCACAGAAGCCCGGCAACTCGTGGCCCGCGGCGTTCAAGAGATCACGCTCATCGGCCAGGACACCACCTGCTATGGCGAAGACTTAGGGCTGAAGGACGGCCTCGCCACGCTCCTCGACGAGCTCGCCAAGATCGAAGGCCTCCGCTGGCTGCGCTTTCTGTACGCCTATCCCAACCGCATCACAGGCAAGCTGCTCGACACTATCGCGAAGCACGATAACATCTGCAAATACCTCGATGTCCCGCTGCAGCACGCTTCGCCCGCCGTTCTGAAAACCATGAAGCGCGGCGCAGGCGCAGATATCTTCCTGAAGACCCTGGAGAAAGTTCGCGCCGCTGTTCCCGGCATCGCTCTGCGCACCAGCTTCATCGTCGGCTTTCCCGGCGAATCCTCCTCGGACCTTGAGATTTTGGAGGATTTCATCAAGGAGGCAAAGTTTGACTGGCTCGGCGTCTTCGGCTACTCCGACGAAGAAGGCTCGGCGGCTTTCCCACTTGAAGGCAAGCTTGCCAAGCGCACCATCGAGTCCCGCAAGCGCCGATTAATGAAGCTGCAGCAATCCATCAGCAAGCGCGCCAAGCAGCAATGGGTCGGCCGCGAACTTGTTCTCCTTGCCGAAGGCGAAAGCGAAGAAACTCCGCTCCTGTGGGAAGGCCGCACCCAGTTCCACGCCCCGGAAATCGACGGCAAAGTTTACATCAACGACTTTGGCGATCTGGAAGCTCCGGAGCCGGGTCGCTTCTACCGCGCCGAGATCACCGAAGCCCACGACTACGACCTGGTCGCGCGCATTGTCTCCACCGCTCCCTGATTTTCATCCACTTCGACTGAGTGGCTCGCAGGGCCCGGCGTCTGGTCCACTTTTCGCTACCCGCCTCTCTGCCGCGCCTTTACAATCAAACCCATGATCTGGCCTCGCCGATCCTTCCTCAAAGCTGCAGCTTCTATTGGGCCCGTCGTGGCGTTGCGCGATCTGATGGCGCAAATGCCTTCGCCGCTCGCATCAAGCGAACTTCATCCCGTGGGCGCGGGAAAAGACCGCTTTGGGCCTCCTCACTCCCTTGGCTTCAGTTCGATTGCTTTCAAAGTCGGCGGCACCGAAACCGCAGGCGGACTCTTCGTGATCGAGCACACAGGCCTGATGCCCGCCACGGGCCCGGCCCTGCATATGCACTTCAGCCAGGAAGAGTGGTTCTACGTCATGAATGGCGAGGTTGCCTTCCAGGTCGGTGATCAGCGAGTGACCCTGCGCGCAGGCGAGTCGATCCTCGCTCCACGGCGCGTCCCTCATACCTTCTCAGCAGTCGGTCAGCCCAGTCACCTGCTCATTGCCTTCTGCCCCGCTGGCAAAATGGAGCAGTACTTCCTCGACGCCGAAAAGGCCCCTTCCCTCGCCGCAACCGAGGACTTTATGAATCGCTACGATATGAAGTGGATTGGCCCGTCCCCATTTTGGAAGACCTAGGATGCGGATATCCCTCACACCCGCACTCACACTCACACCCCCACACACTCTCGCGTTACCATAAAGATTGAAGGCTGCCGCGCAGCCAATTACTGATGCCCGCCAAGAAAAAATCCGCAAAGCTTCTGCGCTGCCCTACTTGCGGCATGCTGGTCCGTATTACCGACGAGGACTACCCCTTCTGCAGTGACCGCTGCCGCAAAATCGATCTCGGCAAGTGGGCCATGGGCGTCTACAAAATCAGCTCCCCCATCCTCGACCCCGAAGTCCTGGAAGATCTGGGCGAATTCGGCGGCAGCCGGCGCGGGGACTCTGATGAGGACTGATACTCACACTCCCGATACGTCTCTCCAAAACAGACCCACCACGAAGATCGCGTACTTAATCGCCACATTCTTCGGCGCTGGCTACGGCAAGCCCGGCCCAGGCACCTGGGGCTCCGTAGCCACGGTCCTGCTGTGGGCCGCCTGCAACTGGATCTTCCATCCCACGCCCCACGCCCTGCTCCTTATCGTTCTCGCCGCCATCGCTGTTGCTCTTGTCGCCGGTATCCCCGCGGCCACCCGCGTCGCCCGCGCCTCCGGCCGCAAAGACCCGCAAATCGTTGTCATCGACGAGGTCGCCGGCCAGGCCATCACGCTTCTCGGCTGCCCCTTCGACCTTCGTCACGCCCTGATTTGCCTGGTCCTGTTTCGACTCTTCGACATGACAAAGCCTCCGCCGGTCCGTCAACTTGAAGGCCTCCCTGAAGGCTGGGGCATCGTCATCGATGATGTGGCCGCCGGGCTGTATGCTTGGGGAGTAGCTGCATTGCTACGGCTCTGGTTCTAACCAGCGCAGTTGGATCGAAATATGCCGAAAACGCCCGCCAAACCCGCCTCCTCAGCTCTCCTCGATCCACACATCGACGACGTAAATCCCGCTGCCGCCCTGCCCCTCGGCGAAGTTGAACTGCTCGGCGCTCATCTTGGCCCCAACGGCTCAAATCCCCCCGCCGTCCTGGTCGACGACATCCCCGCCCATATTCTGATGAGCCGTCCGACGCGCCTCGCTTTCGCCGTCCCGGCCAATGCCTCTACAGGCCTGATCGAAGTCCGCAACCCCGCCGGCGCAAGCAACGCCGTGCCCCTGCGCGTCGCGCGTGAGCTTTCCGACGGACTTCATCCCGTCACCAGCCCGGCCGTCAGCCGATCCGGCATGATCTATGCCACCATCTCCGGCCCTCGTGGCAAGCAGACCCCTGTCTCCGTTGTCCGTGTCAGTCCCGACGGCCGCGGCACTCCCTTCGTCAGCAACATCCTTAACGCCACCGGCCTCGCTTTCTCGCCCGACGACGATCTTTTTGTCACCTCGCGCGCCGAGGGCAACGTCTACCGCGTCGACGCTGCCGGCGAGTCTACCGTCTACGCGGAAGGCATGGGCGTGGCGACGGGCGCGGCCTTCGACGCTGAAGGCAACCTGTTTGTCGGCGACCGCAGCGGCACCATCTTCAAGATCAACCCGGAGCGGAAAATCTTCGTCCACGCCACACTTGAAGCCAGCCCCGCCGCCTACCACCTGGCCGTCAACGCTGCCGGAACCGTCTTCGTCACCGCGCCCTCGATCTCGTCCAACGACGCCATCTGGGCCATTGAGCCCAACGGCGATACACGCGCATGGTTTCGCGGACTAGGACGGCCGCAGGGTCTGGCCATCTCCAAAGAAGGCGACATTTATCTGGCCGCCTGCCTCCATGGCCGCCGCGGCCTGGTTCGCGTTACCGCCAAGGGCGAAGCCTCGCTGGTTCTCGCCGGATCGAATCTTGTTGGCGTTGCGTTCTCGCCACTCGGCACCACCATTCTCGCCACCAACGAAGCCGTTTATGATGTGGACTTGGGAGTAGAAGGCCTCAACCTGTATTAGCTTTCAGCCTTCAGCTCTCAGCTTGTTTCGTTTTGAAACAGGGAGGTGTTCGTTTGACCTGGCACACGTGAAGCTGCGGCCTTTGCTTCCGCATGCAAAAACTGAAAGCTGAAAGCTGAGAGCTAAAAGCTGCCTTTATGAAATCCGAAATCATCGCCGTCGGCTCCGAGATGCTCACCCCCTGGCGTCAGGACACCAACTCTCTCTATCTCACAGAGAAGCTCAATGAGATCGGTGTCTCGGTGGCCTTCAAGACCATTGTCGGCGACCGCTTGAAAGACCTGGTCAGCGCTATTCGCACCGCTCTTGGCCGCGTCGACATTCTCATCCTCATGGGCGGCCTCGGCCCCACGGAAGACGACCTCACCCGCGAAGCTGTCGCCCAGGCGCTCACGCTCACCCTGCGCCGCGACGCCGCGCAGGTTGCCGCACTGCACGCCCGCGCCGCCACCTGGCGCATCACCATGCCGCCCAACAATCTCAAGCAGGCCGACGTGCTTGAAGGCGCAACCGTTCTGGCCAACCCCAACGGCAGCGCCCCCGGCCAGTGGCTCGACACCACCTTCGATGGCTATCGCAAGCTCATCCTGCTGGTCCCCGGCCCGCCCAACGAGTGCCGGCCGCTCTTTGACGATGCCTGCCTGCCCCGCCTGCGCGAAACCGTGCCCCCGCGCTCGATCGCCAAGCGCACTCTGCGCGCCGCCATGATCCCGGAGTCCCAGGCCGACAAGATTCTGGCCCCCATCTACACTACCTACACCGACGTCGAAACGACAATCCTCGCCCACGCAGGGGACATCCAGCTCACCCTGCTCTGCAGCAAAAAAGATCCCGCCGCGGCCCAGCAGCGCGTCGACGAGCTCTCCGGCCGCCTTGAAGAAGCGCTTGAGGACTGGCTCTACTCCACGGGCGGCCACTCGGCCGATTCTCTGGAGCAGATCGTCCTCTACTACCTAGGCCTGCGCGAAGCCACGCTCGCCGTCGCCGAAAGCTGCACTGGCGGCATGGTCTCGCAGCGCATCACCTCGGTCCCCGGCAGCTCGCGGTCGTTCCTTGGCGGCGCCATCGTGTATGCCGATTCCCTTAAGAACGCCTTCGCCGGCGTCTCTCATGAACTGATCGCGCAGAAGGGCGCGGTCTCCGCCGAAGTCGCTGAGGCTATGGCCTACGGCATCCGCCTGCGCACCGGCGCAACGCTCGGGTTGGGCATCACCGGCATCGCCGGCCCCACCGGCGCAACAGAATCCAAGCCCGTTGGCCTGGTCTACATCGCCCTCTCCGACCCCTCCCGCACCGATGTCATGGACCGCACCTTCCGCGGCGACCGCCAGCGGGTTAGAGAGTGGGCCACGCAGCAGGCGCTGGATTTGATACGCAGACGGCTGATGTAGGACTCCACGCATCGTATCCAAAATCCACGGGACACCCGGCGGGGCGAGATGGTTTGAATTGCTTGATAATTGCACGATTTCGTGCAATTATTAGATCTTGCATGAATTCGTGCAACCTCTGAGGAGCCCCATGGACGAAAAATCCTACGCTGTAATCACCGCCGACGTTGTGGATTCGAGGAAAACCGGATCATTCACTCGTAAGCGCGACCGCGTTCTCGAAATAATCTCCCGAAAGCACCTCATCGAGAAGCTGGCACTCTCTCCCTACACCATCACCGCTTGGGATGAATTCGAGGTAATTCTCAGCCTCCCGGTACACTTGCCGCGCGTCATCCTGGACATGCGCCGGTTGTTCTTTCCGCTCCAGCTTCGGATTGCCGTTGGAATCGGCGCGGCTAGTGGCGTCAAAAAGAATCCAATCAATGTTCATGCCGGAGGTGAGGCGTTCGAGCGAGCTCGCAAGGCTGCCGAACGGTTGAAATCGGAATATTCAAAATACCGCGCGCTCACAAACTTTGAAACAGGAAATGAGATATTCAATACCATCGCAAACACCATTTACCGTCTTCAGGATTCCCTTCTCCAGGGAGCTACTGAAAAGCAGTGGGCGACAATCAATATGCAGATCGAAACCGGAAGCCAGGAAGCTACTGCAAAACGGATGAGATTGAATGTTTCGACTGTTTCGCGAAATCTCAAGCGAGCGTACTATTGGCACTTGATTGAGACTGTAGATTCGATGGAACGCATCGTAAAATCCTACTTCTAACTTGCACGTTTCAGTACAATTTCGAGGATTTGGACATTTTTATGCAACAAGCGCAAACGACGATCATGGCCCTTCTCCTCGCCCATCTGCTCGGAGACTTCCCATTGCAGTTGCAATGGATATCCGACAACAAGGGCAAGCGCCTTTGGCCGCTCATCTGCCACGGCATCATGCACTACATACTGGCATGGACTTGCCTGCTCATATTCGCTCAAATTCCATATCTCTCGATCTCAAGTCAAATTCTCGTCATTGCATACGCCGCAGTTCACCTATTGATAGACAGGCTCAAATACAAGATAACCGCGTGGAAACCCTCGCTCGACAACTGGAAGACTTTCCTCGCGGATCAGACACTCCACGTCCTTGTTTTGATAATCACAGCCGCCCTGCTCTCTCAAAGCAGCGTCACGGGGCTCATTCATAATCTTCAACTATCCCCCAAGGTCAAAACACAAATCTTAGAAGCTGCGATCATCTACATTGCAGTCGTCTTTGGGGGAGGAATCCTGATTCGCTACCTGACCAAAGGCATTGCAACTGAAAGAGAAAACGATGCGCCTGTGTATCTTAAGAATGCTGGCCTTTATGTGGGATGGCTCGAAAGATTCATGATGATTTCAGCAATCGCGGTACAGTCACCAGTTTTGGTCGGGCTGATCCTCACCGGCAAATCCATCGCACGCTTCCCGGAATTCAAAGAGCCGCGGTTTGCCGAGTACTTTCTTATTGGAACGCTTCTGAGTATTTCTCTTTCGATCATTGGAGGGTTCGTCTTGTTGCAACTGCTTTACGGGAACGTATCCCTTAAATGACGCGCTCGCCGGGAGTCGGGTGCCCCAGGGCCCGGTTTTGGGACCTGGGAATGCACCGATCGACTAACCCTTCAAGCCGCCCGCAAAACCCGCCCCACCCGAATCAGCTTCTCCCGCTTCCGCGTCTGGGCGATCTCGTAAGCCGACTGCATCCGCATCAGCGTATCCATCCGCACGCCGAAGGCCTTCTCGATCCGCAGAGCCATATCTCCTGATAAACCCGCCTTGCCATTGAGCAAGCTGGACAGCGCAGGCCGCGAGACGCCGAGCGCCGCCGCAGCCGCCGTAACAGACAATCCGGCTGCCTCCACAATCTCCGTCTTGATGAAATCCCCAGGGTGGGGAGGACTTTTCATCGGCATCGCATCTTCTCCTCTTAGCCTGGTGGTAGTCCTCAAAATCTAATTAGCGAACTGTAGCCTGTAGCTTAACACTTGTCAATCTGGCCGAGGCTGATCCCAGTTCTCCGGGCGACTGGGATTCGAGCGCCGCTGCGTGAAATCCACCGGTCCTGAGCTAGCCAATTCCCAAGACAACGCCGGCGCGCGAGACACGAGAACGCCCGCTATTCTTCGCGGAGCAGGATTAGAGGGTCGACAGCGAGGGCGCGGCGGGCGGGGATCCATGCGGCGATGAGGCCGAGGACGAGCATGGTTACCGTTACACCGACGAGGACGAGCGGATCTTTGGGCGTGGCCTGGTAGACGATGAACGACAAGACGCGGGTTGCCAGCACTCCCAGGACAATGCCGGCGACGGAGCCGATGGCGAGCAGACGAAATGCGCGGCCCAGCGAGGCGCGCAGTATCTGGCGCTGCGATGCGCCAAGCGCGACGCGAATGCCCAACTCGCGCAGGCGTTTGCTTACGACATAAGAGGCCATGCCGAAGATTCCGGTAACGGCGAGCAGCGCGCCCAGCATGCCGAGCACGCCGAGGGCAACGGTAGCGACGCGGGCCGCGAACAGGGCGGTGTTCATCTCTTCAGACCACGTTCTGACAGTGAAGGGCAGGCTGGAGTCGAGGCCATGGATTGCGGTTTCAAGGGCGGCTGCAATCTCCTGCGGATTGCGCTGGGAGCGAACGGCTAGAACGGTCTGGCTAGCGGGGTACTGGGCGAATGAGAGGAACATCGCGGGCATCTGATCTTCAGTGAGAGTGCGGTACTTGCCGTCTTCAACCACGCCGACGACCTCTGTGCGCTCTTTTCCCCAGAATTTGAAATGGCCGCCAATGGCTTTGTCGACCGAGCCGAAGACTTTGACGGCAAAGCGCCGATTAATGAGGGCGACCTTGGGGGCCGTTTTGTTGTCGCTGGATGTGAGGTCGCGGCCGGCGAGCAGAGTGGTGCCGGCGGCGCGGATGTAGCCGGGCGAGATGCGGTAGTTCATCGCATCGGCGATGGCGTTGGTTGGGCGGAAGTCGGTGGTGGCGTCGGTGAAGACGTCGGAGTCTCCGCCAGAGAGGCTTAGCGGTATCTGGCTGACAGTGCCAACGGCATCGACGCCTGGAATGGCCGCTACGGCATCGATCATGCGCTGCTGCATCTGCGGGATGCGGTCTTCAGAGTAGCCGGCCATCTGGAGATCGGCACTGACGAGCAAGGCGTTTTGCGGTTGGAAGCCGAAGTCGCTGCTGAGGGAACGGACGAGCCCACGGACGGCAACCAGCGAGGAGGTGACGAGGACGGCGCAGATGGCGATTTGGACGATGAGCAGTACATCGCGCAGCGTGAAGCGGCGGGTGCTGGCCGAGCCGCTCATGCCGGTGCGGATGATTTGCCATGGATCGGAGCGCATGACCTGACGAACGGGCATGATGCCGCAGAGGAATCCACTGCCGAGCGAGAGCAGAAGCGCGACGGCGTAAGTGCGGAAGTCAGGATTGACGGGGACGTTGATAGGGATGTCGGGTATGGGCTGCCAGGCACTGAGGAGATGCAGTATGAGTACGCCGCCGCCGAGGCCGATGGCGCCACCGGCGAGCGAAATCAAGATAGCTTCTGTGAGGAGCCTGCGCAGAATGAGCGTGCGCCGGGAACCGAGCGCGAGGCGGAGCGCGGTGTCTTTGGCGCGATCGGCGGCACGCGCGGCAAAAAGGCTGCCGAGGTTGGCGCAGGCGGCCAGCAGGATGAGGGCGGCCAGAAGCATGAGGCCGCTCATAAAGGCCCGCGCGGGACCGCCGAGCATGTCGCCGACCAGGCCTGGATGCGCCAAGGTGAAATTCAAGCCTTCGTCGTCGGAGGGGTAGGTCTTGGCCAGCCAATTGGCGACTGAGTTCAGGTCAGCGGTCCCTTGTGCAACGGTGACTCCAGGCTTGAGGTGGCCGACTGCCCAGAGGGAGTGATTGCCGCGATATTGAAGCTGGTTGCTGCCCATCACGGTGGGCTGCTCGACGATAGGAATCCAGAACGCGGGCGCGAAGAACAGTTCCGTGCCGCGGAACTCGGGCCGCGCTACGCCGAGGATGGTGAAGCCGTGCTTGTTGACTTCGAGGGTGTGACCGATGACGCCGGCGTCGCTGTGAAAATAGGTGTGCCAGAAGGCGTAGCTGAGCACGACATAGGGAGCACTGTCGTACCCTTTTTCGTCGGCGGCATGGTAAAAGCGGCCGAGATAAGGCTGAACGCCGAGAGTGTCAAAGTAGTTTCCGCTGGCGAGGGTGGGCCATACAGTGGTCGGATTGCCGACGTAGTTGACTCCGACCGGGCCCATGATTTCAGTCGCGGTGAGGCTCTCGAAGGTCTTGTTGCGATCGCGGAGGTCAAGGTAGTCGGGATAGGACTGCGACGGGTAAGTGTGCCGCTGCAACATGAAGAGGCTCTGCGCGTTGGGCAGGTTCACAGGACGCAGCACCAGTGCGTTCATCACGCTGAACACGACGGCATTGGCGCCGATGCCGAGGGCCAGGGTAACAATTGCGGTGAGGGCAAAGCCGGGCGACTTCAGCAGTTGACGGAAGGCAAGTTTCAGATCGCTCAACATAGTTGTCTGTTACGCGACGGCGGGGGCGACGGTTCCCGGAAAAGTGGAATTGTCTGCGAGAGGTCAGGCGAGAGAAGCCGGAAGAGGCGCCTAATCGGTTATGATTCCTGTGGTCCGAATTGGCTAAGTTTTAGAGGGTCTGTGTGACCGGTTTTGGCCGTGAGGCGGTTGATGTTTCAGGACTTGCGCCTCCGGTGAACAATAACGATCTGAAGATTCAACTTTCAGCCCACCCGCACTTTACGAGAACTGCATGTCGAAACTGAACCCGTATGTTGTTTTGCTCACGCTCATTGCGACGCTGGGCGGATTACTTTTTGGATATGACACGGCCGTGATCAACGGTGCGGTAGGCAGCCTGAAGGCCTATTTCATTGATCCGCGGTTTGCGGATCTAGCCAACCCGGCGCAAGCCAACGCGGCGAATTCGCTGCTTGGGTTTGTGGTATCGAGCGCGCTGATCGGCTGCATCATCGGCGGACTGATGGGCGGATGGGTCAGCACCAATATCGGCCGCAAGCGTGGTCTGGTGATTGCGGCCGTGCTGTTTTTGCTATCGGCGTTGGGTGCCGCGGCGCCGGAGTTTCCATTTGCGCCGATCGGCCACGGCGGCCCCGGATACATGATGAATTTTGTCATCTACCGCATTCTTGGCGGCATTGGCGTGGGTTTGGCCTCAATGTTGTCGCCCATGTACATCGCGGAAATTGCGCCGCCCAAGGTGCGCGGCAACCTGGTGGCGTGGAACCAGTTCGCCATCATCTTCGGCATGCTGGTGATTTACTTCGTCAACTTTGGAATCTCAAAGACGGGCAGCGGCGATGCGTGGCTCAATACCATCGGCTGGCGCTACATGTTCCTTTCGGGCACCATTCCCGCGGCGCTGTTTTTGCTCTTACTGCTGCTTGTGCCTGAGACGCCGCGCTTCCTTATGTTGAAGGGCGATGAAAGCGGCGCGCGTAAGGTGTTGTCGAAGCTGGTTACGCCGGAAGAGCGCGAGAGGGAGCTGGATGAAATTCGCGCTTCGCTCAGCGAACATCACTCCGGCGAGCTGTTATCCTTCGGCGCCTTGCTGATCTTCATCGGCATCACGGTTTCGGTCTTCCAGCAATTCGTCGGCATCAATGTAGTGCTCTACTATGCGACGGACATCTTCAAGGGCATGGGCATGTCGACGAATGCGTCGCTGATGCAGACGATCATTGTGGGCGCGGTCAATCTTGTTTTCACAGTCGTTGCCGTGTTGAGCGTGGATCACTTTGGCCGCAAGCCGCTGCAGATCATCGGCGCGCTGGTGATGGCGGTGAGCATGATCGCGCTGGGTGCGGACTTCTGGCTCGGCGGCAAGGGCATGGTTGCGCTGGTGGCGATGCTTGTCTACACGGCTGGATTTGCGGTTTCGTGGGGGCCGGTCACCTGGGTGCTGCTCAGCGAGATCTTCCCCAACCAGATTCGCGGCAAGGCCATGGCTGTGGCAGTGGCGGCGCAGTGGATTGCGAATTATCTTGTCAGCTGGTCGTTCCCGATCCTGGACGACAACCCATACCTCGTGCAGCATTTCAAGCATGGGTTCGCGTATTGGATCTATGGCGTGATGAGCATTCTGGCCGCGTTGTTTATGTGGAAGTTTGTGCCGGAGACCAAGGGCCGCTCGCTCGAGCAGATGGAGAAACTGTGGCACAAGTCTGTCAAGAAGCCGGCCTAGTCGGAAGGATGGAAGAGGGAGCCGGGGCCTTCAGTCCCCGGCTCTTTCTGTTTCTTAGCTTGTCTCGGTGGCGAATGTTGGTCGCACGCCCTTGAGCCGGTTAGAAGCCCAGCGTGACGCCTTGTTCGCCGATGATGGTGAAGCAGCTGAGCAGGTGGGTCATGCCGAGCAACTCGCGTACGCGCTTGCCGAGGTTGATGAGCTCAAGGCTGCAGCCATGCGTCTTGGCGGAGACGACCAGGCGGACCAGCGTTCCCAGGCCCATGCTGTCCATGTAGGAAACGTCGCTGAGGTCGAGGACGATTCGCTTGTGATCGGGCATGAGCTGGCGGATGCGGGTATAGAAGTTGCCGCCGACCTCGGCCACCAGCCGGCCGTGAACCATCACATAGGCAACCTCACCCTTGTGTTCGATATCGAGCGAGAGAAAGCAATCAGGCTTCTTGTCGGTCATTGGGGAAATCCTTTTGTGGTGCAGCGGTGGGGAATTGAGGGGATGTTACGGGGTGATTCTCTCATAGATTCGGGGCGGTTGGGAATGAGAAGGTGCGGCGACCTCGGAGTCCCAGGTCTTCCACCGCGGCGGAGGAGACCTGGGATACACGGGCACTCCGTGGAGTTACTCCTCTTGCTTGGCGGAGCGGCGCTCGCGGCGTCCCACCCTTTTGCAAAGAGCGCGAAAACGATGAGGCACGAGAGTGCGAGCAAGAACCGCGAAGGCCGATTATACCCGCAGCGCGGCAATGACTTGATCGGTGGTGCGGACGCGGCCGATGCGCGGAAAAATGCGTTCGATGGAATTGGCGTGGCACTCAGGGCTCATACCGTTCATGGCGTCTGAGGCAAAGACCAGCTCGTAGCCGAGTTCGTAGGCGTCGCGGGCAGTGCTTTCAACGCCTGCTTCGGTGGCGATTCCGCAAAGAACGATTGAAGTGATGCCGCGGCGGCGGAGCTGCAGGTCGAGGTCTGTGCCATAAAACGCGCCCCACTGGCGCTTGAAGACCACGACGTCGCTGGGTTGGCGGTCGAGCTCGGGGATCAGGTTCTTCCAATCGGGCGGGAACGCGCCGGCGCGCATAGGCATGTCGACAGGCTGGCGCAGGCGGTCAGCGCCATCGGGCGATCCGCCGACATGAACGAGGACGGGTTGCGCGCCGGATTGACGCGCGGCGTTGAGAAGGCGCACGGATTTGGCAATTACGGGTTGCGCTGCATCTCCCATGAAGTGAATGATCCCCATCTGCAGATCGATGACGACGATGGCAGTGCGTTTCGGGTCGAGCTTGAAATCGATATCGGTCATGATTGAATTCCTTCTTCAAGAGGCAGTATGCCCATCTCGCGATAGATGGGGCGGATGATTTGGCGGATGGCAGGCAGGCGGGTGAAGAACCAGGAGGCGCCAAGCAGGATGACTGTTCCAGTGACAACGACGGCAGTGGGCGCCCCGAAGGCGCTGGCAAGGGAGCCGGCCAGCAGGCTGCCGAAGGGCGCCATGCCCATGAAGGCCATGGTGTAGAAGCTCATGACGCGGCCGCGCATCTCTTCGCTCACCAGGGTTTGAATAATTGTGTTGCTGGCAGCCATACCCTGCATCATGCCGACGCCGGCGATCAGCGACATGACAATCGATAGCCAGAACCAGTGCGAGAGTCCGAAGCCGATGAGGCCGATGCTGAAGATGATGGCGGCAACGGGAATGCCGCGGATGAGGCCGCGCACGGTTTTGCGGGCCGCGAGGGAGAGAGCCGATGCCAGCGCGCCCACGCCCATGGCGCCCATCAGGAATCCCAGCGTGTGCGGGCCGCCGTGCAGCACTTTCGCGGCGAAGATGGGCATAAGCACGACGACGGGCATTCCCATCAGGCTTACGACGGCGAAGAGGGAAAGAATACTGCGGACGGGCAGAAAGCCGGTGACGTACGCCCAGCCCTCGTGAAGCTCATGGGCCATGGATGTGGTGTGTTTCCGGGCCTGCTGTGGGCGAAGGCGCATGGCCAGCAAGGAAGCGATAACGGCAATATAGCTGATACCGTCAACCAGGAAGCACCAGCCTTCGCTGCTCACTGCGATCAGCATTCCGGCGAGCGAAGGGCCGATGAGGCGGGCGATGTTGACCATGGAGGAGTTGATGGCGATGGCGTTGCCGAGGTCGGCACGGTCATCCACCATCTGCACCATGAAGGACTGGCGGGCGGGCATATCGAAGCCGTTGACGATGCCCTGGGTGACACTGAGGACGAGAATCAACGGGATGTTGATGTGGTGGGAAAGGGCAAGGGCGGCGAGGGTGAGCGACTGCACCATTGAGGCCGTTTGCGTCCATACCAGCAGCTTGCGGCGATCGAGGCGGTCAATCCAGACGCCGGCGAAGGGCGCGAAGATGAAGGTGGGAATCTGGCCGGCGAAGCTGACGATGCCCAGCAGCATGGCGGAGCCGGTGAGCCGGTAAACGAGCCAGGCCGTGGCGATGCGCGTCATCCAGGTTCCGATGAGGGAGATGCTCTGGCCGCCGAAGAATAGACGGAAGTTGCGGTGGCGGAGTGCGCGCCAGGTGTGCGCTGCTAAATTGAATCTACGAGGCCTGGCGTCGGATTCGTCTGTGCGCATTGTCTCTTCGGTGGGGCTCAAGTGATTGGGGTCCTGGTGTTCGTGCGTGCCGCTCCTCACCATAGTCTAAATGGCGGCGCGCCCAGCTATAATTCGGGCCTGACGATGGATGAAAACGGGTCGCTAACAGTCTTGATTCCCGGTACGAAGTGGGAGCGCTTTGGTGGATGGACCACCGAAACCAACGGTCTGTTTGGCTTTGGCGATGCTCGAACAAAGCTGCTCGCATGGGGTCCGAGCGGCAATAACGATGGCGATAGAATTGCCGGCGCCGAGATGCTGAGAGAGATGATTGCGGCGCATCGCTTTCCGCCAGGGGCAAAGCTGAATATCATTGCTCACAGCCACGGTGGTAATGTCGCCTTGGCCGCCTCGCGACTTGGGCTGGCGCAGCCAATCGACACGCTGATTGCGTTGAGCAAACCGCAGATGGACGCCGAGATTTATCAGCCCGGGAAAAACGTTAAGAACTTCTACAACATCTCGGCCATGGGCTGGGATTGGATTCAATACGGCGGTTCGGCAACGTCAGGACACTACAAAACCGATCCTCATGCGATCAACAAGTCCTTCGACACCTCGCAGTCTAACCTGAGGGCTCATGCAGCGCTGGTCTGGGATGACGACGTGAGGGAAATGTGGTGGCAGTGGCTTTTGGGAGCAGCAGGTGTGAGTCTGTAGAGTTGGGGTTGTAAAGGTGCGCGGCGTTTTTCTGGTTGGAATGGGGTGGATTTGGGGACGGTAGGCGAATCAGGCAATCTGAATGAGCTTTTGCGGTCGGCGTTTGGGTTTGCCGGGTTCAGGGCGGGCCAGGAAGCGGTGTGCCGCGCGGCGATTGAAGGGCGGGACCTGCTGCTGGTGATGCCGACCGGGGCGGGCAAAAGTCTTTGCTATCAGTTGCCGGCGATTGCGCGCGGCGGAACCGCGTTGGTGATTTCTCCGCTGATCGCATTGATGGAAGACCAGGCGGCGAAGCTCGGGGCACTGGGGTTGAAGGTGGCGCGGATTCACTCGGGCCTCGATCGCGGAGTGCAGCGCCAGGCCTGCGCCGATTACCTGAATGAGAATTTGCGGTTCCTGTTTATTGCGCCGGAGCGGCTCCGCGTGCCGGGGTTTGTGGAGATGCTGGCGAAGAGGGAGCTGGCGCTGATCGCTGTCGATGAGGCGCATTGCATTTCGCAATGGGGACACGACTTCAGGCCGGACTATCGAATGCTGGGGGAATATGTGCCGCAGCTGCGAGGCGGAGAGAACGGCGCGCCGGTAGTTGCACTGACGGCGACGGCAACGCCTTCCGTGCAGGCGGATATTTTGACGCAGCTGGGGATGGTGAAGCCGCTCAAGTTCATTCACGGTTTCCGGCGCAGCAACCTGGCAATTGAGGTGGTGGAGCTGCCAGTGCCGGAGCGGGCGGGGACGATTGCGAGTTTGCTGGCTGATCCGGCGCGAAGGCCTGCGATTGTGTACGCGGTTTCAAGAAAACAGTCGGAGTTGCTGGCCGCCGAAATGTCGCAGAAGATTCCCGCTGCGGCTTATCACGCCGGCCTCGATGCGGAGACGCGCGAGCGCGTGCAGACGGCGTTTCAGGCGGGCGAACTTGAGGTGGTGGTAGCGACCATTGCGTTTGGCATGGGGATCGACAAGGCGGATATTCGAACGGTGATTCATGCCGGGCTGCCGGCGACGCTCGAGGGCTACTACCAGGAGATTGGGCGCGCAGGCCGCGACGGAGCCCAGAGCCGGAC
The DNA here is from genome assembly GCA_963848515.1 of uncultured Acidobacteriaceae bacterium. GTDB lineage: Bacteria > Acidobacteriota > Terriglobia > Terriglobales > Acidobacteriaceae > Telmatobacter. Next base: position 65,224 of record CAWKEG010000020.1, read on the forward strand.
CTACCTGATGCACAGCTACGCGGACCAGCGGACACACGACTTTTTCCTGAATCGCGACTATCCGGCCGTCGAGAATCTGAATCAGGTTTTCAAGGTGCTTGGCGACGAACCCCGTCCGGTGGAAGAGCTGCGGGCATCCTCGAAGCTAGGGGAAGAAGAGTTCGATAAGGCACTGGAAAAGCTGGAAATCCACGGCGGGGCGCGGGTGGACTTTGGCGGCTCCGTTACCAGGGGCGGCCCCGGTTGGAAAAAGACCTACTCCATCCAGGCACAGTATCGCGCCGAGCAGTTTGAGAAGGTGCTGCGGTTTACCACGTCGCCGGAGTGCAGGATGGCTGCGCTGGTGCGGCACTTTGGCGATGTGGAGGACGCGAGCCGCGCCTGTGGAACATGCGATGTGTGCGATCCGGCGGGGGCCGAGCTCAGGCAGTTCAGGCACGCGACCGCGGCCGAGCGAGCAATGGTGCAGCAGATTGTGGACGAGCTGCGGACGGTGGACTATCGGGCCACGGGTTCGCTGCAACGGGCCATCGATGCAGTGGGAAGACTGAGCCGGGATGAGTATGAAGGGTTGCTCGATGCGATGGTGCGCGCAGCGCTGATCGAAATTGAGCAAGCCGAGTTTGAAAAGGATGGCGAGATGATCCGGTTCCGCAAGGTGCGTTTGACGGGTGCGGGGCTAGAGGTGCGAAAGACGACTCCGCTGGCGCTGCTGCTGAGCGACGGAATAGTGAATGCGTTTGGGGGGCGGGCGGAGGGTCCGCCTCGAACGAAGAAGGCTAAGACTGCGACAGGGTCTGCGGCGGCGAAAAAAACGGAAGCTGTGCCAGTAAAGTTGTCGCCGGACGATGCAGCACTGGCGGCGCGCCTGCGCGAGTGGCGCGCGGCGGAGGCGAAACGGCTCCGGGTTCCGGCGTATGTGGTGATGCACGATCGAACAATAATGGCGCTCGCGATGGCGCGGCCCAGGAATCCGCGAGAGATGCTGGAGATTGATGGGATGGGGCCGGCGAAGGTGGAGAAGTTCGGAGAAGCGTTGCTGGGATTGTGTGGGGAGGGGTAATTGAGAGGATTACCGCAAACTTCTCTCCTTGTTTCTCTTGTCTATTGCGGATTGTCAGGTTGCTATAATCACGCAGGAATTGCGTACAGGCTGATCCCCGACACTGCAGGAATACGATGCTCGCCGAGCCAACGATGACCCTTCGTCTTTTGAATACCCTCTCTGGAAATGTCGACCCTGTTGTTGCTGAAGACGGCAAGGTTGTGCGGATGTATGCCTGCGGGCCAACCGTCTACGACTACGGCCACATCGGCAACTTCCGCACCTTTCTTTCGGTCGATGTGCTGCGCCGCTTCCTGCTGCTTTCGGGGTTCAAGGTTCATCACGTCATGAATATCACCGACGTCGACGACAAAATCATTCGCAATGCGACGGCCGCGGGCGTTTCCATACGCGACTACGCGGAGCCATTTGAGAAGGCGTTTCTTGAGGATTTGGACGCGCTCAGGGTGCAGCATCCTGAGACGCTTTGCCGCGCCACCGAGCACATTCCGCACATGGTCAAGCTGATCCAGAAGCTGGCCGCCGCCGGCGCTGCGTATCAAACCGAAGACGGGAGCTGGTACTTCCGTCTGTCCGCGTTTCCCGAGTACGGCAAGCTGAGCAAGAAAGATCTCACCGGTATGGAAGACGGCGCGCGTGTGGATGTGGACGAATACGAGAAAGACTCGGCGCGCGACTTTGCCCTGTGGAAGTCTGCCAAACCCGGCGAGACATTTTGGGAAACAGAGATCGGCCACGGGCGTCCTGGCTGGCATATCGAGTGCTCTGCCATGGCGATGGAGTACCTGGGAGAGAGCTTCGACATTCACTGCGGCGGCGAAGACTTGATGTTCCCGCACCACGAGAACGAGATTGCGCAAAGCGAAAGCGCAACCAAGAAGACGTTTGCGCGCCACTGGATGCATGTCCGCTTTCTGCTGGTGGAAGGCCGCAAGATGTCGAAGAGCGAAGGGAACTTTTTCACTCTGCGCGACCTGCTGCTGAAAGGCTACAAAGCGTCGGCAATTCGTCTGGCCTTGATCGCGGTTCCTTATCGCAATCGGCTCAACTTCACCTTCGATGGCCTCATCGACGCCACCAACGCCATCGATCGCCTGAGGACATTTCGCGATCGCCTGACCTCGGGCAACTTTGGACCGGGCGAGAATGTTGCGCTGCAAGCGGCCGCGAAAAAGGCTCTGGCGGATTTTATGGCGGCGCTCTCCAACGACCTGAATACCAACGAGGCGCGCGCCCCAATTTTCGATTTGATTCGGACGGCGAATACGGCCATCGACCAGGGGGAGATGCGGGCCGCAGATCGTGACGCGATTCTCCAAGTGCTTGCGAGCTTCGACGCGGTCTTCGACGTGCTTGAGGATCGCGATGCCGAGTGCACCCGCAATGCCTTGGATTGGGCGGAGAAGGCGGGGCGTCTAGCGGATGTCGCGCCGGAGCTGCTGGCACGCCGGTCGCTGACCGATGAGGCGATTGATGCACTCGTAGGCCAGCGCACGGAGGCAAAAAAACAGCGCGAGTTCGCCCGCGCCGATCAGATTCGAAATGAGCTTGCGGAAAAGGGAATCATCCTCGAGGACTCCAAGGACGGCGTGCGCTGGAAGCGGAAATAGACGCAGGCTCCGCCCTCGACACAAGCTCAGGCCTGGAATCACCGCTCAATATTTTGAAAGGGAGTGGAGGCGCGGGCCGGAGTCGAACCGGCTAAAAAAAGAGCTTTGCAGGCTCCCCCCTTACCACTTGGATACCGCGCCAATCTAGATCGACTGTTGCTTGATTCGTCTTGCAAACCGAGAATAAAGTGCCGCTACAAGAAAGAGAATAATTCTTTTGGGGGACGAAAAGCGACCGTCGGGAACCCGGTAATGGTTACCTTCTTCTGCCTGCCAATTGGGACGCGAAAGGCGTCGATCCGGTTGCCTGAGGCATACTGATCGACGCCTTTCCAGTTTATCCGATTCCCTGCGCGTGTCTCAGGCGATGCGCTCAATCACAACGGACTCGAGAACCACTGGCTTGTGAGGTTTGTCCTGGCCGCTGCGGGGAACGAGCGAGATTTTGGTGACGATGTCCTGGCCTTCCACAACTTCGCCAAAGATGGTGTGATTGCCGGTGAGCCAGGGTGTGGCGCCTACAGTGATGAAGAACTGGCAGCCGTTGGTGCCCGGACCGCTGTTGGCCATGGCAAGCTTGCCGGGCTTGTCGAACTTGTGCGGGGAGCCCTTGGTCTCGTCCTGGAAACGGTAGCCGGGTCCGCCCATGCCTGTCCCTGTTGGGTCGCCGCCCTGGATCATGAAGTCAGGGATCACGCGATGGAAGATGGTTCCGTCGAAGAGCTTGTCGTTTGATTTGGCGCGGGTGGTGGGGTGGACCCACTCCCTGGAGCCCTCGGCCAGATCGATAAAGTTCTTCACGGTGATGGGCGCGTCGGCTTCAAAGAGGCGGACGGTAATCTTGCCTTCAGTAGTCGAGAAGACGGCGTAGGTTCCTGGTGCAAGTGACATGTGAACTCCTTGGTTTTGTTGGCTCCCAGGCCTACGAGGTCGAGACCGGGGACACGCGTTCTTGGGGATTACGGTTGAGGCGCAGTCGCCGGTGGTTTCAGAGCGGGCGTCGAGTTGGGATCCGGCGGCAGCGGCTGCCCCTCCGGCACAATCGTTACCTTCCGCAGAATCACCGGCGTCAAAGGCTTGTCGTCTGCGTTGCGCGGGACACGCGCGATGGCCTTCACGACAGCCACGCTCGCGTCGTCGCACTGGCCGAAGAGATTGTAGTGGCCGTTGAGCGAGTCGTAGCCCTGTTCGGTAACGAAGAACTGGCTGCCGTTTGTGTTGGGGCCGGAGTTGGCCATTGCCAGCCTGCCGGGGCGGTCGAAGTTAAGGTTCGGATCGATCTCGTCTGCAAAGGCGAAGCCAGGGTCGCCCGTGCCATCGCCGACCGGGTCCCCGCCCTGGATCATGAACTCCGGAATCACGCGGTGGAAGGTGGTGCCGTTATAGAGCGGCTTGTTGTGCATCAACTTTTTTGTTTTCGGGTCGGTCCAGTCTTTTGTGCCCTGGGCGAGGGCGATGAAGTTGGCGACAGTGTTGGGCGCCTGCTTCTGGTAGAACTGGCAAGTGATGCGGCCCATGGAGGTGTCCATGACGGCCGTGGGGCCATTTGGCAGGATGGTGACGGCGACATTGGCCGTGGGGGCGTCGGGAAGATCATCGGCGGGTGCGGCGGCCGGAGGAGTGGCTTGCTGAGTCTGCGCCGCGGCGAGCGTGGCTGCGGCGACGATGGGAATGAGAAGCGAAAACCTGATCTTCATGCCAGCTTCGAGGGTAAATCACTCGGGGCCTGCGGTGCCAGTCTGCAAGGGTTGGTCTGCGGGTTCTAGTATCTTATTTTCATGAGGATTTTGGAGATGCAAACTTCCCCTGGGCGCGCGGCGATGCTGGCGTGCGCGTTGCTTTGTGTTGCGGTACCGGCTGTTGGTGCGGCGCAGACAGACAAGCCCGCGGCCGCCACGGACAAAAGCGTGGCCGATAAGAGCGCTGCTGCCGACAAGAACGCTGCAGCCGACAAGTCCGCGCTGCCTCCTTTGCCGGCTGAGGCGCACACGCAGCAGTCGATCCAGTTGGACGGCAAGACGTTGACGTACACGGTGACCGTGGGCGCGCTGCCGACGCGCGACAAGGATGGCAAGGTCGCGGGAGACGTGGTGGTGACGGCTTACACGGTGGAGGGCGAAAACCGGCCCGTGACCTTCGCGGTGAATGGCGGGCCAGGGGCTTCGAGCGTGTATTTGAACTTTGGCGCCATCGGGCCCAAGCATTTGCAGGTGGGCAACGAGGGCGACAGCCCGTCGGACTCGCCGGTGCTCAAGGATAATCCGGGAACGTGGCTGGACTTTACTGACCTGGTGTTTATCGATCCGATTGGGACAGGGTTCAGCCGCTCTGAAGTTTCGGAGGATCAGGCCAAGAAGCTCTTCTATAGCACGACGCCGGACATTGAGTACATTTCGCGCATTATCTACGACTGGCTGGTGAAGAACGACCGGCTGGAATCGCGGAAGTACCTGGTGGGCGAGAGCTACGGAGGATTTCGCGGGCCGAGGATCACATACTATCTGCAATCGCAACTGGGTGTGGCGATGAATGGCGTGGTGCTGGTGTCGCCGTATCTGAATCCGTCGATTGACAGCAATGAAGATTTGTCGCCGATTCCCTGGATGATGACGCTGCCGCCGATTACCGCGGCTAACCTCGAGCGCGAAAACAAGCTGACGCCGCAAGCCATGGCCGACGTGATTGCGTATACCGAGGGCGAGTATGCGACCACGCTGCTAAAAGGCCGCGCCGACGAGGATGCGACGAAGAAAATGATCGCGCGCGTGACGGAGATGACCGGGCTCGATCCGGAGTTTGTAAAGTTCTCAGGGGCACGGCTGGATACGGACGCTTATCTGCGCGAGGTGCATCGCGAGGAAGGAAAGCTCGGTTCGGTGTACGACTCGAATGTGACTTCGTTCGATCCGTTTCCGTTTGCGCCGGAGCAGCGGGCCAACGATCCGATCCTGGCCAGCATCATAGCGCCGGTCACCACGGCGATGGTGGACTTTGTGACACGTGTGGTGGGTTGGAAGGTGGATGCGCGCTACAACGCGCTGTCGTATGACGTGAACAAGCTGTGGGATCGCGGCGAGGACTTACGCAAGGGCTCAGTTCCCGAATTGCGAGAGGCGGTTGCCGCCGATCCCAAGCTGCGCGTGCTGATCGTGCATGGGTGGAATGATCTCTCGTGCCCATTTATGGGATCGGTTCTGACCGTGGACCAGATGCCGGTGATGGGCGACCCGACGCGCGTGGCAGTAAAGGAGTATCCCGGCGGACATATGTTTTATACGCGGGAGACGAGCCGCATGGCGCTGCGCAAAGATGTGATGGAGATGTACGAGAAACACTGAGAAAGCTGGAAGCGGAGTTGGTCGCGTTTCGCGCGTGTTTGCGGAGTCAGGGTGACTTTTGAAATGGCTGCTTGCCGATGGGCGGGCAGCCATTCTTTTTGGCGGGATTAGACAAGGCGGAGAAAGCGATTCGTCGATAGGCCTGCGCCGGGGAAGACGACTTCCATGTTGGCCGCGCCGAGGGTTTGCGAGACAACTTCGCCGAGGACGTTGCGGAAGTCGGTAGTGAGGACCAGGTCGCGGCCTTCGTTGAGCTGGTCGTTGTCGAGGCCGGGCCATCGGCCGTAAACCTTGCCGCCTTTTACCTTGCCGCCCAGCACGAACATCGCGTTCGCATGCCCGTGGTCGGTGCCGCCTGTACCGTTCTCACGCGCCGTGCGGCCAAACTCCGACATCGTGATAATCGTAATGTTTTCAGCCTCATCGCCCATGTCCTGCCAGAACGCCGCGATGCTTGCGGAGAACTCGGCCAGCCGATTGGCGAGCTGACCGTTCACGCTGCCCTGGTTCTGATGCGTGTCCCATCCGCTGACGTCGGTAAAGGCGGCCTCGACGCCGAGGTTGGCTTTGAGCAGTTGCGCGATCTGCTTCATGCTGTTGCCGAACTCGCCGTTGGGGTAGTTGACGCCCGCGGCGGGTGTGTACTGCGCGGGGTTCGCGGCCCGCAGCATTTTCACCGCGTCGAAGGTCTCATCGCCGGCGGCATGAAAGAGGCGATCGCCGGAGTCGGCGTACATGGCTTCAAAGGCGCTGGCGGCGGGCGATTCCGTTGGCCCGCGGCCAGCGACGGTAAAGCCGTTGACGTTGGAGAGAGCGATGGCAGGAATTTTGCCGGCCAGTGTGCGCGGCACTTCGTTGCCGAGCGCGAGAGCGCGGAAGGCGGTGTGCTGCTCGCAGGTGCCGGCGCAGCGGTGGCGCAGGTCTTCGGCCTGCAGCGCGCGGTTGAGCCATCCATCCTGTGTGCTCTTGATGCCGGGCGTGCCGGACTCCATGTAATCCTGCGCGTCGAAGTGAGAGCGAGTGGTGTCGGGCGATCCAGCCGCGTGGACAATCGCGAGATGGCCCTGGTCGTAGAGCGGCTTGAAGGATGCGAGCGAGGGATGGAGGCCGAAGAAGCCGTCGAGATCGAGAACCTGGTTCTGAGGGATGGCGATCGAGGGACGCATGGAGTAGTAGTTCTTTTCGCGGTAGGGAACGACGATGTTGAGGCCGTCGGCAGCGCCGCGCTGGAAGATGACGACGAGGCGGCGGTTGGGAGCGGCTGCCGCGGCCTCAGCCATGACAGAGCGGACGAGAAAGCTGGGAATGGCAGCCGTGCCGGCGATGGCGAGCGAACCTCTGTGGAGAAAGAAGCGGCGGTTCATCTGCATGGGGGGAACTCCTGTTGTTGGTCGTGCTTTCTTCTTCCGAAAAGCCTATCTTCGTTGAAAATCGGGAGAGCCGATAAGCAATCCCGCCAGCAATTGGTCTTCTCGTTCAAGAGCGGTTGGGTTGGGGGCGCGGTTGTTGCGCCGGACTGCGCCGACGGGGCGCATGCTTGCGTTGTTTTGCATGGTGTTTGCCGACTGCGCGGCAAATTGCTGCAAAGCGGCGGTGCGGGTTGAGGCGCTGACGCCGCCGGGAAGGATGAGCGGCTCCAGGCGGCTTTCTTCTGACTCCGGTGTTGGCGGTGTGTCGGGCGCGGAGTTGGCCAGGTCCGGGATTGTGGTCCAGTTGATGGTGATACCGGGGAGGCGATTGGCGGCCAGGGTGAGCGCAAAGTTCATGCGGTCGACGAGTGCGCCGGCGTTGACCCAAGTGGAAGACTTCCAGTCGTAGCCGGTGGGCGGAATCGCGCCGTAGACAGGCATGCCCATCTGGCGGAGGTTGTTGGCGAGGGGAAGCATGTTTTCGATGTTGGCGTTGCTGGCGCGCGCAGCAGAAACGACGAATTCGAGAGGCGTCTTGACCTTGGAGCGATAGGTTGCTGTGGACCAGAATTCGGGTGAATGAAAGAGCGTTTTGAGGACTGCGGTGATGTCGCCTCCGCTGGAGAGGTAGGACTTGGCCATGCGATCGACGAGGGCTTGCGGGGGATCGTCGGAGACAAAACGAATGGCCAGTTTGCCGCAGATGAAGTGAGCAGTCGCAGGGCTGGATGCAAGCATGTGCAGCAGCTCGCGGCCTTCGTTCTCGCCGTCGTCTTTGATCTTTTTGCCAAGGACTTTTTTCGTGCCGGGCTCATGGCGGTTGGGGTTGAAGGTGAATTGGGCGTCGATGAGCGGACGGTCGATGGTCCAGCCGGTGAGAACGCGGGCGACCTGTGTAACGTCGGCCTGGGTGTAGCCGCCGTTGACGCCGAGGGTGTGCAGCTCCATCAGCTCGCGGGCGAAGTTTTCGTTGAGTCCATCATGAACCTTCTTCTTTGTGCCGGGGCGGCGCGCGGCTGCCATTTCAGCACGCTCGGCAGCGAGCGAATCGGGGCCGATGCTTTCTGCGTTGTCGAGATAAGCCAGCATCGCCGGGCTGTGGGCTACGGCTTCAAGCAGGTCTTCAAACTTGCCCAGCGAGCGGGGGCGGATGGTATCGCGCTCGTAGCTGACAAGGTAGTAGGGCATCTGCTCGTTCTTGCGCAGGTAGACGTTGAAGTGATTGAGCCAGAAGTCGGTCATCACTTCCTCGAGCTGGGCGTTCGAGTAAATGTCTCGGGTGAGACGCTGGGCGATGAGGTCTTCGGCGACCAGGCGCTCGGGGTTTTCAAGAGCAGCCACAGTGAGCTTTAGCTCGGGAGTGAGGTCGGCGTTAAGGGCGGCGCGCTGTGGCGGGCGGAGCGCCTTTATGAAGCCGTCGAATTGGGCCGGCTGCATGGCGGCAAGCTGGGCAACGCGCTGTTGAGGGGGGAGGGCGAGAATTTGGCGGATGGCTACGTCGTCGAATTGCGGCTGGTCTTCGGCGGTCGGCGCGGCGTTCATGCCCGGCTGGCCGGAAGTACTCATGGCGGAGGGAGAGCTGTCGGAGCCCGTCCCGTTCTCCGCTGAGCCAGGGGTGGAGCTCATCACCGGATTGCCTGAGGCATCGACTCTGACCATGGTGCCGTCGGAGGCGAGCTGCATGTTTGGCTGTGCGCTTGGCGTTGTGGGATTGTTCTGCGGCGCGGGATTTGTTGGGGTAGCGGCTGTCTTCTGGGCCTTCGCGTCCTTTTTCGCCTGAATGCGATAGATCTGGTTTTCGTAGATGGCGTGCAGAGTGCCGCTGGCCGGGATGGGGACGCGGCCGGTTTTCATGGCCTGGCGGATTTCGCCGTTGCTGGGGAGGCGATAGAGCAGATCCTCGGTGTTCCACTGCATTTCGGGGAATTGGGCGAGGCGGGCATTGAGGTCGGTTTCGTCGATCGAGGCGGGGTGGAGCTGCTCCTCGAACCACTTGTCGAGTCCCAGGGCTCTGACGGCTTCGAGGTCGCCGGGGCGGGGGCCGAAGGTGAAGCGGTTGAGGGCATGGAGGATGCGGTCGTCCCCTCGAAGCTGGGTGGACTGGTATTCGGGCCGTGCGGTCTTCGCAGGCTGGTCTTGTGGGGCTTGTTGCGTGAAACCGAGCGGAGAGCAGAGAGTGCAGCACAGCGATAGAGCCAGAGGGCCTTTGATGGCTTTCATGCGAGACGCTCCATACCGACGTAACAAGGAGAGGATGGCCGAAAGCTTGCGCACGGCACTGACCTGCTGTAAGGTCAGACTCCACTTTCAGGGGAAAGTTGCGCTCAGGAAAGTTACGAATGGGGGACTGGGGCAAAGCGGGGTGGAGACTCTAACAAACTCCGGAAGAAAACCGGGTTCAGCAGCCTTTTTTGCAGCGGGCCATGATTGCGGCGTGGAGTCGTTCGCGGAGGTCGTTGGGGAGGTCGTAGATCTGGTGGGAGCGGTAGATCTCGATGGTTTTGCGGGTGGTGTTGAAGACGACTTCGCAGTGGCCGCACTTGTGCATGTGCTTTTCAACTTCAGCCTTGGTTTCGGCGGCGACGGAGTCGTCGATGATGTCGTCGAGCAGAGCGATGAATTCAGTGCAGGTCATGATTCAGCCCTCGCTACTTTGGGGCCCGCTTGTCTTGACCCAGGTTTGTTGTGAAAGTAGCGGCTGAGGCGCTCGCGCAGTTGCAGACGGGCGCGCAACAGGCGCGATTTGACGGCCGGAATACTGAGGCCAAGAGCCTCGGCTGTGTCCTCTGTAGAGAGGCCCTGGACGTCGCGGAGCTCGAAGACGACCTTGAAGCCGGGAGGGAGCCCCTTGATGGTTTTCTCCAGGATTTGGCCCAGTTCGGATTGGGTGTAGTTCTGCTCCGGATCGGGGGCCCAGTCGGCCAGGTCGCGCGGGACTGTGCCCTCCTCGGTCTCCAGATCCTCGTCGATCGAAACCATTTTGCCGGTGCGGCGTTTGCGTAGCCGCATCAGGCTTTCGTTGACCGCAATTCGAACTAGCCATGTGTAAAATTTCGAATTCCCCTGAAACTGTTCGAGCTTCTCGTATGCCTTGAGAAACGCATCCTGCATCACGTCCTCGGCATCTTCGCGGTTTTGCGTAATGTGCTGCGCAATCCGGAATATCTGCCGCTCATACTTGCGGACCAGCGTATCGTAGGCGGAGACATCGCCGGCGCGTACCTGAGCTACCAGGGCTACGTCGGGATGCTGCTCGTCTTGTCCTGCAATCGATTGGATGGTCGTCATGGGGTCCGGATGCGGAAATCGTAGCGAAAAGTTTAGGGTTGGACATCAAAGACCGAAAAAGACGGTCAAAAGAAGAGTGTACCGGACGCCGGGGCCGTGGACCAAACGCGGGTTGCCTACAGCGGGATGGGCTCGGCAACCTGTGCCGCCACACCCGGCGACCACGGTAACGTCATTGGTTCGTGAGCGTCTGAGTAGGCATAGAGCGGAATAAAGTGGAGATATGAGGGCAGCATCTTTGGTGACTTTGTTTTCCCGCACGGCGGTCCGCTGCCAGGCTGGCGTGCTTTGCCTGCTCATGATTGTGCCGCCGATGGCGGCGCAGACGCAGGATGACTCGGTGAGGAATTCCGGCCATCTTTCGGCACGAAGCGCGAAATCGAAGTCCGGCAACACGAAGGCAAAACACAAGAAATCGAACGGAAAAAGGTCAGGAACCAAGAGCCGCAAACCGGCAAGCAGGGGAGCCACGGCGAGCCGGGCTGCAAGGGCGGCGCGGACGGTAAGGCTGAGGCAGGCGTTTGTGGCATCGAGCGAATTGCGGCCGATGGCGCAGCAACTGGCAACGATGCGCACCCCCGAAGCTTACGCTGGAGTGACTGCGTACGCGCGCAATCATAGCGGCGAGGCAGCGTCGGCAGCTTATCTTGCACTGGGCCACGCCTATCTGCTGGACAAGCGCTACACGGAGGCCGAGTCGAGCTTGCGGCAGGCGCGACAAAGGGACGGCGAGTTGGCGGACTATGCGGACTTTCTAGGCGCAAGGGCCAGCCATGAAGCAGGGGATGAGGCGGGCGCCGAGGCGCTGTTGCACGGGTTTACGGATAGATATCCGGACAGCATCTTCGATGACGAGGCGCCCGAGTTCGAGGCCAACGTTCTTTTGGCCCTGAACAACGCCACCGGAGCGCAACGTGTGTTGGCGCAGGCCAAAGGGCTCGCAGCGGAGGACCGCACGGGCTTCCAGCTTGCCCAGGGACAGGTGGAATTTGCGCTGGGCCAGCGGGATGCGGCCGGACGTACGTTCAAGCAACTGCTCTTGAGTCACCCACTGAGCCAGGAAGCACAGGTGGCGAGGGCAAGGCTGACGGAGATGGGCGCAGAGGCGGCGCTGACGCCGGCGGAGTTGCGCGGCCTTGGCGATGCCTATTACAACGGCGGGCGTTACGGCGAGGCTGCGGAACAATATCGAGCGCTGCTGCGGACATCGGCAATGAGCGAAGGGGAACGCAACAGCATAGCGGTGGCTGCCGCGGCCTGCGATCTGAAGCTTAAACGGCTGACCGTGGCCGAGGCGCAAGGACTGGCCGATACAAACGACGAGAACGGGGCGCGTCGGCTCTATCTGCTGATGGAACTGGCCCGGGATCGCGACGACACGGCTGAACAGCAACGTCTTGTGACGGAGATGGAGAGTCGATTTGGGTCGAGCCCATGGCTGGCAGAGGCGCTCTACTCCAGCGGGAACATGTACCTGCTGAAGAAGGATTATCCAGCGGCGATCGAGTACTACCGCTATTTGGCGGCTCATTTTCCCGGCAGCAAGAACGCGGCGTCGGCTCACTGGCGGGCGGCATGGCTTTGTTACCGGCAGCGGCTTTTCCCTGAAGCAGCGCAACTGTTCGATGAGCAGATCAGGCTTTATCCGGCGGCCGCGGAGACGGTGGGCGCGCTTTATTGGAGGGGGCGGCTCTACGAAACACAGGACCATAATCCCGCTCAGGCGGCGGCGAATTACCGGGCGATTGCGCGCGCCTACCAGCACTACTTCTATGCGCAGATGGCGCGGGCGCGCCTGGCTTCGCTAGGGAACACGCAGCCTGCGCCGGCGCCGCAACTGGATCGGCTGCAGCCGATGACTCCGCCAATTCTGGTCGAGAGCTTTCCGAGCGAGAGCCCGCACCTGGCGCGCGCGAGGCTGCTGGCCAACGCGGGGCTGAACGAATACATCGCGCGAGAGATCAAGGCCGACCCCAACTCCTCATCGTGGAGTGCGCTGGCCGAAGCGCAGATTTATTCGTCGTACGGCGAGACGTTTCGCGCATTGCGCGCAATAAAAAGGGCGCTGCCGTATGCAGCGTCTGCACCCGTCAGTGCGATTCCACTTGCCTATTGGCGGATTCTCTTCCCCGAGCCTTATTGGGACACGATCAAAGCCGAGTCGGCGAAGAATAATTTGGACCCTTACATGGTTGCTTCTCTGATACGGCAAGAGTCGGAGTTCGACCCCTCGGTAGTTTCCTATGCGAATGCCTGGGGGCTGATGCAACTGCTGCCCACGGTTGGCAAGGCGATGGCGCGGGAAGAAGGGATCAGCCGCTTTCAGACCTTTCAATTGCTCGATCCGGAGACGAACATACGCCTGGGTACGCGGTACCTGCGCCAGATGCTGGACCATTTTGGCGGTGTGCAGGAATACGCGCTTGCTGCTTACAACGCTGGCGACAATCGGGTTGCGGACTGGGAGGCGGCCGGGCCCTACCAGGGCATGGATGAGTTTGTAGAATCCATTCCGTTTACGCAGACTCGAGAATATGTGGAGGCAATTCTACGGAATGAGGAAACATACCGGGCGATAGACGAGGATGCGCGTCTGCATAGCGGCGGAATTGCAAATAGCGGCCAGTAATGCAATAACACTTCGGTTTGAGGTTGGGAATCACCTTGGTCACTAAAGATTTTCGATTCCATTTGACTTGGAACGATGCTGGCGGCAACACTGATTGAAATATTGAACCACCCCCGAAGTCGCGAAGACTTTGGGACGCCATTCGCAGTCTGCAGTTGTTCGACAAGGGCCGATACCAAGCGATTGTGATCTGCCCGGTTACATCAACCCACTGGAGGGCACGATGTCAGCCGACTTGCAGTTCATGGAAGAATGGATCCCCGAAAGAATGGACCCCGGCACGGTTTTCGTTTTAGAAAACCAGGCCAAGCTGGGTCACGCGCAGAATCCTTTTGTGGCCGTGATGTCGTGCCCACGTTGCGGCACCCTCGGGCTGATTACGCGCCGTCAGCTTTACGCGGGCGAGACGATGATCTGCGGCAGCGATGTTTGTTCGGCCGAGTACCAGCTGGACGGGGAAAACATCTGCTTTCGAAAAGCGCAATAAACGCGGCTCATACGGGCTATGCCGGGATCGCGCAGTTGAGATCCGTAGCTTGGGCAGGCGCATGCGCCACGCCGGCATCCAGTCTTGCAAATGAGGTAATTGTTACCGGCGTAATCGGCGACGCTTTTGGAATTCCACAGTACCGATCGGGATGAACAGGAAAAGAAGGATAGTATGGAAAGAGTCGATGACGGTGTTTTTGATGCCTGCGCTTTTTGCTTCTAAAGTTAAGTATTGAGATTGACTCTGAATGACCGAATCGATATCGGGAAGGGTCAAGATCAAGGCATAATCAAATCAGTGAATGGATTCCTTGCGGGGATGTATATGATCGTCCCAGTTATTGAAGCACTTTTCTTTTTTAAGTTGCTTCGGACATGGGAGACGTCATGAAACTCGTTCGCGCATGTGCCTTTCTGGCTTTTTTCCCCATCTTTTGTTTTGCTGGCCTCTCCGGCTGCGGCAATGCGACTCTTAAGAGGGCCGGGTCCGCTGCACCCACAATTACCAGCTTTACAGCCAATCCAACGACAATTACGGCAGGCGGAACGGCCAATCTGACCGGTGTTTTCGCCAACGGGACCGGCATCATCACACCCGGGGAACTGGCAGCCACGAGCGGGACGGCTGTGAGCGTGTCACCATCGAACACGACGACCTATACTCTCACAGTCACGAATTCATCAGGAAACACAGTGACTCAGACCGTCACTGTGACGGTGAGTTCGACTGGGCCCGCGGCCCCGGCGATCACGAGCTTCACGGCGGATCCGGCCATGATTGCGGCTGGTGGGTCAGCCGGTCTCACGGGAGTTTTCAGCGGCGGCACCGGCGTAATCACACCTGGCAATCTCGCGGCTACGAGCGGGACAGCGGTGAGTGTTTCGCCGTCCGCAACGACGACCTACACACTTACCGTTACGAACACCGCCAATGTTGCTGTAACGCAAACGGCCACGGTGACCGTAACCGCAGCGGGCGCTCCGGCTGCGCCCACGGGGCTTACGGCAGTTGCAGGCGACGGACAGGTGGCGCTCAGTTGGACAGCCAGCAGCGGAGCCACGGGCTATCATGTTAAGCGTTCTACGGCGAGCGGCGGCCCTTTTACGCAAGTGGCTGCGCCAACCGGTACAACTTATACCGACACCGGCCTTAGCGACGGCACGATTTACTACTACGTAGTCACGGCAGTGAACTCCGTAGGGGAAAGCGGAAACTCGAATGAAGTTTCGGCGACTCCTTTGGCAGCTGGGTCCGGGACCGGACTGACGATTCCGACCACGCATCCTCGCCTTTGGTGGAATGCCGCGCGGCTGGCGCAGGCGAAAGCCTGGCTAACTGCAAATCCGAAGGCGACGGTGCCTCAGGATAAGACATCCGCCGACTATTACAACGACATTGCCTTCAGGCACGTGGCCGGGGGCGCCGATTGCTCGATCGCGATCAACTATGTGATGAACAACGAAGTTCCCGCGGGCCAATTCTCGCCGAGCGGAAACGGCAGCGACCAGGCGCGGTGGGATGGCGAAACAGCCTTCGTTGTTTACGATTGGTGCTTTGATCAACTCACGACACAGCAAAAGGCGGATTTTTTCAACAACATCGGCGGTTCGGGCGCAGGCTGGAATAACTATCTGACCGGCATTAACCAACAGGCCTGGGGCGGCGCCGCGATGACGCAGAATAACTACAACATCGGGAATATGCGCAATGACATCGAGTCGGGCATCGGCACTTACTGGGAGAACCAGACGGCGGCCACCGGCTTCCTGACCGATGGCGTCACCAAGCGCTGGACGGACTACTTTGTTCCCACAGTGACCACGAAGGCCGCAGGCGCAGTGGGTCAGGAAGGGAATCAGTACGCGGTTTCGCTTACCGGGTATCCCATCATTCCGTTTGTCACCATGAGCCTCGATGGGCGAGACATCTACAACGAGAGCGAATACTTCAAGGAGCAGGTCTATTGGCTGATCTACAGCACGACGCCGGCTCCCACGCCCAACGCCGGCTCGCCCTCGGCGTACCAGTTGAACCCCTTCAGCGATGATGAGCAGTTCGTTAATGGAGGGATGCTGACGCTTTCGTCCGAATACACGGGCTTTATGAATACGGCCTCCAATTACTGGAGTTCTCTGGATGTTGGCAAATACGCCCGCCAGTGGGTGAATACGGTAGGAGCCGCGTCATCGACCTTTTTGACGCCCAACTATGTCCTTGCTCTTGACGCCAAACCGGCAGCCTTGCCGTACAACACCTTGCCGCTCGACTACTACGCGACCGGAATCCAGTACCTCTATGGGCACAAGGCCTGGGACACGTCGTCCGCTTACTTTATGTGGCAGCTTGGTATCCCGACAGCCGGCGTGGGTCATTCGCATCTGGATTTCGGCAATTTCAACTTGTGGCGGGGCGGGCGTTGGTTGTCTCGCGAGACGACGGGGTACGACGACATCATTACCGGGTATGGCTACCAGAATGTCGTCAGTGATTCTGTCGATGATATCCTGGCGCACAATTGCATCCTGTTCGGTACCCCGCTATCGCCGGCCGGGAGCGATCAAGGTCTGGCGCTGATGCCGGGCAGACCGCAAGGGCAAACTCCCGTTCTCCGTCTCGACTCCCAGCCTGGTTACGTTTACGCCGACGTGGATCTGACGCCGCAATATCTCTGGACCTCAGAGTACTCCCAGTACAATTCGGGTGCGGCAGTGCATGTGGAACGCGAACTGCTGTTTTTGCGGGACCTTGAGACGACATTGGTCTTCGACCGTCTGACGACGGGCAACGTGACGAGCGGCTCCGACACTGGGGTTACCGCAGCCAACGAAGTGAACACCTTCCTTATCCACTTCGAGACCAACCCGACACTGGAAGACGCAACGCACATGACGGCCACCAACGGCACCCAGGCGCTGCGGGTTACAACGCTTGTGCCTTCGGCGCCCGTCCGGCGGGTGATCAACGAGCAATCGTGTGGAGGTTGCAGCAAGGGAATCGGCCAGTACCGGGTGGAACTTGACACCTCAGGCACCGCGCAGCGTTACTTTCTGAACGTGCTGCAGGCGCGAGATGCGACGGCGGACAACATCGTGGCCACGGTGGTGGACAGCGCACCGGCGAGCCCGACGACGGGTACGTTTACTGTGACTCTGCAACCGGCCACAGGCGCTGCTACGGTTGTTGTGTTCAACAAGGGCCAGACCAGCAGCGGCGGTTCGGTGAATCTGGCCGGCACAGCCTTGTTGACACTGCGTGCAGGCGTGCAGTCGATCAGCTACACAGACAGCGGGCCGGTTTGGGCGCCATAGCAGGAAGCAAGGACCGGCAAATACCGAGCTGATGCGTGCGCAGGCAACTCGTGGGCGGGCGCGCATCGACCGTGTGCCCGGTGTCCCCCTTGCCAGCATGACTCGCTTCAGTCATGTGGATGGGGCGGAACAGGACCGGACTTCAGCCGGCGATTGGCGCCGAGATTTATGCTGGATTGGCGACTGGCCAGGATGTCGCTCGTTGATGCTGATCGGCACCAAAATGCGGGTGCGGTCTTTCGCGGGGAAAGGAATGAACCGTTGTCGAATCCAGCCATGATGAAGCAGATTGGCCGCTTGACGTTCTTGCTGAACCTGACGATTGTTGCGGCACTTTGCCTGGGGGCTCAATTGCTGATACAAGCTCATCCTGACAACGATCGTCTTGAGTCCGTGGTGAAGTTTGGCATGGTTGTTCCAGGCGCTTTCTGGATCTGGAGCGTGCTGCGCCGCCTGAAGGATGCCGGGTTGCCGCGCTGGCTTTTCCTGCCGTACAGCGTTGCCGTTTTCGTCGTCTGTGCCGGGGCGCATTTACGGAGGATTCTGGACGGGCAAGAGACAATGGCATTCTTTTTCCTCTTGCAGATTCCGACGGTTCTGTTCCCAAGCAGACCGACCCCTGCGGGGCCGTCGCGGCAGAGCGGCACATTCGCAGGTGCCTCAGGGGCATCGTATTCCGAGTACCGCACGCCAGTTGGACGCTTCCAGTTTGTGCTGCGGGTCGTGATGATTGGAGCGATTTTCGCCGCGCTGCTCCAGTTGGCGCGAGAGGCGGGACCTGGAGTTGTCGCGTGGGAGATGCGCGCGGGGATTGTGTTTTTTGCTTTTGTTTGGATCTTGAGCGTTGAAGGCCGGGTAATGGACGCCGGTCTGCCGGGTTGGGTTTCGATCGCCTACTGCCTGACGGTGCCCGGAGTGAGCGCGCTGCCGCACTTCCTCAAAATCTTCAATCTCGATGTGGCTCTTGTGGTGTTTGTGGTTCTTCAACTCCCGACGCTCTTATTCAAGAGCCCGGCGCAGCGCAACGGGCCAAGAGCCCTGGACACCAACGAACAAGAAGCGATCGAATTGACCGCGATGCATAAAAGCAAGCCTGACCGACCGGACCCGTCGCTCGATGGAATCGAGTTTTTGGCGTATACACTTTTGATTGCCGGGCTGTGGTGTGTAATGCATCTGCTGCGCGGTGACGCAGGCCGTGGGCCCATGTCGTGGCTCCCGGCTCTGGCGTTGGATGCCGGCGCCATGCTCCTATGCGTTTTGTGGACGATTTGCGTCACCCGGCGGCTCCGGAGTGCGGGTCTAGTGCCATGGGCCGTCGACTTTTGTCTGTTCATCCTTGCAGCGTCGCTTCTGCCCCTGGCATTCAGGGTCATCGGATTTCAATGGGCGCTTCTGGTTTTTGCGGCCCTTCAAATTCCGGCTGTGTTTATTCGGCGGAGATCAACCTGGAGCGCAGATCTATCGATCCAAGCGGATTCTTGAGAGATCTGCTTGAGTGTTGGATACTTCAGGGCGGCGGCGGAGTTCTGCCCGTAAGAAGTATCAAGGTAGTCAACGCACAGCAATGATTTCAAACAAAGAGTCCGCGTTTCGGGCGCTAATGGTCGTTTGATGGGGTTGGCTGGGCGGCTGAATTTCGACCTCAACTTCCTCCCTGTTTTTCCTCCCCAATTGGGCTCTCCGGAGCGTTTCCGGCGAATGGATAAACTTTAGGGGAAGTGGTGCGCAAAACATTGCACAACGCGGAATTGCACGCACATTAAGTTGTTGAATCTAAATAAATAATATTTGGCATCTGACTTGCTTATCTACTGGCAGACCACCAAAGCGGGGGACTGTCCTGGGGGCAGACCCTTGTCGGCGCCAAAGGGTGGTGTGTTCTTAGGGGTCAAAACATCGGGGGAAAGATGAATAGAGTTTTAGTTGTGTCACTTGCCTTGGGGAGTGTTCTTACATTGGGTCCAGCCGCTCTCGCCGATTCCTTCGGTTATGGGGCCAGCGGTTCAAAGGGCGCGACTTCGTCAGCGGTCAACGCTAACCGTGCCGGTTCCAAATCCGAGATCGTTGAGACAGGCGCCTTAGCGATGACTGGCAATCCGGGAACGATTGCAACAGGCAATGAAACAGAATTCAGCATCGGCAACGACGGCCGTTCATCGAGCAACGCAGGCAACGTACTGAATGATCGCAATTCGGTCAACGGGGTTCTGGAGAAGGGCGAAGTTCTGGTTGATCTGAGCGGAAACGAACTCAATTTGCTTTTTGGCCGTTCCAGAGTTAACGCAGGCGCAAAGTCGGCCGTCAACGGTCACGCGGCATTGGGCGACAAAAGCGGCGAGAGCGCAGGCAAGGCGCTTGCGAGAGGTAACGGCATCCTGGTGGCGGGTGCTGCGACACTGGCGGCAACGCCAGAGCCCGGGTCGCTTTTTTTGTTGGGCACAGGCCTGCTGGGTATGGCATTGGTTGTATTTCGGAAGGCAGCGAAGCATTCAATTGAACCCTGAAGGATGATCGTCTAGACATAGATCAATGGGAGTGCCGGGGACGCAAGGCTCCCTCAATAGTTCAAAGGGCGCAACGAGAGAACTCTATGACTCTGCAAAGAGCGGGGCGTGGAAGGGGATAGAAGGCCGGGGGGGCATTTCTATCAACCCTTCCACGCCCTTGTTTTTTAGGGGGAGTGCATCACAAAAGTCTGAGAGCTTGAGTCAGTCTGAATTCGTTGGCTCATTCAGGGGGGACGATTCCCTTGTGCGGACAGGGAGCGTTTGCTTTGGAAGCTGAGCTCTGGCGGGCTGCATTGGCGCTGAATGCGGAACAGAGCCAGATTGCAATCTTGAAGCAGTTAGAGGGGGTTGCAAGGAAGGTACGAATACCGAGTGTCCCGCTTCTGCCCACATTGTATGCAAGAGATTGCATGATAGCATCCTGAGAAGATTGTGGATGCAAGAGTTATGTTGAAAAAGTTTGGCATTGAAATTGCAATCACTTGGACGTGTCAACAGCTCACAGATCAGCTCGAAAGACTCGCGCAACCTTTCGCGAAGTGAGTGCGAAGGGCGTCCAAGTTGCGCAGAGCGGGCAGTTGCAGTTGAGATCCTATTCGACGATACGAAACGACCGATTGAGTGAAGTGGTGTGTATGACTGAAGATTTTGCGGTGGGAAATGACCGGCGGGGCAGCCAACGATTCAAGATTAGCGCCCCACTGACTGTGATAGTCGGGGGGCATGAGATTGCAGCTTACACGCGGGATCTAAGCAACCGCGGGGTTTATTTTTTTCTATCCTTGTCCGACAGCGCGTTGATTGATCGCGATTTCGAATTTTTGATCGAGATGCCATCCGAGATCACGCTTTCAAGCAACTGCAGAATTCGATGCCGGGGCAGATTAGTCCGGAAAGAAATGACGTCGAAGAATCTGACTGGGGCAGGTGTGGCGGCGGAGATTCTGGATTACTCGATCCTCAGGGAAGCGGTGTCCTAGAGCTTGCGGAGGCCGAGTACGCGGTGGTCAACCAGCCAACTTTTAACTACATAAACCAACTTGTTATTGCTGCCCGGGTCGGTGGGCAGGACGAAGAACCCAGGGTCCACCAGATAGCGGATCGAGTTATAAACGATTCCCTCCATGACCTCTCCATCGCGGAATTGAAACCGCATCCAGATTCCGTGGACGATGGGGGCACGGGTATGGAAGTTGAGATGATTTCGAACTGAATCCCCTTCAAAGCTGTTTACGTAGAAGACAGCCTTGACATCCTTGATTGAGACCTCTTCGACAAGATTGGTTTCGAGGCGTCGAATCCTGAAGGTCTCGAGAGAGCTCTGGGGGGCGTTGTTGAGCAACTCTTCGATGGTGTTCCAAGCCGGCGATTCCAGGTAGCCTTTGATGGTCCTGGCGCCGAATTGAATCACAACCTTTTCCGACTTGGTTGCATGGGTCTCGATCATGAATTGGCGATCTTTCTCATTGCGTCCAAGCAGCCTCTCCGACAATAGAGCGGCAATGTATCTTCATGATCCTGAATTAGTTGCGTAGAGCCAATCCCAGTTTTGTGCTAGACCGTTGCAACATTGGTCATCATGATTCCATTACTGAGTATGCATGATTCAAGGATAAAGAAGAAATGGTGATCGGGCCAAGTATTTGCCGTTCTGCAGTCCGCGTCGGTTCTCCCGAAATGGGCTGTTCGAAGCATAATTTGGCAGTCATTTGTGATGCGTCAGAGCGATGATTCGAGGGAGCCATTCAGGGTCTGGGTGCTGAACCGGACCACGACCTTTTCAGGCTTGGTCGAATCTGTCTCGATCATTGGTTTAGAGTGCATTTTCTGGGGCAACTGAGTCCGATCCAATGAAAGGTATCAATATAGCCTCGTTGTACAAAGCAGGTCGTAATAACGTATGTCTCAGCGTCGTGCCCAGTGAGTGCGATGCTGTTCAGAGTCCCCGCATCGTTCAAGATTCAAAGGAACGAAGACGATCTCACGGAGCAAACGAGAGTGCCAGACTCACAGTTGCAGTTTAGCGGAAATCCTCGAGCGTGTCTTGTGGGGAACGTCACGCCAATATTATTTTCCTGTGGTTCGGGATCGTGATTCGGGATTTGCTCATTTGATATCAGGAAGAAACCTGGGCAGATTCCTTGCAGCGATTTTAACGAAGGGCGAACTTCGGAGAGCAATCTCAGGCGCTTTGGGCTCGATCGAGGCCGGGTGCTTTCTCGATGGAAACCTGGTGCTTCCTTTGTGGCGGGCTCAGGTTGTATTGCTTGATCTTGTAAAGCAGGGCCTTGTAGCTGATCTGCAGGTCGATGGCAGCCGCCTTGCGATTCCACCCGGAGCCCTCGAGCGATTGAGCGATGGCGGCAGCCTCCGCTCCCCCCTTCAAGTTCCTCACCAGATGCTTGAGGCTCCTGTCGTTTTCTTGGCCGTCCACGGGGGAAATCTGCAAGCCGTGGCCGAGGGACGGATTGAGCTCTTCGATGATGGCCCGTTCGTCGGCAAGGACCAGATAACGCTTGATGGTGTTTTCCAATTCGCGAAGATTGCCCGGCCATGAGTAGCCGGAGAGAGCCTGCATGAGGGCGGGCGAGACGGACAGGGGCTCGCACTCGTATTTTGTTGCGACTTTGCGCATGAAATGCCCGGCGAGGATGGGAATCTCCTCGATGCGTTCGCGCAAGGGGGGCATCTTGAGAGTGAATCCATTCAGCCGGTAATAGAGATCTTCTCGAAATGTCTTTTGCGCAATCGCGGCTTTGATGTCGATGTTGGTTGCGGCAATGACGCGGACATCGACCTTTACGCTCACCCTGCTGCCGAGGCGGGAGAAGGTTCCATCCTGGAGGACCTGGAGAAGCTTGGCCTGCAGGACGGAGGGCATTTCCCCAATTTCGTCGAGGAGGATCGTTCCGCGATCGCAGAGCTCAAACTTGCCAGGCTTGGACTTGACGGCGCCCGTGAAGGCGCCCTGTTCATAGCCGAAGAGTTCGCTCTCGAGCAGATCGGCGGGCATGGCCGCGCAATTGACCTTGAGGAAGTTGCGCTGGCTGCGGGCCGAGAGCTTATGAATGAGCATTGCTGCGACTTCTTTGCCGGTGCCGCTTTCTCCAAGGATGAGGACCGGGATGTCGGCGCGCGCGACCAGCGTGCACTGGGACTCAATTTCTTTCATGCGCTTGCAGGATCGAACGAAAGAAGTGTTTTCGTTCAGGGGGATTTCTTCCACGTCGGCCTCGGCCTCCTGCTTGCCGGCAGTTTCGAGACACTTCTCGATGGCGAGGTCGATATCGGCTTTTCTGAACGGTTTGAGGATTACGCTTGCCGCACCCATCTGGGTGGCTGCGACAACCTCGTTCAATTCCGCCGAACAGGCAAACATGACGATGGGAAGCGATGGTTTGGCGGCGTGCGTTTTAGCCAGCAGGCCAAGCGCGTTTTCATCGGAGGCGTCTTCGGCAATGTTCCAGTCCATCAAGAGCAGGTCGGGGGCAGGCGATTGCCTGAGGGTGTGGTTCAGTTGCTCGGCTTCTGTGAGGATGGTGACTTTGAAGCGATCATCGAGGATGCTTTTGACGTAATCCAGGATTGCAGGGTCACCGTCGATAACAACGATATGAGGGTTGCTCTTGCCGCCAACCTTGATCGCCGCTCCCTTTTTCGCGCCTGACATTCCTGTTCCTCCCGCTATTACCAAAACAATCGGTGACAAGTTCTGTTCACTTCGCTGAAGAAAGAGAGCGAACGAGCTTGGACAATCCTTGAGGTTTGCAGCGGGCTGCCAAAAAAGCCGCGATAGTGCGGATCATCTCAACTGGAGTGAGAACGGGGAGCCCAAATCATGAAGCCGTGAAGAACATCTTACCATTGGTAAGTGGAAAAGATTTAGCCCTTTGTGCAGGGTTTTACACATTCTGATTCAGTACTTAGCGAGAGAATTGAGGAAAAGGTGGAATTCCTCACCTTAGGGTTAATAAAGAGGTTACTTTTGTGTGATGGAATGCTTCCTAGTGGTTTGAATCTGGCCCGGAAGTTGCTATAGACAACAGCCTAGACCTCCCTCTGAAATGGAACAAGAATGGCTTTGGCACGCGCTTCATGGTCTGTCGATCTTCGCGATCTTCCACCAATGGATGTAATTTTCGGGCAAACATCTGTGATGGCAGCGGCGCGCGACCGACTGGAGAAAGCTGCCGCGACAACCATTCCGGTGCTCTTGCAAGGCGAGAGTGGAACCGGCAAGGACATTTTCGCGCGTCTCCTGCACCTTCGCTCAAACCGCGCGAGCCACTCGTTCGTAAAGGTGACGTGTCCGGCGATTCCTCATTCGCTGATTGAGTCAGAACTTTTTGGCTACGAAAAAGGAGCCTTCACCGGTGCCTATGCCACCAAGCGGGGGCGCCTGGAACTTGCGCACATGGGGACCCTGTTTCTGGATGAGGTTGGGGGGCTGGATCTCGCAATCCAGGCCAAGCTTCTGCAAGTGCTTCAGGATGG
The DNA here is from genome assembly GCA_963848515.1 of uncultured Acidobacteriaceae bacterium. Lineage (GTDB taxonomy): Bacteria > Acidobacteriota > Terriglobia > Terriglobales > Acidobacteriaceae > Telmatobacter. Next base: position 89,366 of record CAWKEG010000020.1, read on the forward strand.
AAGCTTCATGCGCGTGGGTGCACAAGAGTCGCGAAGCGTGAAGACACGGCTTGTGTGCGCTGCCAATGAAGACCTTCGCAAGCAGACTGAGAATGGAAGTCTTCGGGTGGACTTCTTTTACCGCATCAACGCCGTCACAATCGAACTGCCGCCGCTGCGTGAGCGAGCAGCCGATATACCGAAATTGATCGAGTACTTTCTTGCGGTGCATTCCAAGGCCTACAGCATGGAGCCGAGGCCGCTGTCGCGGGAAATCCTGCGGATGATGCAAAAATACAACTGGCCGGGCAACATCCGTCAACTGGAGAACCTGATTCGCGGCTACGTGCTTTTGGGCGACGAAGAGTCGCTGGCTGCGGATTTGATTCCGGTGACGAATCGCGGGATTGTCCCTGAGATCGATCTGGCAAATCCAATTTCCCTGAAGGAAATTACCAAGGCCGCGACGCGGGGGCTGGAGCGGGAAATCATTCTGAAAGTATTGCAAGCGAATGGCTGGAGTCGGCGGAAGACGGCCAAATGGCTGAATATCAGCTATCGATCGCTGTTGTATAAACTGCAGGAGTCAGAGGTCAATGCCGTTTCAGGAAGGCAGCGGAAGAAGGAGTTCCCCGGCTCGAGACCGAGCTGATTGCCGCTTGAATGCGATCGGATGAGCGTGGCTATAACCGCTCTCGGAGTCTTTAGCAGCCGATTTTGGCAGAGTTCTCAATCCTGGTCTCAACCTCAGCGGTTTGAGAATCTACCGGACAGGCGGAATGGCTTTGCTTGGGGAGACCAGCGATTCGAAAAGAGTGAGCAACTCGCCGGCGACTGTGTCCCAGCCGCGACCCATGTGCGCCGAGATGGCCACCGGGTCCCAGCTGGCTGCAAGGACAGAAGCAAGGGCCTGGGCCAAAGCGGCTGAATCGCGCGGGGGCACGAGGCGTCCAAAGGCGTCGCTCATGATCTCCGGGATGCCGCCAACATTGGTGGCCACCACGGGGCGACCGCAAGCCAGCGCTTCCAGGACGACGTTTGGGCAACCTTCCATGTAACTGGGCAGCGTGACTAGATCGGCGGCAGCCATCCAGACGGCAACATCGTCGAAGGCACAGGCGGGCAGCGCATGAATGTAGCTCGATGCGTTGTTGATTTCAATTTTGCTCTGAATGATTGCCCGGTCCGGGCCCCCGCCGACCAGATACACATGGAGGTTGGGGTGCGCAGGATGCAACGCGACCGCAGCGTCGACCAGTTCGCGGACACCCTTGTTTACATCCGTTCGCCCAATGTAAACCACAGCCTTTTCGGCAAGGTCAATGCCCAGCTTCTCTCGTGCTTGAGCGCGGTCCCGGACATGAAAGACGGAAGTATCGCAACCGTTGACCATGGTGCAGATTCTGTCGGGCGAGGCGCCCATGGCCAATGCTTTCTCGCGCAGGTCGCGGCTCACCATGACCAGGAAATCAACTTCGCGGAGAACTTTGCGCGTGTGCATGGCCGTGATGGAATCGCCGATGCGGTTGATGTCGGAACCCATGCTTCTTGCGACGACCGGAACCGAAAGGGCTTTGCCAATTTTGAGAGCCGCATATCCCTCGGGATAGAGGAAGTAGCTGAAGATCAGATCGGGCGCAAAACTGCGGATGTGAGGCAGGAGAACGCGGGCGGCCATCCAGCCATTCAAGGGCCGTGAGACGACAGGCAGTGCGGGATAGTCGTAGTAGCCGACGTTAACGTCGAGTGAGTCGCTGGAAGGCTGGAGCTTGCTGAAGCTATCGCCGCGCGGCTTGAGCAGGGACGGATAACCTGGGTTGGGATAGAAGACGCGCACGTCGGCCGTGCGCGCGAGCTCTCGCAGCGTCTGGTAGGCCGGGCGGCCTTGCCATGGCTCAGCAGAACTAGGGAAATTGCGCGTGATGACCGCGATCTTGAGCATAAATATCTTCGAAATCCGATTACTTCGACGATGATGAAGGCTGCATTGTCTGCGGGTCCGCGAAGGTCCTGCGCAAACCTTCGGCAACCCCAACGCGAGGCGTCCAGCCCAGCAGCTCTTGCACGGCAGACTGATCGAAGTTACTGAGCGGGCGGATGGATCGAATGCGGTATCTGGAAAGAGGAACGCTGCGTTTGAGCAGGCGCCCCAGCCCTTCGACTCCAACTGCTGCCACCATCAACATTGCCTTTGGAACGTACCACGCTTTTATGTTCGGCCTCGCGCGATGAGCAATCGTGATGAACTCGCGCTGGGTGACAATTGCAGGGTCGACGAGATTGACAAGCTTTTCCTCCAAACCTGGACGAGCAGAGCCAAGCAGGAGCGCATCGACGACGTCGTCCACATAGACCAGTGGGAGAGGCAGATAGCCCGAGCCCACAACGATCCAACGGCCGAACATGCCAAAGCTGCCGGCTGGACTGCTGGGTTCGATGCCCGGGCCGAAGATGACGCCGGGGCGAACGACGAATGCGGGCAGGCCTCGATCACGCGCAGCCGCCAGGATCATCTGCTCGGCTTCAAGCTTGGTCTGCGTGTATGCGCCGCGGCCATCGGCGTGAGGCTCCAGCGGCCAGGCTTCAGTGACTTTGTCAGCGTGCCGCACGGCGTGCTCGAGAACACTCAACGAGCTGACATACACGACGCGTTCGACCCTGTGCTTGAGACAGGCATCGATCACATTTCGCGTTCCAATGACGGTGCCGCGGTGGAAGTCCGCAGCGCTCCCTTTCATGGCTGCGCCCACATGGAATACTGAGCCAATGTTGGCCACCAGGACATCGACAAACTCCGGGTCGCCAAGATCTCCGGCAACATAGTCCACTCCGGGAAGGGGATCGGCGGGAATGCGGCGCACACCCGCGCGCACCTTCGCTCCCCCTTGAATCAATCGGCGCAGTAGCGTGCCACCGAGGAAGCCGCCCGCGCCGGTCACCAGCACATCGGCCGGAGGGCGAGGTTCTAGCTGAATTTTCCGGATAGTGTCACGCTCGCGGTCTGCTTGCTCAGAGGCCGGCGCCATGGCGCAGACCAGTCGATAGCCCTCTTCGGGTGTGACAGGCAGGGCGGTGCCATGTTCCAGGGCGTTGTAGAACTCGCGAATGTTCTGGTGAATACCCGGCGCTCCAGGAAGACGCTTGGTGATAAACCGCAAAACATTGCGCGGCACCTCGTAGAGACTTGCGGCGGCGTTGCGCATGGTGCAGATCACTGGAGAAGCGAACTTCGGTCCGGGAAGCAAGCTGGTTACATAACAGGTCTGCAGGAAGCAATCGATCTGGATGACGCCGCGCGTACCGTGCACAATCACCTGGCTGCGAATCGGGCGCACGTTCCACGAAAGGTAGAGCCGCGCCGGACCGCGCTCGCAGTCGGCCGTGGCCGTCCACTCGTCGAAGAGCAGATTAGTGTCGAGCCCGGTGGAACGGAAGTTAATCTCGGCGGACTTGACTGGACCCAGGAAGGCTTCAGCGATAGCCAGGCCGTGCACGCCGAGGTCTTGAAACGGATAAGATCCCTTTCGGTACTGAGGCGGAAGCTTGCCGCCTCCGGGCCACGGGGGATAGTCGGAACTGCGATGGAAATCGATGGAGATAACCTTGCCAATGCGGCCGCTGCGAACGATTTCAACGCCGCGCAGTATGATCGGGTCGAACCTGCCGGAGTGAACCACGGAGAGGGTCCGGCCGCTGCTCTTGGCGGCTGCCATCATCTGTTCGCACTGCTCGGGCGTCTCCGCCATCGGCTTCTCAACCAGAACGTGTACGCCTGCCTCCAGCGCCTGGATGGCTAGCTTCGAGTGAAAAGCCGGCGGCGTGAGCACATGGACCACATCGACACCGGAGGCAAGCAACTCTTCGACGCTCCCGTAAGCAGCGGGCAGATCGAATGCCTTGGCAACGGCTTCTGCTTTTGGGAAATCGAGGTCGGCGATTCCGGTCACCTGAACCGAGGGGAGTGACTTGAGGGCGCGAAGATGATGCGCGCTCACGTATCCTGCGCCGATAATTCCAACCCTAAACTTTGTCATAGCGAAAAATACACGGCGAGGAATCCAGTTGAGGCAACTGCAGGCCAGTGTTTCATAGCGCGATTATAGTACTTTAGATGGTGACGCTTACGGCACGAAGGTCGATTTTTTAAGAAATGGACCGCAAAAGAGAACACGGTCTTTCTGACCAAGGGGAGCACGATGGAGTTTATTTATTTTGGAAATGACTGGTTTGCTGAGAATCGCACCAGCAGCCACCATATCGCCAGGCGCCTGGGCGCCCAATACCCAATGCTGTATGTCGAAGTTCCCGGACTGCGCGCTCCCAAGGCCAATACGCGCGATCTTCTCAAGCTATTCAAGAAGCTGCGCATGACGCTGCAGCGGCCTCAATTGGTCGCACCTCATTTCTGGCGGATGACTCTGCCGCAGATTCCGCTTCATCGTGTTTCCGCGATCCGTTTTCTGAACCGGACCATCTCGCGCCTGCTGATTCGCAGGGCAATCCGAGGGCTGGGCTTCAAGGATGCGATTGCATGGTTCCATGTGCCGCATCCCGGGTTTCTGGCCAAGAACCTGGGAGAGAAACTCACGGTTTTTTATTGCATCGATGAGTATTCGAAGATGCCGGATGTGGATGGAACTTCGGTTCAGGCGATGGACGATGAACTCACCAGGAGAGCGGATATCGTGTTCGCCTGCAATCAGAGCTTGCTGGAATCTCATCGCGATCTCAATGCGAATATCCACCTCTCTCCGCACGGCGTAGACACCGAGGCTTTCGCTTTGGCCAATTCTCCAGCCACGCTCATTCCTGAAGAGGTGAGCGGTTTGTCGCGGCCGATCATTGGCTTCTGGGGACTGCTGGATCAATGGCTGGATATCGGCATCCTTGAACATATCGCTGTTGCCCGGCCAGGTTGGACAGTCTTGCTGATTGGGCGTGCGGCTGTGGATGTTTCCGCCTTGAAGCGCCTTCCAAATATTGTTTTTGCGGGAGTGAAGCCCTATGCGGAACTCCCCAGATGGGCGAAGGCAATCGATGTCTGCGTTTTGCCGTTCACCAGGGAATCAGTCAAGCTTCGGGCGATGAGCCCTTTGAAATTGCGCGAGTATCTGGCGGCAGGCAAGCCGATCGTGGCGGTTCCGGTGCCGGAAGGGAAGCAGTTCAGCAAAGTTGTGCTGACAGCAGAGGACGGGCCGGGGTTCGTTGCGGCCATCGAGGAAGCGCTGAGCGCCAATTCGCCGGAGTTAATCGCACTTCGGCAACAGGCGGTTGCGGGCAATACCTGGGACGCCAGAGTGGCGAGCGTGCTGGAAACGCTGCAGGGAGAGTTGCAGCGGCTTAACCGGTACTAGCTGCCTGCAACTCCTGCCGCAACGCTCGCGGGAGTTGAGACTGGATTGCGGCCATGAATAACGGCATTGGCCGCCTGATACATCTGCCACGCACTGGCCCAGTGAATTTCAATACCTCTTCTGTCCGCTTCTTCCGCAATCCAGGCGTAAAGGTTTTCGAGGGCCCCGTTGAGCAGCGGGGTGAGGTTTTTGTCGTGGGCGCCATGCGTGTAGAGCTTGAGGAAGAGATCGTCGCCGATGGTGGGCGCCAGATCGAACCATTGTTTTGCCCGCGAAGGAGTCGGCAGGTCGTAACCAGCAATCTCACCGGTCTCAATGCGTGGCAGCAGGCGTCCACCGAAGCGCACACCAACCGGTCCGGTAATCATGAGCAGATCGCCGCGCGTGCCACCGCCGACGGTAGCTTCGACGCCGCGATCGTAGGATCTGGGACTTTGATCAGGATTGTTCGTGCACCAGTAAATCTGGTTTACGATGCGTCCCTGTGGCGGCTCGGGAATTGCAGGCATGGTGAAATCGGCATAGCAGCCCAAGTCGCTGAGCAGGGAAATTTCGCCTTTGACACTGCAGCACCTGCCATCGGGGCGTGAGTGATCCAGCGCCCAGTTGCCATGGATGAACCCGAAAACTGTGCGGCCGTCAAATTCACGAAGCAGGCCGTGATCGTCCCTGAGCCGGCGGCAGAATTCAGTGATTTTTTTGCTGAATGATGCACGGCGTTCGCTATCGAGAGTAAGGTGCGCTTCATCGTGATGGATGTGCACTTCGACATCGCCGACGCCGAGGCGCACCATCTCCGCAATGCCTTCAATCAATTCGGGCCTGTAGCCCTCCTGTGGGTAGAAGAAGCTGTATTGAGGACGTTGCCCAGCGACGTCTTTGGGTGCGTCATCGGCAATACGCGGCCACTTTTCGCGCCAGCGCGCCACGCGTTCCAGTCCAGCCGCAAGGAAATTCTCCTTGCCTAGAGGCTCGTAATGATCGGTGATGGCAACCCAGGCACGCTTGGGCTTTGTGGGCCGCATGCTTTTACGCAGACGATCTTTCAGGTAGGGCTTCAGCCAGATTTCTGCGTGTCGAGGTAGATTCATGGAGTGGACTTGCGGGTTGCCAGACCTGGTTGGGACCGAAAAAGGGTCTCGTTGACCGCAAGCTATCTTGAAGTATCGAGGACGGTTGTCTTGTTTGTCAATTTTCGCTGCGCACATGGTTGCCGAAGCGGATGTTCGAACACGGATTAGACAGGAATCGCGGAGTCCCAGGCATATGAATCAAGGGTTTGTACCGCGCCAGGAGAGTATGCGCATTGGCAAAAACTCGACGATTCAGCCTCGCAGTCAATCCGCAGCGACGCGGTGGATTCCGCCCGCGGTCATAGGCCCAAAGGTAACTGCCGAGAATTAACACAGAGGGTACGGAAACATCATTGCTTATTGCCCAAACGCCATTTAGTCTTACACTAACGAGTCATTGTTAGCATTGCAGTCTCTGGCTAGAATTGCCTGATTGGAGCTAGACCCGCCAATCTGGGTTTCGACTTGTCCGAGATCTGAGCTGATTGAATAATTGCATTCCAGCCAGGGCCGGAATTTCCATTCAGGTTCGCAGCCTCAGATTCCAGGAATATTCTCTGAAGTCTCCAAGACTGGGCCTGTTCAGGATTCGATTGATCTAACCAGTTCCAGATTGGCATGGTCCAAAATGGCCAGGTGATGACGACTATCCCGAGTTTCGCAGGAAATCGAGAATGGCTTCCCCGCAGACTTGTCTGGGATGGCGCCTCTTCTTTGCTTTCCAAGCTTCCTGTGCGAGATTCGCTCTTAGTCCTGAACTACCATCGCATTGGGAACGCAGACGATGACATGTTTGACCCCTGCGTCTTCTCGGCCACTGCGGAACAATTTGAAGACCAGATCGCTACGTTGAAGCGTCATGTTTCGCCGATAACGCTGGAAGAGGCATTGGCTTTCATCGACGGCACGTTGAAAGAGAAGACTCCGCGTTGCCGCGTCTTGATCACTTTCGATGACGGATATCTGGACAACTACAAAATTGCTTATCCAATCCTGCGTTCGCACGGCGTGCAGGGCGTTTTCTTTCTCGTCACAAGTATGGTTGGGTCCGGGCACGTTCCATGGTGGGATCAGATTGCATATCTGATGAAGACCGGGAGGAAGCGCAAATTCTTTCTACGGTATCCTGAGGAGTTGAGGGTTGACATCGACCGGGACAGCTTCAAGGAGAGCCTGCGAGCTGTCCTAAGGTTGTTCAAGAGGCCCGAGAATGTCGATCCCGAGCGATTTCTGCAGGAACTTGCCGAAGAGACTCAAGGACAGGCCCCGCCAAAAACGCTGCGGCGGTTCTTGAACTGGGATGAAGCACGTGAAATGAACGAAGGGGGCGCGGTGATCGGTTCACACACCCATTCGCACCATGTTCTTAGCCAGTTGGAACCAGAACGTCAATACGAAGAGCTTTCCACGTCGCGGGCAATTTTAAAGGAGCAGCTTGGCGTTGAAATAGACGCTCTCGCTTACCCGGTGGGTAAAAGAAACAGCTTTACGGATGAGACACAGCGGATAGCGCGGGAAGTGGGTTATCGCGCGGCTTTTTCGTTTCATGGCGGCACGAATTTGCCTGGAAGAACGCAGCCGTACAATATTTCCCGATTCGACCTGGGAGAGGTTAGCGTGAGCCGGCTGCAGCTTGAAATGGCGGTCTGGAAGCTCACCGGCAGGGTTCGATGGTCATGAAGGCGCTTGCGACGGTTGCAGGCGGAGTACGGGCGGCAAAATTCTAATCAAAGCGGCCCTTTTTCCGGCCGTGCGGAAATTACGGAGAAAGACATTGGCCAGGTATCTAGTTACAGGGGCAGCTGGATTTATCGGCCGCTCGATTGCAGCGGAGCTTTTGACACGCGGAGAGACTGTGCGCGGGATCGACAGCTTTATTACAGGCAAACGCGACAACCTGATCGGGTTGGAAGCCATGGAGTTCCTCAAAGGGGACTTGGCCGACCCGGCAGTGTGCAGAGAGGCCTGCGAGGGCGTCGAGGTCGTGTTTCACGAAGCGGCGCTGGCGTCGGTTCCCAGGTCAGTCGCTGATCCTGTAGCGACAAACGTCAATTGCGTGGACGCAACACTGAATGTGCTGGTTGCCGCGCGTGCCGCCGGGGTTCGACGCGTGGTCTACGCCGGCTCGTCATCCGCATACGGCGATACGCCAACGCTTCCCAAGCAAGAGGAGATGGCGCCGAATCCGATCAGCCCGTATGCAGTTGCCAAATTGGCAGGCGAACAATACATGCGCTCGTTCGCGCGCGTGTATGGTTTGGAGACAGTGGTGCTCCGTTACTTCAACGTCTTTGGTCCCTACCAGGATCCGACGTCGCATTACTCGGGAGTGATGGCTTTGTTCTGCCGCAAAATGCTGGCCGGCGAGCAGCCGACGATTTACGGCGACGGGGAGCAGAGTCGCGACTTTACCTATATCGAAAATGTCGTCAAAGGCAATCTGCTGGCGGCTTCAGCGCCGGCGGAGACAGTTGCCGGGCAGATGATGAACTTGGCGACGGGCTCAAGAATTACGCTCAACGAAATCTTCGCACTTCTTGCTGAGATGACAGGTTACAAGGGCGAACCGGCCTATGCGGCTCCGCGCGCCGGCGATATCCGCGATTCGTTAGCCGATATTGGGATGGCGAGAAAGCTGCTCGGCTATGAGCCTTCTGTTAGTTTCCGCGAGGGATTGCGGCGCACGGTTGAATGGTACAAAACCATTCCTACCTACGCTTGAATCGCTCGGCGGACAGAGTGAGCCTTCGTCTCGATTGACCCTGGTCGCGTCTGCCAGCATCTCAGGCTAGACGGGCATCAAAGTGAACGATAACTGCCAACTTTCACGTCAGGCGGCAGAAGGCTGTGCCATCCGGAGCGCAGCGCCGCGACTTCATCCACATATTTTTGTGTCGTGGCGCCTGGGTGCGTCATCAACTCCAGCGCGCGGAATCGCGGGGTCTTTCCGGCATGTAGAAGTTTATAGAAATCGCGAAAGTCGCCGAGTCCGTCAGGGCACATTGTTGCATAGGAATGACGAAGAGCAAAGTCAAAGGCCATCTTCTTCATCGAACGCCATGCCGTCATCTTGTGACCTTCCGGCAGCAAGTTGATCGTGGATCGCACCCTCCTGATACCAAATTTCCTCTGCAATGATTTCAGGACTGGGAACAACTCTGGCATGTTGTGAACGTGGTGATGTGAATCGAAGTGGCTCACCGGAACGCCGGCATCGAATGCCCTTTGAACCTGCAATGTCAGTTCCTGGAGAAAGGCTTTGCGCAGGGCTGACGTCATCTTGGTTTTAAGCATCTTCTTCGATAAGTGCCCGTTTTCGTCGAGAATCGGTTCAAGATTGCCAGATGAACTGAGCGGAGCAAAAATAGTCAGGTTCAGGTGGATTCCAAACGAGCAATGAGGGAAGCGCGGTATCTGCTGAACGGCATGCTCGAAGCCCGGAGCATTACACATGAGCGAAGCCGATGTCACAGCGCCGGAATCGATCAGGTCAAAGATTTCTTCATTGACTGGCTGATTTGCGCCGAGATCATCCGCGTTGACGATGAGTATCATGCCTGCTCGTCTAAATACCGAATGTTGGATTTGTTGTGGAGGTGAGTGGATGGTTGACGGCCAATTGCTTAATGGTCTCAAGGCAGACTTTTTTCTGTCAAGCTATCCGATTCCGGGCGAATGAGCAGAAACAGAAGTGTTTTTACCGGTGTGCCGAGTCTGCTCGGCAGCATTCCGGTCAGGGTGTTGAAGCGGGCGCGATCTTCCTGCTCTAAGACGCGCATGCTGTAGAAGAGTCCGAACAGAACGATCAATGAAGCGGTTCCACCTGCGAGAATTCCCCAGAGTGGAGGCAACTGCACCGCGATGTAGTGCGCGGTCAAGGCTGCCGACGCGCTAATGAAGGTGATTTTCGCAATCTGAACCCATGGAAGCTTGACCTTGTAGAAATAGATCGCAACCGCCCACATTCCGCCGACAGCGACCAGTTGCGCCGCGCCGTTGCCGATACACGCGCCCACGGCGCCGTGAGCCGGAATCAGGTACCAGGCCACGCTGATATCGACGATTCCGGCAACGACTGTAGTGGCGATGATATAGCCTTGGCGCTCCACGCTTTGCAACAGGCTCTGCGCTGGAGCCATGAAGGCCTTGAACATGCACATCAACGGAGCCAGCGCCACAACCGCGGCCGCGCCCTCGTATTGATGACCGTAAAGGAGCAGCAAGGCTGGAACCGCGAGCGATGCTGCGATAAAGTGCAGCGGAATTGTCGTCAAGGCAAGGTAGCGGAATGAAGAAGCAGCGATCGAGGGGAGCCTTGACTTATCGCGTCCGTACTGAGCGAAGATCGTGGTACTGGCCGCCGCCCCGAAGATCGTAGCTCCCATCAGCAATTGTTCAGCCATGCTGAACGCGGCTGAATAGAAGGACACCTGGCGGACATCGGCGCAAAGCATTTTAAGCAGGATGATCTCGGAGCGGCCCCAGACAATCTGTGCGACCAGCATGCTGGCGACGCTCTGGGCAGCAAAGACCATCATGCGTTTGCCCAATCCGGGTGGCTGCACATGTGTCGTTTCCCATCCGAGTACACGCTTCAACGTGGGAAAGAAGCGAACCAGAAAATCCACCGTTCGCATCAGAAGCATCGACGCGCCAACGCCGACTACGCTCCAGTGAAATACGACTGTTGCCGCGATCATGATGAAGTAGGTGATGGTGGAGGCAACGGAGCCGGGCACGTTCTTGGCTAACTTTTCCGTAGCCGCATTAGCCATTGCCGAGGGGGAGTTGACCATGGCGGGCCAAATACTGAGTACCAGAAGGGCCGCGGCAAGTTTGTAATCGGGGTTCGCGTCTCCAAGCACCCAGAAGAGAAGACAACCAGTGGCAACGGTAGCCAGAACGGCCTGCAACAGCAAGGTGCGCACGTAGATGTAGCGCGCGGTACCCCAGTCGCCCATGCCGATAAATTCGGCCATGTACTTTCGCGTAGCCGAGGTAACGCCCATGCCGCCCAGGCCAGAGACCACGGATGCGATATAGGAAACGTAGACGATGTAGCTGTTTCTTGTTGGTCCCAAATAGCGGGCGATCGCAATCGAAGTAAAAAGTGTGACAACGGCGTTGATTATGTTTTCGAGGCCGAACCAGCCTGTATTCTTCGCTATTGTCTTGGTATTCGACATTCCGATCCTGGTTCCGGCCCCTTGGAGCCTTATCGTTTCAATTTTTTTGCAGTCAAGGAGCCTGCTGACGGAAAAGCTGCGGATAAGCGTCCATTCCGGTCTACCCTAAGCGATGCAATGCTGCCCTTGCGTCCTTGGCGGTGGGCGAACCAGGCGCCAGCGATGCGGCCTTCTTCAAGTGAATCACTGCGTTTGTCTTGTCGGAAAGCTGGCTCAAGACCATTCCCAGGTGATATTGCATTGTGGCACTGCTTGCATCGTTGCCAACGGCGGTCTCAAGCAAATTGCGCGCGAATTCGTAGTTGCCATTCGAGTAGTAAGCCCAGGCGAGGGTATCGGCAGTATTGGTCGAGTCGGGCATGCCCTGCCTTGCGGTTTGTGCGAGTGCCAGTGCCCTGGCGTTGTCTTCGCCATTCAGCAGCATGCGATAGGCGAGATTGTTGGCTGCTACGGGTTGCTGCGGCTGAATCTGCAGCGATCTTTTGTAATAGGCCTGTGCCTTGCCGAGATCTCCGCGCGATTCCTCGAGGGTTCCGAGAATTGCCAGGGCGCTTGCGTCGCCGGGATTTGCATTTGACTGCTGTTCCCAGTTTGCAATGGCCTTTTCCAGGTTTCCGCTTTCGGCCGCAATCTGTGCGTAGAGCATGACCGCATCGCCATCCGCGGGGTTTATCTGAATGGCTTTTTGAACGGCAGCCGCCGCCTGATCTGGATTTCTGCTTTGAAGCTGCAATTTCGCCAAAAGGTCGTAGAACCTCCCGTTAGCGGGGTTCTTTTCGATTTGCGTTTTCACTCGAGCGAGCGCCTTGCTGGGCTGTTTCATTGAAAGATCGTAGTTGACCAGCAAGCGCAACGCCTCGAATGAATTCGGGTCATTTTCGAGTGCCTGCTCCCAAAGAGCGATTCCCTCGGAGGAGCGTTTCTCCGCGAAACGAAGTTTGCCTAGATCGAGGTAGGGCAGGGAGCTTTGCGGCGCGAGGTCCATTGCGGTTTTCAAATCTTCCTCAGCCTTGTCGGGCAAATTACGATCCGACTCGACAATGGCGCGCCATACATAGGCGGCGGAAAAACCCGGTATTGCTTCGATCGCGCCTTCTGCGACATCTGCCAGCAGCGCGAAGTCTCCGCGCTGGCAGGCGATTTGAGCCAATTCCTCTTGAGCGCCTTGCTCGGCCGGATTCAGATCTGCTGCCTGAAGAAAGCTCTTTTCTGCCAGTTCGCGATTACCCGCAGCCAGCGCCGCCTTGCCCAGCCAATATTCAATGGCGGAGTTATCGGGAAAGGTTTTGGCACTGTCGAGAAGTGCGTTTACGGCGTCGCTTGCCTTGCCGCTGTCGATCAGAACCATTCCATTCAACGCCGCGATCTGCGGATCCTTTGCATTGCTTTTTTGCATGCCGGCAACAGCCGATTGTGCGGCAGAATACTCCTTGTCCTGAAGGAGAGCTTGAACGTACCCCACCTGCAGGGAGGAGCTATCGGGATACTTGATCTTCAGGCGCGAAAACTCCTCGACGGCTTTTTCCCGTTGGCCGGAATTGCTGTAGTAGTCGGCCAGCAGGCGCACTCCCTGAGGATCGCGGGCAAGATCGTTCGCCGCCTGGCGGAGGACTTGCTCGGCTCTGGCCGGGTCTCCCTCCGCGACAATGATCTCGGCCAGACTCTTCCTGGCAGCAATGCTGCTGGTGTTGGTTGAGACGGCTTGCCAACTTATCGTCTCCGCGTCGCGCAGGCGGCCGTTCCTGGAATAGAAGCCAGCGAGCAGAATTCTGGCGTTGAGTGATTTTGGGTCGAGCTCGATGGCTCTCCTCAGTTCAGTTTCGACTGAGACGGTTCGGGTTGGGTCGCTCTCCTGAAGAAGCGCGAAGTCCTCGTGGAACACGGCCTGGTTCGGATCGAGTTCCAACGCCCAGCGTATCTCGGCGAGGGCCAGGTCGTTCTTCCCTTGTCTGGCCGCAATCGCCGATAGCAGAGCGTGAACTCCGGCGTTGTCTGGCTGTTTCGCCATCACCTCGCTTGCCACCACCTGTGCCTCGTCGGTTTGGCCATTGGCAAACAAAAGGTTTCCCAGTTCGACCTGAGCTTTCAGGTTTGAAGGCTGCAGTTCGACAGTGCGCGCGAGCTCAGAGGAAGCCTCAGCGGAACGGCCCAGATGCTCGTAGGCATGGGCGAGCTCGTAATGAGCCTCGGGATAGTTTTTGTCGACTTTCAGTGCGTTCAAAAACTGGATGGCCGCTTCTTTAAATTTGCCTTCAGCGTCAAACCGCATGCCGCTTTCGAGATATTTGGATTTCCGTACGTTAGGATCGACGTGGCACCCGGCCACCAGGGCGAGTGCGGCGAGAAGCGCGATAAAAGTCAAATTTCTTTGCCGAGTCACTGGATTCTACCTGTTCTTGAAACCGGGTTGAGCGTTTGTCAATGAACCTATGGTCAACTTCGATTCTTTCTGACTGCCCTGGCCGCAAAAGCGCCGGGCATTTCGAATTCAAGCAGCTTGCATGCGCGGGCTCGTTGGAATCGGGTTAGTTGGGGATGTACGGCGTGAGCAAGGGCACGAGCTGCGCAGTGAATGTTTCAGCCAGAGCTCTCGCCGTCGATGTCCCTTCATTTGGATTGATCGTCGTGGCCACTCTTATCAGCGCGCCGTCGGTGCGATTCATGCGCACCGCGTCCGCTACCAGGAAGATCTTGGCCATGTATTCGTTTGCGATACTTCGCCCGTGGGCCTGATACCAATAGATGACAAACTGCCGGCTATCCCCATTGGAGATGATGTACTCGCCAACGTGGTGCGGCTTTCCATTTGCGTCGATCAAATCGACGTAGCGCGAGGACTCAAATGCCCACCCGTCGCCGGGCAGACAGTTCTTGGGTGAATGAATGGTTACGTCAGTTCTTTGAGAAGGGAAATACCCAATAAAGAGGCCGATCGGGTGTGACTTATCTGCGCGCTTATAGACACGCGACAGGAACTCTCCTTTGCCCAGAATGTCGAGTGTTTGCTGATCGATCAGCACATCGGCGCCAGACCATCCGGCAATCGTGCGTGGCATGTGCGGCAGCGGTTCGCTGGCCGGAACCAGCTCGGTGTCGCCACGCACACCCAGCACCGCCGCGGTGCCGGCGAGCAAAACCGCGACTGTCCAGAGCCGAGGTCCCATCATGCTTGCCTCCTGAGCGGCGGGAAAAGAAGCATGATGCGATGAACAACCAGCAGGCAACCGAGCGAAACTAGAAAGACAACCCAGCCGGAGAACTCGTGAAAGAAGCCCATGGCTTTGTCCGGATCCCAGTATTGAACGCACAATCCAGTTCCAAAGATACGGATGGCATTGGCCGCGATCGCAATGGGCACGCTGGCCAGGGCAAGAATGGCACGCCTCAGGAAGGTTCTCTCCAGGAAGTATCCGCAGAAAACGGCAAAGGTAAACAAGCTGACCAGCGACCGAATGCCGCTGCAGGCCTCCGCCACTTCCAGTTTCATGGCGGCCAGTTGAATGATGTTGCCCTGGCGCAGAACCGGAACATTGAACAACGACAGCAAACTGCTGGCAAGCTCGGAGGCGAAGATCTGAAGGGGAAGGGCTATCTGATTGAAAATAATGGTGGGAAGAGGAATGGCGAGGAATAGAACCAGCAGGGCAAAGCGTAATTCGCGGAGAAACTCCCACCCGGCAAAGGAAAGAACGAGGCCGGCCAGCAGGATTACGAACGAGGCTCTGCACAGGAAGACTACGGCGCCATAGGAGCCAACCAGAAGGACCATCAGCCCAAGAGCCACAAGGGCAACACCGCTCCAGGTGGGCGCAATGCATCTTCCCAGGAGGGCTTTGCGCTTTGTCCAGATCAGATAGCCGGCGAAGATGGGTACCAGGAAGCCATGAGAAAAATCGGGATTCCGCCACCAGGTATCTACCAGCCCTGCCAGAACGCGGTAGTAAGTCAGCACCACCAAGGAGCCAATCATCAGCGAACCCCATGCAAAATGAGCATTTTGAAGCGACAGGGGGTTCGTGGAAGCGGTCGGCATCTGGGTAATCTGGGCCATATTCTCCGAAAGACAGAACTGCTGCGGTTTGATTCGACCCATTCTACTTAGCAATTAGAGTGCCGAGATTGGAATTGTTAAATCCATGGGGATTCCTCATGAATTGGCCGGAATCGGGAAGGTGAGTTTCGCGCCAGGTGGAAAAGTATTTCCACTTTTATGGAGAAATGCTGTCCTATTGTTTTCCACTGACAGGGAAAAACTTTTCCCATATTTGGCAAGCTGAGGTCTCCGGTTTGTGCCAAAGTGAGTACAAACGGCGTTGAAGGAGTATTCCACATCCTGTGGACAACTTTGGACTCTGCATTGCTAAAGCAGGATTACGGGATTAGGACCTTTCATGTCAGACAGTGCAACGATCCAAATCGTAAAGAGGCAGACCAAACCGTTTGTCCCCACCAGGCCGTTTGCTCCGGTCGAAGCACAGGTTCAGCGTGCAATTTCTCGCATTGCGGACAGTGATTGCCCGGTATTGATTGTGGGCGAACGGGGGGTTGGAAAACGCTCGATAGCTTCGCAGATCCACTCTCAGTCGCACCGGTCTCGGGCGGGGTTTACCGAACTGAACAGCGCGGATGCCGATGCAGAGCAGTTGCTTTTGGCATTCTCAACAAAAGGAACGGTTTACCTGACAGAGGTTGGGGAACTGAGTCAAGGGCTGCAGGAGTTGATTATTCGCACTTATTTCCACGCCGAGGACACCCAGAACAGCCGCCTCCTTTGTGGTACAAGCAGCGAACTATTAGGGGAAGTCAAAAGCGGCCGGATGCGAGAAGATTTTTATTATCTGGTGTCTGCGGTTACTCTCCGTATTTCACCGTTGCGATGTAGGAGATCGGAAATCCTGTCGATTACAGATAACCTCCTGACGCAGTACTCGCGGCAGTTTGACCGTCCGAAACCGGTATTACGAGAGGAGATTATCGAGTTCCTAATGGAGCACACCTGGCCTGAGAACCTGTCGGAACTGCAGACCGCGATCAAGACGTTTGTCGCGATTGAAGACCAGTCGATCTCGCTGGCCGCGCTGAAAGCTGCAGCCTCGACGGCCAAGGCAAGCGGTCAACGCAAGCTCCCGTCTCTCAAGGAAGCCGCCCGGGCTGCATCCTCGCAGATTGAACGCCAACTCATTTCTGAGGTCCTGCTGGCAACCGGGGGCAATCGCAAACGCGCCGCAGACGAACTCGGGATTAGCTATAAGGCCTTGCTCTACAAGCTTAAACAGGTCGGCGCGGAGTACCAATCAGTTTCCGACAAGGACGGTGTCGCACTATGAACCCAACAAATCTGCTCCTCTTGGTTCTCTCAATTTCAAATATTCTGGGCCACCCCGGCCCGAAGGTGGAGTTTGCCCTTCAGGCAGCCGAGACGCCCGCGGCGGCCACTGCTCAAACCCCAGCTCAAGACCCGGCCCCAGCCCCGGCTCAAGACCCCGCCCCAACCACGACTGCGGCCTCGGCCCCAACCACTTCTCCAACCGCCGCTCCAGTCACCGCTCCAGATGCAGCGCCGGCCGCTCCACCGGCCGCCCCGCCAGCTACAGTTCCAACCCCAGTTCCGGCTGCTGTGCCGACCACAATTCCTACCTTGTCCGGCCCTGCAGACACTTACGTCATTGGTCCGTCCGATGTACTCACGATTACGGTCTGGAAGGAGCCGACGCTCTCAGGCACAATCCTGGTGCGGCCCGACGGGATGATCTCGCTGGCACTTCTGGGCGATGTGCAGGCATCCGGGCTGACACCGCTCCAGTTGGGAGATCAGATCACGAGCAAGCTGAAGAAGTACATCCAGGATCCGAACGTTTCAGTAGTCATCAGCCAGATTCACAGCAAAGTTGTTTACCTGCTTGGTGAAGTGGTAAAGCGGGGGCCTGTGGAGATGAC
This sequence comes from uncultured Acidobacteriaceae bacterium, assembly GCA_963848515.1. Classification (GTDB taxonomy): domain Bacteria; phylum Acidobacteriota; class Terriglobia; order Terriglobales; family Acidobacteriaceae; genus Telmatobacter. The sequence continues at coordinate 106,895 of CAWKEG010000020.1, forward strand.
TCCCGGCATGACCATGCTTCAGGCAGTTGCCAGCGCCGGCGGACTCACAGATTTCGCCAGCCAGAAGAGGATCTACCTGCTTCGCAACGATGCCGGAGTGCAGCAGAGGATTCCGCTCAAGTACAAGGATGCATTAAAGGGCAACAGCAGCTTCGACCTGGTGCTGAAGCCGGGCGACACAATCGTGGTTCCGTAAGGCGGCGAAGATGAAAACGACCTTCAAGCTCTTGATGTTTGTGTTTGCAATTCACGGTGCGGCCCTGGCACAGGTCGTGCCCGCGGCAACAGGTCCGGCTGCTGTCCCTCCCGGAGGCAGAAGCCTGGAATACGCGGTGCGCTATTCGCAAACCGCCCAGTTCGGCACGTCATTTTCAACTTTGCAGACGTCCTCAGGTTCGGGGTCGCTGACATTCATCAATGCAAGTGAACGCACGCCGTTTACTGCGGAGTACAGCGGCGGCTACACCTGGACACTAACCGGGCCGGCTTTCGAGTCCGGGCAGTTTCAACGCCTGTTCATGACGCAAGCCATCGACTGGAAGAAATGGAAGCTAATGCTCAGTGACGATGCCAGTTATCTCCCTCAGTCGCCGATCACCGGTTTTACGGGGATTCCTGGCATTGGAGAGCCGATCGGCGTGACGAGCACGGCACCGGCTTCCAGTCAGTCGATTCTTAATCTGAGTACGCATGTTGTCGAGAATAATGCGAGTGGAATCCTGGAGTATGACCCCACGAAGGCGACAGCGATCAGCGTCGGCGGCGGTTCGGTCTTGCTTCGGTACCCGAACGGTGACGGTCTGCAAACAAATACTGTTTTGGGAGATGCGACCATTGTGCACTCTCTGAATGCGCGCGATTCGCTTTCCGCAACCTTCCAGATCCTGAATTTTACCTATCCGGACTACCTCGTCACTTTCCAAACCAAGTCAGGGCTCATTGGATACGAGCACAAGTGGACCAGAAATCTTACGACGAATTTTGCCGCAGGTCCTGAGTTGCTCACCAGTTCTTCAGTGCCCACCTCGCTGGACGTGACCGTGAATGCTTCCATTAACTATCTTCTACGGTTCAGCTCGCTTGGCTTGAGTTACGTCCGTGGAACGAATGGCGGTTCAGGGTACCTGTTTGGCGCGAAGATCAACACGGCCACTGGGAACTTTCAGAAGGAATTCGGACCGGAGTGGACGTTGGGATTGACGGGAGGATATCAGGAAACTGACGACCTGGCCGACAGCGGGGCAACCAAAGGTATATTTGCGGGGAGCGAGGTAACCAGGCGGTTCGATCGGAACATCATCGTATTCGCAAATTACACGGCAACCACGCAGTCATCGACCGCGGCACTTCCCGCCAACGCACTCAACCAACTCATCAATATGATCAGTTTTGGCGTTGGGTATTCGCCTCTTCCAAAACGCTTAAGGCAGTAAATCATCAAGGAGTTCTATGCTCGGGCATCGTGAATTGACATTGGAAGACTACGCAGACATTCTGAAGCGGCGAGTCTGGCTGATCGTGGCTTCCACTCTCCTGCTTATGGCGATTGGAATAGGAGTGACTTTTGTCCTTCATCCAAAGTATCAATCGCAGACACTGATCCTCGTCGAGCAGCAGAAGGTTCCGGAAGACTACGTGAAGCCGGTGGTAGATGAAGATCTGGGCGCACGGCTGGGGTCGATGAAGGAACAGATCCTGAGCCGCTCCCGTCTTGAGCCGATCATCGGTCAATTCAACCTGTTTGCCGGCGGAAACGCAACCATGGACGACCGAGTCGAGATGACGCAGAAGGCCATCGGGATCAAGCCGATTCCAGCCAGCCAGTCGTCCCACGGGATGCCGGGCTTCTACCTGACGTTCACCGCGCAGGATGCACGGACGGCGCAGCAGGTATGCGGCGAGATTGAATCGCTCTTCGTCAACGAAAACCTGAGCGCGCGGCAACAGTCGGCGGAAGGCACGACGGAATTCCTCAAGCAGCAACTGGGCGACTCTAAGAAGAATCTCGATGCGCAGGATGCAAAGCTCGCGGCGTTCCAGGAGAAGTATTTCGGCAGGCTGCCTGACCAGCAACAGTCCAACTCGAACACGCTCCAGGCGCTGACGACTCAACTCGATGGAGTGAATCAGGCTTTGAGCCGCGCGCAGCAGGACGTCACTTTTCTCCAGGCCATGGTAGCCCAGCAGACGCGCGACCTTCAGAGCACAGAACCCGCGGCGGTCGCAGCCGCGGTGGACGATCGCAAGACCCAGTTGAAGGATCTCATTGCGCAGAAGCAAACGTTGGAGGCACTCTACACGCCCGACCATCCGGACGTAGTTGAAGTCACGCGCAAGATTGCAGATCTTCGAGCTGAGATCGCGCGTTCTTCGGCTGAAGCTGCGCCGGCGACCTCGGCGCCTATCGTTAGCCGGCCTGACACGCCTCAGCTTCAGCAACTGAAGGCGCAGCTTCATGCGGCGCAGCAGACGATGGTGGACGAGAAACAGGAACAGGCCCGGATCGAGGAGCAGGTACGCAGTTACGAGTCGAGGGTCGAGTCCAGCCCCGCGGTTGAAGAAGAGTACAAGCAGATTACTCGAGACCATCAAACAGCACTCGATTTCTATAACTCGTTGCTGAACAAAATGAACGAGTCGTCGATGGCGACTGCTCTTGAACAGCGTCAACAGGGCGCTCAGTTTCACATTGTGGACGCACCCAACCTTCCTGACGATCCCATTTTTCCGAACCGGAAGATCTTTGCCGCCGGGGGGCTTGCAGCGGGCCTTTTCCTGGGTTTCGTGGTTGCCGGGCTTTTCGAATACCGGGACACAACGCTGCGTAGCGAGCGGGACATTTGGGCCTTCACGAAGCTGTCGACACTGGCCGCAATCTCGTATATCGACGGAATGCCCCAGGATGAGGGTGCAGGCGGCAAGTGGAAAATCTTCTCACGTTCGAACAAACCCATTGAAAGCGCGCTGGGATAACCATGTACAGATACTTCTACGGCATCAACGACTTTCCTTTCGGAGCCTGTCCGGATCCGCGGTTTCTCTACAAGATGCCGCATGTTCAGGAAGCGCTCGCCTGCCTTCAGTACGGCATTGCTTCGCGCAAGGGCTTTGTCGTGATGACGGGTGAAGTTGGCACCGGCAAGACGACGCTGCTCAAGACCGTTCTAAGTTCTTTCACCGAGCGGCGGATTTCGACAGCCTTCGTCTTTAACCCCAGGCTCGATACGCTCGACTTCCTCGAGTTTGTGCTGGCGGATTTCGGCATTCCGCCCAGCCCCAGGACCAAGCCGGGCATGCCGCAGACAAAGTCCGGAATGCTGATGCAGCTGAACCGCTGGCTGATCGACAAGTTCCGTAACGGAGAACTGTGCGCCATTGTTGTGGACGAGGCACAGAATCTTTCCTGGGAACTTCTCGAAGAGATTCGCTTGTTGACCAATCTCGAGACGTCATCGGAAAAGCTGGTGCAGATTATTCTCTCCGGACAGCCAGAACTCGAAGAAAAACTGCGCGACCCGTCCGTTCGTCAGCTTCGCCAACGCATCTCACTATGGTGCAGAACACGCCCGCTCACAGCAGACGAGACGAAGGCTTACATCGCCAAGAGGCTGCGAATTGTCGGTGCAACCCAAGCCGTGCTTACTCCGGAGGCTGTACTGCGCGTCCACCACTACTCGAAAGGAATTCCGCGCCTCATCAATTTGATTTGCGAGCATGCCATGATCAGTGCGTATGTTGAGCAGATCAAGCCGATCCCGCCGCGGATCATCGAGTCAGTCAGCCTGGAACTTGATCTGGACAAGCAGCCCTTCGTGATTTCGCCACTGGCCTTGTCAGGGTTCCCGGAGGAGTCAATAACTACAGGCATGCCCCCGGCCATCCACCCGGCCGGGGATTCCGTAGATTCTTTAAAGGACAGTGAGCTATGAGCCGCATACACGAAGCACTTCAAAGAGCATATCTCGAACGGGGCAAAGTACCGGCTTCCGGAGAGCTGCAGGTAGTTGAGCCGCCGGCCCCGTCGAGCTTTGATGAGCCGCCTGTCGCCAGGGCAGAGGTTTCGCTTGAAAACATAGCGGAGCATTCATGGAGTCCGTCGGCTCAATCGTTGCCGACATTGGCGGACCGCGGCGCGAGCGTCGAGCAGTTTCGCGGGCTTCGATCGCACATCTACCAGGCCCGCTATGAAGCTCCGCTGAAGACGATCCTGATTGCAAGCGGGATGCCTTCGGAAGGCAAGAGTTTTGTTTCGGCAAATCTGGCGATCAGCCTGGCGCGCAACAGCATCCACAACATCCTGCTTATCGACGCAGATTTGCGCCGTCCCACTCTGCACGATCTTCTTGGCGCTCCCAATTCGCCGGGACTGTCGAACTATCTTGACGGCAGCGCGGAGCTGGTTGACGTCATGCAGCGCGATCGCGCTTCGAAAGCTGCGGGGAATGGGGTCGCTGAAAAAATATCGAATCTCACCTTCATCGCGTCCGGAGGCAACCGCGACAACTCCTCCGAACTGGTAGCGAGTCCCCGTATGAAGGAATTGATCGAGAGCGCGTCTCCGCACTTTGATTGGATTGTGATCGACGCGCCTCCAGTGCTGGCGGTTACTGACGCGGTGGAACTGGCGCGTGCTGCCGATGCGGTATTGCTGGTTGCTCGCGGAGGGAGTACGCCATACGAGGTAGCCCAGCGGGCCAAGACCGCGTTCAGCGCGTCGCGCATTCTTGGTTTTGTACTCAATGGAGTAAAGGATGCTCCGGGTAAAGGATCGTACAACTACAACTACTACTACCATGTCGAGCCAGGGGCGAGCGCGCAGGACAGGCCAATAAAAAGTTAACGAAAGACCGGGATGATCAGGTTATTCAATGTTTACTATCCGACGCGAACGCTGGTGCTGCTTCTTTGTGAAGCGCTCCTGGTGAGCGGGTCATTTCTATTTGCCACAGCCTTCCTGCTTGGGCCGGATACATACATTGTTCTGATCTACGAGAATGGGCTCCTCAAGATTCTTGGCTTTACCGCACTCACTTTGCTTCTCTCTTATTACTTTGACTTGTATCAGCCGCAACGAATCTCCGGAGGATGGGAGATCTACTTCAGGCTGTTGCTGGTTCTTGGCGTTCTCTGTTTCCTCCTTGGCGGCGTTGTCCTCGTCTATCCCGATATTTATATTGGCCCTCATGTTCTTACTGTGGGCATCGCCTTGCTGGTGCTTGTTCTATCTGCCTGGCGGCGAGCCTACGAGTGGATCATTGGTCTGTCGGCATTCCGGGAGCGCGTCTACGTGCTTGGAGACGGCGAACGGGCGCAGGTTCTGATCGAGACGCTTCGCACACGGCGGGACGCCGGCATGCAGGTTGTTGAAGGCGAAGGCAAAGGGGAATTCAGCGGCGACCTGGAGCGTTTTGAGGCGGATCTTCGCTGTTTCTGCGAACCTAAGCCACGCATCGACCGCGTGATCGTTGCCATGGAAAACAGGCGCGGTAGAATGCCGGTTCGCGAACTGCTTGACCTTCGGCTCCGCGGTGTCGTGATCGAAGATGCAAGCTTCCTGATGGAGCGCCTCATGGGCAGGTTGCCCCTGGACGGGCTGAATCCGAGTACGCTGATTTTTACTCATGGATTCAATGTGAAGGCATCGCAGCAGATTGTCCGGCGCCTCGTTTCTGTCCTTGTTTCCTTCACGGGGTTGATGATTTGCTTGCCGTTTATTCCCTTCATCATGATTGCTGTTCGTCTTTCTTCTCCAGGTCCCATCTTCTTCAAACAGATCCGTGTAGGGCTGCGGGGACGCGAGTTTTCTGTCATCAAGTTTCGAACCATGGCGCAGGATGCTGAAGCAGGCGGAGCCAAGTGGGCGACCAAGGACGACCCTCGAATTACCAAGCTGGGCAATTTTATGCGCAAGACCCGCCTCGACGAGATTCCCCAACTTTGGAATGTCCTGCGCGGGGAAATGGGATTTGTCGGTCCGCGGCCGGAGCGCCCGGAGTTTGTGAAATGGCTCGAAACTGAAATCCCGTTTTACGATCTTCGACACATCATTCGCCCAGGGATCACGGGTTGGGCGCAAGTGCGCTATCGGTATGGCGCAAGTCTCGAGGAGACAAAGCGGAAGCTCGAATACGATCTTTACTACGTCAAGCATCTGTCCATTGGACTTGACCTGCTCATCATGTTTGAGACGATCAAAACGATCATCCTGCGAAGGGGCGCCCAGTGAAGATCATCTTCTGGCTATCCGTGGCAGGAGTTCTCTACGCATATGCGGGATATCCGATTGCGATGTGGGTACTGGCTCGGTTGCGTCCACAGCCCTGGAAGGCAGATTCATTCAGTCCAGGCGTGAGTGTCGTTCTCGCCGTGCATAACGGTTTCGCGATGCTTCCACGCAAGATTCAGCATTTGCTTGAGATCGATTATCCAAACATCAAAGAGATCATCATAGTCTCGGATGGGTCTACCGACGGCACTGCGGAACTGCTGGCACGTCAGCAGCAACCCCTTTTAAAGAACATCATTTTGAAAGAGCACGGCGGCAAGGCTGTCGCCCTCAACGCCGGCGTTGCGAAAGCCAGTGCGGATGTGGTCCTTTTCGTGGACATCCGGCCCGAGATTGCTCCAGGCGCAATTCAGCAACTGGTAGGCAACTTTGCCGATCCAAAGGTTGGCTGCGTGGCCGGGGAGCTTTTTCTGCGGCAGGACAGCCACGACGCCGCATCGGAAGCGGTGGGTGGAATCTATTGGCGATATGAGCAGTGGATAAGAAAATGCGAGGCAGCCTTCGATTCTCCAGTGGGTGTTTATGGAGGGTTCTACGCCATCCGCCGCAAGGTGTTTGTTCCACAGCCGGCTGGTCTGATTTTGGACGACATGTTTCAGCCGCTATCAATTATTCGCCAGGGCTATCGGTCCGTTCTTGATTGCAGGGCCTGCGTTTTCGACACCTGGCCGAAAAAGGTAAAGGGCGAGTTCGATCGCAAAGTGCGCACGCTGGCAGGGAATTTCCAACTTTTTCAGGTTGCACCATGGACGCTGAGCCTCCGGAATCGCGTTGTTTTTCAACTGATCTCGCACAAAGTAATGCGGCTCATAGTGCCTTATCTTCTGGTTCTATTGCTCGTCCTCTCCTTGGTTCTCTCGATTAACTCCCGTTTTTATGCAGCTTGTGCCGTTGTTCAAATTCTCGGCTGGGCAGTCGCGCTCGCCGGCCTGCGCCTTAGAATACCGGTATTGCATCGCATCGCGGCTCCGGCCAGTGCGTTGCTGGTGCTGAATGCGGCCGCCGTGGTGGGGCTTTACAAATTCCTGTTCACGCGTGGCCCTCTCTGGAAAATCTGGAACTCTGGCAGTCAGTCCACGTTGGGGCCAACGCTAGAAACTTCGAACGTCCTGCAAGCGGAAATCAGCGCTTCCGGCGCAAAGAACTAAATTGGCAAGATATCGCCCACCGATTCACAAAATTGAAGGGAGCATAGGGACGCTATGAAGTCGAGAAAGAACATGCTGTTCATCTGCGCACTGGGAATAGGCGTCATCGCGACCGGCCTGGCGCTTCACAACCACATTGTCAGCGTCAAGGCCGCTAAGCTTGCGCGCGTGGTTCCCCCGGCGCCCTATTTTCCTTCGGGTGCTCCTTGGTATCAGGATGTGAGCAGCGCACCGGTCGATCCACACTCGTCGGAAATAATCTCTTGGCTCGCGGACGCGGGCGGATGGGGTCATGGCAACAGAATGCAAGTTGACTTCGGCATCCGAGTGTTGCAGGCAGACGCAAACACTCCGATGGTCCCGTTTCACGAGGGCGACGGATTCATGAGTCCCGACTCCGACGTGATTAAGAGCTTCCCCTTGCCGGCCGGAGGTGGCACCGAGGGCCACACCGATTACCAATGCCCTGTTGATGATGAGGACTGCCATCTGATCGTGGTTAATCGCAGCCAGGGGAAACTCTACGAAGCCTATCAAGCTACCGCCGAAGGCAAGGGGGTCAAAGCGTCGTTCGTAGCCGTTTGGGATATGAATCGGGTCTATCCACCGTCGGGTCGAGGAGATCAGTGCACGAGCGCGGACGCGGCCGGCTTCCCCATCGCTCCACTTCTCTTCAATGCCGACGAGCTTGCCGTCGGAAGCATTAACCACGCCATTCGCTTCATTCTGCCCAACCCGCGAATGCGCGCGAAGGTTTATGTGCATCCCGCAACACACGGCGGTCAGCCGAAAGGACCGGATTCTGCGCCGCCTTATGGCGCGCACTTTCGCCTGAAGTCCTCTTTTGATGTGTCGCAACTGTCGCCTCCAGCCCAGGTTGTCGCGCGAGCCATGCAGAAATACGGTATGTTCCTTGCCGATGGCGGCAACATAGCGCTTACGGCGCAGGACGACGAAGACACTACCACTAAGTACGCCGACCTCGGTTTCGGCCCCCACGACTTGCAGGCAATCAAGGTCACTGATTTTGAAGTATTGGATTTGGGCAAGCCGATTCCGCTGACTTACGAATGCAGGCGAAATAAGTAAGGCATATCATCGTTAGGCCGCCGCTGATCCAATGATGGTGTCCAGGCGGATAGTATTCTCTTAAATGACTACGAAACCCCAGATCCCAAGAAAGGGATCTGGGGTTTCGTATCTTCCATTCTGTAATTCTCTAGCAGCGCACGATATTTTTGGCGTCGATGCCTTTTGTAGCGTTGCGGGAGTCGACGACGAGTTTGGATTGCGCAACGATGGCCTTGTAGTCGTAGGTTGTGTGGTCGGTGACGATGACGACGGCGTCGTACTGGGCCAGGTTGTCGAGCGGCGTGCAGGTCATGTTCAGGTCGTAGTGGCGGCCGTGGCCGACGGTGGGGAAGAAGGGGTCGTTGTAGGCGACGATGGCGCCCTTCTCGCGGAACAGTTCGATGATGGTGAGCGACGGGGACTCGCGCAGGTCATCGATGTCGCGCTTGTAGGCCAGGCCGAGCACCAGGATCTTCGAGCCCTTCAGAGATTTTGAGCGGTCGTTGAGCGCGGCTGTTGTTTGCTCGAGAACGAAGTAGGGCATGGCGGTGTTGATTTCGCCGGCCAGCTCGATGAAGCGGGTGCGGAAGTCAAACTCCTTGGCCTTCCAGGAGAGATAGAACGGGTCAATGGGAATGCAGTGGCCGCCGAGACCGGGGCCGGGATAGAAGGCCTGGAAGCCGAAGGGCTTGGTCTTGGCCGCGTCGATGACTTCGTGGATGTCGATGCCCATCTTCATGCAGAGTTGCTTGAGCTCGTTGACCAGCGCGATGTTGACGCAGCGGTAGATGTTTTCAAGCAGCTTGGTCATCTCGGCGACCGAGGGGCTGCTGACCTTGATGACGCGGCGGAAGATGGAGCCGTAGAGGGCCGAGGCCAGCTCGGAGGCAGCCGGGCCGCATCCGCCGACGACCTTGGGAATGTCGTGGCGGGCGACGGTGTCGTTGCCTGGATCTTCGCGCTCGGGCGAGAAGGCGACGTGGACGCCGGGCTGCTCGAGGGTGCGCGCGACTTTGAGGCCGAGCGGGTTGCCGGCTTCGAGCATGGGCGCAACAATCTCCTCTGTGGTGCCGGGATAGGTGGTGCTCTCGAGGATGATCAGCTGGTCCTGATGAATGTAGGGAGCGAGCGAGGCGACAGTGCCGGTGACGTAGCTCAGGTCGGGCTCGTGGTGCTCGTTGAGCGGCGTGGGCACGCAGATGATGACGGCGTCCATGGCGGCGATTTCAGAATAGTCGGCGGTGGCGCGGAAGCCGGCTTTCTGGGCCTGCTGAATTTCGGCGGGCAGGATGCGCACAATATAAGACCCGCCGGCGTTGAGCTTGGCGACCTTGTCGGCGGCGACGTCGAAACCGGTGACCCGGAAGCGTTCGCCGCTGAACAGCAGCGCCAACGGCAGCCCGACATAACCCATCCCGACGATGCCGATGCGGGCTTCGCGGGTTTCGATCTTTTGCTTGATCTTTGCCAGTTCAGATGTCGCAGAAATTGTTGAGTTCATAATCTTGATCAGACACTCCTGTTCAGCGTTGAATCGCTTGAATTCTAGCACCGGTAAGTTCGCGAACTTCCGAGGCTGCATTTGCCGCAAGTAAACGAAATTGATGACATTCGCCCATGAACGGCGTCTGCCTTGAGATGTCTTTGAAAAGCCTCAAATCGTTTCTTGCTCAGCCCCTTTTCGCTCTCCACTCGCGCATGCGCTCTGTGCCATTCGAGATCGCAGCCGCAATCCTTGCTCGCAGAGGAGCTGGCTCCAGGACCCACTCCGCGCCAACTTCCAGGATTTCGCGGCTGAAGTATCTCTTGAACCGGGAGATTCCCTCGAGGTGATTTTCATCTCCCTCTGCCACTGTCACTCCTCCCATATCGAACCACTGTGCCCCGATTGATTTTGCCCACTGAGCTAGATTCCAAACAACGAGATAGCCGTAAGGGATTCGTGCATCGGTTTGTCGAGTGGAACCGGCGGCTCGTTGCTCCACGTAATCTCCATGGTTTAAGCCCCAGCCAAATGCTCCCATGTTCTCAGGTTTTGTTTCTTCCCCTTGAAACAGTCCGACAACGCAGGAAAGATTCGGATGTTCCTGAGAGACTGCCAAAATGTTTTGCCAATCCTGCAGTGGCTTGTACCCGCCCGTTCGTTGCAGCGCACCTTGCTGCAATTCATTGATTCGATCCACATACACGGGATCGGTGATGACGACAGACCGAAGTGACATCTCTACGGCCTCTTTGATTCGTTTGCGGGCGTCTCTGGTAAACGATGCTTGAATCTTGTCTTCAGTCGGTCTGAGATCGATGCCTAAAGTATGCTGATACGAGCTTGGCGGACGAATCTCATGAAATCCAAGTTTCTCAAGCGTCTCCCCAATCGCCTGGCGTCCATCGCGGGAGAATACATTCACTTGCATCCGCAGAACCCGCGGCGTACCCTTTGCCAACTCGGCGAGCGCCTCCAGTGTGACCTCGCAAACTTCGATCGGCCGGCTTCCTCCAAATCTTCCCAGGCGAAGAATCTTGTGCCCAGGCAGAGCGCGAGTCCGCACGACTTCGATCGCAAAGCCTGCGCTCGCTCGTCCACTCGAGTCGCGCACCAGCAGGAACCATGACTCCCATTTCGAGAGATTCGCCGCCCAAATCGCTCGATGCGGTAATGCAAGTGGAACGCCTGCTTCCAGGAGTTCCCGTTCCGCGTCGCTGCGTTCAGTGCCTAATCCGCGAATCAAGAAAGCCCGCATGCCGCTCTTGGTGCTTTCATGCACGAACTCCATCCAATTATTCTCCTTAATAAATGAGGGGACCAGACCCAAGCGAAGGAATCACACCGTCAATGAAACGCTCTTCTCGCGAAAGTCGATTCTCCTGAGGCGGTAACCCAGGAAAGTTATTTCCCGGGCAAAAACGTGAACAATCTGAAGCACTTTGACTAATTAAACATTCTATCGCTGGGCCAGCGGCAAATCTACCATTGGATACCTCGAGCGGCAATTAATCGGGTTCATTGAACCAATTGACAAACCGCATTTGGAATTGCCCATATCGGTGCAAATAGTTCGGCGCCTTAATTAGCGGGCGTCAAACTGGGGCGGAGATGCCCCTTGAGATCCCGACGGAAAACCGCGTTATTTCCCGCCCACTTGCTGCCTTGGAGCCATGCAATTTGGGAATCGATGTTATCGCATGAGGTCAGCCCAATTTATTTTGCAGAGGGTTCAGTTTCCTGTTTTTCCTGCTTTTGCTCGGGCGCAGAACTTGCCCCTTTTTGCTTGGCAAACCGCAGGCGCGCGCTCTTGTATTCACGAAAGGCTCGGCGTCCCAGGCGCACAACAGCAGGCCGCAATCTGTTTCTGAAGATGCTGATTTGCAGCGTGGACTCTGGAATTGGCGCCCAGTCCCTATGCCAATCCTGGTTCGAAACGAGGCTAAGCCGGTCGGTTGTCTCGTATGCCTTGGCTCGCTCGATAACAAGTTGCAGAAGAAGTTGGCCAGGCGAACCTTTTGTGAAGTCCTTATCGTATCCAATCTTGTAAATATGCTCCCAGCGTCCGGTGCGAATCAAAAACTCACCTGCCACCGCCCTCTCGCCGGTGAACAACAGAGCGATATCTGTCTCGAATACCGAACTCGACTCGGCTAACAGTGAACGGTAGAAAGCTCGAGCTGCGGGCTCGAAAGTTATTGCGGTGCGCGTTCCGCCTTCTCCCTTCCATCCTGAACTCTCTATTCGCAAAAACTCCTCAAAAAAGCCTTCCAAGTCGCCTTGTTCCCGCGCCATCCGCATCTGAATAGGGCCGTTCTGTGCGAGGTGCCTGGAACGGTTGGCAAGGTTTCTTCGCAAGCTGCTCGACTTCACCTTAAACACTTCAAGACCCAATGCCGGATCGGGAGTGCTCGCTGTGTAAAAAGTGTTGCATGGAGAAGAAGGCACAATATCTGCAAAGTGAGGATTGAGCGCATTTGCGATTTTGGCCGCATTGCTGTCTGCCATCACGCGCGGCCACGAAATCACCCTCCATCCGTAGGCATGTTTCTTGAATGCATCGAGCATGGCGGCGCCAATTTCAAGCGCATTTGCCTTGGGCGCCAGGGGGAAATCGTAGGCCGCCAATTGGCCGTCCGGACCGAGTGTGAGAGCCCGCAATTCGCCAAATGGCTTGACGGCCACGCGCGTAGTGAAAGCGGGAATGATGGCCAGAGGCTGGTCGTTGTCATCGCTTATTCGGCAGAATGAAATGCTCTGGTCGTTGCCGACAAGGTGTGTTGCAATGGCCAAATTCCACTCGTAGCGTGCAAACATCTGGGCGTCGGAGGTTAGTTCATCCCAATCGGCACGCAGCTGCTTCAATCCAGCAACTCCCGCGTACCATTGGGTATTGAGAGACACAGACTCGGGAGGCTTTGTGTGGCCCATCGAAGCACCTTTCAGCTGAGGCTGGGGGAAGGTAAAGTACTCTTGACATTATGCCATGTACGATGCAAACTTGCACAAAGCAAACTAGTTTAGCGTTCACCGCCGTGGATAAACTCGAATTATGGAAAATATAAGTGTCGTCATCCCGACCTATAACAGAGCGGCGCTGCTTCGTCGAGCGATCGAGACAGTCATCCAGGGGACTTCGCCTGAAGACGAGATTATTGTCGTGGACGATGGGTCAACCGATGAGACGGCTCAGGTACCAGGGGAATTTGAACAAGAGATTCGCTACATTCCAATCCCAAACGGAGGAGCGGGCGCAGCCCGCAATGCCGGGGTCAGGGCCGCGACGCACGATCTGATCGGCTTCGCCGACTCCGACGATGAATGGATGCCCGGACGCCTGGACCAACAGCGGCCCTTGATGGAGTCAAGGCGGGACTTGGTGTTTTCCTTTTCTGATTTTGGACAGTTGTTCCCGGACGGTCATATTGAAAAACATTGGCTGCAAAAGTGGCATCACGATCCGAGGTCGTGGGATGAAATTCTCGGTCCAGGGCAGCCTTGCTCAGAACTCACGTCCCTCTCGGAAGGTGTTGAGGATGTGACGGTGCATATAGGAAGCATGTATCCAAAGCTGCTGCATAAGGGTTACGTCAATGTCAACACGCTGCTGGTGCGGCGCAGCTTAGCCGGAGATCAGCTGCACTTTGGATTGGGACTGCCAACCTGGGAAGATTACGAATGCTCAGCTCGGCTCGCACGCCTGGGCCCATGCGCCTACCTGGATATCGATACCGCACTGCAGCGTGCACACCAGGGGCCGAGATTGACGGACGCCGATAAGATTCAAGTCGCGAAGGCCCACCTTGAAGTGATCCGCCGTGTCTGGGCGACCGATGGAGCCTTTGTGCGCGACCACGGTGCGGAAGTCGATGCAGTCGAAGAATCGTTGAACAAGTCCCTCGCCAGGAGATACCTCGTCAGGGAGCAGTTTGAGCAAGCCAGGCTTTCAGCGGCTAAACTGCATCACCTGCATCTTGAGACCGCACTGTTACGGCTGCCATCGCCAATCCTGAGCACTGCCCTTAAGCTCTACCACTCAATTCGAAAACTGCTTCCAGTTCAATCCTAGCCAGGATGGAATCATTGGATACCTTTGTCAGCCATGGACAGGTTCCTAGCCGGTGAAGCATGCTGCGAAACGACCTTAATTCCGATTGATCAACTTCGGCTAACGGAGTTCTGATTACATTCATCAGGACTTGTTGCATACGCTCGCGAAAGTTGCATTCAATGCTTTGCCGCGCGCCTAACTCGAGCAGTGTTCTGATAGAGCCCCATGTAGGCTTCAACCATCGACTCCAGAGTGAAGTGCGAATGAAATGCTGCCTCTGCGTTCATCGAGAATTCTTTTCGGGCCGAGTCGCTGTTTGCCAGTCGGAGGATCGCCGATGCAAGTTCACCGGTGTCAGTCGCCGAGACGACAATGCCTGCCCGCGCCAATCGAACCACTTCAGCCATGCCGCCTACATCAGTTACAACAACCGGCAATCCAACCGAGAAGGCTTGCAAAAGCGAGACGGGCAAACCCTCCGATTTGGAGGACATTACGAAGGCATCGGCCGAGGAGAAGTAGGGCGCCACATCAAGCTGCTGTCCCCAAAACTTCACTTTTTCCGCAATGCCCAAGTTCAAAGCCAGCGCTTCCAATGCGCCGCGTTCACTGCCATTGCCCACCAACCAAAGGCGTAGTCCAGGCTGGGACAAATGCGCCTCTCTAAAGGCATTCAACAGCATCGCATGATTCTTAACCGGCGCGAGGCGTCCGACGCAGACAAGCGTAAAGACGTCCTTCGAGTGTTGTTGCATTTCGGCCACTCGCGTCAACGGGACAGTGCCGTTGTAGACGCGGGTAATTTTTCCGCTTGATGCGCTATGAGCCTTCTTCAGATTGTCTGCGGTTGCGTTGCAGATGCCGACAGTCCAATCGCAAAAGCGGGTCGCCAATGCATACTTTGACTCGGCGACCAGGATGTATGGCGGAGCCGCCAGGTTATGGCGCGTCGAAATAATACTCGGAACGCCCGCCATTCTGGCCGCTACAGAGGCATAGATTGTCGGAGTCTGGTTATGAAGATGGGCGACGTCCGGCCGAAGTTCCTTGAAAAGGCTAAAGAGGTTGCGCGCGGCGTCTGCAAGGTGCCGGCCCACATTAGCCTGAATGTTGAAGCCCTCTTTACGCAGTTGCTCGCCAAGCGGGCCAAGATTGGCAATCGCTATGACAGACGGAGCGTGCCCCTGCTCACGCTGCAGACGGCACATCTGCGATACCAGGACCTCTGCGCCCCCGACATCCATGCTATCCACAACATGCACGATCTTCATACACTTTTTCCGGGCTTCCGGCGGAACATCAGGCGCCTCACTTCAATCCATCTCGAATCTGGTTGCGGATGGTGATTCAGCATTCTGCTCAGCGCATCAGAGTCAAAAGCTTGACAACGAAATACATCGTAATCAGCAGCACCATCATCAGTCCGGCGGCACGGACCAGCACGCGATTCAAACCTAATCGGGGAGCGATCATTCCTCTTTCCAGTGCCATTTCGAAGATCACCTCTGCCAATCCCCCCAACAGGAAAAGCGTCAATACAAATGCGCGGGAAAGGAACATACCTGCAGTTAGAAATCCTGTTAGAGAAAAAATCAGTAAACGCCCCATACGGTTTATTTCATCTTTGTCGAGAGGCTCAATTGTTTTTTCCTTCTGGGTGAACGGAGTCTGCTCCGATTTGACGGGCACGCCTTCACTCAACTGCAACGGCGAGGCTACCGCGATGCAGTCTCTTAGCGTAGAGAAAAGGAAAACGCACCAGAAGTAGAATCCAAAAAGACCAAGCTCCGCTGCGCAAACGATCACCGAGTTGTGCGCGGTCAGATGTTCGTCGGTATAGTCGCCCAAACTACCAAAGCCGACTCCAAAGGCGGGATGGGCCTTGAATACCTCCAGGCCTTCGCTCCAGAGAGCGGTGCGGTCTTCACCCGCGTCTGCAGAAATACCCCTGCCGCCCGTAAAGTGGAGCGCCATGGCCACAGCGAACAGAACTCCCGCTGCAAGCAGCGCGGGTGCTGTCCCGATGCGCCGGCGCACGGCCACAATCGCCACGGCCAGCAGAGCAATAAGAGCGCCGCGGGAGTGGGTGAGGAATGTCCCAACAAGCAACAGGCATACCGGCAAGATTACAAACACTGTGTTCTTGAACGCCTTCTTCTTTTGCCAGAAGAGAAACATCAAGGGAATGACGCAGACGGTTAACTGACCAAAATCATTGGGGTCGTTAATAATTCCCAGACCCCGAAGGCGATAGAACCTTTCACCTGTGTCGTTCGCCATCACAAAGAGGTACGGATGCTGAGTGTTCCACTGATCGATGGCAGCAGATTCATCGGCACCCGACATATCCGGATACATCGCAGCGCTGTCAGGGGATACGTGGAGAAGGTCGAACGCCCCGTGGAATGTCACGAACAGGCAGACAAAAAGCAGCATTAGAACGATGATCTGAATTTTTTTTCTTGAATTACAGTGCAGGCACACAAGGAAATAGGCGAAGGCATTGGGAATGAATGCCAGGATAGCGATTAAACTTCCGCCGGCCCACCGCTGCCCGATCAACACCGATGCGAATACAGCAAGCGCCAATCCGATCAAGGCCAGTGATTGCGGTGTCTTGAGGATGAATGACTGAAAAAGCTTATGCAGTGACACCAGGAAAATGAGTACCGCAAGAATCAATTCCACGCGGTAGGTTGCGAGCGGCCCGAAGATGGTGGCCGGCGAGAGGTAATTCGTAACCAGGTAGAGGATGCTGAGAACAAAGCCCAAAGTGGGTGACCTTTTTGGAGGCTGCAGCCACCATCAGCATAATTGAAGCGGCTGGTGCAAGTGCATCAAAAATAACAATGTATTCCAAATGCCATCAGATCCATTCCCCCTTGCGCATCAGTGGCTCTGCAACA
Source organism: uncultured Acidobacteriaceae bacterium (assembly GCA_963848515.1). Taxonomy (GTDB): domain Bacteria; phylum Acidobacteriota; class Terriglobia; order Terriglobales; family Acidobacteriaceae; genus Telmatobacter. The sequence goes on from CAWKEG010000020.1 coordinate 123,840, forward strand.
TTAGTGGCAGTAATACCGTCGATGTCGAGTTCGCCTGATCCGATCATCCAATCCACATGGATGAGGCTGTCGTTGGCGCCCTTGGCCGCAAGCTGCTCCGGGGTCAGCTTGTCGCCATCGCGGAGGCACGACGAGTAAGCCTGCCCGAGGGCGATATGGGATGCCGCATTCTCGTCGAAAAGGGTGTTGAAGAAAAGCATGCCGCTTGCGGCGATTGGCGAGGAGTGTGGCACCAGTGCCACTTCGCCAAGGCGGCGCGCGCCTTCATCGGTATCGATCAGCTTCTGGAGCACCTCCTGGCCACGGCTGGCGCGCGCCTCCACGATGCGGCCTTTCTCGAAGCGTACCTGGATGCCTTCGATCATCGTGCCCTGGTGAGAAAGCGGCTTGGTTGCGGTCACGATGCCGTCCGCGCGGTCCTTGTGCGGCGTGGTAAAGACTTCTTCAGTGGGCATGTTGGGAATGCAATAGAGGCCATTGCCCGCCGTGGTCCCGCCGCCGAGCCATAGATGATCGTCGGCAAGTCCAAGCCGGAAATCGGTTCCGGGTCCGCGGTATTGCAGCGCAGAGTAACGCTTTTCGTTCAAGCGCGCCGCGCGTTTATGCAAGCCGGCATCATGCGCCTTCCAGGCGGCAACCGGATCGTCGCTGTTGATCCGTGAAGTTTCGAAGATTGCGTCCCAAAGTTTGGCCAGCGCCACCTCAGGAGCGTCACCGGGAAAGACGGCCGCAGCCCATGCAGGGGTCGCTCCGGCAACAATAGTCCAGTTGATGGCGTGGCGCGTAATCAGCTCGAGCGCGGGGCGGTAGGCTTGCGATACTGCGCGATTGGCGCGGCTTACTTTGCCGGGATCTTCGTTCGATAGAAGCGCTGGATTGCCGCCGGCGATCGCCAGGCGCGCCGCGCCGCTTTTGAAGGCAGCACCCATTCCGTCATACAGCCAGTTTGCCGCTCTGTCGAAGCTTTCGTCGGGGGCGAAGCGATAACGCATCAGGGCGGACTCATCGTCGGTGAAGAGTGTGGTTACAAGCGAAGCGCCGGCACGATAGGCCTGCTCGGTAATCCGGCGAGCCAGCGGCAAGGCATCCAGCGACGCGGTCATGAGCAACTCCTGTCCTGCCTGGAGGCCAAGCCCAACCCGCACGGCAACTTCCGCAAGCTGATTGAGTTTCTCTTCGTGGGTCCGTGCGGATGCGGTGGCTGCAGATGCGCTCATAGGGTTGTTTTCCTCGCTGATCTCACTGAATTGGGTTCGACGGCGTCAGACCGATCTGGCGCCGCGTAGCCTAATTCTAGACGCTCAACCCCATCCCATTCAGAGGCGACGATTTCGCTCTATCGAGAATCGCGAGGCGACCAGTTTATTACGCTCACCTGACCAGGCGAACGCGGTCAACCCGATTGGCCTGTTCTCGATGCCTTGTGTCAGATGTGCGGTTGGTCGCAATGAATCTTAAGTCTATTCTATTGAAACTAAATAACTAAGCTGTGCTTGTAACGTTACAGAGGCTTGTTGAGACTATCGCTGCGAGTGGTTCCCTGCGAATCTCGGGTCCAACGGCGGTCAGGTTGGGCCGATCAGCCTCCCTCAGAAAGTCGCCTGCCCGGATTGGCCTGCTGCCGAATTCTGTTTTATGGAGGACAAGATGAACCACCTGCATGGAATTCGGGCGCAGCTTCGCGGAATCGGCCACTGCGCTCTCGTGGGAACACTCGTGGGCATGTTGGCAACACAGTCCTTTGCCGCTACTGGCTCGTCCCTGCAATCTGAACTTTCAACCCAGCCAAATGCTTCCGCCGTACCGGCCGCGCACGGCACGTTAACTCGAGGTCCTGCAGCGTCGGCGAATCTCCCTCTTGCTTCGTCCAGCAGCTCTCTCGAACTGAATGCGCTGCCCCAGGCGCCTGAGCCGATCGAGACAGCCACCGCAAATCAGCCGCCCAGCCTTGATCCAATCGTGAGTGAGGCAGCTCAAGACGGTCAGTCACTGCGGTCGTCTACCTCCAGGAGCAAGGACCATGCAGTTCAGAGGCCTGGCATGCTCGTGTTGGGAATTGTGGGTGCGGCGGCTGTCGTGATGGGAGCCTACATCTTCTCGATCAAGACGTCAGCCACTGGGCAGAGGGATGCGCTTGGTACCATGTTCCTCGCGCCAGGCGCCGCCGCAGCCGGGTTGGGGTTCTATTTTGCATTCCACAAGAAGAACTAACACCCAATGAGGACGCGTCCGCCGCAAAAACCTGGGAGTTTTCCATGAGTTGTATCACGTTGGTTGTGCCTGACTCGACGTCATTCGATGCGGCTTCTCCTTTGGGAAAAGCCGCTCGCATGCGATGGTTTCGGCGCAGGCCAATCGTGGCCCCAAGAAGTCCACAAGAATCCCAGGCACTTGCCCACCGCTATGTCCTCAACGCAATGCATCGGTTGCTGAACACTCCGATGCCCGGACCGCAATCCCTACCAAGGACACTTCTTCGCATGGTACGATCATTCAACATTCGCGGTAGAGGCTTAAGATGCCGGGCACCATCGAAAGCCACGTTCCCCCCCAGGCTCCCGACTCACGTCCGCGGGAGATTCGCGCCTATCTGTCACGACTGCTGTCCACGACCGAATTCCCGGCAGCCAGCCGGCGTGGGCAACTGTTGCAATACCTTGTTCAGCACACGCTTGCAGGCGACGCCGGCCAACTCAATGAATACGCGATCGGCCTGGATGTGTTTCGTCGGCCCGCCTCATTCGATCCGCGCATTGAATCGCTGGTGCGGACGGAATTCAGCCGCCTTCGCCAGCGGTTGAAGGATTACTACGCTGCGGACGGTCAACGCGACACGATCGTCATTGATTTTCCGCCGCGCAGTTATACGGCAAGTTTTGAATTTCGCAAGGCAATCCCTTTTCCTGACCCCGAGGCCGCTCCCCAACTTGTGCAGACGAAAGCGCGGCCAGCACTCGGTGTTTCGCGCGCAGGAGCCGTCGTTATCGTGGCAGTCATAGTCGCAGTCGCGGTTGCTGGTGTAATGCTGTGGAGACAGCATGTGCCCGCGGCCGCGCTGAAACAACCCATCAATGCGATCGTCGTGCTCCCGTTCGAAGACTACTCAGCCGACCACCAGGACGACTACGTAGCCGATGGTATGACGGAAGAACTCACCAACGATCTCGCACAATGGCGCGACCTCCGCGTTGTTGCGCGAACTTCGGCGTTTGCCTTCAAGGGCAAGGGCGAAGATGTGCGGTCGATTGGCCGGCAACTCAGCGTTGACGCAGTTCTCGAAGGCAGCTTCGCCCGCCAGGGCGATCACATTCGTATCACGGCTCAACTCAACCGCACCTCCGATGGCTATCACCTGTGGTCGCATTCCTACGAAACACAGTCGAAGGACCTGCTGAGCGTTCAGGACGAGGTGGCCACTTCAATTACTGGTGCCATTCAACAGGTCCGGGGCGGGACCCCGCCTGCAATCCGCGCCTCAACAACAAATCCGGAGGCGCACGACCTGTATATGCAGGGCGAATACCAGTTCAATTTGCGCACGCCGGATTCGCTCAAAAAGGCGGTGCAATTGTTTTACCATGCGGTCGCCAAGGATCCTGGCTTTGCCCGCGCCTACCTTGGGATCGGCAATGCCGAGTTTGGGGTTGCGTCTCTAACCGAGGGAACCTACGAAGAGATTATTCCGCGGGTCCAGCAGGCGGCACAAGAAGCCATCGATCTGGACCCGAACCTTGGAGAGGCATACGGGTTACTTGCCCACGTGGCCTATTCGTACGACTGGAATTGGAGTGGAGCTGAGGCGGAATACAAGCGTGCGCTGGATCTGGGCGCCAGTTCCGAAACGCGCGCACGCTACGGTTGGTCGCTGGCGACGCGGGGACATTTCAACGAGGCGCATGAGCAGATTCATTTGGCCGCAGAGCAGGATCCGCTTTCGGTTCTGCCGCCGTTCGATGAGTTCTTTACCTACAACTTCGAGCGCGACGTGCCTGGCGAAAAGAAGGCTATCCAGCAGATGTTGAGCATTCGGCCAGATTATCTTGGAGCGCGTGCCCTCGCCGTTGTCATGGATGTCCAGCAGCACGACTGCCAGGGGGCTCGCTCTGAGGCCGATTGGTTCGAAAAGAATTACCGCGCTGTGCCTCTCACCCAGTCAACCCAGGCTTTTGCAGCGGCGTGCGTGAACGACAAGGCGGAGGCTCTACGCCGAATCGCGAAAATGGCTTCGCTCCACGCGCCGGCCTACCAGCTTGCCATCGCCTATGCATTGCTTCACGACAAGAACAATGCCATCGCTCAACTCCAAAAATCCGCAGACGCCCACGAGGGCCAGATTCTCTATTTGAAGTACGACCCCTTCTTCGATGAGATCCGCGGTGATCCGCGTTATGTGGCTCTTGAGAAGCGCGTGGGTCTTATCTAGAAGGGAAAAGAGCGGTTTGCTGAAGGTTTACGGCCCGGCCGGTTTCATTTGAGTGGAAAAGCCGCCGTAATAGATGGGCCAAAAACTGGTAACCTGAAAGCATGAAATTCGGCGTTCTGGTTTTTCCTGGCTCGAACTGCGACCACGATACCTACAATGTGATTGCCGAAGTGGCGAAGCAACCAGTCACGTTTCTCTGGCACGATTCAGAGGATCTCCAAGGAGTGGATGCCGTTCTGGTTCCCGGCGGGTTCGCCTATGGCGACTACCTGCGCACGGGCGCCATCGCGCGCTTTTCGCCGGTGATGCAGTCTGTGAAGCGGTTTGCCGAGGGTGGTGGGCTGGTACTCGGCATCTGCAACGGGTTCCAGATTCTGACCGAAGCCGGCCTGCTTCCCGGAGCTCTGATGCGCAACGCCGGGCTCAAGTACATCTGCAAACAGGTTCACCTGCGCACGGAGACCACAAACAGCCCGTTCACAAACACTTTGACCAGGGGCGAAGTTCTGCAGATGCCGATCGGGCACATGGAAGGGAATTACTTCTGCGACGCAGAGGAATTGCATCGACTCGAGTCTGAGGACCGCGTCGCCTTTCGCTATACAACTCCGAAAGGCGAGATAACGGCCGAAGCCAACCCCAATGGCTCCCTGAGCAACATTGCCGGTATTCTTAATGCGGGACGAAATGTCCTGGGTATGATGCCCCATCCCGACCGATCGAGTGAGCAACTGCTGGGCTCGGCGGACGGCTGGAAGATTTTTGCCTCCATGGTTGAGGTTCTTGCGGCGCGCTAGTATTCCAGCTGAGGATGCCCGGAGGCAGGGAAGAATGATCGACATTCATCAGCACCTGATTTACGGAGTCGACGACGGATCACCCGATCTGGATACCTCGCTGGCCATGGCGCACGAAGCCGTCAAGGACGGCATAACACACATCGTCTGCACTCCTCACGCCAGCGACGATTTCCCCTATCGGCAGGCGGTGATCGAAGAACGACTCGAAGAGCTGCGCACGCGCCTCGACGGCGTAATCGAGCTGAGCCTGGGATGCGATTTCCATATGTCCGCCGACAACATCTTCGCGGCGCTCTCCAGTCCTTATCGTTACTCAATCAACGGCACGGGATACCTGCTGATCGAGTTTCCCAACACGCCAATAGCTCCGCAGTTGACCGACGCGATGTGCAGGCTGCAAACGGCAGGCTATACGCTCATCGTCACTCATCCGGAGCGTTATCCGGCCGTGCAGAACGATCCCGAAGTGCTGGCGGAGTGGATGCGCATGGGATGTCTGGTTCAGGTAACCGCAAACGCGCTTTATGGCCGCTGCGGAAAGATGGCCGAAGACCTTTCGAACGAAATGCTGAAGCGCAACTGGATTCACTTTCTCGCAACGGACGCGCATCGCTTGACCTGGCGGCCGCCGCATTTGAAAAGTGCCTACGACTATGTGGCCGGAAAGGCCGGAGAAGAGACGGCACGGCGGTTGTGCGAGACCAATCCAGGGGTGGTCGTCAACGGCGACGAATGGCCTGACCAGCCCGAAGCGCTCGGGTTGTGGGAGTTTGTGCCGTTGAAGTTCAATGCGAAGCGTTATGCAGAAGGCGCCCGAACAACAAGCAAAGCAACTGCCAAAACAGGCGCTAAAAAACTATGGGATCGGCTGTTTGCCCGGTGAGGGTCGGCCAGCGATCGCAAACAAGCTCTAAATGAGGCCGAGCCCCCCATCGACGGCAAGAATTTGACCGGTAACAAAGCTCGGGCCCGTGGCAAAGAAGAGCACAGCCTGGGCTACGTCATCGGCTGTTCCGTTGCGACGCATGGGTGTCCGCGCTGCAATGCGACGCGCATCGCCGTCGGGACCCTTTCCGGCATCGAAGGGCTCAAATTCGATCCATCCAGGCGCAACGCAGTTCACGCTCACTTCAGGAGCAAATGCCTTGGCCATCGCCTGGGTCAGCATGTGCAAAGCGGCCTTCGAGGCGCAGTAGTGCGCGTGTCCTGCCCAGGCACGGATTCCGCCCAGCGAACCAATGTTGACGATTCGGCCTTGAACAGCGCGTAGATGTACCAGAGCCTCTCGCGCAACTAGAAACGGGCCGCGCGTGTTGGTTTCAAAGACTGCGTCCCATTGTTCAAGGCTGACCCGCTCAAGGGCGGCGGAGTCAAAGACAGCGGCGTTGTTGACGAGCAGGTCGAGTCTTCCGAACCGGGATGCGGCGGAAGCCACAGCTTGACGCACGGAAGCTTCTGAGCGGACATCGCACTCAATCGCAATGGCTCGGCAACCGAGAGCTTCAATCTCGCCTATTGCATGTTCTGCCTCAGAAAGGGAAGCACGGTAGGTAATTGCGACATCGGCTCCGGCTTTGCCGAGAGCCAGAGCGATCTCCCGGCCAATGCGCCTTGCGCCCCCGGTGACCAACGCCGATTTGCCTTGAAGGATTGCGCTTGGCATAGAAGGACGACTTCCGTCTTCGGAATCCTGCATGCGCCTGACAGCTTCAGACTTTGAGCTCTGAGTTGGAGCGCCTGTACCCTAGTTGGGATGAGGCTGGCTGGGGTTTCCCTGGTTGTCTGCCTGGCTCGGTGATCCTGACGGCTTGGCATCGGCCTCGGGTTTGGCCGGGGCATCATTCTGCCCGCCATTTGCGGACTTATCTCCGTTGGAACCGGCGCCGGTATTCGCTGTCTCGTGTTCCTTATAGATCGAGTACTGTTCGCCCGGGCGCTTCATGCGAACCTCCAAGGTCAACGAAGCCTTGTCGACCTTGAAATCCTGTCCATAGGTCTTGAACCCATCGGCTATTACCTGCAGGCGTACCGTATCTCCTATCGGAATCACGTCAATCATCGCCTTGCCGTCTTCGTTGGTCTTCAGTTCCATGCCGCCCTTGTCTCGATCGCCCTCGATGGGATGGAAGATGACGGCGGCGCTCTGAATGGGCTTGCCGCTTGAGGCGCGCACGATTGTGACCTCGATGCGAGCCGAGGGTGGAGGAGCCTTGTACTTCCGCCCGCGGTGGGAGTCATCCTGCTGGGCACTGATGTAGAGAGCGCTGATGGCCATCGCAAAGCCGGCCACGAAGACGCCAAGACGAAGCAGAGAACGGCAAAACATGGGTTTCATTGTAAATGTTTTGACGGGAAGTGCGACAGTGGGTGATCCGGAGACCGATGCGACCATGCTGTAGGACGGACAAGCATCATTTATGAGCGCTGTACACTCATATTTTAACCAAAACCCTCTTGACAACGCCATTTGGCTCCTCTATCGTTAGCAATTGGAAGGCGGGAGTGCTAGCATTTTGCTCGCTAAACTGCTTTACCAGGCGTTCAGTTCCTTCACGGATGGGCTGATACGCGCGAGTTCTTAGTCCTTTTTTTTGAAAACCACTCAAAACCCGCGGCACGGGCTCAACCCGATCTCGCGCGTGAAGGAGAAGCGAAGCAATGGCAACAAAATCAGCAGTGACAACATTCACCCCGCTCCATGACCGGATTCTCGTTCGCCGTTTGGAAGAGGGCGAAACCGTTCGTGGGGGGATCATCATCCCCGATAGCGCCAAGGAAAAGCCCCAGGAGGGCGAAGTTATCTCCGTGGGCAAAGGCAAGTCGAACGACGAGGGCAAGGTTTTCCCGCTCGACGTAAAGGCGGGTGACAAGATCCTGTTCGGCAAGTACTCCGGCACCGAGATCAAGATCGACGGCGAAGAGTTCCTGATCATGCGCGAAGAAGAAGTCCTCGGCATCGTGAAAAAGTAGTTTTCCAGGGGTCAGGGATCAGAGATCAGGGGTCAGTCAGAGCGGATAGTGCACTGGCGAACTGATGAACATCTTGTCCTGGCCTTAGCGGAAGCTACTGGAAATGGCACACGGGTCAATGAACCAGCGGAACTGATCCCTGATCTCTGACCCCTGAACCCTGAATTAGGAGATTTCGAGAAATGGCAAAGCAAATTCTGCACGGTGAGGAATCCCGCCAGGCGATTCTGCGCGGCGTTAACACGCTGGCGGACGCGGTGAAGGCGACGCTCGGGCCCAAGGGCCGCAACGTCGTAATTGAGAAAAAGTTTGGTTCGCCCACCATCACCAAGGACGGCGTGACGGTGGCCAAAGAGATCGACCTGAAGGACCCGCTTGAGAACGTGGGCGCGCAACTGGTTCGCGAAGTTGCCTCCAAGACCTCCGACGTTGCCGGCGACGGCACGACCACAGCCACAGTGTTGGCGCAGTCCATCTTCCGCGAAGGCGTGAAGACGGTTGCAGCCGGCGCCAATCCGACGGCTCTGAAGCGCGGCATCGAGAAGGCCGTAGCTACGGTCATCGGCACCCGCGACAAGGAAGGCAAGTGGACCGAGGGCGGCGCTCTCGGCAAGCTCTCCAAGCCTGTGAATGAGGGTTCGGTTGCCCAGGTTGGCGCCATCTCGGCCAACGGCGACCAGGAGATCGGCGACATCATTGCTCATGCCGTGAAGGTTGTGGGCAAGGATGGAGTCATCACCATCGAAGAGTCCAAGACCATGCACACCGGTCTCGAGACAGTCGACGGCATGCAGTTTGACCGCGGCTACCTCAGCCCCTACTTCGTAACCGACGCCGAGCGCCTCGAAGTCATTCTCGACGAGCCCTACGTCCTGATCTACGAGAAGAAGATCAGCGCCATGAAGGATCTGCTGCCCCTGCTGGAGCAGGTTGCCCGTGGCGGCAAGCCGCTGTTGATCATCGCCGAGGATGTTGAAGGCGAAGCACTGGCCACTCTCGTTGTGAACAAGCTGCGTGGCACGCTCAACGTGGCAGCCGTCAAGGCTCCCGGCTTCGGCGATCGCCGCAAAGCCATCCTGGGCGACATTGCTGTCCTCACCGGCGGCAAGGCCATCACCGAGGATCTCGGCATCAAGCTCGAAGGCGTGAAGCTCGAGGACCTGGGCAAGGCAAAGCGCATCACCATCGACAAGGACAACACCACCATCGTTGACGGCGCCGGCAAGGCTTCGGACATCGAAGGCCGCGTGAAGGAGATTCGTTCGCAGATCGAGAAGACCACCTCGGACTACGACAAGGAGAAGCTCCAGGAGCGGTTGGCCAAGCTGGTCGGCGGCGTTGCCATCATCAAGGTGGGCGCGGCAACCGAAACCGAGTTGAAGGAGAAGAAGGCTCGCGTTGAGGATGCGCTGCACGCAACTCGCGCTGCTGTCGAGGAAGGCATTGTCCCGGGCGGCGGCGTGGCCCTGGTTCGTGCAATTCCCGCGGTCGACAAGCTGATTGCAACGCTGGAAGGCGACGAGAAGATCGGTGCGCAGATTGTTCGCCGTTCGCTCGAAGAGCCCCTGCGTCAGATCGTTGCCAACGCCGGCGAAGAGGGTGCGGTTGTTGTGGCCAAGGTGCTCGAGTCCAAGGAACAGCACTTCGGATACAACGCCCAGACCGGTGCTTTCGAGGACCTGGTCAAGGCCGGCGTCATTGATCCCACCAAGGTGACTCGGACTGCGTTGCAGAATGCGGCTTCGATCGCGGCTCTGCTGCTCACCACTGAGGCCCTGATTGTCGAAATCCCCGAAGCCAAGGCGGCTCCGGCGGGCGGCGGTCACGGCGGCGGCATGGACGGCATGTACTAACCATCCCTGCGACGAGGACCAGTCGCCGGGGACCCCGGGGACTGGCCGTCCAGGTGCGCCGCGGCGAATGCCGTTGGCGCAAAAGCAAAAGACCCCTGGCTTTGGCCTGGGGTCTTTTTTGCAGTTTCAATTTCGCTGATTAGCGATTGCCGCGACGCTAGTTTGAAGTAGCCGCGATGATTGTTGACTCCAGGCTTGTCACTCCCGGAGCAACCGGTGCGCGCATCGAAGCGAGCCAACCGGCCGAAAGCCAGCTCCTTGGGATCGAGAACTCGGACCAGCCGCAATCCAGGCAAACCTGAATATCGGGTGAAGGAGTCATCGGCGGGTGACTCAATGTGCGCGGAAAATTGCGATACAGACGAATCTCGGCAGGGACGATTGAAATCGAACCTGACTGGCATTTGGGACAAACCATACACACCTCGAAAAACAAGAGACATGAAACAGCCGATCTTCAGGGAACCCAATAGTAACCGCATATGGTACTAGTTTTCAACAGAAATTGTGCAAAAGGCTCAAGATTTCGCTTGAAAATTCGCTTGATAGAATGATTTGTTAGCGCAGTCAATGTCGTCCTCTAAGCTAAAGTGCAACTTTAGTGTTACTTACGGGTTGAGAGGTAACAGCGTTTCCATCGTAGAGCCCGCTTGAAGGTGGCCTCGCGGATGTGGCCTGATAACCGTTACCTGGGGTGAGACAGGCTCACTTGACAAGCGGCTGAAGATCGGCAAGGTGCCGAGCAAAGCAAAAACGCAACGGCGCGGAGTCTGCTTCCGCGCCGTTGCGGCATCATGGACTGGGAGCTCGAAGAGCTTAGGCCATCAGTGCTTGCTTCCCGGACCCCACTGGATGCGAAGACCGGTGCGGAAGTTCATGGGCAGGCTCGGATAGCCAATGGGCGCAATATGCTGCTGGCTCAGCAGGTTTTCTCCCTGCGCGTAGATGCTGAGCCAGGTGAGCAACTGGTAGCTGCCGCCCAGGTCCAGCTTGGCGAAGCCGTGATCGAGATTGCGGTTGGGCAAAAGAAGGCTGTTGCCGCCGTTTGCGTCCGCATACTCCAGGTAGGTCGAGTCGTCGCTGCGGCTGGCGAAGGCCGCCGTAAACACTCCAGTGATCTTCTTCTGCGCGTAGCTTGCCGTGAAGAATCCCGTGTGAGGGGGGCGGCGGAAAGGACGAGCGCCCACGAGCGGTGAGAGAGCGCCGACGGGAATTCCATTGTAGCTTGGAGCGTATCCGCCCAATAACGCCTCATTGTCGCTGTCGAAGGATCTCTGCACCACTGCGTCGAGATAGGTGTAGCCGCCGCGCAGGAAGATGTTGCGGCCAATCCCGCTTTCGACGGTGGATTCGATGCCCTGGGCACGAAAGGCCTCAGTATTGACCGCGAGGCCGTAGTCGTCGGTGTAGTAGTAGCCTAGGGCCGTTTCCAATGCCTGTTTCTGCGCGGCGCTCAGACCTGGAATCACGTTGGGCAGCAGCACGCCGCCCACGTATTCAATCTCTCTGCCAAACTCGTTGTGAAAGTAGCTGGCGCGGAAGACGATCCGATCGCTGAAGAATCCCTGTTCCATGCCGCCCTCGTAGGTGCGCGCAGTTGGCGCGGCCAAGGGGCCGATATTAAGCTGCTGTGCCAGGGACTGGTAGTTGTTGCTGGTAAGAAACTGATAGAGCGAACCAAACTGATCAGTCAAAGCCGGTTCGCGCACTGCGTCGCCAAAGTTGAATAAGATACGGGTGCCCGTGAAGATGCCCGTACGTGGTCGGATGATGTAATACGAAACCCCTGCGCGCGGCGAAGTCTGTGTTCCAAACAGCGAATAGTGCTCCAGGCTGCCCCCAAGGGTGTAGAAGAACCTTCCCTTGAAGTCCCCGTGTACCGCGGCCAGATAGTCGAAGTTAGTGCGCTCGGCGGTCTCATGGGTTGCGTAAGTTGGGACGTTCTCCAAACCGCGTTCATCTTCATACTGGAAACCGACCAGCGCTCCCAGGTGCGGTGTGATGCGGATATCGCCGTTGTAAATCACCTGGTCTCGATTGGAGGCAAGTTGGTACTGGTAAGGGTAGGTCTGCGCGTAGTCAAGCACTGCCTGGCCGGTAACGGAGTAGCCGTTTGCGCCGGTGATAGTCACGCCCTGACCGAGACTGTCGCCGTATGCATCGTAGGAGCCGTTTCCGCTCTGCTGCCAAAGGCTGTATTGCTCGCGCTTGCGCGTCAGGCCATAGCGGACCGTGTTGTGAAACGTCGGCGTAGTCTGGTTTTCAAGAGAACCGCTCACATAGAGGTCTTGATCCTTTTCCGTAGCATCGTCCGTGACGTGATAGAACTCCCACGCATTGGGAACGCCCGTCGCATCCACGCCATAGTGCAGCGTGGCGCGGATTTGCGTATTTCCGTTGGGCTGCCATCCAACGTTCGCCGCAGCGGTACCGAGGTGATACTCGTCCATCGGCAGGGCATTGGACGTTTGCAGCCAACTGTAGGCGCCCAGGTAGTCGAGTTTGTTGTGAGCGCCTGCCACTTCCAGTTGCTCGCGCGAAGTGTGAAAGTTGCCTGCATCGCCCTGGAACAGCAGGGAAGGAAAGCTGGTGGTGCCGTGTGGTGTCGTGAGGCTGACAACGCCGCTAGCCGCATCCGCGCCATAGAGGCTCGAATTGGGGCCTCGATAGATCTCCGCGCTTTCAACGGCAGTGGTCGAGAGAGGTCCGAAATCGAAGCGTCCGCCTAGATCGCCTGCGCTCACACCATCGATCAGAACCTTGTTCGCGTCCGAGTTGCCGCCGCGGACAAACAGCGAGGTCTGCCCACCGCGCTGTCCTTCCTCCACAACGGACGTGCCGGGCATCAGCCGAAGAGCGCTCACCAGGTCGGAACGCAACTCAAGATCGAGAGTACTCAGCACGCTCGTGGCCGCGCTGGTTTGTGGCTGCGGGGTGGGAGTTCCTGTTGCCGTTACGACGATCGACTCGCGCACCCACTCCGGCTCAAGCACAAGATTGCGCTCGATGCTGTCGAGCCGTCCCGCATAGAAATCGGGAGTTTGCAGTTGGCGAAAGCTCTTGGCTGAAGCCACCAGGAAGAAACGACCATCGCCGCCGGTGAGGATCTCGAAGCTGCCGTCGGCTGTCGAAACCGCCGACGCAACCACTTTTCCGTTCAAAACGAGAACTACATTGGCGCCTGTAACTTTGGCGCCGGTCGTGTCAGTGACGACGCCGCGGATGGACGCCGCAAGGCACGCCGACGATGTAAAGGCGATCAGGATGGCAGCAAGGAGGTACTGTAAGGCGCGGCTCGCGAATGCGCGCGAAGATGAGAAAACAGGCATGAAAGCTCCTTCGTCCCCCTCGGGACGTGAAAGCGGTTGAAGCCGCCAAGGACCGGTCTCCTGACTCGCGCCTATTTCAGCAACCTTCCCAAAGACGACTCTTGCAGTCCGCCTCCAGTGGTTTGCAGGGTCACACGCGAAGCGTATTGAACCCTGGCTGACTTCCTGCCGTGATCTCATAACCGAATCGACGGTCGAGAGTGCAGGGGCGCTTACAGTTGCGGGGCAGTGGCGGAATTTCACCGCCTTCCCGAGCATCCTGGCGATTACGGTGGTTAAATGCGCTGCAAAACGACTGGCAGCAGTGACGCCATGGAACGAGTTTCCATGTCATCAACTTTTATAGCTGCAAACCCGCACGAAGTCAAAAAAGCAATTCTGGAAAAGAGGAATGAACCTAGCGGAAGGGCCGGTTCATAAAGAAATCAGGAAGTGGTGACCCCGGGCTGATTCGAACAGCCGACCTACGGTTTAGGAAACCGACGCTCTATCCAGCTGAGCTACGGGGCCACTTTTAGAATGAGCACGCTAGAAAATTCATCGAACTGCGGTCCGGGAGTTCCCAGAGATCATTTTCGCTTGGAAATCCGGCCGCACACGCACGACCTCTTTGCCTCTAGGTTAGCATTTGCGAGGTTCCGACAGCCATCTCTAAGAAGAAACCGCGCAGCACCGCCTACACCAAGCCGCCTGCGGGAGCGGGTTGGGGCCTCACCACTCCCGCAGAATCGCCATGCGCTTTATGCCTTCTTCGCGGGGCTCTGCATCTGCCAATAGACGGAGTACTTCTGGTCGGCGATCTGATACAAGGGCATCAACTGGTACTTCGTGCTATCACCGGCCGCGGTGAAGCGGAGTTCGGACGGGGAGTCAACCTGGACCCACTTTTCGGTTGCCGCGTTTGGTGCGGCGACGGTTTTGGGCAGTGGATCGGCTGCGGGCGGGTCCTTGGGCTCTGTGCCTCTGCCGTGCAGGATCTTCATTGGACCATCGGCCGGGCCGGCGCCAAGATCAGCGGCAAGGACAAGCGGACCGTAGAGCGCAGCTGCGATCGAGTCATCGCCCGGCAGCGCCTCCTGACGCAATTCCATCGGGAGGCTGATCGAAATTGTGTCACCATTTGCCCAGATCTTTCGAATCGCGAGATACGATCCGGGATCGGCCATCGCTTCCAGCGGCCTGCCGTTGATCTTGACCTGCGCGTCTTCGGTCGTCCAACTGGGAACGCGTACGTGAATGGTGCGCAGCGCCGCCCGAGACGTTTTGATTTTGAGTGTCGTTCCCTGCTCGTGCGGAAACTGCGTCACCTGCTCCAGCGCCAGGCCTTCTTCTTTCCAATCGAGCGTGGAAGGAATGAACTGGTTGACAAAGATGTCGCTGCCGCGACGGAAATAGATTGTGTCTGTGAACTTGGCAAACTCCTCGACGCCCGTGCCTGTGCAGCACCAGAAAGACTCATCCGCCGAGCCGTAGGCGCGCCAGTAACCCGCCGCGAGCGGGAAGAAGTACTGCTTGAGCCCTTGAGCGTTCTGCGTACCCAGCCTGCAATTGAAGAGAGCGCGTTCGTAAGCATCCATCCAGCGCGCGTCGCCGTTCCAGCTGAAGACCAGGCGCTGAAGTTTCATCAGGTTGTAGGCGACGCAGCACTCGGCGTTGTTCCAAGCCAGGGTTCCCTGAAGCTGATCCGCCGGGGTCCGCCAGAACTCGCCCACGCTGGTGTTGCCGATCGCATAAATGCGAGCGGCGAGAACTTCACCAAGGAAGTACTCGGCAATCTCGCGATAGCGGCGATCGCCTGTAACCTCGTAAGTGCGAGCCGCGCCGATGATCTTGGGAACATGGGTATTTGCATGCAGGCCCTGCAACTCGTCGCGGCGAGCGGCAAGCGGATCGAGAAACGTGGGCTGCTCAAAAAGAAGGGCCGCTCCCAGATAGCGATCCTTCTTGGTGATGGCCGCCAGGTTGACGAGGACCTCGTTCATGCCGCCGTATTCTGTGCGCAACATGCGCTGGCGCTGATCAATGCCGAATCCGCTCATGAATCCCGCCGCCCACCCGGCCATGCCTTCGGCGATCTGCAATGCGTCCGTGTTGCCGGTGTGGACGTACATGTCGAGCAGGCCGGCCATGATCTTGTGGTAGGTGTAGAATGGCGCCCAAACCGGCTTGCCCTGCGCGAGATGTTCGAACAAGTCTTCGGGATAGGCACTCAAATAGTGGTTCGCGCTCTTGGCCTGGCACGCCAGAAGTCCAGCGACGAGCTCATCGCCGTGCGCCTTCAGGTTTGAGTTGCCAGAGGTAGCCGAGGCCAGAGCCACCGCCGAGAGATAGTGCCCGCCGGCGAAGTGTCCGCGCAACTCGCATGTTGGATCCTCCCAACCTTTGTAAGGAGTGGCTGTCGAGGGAATGCCCGCCGTCAGGCGGAAGGAGTGCAGCAGGCGATCGACCTCGAGCGAGTCAAGGTAGCGCTCGTTGATCTCAGTTTGCTCCTTGAAAATTCCCGGTGTTAGCCGGACCCAGGGTAGCGGAAACGCTTCGAGTCGGCCCGCAGGATGCATGGATTCTTCGGCAGACATCGCCTTCACGAGTGCGGTAGGGCCGACGAGGCAGAGACCGGCAGCGCCGGCGGAGGTCTTGAGAAACTTGCGACGCGAACGATTCATCATGGCATTACTCCTCTTCGAACTGTGTGCCGCCTGCTTGCCAGTAAGCAGGGGAGGGAACAATCTTATGGCCAGCGCATCTGAAATGCCGCCAGAGTTCAGGGCTCCAGCGAGAGAACTGTCACCGACTTGGGCTCAACCGTAAGCAGCAGCTTGCCATCTTTTACGCTGGCCGAGATTGGCCTGGGCACAACCTGGTTCGGCGCGCTGAATGTGTTGATGCTGTTCACGGCTGGAGCAGTCAGCGTCTCGCCCTTCGCTGACCTGACCACGATACCGCTGATATCCGCATCGATGTCAACCGGCTTTTCCGGGTCGAGGTTGGTGATTTCAAGCCAGAGCTTGCCCGATGCGTCCCGGGCGGCAAGGGCATCCACGCGCGGCAAGCTGACGTTGCCCTGCATATACGTGCCGGCGTCAAAGGTGACCGGAACAAACGTCGCATCCTGGAAGGGGACATACATCTTGTAAAGATAGTAAGTAGGCGTGAGGACCATCTTCTCTTTGTCTGTCAGGATCATTGCCTGCAGAACATTGATCATCTGCGCGATGTTCGCCATGCGCACGCGGTCGGCGTGGCGCGCAAAGATGTTCAAGTTAAGCGAAGCCAGGATCGCGTCGCGCAGGCTGTTCTGCTGGACCAGGAAGTTGGGATTGGTGCCAGGCAGCGGTTTAAGCCATGCTCCCCATTCGTCTACGACCAGCGCAACCTTCTTCTGCGGATCGTACTTGTCCATCACTACTTCCTGTTTGCGCAGAAACTCGTCCATGAACAGCGTGGTCTTCAGAGTCTTGGCGTAATCGTCCACGCTGAAGTCTGTTGAAGACATTGAGACCGGCCAGCCGCCCGGCGTTGTATACCAGTGGAGCGAGAGGCCGTCGAAGTTCCAACTCCAATCGTGAAGCTGCCAGCCTTTCATCATAGCTTCGGTCCACTCCGTCTCCGGAAAGCCAGGCCCGACGGCAATCTTGAGCATCTGGTTCTTGTCCTGCTGCGCGGGATTGTCGTTGCCGACGAAGCGGCTGTAGATCTTGAGCTGGCTGAGATAGTAGTCGGCAGTCATGTCGCCGCCACAACTCCAGCTCTCGTTCCCGATGCCCATCATGCTGACCTTGTAGGGTTCCGGATGGCCGTTGGCGGCCCGTTCCTTGGCCAGTGCCGTTGGAGCGGCAGCCGTCATGTATTCCAGCCACTCGGCCGCTTCCTGTGGCGTCCCTGACCCGACATTCACGGAGACGTAGGCCTCGCTGCCGATCTGATGGATGAAATCCATGAACTCGTCGGTGCCAAAACTGTTCGTGTCGACGACATTACCCCATGCGGAGTTCAGCGTTGCCGGCCGTTGCGCAGCCGGGCCAATTCCTTTGCGCCAATGGTACTGATCGGCAAAACACCCGCCAGGCCAGCGCACATCGGGTACCTTCAACGCGCGGAGCGCGGCCACAACGTCATTGCGAATCCCGCGCGTATTGGGGATCGGCGAATCCGGCCCAACCCAGATGCCTTCGTAAAGTCCGTGTCCAAGATTCTCCGCAAACTGTCCAAAGAGGTTGCGATCGATCTTGGCTCCAGCCTTGGCCGCGTCAATAGTGAGATGGGCATTTTCCGCAGCCATCCGTTGCACGCCCGAAACCAGCGTCAGAAACACGATCAAAAGAACGAACCGAACACTACCAAACTTCATCTAGACTCCGAGATTGAGTACTCGGAACCAGCCGCAGAGCGGTCCCGAAGGTCCTCCCGGCGAACAGCCGCGGAACTGGGACGCGAATTTGCGAAAAGGTTCTCTCGGACTCGGACTATACAGCAACGCTCAACCTGCGAGCAAGAGAGTAAATCGCTTTATTGCCATCGGCATGAATAGACCCTGCCTGGCGCTGAAGTGCCCTGGAATCGGCGTTCAAGGTGCCGGAGCAGGAAAACGTGAATCAGGTATTTATCCGCGCTAAACTAACACTTGCCTGGGCACTGATTACTGGGCAGTCCCGCTTCAACGTCTCTCACCTTGCGCCTCTCCGGGAGTTCCCAATGTCCGCAGTCATTCGCCAGTTTCTCAATGTAAGAGTTGCGCTTTTTGTCGTGGTCCTGGTAGCAGTCGCGAGCGGCGCGATGAAGCTCGCCGTTTCTGCCGATACTCCCTTGACGCACGATGACTACGAGCGCAATCCAGCACTCATGTTGGACGCCTATCGCCATGTGGAAGCCGCCTCGGTCTCGGACGCAGAGGAGCAGCTCCTTCACGAAAAGCACTTCATGTCTCACAAGATGCAGTCGATCTTTCCGACCAAGTTTGCTGGAACGGCGCTCACGGTTCTGCTCAAAAAAGAAGAGAACAGCGATCCAAACGCAATTTCAGGAATGCTTGCAGCCATCGATAGCGGCGGACAAGGCTCGGTCTACGTCATGAAGGTCGAGGACGGAGAAGATGTCGCCGGCATGGGCGGCCTGATGGGCACGGCCATGTTCGCGCGCGGCTTTGCCGGTGCAGTCATCGATGGGGGCGTCCGCGATCTTCCACAACTCAAGAAGATTGGCTTTCCTGTTTATTCCACAGGCCCTGTGCCCTCCACGCTTGTCTCCCACTATCGGTTCGCCGGCATGAATCTGCCCGTCGATGTTGGAGGAACAAGGGTGAACGCCGGGGATATCATTGTTGCGGATCAGGATGGCGTCGTCGTTGTCCCGCGTGCCCGTGCAGCAGAAGTCTTGATTCTGGCGCAGAAGCTCGATGACAAGGAACACAGCACGCTTCCCTACATAGAGAAGTTTCATTCCATCGTTGAAGCAGTCAACAAGTTTGGCCGAATCTAGTTCTGAGTGTTTTTTGAAATTCAAAAATGGCGAATCGGCTCTTCAACAGCGGCGGTTGTCGCTGCTGTCGATTGTTCTCCGGGCCGCTCGACGCGGCTCTCCAGCGAGCGGCTCACCAACTCCCGCGAACCCAGACCCACGGCGAGCGACAGCGTCAGCACGATGCCTCCAAAGAGAATCCCGAAGGCCAGATCGACCACCACGCCGCCAATCTCCAGATGTTCCAGCGCCATCGCCGCGGTCAGCACCAGCACCAGCCACTTCACGCCGAGCGAAAGAAAGCGCGCGTATTGAAGCTGCGCATTCACTGCGCCAATCAGCACTGAGCGCGCCAGGAAGCGTGCAATCAGGTTGCCCGCAATGAGAAGAAGAACCGCGCCCACAGCGTGCGTGAGGTACGGCAGCAGCGAGATCGGCAGCGTTGCCGCAGTGGCAAACGACGTGTCGAAAGCTGAAACCCCGATCAGAAGCCCTAGAAGCAGACAGCCCCAGAACGCGATCCTCCGCACAAGCGTCGTAGGCGAAGTAGACGGCGCCCAGCCTGGGTCTGGACGATTGCGCGCTATCCGCTCATCAAACTTGGCCGCGGTCAGTGCCCATCGCAGCAGCGCAGAAAGCAAGAAACCAAGCAGCGTGAAGACCAGCAGGGCAACAATAAAGGCAAGAATGCCTGGCAGAATGGCAATGAGCATTGAAAGCACTCGGTCAAGCGACTGGTGCAGCGCGTCAGACATGTGATGCCAAATGGTTGCGTTGTCCTGATATGAGGGCTGCGTTGCCTGGAGCAGATTGGGCGGACTTATTGCTGTCGGGACTGTTTGCATCGGACTCCCTCCTTCACAATTGCTTTTAGCTCTTCATTTCTCGCTTCGAGGTTCCTCACGGATTAAACCTGTCTGGCCACCGCCAGCGCGAAAGGATATAAGGCTTCTCGGATTCAAAAGCCGAAGCCGCTGTTTCGATATGCCTTTCGGGGTCTACGCCGCTGGCCACCACGTTGAAGTGGCTTGCGACCCATGCCAGATAAAGCGGAATCAGCGCGCCGAGAAGATGCCCACGGTTCAGAGTGCGCAGCCGGTGAGCGAGCAGAAAATCGTAAACGATGCGCGCCCACAAGCTTTCAGGAATGCGAAATGCCGCACCGTCAGCAAGCGAAAGCCGCTTAAGTCCCAGCAAAGTATTGGGCGGTAATACAAGCGACCAAATCTCCTGAAGATTCGAGTAAGCAAGACGAAACGCCTGCAGCATCGGGACAATATCCGCTGTAGCATCGACTGCCTCGGCGTGCTCGTGCCGTGCAGAAATCCGTCCTTGAGGTGCTTGCCGGGCCCGTTGCCAGAATGTTGCCTTGGCTTCGATATCGGCAAAAAGCGATCCCGTCAATCCGGGGAGAATTGTGTTCAAGTCAGGCTCGGCAGGGTGCGGCAGAACTCGAGCGCCGGCATCAACTTCGGTAATCGAAAACCCCGCCACTGCAGCCTCGTTCACCGGCCAGACCGGCATCTCCGCCTGGTTCTTCGATGTAAAGCGCTGTCCCGTGCTTGCCAGCCGTTCAGCCATTCGAAGGGAAATGCCTAGATCGATGGCCAGCGGAAAGCGCGTCTGCGAAGCGAAGAATGCCCGGCTCAAGGGGTACAAAATCGCAGAGTTGATCAGTCCGGCTCGCGGCGGCAAATCGTAGCGCGCTACCGACAGGTCGGCTGAGTTAGCTGTCACTGCATCACCGAGGTCGCGCAGTGCGGACGATCCGAGCGAGCTTGCATCTGGCCCCAACATTAAGATGGCGCGCGCCCCATTCTTTTGCGCAAGCTGGTACCCGTTCACAAAGTCGGCCGCGGTCAGCATCCATGACGCCTTTGAAGCCGGATTCGCAATGATCTTCAGTTTTGGATAAGCCTCCACCACCAACGGGTCCGCAGCGATCAACGTCTCGTCAGGCGGAAACGCAGACCCTAATTTCTCGATCACATCTTCCACTTGCTCCGGTGGCAATGCGGAAAGTAGTACCAACAAGCCACTACCGGTCTGCTCGGAAGGAGTGGTTGTGTCGGGAATCGGGTTCGTCGTCGCCATCGTTTCGTTTCTCTCTGCTACTACGCTCTACAAAGCCAAGATGCCCGCCAATGGAATCCGGAGCCAGGCAGGACGGTTATTCAATTCGTAAAGAAGTTCATAAAGCGACTTCTCAAACAGGTAAGCGCTGAGCAACGATTGCGCTTGCCGAGGCTCAGGCAGCAGCGCGGGTTTGACCGCCGTGGTCATACGATAGGTGCGGAGAAACTCGGCGCAAACCGCGTTCTGCCAGCAAACCGACCATGCGGACAGGTGCCCCGCGTCGCCTCCGTCTCCCTTCATCGACTGTTCCAAACCTGCAAATGCGACATAAGAAAATGAGCGCAACATACCGGCAACATCCCTCAGCGGGGATTGCTTCTGGCGTCGTTCGGCCAGAGGCCGCGCCGGTTCGCCTTCAAAATCGAGAAGTACAAAGTCGCCCGCCTCCGCTCCATCTCCCGCCTTCGCCCGGCTCGTGCGAAGCGTCTGTCCAAGATGATAGTCCCCGTGAATGCGAATTAGCTGCCCGGATGCCTTCACATCAACGATTGCTCGGGCGCGGCCCAATAGCTCCACGCGCCGTGACAGAACAAGAGCCGCATCGTCCGTGATCGCGCCCTCAAGGGTTGCGATCTTCAGCTTGAGCGCCTCCAGAGCGGCGACAACCTGCGCTTCCATTCGGCGGGCATCTTGCGCCAGGGCCTCCGCCGTCAATGGCTCGGCTGCGAACGCCGGATCGTCCGTCGGACTGGCCAGCGCCAAATGCATCTCGCCGGTGCGTCGGCCTAGCAATGCCGCCGCCTCAAGAGACATCCAGGCGCGGTCCCTGATTTCCTTCGATAGCTCATACTCTGCGCCAAAAACAGGAGAAGGCAATCCAAGCGGAACAGGCAAAGCGGCCACGGAGTGGAAAATCTCTGCCAGTTGTTTGAGGAACCACTGCCACCCATCGCCCTCGTTCTGCACCAATCCCTGCAGCAGTGCCGCAGTCGTCCGCTTGCCGCCGGGTTGCGTCACAGCGATCTCGCCCAGGAACGGCGGAATATGCGGGAAGTGCGCCACCTCGGTCAGGAAGCGCCCTAGCTCAACGTCGGGATTCTCTCCCGGCTGAAGCCGCCGGAAGAGTTTCAATATCAGTTGATCTCCATAGACAATCGACGTGTTCGATTGTTCGGCGGACCCGACGCGCGAATCACAGATCCGCGATCGACCTGCGCCTGAAAACACGCTCGACGCGTGGGCGTCAATCTCACCATGCACTGAGTCGGCGCTGCCGGCCGAAGGTGACTCCCGTGGCTGCATGTGGTGTTTCGATGCCGCTCCGTCGCCCTTGCCCGAACCGGCGGACTCAACCGAAGCATCCGCGTCGGCAGCGACCCCATGAGAACTGGCAGTGCTTTTCAGCGCAAGCGTCGCGTTTCGCTCAATCAGTCCCAGTAGACACAGGCGCACGTCTTTCTTGATTGTGGCGTCGTGCAGAACCGCCGGCCCCATTGGAAACTCAAGAGTCGCCAGCACGCTCTGCGGAGCTTTCTGGCCAATCTCCTCGGCCTCCGCACCCGTGCTGAACGCAAGCGGAAGCTGGTACACGTCCGCCGGGCTCCCCTCGTATGCAATCTCAATGAAGAACAGCGCCGGGAGAATTGCCTTGCCCTCTGAATCCTCCCCGACTCGCAGATTCGATCCCTCCGCAGGTTCCGCCATCGGAAGCTCGACCCAGTCCAGAACCCTCGCCGACTGAATGGTGCGGCTCTTCGCGCCAAACCATCGCTGGCGTCGCAGCCATCCCGGCAACGCGCTTTCCAATAGTTCCAGGCAGTGCGTGGCCAGCAATCCCTGCCAGCCTCGACTTAGAACTTCCGGCGCCACCGCCTCGTCCGACTCCATTTCGGCCGCCTCAAGCACTGTGGGCGATGCAAGCTCCGACGTCGAACCGGCTGGCTGTAATTCGAGCCAGAGAAACGAGTAGGGAGCGAGTGTCAACGAATATGGCTCTGCCGTGATCGTTGGGAACGCAACGTAGCCCAGCATCTCGACCGGTTCCATTCCTGAGTAGCCCGACAGATCCAGCGACACAGGCTGCGCAAAGCGGCTAAGGTTCGCAACGCAGAGCACCGTCTCGCTCGTGCCATCTCCGCGGTCAAGGTTGCGCAGATAGGCAAGTATCTTCCGGTTCGCGGCGTTCAAAAACTTGAGAGTGCCGCGGCCGAATACCTGGAATAGCTTGCGCAGCGCGATCATGTTCCGCGTCCAGTGCAGAAGGCTCGACTGATCGCTCAGTTGCGCCTCCACATTCACAACCTGGTACCCGTAAATAGGGTCCATGATCACCGGAAAATAGAGCCGCGCCGGGTCGCACTTTGAGAATCCGGCATTGCGGTCAGACGTCCACTGCATGGGCGTGCGCACGCCGTTCCGGTCGCCAAGATAGATGTTGTCTCCCATGCCCAGCTCATCGCCGTAGTAAAGAATCGGAGTGCCCGGAAAGCTGAGCAACAGCGAGTTCAACAGTTCAATGCGCCTGCGATTGTTGTCGACCAGCGGTGCCAGCCTGCGCCGTATTCCCACGTTCACCCGCATCCGCGGATCGGCCGAGTAGGCAAAGTACATGTAGTCCCGCTCGTCGTCCGTCACCATCTCCAGCGTCAGCTCATCGTGATTGCGAAGAAACAATCCCCACTGGCAGCTCTCCGGAATCGGCGGCGTCTGCGCCATGATGTCCGTAATCGGCAGCCTATCCTCCTGCCGCAGCGCCATGTAGATGCGCGGCATCAGCGGAAAGTGGAAGGCCATGTGGCACTCGTCCCCGTCGCCAAAGTAAGGCCGCACATCGGCCGGCCACTGGTTGGCTTCGGCCAGAATAAAGCGATCGGCATACTCCTCATCAATGGCCGCGCGCAGCTTCTTGATCACTGCGTGTGTCTCCGGGAGATTTTCGCACGAGGTGCCGTCCCGCTCCACAAGGTATGGAATCGCATCCATGCGCAGCGCGTCCACGCCCATGTCGAGCCAGAAGCGCATCGCCTTTACGACCTCTTCCACCACCTGCGGATTGTCGAAATTCAAGTCAGGCTGGTGCGAAAAAAAGCGGTGCCAGTAGTACGCCTTGGCCGTCTCGTCCCATGTCCAGTTCGATTTTTCCGTATCCGTAAAAATGATCCGCGCGTCTTTGAAGAGTTGGTCGGTCTCGGACCACACGTACATCTCTCTCGCAGCCGATCCCGGAGGCGCCAGTCGCGCCGCCTTGAACCACGGATGCTGGTCGCTGGTGTGATTAATTACCAGCTCAATCATCACCTGCATGTTCCGTTCGTGCGCCGCATCCAGCACCGCTTTGAAGTCGCTCAGTGTGCCGTACGACGGATTCACATCCACATAATTTGAAATGTCGTAGCCATCATCGCGCAGCGGCGACGGAAAAAAAGGCAGAAGCCAGATGCACGTGATACCCAGGTTCTGCAGGTAGTCCAGACGCGAAAGCAAACCGGGAAAGTCACCGATGCCGTCGCCGTTTGAGTCGGCAAACGCACGGACGTGCAGTTCGTAAATGATCGCGTCTTTGTACCACAGCGGGTCGGTGGCGCTGGCCGGCTTCTTCATCCATCACCCCGTGTCAGATCTTCATCTGCTTACATAACTTCGACGAACCATTGGCCTCTTCGTACCAGCAAGAAAGCAGCTATTCCGCCATCGGCTACTCCGCAGTCAACACGTGCGATTTATCGAGTGACGCGGCGTCAGCCCGTCATCAAAGAAAATACTCGAAATCCGTCTCCGCCTTCACCTTGCGATGGATCTTCAAAATGTGGCCCGACTCCCGTGCCGGATTCAGCTCCACATAGTTCCGTTCTCCGTGCCAAAGATACCGTTCCCCCGTCAATAAATCTTCAGCCTCATAACCCCTGTCTTGCGGAATCTCAAGCGCTTCCAACGGAAACGAAACAAATCCGGACTGAGTGTAATGCGGATCGAGATTCACCACCATCAGCAGCAAGTTCGAGCGATCCTCTGACTCCTTGCTGTAGCAGAGCAATTGGTCGTTGTCTATGAAGTGAAACCTGAGCGACCAGTCGTTTTCAAGCGCCGGATTGCTGTTGCGTATCTCGTTTACCCGCGTCATCAAAGGCCGCAGGCTGTCCGGCTGCTCCAGGTCCCAATGCCGAATCTCGTACTTCTCAGAGTTGAGATACTCTTCGCTTCCGTTGCGAATCGGCCGATGTTCAAGCAACTCGAACGCCGGCCCATAGACCCCGTAGTTTGCGCCCAGCGTCGCCGCCAGCAGCAGCCGAATCGCAAACGCCGCCCTCCCGCCAATCTGCAGAAACTCGGTAAGAATGTCAGGCGTATTGGTCCACTGGTTCGGCCTCAGAAACTCGCGCACCGGCGTCTGCGTGAGCTCCGTCAGGTAAGCCGTGATCTCATGCTTTCCATTGCGCCATGGAAAGTAGGTATACGACTGGCTGAAACCAATCTTGGCTAGCCGTTGCATTACCTTTGGCCGCGTAAACGCCTCGGCAAGAAACAGCACTTCCGGGTGATCGCGCTTGATCTCCCCAATCACCCGCTCCCAGAACGGAAACGCCTTCGTGTGCGGATTGTCGACACGGAAGATTGTCACTCCCTGGTCCAGCCAGTAAAGAAATACGCTCTTCAACTCTTCCCACAGCGCCGCCCAGTCTTCGCTCTCAAAGTCCAGTGGGAAAATGTCCTGATATTTCTTCGGAGGGTTCTCCGCGTATTGAATCGTTCCATCCGGCCGCTTGCGAAACCATGACTCGTGTTTGCGCACATACGGATGGTCGGGCGCTACCTGGAACGCAATGTCCAGCGCCACGGAAAGACCAAGCTCCCCGGCTCTCCTTACAAAATGCCGGAAATCCTCAATCGTTCCCAGCTCGCTGTGAATCGCTTTGTGTCCGCCCTCCGTGGAACCGATGGCCCACGGGCTGCCGCAGTCGCCCGGCTGCGCCTCAGTCGCGTTGTTCCGTCCCTTGCGGAACTGCAATCCGATCGGATGAATCGGCGGCAGGTAGACCACATTGAAGCCCATCCCCGCAATGTATTCCAAACGCTTTTCGCAGTCGGCAAACGTTCCGTGCTTGCCAGGCGCCTCTGCCGTCGAGCGTGGAAACAACTCGTACCACGCGCTGAATCGTGCCCGCACCGGATCTACAACCACGCTCAGTTCTTCGGAAACGCTGGCGAAGCGCTTGTCCGGATAGCGCAGCACCATCTCGTGCAGCTTTGGACTGATGGCGTGCGTGCGCATCTCTTCGGGCGGTTTCGCCGTGCGCAAAACCTTTGCACGTTCCCGCAACCACGCCGCATCATCGCCCGTCGCACGGCCTGCTGCCTCGGCCACCAGGTCAGCGCCAATCAGGTAATCCACCGCCGTGTCGCTCTCCGCCGTAATGCGTTTCATCAGGTCGCGTTGCCAGGTCTCGAAATGATCTACCCAGCCCTGCACCTTGAAACCGTAGCGCCCCAGCTCTGCGACCCGAAACGCCGCCGTCCATCGGTCGTTTACCAGCGGACGCATCGGAATCTCGGTCCACTCCTCCGAGCCCTCGCGATGCGCCAGCAGCGAAGCGGAAACGGCGTCGTGCCCGTCGGTAAAGATGTCTGCCTCTACGCGAACCTGATCGCCCACCGTCCGCTTTACTGGAAAGCGTCCGCCGTCTACCGCCGGCGTTATGCCTTCAAGAATTACCCGTCTGCGCCCATCCGTACTTTTTACTGTCATCCTGGTGCCAAATTCCTTGTGAGTCGTTCATCGTCAAGGTTAAACGTACGCAACGCACTGCGCAGAGCGCCCTCCGCGCAGCAGCGTTACTGTGCGCCCGACTTCCGCTCTGCAATCAGCCGCCCATACAACGCAACCGTCTGATGCGCAATTGCCGTCCAACTAAATGTTTCTTCCACACGCTTCCTGCCAGCTTCGCCAAACCGCCTGCATTTATCCGGGTCCAACAGCAGTTGTTGAATGCGCGCCGCAAGATCCCGCGCAAACTTCTCCGGATCGCGCGGAAAGCTTGTCACCGGGTCTTGTTCGAACTCCACAAGGTACCCTGTCTCCCCATCCACCACTACTTCTTTGATGCCGCCCGTAGCGCTGGCGACAACCGGCGCGCTGCACGCCATGGCCTCAAGATTGATAATCCCGAAAGGCTCGTACACCGACGGGCAGCAGAACAGGCGCGCGTTGCTGTAGAGCTGGATCGCCTCCTGCTTCGTCACCATCTTTTCAATCCATACAATGCGTGGGTGCCGCCGCCTTGCCTCTTCCACCTTCGTGCGCATCTCAGCGGCAATCTCGGGCGTGTCCGGCGCTCCGGCGCACAGCACCACCTGCGTCTCCGGCGGAAGGTAGCCGATCGCGTCCACAAGGTGCGTCACGCCCTTCTGCCTGGTGATGCGCCCCACAAACAGAACGTAGGGAGTCCCTGGGTCCACTCCATAATCGGTAAGGGCCTTGGTCTCCGGCGTCTTTCTGTATTCAGCAAGATCGATCCCGTTATAGATCACGTGAATTCGTTCCGGATCCACCTCCGGATACGCGCGCAGAATGTCCGCCCTGGTTCCTTGCGAGACGGCAATAATCGCATCTGCATCCAGAATCGCCGTGCGCTCCATCCACGAACTCATTGCATAACCGCTGCCCAGTTGCTCGGCTTTCCATGCGCGTAGCGGCTCCAGCGAGTGCGTGGTCAGCACAAACGGCACGCCATAAAGTTTCTTGGCAAGGTAGCCGGCCATCGACACATACCACGTATGCGTGTGCACCACGTCGATGCCTTCCAGCGCCTTCACCTGCGTCAGGTTCAGGCTCAGGGCTTCGAGTGCGCCTTTGAATTTGCCCTCGGTCCCATCGGAAATCTCCGCCCACGGCTCCGCGCCCCGCACATGCAGCCGGCCTTCATCTGCGTGCTGCGGACCCCAGCAGTGAACTTCAACTTCAATTTCCCTGGCAAGCTCGCGGCTCAGATAATCGACATGCACCCCGGCGCCGCCGTACACCTGGGGAGGATACTCGCGCGTGAACAAACCGACTCGCAATGTTCTCGGCCTCCGGCCCAATCCCAAGTTACCATTCAGCCCGCATCCCAGTCAGAATCCCGCATTCAATTGCGAATGAACCTCAGGCGTAAAAATAGCGAAAGTCGACTCCCGAAATCTTTGCGAGGCAATTGTGCTCCGTTCGCAGTCAAAACCTGAAAGACGAGAAACTTGAGGCTCACCGCGCACGTCTCCAATGAAGATGTACCATGATCGTGGATTTGGCGGCTTTTCTTTCAAAGCGAAAAGCAGATCCTCTGGGGAGTCTCCTATGCGCTACATTTTGAAGTCTGCTTTTCATCTTCTGCTTTTGTCCTGTGCCGCGTTTTGCGGCGTCTTGCTGCACGCCCAGGCTGCAAAACCAAGCTCAGCCTTGCCTCCGCCGGTCAACTTCACCTCCGAGCAGGATCACCAGAACATGATGGACCAGCTTGGCATCAAGGCACTGCGCCCCGGGCCGAGTGGCGACGAAAGAGCGCCCAACCACGCCAACTACGATGAGTCTCAAGCCAATCCATACCCCAACGTCCCCGACCCGTTAATACTCAACAACGGCGAAAAGGTGACAACCGCCCAGATGTGGTGGGACCAGCGCCGCCCGCAACTCCTCGACATGTTCTCGAAGTACGTTTACGGCCAGGCGCCGAACAACGTGCCTCAGGTCAATTGGACCGTTACGGCAGTCGACCACGAGATGATTGGTTTCAACCCAGTCCTCGTTAAAGATCTCATCGGCGAAGTGGACAACTCCTCCTACCCGCTCATCAACGTCAAAATCCACATGACCCTTGTCACTCCTGCCCGCGCCGCCGGCAAGGTTCCCCTCCTCATCATGTTTGGCCGCGCAGGTTTTCCAGCCCCAAACGAGCCCCGTGGAGAAGAGCTGGACCGAATCAACGCGGCTTTGAAGGCCGCGCTCATTCAGCAGGACCCGTCGTTGAAAGAAGTCCTGGCGCAGCATCCCGCATGGGAGCCCGTGAAAAACTCACCCTTCCAGATGCCGGAGTTGAATGCCGACGGCGGCCTGCCAAATACCTGGCAACTGATCGCGGCCGGATGGGGCTACGCGCTTCTCGATCCCACCACCGTGCAGGCCGACGATGGAGCGGGCATTACGCGTGGCATCATCGGCCTTGTCAACAGAGGCCAGCCGCGCAAGCCTGAAGATTGGGGCGCGCTGCGCGCCTGGGCATGGGGCGCCGGTCGCGGACTCGACTACCTCGAAACCGACCCCGCCGTCGACGCCAAGCATGTCGGCATCGAGGGCGTCTCCCGCTATGGCAAGGCCGCTCTCGTCACCATGGCCTACGATCAGCGCTTTTCCATGGTGCTCGTGGGTTCGTCCGGTAAAGGTGGCGCAACGCTGCTTCGCCGCAACTTCGGAGAGGCCGTTGAAAGCCTTACCGGCGGCGAATACTACTGGATGGCCGGCAACTTCATGAAGTATGGTGCCGCGCAAGCCACATTCGGAAGCATGAACCCCGGCGACATTCCGGTCGATTCCAACGAGCTGATCGCCCTGTGCGCGCCACGCCCCACCTTTATCAGCTATGGCGTTCCCGAAAAAGGCGACGCCAAATGGCTTGACCACGAGGGCAGCTTCATGGCCACCGTCGACGCAAGCCGCGTCTTCACGCTCCTAGGCGCCACGGGACTTGATGTGCCCGGAGATTTCCGCACCGCAACCATGCCGCCGGTAAACCAGGGGCTGCTCGATGGCCAACTCGCCTGGCGCCAGCACGACGGCGGCCACACAGACGCGCCCAACATGAAGTACTTCATCGAGTGGGCCAACAAGTTCATTGGCCGCGCGCCGTCGCAGCCTTAGACCTTGTTGCATTCTTCGGTTTTGAAAGGGTAAGGCATTCGCCTCCGGAGAGAACTCCGTTTCTTGCTAATGACTTGTCTCAGAAGTTCAAAGCAAAAAATAGCGGTCATCCTGAGCGAACGGGGCCCCAAGCGCTTTTCAGCTTGGGGGTGGTGAGTCGAAGGACCTGCATTTGTTTTTCAACGTACTTCGGAGACGCAACCCTAGGATCGAATCGAGGCCATTCCCCGCCATCCCTTAATATTGAGGCACGACGATGATTCCCAACTTTCCAATCTCATTTCGTGCCTTCATCTTTGCCTTCATCGCGCCGGCCGCACTTGCAATTGGCCTTGCATGCGAATCACAGGCGATCGCTCAGACCAACCAATCAACGCCGCATCCCGCGAATTCCGCCTCTGCCGAAGTGCCCGCCGTCCACGCACTTTTTGTCAGCGACATTCACTTCGATCCCTTTCACGATCCCGCCAAAGCCAAAGAGTTGGTTCACGCCCCCGTAACCAATTGGATGTCCATTCTCTCGTCCCCGTCAGCCGATCAGCCGCAAGCTTTTGCCGCGCTCCAGCAGAGTTGCCACGCCAAGGGTGTCGATACGCCTTTTGCGCTGCTACGCTCCAGCCTGCAAGCGATGCACGTCCGGCAGCCAGATGCAAAATTCATGATGGTCAGCGGCGACCTCGTCGTTCACGGTTTCCCCTGCCGCTATGCAACGCTCTTTCCCAACGCCGCGCCCGGCGACTATCAAGCCTTCGTGGTCAAAACGATCAGCTTCGTCATGCAGGAACTCCGCGCCGAGTTTCCTGCCATCCCTATCTATGTGTCCCTCGGCAATAACGACAGCGGTTGCGGCGACTATCAGCTCGACACAGCCAGCGACTTTCTCGCTGAAACCGGCAAGATTATCGCCGGCGGTCTCCCGCCAGCCGATCGCCCAGACGCGATCAAGCAGTTCGGCCAAGGTGGCTATTTCAGCGTCACCATGGCGGAGCCCATGCATAACACCCGCCTGATCGTCGTCAACGATGTCTTCCAGTCACCCAAATACAAAGCTTGCGGAGGCAACGCCGACGCCGCTCCTGCAGCAACCGAGATGGCATGGCTCGAGCGCCAGTTGCAGCAGGCGCGCGAAGCGGGTCAAAAAGTCTGGGTCATGGGCCACATTCCTCCAGGAATCGACCCATTCTCGACCGTCCTCAAGCTCAGAGATGTGTGCAGTGGCCAGGCACCCGTCGCCTTCTTGTCGTCAAACAAAATGGCCGACCTGCTCGTTGAATCTGCCGACGTTGTGCAGCTTGGCCTGTTCGGCCACACCCATATGGACGAAATGCGTCTCCTCGGACCCGAAGGAGCGGAAACGCAGAGTGCCGAAACCCATCGTGTACCCATCAAAGTTGTTCCTTCCATTTCGCCGGTCGATGGCAACAATCCTTCCTTCACCGTTGCCCGCGTCAACCCGTCCTCAGCCACGCTTGAGAACTACGAAGTAATCTCCGCCTCCAATCAAACCGGCATCGCCACCGCATGGACCACGGAATACGACTTCGCCAAAACCTTCCACGAACCTGAGTTCTCCTCCTCAACCGTCAACAAACTCGTTCACGAATTTAGAACCGATCGCACCGGCAGCGAGGCCACAAGCCATGCCTACATTCGCGATTACTTCGTGGGCGACATGTCCCGCGAACTCACCCCCTTCTGGCCCGAGTACGTCTGCGCTTTGAACAATTACACTGCCAAGGCGTTCGCCGCGTGCGTCTGCTCCACGCCCCAGTAACCGCAAGTCCAGGAGCATTTTCAAATGCCCTCCAAGACCGTCATCGAACCATTCCGCATCAAGAGTGTTGAGCCCATCCGATGGACCACCCGCGATCAGCGCGAGCAACTGCTCCGTGCAGCGCACAACAATCTTTTTCTGCTCTCTGCCGACGATGTCCTCATCGATCTGCTCACAGACTCCGGCACCGGCGCCATGTCCACGCATCAATGGGCTGCAGTCATGGAAGGGGACGAAAGCTACGCCGGCAGCAAGAGCTTCGACCACTTCAAGCAGTCGGTGCAAGACATCTTCGGCTACACGCACGTCATTCCCACGCATCAGGGCCGCGCCGCCGAGCGCATTCTCTTCAACGTGATGTGCAAAAAGGGCGACGTCGTGCCCAACAACACGCACTTCGACACCACCCGCGCCAATGTCGAATATGTCGGTGCTGAAGCGGTCGATCTTCAGAATCCCGAAGCGCGCCATCCTGAGACAGTGCTTCCTTTCAAGGGCAACATGGACGTCACCGCCCTCGAAGAACTGATCGGCCGCGTCGGGCGCGAACGCATTCCGCTCGTCATGCTCACCGTTACCAATAACTCCGGTGGCGGCCAGCCCGTGTCGATGGAGAATGCAAAGGCCGTCGCCGCCGTTTGCCGAAAGCACGAAATACCGCTTTACTTCGACGCCTGCCGCTTTGCCGAGAATGCCTACTTCATCAAGATGCGCGAGCCCGGCTATGCCGGAAAAACCCCCAAGCAGATCGCGCAGGAGATGTTCGCTCTCGGCGATGGCTGCACCATGTCCGCCAAGAAAGACGGCATGGCCAATATCGGCGGTTTCCTCTGCACAAATGACGAAATCCTCGCGCGTCAGGAGCAGAATCTCCTCATTCTCACCGAGGGCTATCCCACCTATGGTGGCCTTGCCGGCCGCGATCTCGAAGCCGTAGCCGTCGGCCTGCAGGAGTCGTTGCAGGAAGACTACCTCCGCTACCGCATCGCGTCCACGGCTTACCTTGGCAATCACATTTCCGAGCACGGCGTGCCCATTGTGCAGCCGCCTGGTGGCCACGCCATCTACATCGATGCCAAGGTGTTTCTGCCCCACATCCCGAGCGATCAGTTTCCTGGAGTCGCGTTGGCCACGGAGCTATATCTCGAAGGCGGCATTCGTTCGGTCGAAATCGGCAGCCTGATGTTTGCCGAAGCCGCAAAGATGGAACTGGTGCGCCTCGCCATTCCGCGCCGGGTCTACACGCAGAGCCATATCGATTACGTTGTCGAGATCATCCTGCGCGTGTGGGAGCGGCGCTCGCGCATCAAGGGAATGCGCCTTACCTATCAGGCCCCATTCCTGCGCCACTTTACCGCACACCTGGAGCCGATTGCCTGACCCGATTGTCTGAACCGCTCGCCTGAGAAACTCCCTCAGCTTCCCGGTGTGCGCGGCGTCGGATCTTCCCCGCGGCCACCTTCCATCGTGATCGCCACCTGTCGCGACTTGCGATACACATTGGCAACCGCCAGCGTCCACAACGGAATCAGGTCCACCCCAGGCACCAGCTTGGCCGCGAACGACGGCAGAAACTCCCAGTGCCAGCCGAGCAGGTAAGTCAGGATCGCTCCAACACTTAAATCGAGCACATCATCAACGGGCGACATCGCGCCCTGCACAAACAAGGGAAACACCAGAAGTTGAAGCGCATCGGCAACGATCGCCAGGATCATCGCCGTCCGAAGCCGTGGCCCTGCCGAGATTCTGATCTTTCCGCGATCCGCTTCAGCCGTCATTCCTGAGCCATCCCTGGCCCTTCCATTCTACGGCGTAGCCGCTCCCCTCCATCCAATAAACTGTTCGTATGGCAAAACGGATTGGGGTACATCTGGGCACGGCAGGCGGAGCTTCAAACGCCGTCGAACGCGCGCGCGAGATCGGCGCAAACACTTTTCAAATCTTCTCTTCGAGTCCGCGCATGTGGCGCGCTCCCAAGGTCGATCCCAAACAGGCCGAGCGTATGCGAGAGTTGCGCGCTGCCCACGACGTAGGCCCGCTCGTCATCCACACCAGCTATCTCGTCAACGTTTGCAGTCAGACCGATGATGTGCGCACCAAGAGCATCGACGCCTTTCGCGGCGAAATCGAGCGCGCTCTCATCCTTGGTGCCGAATACCTCGTGCTCCATCCAGGCTCATGGAAGGGCCTCACCCGTGAAGAGGGTCTCAAGCTCGCGGCTGACTCCATCACCCGCGCCATCGATGGCCTCCCCTGGCAGGGAACTGGCTTCCATATCCTTATTGAGAACACGGCCGGCGCGGAATTCTCGCTCGGAGGCAGTTTTGAGCAAGTCGCTGAGCTTGTGGCGCGACTCAAGCCAACGGCCCCGGTAGCCGTGTGCCTCGATACCTGCCACACCCACGTCGCCGGCTACGACCTCGTGACCGCAGAAGGCTACGAAGAGACCATGGCAAAAGTCGCTGCGACGGTCGGCTTCGAGGCCGTCCGAGTCTGGCACTGCAACGACGCCAAAGCCGCCCGCGGCTCCAAGCTCGACCGGCACGAGCACATAGGGCAGGGAACCATGGGCGTTGAGCCGTTCCGCCGCTTGCTCAATGACCCTCGCTTCGCCCACGCCGCCTTCATCGCCGAAACCCCGGTAGACGAACCCGGCGACGAAGAGCGCAACGTCCGCGTGCTGAAAAGCCTCGTGGAGAAATGACGAAGATGAGAATGACTTTGAAGATGCGAAAAACAACTTTCCTCAGGGAAGCAATCAGCACAATCGGAACCCCAAAGGGCTTGGCTCGCCTCAGAGCTCATCTGGAGAACGAGCCCTTTCCGCATTTTGAACCGCACCCTGTGGTTGAAGGAGCCTTGATCCGTATTGAAGCAGACGGCACAAAAACAGCGGGACATTTTGTCGGCCGAGAATTTGTCCCTATAGATTGATCAGTTTAGTTTTCATTAAGTCCCCACTTTCGCGTACCGAGCTTGTCCTTCCACAGAGACTCGAGTCGGTCAAGCTCGCCCTGTGTTGGAGTTGCCAATGCCTCTAAAATCGTCACGGCATAGCCCGTTGTGGAATGTCTCTTCATACCTTCATTGCCACCATGTACGGTGGCTGCGTAATTAGCGAAGCGGCCCCAGAATCCCTCATCTCCGTCGGCTTTACCAACATACTGTCTCCCAGTCTCCTTGCACTTAAGAAGGTAGATTCCCTTGCTTCTTCGAAGGGCTTCCTGCCACGATGGCCAGATTGACTGAATTTCAGAGATGTTCCCGTACTGGAATTCGCGGTAACCTGGAAATGTCTCTTCTTGTATGGTTTGCCGAATCTCCAGGACCTTCTTTGGACCCGATTCCATTGAGTCGGCATTTTGAATCCATGCGCGAAATCCAGCTCCCCATTCGATTGTTAACAAACCTGCCAGCTCATTCAGGCGCTCGTCGAGCGCAAGATCATAGTAGATATGCGTATCATCACTGACGGGTTTGCCCGAGACAGGGCATTCCCGCAATTGCTCTGGCAACTTGCCTAAACCTTGTTTACGATATATTCCCGCGAACAGAGTTTCGTCCCCCGGGGTCACAACAAAGGCCGCAATCCATTTTCGCTTGCGAAAACAATCCTCGGCCTGTATCTGCTGATACCATTCGAACTTATTTTTCTGAGTTAGCCACAACTCATATGGCGATGAACCGCGTGAGCGCAGAAGTCCCTTCGCAATCCTTGTGTCTTTATGACGAACGAGGTAGACATCCTTAGGTTCAAGGCCTGCGTCTTGAAGGAGAAGATTAAAGGTCAGCATAGCTTTGCAGTACAGAGTACCCCTGCAATCAAGGATCGGCAAGTACACAGACCGCAGCCCAGCCATGAGTTCGGAGGCCGTTCCCAATCCCTGCGCGCGTTTACACTAGATAAGACATGGCGGAAGAAAAAGAACTGCGGTACGACCCATCAACCATTGAGCCCAAATGGCAGCAGCGCTGGGCTGCGGACCCGAAACTGTATGCGGCCGAGCCGGTAACCAGCGGAAAACCCAAATACTACGTCCTCGAAATGCTGCCCTATCCAAGCGGCCAGCTTCACATGGGCCACGTCCGCAACTACTCAATAGGCGATGCTCTCGCGCGCCACATGTGGATGCGCGGCTACAACGTCCTGCACCCCATGGGATGGGACGCCTTCGGGCTTCCGGCCGAGAACGCTGCCCTCAAAAACAACACCCCCCCGCGCGAGTGGACCCTCTCCAACATCGCCGCCATGAAGCGCCAGATGCTGCGCCTTGGCCTGGGATACGACTGGGCCACTGAAGTCACCACCTGTCTGCCCGACTACTACCGCTGGAACCAGTGGTTCTTCCTGCGCATGTATGAGAAGGGCCTCGTCTACCGAAAGAAGAGCAAGGTGAACTGGTGCCCGGAGTGCGCCACCGTGCTCGCCAATGAGCAGGTCATCGACGGCCGCTGCTGGCGTCACGAAGACACAATCGTCGAGCAGCGCGACCTTGAGCAATGGTTCTTCCGAATCACCGCCTATGCCGATGAGTTGCTCGCCGGCCTGGACAAACTCGAAGGCTGGCCTGAAAAAGTCCGCACCATGCAGCGCAACTGGATCGGCCGCAGCGAAGGCACTGAGGTCGATTTCACCGTGGAAGGCAGCGGCGAGAAGATCCGCGTCTTCACCACCCGCGTCGACACCATCTTTGGAGCCACCAGCGTCCAACTCGCTCCGCAACACGCGCTCGTCGCTGCCTTCACGGCCGCCGACTCCAAGTTGAAGACCCAGGTCGACGAACTAATAGACCAGCAGAAGAAAGCCCGCGAAGCTGGAGATCTCGGCGCAATCGAGAAGCACGGCATTCCCGCCGGTCACTTCGCTGTCAATCCCTACAACGGCCAGCGCGTGCCCATCTGGGTGGCCAACTACATCCTGGCCGACTACGGCACCGGCGCCATCATGAGCGTTCCAGGCCACGACGAACGCGACTTCGAATTCGCAACCAAGTACGGCCTGCCTATTGTCGAAGTCATCCGGCCCGCCGGTCAGGACACTCCCGAACAGCTGCCCTTCCTCTCTGAAGACGGCGTCCTCGTCAACTCCGGCGAATATAACGGCCTCAGCTGCGAGCAAGCACAGAAACTTCTCCAGGAGGCTGCCGCCCGGCAAGGGTTTGGGGAGGCCAAGGTCACCTATCGCCTGAAGGATTGGGGAGTCAGCCGTCAGCGCTATTGGGGCACACCCATCCCCATGGTGAACTGTGAGCGCGACGGTCTCGTCCCGGTTCCCGACAACCAATTGCCTGTCCTGTTGCCACCGCAGATTGAGATCACGCAACAGGGCGGCTCGCCCCTCGGCCGCGTGCCCGAGTTTGTCAACACCACCTGCCCTAAATGCGGCGGTCCCGCGCGCCGCGAAACCGACACCATGGACACCTTCGTCGATTCCAGCTGGTACTTCTACCGCTACACCGACGCGAAGAACTCCAGCGCTCCTTTCGATCCGAAAAGTTGCGCAATACTGGTTCCCCATCGACCAGTACATCGGCGGAGTCGAGCACGCCATCCTCCACCTCATCTACTCGCGCTTCTGGACTAAAGTCATGCGCGACCTCGGCCTCATCGTCAACGACGAGCCCGCTCAAAGGCTTTTCACCCAGGGCATGGTCATCAAAGACGGCGCAAAAATGTCGAAGTCAAAGGGCAACGTCATCTCGCCCGACGACATGGTAGCCAGCTACGGCGCCGACTCAACACGCATGTATGCGCTCTTCGCCGCCCCGCCCGATCGCGACCTCGACTGGCAGGAGGATGGCGTCGCCGGCGTAAGCCGTTTCCTCGCCCGCGTCTGGCGTCTGGTCACAAAACACGCCCCCGCTGCGCGCACCGGCCGCAGCCAGAAAGCCGATGCGCCTTCCGGCCTGTCACTCAAGCTGCTTCGGAAACTCCATCAAACCACAGCCAAAATCACGCTCGACTTTGAAGGCCGCTGGCACTTCAACACCTGCGTCGCCGCCATCATGGAACTGGTCAACGACCTGCAAGCCTCCGACACCGAATTAGCAGCAGGCGAAGTCCCCGCTCCGGTAATGTTCGAACTGCTGCGCACGCTCGTCCTGCTGCTGGCGCCTTTCGCGCCCTTCCTCGCCGCCGAGCTGTGGGCTGAACTCGGCGAGGATGGTGCGGTCCTGCGCGCCCCCTGGCCCAAAAGTGACCCAGGGCTCGCAAAAGAAGACCAGATCGAAATTCCAGTCCAGATCAACGGCAAGCTGGTCACGCTGGTGCGTTTTGCAGCGGATGCGAATGCCAAAACGATGGAAGCCGCAGCCCTCGCCGACGAAAAAGTGCAGTCGCGCATTGCCGGCAAAAACGTAGCTAAAGTCATCGTCGTACCCGGCCGCGCAGTCAACCTGGTGGTGAAATAGGATGGCCGCACCCTTGCGCGGAACCCAGTCTCTGGTCACCCACATGGGCTGGGTCTTCAAGCGGCCAACCCTTACTGCAATTGAAGTAGGCTGGCGCTGGATCTTCGGCATCCCCTTGCTCTTCATCGGCTGGAACCAGTGGCTGCAAATACTCGCCGCCTTCCCGCTTGAATCTTCCGGCTTCAATTCACTCGACACGCAGAATCCCTGGGTCGCCGTTGTCCAACTCGCCGGCGTCGTTGCCTACTACCGCCAGCCCGTTCTGGCCGTGTTGCATTGGCTTCTGCCGGCGGCCGCGCTCGGCTGGATCATCGTCTCCGCAATCGGACGCAATCTCGTCCTCAAGAGAATCAATCCAGGCCTGCCTTTCCGCCCCGTGCAAATGATAGCGCTGCAAACAGGATTCCTGGCGCTGCTTGCCGCAATCTTCTCTGCCTGGTTCGGGTGCATGCAGTGGGCTGCGGCGACGCATATCACAGCAACTGGCGAACCCGACCTGGTAGGCTTCGCCATCTGGGCGATCTTTCTTTCTCTTGGATTCTTCACCGTCTGGGCGTTGCTCAGTTGGACGCTGGAGATCGCGCCCCTCCTATTGTTGCTTGAGCGCAGCTCTCTGCTTTCTGCTTTTGGTCAGAGTCTGAGGCTGGGAAAGGTATTCACCAGCAAACTCGCAGAAATTAATCTAGTCATGGGGATTGTGAAGCTTTCCCTGATTGTCCTTGCCATGGTTTTCTCGGCGGCTCCGCTGCCCTTCAGCGATGAGTTGGGCGGAAGCACGCTCCACGTGGTGTGGGCCGCCTCTACTGTCTTCTACCTCGTCGCAAACGACTACTTCCAGGTCGTGCGCTTGAAGGGTTTTGTCGAGTTCTGGCGAACATACCGCGGCTCATCGACCCAATAGTCGCAACGGCCTACTTCGCTGAATCGTGCGCAGTTTCTTCTTGCAGATACGCTCCGCTGAGCGTCCCCTTCTTCGTCGCCACCGGCAGCAGCGTCGGATAGAACTGCACAAAGGTCGTGTCCACAGCCGCATGAGCGGAGTGGCAGCTATAGCAGGGCGCTCCCTGCGGAATCAGCGTTCCATTTCCATTCGGCGAGTCAAACGAGAAAAATGCCCACTTGCCCGGAAACCGCGCTTCATCCTTTACGTGGACTTCCAGGTTCATCACCTCACCGCTTTGAAAACGCCCGCGCTGATTGATCGACCCTTTGCTCCGCGCCTCTCTTGCTTCTAAAACCATCACTGTCTTGTCCGGCCATGTTCCCGTCTCAAGAAAGCGCCGATAGGCCTCCGGATTCACAAACACGTTGTCGAACATCGAGTGATCCGGAGCATCGGTCGCCTTTGCGTTATAGCTCATGTCGAGGCCGGAAGTGAGGTAGATCCAACCGCGATAATCCTCAGGGGGCAACATGTCTCCAGTCTTGGTGTAAGAGGGCACCGGGGTCGAAGC
The DNA here is from genome assembly GCA_963848515.1 of uncultured Acidobacteriaceae bacterium. GTDB lineage: Bacteria > Acidobacteriota > Terriglobia > Terriglobales > Acidobacteriaceae > Telmatobacter. The sequence continues at coordinate 163,267 of CAWKEG010000020.1, forward strand.
TGCGATAACGCGCTTCGCGGGGTGGAGTGCAAACTGACCAGAAAGAAACGTTGCGGCAAGACACGCGGCCGCGGCCGCGGTAAGAAGCTTGGGGAACATGCAGGCCTCCGATGGAGCATCTTACGCTGGGTGACGCGAAAAAGTTCCATACGATCGAAAGATCGCTTGGCGAACTAGAACAGCTTCAGCCGGATCACCAAGTACTTCTTCGGGTCGTCACGGATACTCTTCACCAGTTGCTGCGTCTGGTCCAGGGCCTGGTCCGCATGGTCGTAAAGCGCGCGGTTCTGCATCAGTTGCCCAACCGTGCCCTTGCCCTCGTCAACACCCTTCAGAATTGAATCGAGCCGGGTAACCGTATCGTCCAGCTTCTGCGCGAACGCCGGGTCCTTGGCGATTTTGCCTAAGGCGCCCTTGCCCGCATTGATTTCAGATACCAGCTGATTTGTATTGGCAACAGCCGCGTTTAAATTGTTATAGAGCGTATCGTCCTTCAGCAGCTTGCCTGCGGTACCCTTGCCATCGTTCAAGTCGGTACTGATCTTGTCCAGCTTGTCGATTGCTGAGTTGGCCCGTGTGTACAGCGTGTCGTCGTTGACCAGTTTGCCCAGCGAGCCCTTGCCTTCGGCAATGGCCGAAGTAATCGTCTGGAGGTCCGTCGCAATTTGCGTAACTTTTTTCCCAAGCGTCGGGTCGTTGATCAGCTCACCGGCCGTGCCCTTCTTGCTGTTCAGCGTATCCACCAGCGTCTCAACCTTGAGAGTCAGCGCATGAATCTCATCGATGGACGAAGAGCTGTTTCGGATCACGTCTTGAATGCTGGGCGAACCGCCAGGCATCAACTCCGCATTGTTCGCCGGACTGGGCCCAGTGGCCTTGGTTGAATCGATATCGATGTAGCTGTCTCCCAGCACGCCGGCCTGGGCGATCGTGGCTTTGGAGTCTACGTGCAAGTCGCGCAGGTACTCGTGCCCCACCTGCATGGTGACTTCAACGGGCGTGGGGTTTCGATCGGGCACAACGCGAATATGAATCACATTGCCGATCGTGACGCCTTCCAGGGTGACCGGCGCGCCATTCTTGACTCCTGCGGCATTTTCGAAGTAACAGCGGAGAAGGATCTTGTGGGCAAAAAGCCCACCGCTCGATCCGGACATGAGGAAGATTAGCCCGATCAGTACGGCCGTAGCCGCCGTGACAAGCGCTCCCACTCTCAGTTCCGACCACTGAATCTCTTTGCGGCTTGGCACGAAGCTCCTCTTGCTGAATGGATGCAGTAGACGACTTGAGGATACCAGAAGAAGGCGATCCACGGCCTCTCAACATTGCCGGGAAGCTATTTTTCAAGGACAACGCTGGCCGCGGCAAGCTCGGCCGTATGCGTAATGGAAAGCGCGGCATGGACCATCCCCATTCGTCCGGCGATCTCCTTGGCGCGCCCGTGAAACTGGAGCGTCGGCCGTCCGCTCGGCTCACGGACCACCTCGATTTCCAACCAGCTCACTCCATAGCTGATCCCGGTTCCCAGGGCCTTTGCCCCAGCCTCCTTGGCGGCGAACCGCGCGGCAAAGCTCTCGGCCGCGTTGCGCTTGCGCAAGCAGTATGCCTGCTCGTTTTTCGTGAAGACTCGATCAAGAAAGCGTCTCCCGTATCGATCCACCGAGTGCTGAATCCGGACGATTTCCACCATGTCGATTCCAGAGCCAATGATCATGTTCTCTACCAAGCTACATCATCGCGCAGTTGCGGCGCCCGCGCAGTTTCGCGATCTTCTGTTTCTCGAATTTGCGGTTCATCCGCAGACCGAAAATCCACAGTTCAATTACCGGCAAACGCGTCCAGTGCCCGTGCCGGGTCACGGTTGTGTCAAAGCAGGTCAGACGCCGTTCAACTCCTGCACAGACTTTACCCAGCGCCCGCTCGCTCCGATAACCCCGTTGTGAGGCTGAACATGCGGGAGAGGGATGCAGGACAGTTGATGAGCATTCCGTGGGCGATGCAGATGAAAGCTGTCTCCATGGAGGAACCGGGACGGCTCGTCCAGACCCTCACCGGCGCTATCCTTGGGGTTGGCGGATGGGTGCTCAGCCGCGGCGCAAACGACACCGGAACCATCAACATGCTCTTCGAGTTCGAACGACAGGCCTGCGTCGAAGTTTACAGCGTCCTTGTCGCCGCCGGGTTGGAACTGAGCCAGAGCGGCCACATCCGATTTACTGAACTGTGCCAGTGCACGCGCAGCAGCCACCAGAATTGCGGCGCAGAAATTGCCAGCATCGACCTCGAAATCCAGACGTTCCCGGTGGAGACCATGAGCGGCCCCTACTCTCCTTCCCCAGTCTGATTCCGGCGTCCTTGCGCCACCCCAAAAGCCGCTTCTTAGCCCGCTTCCACCAGCCCATACCGCCGCTGCCACGACTCCTTGAGCCGCGCTCGCACCTGTGCTCGCTCGTTCTCGGCGTACTCCGTCTCGGCTTGGGTTGAAAACCGCGCGGCCTCCAGCTTGGCCAGTTCGAGCAGCTGCCTGTCGCGCACCAGGTTCGCCACGCGGAAATCCGGGAGCCCCGCCTGCCGCGTGCCGAAAAACTCACCCGGACCGCGCAGTGTCAGGTCAAGCTCCGCCAGCTCAAACCCGTCCTGCGTGCGGACCATGGCGTTCAGTCGCTCCTCGGCAAGCTCGGATACGCGCGGTCCTGTGATCAGCACGCAGTAGCTTTTGGCCGCCCCGCGTCCAACTCTGCCGCGCAACTGGTGCAGTTGCGCCAGCCCAAACCGCTCGGCATGCTCAATTACCATCACGGTCGCATTCGGCACATCCACTCCCACTTCAATCACCGTGGTCGCAACCAGAACGTCGATCTCGCCTCTCTGAAAACGCCGCATGATGATCTCTTTCTCATCGGCGTCCAGCCGCCCGTGCAGCAACCCCACCCGCAGCCCGGCCAACGGTCCATTCCGCAGCTTTTCGTGCATTTCCACCGCAGATTTCAAGCCCGATTTCGCTCCCGGGTTTGCCTCTTGCGCCGCCTTCGGAAAAAGCTCCGCTGTCTTCCCCTTGCGTACCGTCTTGCGCGGCGCGGGCACTTCAATCGCTGCCTCGGGATCGTGTGAGAAATCCAGCTCAGGCTGGTCGTCCTTGGTCCCCTCAATCACCGGATAAACAATATAAGCCTGGCGCTTCTGCGCCACCTGCTTGCGCACGAACTCCCATACCTCATCAGACCGCTCGCCCGGCACCCGCCGCGTCACAATCGGCGTCCGCCCCGGCGGCAACTCGTCCAGAACGCTCAAATCCAGATCGCCATAAAGCGAGAGCGCGAGTGTCCGCGGTATCGGCGTCGCTGTCATCACCAGAACGTCCGGCTCCGGCTGATTGGGCTTCTTCATCAGCTTGAATCTTTGCAATACGCCAAAGCGATGCTGCTCATCGACCACCACCAGCCCCAGCCGGTCGAACTCCACCTTCTCCTCAATCAGCGCGTGCGTGCCAATCACCAGTTGCGCCTCGCCGCGATTGATCAAGCCCCGCGTGTGCCGTTTGCGGTCCTCATCGAGAGACCCGGTCAGCAGCACGATCCGCGGTTTCCGCGACGACCGCTCCAGCAACTTCCGCGCCGCCAGAAAATGTTGCGTCGCCAGAATCTCAGTGGGCGCCATCAGCGCCGCCTGGTACCCGTTCTCCATCGCCACCAGCATCGCCTGAAACGCAACAATCGTCTTGCCCGAGCCCACATCCCCTTGCAGCAGCCGCCGCATCGGGCTCGGCGCCCGCATGTCGGTCACAATCTCGCCCAGCGCCCGCTTCTGCGCCGTCGTGGGATGGAAGGGAAGCACCTCTCGAATCGCCTCGCGCACTTTGTCGGTCGTCGCAAACCCGATCCCGGCCCGTTCCCTCATGCGCCTCCGCTTCAGTTCCAGTCCTAACTCCAGAAAAAACAGCTCTTCAAAAATCAGCCGACGATGTGCCGGCGTCGACCAACCCTGCAACTGCGCAAACGGCGTTCCCTCCGGCGGAAAATGCACATCCCGCAGCGCCGTCTCGCGGTCCGGCAAATCCAGCCTCGCCAGCAGCTTCTTCGGCAGGCACTCCGGCACGGCCCCCCGTACCGCCTCCAGCAGAGTGAAGATCACCTTGCGCTGCCAGCGCGAAGCCAACCGGCTTCCGCCCAGCGACTCGTACACCGGCGTAATCCGTCCCACCTCCAGCAGCCGCGTTTCAGCGTCGTCGCTCGCATCGGGCAGTATTTCGAACTGGGGCTGAATCATCTTCAGGTTGCTGCTCGATCGCGAAGGCTCTACCTTGCCGTACAGCGCCACCGTCTGGCCCGCGTGGAACTTCCCGTTCAAGTAAGTCCCATTGAACCAGAGGCACTTCAGCGCGCATCGTCCCTGGCCCACCGTCAGCTCAAAGATCGGCGCACGCCGCGTCCGCATCAGCATCGACCCGCGCACTTCCGCAATCACGCTCGCCGTCTCGCCCGGCTGCAACTCGTCCAGGCTGCGCGGATTCTGCCGATCCTCGTATCGGAAGGGAAGATGGTACAGCAGATCCTCGGCTGTCAAAACGCCCTTCGACGTCAGCATCTCCGACACGCGCGGGCCCACGCCCTTCACGTACATGATCGGAGTGTCTAAGCCGGGCACACTCAGGATGCTAAATGCCTCAACTCCAGCAGGACAAACTTTGGCGCTGGCACTCGCCTCCCATCTCGGGAATCGCATCTTTCCAAGGGAAGGGAATGAGCCAGATCACTGCCCACCGCCGCCGGCGCGCCGTAAAATCTCGCTTGCAGTGAAAACCCGGTTCGAGCGGCTTCAAACCATCCGGTAACTCGACATCTGACGGGTTCAGGAAATCCAAAAGCGAGAAAATTAAACATGAAGATCGAACTAACTCTCATCCTTGCCGAAACGTCCGACGGCATTGGCATCATTACTCTCAATCATCCCAGGAAACACAATGCTCTCAGCAACGAACTCATCGATGAGTTTTGCGCAGTCCTTGAGGCTATGCGCAAGGAGCAAGTCCGCGTAGTCATTCTCCGCGCGTCGGCTGGCTCCAAGGTCTTTTCCGCCGGACACGACATCGGGGAGCTGCCCACCAATGGCCGTGACCCGCTCACCTACACCGATCCCCTGCGCTTGCTCGTCCGCACCATTGAGCATTTCCCCGCGCCCGTCATCGCCATGGTCGAAGGCAGCGTCTGGGGCGGCGCATGCGAACTGGTCATGAGCTGCGACCTGATCGTCGCCGGCGAAGACAGCACCTTTGCCATTACTACGGCCAGGCTCGGCGTGCCCTACAACATCTCCGGCATTCAAAACTTCCTCAACGCGGGCGGCATGCCGCTCTGCGAAGAAATGCTCTTCACCGCCGAACCGATCGGCGCCCGCCGTCTTTTAGAGCGCGGAATGGTCAGCCGCGCGGTTCCACGCGATCAATTAGAGAGCGTCACCCGGGAAATCGCCGAGCAGATCGCAAAGAACTCCCCCCTCGTCGTCAGCCTCCTCAAGGAAGAAATTCGCTTGCTTTCCGTCTCCCACAACCTCGGCGCCGAAACCTATGAAAGAGTCCAGGCTATGCGCCGCGAAGTTTACGACAGCGAAGACTACCAGGAAGGCATCCGCTCGTTCTACGAGAAACGCTCTCCGCAGTTTCTCGGAAAATAAAGATGCACGAACATCGGTGCGCCTGTGCCGCCCTATCGGGTATCGTTGGTGGCTGCGAACTACTTTCCTTTAGGGGAGGGGACTGAAATGCACGAGCTCAATCGCAGGAATTTCTTGAAGGCAGCCGGTGCTGCATCCGCAACCACCATGCTGGGCGCAAAACTCCACGCTCTGGCCGCAATGCAAACCGAACCTGCCAGGCCCGTAGCCGCCAACGATCACATCCAGATTGCCCTCATCGGCGCCGGCGGCCAGGGGCAGTTTGACACCCGAATCGCCGTGCAGGTTCCCGGCGTCAAGCTCGTTGCCGTTGCCGACTGTTACTCGGGACGCCTCGATCACAGCAAAGAACTCTGGGGCAGTGACATCCTCGCCACCCGCGACTACAACGAGATCCTAGCCCGCAAAGACATCGATGCCGTCATCATCGGTACCCCTGACCACTGGCACAAACGCGCCTCCGTTGACGCCATGAAGGCCGGCAAAGACGTCTATTGCGAGAAGCCCATGATCCATCTCTACTCCGATGGTCCCGAAATGATCGAGGCCGCCCGCTCCAACGGCCGCATCCTTCAGATCGGAAGCCAGCGCGTCAGCTCGCTCCTCTACATCAAGGCCAAAGAACTGCTCGATGCGGGCGCCATCGGCAAACTCAACATGGTCACCGCCCGCTGGGATCGCAACTCGTCCATGGGCGCGTGGAACTACACCGTCCCCCTTGACGCATCGCCCGAAACCTGCGACTGGCCACGCTTCCTCGGCACCGCACCTAACATCCCCTTCAATGCCGAGCAGTTCTTTCAGTGGCGCAAGTGGAAGGCCTATGGCAGCGGCGTTGCCGGCGACCTCTTCGTCCATCTTTTCAGCGGCACCCACTTCATCACCGGCTCCCATGGTCCCACCCGCGGCATGGCCACCGGTGGGCTCCGCTTTTGGAACGATGGCCGCGACGTTCCCGACGTCATGCTCGGCCTCTTCGACTACCGCGAAGGCTTCAACCTGAGCCTCCGCGTCAATTTCGTGGATGGCGGCGAAGAGAGTGAAGGCCTTATCTTCACCGGATCTGAAGGCACCATGGAGATCGGCGGCGGCGCTGTTTCCGTGAGCCGCGTGCCCCGTGAACAGGCTCCGGGCTTGATGATCGGCAGCTTCACTGTGGCCATGCAGAAACAGATCCTCGCCGACCATAACCGGAAGTTTCCGCCGCACGCAGGCAATGAGTCACTGGGCGGCGCGGAGAAATACGTTGTTCCCCAGGGCTACAGCGACAGCTACGACCACTTCAAGAACTTCTTTGATTCCGTTCGCACGCGCAAGCCCGCGGTCGAAGATGCCGTCTTCGGTTACCGTGCAGCCGGTGCCGCCTTGCTCAGCAACCTCAGTATGGACCGCGGCGAAGTCGTCAAGTGGGACCCGGATGCAATGAGACTTGTTTGAAAGGGAAGCTCGTTCATCGCCTCTGACTAAGCGAACGCTCCAATCCGGAGGTGCGTATGCCACACTCGAACGTGGCTGCGCTTCTACGCGCTCGCCAGTCCCGCTGTTCTTGCGCCGAATCGTTGACCTGCACGCTTCTCCATCGACGAAAAAATAAGCGGCAGATCCGGCGCGGGACGATCAGGCTTCTTCGGGAAATAGGCCTCAATTGCCTGCCTTAAAGACGCAAGATCGAGATACGGTTTCCGGTCTTCGTAACGCGCTGACCAGCAAACTTGGTTCACAATATCCCGCGGATAACAGGACCGCAATTCCTGCCCAAGCGTCCCTTGAATGTACTCAATCAGATCGTGCGGGATGTGCGGTTCGTAGGGAACCTGCCTTTCGCTGGCGACGCGGCGGAAGATTTCGCAGAACTGTTCGTCAGTTACGGCGCCAAGTCTGATCTTCGTTTGTATCCTGCGCAGAAAACTTTCATCCACCAGGTCTGTCGGTTCGATATTTGAAGAAAAAACCACCAGCATCTCGAATGGAATTTCGATGGTCTTTCCTCCGGCCAGGGTCAGAAAATCAATTCTCCGGTCAAGCGGAACGATCCAGCGGTTCAACAGTTGCTCTGGGCTGATCCGCTGCCGCCCGAAATCGTCGATGATCAGCACGCCATTATTGGCCTTCAGTTGTGCCGGCGCTGAATAGTACTTTGAAACCGGATTGAACTGCAGGTCCAGCATTTCAGCCGTCAACTCTCCGCCTACAAGCACCGCCGGCCGTTCACAGAGCACCCAGCGCAGGTCGCGATTCTCCGGTTCCGATTCAGCCACACGCTTGTGAATCGATGGATCGTAAACCGTGATAATCTGCCCGTCCACTTCCACCGCGTAAGGTATCCAGACCTCATCCTCGGCCAGTACCCGCGAAAGTACCTCGGCCATGGTCGTCTTGCCGGTTCCCGGAGGTCCATACAGAAAAATCGAGGTGCCGGAATTCAGCGCCGTGCCAAACTGCCGCAGCGTTTGCTTGTCGACAACAAGGTGCGCAAAAGCGCGCTCCACATCCGCCGCGTGCACGCTCACCTTTTGCACGCTTTGCTTTCGGATCTGTCCAACGTAGGTTTCAAGTGAGACTGGAGCGGTTCCGGAATAGTGATTGTGCGAGAGCAACTCTCCGGCCCAGTTCCTACCCTGCGACGTGATCGAAATCTGGGCGATATTGCCGGACATCCCGGAGACAGTGCAAAGCATCTCGGTGCGCAACCGGTCGAGCAGATCGCTTGTCACCGCGAAACTCAACCCGAGCCTTTCGGCCAGTTCCAGAAGGGTGAGCGAACCGGAAAGGAAGATAATCTTCAGCGCCAGATCTTGAAGCACGCCCTGGCGCACGTCCATCTCTGCTACTGACTGTGGTCTCTGCCCCGGCCCCGAAACGGGTTTGGCTTTGAGGAAGCCGCATTCAAAGTCTTGCACTTGCAGCAACGTCGACAAATCGTGCTCCCGACTGCTGTTACGAATGTAACCGCGAGACTCAAAACTAAATATGCACCTTTTGTCCCGGTAAAATGACCCTTAAGTTGTAAATTGCCTTGCTATTCGGTCCGATTCGGGACTTGAGTCTGCAGCCGCAAAAATCATGCCAATCCGAGAAAATGTAACCCGAATCGCCGCGCTGCCCCGCTCCGACCGCTTTGCTACACTTCTCTTAAGTTCGCTCCCCTCGTTTGCCCTGGGCCAATCTCAAACAAGAAAACCACAGGAGAATCCATGCCAGTTGTTGAACTCGCGGGAGTCACCAAGGCCTACGAGAACAAGATTGCCGTCAACGATCTGAGCCTCTCCATCGACGCCGGCCAGATGTTCGGTCTGCTCGGTCCAAACGGCGCCGGCAAAACCAGTTCCATCCGCATGATGATGGGCATCACCATTCCGGACTCGGGCCGTGTCAGTCTCTTCGGCAAGCCCTTTCAGCGCGAAAGCCTCGACCGCGTCGGTTATCTGCCCGAAGAGCGCGGCCTCTATAAAAAAATGAAGGTCATCGAGCAGCTCGTCTTCTTCGGCCAGTTGCACGGCCTTTCGCCGCAAGACGCCCGCAAGCGTTCCACCGCCTGGGCCGAGCGCATGGAGATCGCCGACGCGCTCAACAAGAAAACCGACGAGCTCTCGAAAGGCATGCAGCAGAAGATCCAGTTCATCTCCTGCCTGCTCCATGAGCCTGGCCTGATCGTCATGGACGAGCCCTTCAGCGGCCTCGATCCAGTCAACGCGGTCCTGGTGGAGAAAACCCTGCTTGAACTCAAGGACCGAGGCAACGCCATTCTCTTCTCAACCCATCGCATGGACCAGGTCGAAAAGCTCTGCGACTCAATCTGCCTGATCAACAACGGCGAAGCCGTCTTGGAAGGCAAGGTCCGCGAAATCAAGAACCGTTACGAGCGCAACCATGTCATCGTTGAATTCGAAGGCAACGCCGATTTCCTGAACAGCGAAGAGATCGCCGAAGCCAAAAACTTCTCCGGCCACGCCGAAATCCGGCTCAAGCCCCACGGCGATGCGCAAAAGCTCCTCCACCAGGCCGCTGGCATGGCGACCATCTTCCGATTCGAGTTGATCGAGCCCTCACTCGAAGAGATCTTCATCCAGACCGTTGGAGGCAAGACCAATGCGTAACATGCTTCTAATCGCCAAACGCGAATATCTCGAGCAGGTGCGCGGCCGTGCCTTCCGCCTCTCCACAATTGGTCTGCCCGTCCTCTTTGCGGTGATCATCGGCGTTGGTTACGTTGCCAGCCTCGGCCTGGGCGCCAACAAACACCTGGTCGTCCTGTCAAACGACGCTTCTTTAGCCGACGCCATCCGCACCCAGATCATCAGCGACAAGGATGGAACTCCCAATGTCGACATCGTTGCCCCCGCCTCGCCTGACTCCCGTGCGCGACTCATCCAGCAGGTCCAATCCAAAGCCATCGACGGCTTTCTTACCGTCGAGTCAAGGCCCGGCGCGCTGCCAACGGCCACTTATACCGCGCAATCCTCTGGCGATTTCGTCACCAACGAACGCCTCAGCAAGGCTCTCAACGACGGCATGCTCAACGAGCGGCTCACCGGCTCCGGATTGAAGTCCACCGATGCCGACGCCTTGGTGAAGGGTATTTCCATCGACACCTACCAGGTCAAGAAAGATGGCTCAGTCGTCAGGAGCAATGCGCAAGCCTCCTTCTGGAAGGGCTACGTCATGGCTCTCCTGCTTTCCATGACCACCATGATCTATGGCCTCAACGTTGCCCGCTCCATCATCCAGGAAAAAACCTCGCGCATCTTTGAGGTGATGCTGGCAACGGTGAAACCCAGCGACATGCTGGCCGGCAAGCTCATCGGCGTTGGCGCCGTCGGCCTCACGCAAATCATTATCTGGCTCGTCACCGGAGCCGCCATCATGGTCACGCCCTTCGCGGCCGCCATCCTCACCGGTCAATATGCCGTTCACTTCTCCTGGGCCGAGGGCATTCTCTTCCCGGTTTACTTCCTGCTTGGCTACCTGCTCTACAGTTCGCTCTTTGCAGGCCTTGCCGCCACCTGCGAAACAGAGCAGGAACTCCAGATGTACATGCCCTTGGCCGCCGCGCCCACCTGGCTGAGCTTTGCGCTCATCATCCTCATCATCAACGACTCCAATTCCATCTGGTCCGTCCTCGCCTCACTCTTCCCGCCCACAGCGCCCATCATCATGTTCCTGCGCATGGCTTCTGAGACTCCGCCCGCCTGGCAGTTTGCCGTCTCCATCAGCCTCATGGTGCTCAGCATCTGGGCCACTCTCTGGTTCTCCTCACGCCTCTATCGCGTCGGCATCCTCATGTACGGCAAGCGCGCCACCCTCCCCGAACTCGTTCGCTGGCTCCGCTACTCCTGAGGCACATCGATACGAACTCTAACTCCACTAACCCCGCTAGCTCCGCCAACTCCGCGAACTCCGCTAACTCCGCCAACTCCGCTCCCTCCCTCGCTCCGCTAAAATCAACTCAGTGACCACCGAGCCCACCGCCAGATTCACCTTCACCCAGCGCCTCACCCTGGCCATCGTTCCCCGCATAGTGTGGGCGCTCTTCTCCATCATCGGTCGCACGTGGCGCTTTGAAATCATCGCCGAGGAAGGCGTCATCCCTGTTGTCTTCGGGCAGGTCCCCGGACCCGAGATCTACTGCTTCTGGCACCAGTGTGTCCTTCCCTGTACGCTTTATTTCCGCCATTCCCTCGCCATCATTCTCATCAGTCAGAGTTTCGACGGCGAATTGATTACCCGCATTCTCAAGTTATTCAGCTTTGGCGCTGTGCGCGGCTCCAGCTCCCGCGGCGCGCGCGAGGGCCTTCTCGGACTGAAGCACGTCATTGAAAACGGAAACACCGCCATCTTCACCGCCGACGGACCGCGCGGCCCCATCTACCGCGCCAAGACCGGCCCCATCAAGCTAGCGAAACTGACCGGCGCGCCCATCGGCGCATTCCATCTCGAACCCGAACACGCCTGGACCATGCGCTCCTGGGATCGCTTCCTCGTGCCCAAACCTTTCACGCGTATAGTCGTCAGTTGGGCGCAATGGACGCTCGTCCCCGCCGATCTTCCTGAAGACCAGATCGAGCAAAAGCGTGAAGAGTTGAATGCCGCCATCGAACGCGCCCGCCTCCGCGCCCTCGCCCACTTCGGTAAGACCAATGCCTGAGAACTCCGTTCCAAAAAGTAAAAATGCGGAGCACCAGCTCGTCTCCGACTACGACTTCGATCTGCCCCCGGAACTCATCGCGCAGCAGCCCCCCGCCGAGCGCGGTATGAGCCGCATGTTGCTCCTCGATCGCGCCAGCGGCAATCTGCAGGACACATCCTTCGCCGCCTTCCCCTTGCTCCTCGAGCCCGGCGACCTGCTCGTCCTCAACGACAGCCGCGTAATTCCAGCCCGCCTCTACGCCCGCCGAACTCTGCGCCGCGACCAAATTGAGCCGGCCGGCCGCATCGAGGTCATGCTCACCGAGCCCGCAGGCAACAACCTTTGGCGCGCCCTCGTCCGCCCCGGCCGCAAAGTCGCCATCGGCGAGCGCCTCGTCTTTCCCGCCCCCACCGGCGAGATCCTCCTCGAAGCCGAAGTCATCGAGCGCGGCCAGCTCGGCGAACGTCTGCTTCAATTCGCTCCAGTCAACGACTTCTTCTCTATCCTCGATCGCATCGGCCACATGCCGCTCCCGCCCTACATCCGCCGCGACGATGCGGTGTCAGATCGCGAGCGCTACCAGACCGTCTTCTCCCGCGAACCAGGTTCCGTTGCCGCCCCCACCGCCGGCCTCCACTTCACACCGCAGGCGCTCGAAGCTCTCGCCGCCAGAGGCATCGAGATCGCCCGCATCACGCTCCACGTTGGCCTCGGCACCTTCGCCCCTCTCCGCGTTGACCGGCTCGATGAGGTCAAACTTCATCGCGAACACTACACCCTGCCCGCCCCCGCCGCTGAAGCCATCAACCGCGCAGTCGCGGAAGGCAGGCGCATCGTCGCCGTGGGCACCACCGTAGTCCGCACGCTCGAGGCCGCCGCGAAAGCCGCTGATTGTCCTCTCCAGCCCCACTCCGGTACCACGGATATCTTCATCTCCCCGGGCTTCGAGTTCCGCCTCGTCCGAGCCCTGCTCACCAACTTCCATCTCCCTCGATCCAGCCTGCTCATGCTCGTCAGCGCCTTCGCCGGCCGCGACCCAGTCCTCGCCGCCTACCGCCACGCCGTCGAAAACAAATACCGCTTCTTCAGCTACGGCGACTGCATGTTCATCCACTAAGTCGGAGCCACCCGAGCCTTCCGCCGTCGCACTAACCCGCTAGCTTGCTAACTCGCTATTTCCGCGCAGCGGAAGCTTACCTGCTGAACAAATCAGACAAACCACTCGGCCTGCTCGAGTAGCCCAATCCCCGCAGCGGAAAAACTGAAAGCTGATAGCTAGCAGCTAGAAGCCGCCTCTCCTCCCTGCTAAACTCACAGTCGATGACCGACCAGCCCAATCCTCCCGTCTTCCTGCTCGACACCATGTCGTTCATCTTTCGCGCCTACCACGCCATGCAGCGCTCGCGGCCCATGTCTACCCGAGGCGGCCTTCCCACCGCTGCCACCTACGTCTTCGTTAACATGATCAAGAAGCTCCGCCAGGACTTCTCCCCGCGCTACTTCGCCGCCGTCTTCGATCTCAGTGGAGAAGTCTTTCGCGACGAGCGCGCCCGCACCATGGGCCCCCTGCGTAAGTGGAACTCAAGAACGCAAAGCTTCGACGAAGTCACCTACGGGGGTTACAAAGCCAATCGCGAGGCCATGCCCGATGACCTTCGCCGCCAGATCCCCTACATCCGCCGCGCCCTCGAAGCTCTGCGCATTCCCATTCTTGAAGCCCAGGGCTTTGAGGCCGACGACGTTATTGGAACCCTTGCCCGCCAGGCCGCCGAGCAATCCCACGAAGTCTTCATCGTCTCCGGCGACAAGGACATGATGCAGCTGGTCACTCCGCAGGTGAAGATCCTCAATCCTCAGAAGGACAACCTCATCCTCGATCCCGCCGGCGTCACTGAAGTCCTCGGCGTCCCCCCGGAAAAAGTCGTCGATGTCATGGCCCTCCGCGGCGACTCAGTCGACAACATCCCCGGCGCGCCTGGCATCGGCGACAAGGGAAGCGTCGAGCTCATCAAGGAATTTGGCAGCGTTGAAGCCGTGCTCGACCGCACCGCCGAGGTCAAGCGCAAAACCTATCGCGAGTCGCTCGAGCAGAACCGCGAAACCGTCCTCCTCTCCAAAGAACTCGTCACTATCGACAGCCACGTCCCCTTAACCCTCGACCTGGCCGCCATGGAAACCCAGCCCCTCGACCTCGAAGCCTGCCGCGAGCTCTTCACAGAACTCGAATTCACCTCCATGCTCCGCGAACTTGCTCCCTCGGCCACCGCCGACGCTGTCGAACTCATTGAAGATCCCTCCCCGGCCCAGGCCGCAGCTTTCTTCAAGGCCGCTCAAGCCAACGGCTTCGCCTTCGCACCCGACACCTTCGCTTCCAATGCGTCCGCTCCCAATCCCGCCTCTGAAGCTGAAGACGAACTGCCCCAGCCCATTCAAGCCCAATCCCTCTTCGCCCACGCCGAAGAGGAAGAAAAACGCGCCAGCTTCTCGATAGGCGTCTCTGCCGAACCCGGCCTTGCCCTACGCTTGCCCCTCACGCAGGAACTGAGCCAAATCCTGAAAGATCCAGTCATCCCAAAACGCACGCATGACTTGAAGCTTGCCCTGCATCTCCTTGACGCACAAGGCATTGCTCTTCGCGGCCCCGTCGAAGACACCATGCTCCTCTCCTATGCCCTGAACCCCACCCACGCCACCCAGGCCCTTGCCGACGTCGCCTCTCGCCACAACCAGCCCACGCCCACTACGCTTCCCGCCGCTGCGGCAACCATCAACGCCCTCGTTCCCACGCTCCTGGCTGAAGCTCAAAAGTCAGCCGTCGACACCGTCTACCGCGACATCGATCTTCCTCTCGCCCCCGTCCTCTATCGAATGGAAAAAGTCGGCGTCCGCATCGACACCGGCGTCCTCGGTGGCCTCTCCACAAGATTCAGCGCTGAGATTCAGCGTGTCGGCGAGCGCATCTTCTCGCTTGCCGGCCGCCGCTTCAACATCAACTCCCCCAAGCAACTCGGCGAAGTCCTCTTTACCCACATCGGCCTCGCCGCCCCTCCAAGCCGCGGCAAAGGCAAGGCCCTCTCCACCGCGCAAGATGTCTTGGAGCAACTGGCCGAGCAAAACGAAGTCCCCAAACTCGTCCTCGAGTATCGCCACCTCTTCAAGCTCAAATCCAACTACATCGATGCCTTACCGCTGTTAGCTGATGTGGATTCGAGGGTTCACACCACCTTCCAGGCCGCTGCAACGGCCACCGGGCGCCTCTCCTCCGTCAGTCCAAATCTCCAGAACATTCCCACCCGCACCGAACTCGGCCGCGAGATCCGCGCCGCCTTCACCGCCTCGCCCGGCACCCAATTGCTCTCGGCGGATTACTCCCAAATTGAGCTTCGCCTCCTCGCGCATTTCAGCGCCGACCCGCTCCTCGTCCGCGCCTACGAGGAGAACATCGACATTCACGCCCTTACCGCCAGCGAAGTCTTCGGCGTCCCCGCAGACACCATGGACAAGGAGACTCGCAATCGCGCCAAGGCCGTCAACTTCGGCATCGTCTATGGAATCTCGCCTTTCGGCCTCGCCACGCAGCTCGGCATTCCCCAGGCCGAGGCCAAGGCCTATATCGAGCGCTATTTCTCGCGCTATGTCGGCGTAAAGTCGTTTATCGAAACAACGTTGGACCAAGTGCGCCGCGAAGGCTTCGTGCGCACGTTATTCGGCCGCATCCGGCCCATCCCCGACATGGAAAGCCGCAACCCCAATCAGCGCGGATTCGCCGAGCGCACCGCCATCAACACGCCGCTGCAGGGCACCGCCGCCGACCTCATCAAGCTGGCCATGATCTCCATCGACCGCCAGTTGACCGAGCGCAAACTCAAGACCCGCATGATCCTTCAGGTCCACGACGAACTCATCTTCGAAGTTCCGTCAGACGAATCCGCCGAAGTCGAAACTCTCGTCCGCACCGAGATGGAAGGCGTCGTCAAGTTGAAGGTACCGCTCGTCGCCGACCTCGGCTTTGGCCCCAACTGGCGCGATCTCAAGTAAGCCTCAGCCCCAGGCCCGCTCGAGCCTCTGCTACCGTCCCGCCTGCGGCGCCAACCATTCCTTCAGCTTCGGCTCCTGCAAGGTCCGAAACTCAATGCAGCCGTTGATCTGCTGGATGGCCTTCCTCAGGGCGCGCTCGGAGGCTGCAACCTTGTGCGTCGCAAAAAACCTCTGTACGTCGTCGCGCGCTTCAGCAGAGCAGAAGCTGGCAGTCGAACTCACCAGGTCTCCCCCCGAATTCGTGGTCAGCTCTGCCGCGACCTGATCCCAGTTGGCCTTGATGAAGTTCCAGGTGCGTTCGCGGTTGGTGTCGATCTCAAGCCCGATGGCGAGCTGCGCGGAGAAATCCTGGTTGCGGACCTTTCCGGAAAGATCGTAATTCAGCGACCGCCTCGCAAGTTCCGGGTTCTCAAACTCAGCAAGAAGGCGCAAAGCTCCCTCCTGCAGCTCGGGATTGTTCGAGGTCTCATAGACATTCTGCAACTTGTCGAAGAGGGAAGCGTCGCCATTGCGCGCCGCAATCGCGATAGCCGTCTGGCCAAGTGTCGGATCGACAGACGTTGGATCGGCAATGTATTGGTCAGCAATCCGCGCTGCCTCAGCCAGCACCCCAGGGTCTTTGCCGAAAATTCCAAGGAGGCCAAGCAGCTCTGCGCGCAGATCACGAGTGTTTGCGGTGTCGCTCGGTGAAAGGAGTCCAAGTTTGGCGTACTCCGGCCCAAACGTCCGGCGAATCCACGCAGCCAGTGCGGTCTTCTCGTCCTGCGTTGCCGCCACACGTTCCATCACTGTTTCCACGCCGCCAATGACACTTGAAAAAACAGGAGCGTTCGGGTCAGATCGCAAATCGGCAGCCAGATCGAGATATTCCCCCACCTTCGCCTTGTTGGAGCGAACCTGCGCCCATTCATCACCGATAAGACTGATCCGCTCAGGCGCGGTCAGCGATGTTTCGATGTTCTTGCGTAGTTCGGCGTAAACGTCCGGCGGATAGGCGCTCCGGTAATAACCTTTTCCGGTGGCATTCGCAAAGAATACCGGCCCGGCCGGGATCTTCAATGCGACAGAAGTTGGCGTGAGTAGCTGGCAATCCTGCCCTCCGTCCGTCCCGCTCTTAAAGCAGATTGGCACTGTCCATTTCTGTTTTGGATCGGGCTGAATGCTCGGGCTCAGAAAGAAGCGCTTTTGCGAAACCGAGACCTGTCCACCGGCCGGATCGCCAAATGTAACAATCGGCACGCCGGGCTGGGCTACCAGCGAATCCATGATCAGGTCAACCGGCTTGCGGCTTACTGCGGTCTGAGCGCCCCAGAAGTCCTCCGCGGTCGCGTTCGCATATAAATGCGCCGAGAGGTAGGCATGAACTCCCTTGCGGAAAGTCTCCTCGCCCAGGTAGTTCTCAACCACCAACAAGACGTCGCTCGCTTTGCCGTAGGCAATTCCGTCGAACATCTCGTTGATTTCGTCCGGCGTCTCTGCCTTGGCCCGGATGGCGCGGGTCGTAGGCTGCGCATCGGTGTTCATGGTTCCGTCTTCGTCGCTGGCAACATCCTGGGCCACGTTCCACTCCGGATGCATCGCGGCAAGCGGCTTATTCGCCATCCACGTCGCAAAACCCTCATTCAGCCAAATGTTGTCCCACCACTGCATGGTCACCAGGTCGCCGAACCACTGGTGGGCCATCTCGTGAGCAATGATGCTGACTACGTTTTCCTTCGCTCCGTCTGAGGCTGTCCTGGGGTCGATCAGCAGATCGGTTTCCCGATAAGTGATGGCGCCAAAATTCTCCATAGCGCCGGCCTCAAAGTCGGGTAGCGCTATCAGGTCGAGCTTCTTGAGCGGATACGGTATCCCGAAATAATTGTTGTAGTAGTGGAGCACGTATTTGGCTGCGTCCAGGCCGTACGGCGTCAGGCTTACCTTGTCAGGTGTTGCGCAAACGCGGATCGCAACTCCATCCTGCTCGCCGGCTGAACACTTGAAATCACCGACCAGAAAAGCAACCAGGTACGTCGACATTTTCGGTGTCGTTAAAAACCTGATCGTATGTTTGCCGTCGTCAGGCCCCGGCGTATCGCTTTTAATCGGACTATTCGAAATCGCTGTGTCCCCTGTGTCGGCCACTAGGGAAATATCGTAGGTCGCCTTGAACGCCGGCTCATCGAACGATGGGAAGGCGCGCCGCGCATCGGTTGGCTCAAATTGAGTCACCGCATAGTTGCGAAGTGCGGTCTTCGAAAGATAAAACCCGCGCAGCTCGTTATTCAGTATGCCCGTGTAAGCAATCGACAGCGTGGCTTTACCGGCCGGCACCGGTGCAGGGAAGTTGAACGTCGCCTGCTCCTTCTCTTTGTCGAGAACGGCTTGCGCAGTCTGCTCTCGGCCTCCCGCTGAAATCGAAACTGACTGGAATGCAATCTCTGCCGCGTTGAGTGTGATCGAACTGACCGGCTGCTTCACCGACACCTCAATCGACTCAATGCCGCTGAAAGTCGCTGCTTTCAGGTCGGGCGTCAGCGTAAGCGTGTAATGCTCCGGCACAACCGTGCTTGGCAATCGCTGTGCGCCTGCCGGGCAAACTCCCGCAACAATCAGAAGAGCTGCAACAATTGAAAAGACTGCGACCTTGCGCATGACAAGAGAGCTACGCATCATAAATTGATTCTCACATAGTTTCTTACTTCATAATCGCCGGAGCCAGCTTGGGTGAAATCGAATGAATCAAGATCAACGCAAGTGGATAGGCAAGACACGCCAGCACAAACAGCGAAACATAACTGTGCGTCCAGTAGACAATCAATCCCGTGCACAGTTGCAGCAGGACCCCGCTGGCTGCACCAGACATCCCTCCAATTCCCGTCACGCTTGCTACCGCCGATTTCGGAAACATGTCGGATGGCAGCGTGAACAAATTCGCCGACCAGCCCTGGTGTCCCGCGGTGGCCATGCCCAGCAGCGCTACCACTACCCATAATTGATGAACAAACGGCACAGCAATGATCGGCATGATCAACAGAACGCACAATAGCATCGTGGTCTTGCGGGCCACGTTATGCGTCTTCCCGCGGTCGATCAGCTTTGAGAAAACCCACCCGCCGCCAACGCTCCCGATAATCGAGATTGCATACGCCATCACGACCGGGGTCCGGCTCTGAGACAGGTTCAAGTGAAACGTGGACTGCAAATACCCCGGTATCCAGAAAAGATAAAACCACCAAATTGGGTCGGTAATAAATTTGCCGAGTGCGAAGGCCCAGGTCTCCTTGCAGGGCAGAACGCGGCTCCATGGCACGCGCTTGACCTCTTCAATCGGGTCGCTCAGAATCAGCCCTAATTCGGCTCTTGAAACACCCTTGTGCTCTTCCGGCCTGCGATAGTAATAGAGCCAGAACCCCAGCCACACAAGACCCAAAGCGCCGGTCACCACAAAGGCACCGCGCCAACTCACCAGGGCCACCAGGAACGGCACCACCAGCGGAACCACGATGTTGCCCACGTTGGCGCCCGAGTTGAAAATCCCCGTGGCCAGCGTGCGTTCCCTCTTCGGAAACCACTCGGCAACTGTCTTGATGCACGCAGGAAAGTTCGCAGCTTCGCCAATGCCCAGCAGAAACATCGCGACGCCAAACGTGATCACAGAAAACGCAGCACCGGGAAGCATCGCCGCCACGCTCCACATGCTTATGGCGATGGCAAACGCCTTCCGAGTCCCCAGCTTGTCCGTCAGCCCGCCGGCCACAACCATGCCGATCGCATAGGCCGCCGTGAACGCGGCGGTAATCATCCCATACTTGACGTCATTCAGCGCAGGGATCACGCTCTCCAGCGTGTTCTTCAAGTAAGCGATCACGCCGCGGTCGATATAGGCAATCACCGTGGCTAGAAAAAGCAGCGCGCATATCACCCAACGCTGATGCGACATATGATCCGCAGCCCGTGCTTCCACACTTTCAAGGGCTGACTCGGAACCGAGTTGAGACATTGAGCGCGCTCCCCAAAGCCGTTAAATTGGATGCGCGAATTATAGCTGCCTGGAGTGATACCAGCGAAAGAGCCACGGAACCTCATGCGTGCGAATGAGGCCAGCCTTCACGAAGCCTCTCCCTGATCCCTGACCCCTGATCCCTGATCCCTGTTTTTAGGCAATAGCGAATCCAGCATCAACATGCATGCCCCGGTCACAATCGACGAGTCGGCCACATTGAAGTCCGGCCAATGGTACGTGTAGATATGAACTTCGATAAAGTCAACCACTGATCCGTAAGCAATGCGGTCGTGCAGATTGCCCAGCGCCCCGGCAAGAATCAGCGCCAGGGCGACCGTTGTCAGTGTGAAGCGGCTGCCCAGTCGAACCATGGCGACCAGAACCACCACCACCGCCAGCAGCGTAAATCCAACTAGCGCCCAGCGCACCGTGTGCGGCGAGGCCGAGTCCGCAAACAACGAGAAAGCCGCGCCTTCATTCGTCCAGTGGGTGATCCGCAGAACCCCAGGAAAAATCGGAATCGCTCCGCCCATCGTCACATGTTTGCCGACCCAGATCTTCGTTAGCCGGTCCGCGAGCAAAATGACAGCCGACAGTCCGAGCAGCCACGGAAGACGGCGAGGCGCAACAAAACTCACTGGGTCGCCTCCGCTGGCTCAGGCGGTGCAATGCCCATTTCCTTCAACGCCGATTGGCAGCGCGTACAAACATCGTGCCAGATCCCGTAGTCGCCAACCACCGGCATAAAGTTCCAGCAGCGCGCGCACTTGTGGCCCGTAGCCGGTAGCACTTTCACCTCAAGCTCTGCGCCTTCCGTCACACTCACGGCGGACACATTGATCGCTTCCTTCAATCCCGCTGCATGGCGCCGCAGCAGCGCAAGCTGATCTCCGGATGCCGTAATCGCAAGCTCTGCCTCGAGGCCTTTGCCAATGATCTTGTTCTGGCGAGCCGCCTCAAGTACGCGCAACGCCAGGTCCCGCACTTCAAAAAGCTGCCTCCACTCTTCCAGTAACTGCGAAGGCTCCTCCGTGAACACCTCTTCCGGCTTCGGAAACAAAGCCAAATGCACGCTAGCTTCGCGCCCTTCCACCGCCGGCAAATAGTCCCACACTTCATCTGCGGTAAAGCTCAAAATCGGCGCAACCAGCCTCACCAGCGTCTCGGTAATCTGCCACAGCACCGTCTGCGCCGAGCGCCGTTCGTGGCTCGTCGGCGCAAAGGTGTACATCCGGTCCTTCAGCACATCCAGATAAAACGCGCTCAAATCCACAATCGCAAACTCGTTCACCGCCTGGTAGACACGGTGAAACTCGAATCCCGCATACCAGCCAAGGATCTTCTCCGTCAGGTCGCGCGTCCGGGCCAGCATGTAGCGGTCAAGCGGCAACAGTTCGGCCTCAGAAACCCGGTCGCGCCCAGGCTCAAAGCCACTCAAATTCCCAAGCAGAAACCGAAACGTGTTTCGCACCTTGCGATAAAGATCGGCACAGCGCTGCATCAGGTTTTCGCTCGCTGCCATGTCCTCGCGAAAGTCCACCGACGCAACCCAAAGCCGAACAATCTCGCCGCCCATCCGGTTCGCAATATCCACCGGATCGACCCCATTGCCCAGCGACTTCGACATCGCGCGGCCCTGCTCGTCAAGCGTCCACCCGGCGGTCGACACGTGCGAATATGGAGCGCGCCCGCGCAGGGCTACCGAAGTCAGCAGGGAAGAGTGGAACCAGCCGCGATGCTGGTCGCCGCCCTCCAGATAAAGGCACTCGGTGCCCTTGCTTTCCTCAAACGACGTATATGCCGGCTTCAGTTCCGAATCCGACTCGCACACTGCAAACCAGCTCGTTCCCGAGTCGAACCACACATCCAGAATGTCCGTCTCTTTTCGGAACACCAGTCCGCCGCAGTGCGCGCAGGCCGCACCCTTGGGCAGCAGCCCCGCAACGTCTGTCGTGTGCCATGCCTCTGCGCCTTCGCGGTCAAACAGCTCCACAATCTTCCGGTTGAGCGCCGAATCCAGAATCGGCTGCTGGCATCCTTCGCACAGAAACACCGCGATCGGCACGCCCCAGATCCGCTGCCGGCTGATGCACCAGTCCGGCCGCGTCGCAATCATGTTCGTGATTCGTTCCTTGCCCCACGCCGGATCCCACACCACCTTGTCGATCTCTTCAATAGCCAACTGGCGGAACGTCGTCTCCGAACCATCCGCACGCTTCACCGCCGTCTCCAGCGAGATAAACCATTGCTCCGTCGCTCTGAAAATCACCGGATGATGGCAGCGCCAGCAATGCGGGTAAGAGTGTTCCAACGGTCCGCCGCCCAGCAGGGCTCCGCGCTCTTCCAGCATTGCCACAATGATCGGATTGGCGGCAAAAACCTTCATGCCCTCGAAGGCCGGCGGCGTTGGCGAAGGCCACGCTTCCGGGTCCACATGGATATGTCCCGAAGCGTCCACGCGGCAAGTGGAATCAAGTTGGTAACGCTGCCCCGTATAGAAGTCGTCCGCGCCGTGCGAAGGCGCCGTATGCACCGCGCCCGTGCCCGTATCCGCAGTCACGTAATTCGCCAGAACGCCCAACACGCTGCGCTCCAGGAATGGATGCTGAAACGTAACTCGGTCCAGCGCCGCGCCCTTGAACCGCGCCAGCTCCGTCGTCTCGCCAAGCTTGCACGCCGCCGCCACTTTCTCCGCAAGTTCGGCCGCCACAATGTAAACTGGCGCGTCCGCCCCGTCGCCCGCAGCCAGCGCCACGTAATCAAAGTCAGGATGAAACGCCACCGCCAGCGACGCCGGCAGCGTCCACGGGGTCGTGGTCCAGATGATCGTCCACACGTTGCGCCCCGCCAGCGCAGGCGCAATCGCGCCCGGGTCTGAAGTCAGCTTATAGCGAACATAGACTGATGGACTGGTGTGCATCTCGTACTCGACTTCAGCCTCGGCCAGCGCCGTCCGGTCGTGAATGCACCAGTAAACCGGCTTCAACCCGCGATAAACGAATCCCTTCTCCAGGAACCCGTAAAACGCCTCCAGGGTGCGGGCCTCGTAGTCGCGCGCCATCGTCTTGTACGGTGTTTCCCATCGGCCCAGACAGCCAATCCGCTCAAACTGCGAGGTTTGCAGGTCAACGTACTTCTGCGCATAGGCTCGGCACGCCTCCAGAACCGCCGGAACCGGCATCTCCAGCTTCTTGCGGCCCAGCTTTTCGTCCACCTTGATCTCGATCGGCAGTCCGTGGCAGTCGAATCCCGGCACATAAGGCGCGTCGAACCCGGCCATCGTCTTCGACTTGACCACAAAGTCCTTGAGACCCTTGTTCAGCGCGTGGCCCAGGTGAATTGGCCCGTTGGCGTAGGGAGGCCCGTCGTGCAGCAGATACGCCGGCCGGCCTTTGCCAGCCTTGCGCAACTCTTCGTATAGTCCCAGTGAGGCCCAGCTGGCCAGCCTGAGTGGTTCATTCTGGGGCAAATTGGCCTTCATCGGAAAGGCGGTCTGCGGCAGGGTAAGGGTCGCCTTTAACTCCGGCGCTGCGGGCATCGTGACTCCGTTAAATGGTACAGACTTGTTCATTTACCAGTGTAAATGGATATGTGAGAAATTTCGGGTAACAAACTGGGTTGTCTCGCCGTCTATCGTTTATGGGAGCCATGAATAGCCCGGACTATGATTCCCTGGAACAGGATTGCCGGGAAAATGCGAACATGGGTTCCGAGACAACTGCGGGGGTGGTCAAGCATAATGGGTTGATAGGATTGGTCGAGGAGAGCCCCGCGCTTATATCAGAATTGGGTCAGGCGAAAGAGCAAGAGCCCGCAACAACCATGGCAAACGAAATGTACCCACAGGCAGATTCGAGTTCCGAGGCAGCTGCAGTCCTTCCGGACAGCAGTCAGCTTCTTGACGCCCTCATGGGGAAAACCTTTGAGGAGAAACCCATTTGGTCGACCCTGTGGGAAAGCATCCAGGACGTTTTCTTTCCCCGCAAGCTGCCTCCGCTGGTTCTTACCTCCACCCCCATCGCCGTGCCTGATCGCATGGCCGTCAAACCCAACCCCTGGGCCATCGGCATCTCGACCACCGTCAACCTGACCATTCTGCTTGTCGTCCTCTTCTTTGTCGGGAAAAAGATCATTGACACGGTCAACAAGCCTGCCATGATTGCAACCAACATCGACGTCGGAGACTTCAACGCAGCCAAGGCGGCCCAGAAAAACGGCGGCGGCGGCGGCGGCGGTGATCACAGCATTATCAATGCCAGCAAAGGCAAGCTGCCCAAGATCGAGAAAAACCCCGTCGTACCCCCCATGGTGCAGACCTTCGACAAGCCGAAGATCGCCATGCCGGCGGCCATCGACGTCCAAAAAGATATCAAGCTCCCCGACAACCCCAATCTTCCCGACATTGGCATGAAAAGCGGCGTCAACATCGTTCTCTCCAACGGAACCGGTTCCGGCGGCGGCATGGGATCGGGCGGCGGTGGCGGCCTCGGCTCTGGAAACGGCATTGGCTATGGACCCGGCTCCGGATGGAACTCCGGCGGCGGTCTCGCCCAGGTTGGCGGCCGCGTTTCAGCCCCAGTACCACTCTTCCAGCCGGAAGCGGAATTCTCTGACGAAGCCCGCCGCGCGAAGTACCAGGGCGTTTGCCTGGTCGGGCTAATCGTCGATGCCCAGGGCAATCCTCAAAACGTCCACATCGTCCGCGCACTGGGCATGGGCCTGGACGAAAAGGCTATGGAAGCTGTTCGCAAGTACAAGTTCAAGCCCGCCATGCGCGATGGCAAAACCCCCGTCCCCGTCTATGTGAATGTAGAAGTCAACTTCCGCCTCTACTGAGTTCCGTGACGGTTTTGCCTCTTCCACGACTTCGCTGATTCCAAAAGTCAAACGCAAATAAGAACTTGTCGTCCCGAGCGGAGCCGAGGGTTCTGCGCTTGTTCTTTCAATCCTTCCCGGTCACGGCCTCGCTTCTTCTCACTTTCTGAATACTTCTTTGGAAACCCCGACCTGCGCGGTTCCTTAAAAACTTCCAATTACCTTCCTCGCCCTTTGGCCTGCCACCTGCCTCTTCAGTCTTCAAAGAAAGCAGTCAAGGCAGCAGACGAGCCGGTCTCAGCACCCATACCACTCTCGTGGGATTGAAGCTCTGCCGATACTCACCTACTGTCTTCTCAAGTCGCTCATAGCAGTCCTGTTTTGCCATTCCCTGCTTTCGCCATCGCATGAGCAGTCCTGGGGTTTGAATTCAAAAGGTCTTGACTGATGTGCAAGTGGTGGGCTGTTGGTTGCCTGTTTCTCGGTCAGAAGCGTCACGTCTAGAAGGAGAAGTAAGTGAAGAAACTTAGAACCATTTCTCTGGCGGTAGGCCTATTCCTCGTGGGCTACACCACATTGACTTTCCTGGGTACGGCAGCCGCTGGCACAAGAGCGCAAACCGTCCCCAGCAAGGTCGTCGACGAGCAGGTCGCTCAATACAACTTCGCTGTCAAGTCCGGTACGCCCACCGATCGCTGCGTCCAGGCCGGCTTCGTCGCCTCCGCCTACATCCAGGTCAAAGACGAACCGAACCGTGAAGAGTGGGAGCGCATCCGGCAGGGCGATTGCAAAGCGGCGGGCTTGAATCGTTAGTCCCTATTCCGATCACACAGCTATACAAAAAAGTAAGTTAGTTAATGCCAGAAAATTATCCTCCTGAATAGCATTAATCTACAAACAGAAAAGGCCCCTAACCGGGGCCTTTTCTGAACTGACTTCGAAACTTAACGTGCGTCTCATAGTCGCCAATTGGAACTCTCGTTCGTGGGGCAGGTCAATCTCTTCCGGGCCGCTGGATCAGGCTGTCAATGCGCCGTGGTCGCGCCCAGTTCGAAACGGGTCAACTTCGTATCCAGGGACCTTCTTCATGGGCGGCCTGGCGCCGCTTTCATCCAGAACGACAAGATCGCTCATATCCACTTCTAACGAAAAGTACTGTCGAACCGCCTCAAGGGCGATGATGACCTTGCATTGGTGGCGGAGCTCCGTGACCATGCCCTCAATTCCTTCAAAAACGCCGTCACGCACCTTTACCCGCATTCCCAGAGTAACGCAGGGATGAGGCCGCAGAATTAACCCGCTTGCCAGGCCAGTCCGAATCTTGTCGAGTTCTTCGCAACTCACCATATCCCTTTCATCATCGCCCAGAAGACGGCACACGCCGGGAGTGAAGATGACGGAGGACTTGGTTTGAGCAGAGAGGCGCGCAAATACGTACCCCGGAAAGAGAGGACGCTCCGCGACCACGGTTCGGTCGGTCCACTTCACACGTTCGCTGTAAAGCGGTAGAAAGTGCTCCACGGAACGCACCGCAAGGGACTGCGCCACGCGTTTTTCATAGTTTGAACGAACATGGAGAACATGCCATGGACTGCTATTCATTGGTCGCCCCCGGGGTCAAAGGTGCAAAAGCACAAAGAGCAATTAATTTCGAGCTGCAACGTTTAAATCATTCTTACATTATGCAGCGCGCAATGGAAAGGAACGAAGCCTGGCGCAACAAACCGCCTGGCTCCCGAGACCCCGGATTCGCACCTGACTTTCATCGGCTTCGGAGGCGACCATTCACTCTGCCAGACCCGAAAAAGTGGCCGTTAATGCAGAAAAGACCGCGTTACACCGCTTTCGCGGGTAACGCGGTCTTTTCTGTTGCGGCGCCGATTGCCGGACCACCGTCACTTATTCAAGGAAGGTCCTTCCGACGGCATCAGTTGGGATGACCGGATGCCGTCGCGGACTCTTCAACGGGAACGCGGCGCCTGCCGCTGAGGTCCTGAAGATGTCCATGGAAATGACGCGCGGTCACGTCCTCAGGGAAAAGAAGGCCCGGCAGCGTCTCTGCGACCGGATCGGCAGCTCGGCGAAAAAGGCCGTCCTCCGCAGCAAAGTTTCCTGTAGTTCGGTTGAGAATCTTGTCAGTCAAGAGATTCTTCGCGTTGGTCTGATCGGAGCACCTTGGCGGTCCACCCTTGCTTCTTCAGGCGACAGCGTCGCTGGTTGCGCGATCTGTGACACGAGGTATTTCCGATGAGTTATTCATTCGGAATGAATCTGACGCCACTCCGGCTACCGGATGCTTACTTTGGATCACCCGTTTCAACAGGTGGGTACTGGGGCTATAGTCCAGAACGATCTCTTTGAGGGCAACGACTAAGCGGCCGGTATCCTTCGCCGCGCAAATCTCGTGCAGGTAATCGAGCCAGTCGTCAATATCTCTTTCCGGCATGCCTCCGCCTACGAAGATGCGAACTTTCTCGTGGTTTGTGGCAACCGTATCCTCAAGCAGTGTGCTGATCTCTTCGTACAGTTTCTCACCAGGGCGCATGCCCGTAAACTCGATTTTGATGTCTTCACCCGGCTTCAGACCGGACAGAAGGATCAGGTTTCTTGCAAGGTCGGCGATCTTGACCGGTTGGCCCATGTCCAGGACGCAAATCTGGCCGCCCTGCGCGATTGTCGAGGTCTGCAGAACGAGCTGGGAGGCTTCAGGAATGGTCATAAAGAATCGGCGCATCTCAGGATGGGTCACAGTGATCGGACCACCCGCTGCAATCTGTTTTTTGAAGATCGGAATTACACTGCCGCTGGAGCCCAGCACATTGCCAAAGCGCACGGCGACATACTTCGTTCGGCCGTTCTGCAGGCCAAGCAGAACGAGTTCGGCTATGCGCTTTGTGGCGCCCATTACGCTTGTTGGCCGGACTGCCTTGTCGGAGGAGATCATGACAAAATCCTCCACCCCATGGTCCGCTGCGGCAGTGGCCACTTGGTAGGTGCCGAAGACGTTATTCTCGACCGCCTCGAAAACATGTGCCTCCATCAGTGGAACATGTTTGTAGGCCGCGGCATGATAAAGAATCGACGGTCTATATTGTCTGAGGACGTCGTCGAGGCGCGCCCGATTTTGAATGCTTCCAATTTCCGGATAGAAGGGCACCCGCGGGAAGTTCAGACGCATCTCGCGATCAATCTCAAACAATGGTGACTCTGCGATTTCAAATCCGACAATCCCCGCAGGGTGAAAGCGGGCAATCTGTCTGCAGAGTTCGGAGCCGATAGACCCGGCCGCGCCGGTGACGAGAACAACCTTGCCTTCAAGTTTACTTTGGATTTCGCTCTCTTCAAGCTGCACCGGAGTGCGGCCCAGCAGGTCCTCTACCGCGACCTCTCTAATTTGACCGGTAAGACCATTGCCATCAATAATTTCGGCCAAGCCCGGCACAGTCTTGCACTCGACTCCTGCCTGGTGGCACAGTTTCAGTATCCGCGTCATCTCCGTGCCGGTTGCCGAAGGAATGGCAATCAGAATTACTTCTACGTTGAACTTGGCTACTAGTGCCTCAGCGTCGCTCCCGCCTCCGAGCACCGGGGCCCCGGCAAGGCGTAGACCCTTTTTATCTGGGCGATCATCGAGAAATCCCAGTACGTGATAAGACAATCTCGGATTGTTACGAATCTCTCTAAGTAGAGTTATACCCGCGTCTCCCGCACCGTAGAGCAGTGTCCTCTTTCTCGCGCCCTCGCTAGTTCCTGCATGAGAAGCGACCTCCAACATCATTTGCGATAGGAGACGCAGCCCGCTCGTGGCGAGGAAGCAAGTCATCAGATCGAGCAAGTAAATGGATCGCGGGAATCCAGGCGGCGCGATGAAGAGGATCACAATCCAACTGAGCGTCGAGGCAACAAGATTGCCGAAGGCAATCCGAATCAGATCAGAAGTGTGAAAGTGATTCCACAAACCGCGATCGAGCTTCGCGACGTGGAACACGAAGAACTTCACCAGGACCCAGGTCGGAATTGCGTAGAGAAGATGCCGGACGTAGACTGATGGCAAAACTAAATCGAACCGCAGCAGAAACGCCGCCAGCCCCGAGACGACGAATGCCGCAATCTGCGCCGCCCACACGAGACCAGTCCTCTTTGCTGTCTGGCGATCCTTGGATTTCCAGGCCATATCCATGGTCTCCTTTCCTACCCTACCGAACTCAAGTGGCCACCTTCTGGGAGGTGTTCCCTGTTGACGATTTTCTGCAATTCATCAGCGCCGGCGGATGCTCGAACTACGTTGATAACACGCCACTGATCTTCCTCGGTCAAGCTGCTCGAACTTGGCAAGCAGATCCCTCGCTTGAATAAATCTTCTGCAACTGCCCCCGCATAGCATTGGCATCCCGAATAGAGTGGCTGCAAGTGCATTGGCTTCCAAACCGGCCGGGACTCCACGTTCGCTTCATCAAGTGCGCGAATGAGTGCATCTCTGGATGAACCGAACAGTCGCTCGTCGATCAGGAAGCAACTCAGCCAGTTTGTATGGAAGCCGTAAGGTGCCTGGGGCATGAGATCAATCCCGGGAAGGTCGGCAAATGCGTCGCGATAACGGAACGCAATGGCGCGGCGCTGCTCGACTCGCAGATCGAGAACCTCGAGTTGTCCTCTGCCAATACCTGCAAGAACGTTGCTCATGCGGTAGTTGTACCCGAGTTCGGAATGTTCGTACCACAGGGCGGGGTCACGGGCTTGCTGGGACCAATAGCGGGCCTTCTCCACCCATGCAGCGTTGCGGGAGACGAGCATTCCGCCGCCAGTCGTTGTAATGATCTTGTTCCCGTTGAAAGAATAGACCCCAATGTCTCCGAGCGTCCCGACCGGCTTCCCTTTGTACAGCGCGCCAACAGCTTCAGCGGCGTCTTCGATCACGACGACTCCGTATTCGGCACAGGCACGGAGGATGGGATCCATATCCGCACTCTGACCGTAGAGATGGACCAAGACCAGCGCCTTGGGGAGCCTTTTCACGGCTGCCCGCTCGCGTAAGGCGCGCAACAGAAGATCGGGATTCAGGTTCCAGGTTGTGCGGTCGCTATCCATAAAGACCGGAACGCCGCCCTGATACGCGATAGCGTTGGCAGCCGCTACGAATGTGAGGTTGGAACAGAGGACTTCATCGCCAGGGCCGACTCCCACCGTGCGCAGCGCGAGGTGCAGCGCCGCGGTTCCGCTGGACAGGGCGACGGCCGGCAGTCCGACGCGCGTAGAGAATTCCTGCTCGAAGGCTGTAAGATTTGGCCCAACAGTGGAAAGCCAATTTGTCGCAAAGGCTTCGCGGACGTACATTTGTTCGCTGCCGCCCATGTGTGGCACAGAAAGTAAAATGCGTTTCATTTGAGGGCCTTCACGTGCTCTGATCTGAAGATGTTCAGCCTCGATAGGCGGGGAAGTACTCAGGGTTCGGTTGCCATTGGCAGCCTTCCGTGGCTTCGAACGTGCGCCGCGCATGAACTAGCTGTTTATAAGCGTCCGGGCACAAAACGCGCGATCCAAGCGAGAACGGGACACTTCCGCTGGGAGCAAACGACAGCTTGTACCGGTAAATGCCGTCGCCGCGAGCGTAGCCGCCCCCCAGGACGAACTGTGTTTTTCCAGCGCTTCGTGCCCAATTCATGATTTCGACTTTTAACAGATCATTCGGCCGAACATGAAACCAGGCTGAATCGGTTCCCCCAAGGAATGAGTAAATCCGATTTGCGGAAACAAGAACCAACTCGGTTGAGACAACTACTCCACCAACGTAAGCATGAAAGTAGGCGAATTGCCCCTTGAGATTCGCATGGATGCGGTCAAAGTACTCTCGGGGGACGTAATAGGTTTCCCTGGCATTCCGCCGGTTCATCGTGCCGGTATAGATGGCAAGAAACTCATCCAGGTGATCGCCCTTTTCATCAATTCGAACCGTCACGCCACTGGTGCGAGCCTTATTCACATTCTTCCTGACCTTGTGCTCAAAGTCTCGCCACAACTCCTCTTCACTGTGGAGGCTACGCACGACATTGTCCAAGATCACGCGGCGGTCTCCGGTGTATTCCACCAGAGTCTCCGGAAACAACGAGAGCCGCACCACTTCGGAAACAACGTTAGATTTGGCCGCCCAAGCGTCAAAATTCAACCAAAACTCGCGGATAGTCTCTGGATTCCAAACGGCGCCCCATTTAAACGGCCCGCCGTAGCCGTAGGGCGTAGCGATATCCGCACAATCGCGCAATGACTTACCGCAGAATCGCTCATTACCAATTGCGCGCAGCAGGAAGGGATAAAGTACGTAGCTTCCTCCGGCAGAAGCGGCGGCACAAAGTGCCCGGTCCCGTGGCCCGGCGTTGAGTCGGACATACTCCGGGTGTCCGAAGACCTCTCGCCCAGGCCACTGCGCCCAAAGGTCTATCCATGCCTTTCGGCTGAGGGAGTCGGCGGCATCCAAAATCTGGAATTCCAACTTTAGCTGCTCCTCACTAGGCTTGCCAATTCCTGCACCATGGATTCGAGCGCGTCTTCTGAGACATCCTGGTGAACTGGCAAATTAAGAATGTGACGAGATACCTTGGCCGTCGTAGGGAATGAGTCGGACGATATCTGCGAGATGAGCGTGTGGTACAGCGAAACAACTCCGAATCCGGCAGCATTCATCTCGTGATAAAGGCGGTCCCGCGAATTGTTTCGAACCACCACCGGATAAGTTTGCGGGTACACGTCGCAATCCGGCGCTCCGAAAAGCGGCTCGATCTCTGGCGCCAACTCCCGGATCAGTTTATCCAACACTAAGCTATTGGTCCTGCGTTTATGGGCAATACGACTGAGATCAAAGTCACAAAGAGGGAAGGCGCAGTCTGTGTCGGCAACAAGGGCCTTGGCTAGCGGAGATCCTGGATCGTTGAAGACTGCAGCGCCCCCAAATGGGACGGGCAGCATCTTATGGAATGAGTAAATACAAGCGTCCCCGTCGCGACCACAGATTCCGCCAACTAAATCGCTTATCATGGCGTGAGCTTCATCTTCCAAGACAAATACGTCGTGCTCTTTCGCAGTCTTGACTGCCTCTGCATAACACGGATCCACGTAGCCGAAGTAATGAATAATGACGAGCACGCGGATGCCACCACCCTGAAGCTCGGTTCGCAGTGAGTCGACATCGATGTGGAGTTGCTCGTCGAGAGCATAAAAACTATAGTCGAGATCGAGTGCCACGATGGGATCGAACACCCCGGAGCCTTCCTTCGGTGACCAGCCGATATAGGAGGGCAGGAGGACCTTTCCGGGCGCGATCTTCAGGATGCTCAAAATCGCGCCAAAGGCAGCGCGCGCGCTTTGAAACGAGATGATCCGGCGCGCGTAGTTAGACGAGTTCTCGGCACGTTTCGAAATCATAGGGCTATTCTTAGGCAAAGGGAAAGGAGCCGTGTTCGCCGACCTCGATGCCATCACGCTCCAAGCCAACGCATCAAACAAGCACCCCACGAGTATCCGACGCCGAATCCAACCAGCAGCACGGTGGCGCCTGGTTTCAACGATCCGTCGCTGGCCGCGTTCTTCAATGCAATCGGGATGGTACAAGAAACTGTGTTTCCTGTGTGTTCCATCGAAATGTAAAACTTAGTTTCAGGGATCTGAAGCTTCTCGCGCAGGTGCTCCAGCATGAATCTATTGGCCTGATGGAAAACGAAAAGGTCTATATCTTCCATACACTTGTTTGCGCGCACCAGGACGTCCCGAACTACCGGAGGAATTACCTTGAGTGTGAAGGTAAAAATTGCCGCGCCATTCATGTAGAGGCTCCGGTAGGGTCTCAAGAGTCCGTCCGGGGCTGGGTCAATGAGCTTGTCCGGCATTAGCCGCATCGCGCCGTTTCGAACTATCAAGTTCTCGGCACCGCTGCCGTCTGTGCCGAATACGAATGGCCCGAGGGGTTCCGGGCCGGACTCGGTGCTGTTGGAACCTGCCACCAGCGTGGCAGCGCCTGCGTCTCCGAAGATAGCCCGAACGCTTTTGTCCTCAGAATGCATGAACTTGCTATAGGTTTCGGCCGTGATGAGCAGGATATTTGTAGCCTGACCGGTTTCCACTAACCCCTTTGCCAATGCCAGGCCGTAAACAAATCCAGAGCACCCAAGATTGAAATCCAATGCGCCCGCCGACCTTGGGATACCTAGCCGGTCCTGTAGAAGGCAAGCGGTCGTTGGGAGAAAATAGTCGGGACTCTGCGTGCATAGCAGGATGAAATCGACGTCGGAACTTGAACAATGCCCCGCCGAGAAAAGCTTCAAGCATGCCTCTACAGCCAAATCGGAAGCGCATTCGTCATGAGCTGCTAAGTGCCTCTCGGAGATTCCAGTCTTGTCGAGGATTTTCTGGGGCGTCCATTCCTGAAACTGACTGGCGAATTGCTCATTTGTCAGTACACCTGCAGGCAGGAAGTATTCAATGCCGCGCACTGCTGCTTTCACAGCCATATTCACCTTCTCCTCTTCAAGGCCGGAGATCGCAAAACTGATCAGAGATACTGTTTGAGAGCTGCGGCAAAGGTCGCGAACTGTGCCCGATATCGCTTCAGAGTAGTAACCTCCGTCCAGGATGTGGCCGGAGGCTCAACCGGTCCCATCAACAGAATTCGACTGTGGGCATCCACCTTTCGCAGGGCCGCGAACAGCTCCCAATCATGCGCGGCATGAGCAGCGGTGAGACGAAACGTGCGACCGGGTAGGCGGCCAACTCGGTAGGTGCCGATAGCGGTTTGAATTTCAAAAGATGAGAAACCCCAGCGTGCATGTTGTACGTCCGCCTCAGTCAGGCCCTGTATGGAAGCAGGCGACTCGCTCGCCACATCCAACGCATCGGGGCCGCGGAGCCACCAGCCCTTTAGGTATTCCACGCTCCCGCCGAGAGAACGGTGCCAAGCTTCAAGACGAGGGCGCCCGGAGAACACATCCCAGGCCACCCAACAGGTCGGGTCGTGTTGGTATTCGCATCGTGAAGCCTCATACAGCAGCTTCATACCCAGGTAATTTGCACGTAGTTCGGGTAGAACATAGGCGGTATCAAGTACGATCTGGTTCTCGATCTGCCGCAGCGAAACAGCCCCACCCACGGACCCTTTCGAGCGCAGAACGTAGAATCGTGGCGCCACAGGGGCATCCGAGCGAATTGAGTCTTCGCAGTAACGATAGAACAGAGGCGAACCCCAGATCGTTAAGTCCAGAAAACGCTCAGGGACGACGCGCGACAACAGCCGGGCAATTTCTGGTGCGTCTCCAACATCGGCGCGCTCCACAGACCAAGCGTTCATGACTTGTCTCTCAACACATCCAGATTCGGAGCCACAGCTCCGGGATCGACCTGGACACCTTTGCGCATCAAAACCATCCAGATAGTGGCCATCAGAATGCGCAGATCCAAACCAAACGACAGGTTGCGCACATACCATGCGTCGAGCATGAGGCGGCGATCGATGTCAACCTCGTTTCTCCCATGGATCTGAGCCCATCCGGTGACACCAGGCCTGACATTGTGCCGTGTCCGTTCCTCTGCCGAGTAGTACGGCAGGTAGCGCCACAACAATGGGCGCGGACCAACTAGACTCATGTCGCCCCGCAGGATGTTACACAATTGTGGCAGCTCATCTAAGCTCGTGCGGCGAAGGAAGCGGCCGAGCAAAGTAATGCGGTGCGTGTCAATCTCCAATGGATTGTTGGCGAGTCGCATCGTCCTGAACTTCATGATCGTGAAGGGTTGTTCCCGCAGACCCGGCCGTTGCTCCAAGTAGAGGACAGGCCTCCCCATGAAGAGTCGAACTGCCGTCGCGACCACAAGAACCACAGGTGAGGCCAAGATCAGCCCGACTGCTGCAAATACCAAATCGAAGAGGCGCTTGAAATACTTGATATACACAGTGGGTGGTTGCGGGGGCAAAGCTGTAGAGGGGTAAGCCCCTTGGATGTTCCCAGCGAGTTCGGCTGTCACGCAGCAGTGTACCCGCCATCGACCGTCAAAGTTGTACCGGTGATCCACCGCGACGTGTCACCTAGAAGAAAGACGATAGAATAGGCGACGTCGCGTGGACGACCTAATCCGAGCGGGTGCAGCACGGAAACGGCCTTCATTTGTTCGACCGTCAGTGTGCGTTCAAATGCGGCCGAGATATCCGTTCCTTCGACCAAGCCCGGAGCGACTGAGTTCACCCTGATATTGCTCCTGGCGAGTTCGATTGCGAGGGATCGCGTCAACGCGATGACGCCCCCTTTGCTGGCCCCATACAAGTGGTTCCCAACTTGTCCTACCAAGCCAGCAACGGATGCAACAAAGACGATTGAAGCGCCTGGTCGGTATGTGGATTTCTGCCGAAATGCATTCGACAACCAGAGAGCCGCGCCAAGGTTCACACTCATAATGCTCTCGTAGTCGGCCCGTGACACTGCACCTAGAGGCCTCGTAATCTGTACTCCAGCGCTGTGTACCAGTCCGTCGAGCGGCCCGACTTCATCAACAACCGACCTCATCCAGGCGTGAAGACCGTCCGTTTGGCTCAAATCACATGTCATAATTGCATGGTTGCCAGACACCATAGCGGTGCGCGTCGCCGATAAGCGCTCCGCATTACGACCCGAAAGTACTACACGCCCACCTAGTTCACTGATGAGAATCGCAGTTGCTCTTCCTATCCCAGAGGAGGCTCCTGTAACGAGCACCGTTCGACCGCGCATGTCCATTGGATTCACTGTATGGTCCTCTTGAATGGAGAGAAACCGTGCGCGCCGACTTCGGCCGAACGCTCACTTTGTCGTAAGGACGTGAGCGCCGAGGAACCCTATCAGGTCGTCCACTGTAGTGCTCTTTGCTAACGCATCCGCAGAAACGGTGATTCCGAAATTCTTGTCTACCATGGCAATAAATCCAACCGCAGCAAGCGAATTCCAGCCAATGTTCCCCAGGTGGGATTCTCCCTTAACCGTTCCCGGATTGAGCTCCAGCAGTTCATCAAGTAAACGTAGGAACTGATTCCTTTCCACTGATATTTCCCCTTTTTGGAAGTGAAGTGACCTTAGATTATCAAAGATGAGCTCTTTCGGAAGGACTTCCTTATGCTTGAGCAGAGCATCTGATCTCCCTTGTGATTTCTGAGGACAGGAAGGTACTCGGATCGAACTGGCAAGGCGGTTCTTCCTTAAGTTTCAGCACATGCGAATAGATGCTGCATACCTCCTTGCCAAGCCGCTCATCCGCGGCCATCCGACGCGCAAGTTTCATTGCATTCTTTGCGAGTTCGAGATAGTGACAAGGCGAACTCAGAACCTGGAGAATGACACGGGCTAGATCTTGGGGCTGCCGGATTGACACGAGCGTACCGGTCAGTCCATCGATAATCACCTCGGGTAGACCACCCACGCGGCCTGCAATCGTTGGAACCCCGGCCAACATCGGTTCTCCAACCCCCCCACAGTTCTCCGAGATCGGTACATGAACGGCCACGTCGAAATCCGGCCACATCTGTCGGATCTCCTCGACTGGCAAGTAGCCGGTCATCAGTATGCGGTTACCCCCCGCTGCGCGTGCACGTTCCCGAAGGCGGCGTTCGTACCAGGCTGATCCGGGCGTCGTTCCACCGATGAGCACGCCGAGGACATCGCTCCTCTGCTTAATCACAAGACCCAGCGCATCGATTACATCCTCATGAGCCTTGAGGCCGATCCTCTGTCCCAAATACCATTTCGGTGGATACATGAAGTTCGCATTGCCAACGATCTTTATGTTATCGGCGATTCTGTACCGTTTCCGCAGCAACCCTGTCTTCTCAGTTTGGCACGCGCCCGTCGGGATGCCGTAATAGCTGAGATATAACCTCTTCTCTGAAACACCACCCGCCCGATAGTGACCCAATATGCAACGACTCGATGCGATCCATGAGTCGCAAGGTCCCGCAGACAACAACTCGACCGTTCGCCAAAACCGGTGCTCGAGATGCAAGGGACCGGGAACTTGAAAAAGACGAGGAACTGTGTGTCCTCTGCCGAGAGCCAGCCGGAGAATAACTGTCGAGCCAAAAAAATGACTGTGGATGAGATCTGGACGGACACTGGAAACCAGTTCCCGCAGCCTGCGCAGAGTCCCGGGCAAAAGCCACGGGCGACGGACAGGTAGATCCGTCGGAGCTATATGTAAGATCGCGCCACTATCTACCCACTTCTGCACGGCGCGACCCCGATCGCGCGGAAGTGCGACGTGCACTTCTACGCCGAGCTTCACCAGTTCCGCTGCTTGTGCTGCTGCCCAGTCGGCGCCATCCGATGTTTTAACGATGTGAAGGACTCTCATTTGGCCTGAACCTGACTAGCTTCCCAAGTCTCCGTATTTTCGCGAACGTATCGATAGAAGGATCTCCGACGTTCGGCCAAGGCAGACTCAGAGTATTCCTCTGCACATTTCAGATTTCGCAGAGACAAAGTCCGCATTCTCGACGGA
The DNA here is from genome assembly GCA_963848515.1 of uncultured Acidobacteriaceae bacterium. Classification (GTDB taxonomy): domain Bacteria; phylum Acidobacteriota; class Terriglobia; order Terriglobales; family Acidobacteriaceae; genus Telmatobacter. Next base: position 200,403 of record CAWKEG010000020.1, read on the forward strand.
TCCAATAATACTTCCCTGATCTTCAAGGCAAGCGCCACTGAATCGCCCGGGGGCACCAGTTCCGTTGCGTCGAGCAGCTCGGGAATGCCACCCACTGCCGATCCAATGCAAGGTAGAGCGCGTGCCATCGCCTCAATCAGTGCTCGGGGCAGGCCTTCGGTGCGCGAGGGTAGAACGAAAAGGTCGGAAGCATCCAGGATATCCCGAACCGGCTTCCCAGCTGGGACCTCGCCGAGAAATTGAATCCGTGCGGACATACCAACGCGCTCTGCTAGCCCCATAAGCTCCCGCTGATACTTGCCACCTCCAACAATTACGGCTTTCAGATCGAATCCAGCGTGGACACAACGAGCTACTGCCTCAATCAGAACGTCCGTGCCCTTGTAGAGCTGCGCAAGCGATCCAACGGTTACAAGTTGATAGTGCCCATGTTGATTCGACGGTCGAGGTTTTCTTTCTATGTCGTCCAGATCCAATTCAACGTTCGAATCGTGCGCTCTGAAGACGTCTCCCCAAACAGCATCATGCGGCAGATCTACGTCTGGAACACTTTCAGCCAAACCCCGAGTGGGGTATCGCTGCTGCAGCGCTCGTTTTGTGACATAAGCAACGGCGATAGCCCGTCGACATTGCCGACGCAGGCGGCGGGAAAAATGCCATCGAAAGAACGGCCTCAGAGGATGATCGACAACTCCCGGTGAAAAGACCTCGTAAGGATCTCCAACTACTTCCAGCGCATACGGGTACCGTCTTTGACTGAGTTCATCTTCCAGAATGTTTGCGATCAGGGATCCAACGCGCAGGATGACAGCGCCACGGGCTGGGGCTGCTGAATGAATCGCCGCCCGAATCGATGGATATTGTTTGAGGCACTGCCACGGGCCGTGAAAGTCAGGGACGGCTTGAAACAGAATGTTCTTGCCAGTTACCGGCTGCCACCCCTCGGGCCGATGTTCCACACGAGCGGCTCGAGCCACGACCCTGACCCGGTCAAACACCTCCAGGTACCTTTCCCAGAAACTATGCGCCATTCCGAACCGCGACCACACCGAGCCATCAGGAGCGACTGTGTATCGTGCGTCGAGTGCGACTGTTACTTCCATTCGTCGTCTATTCGTGCATTCTTCGCTGTCGCATCCCGAATGGTCATGCTGGGATCACATCCGCGTTTGCCCTGTCCATGTTCAAAACTGAGCAACCTTGGCACCTTCCTCAAATCGCGTATTTTTCAAAATCTATAGATTTCACTACGCGGGTGTGTCGGAGCAAGACGGGATAATGAGGGGTTCGGCAGCGCCGGACGAGGGCCATGCAAAGGCCACCCTTTGGAGCCGACGAAAATCAATATGGCTGGCAACAATGCGTGTTGAAGTAACGTAAAGAGAACATTATCAAGGTCAGAACTTAGGAGAATAATGCAGGAGATTGAAAAAATCGGAACTAAGTACCATCGCGCGTCCCAGGACGGAAGTCCGTCAATAAACCGGGTCAGTCGGCCGACGATTGCACCTAATATGAGAAACCCAATCGGAACGCCGACGACCCCAAAGTTTAGCATGGACTCTCCGGCAAGACCGTAGATTTTGGTCGCCACAAAAGTGTTTGGCGCATATTTGCCGAGCCCGAAAAGTGCGTTTGTACCATAAAGTGCCTTTCCGGGCGGTCTGTACGATGAGATGAAACGAGGGATGAACCAAAAGACCCCGTCGACGTACGTTCGGCCCCAAGCGTATTGAATATCGCTATTTGACTCTGTGACACGGTACAGGATATCTGCCTGTATGTCAGAACGCTCCAGATCGCCCAATAGTACTGCTTCAAATGTCCTGCCGCTTTCCCCCCCGAGGACTTCACGTTCTTCGGATGAAGTCAGGGCATCGAAAAAAGTCAAGCGGCTCACTTTGTAGAAACCATACATGTACATGAACACAGCAGCAGCAACGGTGCAAGAGGCGTAAAAGCGCCACGAGAGACGGCGAACCATAAGATGAATGATGCCTACCGCATACGCGAAGGCGATGACCGTGTTGGAGCGGCTCCCCCGCATGCCGCCGAACAACAGAAGCATTCCAAATAAGACGGCCAGTAACATGCCGATCCGCAGAGAACTAAAATGGCTCAAACGATCTCGAAAGACGGCGACGATCAGGATAACCATCAGTAACGGGAAGCTTTCGGAAATACAGAATACCCAGCCGAGGCCTTCAAAGCCTGATCCCTGTCCGTGTATCGAGTTATCGAATACATCTAAAAATGAGAGGAATCCGCCGAAGGAGGCAATGAGATATATCTGAAGCCCCAGCGTCACACACAGAAGCACTCCTCCGAATAACTGCAGGACCCGGAAATTCAGCGCGCGGCCAAATCTGGGAGCAGACCCAGCTCGACGTCTCGAATAGTACCGATAGGCCACATTGTAGATTAGAAGCCCAACCAGGTTGACAATTCCCATCCATCCCAGCCACGGTCTCCAATCTTCGGGGTAATCGCTTGGAGCAAAAAACTTAGAAACAAACCAATAGTCATTAGTAACATGCAGGAGCGGGCCAATATAGAAGAAGAAGATGCCATACAAGCCAAGCATTGGCACCGGAGAGAAAGCTCTGCCCTTCTGGCCATCGAACAGCAGGAGGGCATCGCGACAGCACAGAACTCCGCACGAGAATACCGGAATGACGAACCAGTGAAAAAGCTCCGCGGCCCGAAAAGGCACGATTGCGATCAGTAGCCCAATGCAAATGAGGACGGCAATGAGGGTGCCTTGCCGATCTGCCACCGCTACTGGACGAGCCCGGAGGGGCATTGGGGCAATTCTCGTCGAGGTCATTGTCCACCAGTGAAATCGAGGTTCATCAGCGCTTCGGTGCAATTAACCATGTTGAAAGCACAATTTTCGAGGGCAGCAGGAGCGAGCTCTTAGGCCTTCACGCTCACAGGGCAGCGACGGCAATCCGTAGATTTGTGAATGTTAAAGCGTTCACCCTTTTGAGCAGTGCCCTGCTATCAGCGGTCGCAGGTATCCGCGATTAGAAGCACCATGCACCCGAGGATCGCCAAGGGAATTCATACGACCTCGACGGGTGGCAGGTGAGTCCGTAGCCGGAGAATAATCATGGAAGCTACAAACTGAACGAATCCGACAACAGCCAGTGCTTGTGCAGCGCCCACTGGTCCACTTATCTTAACCATGACAAAGCACAGCGTTAGAGTCAGTAGTGTGACGACGGTGAACAGCGGCATCTGTACCTTGAAATGACGAGCAGCTGTGAGGCCGTAGCCGCCAAACGAAGCCAGGTATCCAAACGCTGCGGCAACCATCAGCCAAGGAAACAATTCGTGGCTCTGAGCGTATTCCGGCCCATAGATCAGTGAGACAATCTGCCGGCCAAAAGAAAGGGCAACAACCACTCCGCCCGCTCCCAACGCCAGTCCGATTAGGAGCAACCGGAATAAAAGTGCACTGAATTGATGTGCTTTTCGGGTGGCGGCGTAGACAGCGAGCCGAGGAGTTGCCGATTGGCCCAAGGCGTTCACCACCATCGTACCGCCAATCAGTATGTAACTGAGCGCCGAGAAAATGCCCAGCTCTCTTTGACCCGAAAAATGGCTAATCATGAAGCGCGGAATGCTGGAATTGAACGAAATAAGCGCCGTGACTATTCCGAGAGGCAAGGAAATATGAAACAGCCGCTTCATTCGATTTACCGAGAACCGCGGCCTGATGGTTTGCTGCATCTCACGCGCAATTCCGATCCCGTGCGGGACGTCAAAGGAGACAAAGACCGCCGCCCAAGCTACCGCCATGAAGCAGACTGCCATCCAGATCGCGTGGAAGACCGCGAAAGAGATTGCGACTGCTATTAGACCGAACACACCACGAAGCATGAGCGATTTGGCTATTAGATCCATCCTTTCCCGTTGTTGCCATTGTCCGTAGAAGATGTCGCTAAATGACTCGATGCTTTTCGAAAATGCGAATGCAGCAATTGTCGCTCCAGTGCCGTCGCGATAGAAAACTCCGCTGATGGCGCAAATTACAAAGCCGGCAATGACGGTCATCACAACTCTAAGTCCTGCATAGTCCCCAAAATGAAACAGGACCTGCGCATCCGTGGCTTGGACGGAACGGAGTTGAAGGCTGGCAAGAAGCATGACCGGCGCCGTAATTGCAAGTCCCAGGCTGAACTGGCCCACTGCTTCGGGGTTCCCTAGCCTCGCTAGGAGAATCAAGATTCCCCACTGCGTTGCTACGTACACAGCATTCCCAATCATCGTCCAGCTGAAGTTGGCCCTCAAGGACCTTGCTGGCGCGGGGATTGGACATGCGAGATCGGTGGGGCTGCTGTCTAGCACCGTGTTTATAGACATTGTGTAAATTGAACGTCGCGAAGATAATCGCGTTTTTGGGAAGAGCCGCCCTGCAGCGCTCTCAACACGGACTTGACCTGCGCTACAAATATGTAGCGGATTCTGCCTTCGGTTAACCTTGAGGGCAGTACTGCTCACACCCCGGTGTGCTTTGCTAGTCAATCACCCGATCATGAGATTCACTCTTCTGATTTCTGGTAATGACCGTATTTGTAATACCCATAGTACGAATAGCTATCGGCGAATGTGTTTTGACCCACCTGGTTTAGAACCACCCCAATAATATTGGCTCTCAGCCGATCCAGCACCGCAACTACTTCTGCAACAGCCCGTCGTTTCGTTTCGCCGGCTCGGCTGATAATGAGGACTCCATCGGCGGCGGTGGCCATCTGCAAGCATTCCGCAAAGCCCAGCAGTGGCGGCGAATCAATGATGACAAGATCAAATTCCTTGGCGAATTCGTCTAGCAGCGTGGCAAGTCGTGGGCCGATCAGATCAGCAGCCCGATGAGAGCCCAGCCCAGCCGGCAGGAGACTCATGTTGGGTGTTCCCTTAATGGGGAGAGTCACATCCCGCCAAGAAAGTTCCCCGGTCAGAACATTGGATAGCCCCTCGCGCTGCGCGAATCCAAATTTTGTATGAATACTGGGGCGGCGCAAATCTCCGTCCACCAAAAGTGTCTTCTTGCCTCGATCAGCGTTTGCGATGGCCAGGTGAGCGGCAATCGTCGACTTTCCTTCGCTAGGTGTGGCACTCGTGACCACAATGGAGCGCAACCTTCCTTCAAAGTCCGAAAGAAGGATTGTATTGCGTATCGTTCGTACCGATTCCTCAAAATCAGACCCAGAGCGTCCGTATCCCTTCCGAGTTCTACTCCTTGCGGATTTCACAACAATCGCTGCCTCCGGGACGGTCTCAACGCCCCTCGGGAGCTGTGCCGACTGCTGATCAATAGGCATCGTCCCGATCACATCGATGCCGAGGAATTGACTGGCCTCTTTAGGATCACGCAGTGTCGTATCGATGGCATCTAGAAACAGCGCAGCGCCTGTCGCAAGAAGAGATGAGAAAAGTAGCGCCAGCAAAAGATTCAACTTTGTATTGGGGAACACTGGGTGGGATGATGCCCGCGCCAGGTAAGCGATTCGAATGTTATTGTTCTGGAATCCGGCATTGATGTCCGCCTCGCGAATCTTCCGGATAAGTTCCTCATACAGACTCTTGTCGGTATCGGCCTCTTGCTTTAACTGTTGATACTCGAACGATTTGGAATTGATCTTGTCCCATTCCGCCTTGGTATCGGCAACGGCTTTTTGGAGCATCTGTTCGCGATTGAGCGCCTCCCTATACTCCACTTCGATTCGGCCGGAAATGTTGTTGCGCATGCTCTCGAACTGCTTCTCCAATTCCGACTCCTCAGAGACAGCCTGACGGTAGTCCGGATGTCTGGGGCCACGGATCGATTTCTCCAACGCAACCTTGGCGCGGGCCTGGTTCAATTCCTCGCTGAGCTTTGCGAGTTCTTCGCCTTGCGAGGAGGCCTGCGCGGCCTCCAAAGAGCCCGATTTCATCGCGTTCCACGCAGCCTCTTTTTGGACCCTGTCCGCCTGTGCGGCCGTGTAATCCGTATTGAGCTGAAGCAAGCGCGACGAAAGGATGTTCGTCTTTTCTTCAGGGTTAACAACGTCCAGGTCCTTTTCAAACTGCGCGAGGGCGAGCCCTGATTTTTCCATCTTTGCTTTTAGTTCGTCGAGCTGCTTCTCCATGAATGACGATAGGCTGGCTGACGACCGGATACGGATGTCATATGTATGGTTCAAGTAAGAATTGGCTATGGCATTCGCTACATCCGCTGCGAGCACGCGATCGGGTGAACGATAACTGATCTGCAATAAGTAGGTATTCGGAGGCCGAATTACCCGGAGGTTCTTCAGTACAACCGGGTCCTGCGCTCTTTCCTGCGCCATTTCGGGGCTGAGTCCCTTCAACTGCCCTTCGCGCTCCATGAGATTGAATTGCGCTACCACCGGACGCAGCACCGGATCTGACTGGATCATTTTGATCTGTGTCGCAAGAAACTGATCCGCATCGTTGAGAGACGACGACCTCGTTGAGTCCTCGCCAACCGCTTCCGTTGGGGCTTGCCGGTCGACATCGACGCCGGCCGTCGATTCATAGATGGGCTTGAGCCGCATCGAAACGACAGCGGTCAACACGACACAGATCGCGACGAAGCCGGCCATTCTCCAGCGATGCCGCCGCAGAATCCAAAGATAGTGCGACAGTGGAACCGGAGGAGCCTTCTGACCGTAATCCAGTTGCGGCAGGATCGGCTCGCGGTTTGGCGCCACGGGCAGATTGTTTGTATGCCCTGGAGGGAGTAGCTCCGAAATGCGCATTTTTTCAGGCATCATTCCTCTCAAGTTAGCCTAGTGAAACGTGTAGAGCGCTGCTGCGCCAAGACCGGCGGCTATGCCCGCGGATGTCTCCAAGACCTTCAGGCTTGCTCTTACTCCGGTCGCGTCCGGGATATAGAGAATGTCGTTCGCCATCAGCGGAACGTCCGGTGACTTGCGATCCAGTATCTTCTTCAATTCGATTGGGATCTCATTTCTGCTGCCGGAGCCGCCTTCAACCCTGTAGATGTATGCCTTGTTCGAAGGGAATGTGTCCAGACCCTCCGACAGAGCCAGCGCTTTCAGAACGCTGCTTTCCGACCCGTCCGTTATAAAGAACGAACCGGCTTTCTTGACTCGGCCCAGCACGAAGACCCGCCCCGCCTCAGGAACACGGATATCCTCCCCGCCTTCGAGGGGCAGGTTCAGCGACGGATCCCCCCCGTCAATCAGCCCATGCACAGGAATGCGCCTTATAAGCGGAGCCGTATCGCCGTTTGCCGTCGACGACTTCTTACTTACCAGGATCTCCGCGCCTGCATTGTCTGCAAGTCCTTCAGCCTGCACAATGGCATCAAGCAACGTTACATTCCCTGAAGCCTGAAACGTCACAGGTTTCTTCACCGCCCCCGAAACGGAAATCGGTCTGCTGCGGTACTCCACTACTGAAACCGTCACGATTGCGTCGATCACGACTTGTTCATCGGCGAGAGCCTTAGCGATCGCACTTTCAAGTTGGTCCGGATAAAGACCAGCAGCGTGTATGTGGTTGGTAAGCATCGGCAAGCGAATATCGCCATCGGCGCCAACCCGAACGGTGCGCGTCAACTCCGGCTCATTGTGCACCGAAAGACCGATCAGATCGTTTGGGCCGATCTTCTCTGAGGGTAGATTCGCACCGTTACTGAATGAATTCGCTTCGCTGCTCCCAAGATTCGCAGTCACTTGCTGCTGCGCCAAGGCAGGGCAGGCGACGAATACCGCTAGAAGCGGAATGGCTAAGCATCTCATAAAAAACTCCTGGATTCTGCTTTCGGCATCCTGTTCATTCCTGACTCTTCCTGCCGCTTGGCTTGCTTGTGACTCTGCCAGGTTTCATCTCACGCTTTTGACATAAGTGAAAGGATATCCACCGCCAGTAACCCTTTTTACACATGATTGTCGTTTACACGGGAGGATGAGGCGTCTGGTTCCAATGAACAACTGTCGGGGTCAACCGTGTCGATGATCGCGCATAACCTTACGTGCAAGGCCTGATGCTTTCGCGCATCTGCTGCCCAATGAAATCGTCTGAGCGCCACCTGTTCCTCTTCTGAAGACCAGATCTTGATCATCCGTGACTTGGCGAATGGACTATCTCAGCGGAGTTGCGGACTGCAAGCAGAGTGCTGTTGCAAGAACCCACAGGAACTGGTGAGCGGCATCGCAGTGATCAGACAATGATCCGGTTCCGGGTAATCCAGGATCCAAGGCGTTCAATGGGCGCGCTTCGCCCCTTCAGTCCCATTTCACGGAACCTACCGCAGCCTTCTGAGCGAAGCCGCCGATAAAACTCTCCTGCGACCCCTCACAGTCCACCAGAAACTGTGAATTGCAGAGCGCTGTTTAGATGAAACATTATCGTTCGTCAAGAAGAGCCCGGAGAAGTATTTCTTACATGGAAACCAAAACCAAAGTCTGCGACTTGAAACTAAAGTTTGAACTGCAGGCCAAACGACAGGCTCCGGTTGTCTGAGCCGTACCGAAGGATGCCACCAAGTCACACACCGATGCAAAGAACTGGAAAGATCCAGAAGTAAAGGCACACTATACCTTCGTGACTTGTTCGAACAAAAACCAAGAGCCAGTCCGCACATTCCACTCATTCAAAACGTCGACCGCGGTGGTTCGGTGAGCAGAGTCATAACCGATTGTCCGCCTATTTCGAAGAACTACGGGCTTGCTGGAGATTTGCTGGATCCATGAACCGCAACGCCGATACCAATACCGGCTCCGGCACCGACAGCCACTCCGGCGATGATTAACTTGGTGGACGTCGACATCCCGGCGCCGTTGATCTGAATCGAGTTCACGCAAACCACGGGAATGGAACCTTCCGCAGCAACAGTCTGCACTTTGCCTGAAATCACGATTGACTTCGTCCACACGAACTTCTTGAAATCTTTGCAGGTTAACTCATACTTCACATGTTCGGCAGTGTTGAGATAGTAATGTCCATTCTCGTAGCTAATCATGCCTGCACCCGAGAACTCTGTCGTGTCTGCGGCCGCCTGCATGGCAAATGAGACAACCCGACCCGGACGAACGCTAGCCAACGCTACTCCGTGCTCGCTCGTAACGCCGAAACTGCCGCTGAGTACCGCGACTTCCACCGTGCTTCCATCTCGCAGCGAGACCACAGCGTGTGAGTTGGGTTCCTTGGGGATCACACGCAGGCCTTCCGCTTCAAGCTTGAATGGGCTGGAAGCTGACAGCTCGCTGGCTCCCTGCTGCAACACCAGGTGATCGCGATACAGTGTGCCGCGGGAGCTTGAGGCCATCGTGATTTCGGTGCCTTCGCCGAGGTGCAAATCCGCGGAAGCCTGGCCCGTTTCCACTACTGATCCATCAAACAGCGTAGCGCCGCCCTTGACTGTATAGCTGTCCACTCGCATGTCCCCCCGAGCGCTGGCGGTGCCGATCGAAACCGTTCCCGCCTCCGCGTAGCAGACCATGCAAAGTACCACTACCAAGACCTGCAACTTACCTATCATTTCGTGTCTCCTGAACTCAGACTCCTGACACAGTCGCACATAAGAGGGTAGGATTACACTGTATAAACCTTTTTTCAGCGCAAGGCAAGTTAATTTGCTGCTGAAGAAACGTCTTTGCCTCGGTTTCGGACCAAGTGGTGGATTTGGACTAATTTGTGATGCAAATCACATAGGGCCGCTCCGAACCCACACGAGGCGGGGAGTTCGGAAACTTTCGATCTTGCAACTCCGGCTGATCGCATTCGACTCAGAGTTTTTAACGATCCCAGTCTGCCGCTGCCACTGGACGCATTGGACACAGAATCGAATCTCCAAAGTCGAACGCCATTAAGACGCCTTGTTCTGCCGATCCTGGAGAAAGTTCCGTTCAAAATGCTATGCTTTCGGATCATCAATGACGTCACTTCTTCACCGCTCGGTTTGGGTTGCGTTGCGAGTCATGTTCGCGTGCGTCTTTTGCCTCGGCATCTGGAGCTCCTGGCATTTCGCTCGTGCGGATTATCTCGCCCAGGAGAATACAGAAGCGTCATTACGGTCAGCGATTCGTCTTGAGCCCGACGGATGGGAGTATTACATGCGCCTCGCCCAATTCGATCGTTTGGACGCCGGTACTCTGCTCCAAACGTCGCTGCGCCTCTACCCTTACAATGCCCAGGCAGACATCGAATTGGCGCTCACATATGAAGCAAAAGATGATTTTGCCGACGCTGAAAAACTGCTGCTCGCTGCCTATGCGATTGACCGCACCTGGCAACCCAGGTGGGCTCTTGCCAACTACTATTTTCGCCGCGATGACATGCCGCAGTTCTGGGACTGGGCCCGCCGCGCCGCGGAGATGCCCACCAGCGATATGGGAGCACTGTTTGAGTTATGCTGGCGTGTTTCGCCCGAACCTGACAGAATCTCCGCCGCAATTCTCAACCAGAAGCCCGAAATGATCCGGCAGTATATCGGCTTTCTGCTGGTAAAGAATCAACTCCCGGCCGTCTCCAACGTTGCTTCTCACCTGGTCAACTTTGGTGATCCGGAAACGGATCTGCCGCTGATGTTCTCTGTTGTGAACCGGTTGCTTGCTGCCAGCTACGGCGATTCGGCCAACGCTCTGTGGCATCAACTGATGCGGCAACACTGGGTGGAGGCGGATAACTCGTTGCCCAATAACTCCGGATTTGCAAGAAAGCCGCTCCCCGTCAGTTTCGACTGGTCCATTGCTGCCTATCCGGGGCTCCGTTCTTTGTCTGGGCCTTTGGGTCTTGAAACCGAGTTCACCGGAACCCAACCAGAAGAATGCAGCGTGGCCGAGCAGGCCTTATCCTTAAAGCCGGGCAAGTATTCGATGAACTACGCGTACCAGACATCTGACATCGCTCCCGGCACTGGGCTCGAGTGGCAGATCATCGATGAAAAATCGAACACGATTCTGGCGCGCTCTCCCGATCTCTCCAGCGACGAATTGAAGAATTCGGCCTTTGTGTTCTCTATTCCTCCCGGTTCTTCGGTAGTATTGCTTCGGCTCGCTTACCGGCGCGTTCTCGGTACTTCGCGAATTTCCGGTACGCTTACTGTAACTTCGGTCCTGGTCCAGGCTCTTCAACCGTCATGACCTGTCCAAAATGCGAAAGTGCTGAGGTCCGTCCATCCAAACACGCTCAATGGGGCGATACTTTCAAGCGCGCGCTGGGACTTGAGCCGTTTCGGTGCAGGGCATGCGGACACCGATTCTTTTCGTCTCTTGCTCTTATGGTTGCTTCAGAATCACCTCGTATAGCAAAGAGAAGCAAGCGACCCAGGAAGCTCCTGCGTGCTCGCACCAAAAGGCGTCTCAAGAGTCAATTGGTGGTGATCTCGATCTTTGCCCTTGCGTTGGTCATATTCTGGCTTTTCCTGCGGTTTCTGACCACCGATCAAATTGCATCATCAGTTTCTGGCGCGATTCTTTCGTTCACCGCTTTTCGCTCTTAACGTCCGATTGTCTGCGGGCCGATGCGTCCAGGCACTGGCGGCAGAACATCTGCGCTGGGCAGCCCTGCAATTCGAAGGCGGTTTCGATCCAGCATTCGTGCCATATAAAGCAGCCCAAGAATCGCAAACAGCCATCCCGACACCGCCGGCCTCGGAAATGGAAAATCGTCGCACGCGTGCAGCATAATCGCAATCAGTCCCAGTCCCCAGGGATTCCGAATGGCCGCTGGAATCGCAACCGCAAACGGAATCAGGACCAGCAGCAGGAAGGGAACTCCGCCCTCTGCGGCAAACTCCGCCCAGTCGTTGTGGGCGTGATTTGCATAAAATGGAAAATCCTTGATTGCATGCTGTTGGTAGACCTTCGGAAAAGTTCCCAGGCCATACCCTGTCAACGGGCGCTGCTTTGCCATATCAACAGCCGCAACAACGAACTCGCGGCGCACCCTGAATGGATCATCTTGCTGAAAGCGGTGCCAGACGCTCTCCCATCCGACGCAGAGAGCGAACACCACGGCAAGGGCGGGAATCACTGCAAGCAGTGCTTTCGTTGCGTGAGTCGGCAGGCCCGTCGCCGGGTCGCGGAACTTGACGAATCCTATGATCAGCATGGCCAGAAGCTCAGCCGTGCAAAGTGCCGTTCCCGTGCGCGAAGCCGAGCCAATCACGGATGCATAAAGAAACGCGCCCGCCGGTGCATACCACCACGACCGCCAGCCTTCGAGCAGCGCCCGCCAAAGTGCTATAGGCAGGGCCAACTCAATAAATTGCGCATAGCTGTTGCTTGATTGGAAAGTTGCGAAAACCTCAGGATATGCCGTCGGAAATATCCAGAGGACACGCCCCCCGGAAGTTGAGAGCTGAAACAGACACAGCAAAGACATCGCCGTCGCAAAGAAAAGGAATGCGCTGAGGAATGCGCGCTGGGCTGATCTGGTCCGGCCCAAGGCCTGGCTAAGAAAGAACACTCCGGCAAGAGCGGCCCACCTCAAGACGCTTGCCCGAGTCTCGAAGGTGGAGGCTGTCGTTTGTGCCGCAATCTGTACCAAACCCCAAATGGGTATTGCGTAAACGAACCATTGCGCCAGCCCGCCGGTGAAGGGGCTTTTTCCACTCCGAGCTCCCGCCACAAAATAAACAACCAGTAGGACGAAGATGCCTATCTGAAAGGACTGAAGCGCCCAGGCGTCCGGTACAAAGACTGTCGCCGTACAAAAGGCCAGCAAAAGCAGCAAGCACACACCGAGCATGACCGGAGGTACCCGGTTGGCCATGACGACAACCGGGTCATGCGGCCCGGATTCCGCGCGGATAGGTTGGACTCGCAATTCGACCATTGTATGCCGGACCCATGCTCTCGATGCAAGTAGGCCATGGTTCTGGCTCATCCATCGGCTGGAGGGGCTCCATCTGCATGAGCGCGTATAACGGTCTCTCCGTGGGAATGCGGCGATCGTTCTCCCACGGCCTGCTGGTGAATGCCAATTACATGTGATCGCACGAGATCGACGACGGCTCCAACCGCAGCGGCGACGGGGACGAGGTGTTGCCGCAGAACGCAACGTGCTTGACCTGCGATCGCGCCAGCGGCGCCTGGGACGCTCGCCATGTGGTCAATGGCGTTGCGGCCAAGCAGCTTCTGTTCGGCATGGGCAAGCCGATGCTGAATCAGCGCGGAATTGTGAGCGCCATCGCGGACAAGTTGGAATTGACCGCGACCCCACTGGCTCGCTCCGGATTCCGGGTCAATGTGCTGATGCCCAGCAGCTACAGCGCGCCGGATGGGAACAGCGGCACACAGCGCCCAGATTCGGTTCCGGGCGTTTCTCTCACTCCTCCGGGAGGAACCGTGACGATGGCGGCCACGAGCGAGGCGGCCACGATTCATATAGACGTCTCCGACACCGGAGCCGGCATTCCTGCCGAAGCGCTGCCCAGGGCTTTCCATCGCTTCTTTTGCGTCGATCAATCACGCTCCAAGACATCGGGTGGTACAGGGCAGTGTCTGGCAATCGTTCAAAGCATCTTCATGCTTTACGGCGGCGGCGCGGAGATTGCCAGCCAACCTGGGCGTGGAACGCGCGTCTCGCTACGGATTCCGGCCCCCGCTACGCGCTGATAAGTCCAGATTATTCGGGTTGCGCTGGCTCCCGCGGCTTCGTTCTTTCCGCTAAAAGTCGTCATTGCCTTAGGCGGAATAGACGCAAACTGCCAAAAACTCTTCGATAGGGATACGCAACCTCGGACGTCAGTGTTTTTCCGCGGGCTGTCTAACCCAGCGTTCAAGTTTGCTGCTTCAGTTCGGGCGGAAACCCGTACCATTAAGCAATGGCCATATCTTTTTTGATGGAAGGTACGCATTGATTCAATCGCCAGGCAATGCTCCGAAGACTGTCACCGTTATTGGCGGCGGTGTGGCCGGCATGAGCGCGGCTTGCGCGCTGGCAGAGGCCGGGCTGCGCGTCGAGCTTTTGGAGCGGCGCGGGTACCTGGGCGGACGGGCCAGCTCGTATCTGCATCCGGGCGTGAATGAGGTGATCGACAACTGCCAGCATGTGCTGTTTGGGTGCTGCACTAACCTGGTTGGCTTCTACAAGCGCATCGGCGTTGCGGATCACATTTACTGGACAAGCGAGATGACGATGATTGAGCCGGGGGGACGGCGGTCGCAGCTTGGGCCCTCGAAACTTGGCTCATGGGAGTTGCCTGCGCCGCTGCATGGGTTGCCCAAACTTTTATCGGCACATGCTTTCTCGCTTGCCGACAAGCTTGCGCTGGCGCGGGCATTCGCTGCGCTGGCGCGGCCGGTGCCTGCTTATTCCAGGGAGTCGCTGGGCGCCTGGCTCAAGCGCCACGGGCAGACGCAGGGAGCGCTGGAACGCTTCTGGCGGCTGGTGATTGCGAGTGCGCTTAACGCCGATATCGATTCGATTGCGATGCCTTATGCGGCCAAGGTGATTCGCGAACTGTTCATGAACTCGGCATATGCGGGCAGCATGGGCATGAGTACGGTGCCGCTGAGCGAGTTGTATGCGGGCGTGGCTCCGTTTGTAGAGCGGCGCGGCGGCAGCGTTCAGCTCAATACATTTATTGAGGGCGCATCATGGGATGCGGAGAGCGCGCAGTGGACGATTCGGGCGAGGGGAGGGGAACTGACTTCCGATTTTCTGGTGGTGGCGCTTCCATTTGAGGCGACGGCTCAGTTGTTGCAGCAGATGCCGGCAACGGAGGGAGCGCAGGAACTCGCCGCGAAGATTGAGCAGCATGAACATTGGCCAATTTGTAGCGTGCACTTGTGGTTCGACCGTGAGATTACCGAGTTGGATCATGCGGTGCTCCTGGACCGCGAGATTCACTGGATGTATAACCAGTCGCGGTTGCAGGCGGGACGCGGCGGGCACTATATCGAGCTCGTGGTGAGCGCGACGCGGGCGTTTGCGGCGCTTCCGAGAGATGAGGCGATCAAGCAAGCGCTGACGGAGTTGGCGGAGTTTTTCCCGCTCGTCAAAGAGGCGAAGCTGGAGAAGGTTGCGCTGGTGAAAGAGGTGCGCGCCACGTTTGGCGTGCCGCCGGGGATTGATGCTGCTCGACCGACGGCGGTTTCTCCGTGGCCGCATTGCTTTCTTGCTGGGGACTGGACGGCTACAGGATGGCCGTCGACGATGGAGAGCGCGGCGCGGTCAGGACATCTGGCGGCGGAGGCGCTTTTGGCGGCGATCGCGGAGCCGCGGAAGTTCCTTGAGCCAGATCTGAAGCCTGAGGGGCTGATGCGGTTCCTTGGTTGAGTTCGTTTTCTCGATTTACTGAAACTTCCCATCGGGAAAGATGGGTGCGGAACCCGGGTCTCGATTGTAGACGTAGATCCAGCATTGCAGCGTGCCGCCTTTGGCGAGAGCAACCGGATGCAGGACGCGGAGGAAGAGGCTGCTGCCGGGCGCATCGGGATCGAATTCCTCATAGGCATCGAGTGTACGCAGGATACTTGGGTCATCGGGAAGTTGGAATACAGTCCCGGCTCTGCGGTGCTGCGAAGATGGATCGAGCACAACGCCTGGATATTCACCCAGATCATAAAGAACGCCGTTGACGAATCCTTCGCCGATTGGACGGAGCTTGGAAACCGCGTGTGCGATCTCCGCGGGGGCGTGCGCGGGCAGCAGGGTTCCGTAGACGAAGAGAAACGCACTCATCAGTGGGCGAGCAGATAGACGCCGATGCAAACCAGGACTGCGGAGGTCCAGCGGCGGCGATCGACGTTTTCTTTGAGGAAGAGTTTGCCTGCGACTGCGTTGGTGACCAGGGTGAGCGAGGCGGATGCGGGAGCAACAAGGCTCAGGTTCAGGTGATTCAGGGCGAAGAGCAGCGAGAAGAAGGCGAAGGCCAGAAAGCCGACGCCGGCAAAGAAGAGCGGGCAGGTGACGACGGCGAGGATGGCGCCTTTCATTCCGGAGTGGGCGCGGATGTCGTCGAGGTCGCCGATGGATTTCATGGCGGCGGCGGTGAGCACTTCGCCTGTGGTCGACAACAGAACAATCGCCGCGATCATCGCAGTGGCGGGCCAGAAGCCAACTGAGGAAACGGGGATGGTCATCGTATCTGTTCCTCCTGAGCCTGCTCGGGGATTGCAGGTAATGCTTCGGCGGCTGAGGGTCTCTCAGTGAGCGATGGTCCGTTCGCGACGAAACCAACGCCTACGGTAATCAGGACGATGCCGGTCCAGCGCTCCAGCGAGATTGCCTCGTGAAGCCAGAAGCGCGAGAGCAGCGCGACGATTACGTTGCCGAAGGCCGTAGCCGGAAGGACGAAAGTGAGATCGGCCCAGGAGAGGGCGGTGAGGTAGCTGGCGAAGAAACCGATGAGCAAGGCAATGCCGACGGCGATCCAGGGCGTGAAGACAGCGGCGATGAGCGTGGCGGGATGCGCAAGCGTGATGGCCGGCAGTTGCGTCATGCCACGCGAAAGGCAGGTGTCGCCGAGAGGAGCGCACACGGCGACCAGTCCCAGGATCAGGTATTGCCGCGGCAAGAGATTGTGATGAGCCATTTAGTGGTCTTGGTCCAAACTCACAGGATGGCGATGGAGTTTGGGACGGTCCCCGGATCAAGGTAAGTTGGATTTTTGTTATCCCATTCATGCCGCAAAGTACGCGGCATGAATGGGGCACCCAGTTTCCCGGAGATGCAATCGGGTGTGGCTATGCGCCGGCGCTTACCGGGGTCGATGGTCCGGCTTTCTGGTTGCGCGCAAGCTTGTAAGCCTTGTTCCGCTGCGCCCTGAGCTTCATAAACGACTTGGCCTCGACATAAAGCCGAGGGATGTCGCGGTTCATGATTGCCTTCCAAACCACGCGGAAAGCAGCCTTGGGACGGAAGTAATACTCGTCGTAAAACTTGTGCACCATTTCCATGACGTAGTCGGTGGGCAGGCCGGGATACTCGATGTGCGCCATCTGGTGGCCGCCGCCGTCTTCCATCTTCTCGTTGGTGATGAAGCCATTCTTTGCGGCGTAGTCGTAGAACTCTGTGCCCGGATAGGCATGGGCAACGCTGACCTGGATGGTTTCGCAATCGAGCGTCTTGGCAAAGTTGATGGTGTTGCGAATGGATTCCTTGGTCTCGCCGGGCAGGCCGAGAATGAAGTCGGCATGAATGGTGAGTCCGAGGCTGTGGCAGTCCTTGGCGAACTGGCGCGCGCGTTCGACGGTGGCGCCCTTCTTGATGTTCTTGAGGATCTGCGGATCGCCGGACTCGAAGCCAACGATGAGCAGGCGACAGCCGGCTTCGCGCATGGCCTTGAGCGTGTCGTAGTCCGTGGTGACGCGCGAGGTGCAGCTCCAGGTGAGACCGAGGGGCTTCAACTTTTCGCAGAGCTCGATGGTGCGCGCCTTCTGGATGTTGAAGGTGTCGTCGTCGAAGAAGAACTCCTTGACGTCGGGGAAATTCTCCTTGGCCCATTTCATTTCGGCGGCAACGTCGTCAGAGGAGCGCTTGCGCCAGGCATGGCCGCTGAGCGTCTGAGGCCACAGGCAGAAGGTGCACTGCGCCGGGCAGCCGCGCGTGGAGTAGAGCGCGATGTAGGGATGGAGCAGGAAGGGCACGTTGTAGCGCGTCACGTCCATGTCGCGCTTGTAGATTTTGGTGGCCCAGGGCATCGCATCCAGGTCTTCGATCTGCGGACGGTCGGGATTGTGGAGGACCTTGCCGTCTTTCTTGTAGCTGATGCCGAGAATCTCGTTGAGCGGCTTGCCTTGGGCAAACTCGACGACAGAGAAATCGAATTCGCGGCGGCAGATGAAGTCGAGCGCCGAGCACTCGTTCAGAGCGCGGTCGGGATCGGTGGTCACCGGCGGTCCGACGAAGCAGATGCGAATGGAGGGGTTGGCGGCTTTGATCGCTTCGGCGAGGCGCTGATCGCCCTCCCAGCCGACCGTCGAGGTGAAGAGCACAAGGAACTCATAGTCCTTGCAGATCTTGATGGTCTCTTCCGCGGAGACGTGGTGCGGAGGAGCATCGAGCACGCGCGAGCCTTCCAGGAGTCCGGCGGGATAGGTGAGCCAGACAGGGTACCAGTAGGACTCGATTTCGCGGGTTGCGGGCCAGCGCGAACTTGCGCCTCCGTCGAAGTTTTCAAACGAGGGCGGGTTCAGGAGAAGTGTTTTCAGAGGCATAGGCATCTCTTTCATTCTAACATTGGGGCGATTTTTGGGCCGATTTCCCTGGGTTTATCTGGCGGGGGTCGCAGGCTAGTAAACGTGTTGATTCCACTCGGGTTAGCGGGGTTGATGGGCAGCTGCCTCGATTTTTGCCAACTATGAGATTGCGCGCCGATCGGCGATTGGGCCTACTTGCCGTGCAGTTCGTTGAGCCAATCGTCCATGTGGCCGAGGGCATGGAGCAGGTTGAGGCGTGCCTTGCTCAGGTCGAGTCCAGCATCGATAGCGTCTTCAAAATCCTGCCGCTCGTCAATGCGCGCCAGTTGCTCGGCTTTGGGCGTTAACTGCGGTTGAGCATTGCTTCCGGAAGAGGATCCGTTGCCGAGCTCCAGTTGCGTCATCACGCTCTTCAATTGTTCTTCGGCAATCTGCTGCTTCAGGCCAGCGATCTCTGCTTGTGAATCCAATTCGCGCAGGCTGCTGGTGAGGGTGGCGATTTGAACGTCGTTCTGGTGCTGTGCCTGCTCGGCTTCGACTTTGGCGCGCAGGGCCTCGGCCGCGGAGACCTTGGCTTTAGCGCGAAGGGAAAAGTCGAAGAAGGGGATCGAGATCTGAATGCCGAAGCTTACGTTGTTGGGCGTGAAGTTCTGGTAGTAGGTGCTGTAGCTGTTCAGCTCGTTGGAGTCATAGTTGTACACGGCTCCGAAGCCAATCTGCGGACGGCGCCATGCGAGGTCGTCACCGTGGGCTTCAATTTGCTTGGAGCGCGCGAGCGCAGCAGAGGATTCGATGCCTGGAAGGGTGCGCGGCGCTTGATCTGCCGTGACAGCGGGTATCTCGGGGATGCTGGTGTGGTCAGTGAGGATGGAGGCCACGGGCAGGCCGGTGAAGACGGCAAGTTGCTTGGCCAGCGTGGCAGCCCGCGTTTCAAGGTGGCGGGTTTGGAGCGTAATCTGGGCGCCCTTGAGGCGGGCCTGCAAAAGGTCGAGATTGGAGTCGACGCCGGCCTCGGCTCTTTGCTCCTCAATGCGAATCAGGTCGGCGGCGAGAGACTGCTGCTGCCGGGCCGCGGCGAGTTCGGCGTTGACCGAGTCGAGTTCGATGTAGGTGGTAGAGGCGTCGAGAGCCACCTGCTCTTGTGCATCCTTAAGGGCCAGGTTGGCGGCTTCAACGCCGGCGCGGGCAGCCTTGGTGTATTGGCGCTGGGAGTAGCTCATCACAAGCGACTGCATGGAGGCGCTGCCGACTGAGGGCTGGCCGGTGGGGAAGCCGTGAGAGTAGCCGATCTGGGAGCCGATGACGAAGTTCGGTATGTAGGCGTCCTCAGTCTGCGCGAGAGCGGCTTGCGCTTTTTTAATATCGGCATCGGCGAGCCGCACGCCGCTGCTGTTTTGCTGCGCCATCTCCACAATGGTGCGCAGTGAAACCTGGGCAGATAGAGGCGCGCATAAAAGAGTCGGCAGCAGGATCAAGGCCCAGCGCGCGGCCTTTGGGGTCCGTGGCATTGGCCTACTGGTAGTGCGCGCATTGTTCCCTGTCTTCAATTGCTCGATCCTCATCGATCTCCGTTTATGTCGATTTACTATGCAGTTCATCAAGGCCTGAAATCCAGTGCGGGCTTGTAGTCGTGCGCCAACTCGAGCGCGGCAGCCACCTCGCGTTGCGCGCCCGCCGTATCGCCGAGTTGCTTCTTCAGACGCGCCAGCCGCAGATGCGCTTCAAATGCAGGCGCCTCTTCCGATTTTGCGTTGCCGGCCAAATACTCCTCAAGCAGTTTTGCAGCCAAGGCTGGATCGCGGTTGGCCTCTGTAAGGACGCCCGCTGCGTCATAAAGCGCGACGCCTGGGTGCTTCTCTTTTTCGGCCGCGATAACGCCGTTGTGAATCGCCGCCTCGAGATCCTGCCAGCGTTGCCTGCGCCGATAAAAGCTCGCCAGCGTTGTCCAATCATCGGCGGGATGCGCGGCAGTTGAAATGGCCTGCTTAAACTCCCGCTCCGCAGTACCATAGTCCTTTTGGGCTTCTGCAATGCGGGCGCGCAACTGGTGGGCACGCGCCGCATCGATCTTGTCGAGCTGGGCAGCGATTGCCTCAGCCTTGTCCATGCCGCCGCCGACGATCCCGGGCGCCTCTTTGTAAAAGTCGCCCACGTCGGAAAGCGCTTCGGCATTGCGCGGATCAAGTTTCACAGCTGCTTCAAACTCAACACGCACTCGTTTACCTAGCGAAAATGCAGTCATAAACGAAGCCCGATCCGCCTTTTCTCCGAGCGCGCGGCCCAGCCACAGGTGGAAATTCGAGTTCTGGCCATCGAGCTGCACCGCCTTTTCGCACTCTCCCACTGCCGCATCCCACTGCTGAAGCGTGTAGCGCACCCGGCACTCGAGATTCTGGGCTTCTGCCAACTGCGCGCCGCCCTGGGGAAGAGAAGCAATAAGCCCCAGCGCCTTGTCCGACTCGCCTGCCTGCAAAGCCTGGTTGATCTGGGCCAGCGTCCGGGCGGCGGATGCACCCTGCGCAAAGGCCGGCACGCAAGCCGAAAATGCCAGCAACCCAAAAACAACTCGACCCGATGCTGCGCGGAATGCCGCCGCGACTGGAAGCTTCACCGCACAACCTTGACGGGAACGTCTACCTGCAGGGGCTGTCCACTGAGCGTCCCAGTGGCCACCCAATCTCCCTCGTTCAAGCCGCTTATGATTGCTACCCTCGTAAGGTTGGTAATGCTGGTGACAACTTGTGTCCGAACGAGTTTCTTGCCGTCTACCACTTTGAAGACGTATGGCTTTCCATTGGTGGAGTAAAGCGCCTCGCGGGGAATGCTCAGGGCATCCGGCTCGCTGGAGGTCGTTACGGTGACGTTGACATTGGTATCGGGGAGCAAACCGCTATCGCCGCCGTCGATTCCGACCAGGACCACTCCGACATTCCGCGTCCCGTAGGTGATAACGGTGACCGGCGCGAGCTCGATGTGTCCACTCCACTCCTGGCCGGGCTTGGCGTCCCATTTGATCACGATCTTCTGGCCAGCTTGCAGGTGGCCGATGTCGGGTTCGTCAAAATAGGCGCGCACGCGCTCCTTGGTCAGGTCTGCCATTTGCATCAAAAGCTTGCCTTGCTCGGCATATTCCGTGTTCGCGGCATCCACGCTGTAAACAGTTCCGGCGACGGGGGCGCGGATCGCCGACTCGTCCACGGCCTTCTTGGCTGCCGCAAGGCCTGCCTCGGCCTCGGCCAGGGCGGCCTGGGCCCGGGCAATTTCGGCCGACGAATAACGGTCGTTTGCACTCTGCTCGGCGGCCTGCAGGCTGGCTACCCCAGTTTCCAGGCGCTGCCGCGCAGCACTGACCTCGCTGGCAGAGGCTGCGCCGGTCGCATTGAGCTTGGTGAGCGCGTCCAGATCGTGCTGCGCCTGATCGCGCTCCAGGCGCAGCCGGGCAATGTCTCCGGCAGCCATCTGCCGCTGTTCCTGGGTGCCGTTGTGGGTGGCCGCGTCCAATGAGGCCTGCGCAGCCTTCACGCCGCTTTCCGCCGTGGCTTCGCGAACCCGCGCGTCGGTGTCGTCCAGAACCATCAGCAGCTTTCCAGCCGGCACTTTGTCGCCGGCCTGGACATAGACCGCTCTCACGGTGGTCGACGACGGGCTGTAAAACTGGTAGTTCACCTCCGGCTCAACCTTGCCATTGGTGCTTATCGTGTTCAACAGCACTTCACGATCTACGCGCGACTCGCGTACGGTCAGCTCGTCTCGAAGCAGGTAGCGCGTGAGGAAGAATACCAGGATGAGAACCACCGCCAGGCTTCTCCAAAGCCAGAGCCTGACGTTGTCCGATTTCTTTCTGTCTTCAGCCATTTATCTAACCAGAGTCAGTATATAGGACTCAAAAACGGGCCCAGAAGAAGCAGAAAAAAGCATGAATCTCAGCCCTCGGGACCGAGCTGGTGACTCGTACAATGGTTTTTATGGACTCTGGTACCCGCAATCCGGCTCGTTACACCGACGAACACGCCAAGGCTGGCCTTGATTTCGCCTTCCCTCCGATTGAGACCTGGCAAAACCAGTTTCCCGGCTATGAGATTCTGATCGACGACCCGGAGTTGACCTCGGTGTGCCCCAAGACGGGGCTGCCGGACTTCGGCGTTCTCACCATCCGCTACATGCCGAGGGAGTCTTGCCTGGAGTTGAAGTCGCTCAAAGAGTACCTGTTCTGCTATCGGAACCTGGGGATTTTTCAGGAAAACATTGTGAACCAGGTTCTGGAGGACGTGGTGAAGGCCTGCAACCCGGTGTGGGCTGTGGTGCGCGGGGAGTTCAGGCCGCGCGGGGGCATCGGGACAACAGTTGAAGCACGCTGGCCGAGACCAAAGCCGTAATCCAGCGTAAAGGCAGATTGTTACGAAACCCCGCTTAAGCCATGCTTTGTAATAAGGGCACGGCTTCAGCCGGGCCGTAACCAACACAAAATCAACGAGGGCTTCAGCCCCTGCGATCGACCCATCTCGAAAGGACTCCGCAGCCAGCGGGTTTCGCAATAGGTGCAAAGGCGGTGGGCCGGACGTGGCTCGCTGTGATATTCGTTGTACCTCTCGCCAGAATGAGTGAGGACAAGCCCAGCGTGCTCGACGCAACCCCATCCCAGCGCATACGTTTCAATCCCGCACTGGGCACGTTTCTGCTGCTCATCGGGCTCAACCTGCTCAATTACATCGACCGATACATTCTGCCCGGCGCACAGCCTCTGATCCAGCACGAATTCCACGCCACCGATCAGCAGATGGGGGCGCTGACGACGGCTATGTTTTTTGTCTACATGCTGGCTGCGCCGCTGACGGGCTGGCTCGGCGACCGCGTCAGCCGAAAGCCGTTGATCATTGCAGGGGCGATCCTGTGGAGCCTGGCGACGCTGGGAACCGTCTGGGTGCACAGCTACTGGACCTTCTACATGCGGCAGGGATTTGTGGGTATTGGCGAGGCGACGTTCAGCATTTTTGCGCCGTCTGTGCTGGCCGATTTCTATCCGGAACGCGATCGCACCAAGATACTTTCAATCTTCTATCTCGCAATTCCTGTAGGGGCTGCCCTGGGCTACCTCGCGGGCGGGGAGATGGGCTCGAATTGGGGCTGGCGGACGCCGTTTTTTGTCTGCGCAATTCCCGGCCTGGTGATCGCGGCGCTCTATGCGGGCTTTGGCCGCGAGCCGGTGCGGGGTTCTTCAGACCATGTGCGCGCGACGGCGGATCGTGCTACGGTGATCGGACTTTTTCGTAATCCGGCATTCCTGACAGCGACCATGGGTCTGGCGACGCTGACCTTTGCAATGGGCGGAATTTCGGCCTGGGTACCGACCTTTCTGCATCGCGTTGCCGGGCTGTCTGTGGCGAACTCGAGCCTGACGGTGGGCGCGATTACGGTGGTCGACGGCATTGCCGGAACGCTGACCGGCGGATGGATTGCGCAAGTCTGGCTCCGCACCAACTATCGCGCACTTTACCTGCTCTCGTTCTGGAGCGTCGTGCTGACCCTGCCGTGCGGCTTGCTGCTTTTCTTCGGGCCGCACACATGGGCCATTCCGTCGCTGTTTGCGGCGGAGTTTTTCCTGTTCCTCAACACCGGACCCCTGAATACGGCGATCGTCAATTCGGTCTCCGCGCCGGTCCGGGCAACGGCCATTTCCATCAACCTGTTCTGCATTCACTTTTTCGGCGACACATTCTCTCCGCAGATTATTGGGGCCATCTCCGATCACACCAATCTGAGCATCGGGTTAGGCGCTACGCTGGTCTTCCTCGTGATCTCGGCGCTGATTTTGCGGGCCGGCGTTCGGTGCGCGCCTCCACTGGATCAACAACCAATCCCGGCAGATTGATCTGGCCAAACTGGCCGCTCTAGTGTCGTCTGGAGCCATGCCCAGTCGGCGATACTGGCAGCATGGAACTGTCGCAACTGGCGGCACAGATACTCATTGGTTCGAGCTGGGTTCTGGCGCTTGCCTGGCTTTGGCACGCTGGCGCGGCGATGCGCGGAATGGCGACTCTGCCGGACCTGACCTCGATCGACCCTGGCTCGCTGCCAGCTCTCACGGCTGACGATTATCCCGACCTGACGATTGTGGTCCCGGCTTGCAATGAAGAGAAATCCATTCAGGCGACGCTCGGTTCGTTGCTTGCTTCGACAGGCGTGCGGGTTGAAGTGATTGCCGTCGACGACAGGTCTACTGATCGAACCGGTGAGCTGATGGATGAGGTTGCGGCCAAGGCTCCAAAGTCAGGCGGTCCGCACAGTTTGCAGGTTGTGCATGTAAGTGAACTTCCGGCGGGATGGCTCGGCAAGCCTCATGCGATGGCTATGGGGGCGTGGATGGCCCGATCGCCGTGGCTGCTGTTTACCGATGGCGACGTAATCTTTGAACCGCGAGCGCTCGAACTGGCTCTTCGTCATGCGATTGCCGAAAAGGCCGACCACCTGGTTCTAGTGCCGACGGTAGTTGTGAAGACACAAAGTGAAGCTGCGGTACTGGCGGCCTTGAATGTCGTAGGGCAATGGACGATTCGATTATGGAAGGTCGCGGACCCGCGGGCGCGCGACTTCATTGGCGTGGGCGGCTTCAACCTGATTCGCCGCGATGTGTACGACAAGCTGGGCGGCTTTGATGGTCTGCGGATGGAGGTACTGGACGACCTGCGCCTCGGGTGGCTGGTCAAGCGCGGAGGCTACAGGCAACGGGTTTCGGTCGGCCCCGGCCTTGTGAACATCCGCTGGCTCCAGGGGGCTCTGGGCGTTGTTCACCTGGCGGAGAAGAACGGCTTTGCCGCCTTTCGCTTTCGCATTGGGCTCTCGCTTTTGGCCGGTTTGGGACTGGCCGTCCAGATCATGTTGCCGCTGTTGGCGATTGCTGCCGGCGGATGGGCACTGGCGGCGGGATTTCTGACGTATGGCGCGATCGCAATTACGTATTGGGCCAATCGCCGGGTGACACAAGCCTCGCCTTGGCTGGCCATGTTCTTTGCTCCGGCTGTGGCGTTGGTGCTCTATGCGGGCTTGCGTTCGATGCTGCTGGCGCTCAAGCGGAATGGAGTGGATTGGCGCGGGACACGCTATCGGCTGGATGAACTGCGCAGGAACTCCGGGCGATATTGGTGAGGAGGGGCTCGGGATCCGCGGTTCCTTTTATCGACGCGATTCCTGGTCGCGCGTGTTCATAAAGGCGCGGCGGCTGCCCTGCGAGCGGAGGTTGGGATCGCTCACGGGAGGGCGGCTCTGTTCAGCGCCAAAGCCGCGGATCAGCTTCGGGTTGGGCTTGAATTTGGGTGGGCCTCCGTAGAATTGGCGAACATGGCTCAAGTACATGCCCGCGCGCCCGTGCATGGGCTGAACGAGGCCGCGGACGCGCACATCCATGTCTTTGTACTTGCGGAGTTCGCCCACTTCGCCGTGGTCCTCCCAAAGGCTGACGATCGTGAACCGGCAGTGATCGTCTGGCGTTTCGGGGGTGCATACGTCGAGGAAGCGGGTCCCGTTGGGCAGCTCGACCACGTCGTAGATGTGCGCCGAGATGCAGACGTCTTTGTTGATTAGCTTGGAGGCTTCGTCGGCGGAGACGCATGGCTTTTGGCCGCCGGCAAAGGCGAGCGAGGGCGCGGCGAACGCAAACACGACGAACCAGCGGAACCGGCAGTGCGACGTGCGGCGCAGGGGCATAAGAAAGTCCTCTTGGGAAGTTGCTGCAAGGGTAACGCGAAATCGGCGGGAAAGGAATGATATGGTTCTGAAAATGATATACAATATAAACGTATATACGAAGGTTGGTCATGAAATTGGCGAAGTGGGGAAACAGCGTGGCGATTCGTATTCCAGCCAATGTGGTTGCGAAGTTAGGGTTTTCTCCGGATCAGGAAGTCGAGATCAAAGTGACAGGGGAGCATTCGTTTGAGGTCACGCGCGATCGCAGGCGTGAAGCAGCGATTGAAAAAATGCGCAAGCTGCGGTTTGCTGTTCCCGCCGATTACGTGTTCAACCGCGACGAAATCTATGACCGCTAGCGCGTTTTTTGACACAAATATATTGATTTACGCGCTTACCGTGCGTGCAGGTTCCAAACTCGATCGACGGAGCGAGATCGCCGAGAAGACGTTGAGCCTCGGCGGAGTGGTGAGCGTTCAGGTCTTGAATGAGTTTGCCGATGTTGCATCAGGCAAATTCAAAAAAGGATGGGACGCAGTCCAGCAATATCTCGAAGTGGTCAATGCGCTCTGTGGCCGAGCGGTCCCATTAACTGTTGAAACACACACGACCGCAATTGAGATTTCGAGGCTCCACGGGTATCGGATCTATGACTCGTTGATCTTGGCTGCCGCCCAGCAGGCAGGATGCAAGACGGTATTCACAGAGAATATGCAACACGGAGAGAAGATCGGCGGCCTCACAATTGTGAATCCGTTCCTCCAGCCATAGCTGGTCCTTACCGCGCCCCCACCAATTCTTCGTTCTTGGCCCCATGGCCATAGTGGCTTTCCACATAGCGATCGAGGATCTCTTTGAATTCAGCCACGATGGTGTCGCCGCGGAGAGTTGTTGCAAGCTTGCCGTCGATGTAGACGGGGGCTTTGGGTTCCTCAAACGTGCCGGGAAGACTGATGCCGAGGTTGGCGTGCTTCGATTCGCCGGGGCCGTTGACGACACAGCCCATGACGGCCAGCTTGAGCTCTTCAACGCCGGGATACTTTTTGCGCCACTCGGGCATTGAGGTGCGCAGGTAGCTCTGGATCTGCTCGGCGAGTTCCTGAAAATAAGTGCTTGTCGTGCGGCCGCAGCCGGGGCAGCTTGTGACCTGGGGCATGAAGCTGCGGATTCCGAGCGATTGCAGGATCTGCTGCGCGGCCTGCACTTCTTCCGTGCGGTCGCCGCCGGGCTTGGGCGTCAGGCTGACGCGAATTGTGTCGCCAATGCCGGCGAGCAGCAGCGGGGCCAGGCCTGCGGTTGAGGCGATCAAGCCCTTGGAGCCCATGCCCGCTTCCGTGAGGCCGAGGTGCAATGCGTAGTCGCATCGTGCGGCGAGGTTGGTGTACACATCCACCAGGTCGCGGACGCCGCTCACCTTGGCGGAGAGAATTATCTGGTCTTTGCGCAGGCCGAAGCGCTCGGCGGCTTCGGCGGAGTCGAGGGCGCTCACAACCATGGCTTCCATCATGACGTCGCGCGCGGGGTCGGGATTGGCCTTCTTGCTGTTCTCGTCCATCATGCGTGTGAGCAGGGACTGATCGAGCGAACCCCAGTTGACGCCGATGCGGACAGGCTTCTGGTTTTCTGCCGCGCACTCCACCATCACCTGGAAATTGTCGTTGTCTTTTTTGCCGATAGACGCATTGCCTGGATTGATGCGGTACTTGGCAAGAGCGCGCGCGGTGGCGGGATACTTTTTGAGTAGCAGGTGGCCGTTGTAGTGGAAGTCGCCGACGATGGGGACGGTGATGCCGCGCTTGTCGAGGCCTTCAACAATTGCAGGGACGGCGGCGGCGGCTTCTTCGTTGTTGACCGTGACGCGCACGATCTCAGAACCCGAGAGCGCAAGGGCTGCGACCTGTTCGATGGTGCCGGGGATATCGGCTGTGTCGGTGTTGGTCATGGACTGGACAACGACCGGGACTTCCCATCCGACGCGAACCTGCCCGATTTTGACCGTTGGTGTTTTCCTGCGTTGAATCTCCGCCATGGTTTTATTTTACCTTTTTCGAGAACTGCGGGCGTGTTTCCGAGGTTGCAAACCTTGCACGTGCGATAACAAAAGTACGGTAATCTGGTGCGATGACTGATCGATCCGGCGAATTAAAAACGGATTTGAAGGCAAGCCCGCCTCTGCGAATCCACGGGCTGCGGAAGGCCTTCGCGGACGTGCAGGCGGTGGATGGGCTTGACCTGGAAGTCCTTCGTGGCGAATGCTTTGGGCTGCTGGGGCCGAACGGGGCAGGGAAGACCACCACCATTGAAATTTGCGAGGGGCTGACCGCTGCGGACGAAGGGACAGTCGAGCTGCTGGGGTTGAACTGGAAGACTGGCGCAGGCGAGCTGAGGCAGCGGATCGGGATTCAACTGCAGGAGACGCAGTTTCCTGACAAGCTCACGGTGGAGGAGACGCTCAAGCTGTTCAGGAGTTTCTACCGGCGCGGTATTTCGGTGGAGGAGTCGATTCAGACGGCGCAGTTGGAAGAGAAGCGGAAGTCGCGCGTGGGTGGCCTCTCGGGTGGACAAAAGCAGCGGCTGGCGATGGCGACGGCGCTGGTGGGCGATCCGGAGTTGCTGTTTCTGGATGAGCCGACGACGGGGCTCGATCCGCAGGCGCGGCGGCATCTGTGGGACCTGGTGGACGAGTTGAAGCAGGCCGGGCGCACGATCATTTTGACGACGCACTATATGGAAGAAGCGGAGCGGCTGTGCGATCGCGTGGCCATTATGGATCATGGGCGGGTGATTGCGCTTGGGACGCCGCAGCAACTGATTGCGACGGTGGGCGGCGAGGACATTGTGGAATTTGCCGTGACACATAGCGCGCCTGGAAGCAGCGAGCCTGTTCGGGGCGTGGTCGATGCGGCGCAGTTGACGGCGATTGCGGGGGTGCAGTCGCATCGCGTGGACGCGGGGCTGCATCAGCTCTCGGTGAGCGAGTTGCACACCACTGTGCCGCGGATTTTTGCGGCGTTGGCGGCCGAGGGGTTACACATGAGCGAATTCCGCACCCACTCGGCGACGCTTGAGGATGTATTTGTGCGCCTGACGGGGAGGAACCTGCGCGATGAATAAGCTGGAGCTGAGCAGCCTGTACCAATTGACGATGGCGCGGTTTCGGCTTTTGTCGCGTGAGCCGGAGGCGATTTTCTGGATATTCATTTTTCCGATTCTGCTGGCCGCGGGGTTGGGGATTGCGTTCCGCAATCGGCCTGCCGACGTGTTGCCGGTGGGGGCGACGACGCCGCAACTGATACAGGCGCTGGCGGCGGACCCAGGGTTGAAGGCGACAGAGATGGATGAGACGACCGGGGGAAGGGCATTGCGGACGGGCGCCATTTTGCTGCTGGCTAGTCAGCAACCGGAAGGTGTGGCCTACAAATATGACGATACGAATCCGGATGCGCGCACGGCACGGATGATCGTGGACCGCGCGGTTCAGGCGGCGGCGGGTCAACGGGATGCGGTTCATGCCGAGAATGAGTTGATCCATGAGACGGGGTCGCGCTACATCGACTTTGTGGTGCCGGGCCTGCTAGGGATGAATCTGATGGGGTCGGCGATCTGGGGACTGGGGTTTGCGATTGTGGAGGCGCGCCAGAAAAAGCTGCTCAAGCGCATGGTGGCTTCGCCCATGCCGCGCTGGCAGTACCTGGCTTCGTTTCTGCTTTCGCGGCTGGTGATGCTGGTGCTTGAGGTGGGAGCGTTTCTTGGGTTCGCGGGACTGGCGTTCGGGGTTCCGTTTCGCGGGTCGCTGTGGCAGCTCGCGATTCTTTGCGTGCTCACGTCGATGGCGTTTTCCGCGCTGGGCTTGCTGATTTCTTCGCGGGCCAGGACCATGGAAGCTGCATCGGGGTTGATGAACCTGGTGATGCTTCCGATGTGGATTTTGTCGGGGGTGTTCTTTTCGGCGTCGCGCTTCCCGGCGGTGATTCAGCCGTTTGTGCGTGCGCTGCCCTTGACGGCGGCCAATGAGGCACTGCGCGCGAATATGCTGCAAGGGGTGGGGCTGAATCACTTATTGACGCCACTCGCGATTCTGTTGGCATGGCTGGTGGTGCCGTTCGCTGTGGCGCTCAGGATCTTCCGGTGGAGATAGTGCGCTGTTGTGATGGGAAGCGCGATTAGGCAGGAAAAAAGCGAAGGGTGCGGAAGACAGCTCTTAGTTGCGAAGCCCGTTTTGAATTGGCTGGCGATTTGCCAGGAATAGAGCCCTGACCTACAAGGTCAGCCGGTGTGGCTGAGTCCACCTATTTCTGTTCCTGCTTTTCGTTCGCCTTCTCCTTGGCGTCTTCATTGGGATCGGGCGGCTTGGAGAGATGCAGTTTGCTCATCTCCCTGGCGCCTTCCCCGGCATCCTGGGGCGTGACTTTGATGTCGGTTGCGAATGCCCCCGCAGTCCACTTCAGGTAGTAAGTCTTGTTGGCTTCAGCATCGAAATGAATGCGCTCGTTTTCTTTTTGCCTTGCCTGGTTCAGGGCAGCGCCTGCGGACATGATGATGCTGCCGTAATACTCTTTGGGAAGGCCGGAGACGATCACAGTCCCTGGGAGCACCTCCATGAAGAGATACTCGCCGTTGAGGAGTTTGCCGACGTGCGTACCGTTGATATAGAGCTCATCGTGCGACGAGGAACCCGTAAACCTGCCTACGCGGTAGATGCAGACGATTGCTTTGCCTGCGGACGGGGCGGGTAAAACGGCGGCTTGTTTCTTGTCCTGTGCGACAACCAGGGGCCCTGTTAGGAGAAACGCAAACGCGCAGATCGCGAGAGAGAGACTTGCGAGTGACAGGCAAGTGCCTTTCAGGCGTGACAGTGCGACGCCGCTGAAAGCAGTGGTACGCATAGAAGCGCTCCTTTATCCCTGAGTTTGAATTCTGGCGATCACTTTAGCAGGTTTGCGGGACATCTATTAAGAAAAGAGAACTCATTTTTATCCTGTCAATCGGAGAGCCGCGTGGAACGGCCTCCGGCGGGGCAGAACCTGGCCCGGCCCGGCTAAAATCACTTAAGCATGGATAAGACAAACCCCACAGCCAGCTCCGACGCCGGCCTCGTCATCCCAACAGACACGATCCTCGATGGCAGCCGTTTTGTGCGCGCTTGCCTGCGCAAGCCCGTTGACCGCACGCCCGTCTGGTTCTTGCGCCAGGCAGGGCGCTATATGCAGGAGTACCGCGACGTGCGCAAGCATCACACGCTGGTCGAGATCTGCAAGCAGCCGGAAATCGCCGCCGAGGTAACGATTACCGCCGCGGAAAAACTGGGCGTGGACGCGGCGATCATCTTTGCCGATCTGCTGCTGCCGCTGGAGCCGATGGGACTGCCGTTCGAATTCCAGGCGGGCGAGGGGCCGGTGGTTCATCACCCGGTGCGGACGGCGGAAGATGTGCGGGCGCTGAGGACAGACAGAGCCGATGAACTGGCGTATGTGGCGCGCGCCATTCAAAAGGTGGCTTCGCATTTCAAAGACCGGCTGGGAATTATCGGTTTTTGCGGCGCGCCCTATACGCTGGCCAGCTACATGATCGAGGGCGGCGGCTCAAAGAATTACATCCACACCAAGCAGATGATGTATCGCGACCCGCTCTCGTGGCGGCTGCTGCTGGACAAGCTGGTAAAGGTGCTGGAGGCGTACTGCCTGTTGCAGGTGCAGGCGGGCGCGGACGTGATCCAGATTTTCGACAGTTGGGTTGGGTCGCTCGGCCTGGCCGATTATCGCGAGTACGCATTTGACGCTTCAAAACGGCTGGTGCGCTCGGTGCAGGCGATGGGCGTGCCCGTCATCTACTTCGGCGTAGAGACGGCGGGGCTGCTGACAGAGATGGCTTCGACGGGCGCGGACGTGATTGGCCTCGACTGGCGGCAGCCGCTCGATGAAGGCTGGAAGGCCGTGGGGCACGGACATGCCGTGCAGGGCAACCTTGATCCGATTACGCTGTTTGCGCCGCTGGAAGTTCTGGAGTTGCGCGTGAAAGAAATTCTGCGGGCCGCGAATGGGCGGCCAGGGCACATCTTCAACCTGGGCCATGGCATTGTTCCCACCACGCCTGTTGAGAATGTGCAGGCTGTCGTGCGCATGGTGAGGGAGTTTCGTCTGGAGCAGGCGAATGGCTAAACAAGCTGTCCTTTTGCTGGCCCACGGAACACCGGAGACCGTGGAGCAGATCCCCGAATATCTGCGCAACGTGGTGAGCGGCAGGCCGTTGCCGCAGACAGTGATTGAAGAGATTCAGCACCGTTATAGCTTGATTGGCAAGAGCCCGCTGACTGAGATCACGATGGAGCAGGCGCGGCTGGTAGAAGCCGTTCTTGCCGAAAGTGGGCAGCTTGTCACGGTTTATGTGGGGATGCGGAACTGGCGGCCTTACATCCCAGATGTCGTGCGGCAGATGCGGGCCGATGGGGTGGAAGAGGCCGCGGTCATCTGCATGGCTCCGCAGAATTCGCGCACCAGTGTGGGGCTTTACAAGCGCGCTGTTGAGGCGGAGGCGGGCGGACTGCGCATTGACTTCACGCCGGGTTGGGCGCAGCATCCGCTGCTGGCTCAAGCCTTTGCTGAACGGCTCAGGCCTGTCTTGCGCAGGCTGAGTGCAGAGGTGGGCGCGCCAGTTCCGGTACTGTTTACAGCCCATAGCGTTCCCTGCCGGACGGTTCAAACGCCAACCGCTAGTGAGGGGCAGCCGCGTCTGTGGCCCGGCAGCGGCGTGGACCCCTATGCAGAGGACGCCAAGCGTACAGCCGAGATGGTTGCCGCGCTGGTTCCTGAGATTCCGCGCTGGTGGTTTGCCTTTCAGAGCCAGGGCGCGAGCGGCGGCCCATGGATTGGCCCATCGGTCGAAAGCACGCTCGACGGAATCGCGGCGGAGGGCATAAAAGCTCTGGTCCTGCAGCCAATAGGATTTCTCTGCGACCATGTTGAGATTCTTTACGACGTGGACATTCTGTTCCGTGAGTATGCTGCCGGAGTCGGCATTCGGTTGGAACGGCCAGAGTCACTGAACGGGTCGGTGACACTTGCCAGGGCGGTGGCGGAGTTGGCGCGGCTTGGGTTGCAGCGGTTGCGAGGATGAATCGCGAGCAGGTTCTTCCGGCCTGCTCTTGACATGCGGGTAACTCGCCGGATAACTCCCAATGAAGTTTCTGTCATGTGCGCTCTAAATATCTCCTCAACTGGGTAGGATTGATTTTAGATTCTGAGATGCGTGCGATTATTTTGACAAGAGACCGCGTGTTTCCGGGCTCTAAAGCGGAGTTCGATTAGGCGGATGGCGCCTTTCGAACTTCGCAGTCAGACCAACCGTGTTGGAGTGGGTTTTGCCGGACGAAGTCAAAAATCAACAGGAAAAAACTGTGACGCAGGCAGATCGAGAAGCGGGACAGCAATTCCAATGTCCCAGGTGCGGCAGTGAACACATGAAGCGGACCCGGCGCGAAGGTTTTCTCAAGCAGCGGATTTGTTCGATCTTCGGATATTACCCCTGGCGTTGCACAAAATGCCTGGGAAACTTCCTGCTCAAGAGGCGCGCTCTGCCCAGGAGATTTCAAGAATTGATGCCGATCGCGGAGCAGGCTGCCGATTCCGGCGGCGCTACGGAATGAATCCTCAGGAGCGGAAGAAATTCCTGGCCAGGAAGATTACGTTGGCGGGCCGCTCGGCCAGGCGGCGCATGAAGTACGGGTACCAATCGGTTCCAAACGGCACATACACCCGTACTTTGTATCCCTGCTTGACCAGCTTGCGCTGCAAATCGCGGCGGACACCATAGAGCATCTGAAACTCGAAACCGCTGGGCTCGATGCCGTGCTTATTGGCGTGGGCTTTGATGGCTTCAACCATCGCTTCGTCGTGCGTAGCCAGGCCGTGATAGATCGGGCTATCGATAAGCATGCAGCCAAGACGGACGTAGTTCGCGTCCACGTCTGCTTTGTGTGGGAACGCGACCTCGGCGGGTTCCTTGTACGCACCCTTGCAGAGCCGTATGCGGATGCCTTCGGCGATCAGTTGTTCGACGTCAGCCTGGGAGCGGTAGAGATACGCTTGAATTACCACGCCCACCGCGTCCCGTGCCTCGGGCCGCGCGTGAATGCGGCGCACAATGTCGAGCGTAGTCTGCGTGACTTTTGAGTCTTCCATGTCGATGCGCAGAAAGTTGTCGGTCGCACGCGCATGTTCGGCCAGCTTCCAGGCAATGGTCTCGGCCAGCAAAGGATCAAGCTCGAGGCCCATCTGCGTGAGTTTCACGCTGATGTTGGCATTCAGCTTGCGCGCGGACATCATGTCGAGAAGCTGGTGGTAAATGTCGGCGGCGCGGTACGCCTCGGTTTCGGAGGTAACGCTCTCGCCAAGCGAATCGAGCGTGACGGCCATGCCTTGCTGGTTGACGGACTCGGCCACGCGCAGGGCGTCGGCGATTTCCATTCCCGCAATAAAACGGGAACTGAGGCGCACGCCAAGGCTTGAGTTTTCGCAGAAGTGGCGCAGAGGGCGATTGCGGGAAAGTGCAATAAAAGCGGAACGCAATAAAGGCATATAAAGCCTCTGCCGAGAGCGCGCAGGGGAAAGCTTATCTCCCGGACAATCTAGTGTCGCACGATCCGGAGAACTCTGCGCCATGGCCCGATTGTGGCATGGCGATGTTGAAAACCCGGGCGAAACCACTCGCGAAGAAATTGTCTCCGCGGCGTGGTCTCAAAGTTTTTAGCGAACCTGGTAAACAGTGCTGCCGTGCGGCGGCAACGTTACGCTGATTTCTTTTGACTCCTTGAGAGCGGCATCGCTCCAGAGATTCTGGGCCTGGTGCTTTTTGCCGTCGAGGCCAAGCTGCGCCCATGTGGCCTTGAGCGTCGCAGGCTTGTCGTCGAGATTGAAGAAAGCAAAATACTCGGCGTAATTTCTTGCGCCTATAGAGCCGGCGGTGCCGCGCCACACCCTGGCATTTTCAAAACCCGCAGGCAGGCTTGTCTGATCGACCGGATGGCTGAGGGTCAGGCTCTGGTTCATGAAGAGCACGGCCTGATTGGTGATGAGCGACCGCGTAAAGTCGTCGAGCCGGGTGAGATTGGCGCCGAGAATCAGCGGAGAACGGGAAATGGCCCACAGCGTGAACTCAGTTTGCTGCTCGTCGTGCGTCTCGCGGGTTTGCCTCGCCTCGCCCAGGCCGGGATGCGGCCCAAGCCAGCCCTCGGGCAGCATGTCCGCGTCCGGCCAGTTGCCGGGAGTAACATACGAATTCCACTGGGCAATGCGATCGAATTCCTCTTTGATGCCGAAGGGAAACTCGCTCCCACCCGGCTTGTGATTTGCCGTCCATAGGTCCCAGTGATCGTCGGTGATGCGCCACATCTGCGCGTACTTGCCCACCTCAACGGCATGCGTGAGCTGCGTGGGGCCGGGTGAAAGGCTCAGCACGATCGGGCGTCCCGTCTTCTTGATGGCCTCGGCAATCTGGCGAATTTCAGATGGGCGATAGGGGTGATCGCTGATGCAGTCGACCTTGATGTAGTCCAGGCCCCAGCCTGCATACAACTTCAACATTGAGTCGTAGTAGGCCTGGCCGGCGGCGTTGTCCTTGACTCCCCAGTTGCCATCGTCCCAGGGGCACGGGGTGGTGAGGTCGGCCGCGTCTTCCGCGTGGAAGTTTGAATCTGCGATGGGCAGGTTTTCCTTGACGACGCCTCGAGGAATTCCGCGCACGATGTGAATTCCGAACTTGAGGCCTTGGGCGTGAACCCAGTCGGCGAGGGGCTTGAAGCCCTGTCCATTTGCCGACGAGGGAAAGCGGTCCGCCACGGGGATGAGCAGGCCGTTTTGATCCCAGAGGTATTTTTTTTCATCGAGCGTGTGGCCGAAAGGGTCCGCCATGTACCAGCCTTCGTCGATAACCGCATACTGCCAGCCGTAGCGCTCGATGCCGGCCAGAACCGTGGCGTTGGCTTTGAAGTCGGCCTCATCAATCGTCAACCCGTAAGCGTCCCAGCTATTCCAGCCCATCGGCGGCGTAGGAGCGACGGTCTGCGCATTGTTGGGGGTGGCGACAAAGAGAACTGCGGCGAAAAACAAAGCGAACAAAAGCGTGCGGCGGGACATGGGTAAACGTATAGCACAATTGGCCCATGCGGCGCAGGTCGTTGCTTGCTGCATCGGAAGCAGATTTTAAGCTCCGCGCTTACAATTACGCGCATGAAGCCGTTCACGCTTTCCCGTCGCGAATTTCTTGAGATTTCTGCCGGCGCCGGTTCCAGCACCGCACTTGCGCAGGCAGTTCCGAATACGCTGATTGGTCAACCCGCCGCTGTTTCCTCGCTCACACCCGATGCGATTCCCGCATGGGCGTCCAAGCCGATGCGCTGGATGCAACTCACGCTCGTTGAAGACGACCCGATCCACTACGATCCTGCGTTCTGGATTGACTATTGCAGGCGAACGCACTCTGAAGGCGCTTGCCTGAGCGGTGGAGGCTGCGTTGCTTATTACCCGACGGAAGTTCCGTTTCATCATCGCAGCGCGTGGCTGGGCGATCGCGACGTTCTGGGAGAGTTGATCGCAGGATGCCGCAAGCAAGGCATGACGATTCTGATACGCACCGATCCCCATGCCACCTACGACGACGCGAAAGAGGCGCATCCTGACTGGATTGCTGTGGATGCGGAAGGGAAACCGCGGCGTCACTGGTCGTCGCCAGAGATGTGGCTCACCTGTGCCTACGGTCCGTACAACTTCGAGTTCATGACCGCGGTGCACAAGGAGATCATGACTCGCTATCGCGTGGACGGGCTTTTCCATAACCGCTGGGAAGGGAACGGAATCTGCTACTGCGTCCATTGCGTTGAGAACTTTCGCGCCGCGACCGGACTGGAGTTGCCGCGGACTACGGATGCCAAGGCGCCGGTGTATCTGGCCTGGCAGCACTGGCGGCAGGAGCGGCTGCTCGAACTGCTGGACGTGTGGAATCGGCGCGATTCGCGAGATCAATCCGAACTCGTGGTGCGTGCCCAACGGCGGCGACGTGGCGCTGAGCACGATGGACGCGCTTGCGCTGACCGGGCGCGCGCCGCTGCTGGTGGCCGATCGCCAGGGCCGCAGCGGGCTGGCAGAGCCGTGGCTGATTGGAAAGGTGGCCAAGGAGTTTCGCGCGGTTGTCGGCCAGAAGCCGGTGATCGGGCTCTTCAGCGTGGGATTGGAAGAGCGCTACCGCTGGAAGGACAGCGTAACCAGCAATGCGGAGATCCGGATATGGGTGCTGGACGCGATTGCAAATGGAATGCGGCCGTGGTGCAGCAAGTTTTCCGGCACGCTGCACGATGAGCGCTGGCTTGCCGGCGTGGAAGACATTTTCGTGTGGACCGCGAAGAACGAAAAATATCTGACCCACGAAAAGCCGCTTGCGCGCGTTGGGGTTATTTACTCGCAGCAAACGGCCTGGTACTACGGCGGCGAGCAGGCGCGCGCCAAGGTGGAGAACTACGGGCTTGGCTGGTACCAGGCGTTGGTGGAGTCGCGCATTCCGTTCGAGATGGTGCACGACAAGTTGCTCGATGCCGGGCGGCTCGCGAACTTCAAGACGCTGATCCTGCCGAACATTGCGGTGCTGAGCGATGCGCAGTGCGAGCAGCTTCGGGCCTTCGTTGCCTCGGGCGGAAGCATTGTGGCAACGCATGAAACGAGCCTGTACGACGAGCTTGGGGTGCGTCGCAAAAACTTTGCGCTGGCCGATCTTTTCGGTGTGGACTGGACGGGAAAATCGGAAGGGCCGATGCTGAACTCCTACATTCGCCTGGAGCACGAGGCGCTGCCAGGCTCATCGTTCTTCGCAGGGCTTGAAGACGCTCCGCGGGTGATTAATGGCGTTTCGCGGCTTGAAGTTACGCCGCGGGAAAAGTTTGCCGAGACGCCGTTCACGCTGATTCCGAGTTACCCCGATCTGCCGATGGAGAAGGTGTATCCGCGTGTTGCGAAGACAGATATTTCATGCCTCTACCTACGCGAACCGGCAGGGCGCGTTGCCTATTTTCCATTCGACGTTGACCGCACTTTCTGGGAAGTGCTTTCAGAAGATCACCTGAAAATGATGCGCAACACCGTCGAGTGGGCCACAAACGAAGCGCCCGTGTTTGAGGTTGCCGGCCAGGGCGTGATCGACGTGACTGCATGGCGTAACCCCGGATCGATCACAGTGCACCTGGTGAACCTGACCAATCCGATGACGATGAAAGGGCCGTATCGCGAGTTTTTTGCAGTGGGTCCGCAGACGGTGAAACTGCGAGTGACTGACAGCGTGCGAGCAAAGGAAGCGACTTTGCTCGTTGCGGGGAAGTCGGTTCCGGTTGAAGGGGACGGTTCTACTTTGACTTTCACGGTGCCGTCGGTTCTGGATCATGAGGTTGTGGCGATTGAGATCTAGAACCGAGGAACGGATTTCTGCGAATCTGTACCGGTTGCACTGAGACTGGAAAAGCGACTAAACAAACTCCAGCGGCGCTGGAGTGACTTCGATCTCGATTTGCTGCACGCCAAGATAGGGATGAATCGCGGTCAATTTCACTTTACCCGCCATCTCGAAGGCTCTGATCCAGATTGCGCCGGTACCGCCGATGAGTGAGAACGGATTGTCGCCAATGATCTCGGCGGGTCCGGTGATTTCCAGGCGAACGGCGTCGTTGACAAACGGCTGAATGGCGCCGAACTCGTCTGTCACGCGCAGGACGACGCGCGTCGAGTCGGCTCCGTCGGCGACGAGTGAAGTATCGTCGGGCACGAGCGCAAATTTGCGGGCAACGCCTGAGCCGGAGAGAGTTTTCGAGATGACGAGCTTGCCGCCGATGTAGCCATCGATGCGGAGATCGCCCCAGATCTCGCGGCATTTGCTGAGGTCGGCGGCAAACGGCGGGTACTTGAGGTGCGGAAACTCAGTGCGGTTTGGATCCGCCTCTGCAAGAAGCTTGCCGCCGACAAAGAACTTCAGGTGATCGCAGTTGGAGCAGACAACGGCGGTCGAAAATCCGACATTCTCATCGCCGCGCGCCCAGTGGAAGGCCGGTTCGAGAACAAGTTCTTCTTCCGGATCGCATTGCGATTTGTAGAATCCCGCCGCAGGCTTGGGTTCGCGGAAGATGTCCATGACGCCGTGGTAGCAGATGCGGTCGCCTGAGCCGAAGTTGCCGTGGGTGTTGTAGTCGAAGGCGCACCAGCCGATGCCCCCTGCGTATTGCGCGTTTGAGGCCAGCTGATCGTGGATGCGGGCATGGCGCAACGTGTGCTCGCGCAAGCGCTCAACGTTGTCGATGGTTTTTGTTGGGTAGGTGTGACCCACAAATTCGGTGTTCAGGTAGAGAGGATGATTCGGCGGCAGCAGAGGGAAGCCGAAGTCGTTCATGGTGAAGACGTCTTCGAGAAACTCCGACTCCTGGAAGTAGCGGATGCCGCCGGTCTGGCGCGAGGGGTCGAGCTGATGGGCGAGGGCATTGGTTCGCGTGTAGAAGTCGTGGTCGTCTTTCGACTCGTTGATGCGCACGCCCCAGAGAATGATCGAGGGATGGTTCCAGTCGCGCCGGATCATGCGGTCGACGTTGTCAACCGCGAGGTCTTTCCACGCTTGGTCGCCGATGTGCTGCCAGCCGGGAATCTCCTCAAGAACCAGCAGGCCAATCTCATCGCAGGCGTCGAGAAAATGGGGCGACTGCGGGTAGTGGGAAGTGCGGACGATGTTGCACTTCAGATTTTTGCGCAGGATGAGGGCGTCGCGGCGCTGTACGCGGGCCGGCATGGCCTGGCCCATCCAGGGGAAAGTCTGATGCCGGTCGAGGCCGCGTAGCTTGACGACCGTGCCGTTAAGCGAAAATCCTTGCGGAGTGAATTTTGCTTCGCGGAAACCGATGCGGCGCGCGACGCTATCGAGTACATGGGTGCCGAGCAGAAGGCGCACTTCCACGCGGTAGAGCTTGGGCGACTTCAAATCCCACAGTTCGATAGCGCCGAGATGATCAAGCTGGAGAGTGATTGGAGCATTCCACGCGCCTTCGCCGGCAGGGATTGGCTGCGAAGCCCTGGCTAACTGATTTTCTCCGTCGAACAGAAGTGCTTCGAGCGTCCATCCGGGTTCGATTGACTTTTTATCCATTACAGCTGTGCAATGAACATCGACAGAAGGGCTCGAAGAGAGCACCTCCTTCGGCTGCGCGAAGATGTTCTGAATGAAAGCAGGCGAAACCAGGCGCAACGAAACCTCGCGGTAGATGCCGCCGAAGGTCAGATAGTCGATTTCGTAGCCGAAGGGCGGAATGTCGGCGCGCTCGGTGGAGTCGACTTCAACGGCGAGCACGTTGTCACCCGCCCAGTCGATGTGCTGGGTGAGTTCAAACGAAAAGGGGGTGAAGCCGCCTTTGTACTCGCCGAGCCGCATGCCATTGAGCCACACGGTGGAAGCCGTCATCACGCCCTCGAAGTCCACAAAGACGCGGCGTCCGCGGGCACCGGCAGGGAGGAGGAAGTGGCGCCGATAGATTGAGACGAACTCATACGTCTTTTCGTCGAAGCTGTGCCAGGGGAGGCGGATATTGGTGTGCGGCAGGGTGACGCGGGCGAAGTTGCTGTCGTCGAAACTCCGTTCGTGTGCGGAGTCGGCCGCCTTGGGGCTGTAGAGCCAGTGACGATTGAAGGGCAGCACGACACGGCCTTTTCCGGCTGGCGCGGACTGAGCAGCGGCGGGCAGCCCCGGCGCAACAGCAGTTGCGGCAATCATTGACCCTGTTGTCTTCAAGAAATCGCGGCGATGCATAGTCCCCCCTTGGGCGCTCCCTGGCCGGAAGATGTGTGTTCGCAATGCAAAGCAGCGAAGTTGGTCAAGGGTGCGTCGCCGGAATCGAATGCGCCGATGTCCTCTAAGGGCCGGGAGTAGTTTAAACCGTTCCACGAACGATGGACATTTGTTGGCACCGCCGGCCTGCGCCGCGCTTCGAGTTCTCCCGCGTCTATACTTGAAGAGACATGTTGCCTTACATACACATTGGACACTTCAACTTGCCGACCTTCGGGCTGCTGCTTTGGCTTGCCGCCGTTGCGGCTGCGTTTGTGATGGACCGGGCCTTCCGACGCGCGGGGATTTCCGCGGATGCGATCGGGATGGTGGCCGTTGCGGTAGTGATTGGGATTTTGGGAGCCAAGCTCTGGCATGTGATCGATACCCCGATCGAGTTCCGTCAGGAGGGCTGGCCCGTTCTGTGGGATACGGCGGGCTTCGCCTGGTTCGGCGGACTGGTGTTCGGCATTTCGGCGCTGGTGTTTCAGGGCTGGTGGGCGAAGATCGGTGGCTTGCGGACCCTGGATCTTGCGGCGCCGGCGGCGGCAATTGGCTACGGCATCGGACGAATCGGATGCTTTCTTTCAGGCGACGGCTGCTATGGGATTCAGACGATGCTTCGCTGGCCGCTTGGCATGAGCTTTCCGAACGGGATCGATCCGACACTGCCGGGAGTGCGGGTGTATCCGACTCCGCTTTATGAGTTCCTGGCTGGCCTCTTGATCGGCTGGTGGCTGTGGTGGCGGGGCGGCAAGCCTCACGCGACGGGCGCGATTGTGGGGCAGTACTTGGTGCTGAGCGGAATAGCTCGCTTTCTGGTTGAGTTTATCCGGCGCAACCCCAAGGTTCTCTGGGGGTTATCGAACGCGCAATTGGCCAGCCTTGGCTCAGTGATTGCGGGAGCGGCGCTCGTCTGGTGGGCATCTAGGCGACCGGTGGCTGAGACGGCTTCAGCAGTTGTCGAACGGCCCGCCTAGAACGAGAAGTTCATCTGGAAGACGATGGCGCGGTTGCCGGGCGTGGGGTTTTGAAACGCACCGTCAGCCAGGGACTGTGACTTGCCGAAGATGGGCGAGATCAGCACACCGTTCGGTGGACTCAAATTGACGATATTGAGGATGTTCGACCCGCCGGCAACAAGGGTCAGGCTATAGCGGCGAGGCGCGCCTGCATTCAACTTGATGGCCGCTCCGCTGCTGCCAATGCCGCGATCGCTGACGCTGTCGTCGCCCGATAGAGTAGAGCCGCCGGATTCAGACTCCATCCGGGGACCAATTCCAAAAGTCTTGCTGAGGCGGACATCGAGGAGGGCGTTGGTCGGTCCGAGGCCGACGCCAAAGGGAACGATGCGTTCGCCCTTGCCCGCTGGATTGGTGTCGAGGCAGCCATAGCGCGTGGATACCACGCCCGGCGCTCCGCAGACGCCGTAAGCAGGGCGCGCATTGAATTGGTTGTTGCCGGTGAGGTCGTAGCCTGTGGTCAGGTTGTACGGTGTGCCGGATTGCGCCGTCACCAAAGAGGCAAAAACAAAGCCGAAGGGCGCCGTGTAGCTGTTCATCACCGTAACCCTGTGGCGCACTCCAAAGGTGGCGCGGCCATAGTCCAGACCCGGATTCTGAGCGATTGAGGGGAACGAATAGACTCCCTGCGTGTCGCTCTTGGCGACATTAAAGGTATAGGAGCCGTTAAGAATGAAACGCTTCGTTTGAACGCTGCTGGTGAAGACCACCTGGTGTTGCTTGAAGACGCCGCCGGATTGGAACTGATAGTTATAGGCCGGCGGCGTTGCGCCGGTGATGGTGTACGTAGCTGGGTTAAAGGCCGGCGCGGTCACATTGTTTGACATGTACTGATGCACGCCCTGGGTGTAGAGATAAGTGATGTTGGCCGTCCATTTACCGGTAAGTTGCTGATCGACTCCTGCCCCCGCCTGCATGTCGAGAGCCGCATGAAAGTGCGGGTCAAGAGTGTGGTAAGAGGGAACCGGCGAACTGGAGGCAATCGAACTCGGCGGCTGTGGAGCGTTCGGGTCGTAGAACGGCGGGTTGCTGACCACGTAACTCTGCTGATTGATTTGATTGTCGTGCAGGGTTTGGATGATATAGGGTGCGCCGCCAAAGGAGCTGAAAGAACTGGGAACAGTAAAGCGCTCGTAAAACCAGCCATAGCCGGCGCGGATGACGGTCTTGGCGGGAGAACTGCTGGGACGCCCGGGGCTCCACGCCAATGCCAGGCGCGGCGCCCAGTTGGTGTGGTCGTGGATCCAATTCTGGTCTTCGTAACGAACGCCGAGGCCGAGCATGAAGTTGGGCTTGATTCTCCAGTCGTCCTGGAAGAATGCCGCGCCGTCGAGGACAAGCGTGCGCGCCGTGGGTTGATTGATAACGGTGGCGGAGTACTGGCTTGGCTGGGCAGGATAATCGGCGACTGAACTGAAGGTGTAAGTTCCATTGCTGCCGGCCGTCGAATAGTTCGTGTCGAGGTTGGCGCGGGCGCGAATGCCGAAGCGCAGCGTGTGATTACCGGCCGTCGCGGTGGCATCGTCCTGGAGCTCGAAGACATCGAGGTGGTCCTGAAGCACACCGGCGCTCGGACCTCCGCCGATAAATGCGCCGGAGACGACGATGGTGGGGGTAAAGAAGCTGGGTGTTATTTCGGTGCGCACGTGACGCCACTGAAGATGCAATTCGTTGAGCATGCGCGGACCGAGGACGAAAGTGTCGCCGAACTGGAAGGTATTCTCCTCGTCTTTAACGTTGACAGCCTGCTCTGCCAGATTGAGCGCGCCCACGCCGGCACCGCCTTCGGTTGACTTGTAGAAGTAATCGCGGAAACTGAGCATGTGCCTGCCGGCCTGCACATCGAGCCGCGGATTAAGCACTGTTCTGGTGGAGGGGTTGGGGACGGCCTGGGTAATGTTTGTTGCGGTGTTCTGCGGATTGACCGCATCGACAATATTCTGACTCTGTTTCTTGAGGTAGATTCCGCTGAAGAAGAACGAGGCATTCTTGGCGAGCGGTCCGGAGATAACGCCCGAATAGGAATAGAGATCGTAGTCCGGCTGCTGGCCGAGCAGCGGGTTCGCCGAGTTGGTTGCGGAGGTGTTGCCGTAGCCGGCAATGCTTCCGTGGAATTTATCGGAGCCGGGCTTGGTGACGATATCGATGCGGCCATAGCCGACGCGATCGTACTCAGAGGAAAACGGATTCTGGTTTACGCGAATCTCCAGAATGGAAGACTTGGGTGGAAGCTGGCCGCCGGCAAATCCGTCAATGTAGATTTGGCCGCCGTTCGGCCCGGCTGTCGCGCCTGCCAACTGCTGAAGCTCCGCTTGCAGTTCATCGGGGTTGTCGGAAAGGGCATTGAGGTCGGTCCCTTTGAAGACGAGGGTGCCCGAGTTTTGTTCCGGGTTGACGCCAACGCTGTGAAGTTCTCCACGGACCGTGACCACCTCGTGGCCGGCTGCGATCTCCAGGGGAAGGTTCAGCTCCTTCACATGCCCGGCTTCCAGTGAGATGCCCTGAAGAGTGAGCGGCGCAAAGCCAGGCGCGGTCACTTTGACGGTGTAAGTCCGCGGAGCCTGCGTACGAATTGAGTAGCGGCCTTCGGGGTTGGACTCTGTCCGAAGAACCTCGCTGCGATGGAGGAGCTTGATGTGCGCGTTGGGAATAACCGCTCCGCTTGGATCGACCACCGAGCCGCGAAGTTCTCCCGTCTGCGCGGCAGCCTGCCGATAGAGGCCAAGCGGAAGCAGCAGC
Source organism: uncultured Acidobacteriaceae bacterium (assembly GCA_963848515.1). GTDB lineage: Bacteria > Acidobacteriota > Terriglobia > Terriglobales > Acidobacteriaceae > Telmatobacter. Next base: position 244,810 of record CAWKEG010000020.1, read on the forward strand.
AACGGAAAAACAACGAAGAATCGCAGTTTAAAGGTCATCAACTTTAGCCGGCGAAATGGACGGGTATCCCTGCATAAACGATACCCTCGACCCAGGAAAATTCGACCAGTGTCTTCAGCACATAAGACGGGCCTGTGCCAGATGGGTTAACAGCAATCATCCCCTGCATTTACTCCGCAGGACAAGCGTGAAATAGGTAAGTTTTGACCCGATGAACTCGACGTTGGTTTGGGTTGCAGCTCTGGAGGGAAAGGGAAGAAGCAGGGTGAGGCTCAATCTATAGTTGAGGTGCTCTTGTGTATGTCCTATTTTTACAGGACTTAGCTGCTTACGTAAAGTGCCGCGGACTTTCGCTGCGCAAAACTGCTTTCCGTGTCAGGCCCTTGCTGCCCTGACACGGTCGCTGATCATCTGGACGGCGCGTAACGAGCTAAGAGCCGCGCCTTCCTGCCAGCCGAGGATGTGACTCACATGGTCGCCCACAAAATAGATGGGGCCATCGGGTCCGAGCAAAGTCTCATATCCCGCTCCCAGGGGGCCGTGGTGGGGCGCAGCTTCTCCGGGGCCGTAGCTCGCAATCCACGATCCTTCGTTGTACGGAATCCGGTGCCAGCCGACGTAAATAGGCTTCTCAAGTTCGTGGCCGTGGCCGGGATGCAGGCGCTCAATTGAGTGGCGCGATGCCGCGAACTTCTTCTCCAGCGGAAGCCGGTCGAACTCCGGCGGGGAGTCGAAGCCATAGCCGCTGACCAGTACGCCGCGGGGCGAAAACAAGCCTGAGGAGGGAAGCCAGACCGGGCTGCATCCGGTGTTCAAAAACTCGAGGCCGCCGTAGATGTTGTAGTCCTGCTCCCAGAAGCGGCGGCTCTCCCATGCAATCTTATAAGCGTTTGCATATGTGCATCCTGCAACAATTTTCTTAAAGGGCGCACTGAAGTCGTTGGGGATCTTTTTCAACAGGATCAGCGGCATTCCGCAGACGCAGTAGTCGGCCTCGATTGTCTTTTGAAGGCCAGCCTGTGTGTAGCTGATGCGTACACCGTTGGGGGTCTTGCGAATCTCGGTGACCGGGGAGCCGAATTGCACCGTGTCACCAAGAGCCTTGGCAAAGGCGTAGGGAATGCGGTCCATGCCGCCGACTGGCTGAAACATGGTGGCCTGCATCTCAAACGCCTCTTCAAAAAGGATGCCGTCCCAGAAGTTCTCGTCGAGCAGCGTGTGCATGTCAATGGGCTGGCTCAGGGTTCCCGTTTCGTCTCCCGCGCCCGGCGTTTTCATGTAGCCGGCGTCCGGACTTCCTTTGTATTTACCAGCCTCATCCAGCGATCCGTAGGCTCGCAAAAAAGTTAACATGCGGTCTCGGTCTTGAGTTGTAAGTTCCTGATCCAGCGAACCTTTTGCGATGCACTTGGCGAGCAGTTCGCTGACCTGTCCGCGAGTGTCGTTGACGACCTGGCGCTGAACGACCGGCTTGCCTCCGTTGGCCGCATCGTTCTGCAAAAAGCTGGAGCGGCTGGTGTTGATCTCGACTTCCAGCGGTACGCCCAGCTTTCGGCAGTAGCCGAGCATGGTCTTGTGGATTGAGGGCAAGCGCGCGGGGCCGACGTTCTGGTAGTGGCCGGGCTCGAACTCGCATGTCTGCGTGGTGCCGTCGGTGAAGACGATTTTGTCTCCGCCTCTGACGGACCAATTACGGCCGCCGGGGCGTTCGCGGGCTTCAAGAACTGTGCAGTCGTAGCCGAGAGCTTTCATCTCATAAGCGGCTACGAGCCCGGAGATTCCTCCGCCAAGCATCACGACCTTCACGCCCTTGCCTGTTCCCGGTGCAACCGCAAGAGGGAGAGGCATTTCCGCACGCAAGGGCGTAAGGCCGATGCCCTGCATGGTGAGGAACGCAGCGCTGTAGCCTCCGGCCCGCCCAACCCTCATCAAAAACTCGCGCCTGGAGATTGCCAAGGGTGACGCCCCCTTCTGCGCCGTTGTTTCTTGAATTTCACTATTGAACTGGTAGAAGTCGAAGGTATCACAGGAACGTGTCGGTCCTTCCACGAGTTTTCCGGTCTGCTGGATCGACCGGGTCGAGGAGGTTGAGCGCGGACGGTTCCGACGGCCCGCCTTTAGGATTGGCGCCAGAACGCAGGAAAGCTACGGCGGACCTGGGCCGATTCCGGCAAAATTCTACCCATCTTTCGTGGAGTCCGTGGTCGCTACTTGGTTGAGCCGGCGGGCTTGCGGGACATGCGCACGCGAGTCGCATTAAGTGCGATGTTTGAGCTGCCGAGCTTCTCCTGCAATTGCTGCACAATCATGCTCAAGGGGATTTTTCCGAGTTCCCGATCACCTGCATAGCGGACGTTGAAGACGATCCCGGACGAAGCGAAGGCCACGTCAAAATCCTGCAACGGTGCAGCTGCAGGCCAGATTTCGCTCAGAATCGGCTTCACTCGACTCACCACCGCAGCGCGAATATCTTCGATTGACTCCGGGGGCGGTGGAGCGGCGGGTTGCGATGACGAGGTGATCCGTTGCATCAACTGAGCCAGCTGACTTTGACTTGCAATGCTTTCAACGGTAAGTTCGACCTTCCGGCCTGAGCGCCGCTCTATTTCTCGCTCAGCGTCCTCGATTCTTTTCTGCGGAACAGCGCGCGTCGAGGTCAACCGAACCGCAACGCTGTCCCGGCCTACTTCGACTTGCTGGGCCACAAGCGCTCCCGCTGGCAACATACCTTTGACAACATCCTGAATAACGCCTCTGGCTTTGGCTTCTCCCGCAACCTGGACAAATGCGGACCTCAGCGGGAGAGCGATTGCTCCGAGCAGAATGACCAGCATCAAGATGCGCCAGCGTAACTGGCCGCTGGAGATCAGGATTTGAGAGAGACGCCCTTGCGCGAGCTTCCGGGCGAAGATTTCACCTTCTCTGGATTGAACCGTTGCCGCGCGCACCTCGGGTGAGTTCATGCCGACCAGCAGAAATACGGCGAAGGCACTGGCGACGATGGCAACAAGATTGGTGAGGAACAGCAGGCCAGCGCCGCCCATGATGCGGGTGTTGACGCCACTGCCCAGTCCGAAGCCGATTGTGCAGAGAGGGGGCATAAGCGCCACAGCGATGGCCACTCCAGGCAGGGTGGTGACGGCTTCTCCCCCGCCAAAGCGGCACACCGCCACCGAACCCGCCAAACCGGAAAACAGAGCGACGCCAAGGTCCAGAAGTGTGGGATTGGTTCTGGCCAGGATCTCATTGGTAACAGAATGAAAAGGTAGAAGCCAGACGATGAACGCTGAAAACGCAACTGCCAGACTGATGCTCGCGGCAAGATTGGCAATGGCCTTAATGGCCAGGTAAAGATCACCCGCCGCCAATGCCAACCCCGCAGCCATGATGGGGCCCATCAGCGGGGAAATCAGCATGGCGCCAATGATGACGGCAGGGCTGTTCAAGACCAGGCCGAAAGCGGCAATGCCGGCCGAGAAGACGATCTCAAGCCAGTAGCTGAGACTCGACATCTCGGCTGCGGAGTAGATTTGAGCGTATGCTTTTGGCTTCTGGCGGCCATCAATCCTCAGCCATTTTTGGAGAGGCGTGTTTTTCGGAATTGCGCTGTCTTTCTGGCGCGCCATGTTTTCAGACTCCAAACGTGTGCAGATTCGTGGAAGCGAGCCCAAATGCGGGTACCAGTCGAGTAATCGCTGGCTGGCATACGGTGGAACTCGACCTTCGAATATCGAATAGCGTACTACCCAAGACCAGTACGTGTATTGCGTATTTGAAACGTCAAGTTTGCTGGCCGGCAGCGGGCCAGCAAACTGAGCCTTTGTTCAATTTGTTTCCCATGGATTGACGAGCTCAATCCAGCGATCCTTGAATTCGGAGGTGTTGCAGGTGGCAAGGATGGCTCCGTTAGCAAGTGCGATAGCGGCTATGAGTGCGTCCATCTCGTCGCGCGCAATGCTGTCGATGGCAGCATTGTATCGATTCGCTACAGTCGCTTGATAAAAGCCATGGCTTCCGCTAGTTGCGGGAAGCACGCTTCCTCGGCCTTGAACTCGCGCGAGTGGACGCAGCGGCGGACGCCCCGCATCCTGACCGGATGTTTCAGGTGCAGCATTTCGTGGTAAAGCAGGTATTCGATTGCGTAGCGCGGACTCGACGGACGGTCGAAGACGCGACTGACGACGATCGTGTTGTGCGCTGCATCGTAGTGGCCGAGCGAACGCTTGGCGTGGTGCTCGCTCCAGGTCAGGTCGGGGCGCCCAAGCAAGCCGCCGAAGAAGCGCATGTTCAGCGAGTCAAAGACCTCTTCGAGATTGTAGAAGCGGCCTTCCGGACCGAAGTAGCGCTTGCTGCCGCGGGCATGGCGGATCAGCTCGGTCTGGCGGGTAACGGCGGCCGAGGAGGCAAAGCGCTTGTAGCGCAGGCTGTGCGTGGCGTCGATGGGTTTCTTGTAGAGCTTGGCCAGCAGGATGTGCGCGATGGCGTGGAGCACGGATTCGGGTGCGCCCTCGAGAAGATCGGAGAGGCTGACGTGAATCTGGCCTTCGCGCAGGCGGATCGTCGTGTTCAGCGATGTGAAGCGGCGAAAGCGCACCGTGATCGGCGGCATCGGCGCTCTGGGACGGAGCGCCCGGTACTCCTGCTCAAAAATGGGGACAAATTCCGAGCTCACCACGGTTGGAGACAGTTTACAGCGGCCAGCTTGCGGCTCAGTGATCAGAGATCACTGATGAGTGATTCGTGAACTGACCCCTGATCTCTGACCCCTGACCCTAACACTCACTTCGGTTCGACGCGATCCTGGTGGGCCTGGTCTGGATGTTCCTTAAAATAGTCTGTCTGCTCCTGAAGCAGGCGCCTGGCCTGGTCAGCGAGGTCTTCGCCGCTTTCGATGGCCTCTTTGCGAGCAAGGTTGAAGCCCGGTTCGCCTGCCAGCGCGCGCAAAATACCCTGCCAGCGCGCCGTTGCCTCATTGAGATCCTTCAGCGATTTGCGAATATCGGCTTTGCGGTCGGAATACATGTCGAGATTTTCGCCGAGTTCGTCCATCAGCGCCGTAAAGTTCTCGAGAGCGTCGCTGAGCCGGCTGGCGCGCGCGTCGGAAACCTTGCGATTCGACAGGCTCTTGATGGCATCGGCATGTTCGTTGAGGAATTGGGTATAGAGAGCGACGCGGGCATCCGGATCGATGCCGGCTTCAGCGATTTTTTCCACCTGGGCTTCAGTCAGGGGCTCGCGCTTTTGCTTTTGCGCAAGCGACGGCGCCACCAAGAGCAGGCAAAACAAGATCGCGGAAAGACTGCGCATCGATTCATTCATTGGCGCTCTTATTCAAGCACAGTGAGCGCCGATGGGAAAAGGGGCGCACGTCGGAAAGGTCTGTGTCGAATAACGGGGAGCGCGGATTGGGGCGTGCGTGGAAGTTGGCAGGCTTATTTGCGGAAGACCTGCATCATGGCCTCATTCTGCGCCTGGTTCACGTCAGTCAGTGTTTTCTCGACCAGCGGGCGGTCTTCAAGACTGCTGCCATGGAGCATTCCGTTCAGGCGGAAGGCCGTGTGATTGAGCAGGATCTCGGCGTTCTTGAGCCGCTTGTCGTTGTCAGCCATGGAGAGATGGATTTTTTGTGCCATTTGCTGCACAAGCTTCAGTAACCTGGTCGCATGTTCCACGTCCCCTGCAGCGTATTGCCTCACGCTCAATTCGGTCATCTGATGCACAATTTCGGCGTAAAGGAAGCACTGCTCGCGAGGTTGGGCCTGCTCGGCTCGAGTCTCGAGGGCCTGGATGCTTTGCATGTCCATGGGCTTATCGTCGATCCCAGCGGCGCACAGCCGGGCTGTAGAGACGACCAGAAAGACTGCGACGGCCAACCGAGCCTTGGAATGCATGAGCAACCTCCGCTGGAGCGGTATTGCCTCGTTACATACTTCGTTACGTGAATATGGACCAATTCCATACAGTGCGCAAGAGGAAAACTTTGCGTTAACTAGTTACTTTCGAGACATTGTGAAAAGGTCAATATTCCATTGATGGCGTCAAAAACCTGTATCACGGTTTCTTTTCAAGCAGTTGCAGGCGCTGGCGTGCCTGCCATTCTTGATTCGGAAACTTGCCGGCGGAGGAATCAAGAAAGCGATGGTAGTAAGCCGCTGCCTGTTCCTTGAGATGCAACGAATCGTAGGATGTTGCCCAAAGGAAATACGTGGAGGCATTTTCCGGAAGAAGTCTTGACCGCATCGTAAGTGCGTGCAAGGCAACGCTGGGCTGGCTCGTCTTCGATGCGGCAAAGGCCAGGCCGCTCCAGCCATCGGAGTTAGAGGGATCAATCTGTGTTGCTTTGTCAAATTGCGCAAAAGCCTCAGGATATCGACCCAGGCGGACCAGGTTCTGGCCATGCGCGACCAGGAGTTCAGGATCGTTTGGAGATGTAGCGAGCAACCTGGAGTAAAGCTGGTCAGAACCGGCAATGTCACCCGCTTCAGACAGCACTTCGGCCAGCATGAGTGAAATCGCTGTGTTTTCCGGGTGTTCCGCCTGCAGCTTCTTTAAGAGCGGCAGGGCTTCGGCCTTGTCCTGCGCGGCCAGCACGGTTGCCAGTTGCGCGGTCAGCGCCGGGTCGTCCGGGAGTTTTTCAAGTGCGGCGCGCAGCAGCGTTTCCGCCTCAGGGAACTGTTTTTTGCGGATCAGCAGGTGGGCCAGGGCCGCGTTGGCGGGTTCGGACGTCGGGTCTTTCGAGAGGACGCGGCGATAGGCTGCCTCGGCTGCATCGAATTGCCCGGCCTGTTCTGCCAGGCTCGCAGCCAGCAGCGTGTCTTCGGTCGTCTCCGGCGAGAGCTTCAGGGCTTCAAGCAGGTCGCTGGTGGCAGCCGTCGTGTCGCCCGTGGCGCCGGGAGCTGGCCGGTCGATCTGGGCCAGTGCGCGCCATGCGCGGGCTTTCAGTGCCGGTCCAGCAACCCCTGGATCGAGTTTCGTTGCGGCCAGCAGATGTGTCCGCGCTTGTTCCGGCTTGCCCTGACGGGCCAGTAGGAGTCCGTACAGAAGATGGGCTTCAAACGAGCTGGGATTAGCGGCCGTGGCGCGCCCGTAGAGGCCGGCGGCCTCCTCCAGACGGTTCTGTGCGTCGGCCACATAGCCGGCGTCGAACAGAGCACGAGCGTCGCTCGGATGGGTCGCCAGCCATGGATCCAGCCGGGCCCTGGCGGTCTTCCAGTCCGAACTGGCAATGGCTGCTTCGGCGGCCACGACCTCGGCAGACGGAGTCTCGGCGATGTCGGCGCCAGACGTCTGCGCATCGTCGATCCCGGCTCCAGAGTTTGATGAAGAGTCGTGGGATGGTTGCTGGGCGAGCCCGACGCGCGCGCCGGTAATCAAAGCACAGAGCAGGACATAGGAAACGGCACGGAGCACGAAATACCTCAGTCGACAGTTTAACGGGAGCATACCCGGCGGGAGTGGCTGTGGATTTGACGCCGGAAGGCGCAAGCAGGGAAGCCGATTACCATTTTTCCGATACGAGTGACTTTCGCTTGCCGACATCCGCGTCAAAAAAACAACTCGGCCCAAAAACTCGGCATCTTTATCAACCGATAGAGAGCGGGTGTCGGCGGAGGGAACTGAATAAGACCGGTTCCGATCGAATCCGGCAAACCGCTGACCACTAAGGGGGTGAATCCGTGACATACACATCGATGCAGCAGATTCCTCTTACTTCTGCCTATCTTTGCCAGGACTGCGATTGCATTGGTAATTCAGAGAAACAATGCCCAGCATGCGCCTCCGTCGCCCTTTTAAGCCTTTCAGACGTGCTCAACAGGGAACCCGAAAGGAACTTGGAACTCAGCGCCGTACGCATGCGTGGGCTCGCCGCGTGAATTCTAAACGGGTTAGGCGAACAGAACGCTCGGTCAGGCAACTCCTTCAGGCAAGGGCGCCTCAAACAGCTGTCGGGCTCTGAGGCAAAATCAGTTCAGTGTGCCCCCGCCAGAATTACCCGGACTTCAGTGTCCGACGCAGGTCGATACAGGAGAGAAACATGCCGAGTCAATTCGAGAATCCCCAGGAAGAGAAAGTTGAGAACGAGACCGTCTCAAAGGAATCACCCGCCAAGCGGATCGACAACATTGCAGAAAAAGCCGCAGAAAAGTCCTCCAAAACCGAGCAGAAGAAAGAGAATGATCGACCGATCTTCTCCAACTAGCCCGACTCATTTGACTTTGGGCCAATAATCCTTGGTTTTGACGAGTTTTTCGCTTTCGCCAAAGCTGAGAAGCGCCGAATATCGCCGGCCAAGCCGTTCCTGGGCCTCTTCATCCACAGCAAGTTTGGGGACAGTGTAACCGCGCCGCGACTGGCTGAGTTCTTCACAGCCCGCTTCAATCCGAGCCTTGCCCCGCACCCTATAATAAAGAATGGCCGGTTGCGCTCTGAACCTCACTGAGGGGACTGGGAAGCGCCGGACGAGTTCCTGACCGGTGCTTTCCCTTTGAACGATGCCATCGTCATCCGCGGCGCGCGGACTCACAACCTGAAAAACATCTCCTGCGAGATTCCTCACGGCAAGCTGACGGTGGTCAGCGGCGTATCGGGATCGGGCAAGAGTTCGTTGGCCTTCGACACCATCTATGCCGAGGGGCAGCGGCGGTATGTCGAGTCCCTTTCCGCCTACGCGCGCCAGTTTCTTGAGCGGATTGAAAAGCCCGATGTGGACGAGATCGACGGCCTCGCGCCGGCCATCGCCATCAAGCAGAAGAACTCGACGCGCAACCCGCGCTCGACCGTAGCCACCGCGACCGAGATCTACGACTATCTGCGGCTGCTCTACGCACGCTGCGGAACCGTCCATTGCGTCTATTGCGATGGGCTGGTCAAACGCGATTCTGTGGATGAGGCAGCCGATGCGACCCTTGCATTGGGGGAGGGAACGCGGCTGAATGTGCTATTCCCGGTGGTGAGCGCAACGCCCTTGTCGGAAGCCGCGGCGGCTGTGGCTGCTAAGTCTGCGAAAGCGCCGGGGCGTGCAGCCAAATCCGCGGCCAAGGGCAAGCCGGTGGTCAATGGGGGCGACTCGCCGCATACCGAGACTCTGAAGGCGCGCCTGGCCGAGTTGCGCGCCAGTGGCTTCAATCGCCTTTGGCAGCAGGGCAAAATTGTCGAGTTCTCGACGCCGGAGTCGCTGCTCGAACTCGACTTTACGCTGCCGGTGTTTGTGCTTCTGGATCGCATTGTTGTCAGCGCCGAAAACCGCGCACGCATTGTGGATGCCGTCGAAACCGGATACCGCGAAGCCGGCGAGATCATCTTCGAGGAGGCGCTTCGTCACTCCACGGAAGAAGACGAGTCGGCTCAGCCAAAGCGGCTGCGCTTTTCCGGCGCTTTCGAGTGCAAGAGCTGCCACAGGCCGGGCAGCGAACCGGAGCCGCGCCTCTTCAGCTTCAACAATCCATTTGGCGCATGTCCGCGCTGCCAGGGATTTGGCAACACCGTCGACTTCGACCTGAATCTGGTGATTCCCGACAAAGGTCTCAGCCTCGCCGATGGCGCCATCGACCCGTGGAATCGGCCCAAGTACCGGCCCTGGTACACCGAGCTGCGCAAGCTCGCGCCGGAGCTAGGCGTTCCGTTGGACGTACCGTGGCGCGACCTGCCCGAGGCTGCGCGCGAGACAGTCTTGCGCGGCCAGGGCGGCTTTGTGGGTGTCTACGGCTTCTTCGCGCAGATGGAGAAGAAAAAGTACAAGCTCCACGTGCGCGTCATGCTCAGCAAGTATCGCGGCTATGCGGAGTGCCCGGATTGTCGCGGGCAGCGTCTAAGGGCCGAAGCCCGCTCGGTTCGGATTAATGACAAGAACATCTGCCAGGCGTCGGCGCTTACCATTGCGCAGGCCAAAGAGTTCTTTGACGCGCTTAAGCTATCGCCCATGCAGGAGGAGATAGCAGGGCCGATTCTGCATGAGGTCCGTCAGCGCCTCAGCTTTCTCGATGCGGTTGGGCTTGAATATCTGACGCTCGACCGTCTGGCTTCCACGCTTTCCGGCGGTGAGGCGCAGCGCATTCAACTCGCTACTTCGCTGGGCTCGCGGCTCGTGGGCGCACTCTATGTGCTCGACGAGCCATCGATCGGCCTGCACACGCGCGACACCGCGCGGCTGGTGCATATTCTTGAAGAGCTGCGCGACCTTGGCAATACGATCCTCGTCGTCGAGCACGACGCCGATATTCTGCGCGCCGCCGATTATCTGTTGGACCTCGGACCCGGAGCCGGCGAGCACGGCGGCAAGCTGATGGCCGACGGAATTCTGGCGGAGATTGAGGCCAACCCCAATTCGCTCACGGGGCGCTACCTTTCCGGAAAGATTTCGATCCCCGTACCCACGCGCCGCCGCGAGCCGGGCAGGGAACGGCTGGTGCTGCGCGGCGCGCACGCCAACAATCTGCATGGGCTCGACGTTGAGATTCCGCTGGGCATGCTGGTCGCGATCACCGGCGTCTCCGGCTCCGGCAAGTCCACGCTCGTGCACCAGGTTTTGTATCGGGCGGTCGCACGGGCTCTCGGCCAAAGCGATGGCGCCGATCCCTCGGGCGTTTTCAAGTCGCTCACGGGCGTGGAGCGGTTGAACGACGTGGTGCTTGTCGACCAGACGCCCATCGGACGCACGCCGCGATCGAATCCCATCACCTACATCAAGGGCTTTGACCTGGTGCGCGAACTGTTTGCCTCGCAGCCTGACGCCAAGCGGCTTTCGCTCACGCCAGGGCATTTTTCGTTCAACGTGCCCGGCGGCCGATGCAATACCTGCGAGGGCGACGGTACGGTGACGGTAGAAATGCAATTTCTGGCCGATGTCGAGCTGCCCTGCGAGGACTGCAACGGCACCCGCTACCAGGCAAAGATTCTCGATGTCCGCTACAAGGGCAAGAATATTCACGACGTGCTTCAGATGACTGTCAAGGAGGCTCTGCGTTTTTTTGCGGGCCAGACCAAGCTGATGGAAAAGCTCGCCGTCCTGGATGAGATCGGCCTCGGATATCTGCGCCTGGGGCAATCGGCAACAACGCTCTCCGGCGGCGAAGCGCAACGCGTAAAGCTTGCCGCTCACCTGGCTCAGGTGCGTGCGGTCAACGCCAATGCCAAGCCATCGCAGGCCAGCCGCGTCCTCTACATCCTCGACGAGCCTACAACCGGCCTGCACTTCGACGATGTGTCGAAGCTGCTGACGGCCTTTCGCAAGCTGATCGATGGCGGCGGGTCTCTGATCGTGATCGAGCACAATCTTGATGTAATCAAGAGCGCGGACTGGGTGATCGACCTGGGGCCGGAAGGCGGCGAGGGCGGCGGCCACATCGTCGCCGAAGGCACGCCAGAAGAAATTGCCGGTAATCTCATGTCGCATACCGGCAAATGGCTGGCGCGGGTGCTGTAAGCGAACCACTGGATTCAACAGCTTTGTAACAAGTCCTTCACCGGCATTGCCGACCCGCCATCGATGAAACGGGTAGTTTCTTTTTAGGGCACGGCCTCAGCCGACTGTAACGAAACTCGCTGAATTCTTGTTTTGTAATAAGGGCACGGCTTCAGCCGGGCCCCAAATGACGAAGTGAAGATTGGGCTTTAGCCCCTGGGGGAAAGCTGGACGGTCCACACCATTTCCAGACCTGCACTAAACCTGAATGACCAACTCGCTGTACTGCTTTAACTGAGCGTCGGCCGTGACCAAATGCAGCGGCTCGCTGATGGCCTGAGCGATAAGAAGCCTGTCGAACGGATCGGTGTGATGGAGCGGAAGGCCCGCCACCACTGACGCGTGCCTGGACCACACGGGCAGCTCCTGGAAACCGCTTTGTTCAAATGAATCCATGAGTTGCTGGAGATCCGCTTTGATCTTCCCCAGACGGACCTTGATCGCTATCTCCCAGATGGAAGCTGAAGAGACGAAAATCTCTTCTGCCTGGTCAATGAGTCTCAGCGTCTTCTTCGAAAGCCAAAGCCGTTCATAGAACGACCAGTAGAAAATGTGCGTATCCAAAAGGAGGCGCATTATCTTCCCTCGAACTGCGCCAGAATCTCGTCAGGCAAGGGCGCATCGAAGTCGTCGGCGATCCAACCCTTTCCTTCCAGAAGGCCAAGCTTGTACTTCCGTTTTTCCTTGCTCTTGAGGCTGGTGAGCCGTGCCACCGGCTTGCCGGCGCGCGCAATCACGACATCGGTGCCAGCGGAGGCAAGATCGACAAGCTTGGAGAGTTTCGACTTGGCTTCGTAGATGTTTACAGTGGGCAGTTTAGTGTCTACGGTCTGCATTTCCGATCTCCTGACCTGACTAGACCTAGTCTAGCATGTTTTTGATCTTCGAAACAGACGCACTTTGAGGTCGGCTAAAACTTCTCTTCGGCTATCGCCTTGAAAAGCTAGAGCTTTTTTACATCTGCCGTAAACCGGTTTTGAAAGGGCGCGGCCGGGGTACCGGGGAGACCTCTGGGCCGGGTCGCCGTGCCGCTAAACGCCAATGAAATCATCGGGCTTTAGCCCCTGAGGGAAAGTCCATTGGTCTACACCATTTCCGAATCTGTTCTAGAGCCAGTTGCGGCTCGCACCGGTTTCACGCGCCTTGAGGAAACGGACGAGGCTGGATTGCCTCGACTTCACCCCCGATTTGCCATACCCCGCATAGATTCGATAGAAAGGGTGGAACAATTTTTCGGGTCTCTTAGCGGTCCGAAAGTAAACGTTTTCGAAATTGTGCCGCCGCGCCACACAAGGAGGGTTCGTTGGCTCTGAATATTCCTGCCGGGACCACAAGTTCCAATCCTGCGTCATCGTTGAACAACGAGGACATTCACGCACGGCTCATTCCTGCCGGCCGCATGCTGCCCTTCCTGGTTGTGACCGTGCTCTTCTTTCTGTGGGCAATTCCCAACAACCTCAACGACATTCTCATTCGCCAGTTCATGAAGTCGTTTGACATCAACCGGTCCAGCGCGGCGGCGATTCAAATCTGGTTCTATCTCGGCTATTTCACACTGGCCATTCCGGCGGCGCAACTGATGAGGCGCTTCGGCTACAAGACCGGCATTGTTACGGGGCTGGTTTTGCTGGGGAGCGGATGCTGGATGTTCTATCCGGCCGCGCAGGCCGGGCTCTACGCTTTCTTTCTGGTCGCGCAGTTTGTCATCGCCAGCGGCCTCTCGTTTCTTGAGACCGGCGCCAACTCCTTCATCGCGCAGTTGGGCCCGGCCGGTTCGAGCGAGCGGCGCTTGAACCTTTCACAGGCCTTCAACCCACTTGGGTCAATTACCGCGGGCCTCATCGGGACTATCTTCATTTTCTCCGGGGTCAAGCTCACCGACGCCCAGGTCGCTGCGCAGCAGGCCGCAGGCACCTATCAAGCCTATCTGCACTCCGAGACCCTGCGCGTGGTCACGCCTTACATGGTTCTTGGAACCTTGGCCTTCCTTTGGGCGTTGCTGATCTTGATGACCAAATTTCCAGTGTTGGGCGGCGAAGAAGCCACGCCGGATCAGTCCGCCAAAGCGGAGAATGTCAGTCTGCTTCAGCCGCACTTTGTCTTTGCGGTGGTGGCCCAATTCCTTTACGTGGGCGCGCAGGTGGGCACGTGGAGCTACTTCATTCCTTACGTGGAGTCGGCCACCGGCGTTGGCGACAAGGCCGCGGGCTACATGCTCACCGGAACTCTCGCCGCTTTTGCCGTTGGCAGGTTCAGTTCCGCATGGCTCATGCGCCACTTCCACGCGCAAAGCATGTTGGTGGTCTATTCGGTCATTAATGTGGTTCTTGGGCTGATCGCGGTGGTGCATCCCGGCTGGGTGGGAACCATCTGCCTGCTCATCACGAGCCTCTTCATGTCCATCATGTTCCCCACCATCTTTGCGCTGGGACTGAAAGGCATGGGCGCCAAAACAAAAACCGCCGGATCCCTGCTGGTGATGGCGATTCTGGGCGGCGCCGCTCTGACCAAGGTGATGGGCATTGTGGCCGACAAGAGCGTGCCAATGTCTTACCTTGTGCCGGTCGTCTGCTTTGCCGGAGTGGCGCTCTATGGCTGGCTGGTTCCGGAACCCAAAGGCAGCGCGGCGTAATCGCGTGTTGGCAAGCTGGCAGAAAAGGCTCCGCATCGTGGAGCCCTCTCCAGATCGATGATTAACCCAGCATTCCCTTCGTCGGAGGGAGCGGGAGGCTTTAGCCTCCCGAATAAAGCTCTTCGATTCAATTTGGCTTTAGCCACGGGCCTTTTCTTCAAAGCTCCAGTTTGAGTTTGTCAGCAGTCTGAAGGCTCCGCATCGCGGAGCCTTTTCTGCGTCTACTCCGCCACCACCGGATTCGTCAGCGATCCCAGCCCTTCCACCGTTACCGTCACTTGGTCGCCCGCCTTGAGCCAACGTTGAGGCGTGCGGCCCATGCCCACCCCCGACGGCGTACCGGTGGAGACGACATCGCCAGGCAACAGCGGCGTGATCGACGAGATGTACTCGACCAGCTCTGGAATCTTGAAGATCAGCTCCCGGGTGTTCGAGTTTTGCAGTACTTCACCATTGATCGAGAGCCCGATGGCGAGCGAGTGCGGGTCTGCGATTTCATCGACGCTGACGATGGTCGGACCCATGGGGCAAAATGTGGGAAAGCTCTTGCCCAGCGACCATTGCGAAGTGGAGAGCTGAACGTCGCGGGCACTGACGTCGTTCACGATCGTGTAGCCGTAGACGTGCTCGCGCCATGCGGAGGCGGGAATCCGGTAGCCGCCCTTGCCGATGACGAAGGCCAGCTCAGCCTCGTAGTCAACCTTGGTCGAGTTTTTGGGCAGCACGATGTCTTGACCAGGTCCGATGATGCCCGTCGTCATCTTGAAGAAAACCACCGGCACCGTGGGCAGCGCCATCTTAGCTTCGATAGCATGGTCGCGGTAGTTGAGTCCGATAGCGAAGACACGTGGAGGGTCTGCGATTGGGGCGTGCAGCGTGACTTCGCTGAGCTTACGGCTGGGATAGGGACCGGGCTTGTCGAGTGCGACGAATCCGGCTTCGACAACGGAGAGCGTATCGGGAAAGCCCAGGCCCGAGAGGTCGACAACCAGCCCCGCTTCCTCGATCAGCGATCCAGGCCGAATCTTGCCGTCAGCAGTCGAAAACGATACAAGCTTCAATCCAGCCTCCAGGGGGAACCTAATTAAATCCAATACCGACCGCTATTTTCCACGTACCTCGGCGATGATCTTCAAGTACGCCCTGGCTGTTTCGGTAATCCTTTCCGCATGGCCTTCATCGATGGCCGCCAGGTTGACCAGGTCGCCGCCAACGCCCAGCGCCCGCGCGCCGGCGCGCAAAAAGCTCTCGGCAGTTGCGAGCGTAACGCCTCCGGTCGGAATCACCTTGAGATGCGGAAAGGGCGCCAGCAGTGCCTTCAAATAAGGCGCTCCGCCCAGGGCCGAGCAGGGAAAGATCTTCACGTAGTCCGCGCCCGCATTCCATGCCGTGATAACCTCGGTGGGCGTGAGCGCGCCTGGGCACGAAATTTTTCCGTTCCTCTTGGTCGTCGCAATGACCTCAGGATGAAGGCTGGGGCTGACCACAAACTCCGCGCCCGCATCGATGGTGGCCTGGCACTGATCGGCGGTGGTCACAGTGCCCGAGCCCAGCAGGAGCTTCGCCCCGTATTCCTTCTTGAGTTCCTTGAGAAGATCGACGGCGCCCGGCACGGTCATCGTGACTTCAACGACAGTAACCCCGCCCGCGATCATGGCTTCAACCA
This sequence comes from uncultured Acidobacteriaceae bacterium, assembly GCA_963848515.1. GTDB lineage: Bacteria > Acidobacteriota > Terriglobia > Terriglobales > Acidobacteriaceae > Telmatobacter. Next base: position 260,569 of record CAWKEG010000020.1, read on the forward strand.
CCGCATGCCCCTGAGCCGCATTCTTAGCACGCAAAACCGGAATCAGTCCCACGCGTTCGAGAGTTTCCTGTGTAGTTTCTGGCATTCTTTCCCCAATAAACCGCGGCTTAACGCGCAATGCGCGCCGACCCGCCCTTGATGATTCGTTCAACCTCAGCGAGTGTCGCCATGCTGGTGTCGCCTGGGGTGGTCATGGCCAGCGCGCCGTGGGCAACTCCGCAGCGGACGGCATATTCAATGCCCTTGTTGGCCAGAAGACCATAGATCAGGCCCGAAGCGAAGCTGTCCCCGCCGCCCACGCGGTCCATGATCTCGATATCGGTCTGCGGCACGTGGACGATCTTGTCTTCATAGAGCGCAATCGCGCCCCACGCGTTGTTCGTAGCGCTGTGCACCGAGCGCAGTGTGCTGGCAATCAGCTTCAGATTTGGATAAAGGCTGGCAACCTCGCGTAGCATCTCCGCGTAGCCTTCAATCGGCAGCTCGGCAAAGTCTTCGCTCACGCCTTTGATCTTGACGCCGAGCATGGCGGAGAAGTCTTCTTCGTTGCCCAGCAGCAGGTCAACCTTGCGAGCGATCTCGCGGTTCACTTCCTGAGCCTTCGCCTTGCCGCCGATCGACTTCCAGAGCGAGTCGCGAAAGTTCAAGTCGTACGAGACCGGAGTGCCGTACTTGCGCGCCGCGTCCATCGCCTCGACGGCCACCTGCGCCGTGGATGCGGAGAGCGCGGCGAAGATGCCGCCAGTGTGGAACCAACGCGAGCCATTGGCAGGCCCGAAGATTGTCTCCCAGTCAAAGTCGCCCGATTTTACCTGGGCGACGGCCGTTTGGCCGCGGTCGGAGCAGCCGGCGGCCGCCCGCACACCATACCCACGTTCGGTAAAGTTGAGCCCATTGCGAACCGTGCGCCCAACGCCGTCGAATGCGACCCATTTGAGCAGCGAAGGATCCACGCCGCCCTGCAGAATCAGGTCTTCCACCAGCCGGCCCACCTGGTTTTCGGCAAGAGCAGTGGCAATCGCGGTGCGGAGCCCAAAGCAGCGCCGCAAGCCGCGGGCCACGTTGTATTCGCCGCCGCCCTCCGACACCTGGAATTGACGCGCGGTATGGATGCGGCTTTCGCCGGGATCGAGCCGCAACATCACTTCGCCCAGGCTCAGGCAGTCCCAGCGGCGCGCGGAATCGGGAATCGAAAGAGTATTCATAGCCATTGATAATCTATCGCATTCACCTGTCGACGGTCAGTGACAACACCGGGAAGCGGGACGATCGTTTATGATTGGCGGCGCGGGAGGGGACGGATGGCGGTATCGCGAAAATTGCGCATGGGGATGGTCGGCGGCGGGCCGGGAGCGTTTATCGGCCCGGTTCATCGCATTGCGGCGGAGATGGATGGAAAGATCCAAATGGTGGCCGGTGCTTTCTCGCAATCGGCCGATCGTTCGCGCACTGCCGGAGAACGCTACGGGATCGATCCAGCGCGCGCTTACGCTGACTATCGCCAAATGATCGACGTTGAGCGGAAACGGCCCGACCCGATTGATTTTGTCGTGATCACGACGCCGAATCATTTGCATCTGCCGATTGCTCTGGCTGCGCTCGATGCCGGCGTCCCAGTGATGAGCGACAAGCCGGCAACCTCAACGTATGAGGAAGCTCTCGCACTTGAGGCAGCGGTCGAGAAATCCGATCTGCCTTACGGCCTCACGCACACCTATGCTGGCTATGCGATGGTGCGCGAGGCGCGCGCCCTGTGCGCGGATGGACGTCTCGGCAAAATCCGCAAGGTCGCCGTCGAGTACCTGCAAGGCTGGATGAGCAAGCCGATTGAAACGACCGGCCACAAGCAGGCCGCCTGGCGCGCCGATCCTGCGCAAAACGGAAAAGGCGGCTCCATCGGCGACATCGGCACGCATGCCTTTCATTTGCTCGAATATATTTCGGGCCTCCAGGTAACGGCCATCAATGCCACTCTGCGCTCTGTGGTGGAAGGCCGCCGCCTCGACGACGATTGCAATGCATTTGTGCGGCTCAGCAACGGCGCTGCGGGTACGCTGGCCTGTTCGCAGGTGGCGGCCGGCGAACTGAACGAGTTGCGTATGCGCATCTACGGAGAGACCGGGTCTATCGATTGGCGGCAGCAGGATCCGAATAGACTTATCGTGAAGAGTCTGGATGGGCCGGAAGAGATTCATCACGCCGCCGCGTCTTATCTCAGTTCCGACGCGCTCGCTGTTGCCCGGACTCCGGCCGGCCACCCCGAGGGCTATCTTGAGGCCTTCGCGGTCCTATATCGCGAGTTTGCCGATGCGCTGATTGCCTGGCAACAAGGCAACAAGAACCCGCTGCCGCCCACGCTGCCGGGGATTGCAGCCGGCGTACGCGGTATGAGGTTCATTGACCGTGCCATCGAAAGCAATCGCAAGAAAAACTGGGTTGAGTTTTAGAAACGGCTTGCGCATCGCAGGGGAGAAGAGATGAAAACCATCAAAGGTCCTGGAATTTTTCTGGCTCAATTTGCGGGCGACACCGCGCCCTTCAACACACTTGAGGGCATGGCAAAATGGGCGGCTGGGCTGGGTTTCATCGGCATACAGATACCGAGCTGGGACGCGCGTCTCTTCAATTTGAAGCTGGCTGCTGAAAGCCAGGCCTATTGTGACGAAGTTCTTGCCATTGCCGCTGGCGCGGGGCTCGCTGTCACGGAACTTTCGACGCATCTGCAAGGGCAATTGGTGGCAAGTCATGCGGCGTTTGACCGGCTCGTCGAGGGCTTTGCACCGGCTGCGCTTGCCGGTGATGTGAAGGCCCAGCAAAGTTGGGGCGTGCAACAGTTGGAGTGGGCCGCGACGGCCAGCCGCAACCTTGGCCTGAACGCTCATGCGACATTTTCAGGCTCGCTGGCGTGGCCTTTCTTCTATCCATTTCCGCAGCGCCCTGCCGGATTGATTGATGAAGCATTCAAGGAACTCGGCGCGCGCTGGCTGCCGATTCTTCGTCAATTTGACGAGGCTGGCGTGGACGTTTGTTTCGAACTGCACCCCGGTGAAGACCTGCACGATGGAGTCACGTTTGAGCGATTCCTCAGCGTCGTGGGCGACCACCCGCGCGCGAATATTCTCTACGATCCGAGTCACATGATTCTGCAGCAGATGGATTATCTGGCCTTCCTCGACATCTATCACCAGCGGGTCCGCGCATTCCATGTGAAAGATGCCGAGTACCATCCGAGTGGCCGCTCGGGCGTTTATGGCGGCTACCAGGATTGGATCGATCGGCCGGGGCGCTTTCGCTCGCTTGGCGACGGGCAAATCGACTTCAAGCAGATCTTCAGCAAGATGGCGCAGTACGACTATCAGGGCTGGGCCGTGCTTGAGTGGGAGTGCTGCATCAAGCATCCAGAGGCGGGCGCGGCGGAAGGTGCTCCCTTTATTCGCGACCACATTATTCGAGTTACGGATCGCGCCTTCGATGACTTTGCGGGCGGCGATGCGGATACGAAAACGAATCGCAAGATATTGGGGATCTAAGTTTCAGTCTAGATCTGCGGCATCTTCGATCGGCGAGGCGATTTTTCCGGGAGCGACGATTCCGTATTTCAGATCAAGAAACTCCTGTAACTCATCGGGTAAGTAGGCGGCCAACTCCTGCCAGGTTAGAACCTTCAGCCGGACGCGCATCTCTGCGCTCTTGACGGCGGCCATCACCTGGAACCACTCCTCGCGTAGATCGGGTCTGCGTTCGTCGTGCAGGACGCAAAACCTGCAGCCCGAGGCATAGGCGGCCAGAACGTTGCGTATAAGTTGATAGCTTGCGTAGCCTGGCACGCTTGCGCGACTAGTATTGTGCGTATCAGCGGCAAGCGCAGACGGGGACTGGGCTTGCAGAGCGTTCTGGATCTCCGCGGGCATTGATGAATCGATAAGGCTCTCAAACTCCTGCGACCACGCTTCAGGGAATTCGGCTGCCTCTTTGCGCCGGGCAACGAACAACTCAACGTGCGGCAGCAATGCGCGGTCAAAAACTTCGTCGAAATCGCGGTAGGCTTCCACGATTGAAGCTTCGCGTGACTGAAAGTCGCCTTCAGTCAGCTTGGCTTCAACAAGCAGCGAGCCCAGCTTCAGATCAACCTCGGTTCGGTCGAAGCGTCCGGAAGTCAAGGGGACGCGCGCCTTCCACCCGAATACAGCTTCGGAATCAATTTCGATGCCCAGTGCATTTTGAATTGCGGATGATTCGGCAACGCCCGGTGCACAGAAGATATTCATCAGCAGCGCGTCGGAACTCATCGACGAGTCAAGTTCACGCCAACGACGCGCCGGATCCAGTTCAGGCTTTGGTAGCGAGCGCGCGGCCTGCGCGTGGACTTTGTCGAAGCGCCGCATCCACTCCGGATGTGTCGTGATAGCGGCGTAGGCCGCATCAAAAAAGTTGCCGTGCCTGCCATTTTCCGGCGCGTACACAATCACCGGCGGGTTGCCGTAACTCTCAACATGAACGCGTGCGGAGCTTCTATCTCCTCGGGCATAACGCCGATTGCGCAAACAAAGCTCGTGCCTGAGTTGGCTCGCATACCAGCTCGCTTGCCCGGTCATACTCATGTGTAGACCGGCAGGTCCGCCACTCCCGCCGTGCCAAACACCCGGCGGTAGCGCTCGACTTCTTTCGGGTCGCCTAGCGCCTTCGAATAGTTATCCGAGAGCTTGACGGTCGGTCTACCCTCTACTTCGGTGAGCTTGCAAACAAGACTGATGGGATCGAATCCGTCGTTCCCATGGGGATTGCATCCGCGAAAATCATTGGTCAAAAAAGTTCCCCATCCAGCGCTGAAGCGGATGCGGCGTTCGGGTATCCACTTCTTTTCATCCAGAAAATCGCTGGCGCGCTGAAAACTTGCCGGCGACGCATCGTTGACGAGCGTCCCGCCAAAGTACGCGTGGAGCGCGAGAATCTGTTCCACATCCAGAGCATCCGATGCGATGAGGCGCTTCAGGCGCGGGTCGCGGCCGTGACGCTCAAGCCAGGCAATATACTCATCGCCGGCGAGCCAGGGGTCTTTGCTGTCGATGCGCTGGCCGGTCCAATCCGCCACCCAATCGGGCGCGCCATTCAGAAACTGAGTCGTACCAAAAGTGTCAGGGAGCAGGATCAGCAATTCGCCCTGGTAACTCTGCTGCCATAACTCAAGAAATCGGTACTGAGCGGATTTCAACTCTTCGTCGTTGTTGGCGAGCGCGGCCAGGGCCATCGGCAACTCGTGCGCGTTGGTGCCGATCGCTTCCAGATCGTGCTTATAGGCGAGGTAAGTATTCGAGCTGCCAGAGAATCCCTCGCCGAGTGTGTCGCTCATGGCCTGCACTACATACTCGTGCCACAGAAAACTATGCCGGCGCCGGGTTCCAAAGTCACTTATGTTCAGCTTGGGAACCCCGCGCAGCCGTTCCATCTTTTCCCATAGGCGAGTCTTGGCGCGCGCGTAAAGAATGTCCAGTTCCAGTTCGCTGAGCCGCTTCAGGCTGGCGCGCGTCTTCAACTCGTCAATGATGGAGAGCGCATAAATCTCCCACATGGTCGTCTCGGTCCACAGGCCGCTGAAGCTGAGAACGATCTGGCCGTCCTGTTCGGAGAGGTCGAACTCCGAGAGCCTGAAATCGCGCTCAAGCCACTCAAGAAACGCGGGCTCGAAGATGCCGCGGCGTCCGTAAAACGTGTTGCCGGCCAGCCAGATCAACTCCGACTTGTGGAAGCGCAACTTGCGGGTCGCCTCCAGTTGCTCGCGCAATTCATCGAGCCCAACGATGTCGCCAAGCCGAACAGACGTGGTGCGATTCAGGAGCGTAAAGGTCGCGTGGGTAGTGGGGAAGTTCTTCCAGATAAACTGCAGCATCAGCAGTTTGTAGAAGTCGGTATCGAGCAGAGAGCGGGTAATGGGATCCAGCTCCCAGTTATGATCATGCGCGCGTCTGGCGAGGTTGATAATCACGTTGAACTCACTCTAAAGGACGGCCCGGCATTGTTGGAAGCGCGTTGGCCCCGACTGGGGAATAGATCGGGTTGAACGGCGGACTCATGTATGGCAATGCAGCCAGTTCGCTTTGGCCGGCAGGAGTATACTTCGTCGTGGCAGCGCGGCTGTTGCTGGACAAGAAAAGCGGAGATGCAGATGAAAGACTTGAATCGATTGAAAAAGTTGGCCGGCGGTCGAAGCGCACCAACAGAGGGAGATTGCGCATGAGCCGCCTGGGCGATTGGCTGGCCGGTGGCCTGATGATCTCCGACGGCGCGTGGGGAACGCAGTTGCAGGTTCGCGGGTTGCAGCCTGGAACCACGCCGGACACCTGGAATTTGACACACGCCGATCATGTGGAGTCGGTGGCGCGCGCGTATGCGGAGGCTGGCAGCCAGATAATTCTCACCAATACCTTTCGCGCCAACGCAGTGGCCATGCACGACTGCTCCGCGGCCGAGCTCGACGCGATCAACCGCGCCGGTGTTGCGCTTTCAAAAAGTGGGGCAGGGAAGCAGTCTCTGGTGTTCGCTTCCATAGGACCAAGCGGGAAGATCCTTATGTCGGGCGAGGTGAGTGGTGAACAAGTCTCAGCAGCCTTTGTGGCGCAGGCTGAGTCGCTGGCTGCGGCCGGCGCGGATGCATTGCTGATTGAGACCATGAGCGAGATCGAAGAGGCGCGTCTGGCTGTTGACGCAGCGCGGCGCACAGGGCTGCCCGTTCTTGTCACCTTCGCATTCGACTCCGGCAAAAGCAAAGACCGGACCATGATGGGCGCGACGCCGGAAGCCGTTGCCGCCGCGATGGTCGAGGCCGGCGCGGACGCGGTGGGCACCAACTGCGGCGTCGGCGTCGAACTGGCGGCGCCGATTTGCAAACGCCTGCACGATGCCTGCGCAATGCCCATCTGGATCAAGCCGAATGCCGGCCTTCCCAAGATGGACGGAACCGCGATTCGCTACGATACGACAGCCGAATACTTCGCTTCGTATTTCGCGGCTTTCGCGGATGCGGGCGCGTCGTTTGTGGGCGCCTGCTGCGGCTCCACGCCGGAGTTTATTCGTGCGCTGGTTGCCGCGCGAGCTGCCAGGGCCTGAGATTTTAAATCGAAAAAACTCCGCCGCCTGGATACTTATCGGGGCGGCGGAATCCTTTTGCGGCACAATTTCTAGCTGAAGACTTAGTAGCTAAGCTCCAGCACATTCACCGAGTAAGGCGCAAAGCTCTCGTCGAATTTCGGTCCTGCGATCGCAATTCTGCGTTCCACCGGAACCAGCGCATTGGGATTCGTGATGCTGTTTGTGGCGTCGGGTGTTTTGCCGCTCAATGTGATCAGCCTTGCCTGCGTGGCGACCTTGCCCGCGCCTTCAAGATTGATTTGAAGCGGCTGCGCATCCGATGTTCCGTTGACTACCTTGACGAAAAGTTTGTGCTGCTTCTCGTCGCGGGTAACTGACTCAAAGACGCGCGTTGGAGCGTTCGCCAGCGAACTCGACACAACCTCGGTGCCAAGGTGGCCTGAAAACATCACCTGCACCCAGTAACTCGGCGATCCGTAACTCGAGAGCGCGTTGTAACCGATCAAATCAGTCGCCCATTGCATGCCGCCCGGATTCACATTCACAAACAACGGCGCATAGCTTTCCATCACAATCACGTCGCTGTTGCGTTCCAGGCCGGTGAGCCAGGCCGCATCGGCGAGCGCCGCTTCAAGGTTTGGCGTGGGGTCGCCCTCGCGCGTGGCCCATTCGCCGACAAAGATCTTGGGCCCCTTGCGATCCTGCTTGTCGTAGCGATTGGCCGTCGAGAAGGCCTCCTCCGCGGACATGTAGTAGTGCTCGTCCAGAACATCCGGAGTCATGCTCTTGATAGGCGCGGTGGCGATGATCTGCAGATTTGCGTACTTCGCCTTGATCGCTTTGTAGTACTGCGCGAACCGCCCGTCATATGAACCCGAGTGGTCGAAGAAGTCTTCGTTGCCCACCTCGATGTAGTGCAGCGGGAATGGCGCCGGGTGCCCGTCTTTGGCGCGTTCGGCGCCCCACTTGGTGTCGGTGCTTCCCGTCACGTATTCAATTTCATCCAACGCGTCCTGCACGTACGGCTCGAGCGCCGAACCCGGATCCACATGCTGCTGCGCCAAAGAGTAGCCGGCGTAGACGGCCAGCACCGGCTCCATCTTCAGGTCTTCGCACCACTCCAGATATTCGAGAAGGCCCATGCCGTCCGACGAGCGATAGCTCCATGTCCCCATATGCGTTGGCCGGTCCACCCACGGGCCCAGGGTCTTCTTCCAGTCAAACCGATCGGAGATATGGTTGCCTTCAAGATAGTTTCCTCCGGGCAAGCGCAGAAACTTTGGATTCATGGCCGCCAGCTTTTCCATAATGTCGACGCGGTTGCCATTCGTGCGATCGTGATATGTAGGCGGGAACAGTGAGACAAGATCGAGCCATACAGTTGCCGGCTGCTGCACAGTCAGAATTAGATGATTGTTACTGCTGGCTGCGACGACAGCAGTTTTGAGCGTAAACGTATATTGCTTCCATTCACCGCTCAGTCCAGGAACAGTGGCTGTTGCAGCCGTTACGCCGGTCTGATCGTTTACCAGGCTCACTGTTACAGGAACGCCGGCTGCATCTGTCTTTGCATAAAACGATCCGCTGTAAATGCTATCGGGCCGCACCGGAAATCCCCAATAGCCATCGTTCTGTACGCCCGCTGGTGCGGACTTGGTCGCCGCGGTCACGCTCACCTTCAGGCTGCGCGGAATGGCGGTGCTTGGCCCAGCCGCATCGTCCACCGACACAGTCACCATTGAGTTTCCGCGCGTCACTGTCGTCCAGTGTGTCAGGCCGCCAAAGCCCCCGCGAACGGTACGGTCGCGGACCAGCTCCCCGTAAATGCCGCCGTCGTAGGAGTAGTTGATTTCTTCAGTCATGAGCCCGTAAAGCATGGGACTGACCTTGACCGTTGGGTGATCCACTTGAATGGTCAGCGAGGGTTTCTGGGCAGCCATTCCCAGGGGCAAAAAGAGAGCGGCAAGAACTGCGAGGGAGGATTTAGATGTTTTCATGTCCCCGCAATGGTACTTTGCCGCCGCTGCGTGTGACAACAGGACAACGTTTCCCTGGAGTGCGGCTTTCGTCTGCAGCGCGGCACATATGGCAGGACCGTGATGCGCCTGCACGTTCTCAGCGTAGGGCTAAGTTTCCGGCAACCCCACCCAGCGATGAATCGAGCAATCTTCCGTGTTGGTCACGGCGTACTCACCGTCCGGCTGATTGGCGAGAATTCTATGGTCGGCCATCGCATCGGCGCGCGTCCGCCTCACCTCGCCGGCAAAGAGCTGTGTGAAGCCGGCGTGCATCCGAAGCTCCCGCTCCTGCTCGTTGTTCACATACAAAATATCGATTTGCCCCTCGCGTCCATCACTGTTGCGTGTCCATGCGCTGAGAACCCTTCGCAGCACCGGCGCGCCAAAGGGATTGAAGAGAAACACCACGCATGGCCCCGGCGGCAGCTCAAACTCCGCAGCATCTCCGCAGATCATCCTTATCGGTGAATGGCCGCGTCCAGCCTTCCGCCACAGTGCGATGTTCCTCTTGCCAATCCTCGCCAGCGTCGGGTTCAGCTCCACTCCCACAACCGCGCGGAAAGGGAATTCGGCCGCCAGCAGAAGCGCGCGGCCCATGCCTGCGCCGAGGTCCACAAATGTGAACACATCGATTGGCGCCACCGGCTTCAACCTGCGCCAGCGCACAATCATCTCTCGAAAAACCGAAGGCGCTACCCCGAAGTAAGCCGTATTGTGCCGGTCGGCCCGGTGTCCGCTTTTCAGATCCCGTCCCGCGACCAGCCCGCTGGTGCGCACACCGAACTCCAGGTCGAAGGGATGGCGCATGAAGCCATCCTTTACAGCCAACCCCGGCAAAAGTCGCGGCCTCTTCTTCGCGCCGTTCGCTTTGTTCGCGCTTCTGACTTTTCCGCCCCTGTTCGTGCTCACGGTTTGAACATTAGCACAAACAAGGGCGCTCTCAGCTCATTCGCGTTCTACGACTACTTGCCGATCACCAGAATCTGGAACGAACCCGGAATCATCGGCGGCCGAGGGCCGCGCATAAACGCTGGCATTCCGGGCGGAGGTGGCGGAGCGTTTGGCGCAGCGGCCGGCACCGGACCATATTCCGCTGTAAATTCAAAGATCCGATTCGTCTTTGTATCCAGCGTCAGCGTCTTTGCCCGCGCAGGCGTTGGAATCGTCTGCTCCACTGAGAAGCTGGTTGGCGAGTCTTCCTTGATCACCGTGGTCGTGCCATCCCCCTGCGAACTGAAGACCTCCATCGTCGCTGCGTTGAAAGTCGCGCCATCGCATCCGACGCCGATCGGCAGGTCAGTGATGATGTGCCCATCCGTCGCCGAAAGGATGACCATGTTCTGCTTCTCGCGGCACGCGGCAAACAGGATGTTGTTCTTCGCATCCAGGGCCAGGCCGGCGCATCCCGCGCCCTTACTCGAGAGATCGTATTTGCCCACCATCTTCATCGTGTTGGCGTCGATCACGGCGATCGCGGCCTTGTCCTCGATGTCGACATAGATCTTGCCCTCGCCATCGGTCGCAGCCTGCTCCGGCGCACCGCCAATGTCGATTGTGCCCAGGATCGAGCCATCCTTATCGTCCAGCACCGTGATATTCGGCGCCGAGTGGCTGAGGATGTAGAAGCGGTGATTGTAGGCGTCGTTCAGGTAGCCATCGGGATTGCCTTGGACGTCGATCTTCTTCAAAATCGCGAAGGTCTTTGAGTCGAACATGGTCACAGGCTTTGACGTTGCAAATCCGTGGCCAGTCGCCGTGTCCACTGCTCCGCCATGCCCGCTCACGCCGGGGATATCGCCCTCAGGGGCGAGCGTGTCCAGATTGAAAACGCCAATGTGGCCGGCAGGTCCGGAGCGCGCCACATACAGGTTGCGTCCGTCAGGGTCTGCGTTGATGTAATCGAAGCCGCCATCGCCGCCGATCAGTTGAATCTTCACGATCTTGTAAGGGCCTGCCTGGGCTTGGGCCAGGCAGGCGAAAGAAACCAGCAGTGCGAGTGCTGCAACGATCATTGATTTAGAGTTCATGACGATTCTCCTGGGTCCAATCTTATTGCGCGACAAAGCACCGTGTGCTTTTTCAAACCGGATCGGACACCGATTTCGTGTCCCTATTGAACATATACGCATCAGCCCAGTGACTTGTTTGTTCCGGCTGACAAATTAACATAAAGCCAACCACGGTCTTGATCCTCAAACTCCCCGCGTCAAGACAAGTTCCGCGCTCCTTCCCGGCGGGCTTGAAGCGCAAAGTAACTCCAGACAAGGAGACTGAATGAAAGTTCACGCATGCACGGCTGTGCTGTTTCTAATGGTTGCAAAGGCCTTTGCCGCCGCGCCAGCGGGCTCCGGCGGTGGGGACGGAACCGAAACCGCCTCCGCTTCGGCACCGGCGGAGTTCAAGCAGCAGCTCGACCAGACGCAGCAGGTTCTCCGTGAACAGGCTGAGATGCTCCGCGCCATGCGCCAGGAGCTTGACCGGCAGGGAAAAGAGATCGAGTCGCTGCGCCAAAGGCTCAATGAAGAAGCGCCAGCCTCCGCTCAAGGGGACGGCGAGGAAATTGCGGCGCGCCTTCAGAACGCGGTTCTCACGCTGCGCGAACCTGCCCGGCAAGCGCTCGTCCGGCCAGTCGTGCCGGCCGAGGTACGCGAGTCCACGCAGCCGGATGTCAAAGCAGGGCAGTTGGCCTTCCACCTCGGCAGCGCCACCTTTACTCCCAGCGGCTGGGTCGACTTCACGGCTTACCTGCGAAGCACCGACGTCGGCAGCGGATTGGGCACAAACTTCCTCTCCATTCCCTATAGCAATACGCCGCAGGGCGGGCTGAGCGAGACACGGTTGACCGCGCAGTCCTCCCGCTTTGCCTTTCGAGTGGATGAAACGGTGGGTGACACAAAAGCCTATGGCTACGCCGAAGCGGACTTCAACGGTTATCTGCCGGGCAATGCCTATGTCAGCACCAACAGCGACAGTCTTCGCCTGCGCGTCTACTATCTCAACCTCTCCCGCGGAAAGTGGGAGGTGCTTGGCGGACAAAGCTGGTCGCTGCTCACGCCAACGCGCAAAGCGCTCTCTCCATTCCTCTCCGATATCTTCAACACCTTCCACCTGGACACGAACTATCAACTTGGCCTGACGTTCGCGCGCCAGACGCAGTTGCGCTTTGTCTATCACCCAACAAGCCAGTGGGCCGCCGGTCTCTCCGTCGAGAACCCGGAGCAGTTCAGCGGCGGCAGCGTCACGTTCCCCACGCTCTTCAGCACAGCGGAAACCGATACTGGTTCCAGCACCGGAAGCGGCGGAGCAACATCGACGCCCAACATGCACCCGGACGTAATCGCAAAAGTCACCTGGGATCGCAATGTGGGCGGGCTTTATTGGCATATGGGCGTCGCCGGGCTGCTCACGCCCGCGCGCATCGTTACGCCCGCTTCGGTCACCAGGACCGGCTCCGTAACGGACGCGCGCGAAGGCGGAGCAGTCGCCGCAGACGTGAACCTGGGGCTTTTCAGAGGCTTTCACCTGATCTCGACTGCCTATTGGAGCGACGGCGGCGGACGCTACATTGGGGGCTCAGGCCCTGGCTTTGTCGTGCTTCAACAAGGCTCGGCGACCACGCCCTTCAGCGCCGCTCTCATCCATTCCGGTTCGGGCATCGGCGGATTTGAATGGGCTGTCGACAAGCGCACTACCCTTGCCAGCTACGTCAGCGCTGCGTATTTTGAGCGCCGATTCGGGCTCGATCCCGATCTCACAACGCCAACCTATGTAGGCTACGGCTTTCCAGGCAGTTCCAATGCCAATAACCGGATCATCGGTGAGGCCTCCTTCGCCAGCACTTCCACACTCTGGCAGAACAAGGCCTATGGAGCCCTCCAAGTCATCACCCAGACCTCTTACGTCAACCGCGCACCCTGGTATATCGCTCCGGGCCAACCAAAGGACGCGCACGTCTTCATGCAGTTCATGAACCTTCGCTATGTGCTGCCATAGAGCGGCACATAGCGAATCAGACGCCCCATTTATCGCCGCAGTAGAGCCGCCGTGACCCTCAGCGAGCGGTGCGCCGTTCATCGCGGCTTTATCGTGATGAACAGGTCTTCGGACCACGCCGAGCCGCGAGAGGCGCCGCGCCCCTCAATCGAGGCCTTGCATACTCCGCCCCCTCCCCAACTCTTCCCATCCCGCACCTTTCGCTCCCCGGTTTGCATATAATTTCCCGCCTTTGGCGCACAATGAACCTGGATCAACCTCTCCATCCGCGCCAGGACAGGCTCCCAGAGGCAAGGTGGTATCGCTATATGAGATTTTCTCCGAGTCGCAGGAACAGAAAAGCACCGAAAAGAGTGCAGAAACAGCGGAAAACGTCCGTAACTCCTTTGTTGAGGCGGTTTTGCCCGTAACCACAATGTTATGAAGATTTTGGAGCAGGAAGAATGGCCTAACCCAAATCAATAGAATAATTTAGCAAAAACAGGGGAGGGGAGGGGGGTACCCCCCGGTGGGTACGGACCGGACGGATGTCCGACGAAATAAACCGGGCACATCCCTGACAGAACTCCCAGCGCCACCGTTCCTATATGTCGATACGACCCCGGGGCTCCATGCTTCTTGCCACCAGTCGCCCCGTGACACGCCGCTCAAATTCGCGGTACCCTTATGGATACGCGCGCAGCCGTGTTCAAGGAGCAACTGAACCCCACCATGCCCATCACGACAACAAAAAATATCTGGCACAACGGCAACCTGATTCCCTGGGAGCAGGCCACCCTCCACGTCATGAGCCACGTCATTCACTACGGCTCCAGCGTGTTTGAGGGCATCCGCTGCTACGGACAACCGCAGGGCTCGGCCATCTTCCGCCTGCCCGAGCACATGCAGCGCATGCTCGACTCGGCCAAAATCTACCGCATGGAGCTGCCCTTCACGCTCGAGGAGCTCTGCGCCGCGGCTGTCGAGTTGGTCGAGGCCAACGGCGTCACCCCGTGCTACATCCGCCCCATCGCCCTGCGCGGCTACGGCGAAATCGGTGTCAGCCCCAAGGGCTCGCCCATCGAGATCTACATGGCCAACTTCCCGTGGGGCAAATACATCGCCGGCACGGGCGGCGCCGATGTCTGCATCTCGAGCTGGAACCGCCTTGCGCCCAACACCATGCCCGCTCTCGCCAAGGCCGGCGCCAACTACATGAACTCGCAGTTGATCCACATGGAAGCCGAGATCAACGGCTATGCCGAAGGCATCGGCCTGGACGTGAACGGCCTGGTCAGCGAGGGCTCGGGCGAGAACATCTTCGTGGTGCGCAACGGAGTTCTCTACACCCCGCCGCTGGCCAACTCCGCGCTCTCCGGCATCACCCGCGACAGTGTGCTGACCATCGCCCGCCATCTCGGTTTCACGGTCACAGAACAAGCCCTGCCGCGCGAGCTGCTCTACATCGCCGACGAAGTCTTCTTCACCGGCACCGCCGCCGAGGTGTCGCCCATCCGCTCGATCGACCGCATCCTGGTCGGCGACGGCAAGCCCGGCGAGATCACCAAAACGATTGCCGAAGAGTTCTTCGGCATCGCCAACGGCCTAAAACCCGACCGCTTCGGCTGGCTCACCCCTGTCAAAGTCAAAGCCGCCGAGCCCGTCCCGGCGTAGTGCACGAGTTTCAAGCTGAAACGCAGAGAGCTGGGACTTCGGTTCGGGCTCTTTGCGTTTTTGGCGGTGGTTTGCAACATGCGCTGAAGCGCAAATCCGTCTCGAATGGTGCTATGCTTTGAGCCAACGAGCGGATCGTTCGACCTCGGGAGGTTGCGATAAACGGACCCGGTTCCTGGAATCGTAGAGGATTCGATGTGACACCCAACGGCTTCTTCACAGTGTTGAGATCGTCAGGGTGGTTTCCGGCGTTTCGCCTGCCGGGCGGCTTTCGTTATCTCATCGGAGAGTCGGGCCTCAATCGACCGCGATCGGATGGCGCGCCGAGGCAGTCATCGACCGGCAGCCCCGCCGGCGTCCAGGCAGAGGTCGCTCTGCGCCAGATCGATGCGGAACCGTGGGGTGTGCGCTCCGCGGTGCGCGCGGGACTGATGGCTTTGGGAGCGTCAGCGCTCACCTTGGCGCTGCTGTTGTGGATCATGCATCCGTAGCGCGTCGATCTGAGCCGCAATACTCAGATTTACTTCTACGGTTTCATCGCCTTGTAAACATTGAGCCGGAGTTCGTTTAGTTAGAATGCGACTATGCGGATTCGTGTAGCTTCTCAGCCTGTTCTTGGCATTTTGGCAGTCTTGTTTTGCTGGCTAGCCCTGGTTCCGGCCCAGGCCCAGGTCTTTGTTGGCAAGCCCAAGCTGATCGTCATCGTGGTCATCGACCAGTTTCGCGGCGACTACCTTAATCGCGACCGCGATCAGTTCAAAGGGCGAGGCTTCAACCTCTTCATGAAGCAGGGCGCCTGGTTCACGGACTGCTACTTCGACTACGCGAACACCAAGACCGCTCCAGGACACGCCACCATTGGCACCGGCGCATACACCGATGGCCATGGCATCGAATCGAACGAGTGGTGGGATGCGACTCGTTCCTATGACCGGAAGGTTTCCTCAGTCGAGGACGAGCGCTATCAACTGGTCGACCTGCCGCATGACTCGATCCCTGCCAACCAGCCCGGCGCACCCGACACGGCAGCAAAGTGGGTTGTTGGCGCGTCACCGTTGAATCTGCGCGCGACCACGCTGGGCGATGAGTTGCGGCTGGCGACAAATGGCCGTTCCCGCGTCTACGGAGTCTCTCTGAAGGACCGGGCCGCGATACTGCCCGCAGGACAGGCAGCCAATGGGGCATTCTGGATCGACGGGGCCAGCGGACATTTCACCACGTCGACCTACTATATGGAGCACTTGCCCGCGTGGGCCAGCGCTTTCAATGCGAGCGGCGTGCTGAACAGGCCGCGCGTGAAGCCAATGCAGAAGGAACTACGCAGTTCTTCGACCTGGTGGGAAGAACGCCGGCCGCCAACAGCTATGAGCTGGACTTCGCCAAAGCGCTGATCACCGGCGAAAAGCTTGGTCAGAATGGCGTGACCGATCTGTTGGTGGTTTCACTCTCGCCCAACGATATCCAAGGTCACCAGTTCGGCCCCGACTCTGACTCCGAGCAGCAGATGATTCTCTCGCTCGATCGCGATCTGGACAGTTTTGACACCTGGCTCGACCAGACGGTTGGTTTGCAGAATGTATGGATGGCGCTGACGGCCGACCATGGGATTGCGCCCATTGCCGGCGAAGCAGCCAAGCTGGGTGTTCACGCTGTAGCCGTGAACATGATCACGGTTTACCAGTCCTTGAATGCGGAGTTGAGCAAGAAGTATGCCCACGGCCAGTACACGGATTTTCTTCTACCCGACCCCGATCTGCCCTACATCGTGCTCGACCAAAGGGCGTTCACGAAGGTAGGAGTGGACGAGAAGGCTGCCGAGGATGAAGTGGCCGCACTATTGCCTATGGCCGTAGCCAGCCAGACCCCGAATCCTCCGCCGTTTCTTAAGTCAACCCCATCTACAGCACTTCCGGAGCCATCGCAGAAACGGCTTCCTCCGGCTCCTCATGTGCAGTACGTGTACACGCGGTTACAGCTTGCCAATGGCCAGTTGCCTCCGACCGATTGGGGCCGGCTGCTCGCTCATAGTTATGCGGAGCACGGAAACTGGTACGTGATGATGGTGCTGGATGCTTACCAGATGGCTGGGTCTGGGCAGTTTGCCGGCACGAATCACTTCAGTCCCTGGGATTACGACCGCCATGTGCCTCTGGCTTTCTACGGCGCGCCTTTTGTGCCGGGCGAGTATCATGGACGTGTAGCCCCGGTTGATCTGGCGGTCACATTTGCATCGCTGGCTGGCGTCAATCAGCCTTCGGCCGCAGTGGGGCGTGTGCTGACCGAGGCGATCAAGCCAATCATGCAGCAGAATGATCCGGCGAGTCCGTAGCAGGGAACTAGAGACGTCGAAAAGGAAGATAGCCGCCAAGTGAAACCCGATATGAGAGTGACGCTGGCTGGGATTGAATTTGCCAACCCAGTCATCGCCGCCAGCGGCACCTTCGGCTACGGTATCGAGTTCGAGGAGATCATCTCCCTCGAGTCGATCGGCGGGTTCGTCACCAAAGGTATCTCGCTTGCACCGATGGCCGGCCATCCAGCACCGCGCATTATCCAGACCGCTGCCGGCATGTTGAATGCGATTGGCCTCCAGAACGTGGGCGTCGACGACTACATGCTCCGCAAACTGCCACCGATGAAGAAGTATCCCGGCTGCAAGGTCATCGTCAACGTCTTCGGGTCCACAGTCAGCGAGTATATCCAGGTGATTGAGCGCCTGAACCAGGCCGAGGGCATCGCGGCCTATGAGCTGAACGTATCTTGCCCTAATGTGCACGCGGGTGGCCAGGCGTTCGGCGCCGATGCGGGTGAGCTTGAATACCTGGTCCGGAAAGCCCGGGACGTTTCGATGCGTCCGCTGATTGTGAAGCTCACGCCGAATGTGACTTCGATTGCCCACATGGCGGTGATTGCCGCGGAAGCCGGAGCGGATGCAGTCAGCCTGACGAATACGTTTCTTGCCATGTCGATCGATGTGGAGACGCGGCGCCCGCGGCTGAGCAACATCACCGGCGGCCTTTCCGGCCCAGCGATCAAGCCGATCGCCTTGCGCATGGTCTACGAGACTGCGTGCGCGGTAAGGATCCCCATCCTCGGAATGGGCGGCATCGTCACAGCGGAAGACGCAGTCGAATTCCTGCTTGCCGGGGCGACAGCCGTCCAGGTTGGAACGGCCAGCTACGCCGACCCCAGGGCTGTCGAACGGCTGGCGCGCGGCCTCGAATCCTGGTGCAAAAGCCATCAGGTGGAAAAGGTATCAGGCCTGACCGGTGCGCTTGAGATTCCGAACAATTAGTCATCCTTCAATCGAAAACCGCACAAATCCCTCGTCTTTGTCGAATCACGGCCGAAGCAGCCGTGCGGCCGCCAGTTGTGATCCACATCATGCGGGCTTGGTCAGCCTAGTTATCAAGAGTGATTTAAAACACTTGTGATGGGGCTCACAGCCGGTCGTTATTATGCGTGCGTACCTTCATCTCGTCGGTCGGCGAAGTCCTGAATTCAAACTATTGTTCGTTTGGTCTCTGGATCTCGCCCATACCCGCACAGTGAGCGAGGTAGGCATGGGACAGTCGATTTGGAAATCCATGGAGCAGAAGGGCTACAGCCGCAGAGACTTTCTACAATTCTGCGCGGCAGCCGCAACGGTCGCCGGGTTTGGTCAGAGCGGCGTCGCCCAGGTTGTTTCTGCGTTCGAGAAGAAGGATAAGCCGGCAGTGGTCTGGATGCACTTCCAGGAGTGCACCTGCTGCAGCGAGTCGTTCATTCGGTCGTCCCACCCGATTGTGGCAGACGCGCTTCTTGATGTGTTGTCTCTGAACTATACCGAGACATTAATGGCCGCGAGCGGCTTCCAGGCGGAGAAGAGCCTGAACGACACGATCGCGAACAACAAGGGCAAGTACATTGTGCTGGTTGAGGGCGCGGTGCCGACCAAGGATGATGGCGTCTACTGCATGATTGGCGGCAAGACGGCCGAGTCGATTTTGCAGACCGTGGCCAAGGATGCTGCGGTGGTGGTTGCATGGGGTAGTTGTGCATCGAACGGATGCGTGCAGGCCGCCAAGCCGAATCCTACCGGCGCCACGCCGATTTCGAAGTTGATCGACAAGCCGGTAATCAACGTGCCGGGCTGCCCGCCGATTGCCGATGTGATGATGGCGGTCGTTACGCATCTGCTGGTGCTCGGGGAAGTTCCCGCGTTGGACAGCCAGGGACGGCCCAAGGAGTTTTATGGGCGGCGCGTTCACGACACCTGCTATCGGCGGCCCAACTATGACGCCGGGCTGTTTGTCGAGTCGTTCGATGACGAGAATGCGCGCAAGGGATATTGCCTTTACAAAATGGGCTGCAAAGGCCCGGTGACTTACAACGCATGCTCCGTGGTGAAGTGGAACGAAGGCACCAGCTATCCAATTCAATCCGGTCACGGGTGCATTGGCTGCAGTGAAGCAGGCTTCTGGGACAACGGACCGTTCTACCAACATCTCCCGTCGTTCCCTGGATTCGGAATTGAGAGCACGGCCGACACGGTGGGCACGGTTGTAGGAGTAGCAACGCTGGCCGGAGTCGCAGCCCATGCGGTTGTCACCAACATTCGCAAACGGAGCGTGATCGCGGAAGTGCACGCTGAAGATCAAAAGGAGTCGTGAGAGCCTATGGCACGCGTAGTCGTCGATCCCGTAACTCGAATTGAAGGCCATCTGCGCATTGAGGCAGTGGTCGAGAACGGCGTCATCACTGACGCTTTCAGTGCAGGCACCATGGTGCGCGGTCTTGAGAAGATTCTCATGGGCCGCGACCCTCGCGACGCCTGGGCTATCACCGAGCGCGTTTGCGGCGTTTGCACCACAGTGCACGCTCTGACCAGCGTTCGCGCGGTTGAGAGCGCCCTGGGCATTGCGGTCCCGCCCACGGCCGAGCTGATCCGCAACATCATGATGACCACGCAGTATGTGCAGGATCACGTGGTGCACTTCTATCACCTGCATGCATTGGATTGGGTGGACATTGTCAATGCGCTGAAGGCTGATCCCAAGAAGGCCGCGGAGATTGCGCAATCATTCTCCAAGTGGGACAAGAACACGCCAGCCTATTTCTCCGGTGTGCAGGACAAGATCAAAGCTTTTGCCGCCAGCGGACTTGGAATCTTTGCCAATGGCTATTGGGGACATCCGGCTTACAAGTTGCCGCCGGAGGTGAACCTGATCGCGGTCGCGCATTATCTGGATGCGCTGGAGTGGCAGAAGGAAATCGTCAAGATCCACGCGGTGTTCGGCGGCAAGAACCCGCATCCGAACTACCTCGTGGGCGGCGTGCCCTGCTCCATCAATATGAACGAAGTGGCGGCTATTAATTCCGAGCGGCTGAATCTGGTTTCGCGGCTTATCAGCCAGGCCGACGAGTTCGTCAACGAGGTTTACATTCCTGACTTGCTGGCCGTGGCCTCGTTTTATAAGGACTGGTCGCAGTGGGGCGGCGGATTGAGCAACTACCTCAGCTATGGCGAATTCCCAACCAAGGGCTACGGACAGCCGGAGTCGTTCAAGTATCCGCGTGGAGTGATACTTAATCGCGACCTCAGCACCGTGCATCCCGTGAACGCGACCGACTCGCAGGAGATCAAGGAGTACATTGCTTCCTCCTGGTACAGCTACGAGGGCGGAGACGGTGTAGGCATCCATCCCTGGGCGGGCGAAACGAAACTGAACTACACCGGCCCGAAGCCTCCGTTTGAAACGCTGGAAGGCTATCAGAAGTACTCGTTCCTGAAGACTCCGCGCTGGAAGGAAAATGCGATGGAAGTGGGTCCGTTGTCGCGGTTGCTGGTGGCCTATGCCTCCGGCCGCACCGACGTGCAGGAACTGGTAAAAGACACGCTGGGCAAACTGAACGTGCCCGTTACCGCGCTGTTCTCAACGCTGGGAAGGACTGCGGCTCGCGGCTTGGATGCAGCGTTGGCGATGATCTGGCTGAAAGAGTTTTTCAACGGCCTGATGCAGCAGGTGAAAATCAACGAAGTGTCCACATTTAACGGCGAAAAGTGGGAGCCGAAGAGTTGGCCGGCTGAGGCGGAAGGTGTCGGTTTGACTGAAGCTCCTCGCGGCGCGCTGGCGCACTGGATAAAGATCAAGAACGGCGCCATCGACAACTATCAACTGGTGGTACCGACCACCTGGAACGGTTCTCCGCGCGACGCCAAACAACAGCGCTCTTCGTTTGAACAGGCGCTGATCGGCACGCCGGTGGCCAGCCTGGAGCAGCCGGTCGAAATCATCCGGACGATCCATTCTTTTGACCCGTGTCTGGCCTGCGCCGTGCACTTGTACGATCCGCAGGGCAAGCACCTTCACCAGGTTTCCTTCGAGTGAGGATTATGAGCACTCCAAGTACAGTCACTGGAAATAGTCTTTCGAACACGGTGGGCCCACCTGTAGAGTACCGGCGGGTCTACGTCTGGGAACTGCCGGTGCGTGCTTACCACTGGATCAATGCGATAGCCCTTGTGGTTCTTTGTGTGACAGGCTACCTGATCGGGGCTCCGCTGCGCGCCTTCTATGCGGCGGAGGCTTACCAGCAATATTGGTTCGGCTGGGTGCGGTTCCTGCACTTCCTTGCTGCGTTCATTTACGTCTTTAACTTCTCGGCGCGCCTCTACTGGGGTTTTGTCGGTAATAAGTACTCAAGTTGGCGCGCGTTCTTTCCGTTCAAGCGGTCGCAACAGCAGGAGATCGTCGACGTCATCAAGGCCGACGTGCTGGAAACAAAAATGCATGGGCCTATCTCGACCGGACATAACGCGCTGGCTGGCCTGATCTACTTCGGCACTTTCCTGGCATTTGTTTTTCAGACCATCACCGGCTTCGCTCTCTATTCCAGCATGAGCAATTCGTGGCTTCCACGAATGTTCACATGGGTCGTTCCGCTAATGGGCGGGGAATTTGGCGTACGCTTCTGGCACCACCTGTTCCTGTGGTTCTTTGTAACCTTTATTATTGTTCACATCTATCTTGCCTTCTATCACGACTACATTGAGGGGCGCGGCACGGTATCCTCGATTATTGGTGGGTGGAAGTTTGACCGGGAGAAGAGTGGCAAATAAACCGGTAAAGACGCTGGTGCTTGGCCTGGGTAACGTCCTGATGGGCGATGAAGGCATCGGCGTTTACGTGGTAAGTGAAGTGGAAAAACACACGTTGCCGGCCGGCGCGGAGTGCCTGGACGGCGGCACCGGCGGCTTTACGCTGCTGGAGCCGCTCGAGAACGCCGACCGCATCATCATCATTGATGCGGCGTCGGACGGCAATCCGATCGGCACCATCAGCCGCACCACGCCACAGTTCTCACGCGATTACCCGCCAACGCTCACCGCTCACGATGTCGGCATGAAAGACCTGCTGGACATGTTCTACATCCAGGGTGGCACGCACCAGATCATCCTCTACGCTATCACCATCGACCCTCATCAGCCGATCCGCATGAGCCTCTCCGAAGAAGGCGAGAAATATGCAGCAGCAGCCGTGGGACAGATCCTCGCTGAATTGAAAGCAGATGCCGGTAGCAACCTCGGCTCCTGAGCGGCAGCACGTACAGATAACTGCGGCGAAATTGTCGCCCATTCCCCAAAAGAGGTATTTGCAATTCCCGCCTGTCCCGAGCTATCATCTTGTATGGAATTTAAGGCCTGTTGTCGTTTCTGTACGCTGCCTCGCGCGCGCAGGTGACCTGGGTCTGAAATTACTACCGAAATCCAAGTTCCCTTAACTGCCCGCGATTCAGCCAAGCTGTCGCGGGTTTTCTATTGCTCCCCCAGTGCCCATGGAAGAGGTCGAAAAATGAGTCTTACAGGAACAACTCAACCTGTTGAAGTGAAAGAAACGAAAGCCCAGCGCGCCGAGCGCCTGAAGCGCGAAAAAAACCCATGGGAAGCCTTCAACGAGGTGCGCGAATTCGCGCGCGAAGGGCGCACGAGCGTGGTCCCGGCTTGGGCGAATCTGTACTTCAAGTGGTGGGGCATCTACACACAGGGCGACGGCGTGGGTGCGGTGGGCGGCAAGGGCGGGGAAGGCGTCACCACCGACTACTTCATGATGCGCATCGGCATTCCCAACGGCATTTTGAAAGCGAGTCAACTGCGCGCAATCGGCGGACTCACTCGAAAGCATGCGCGCAACCTTGCCGACATCACCGTGCGCCAGGCGATTCAACTGCACTGGCTGACCATTGAGGATCTGCCTGAAGTGGTAGATGCACTCGACGCGATCGGTCTCTCTCCCAAGGGTGCCTGCGGCGACGTGGTGCGCAACGTTACCGGCTGCCCGTTGGCGGGCGTTGCAGCGGATGAACTGATCGACGCTTCACCAGTTGCCCTTGAAATAGCTCACCTGCTCACGGCCAATCCATCTTTCTATAACCTGCCGCGCAAGTTCAAGATCTGCGCAACCGGCTGCCCGTCATGGTGCAGTCATCCGGAGATTAACGATATTGGCCTGACTGCGGTGAAGTACAAGGACGAAGTCGGCTACTCGCTTCGAGTTGGTGGCGGCCTTTCGAACGAGCCGCATCTCGCGCTGCGTCTCGATGCGTTTGTACTTCCGCATCAGGCGGTGCGTGTGGCCGAGGCAGTCGCGGAGATCTTCCGCGACCAGCAGGGACTGCGCGAAAGCCGCGATCGCGCACGGCTCAAATATCTGTTTATGAAAGAGGGCTGGACCGCGGAGAGCTTCCTTGCGGAGTTGCAGTCGCGTCTCGACTTCAATCTGCTGCCCGGCGTTCCTGAGCAGGTTCCGGACGATGTTTTTCGCGACCACGCTGGTATCCATCCTCAGCGTAAAGCAGGGTTGAGCTATGTTGGCGCGTCCGTACTCCGTGGCCGTTTGACGGGCGAGCAGTTGGAGGCAGCGGCGGATCTGGCTGAGCGCTTTGGCAGTGGCTCACTCCGGACCACCGTTTCGCAGAATCTGATTATCATCGACGTTCCCAACAGCAAAGCTGCGGAACTCGCACGAGAGCTCAACCAGATCGGTCTCCAGGTGGATGGCTCCAACTTCTGGCGCGGCGCTGTCGCCTGCACCGGCACGGAGTTCTGCAAATTGGCCATCACAGAGACCAAAGGTTTCACACGCTGGCTGGTGGATGAGCTTGAAGAGCGGTTGCCGCAGTTTGACCAGCAACTCAAGCTGAATGTGACGGGCTGCCCGAACGGCTGCGGACAGCACTGGATCGCTGATATTGGCCTCGAAGGCAAGAAGATCAAACACGAAGGAAAGATGACCGACGCCTATTACTTCTGTCTGGGGGGTGCCGTGGGTCAACACGCTGCTATCTCGCGCCCGGTCGGCTATCGCACTCCGGCAGTGCTGGTTCCGGAGGCTATCGAGCGGCTGTTGCGTAATTATCTTGCCGGCCGGCATTCGGACGAGAATCTTCGCGCCTGGTTTGGCCGCCACACGAACGACGAGCTCCGCGCGCAACTTGCCGGTGAAGTTCTGGCTCCGGTCGAACGTGATTTGCCGACCAGCCGTGTACCTCACGGCGTTGCAGAATAAGGGTGAATTCATGAGCCTGTTGCCCATCTTCCTCAAGCTCGAAGGACGGCGCTGCCTGCTGGTCGGAGCCGGGAATGTAGCTCTGGACAAGATTGGCTCGCTGCTCAAGACCGGGCTCATCCTGCGCGTCGTTGCGCCTGAAGCGCGGCCTGAGGTTCAACAGCTTGCTCAGGAGGGCAAGCTTGAATGGATTCAGCGCCCGTTTGAGCCGAGTGATGTGGATGGGAACTTTCTGGTCATCACGGCGACAGATTCTCCCGATGTGAACAACGCGGTTTACCGCGAAGCTCAAAAGCGTAACACCGCCTGCAACAGCGTGGACGATATTCCCAACTGCGACTTCTTCTTCGGGTCTGTGGTGAACCGCGGCGAGTTGCAGATCGCGATATCGACCGCCGGTGAAAGCCCCGCTTTTGCTCAAAGGCTACGGCGCGAGATCGATGAGCAATTGCCGAAGGATCTGGGCCCGTGGCTTGAGAGTCTGGGTGAACTGCGCCGTGAGGTCCTGGCGACATACCCGCGAGGGGAAGAACGCAGGCTTCTGCTGCATGAGTTAGCGGAACGAAAAATCTGCGAGTCGAGTCTCTGCGTGACACGACAGATTGCCAGAAAGGGCGGCGAATCAGGAAGGGCCGAGGAAGGTCATGTCTATTTGGTTGGCGCAGGACCCGGTGATCCTGATCTGCTGACCGTCAAGGCTGTGCGGCTGATCGAGAGCGCGGACGTGGTTTTGCACGACGATCTTGTGCCCCAGGTGATTCTCGGCCTGGCGAAGGCCACGGCGGACGTCGTTAACGTGGGCAAGCGGTGTGGCACTAAGACGATTACTCAGGATGAGATCAATGCGCTGATGGCGGAGCATGCGCACGCGCATCGCAGCGTGGTGCGGCTGAAGAGCGGCGACCCGATGTTATTTGGCCGGGCCGCGGAAGAGATTGAGGCGCTCACCGAGGCAGGCATTCCTTTCGAATTGGTTCCTGGAGTTTCGGCGGCGTTTGCTGCTGCGGCTGCCATCGGTTGCTCGCTAACGGATCGTGAGTGGGCTTCGAACGTTTTGTTTTCAACTGGCCATCATGCTCAATCGCACAATCGAGCGCCGCTGCCTGCGCTGGAGGATGCGACACGAGTGGTCTATATGCCGGGGCGCGATCTTCGTCTGCTCGCCGAGCAGTGGCTCCTGGAGGGACTGCCGGCCGATCTGCCGTGCGCAGTGGTTTCGCGGGCCGCGCAACCGGACCAACAAGTGAAGCATACGACGCTTGAAGCGCTTGGGGAGACAGAACCGACTGCGGCGCCCAGCCTGTTGATAGCGGGATGGGCTGTGAGAGATCGGGTGGTCCCAAAGCGAACGAATTCGGTTGTAATGCCAACTGCGGCTGACTGACGTGTGCCGCAAACTCGGGCCGTGGAGCCCGGGATGGGTGAAGACGAATCGTTTGCTAACCGCCGCCAGGGCAACGCAGTTTTCTAACGCCTGGTACGAATCAGATTTGCCAACCGGTCATTTTCGCCCTGCGCCGAAAGTCTTTGCGAGCGCTCCCACATGGACCGACCTTCTTTACTGGCTTTGGGATTCCTGTTCCAAATCAGCGTTCAGGCGGATTGTGCCACCTGTGACGCTAAGCGCCTTGCTCCATTGAATGAAACCCTTTTTCTTGACGGTGATCTCATGGCTGCCGCGAGCCACTGAGATCGTAGAGGGCGTGTTGCCGACAAATGCACCATCGATCTCAATATCGGCGCCGGCAGGGCTGGAGTCAATATTCAACGAGGCCGAAGCGAGAATTGGTGAAGCCGATAAGGGGCCGCTTTGCTTGGCTGGGGCCGGATCAAGTTTCGGAGTTGCCAGGTTCGCTCCTTCGGTGTTTGAAATGGCCTGCACGGGTGTACCAGCCAGCTGGGGTGCAGCGGCTCGCGCGGCCGCTGGTGGCGATGTCGAATCTCGACGGCCTGCCGGATATTCCGATTGAATCAGCTTCCTTTCCGAACGAAGGTTCGCGGCATTAGCTTTTCCCTTCTTCGCCACGGGAGGGATGGGGATTGACTCAGCCACAATCTTCTGATCCATGGGGCGTTCATTGTCGCTGTTGCGAGGCTGAGTGGCCCCGACGCCGTTGAGCCGGAGTACTCCTAAGACAGACAAAAGCAGAACCGCCGCTGCTGCCAGAACCCAAAGCGGCACTTTACTATCCACTGTCTGACCCCAGAGCCGCACGGTCTGCTGAAACTGCTTCCACAGCCTATCTACACTGGGCCGGCTCCTGGCAGCCTCGCCGGAGCTTGCTTCGGAGTCACTCGATCGAGGGTCCAATCGCATGCTGGCAACGACGTCGGCCACCATATCCCTGTCCACCTGCTTGCTCTTCACCGTGCAGCAAAGTGCTAGCGAGTTATAGCAGAGGTTGTTGATTGACCGGGGAGTACCTTTGGCAGTCTCGGAAATCAACTCGAGCGCATCGTCCGTGAACAGTGGATCGCCGGAATAGCCGGCTTGCCTCAAGCGGAAGTCGATGTATTCGACTGTCTCTTCCGGAGTGAGAAAATCGAGATGGCAAAAAGTCGAAACCCGCTGCCGAAGTTGTATAAGAGAGTCCTGCAATAACTTGTCAGTGAGCTGCGGCTGTCCTGACAAAATTATCTGCAGAAGCTTGCCCTCAGTCGTCTCGAAGTTTGTAATCAGGCGAACTCTTTCCAATACGGCATTCGAGAGGTTTTGGGCCTCGTCGATCACGACTACGCATTTCCGTCCTGCGTTTGTCTCATTGATCAGGGCCTCGCCGAGTTGGTTGTGCATTTCGGAACTGGTCTGCGCAGGAGTCACACCGAATTCGCGCAAGATGTAACCGACAAAGTCTCGCGGCTTGCAATCTGGGTCGATATCGAAGAGGAATACGCTGCGTGCGGTATCCCGTGTGTCCTCAAGGAACCGGTACAAGAGAGTAGTCTTTCCCATTCCCGGGGGAGCAATCATGGCAATGAAGCCGCGATTGTTATAGAAGCCGTTTTCAAGAGATGCGAGAGCTTGAAGATGAGTGCGGCTCGGATACATGTATCGGGGATCGGGGCTGACCCTGAACGGGTCTTCCTGAAAACCAAAGTGCTGCAGTAAAGAGTCGCTACTCTCAACCCTTCGGCGGTGCATCAAGAAACCCACATAGCCGGCCATCTCGTCCGGTGAGTGGAGCGGTTGATCCATATAAGAAGATTTCCTTTTAGTTTGGGATCTTGCCGGGGGATGCCTTTAAATATACGCTATTCACTGCCACTCCGGCGTCTTCTTTTTCCACGTTATTGGGGGAATTTGTGTACTTGCGGGCGTGCGGGCGCATCTTCTGCATTTGGCGGCCGCTAGATTTCGTCGTTTGGTCGCCTGGACCCAACTTCCGATTCCCGGCCCGTAATCTGCAACGCAGGCTTTTCTAAAGTTCTCAAGGGCGCAGTACCGCAAGAACTCTTTCTCTCACACCAACTCTATCGATATCTCGCTATTCTCGTGTGTTACGCGCAGGAATTTGTTTCTAAATTAATCGGATGTTTATGGGTAGTTTTTGATGCGGACAGCAGAACCTGATTTTGATCAGCGTCCAGATCCGATGGGATAGTCAAATGAACCCTCGCCAGTCCGTTCGATTGACGGACTGGCGAGGGATTAATCTTGTTGATCGCACCATTCGTTGTGGCGCGATCAGTTCATTTCCAGGTCAACTATTGTACGGTGAGGGTCACTGTTCCGTTGGCCGTTGTTGCGCCGGATGTGGCCGTCACAGTAATGGTGTAAGTTCCCGCCGTGGTGCCGGCAATAGTGGTTTTGGTTGAACTACTGCTGCTGCCACCTCCGCAGGCGACCGCACCGCTGGTGAGAGAGATGAGCAACAAAAGCAATCCAAGCATCGATTGCCAACGACGCCGCCGGGCCGGAATGCCGAAGAGCAATAGGCATGCGAGGGTTGCACCGCCAGCTGCATACCAAGGTACCCCAGGGCGATTGGGGTAGGCTAGGGAAGCGCTCGACGACGACGTGGTGGAGATGGTTAGGGTGGCTGTTGCGGGACTCGTGCCAGTAATATTCACGGGGCTGGTCGAGCCAAAGCTCAGTGTAGGTGGATACTGGGCCCCAGCGGGGCTGGAAGTCACGGTCGCAGCCAGCGTTACGCTGCCGGTAAAGCCTCCAACCGGTGTCACTGTGACGGTGGATGTGTTTCCAGAGATTGCTCCGGGGGCAATAGAAACTGCGGCTCCAGCAAGCGTGAGGCTCTGGACAGAAATCGGCGATGTACCAGTCGTCGTGGCGAAGTTACCATCGCCCTGGTAGTTTGCGGTCAATGTGTCGTTGCCGGCTGCAAGTGACCCGGCGGGAACAGTGATTGTGGCGCTTCCGCTGCTGAGAGTCGTAACTGCGGAAGTATAGTTGCCGCTAGTCAGCGTCACCGAACCTGTTGCCGCCGGGGCTCCTGTTCCACCGTTCACACTAATGGTCACCGACGATGTTTGGGCCATTGTGATGCTGGTTGGAGTTGGCGTTACTGTGACTGCCGGCGTGGCCTTTGCCACCGTCACCGCCGTGGCGACGCTAGCAGCAATGACGTAATTCCCATCGCCTTGGTAGTTCGCGGTCAACTTGTCGCTGCCCACCGCCAACGACCATGCTGGAACACTGATTGTGGCGCTGCCGCCGCTGAGAGTTGTCGCGGTCGAGGTGTAGCTGCCACTTGTCAACGTCACCGATCCGGTTGCTGTTGGGGCTCCCGTTCCGCCGCCCACACTGATCGTCACCGATATTGTCTGCGAGGCATTGATGCCCGTTGGGGGCGTCACCGTAACCGTCGGTGTACCCTTTCCAACCGTCACCGCCGAGGGGGCACTGGTAGTGGTGCTGTAATTGCTGTCGCCCTGGTAGGCGGCACTCAGCGTATCACTGCCCACCGCCAGCGACCATGCCGGAACGCTGATTGTGGCGCTGCCGCTGCTCAGAGTCGCTGCAGCGGAGGTGTAGGTGCCACTTGTCAGCGTCACCGCGCCAGTTGCCTTCGGAGCTCCACTGCCCGCATCGCTGACACTGACCGTCACCGATATTGTTTGCGAAGCACTAATACTGCCCGTTGGGGGCGTCACCGTCACCGTCGGCGCGGCCTTTGTTACTGTCACCGCCGAGGATG
The DNA here is from genome assembly GCA_963848515.1 of uncultured Acidobacteriaceae bacterium. Classification (GTDB taxonomy): domain Bacteria; phylum Acidobacteriota; class Terriglobia; order Terriglobales; family Acidobacteriaceae; genus Telmatobacter. Next base: position 290,023 of record CAWKEG010000020.1, read on the forward strand.
CGCCGGAATTCGTGGTGTAATTACCATCGCCCTGGTAGCTCGCGGTCAGCGTATTGCTGCCGCCGGCCAGGGACCACGCAGGAACACTGATTGTGGCGCTGCCGCTGCTGAGAGTCGTAGCTGCGGAAGTATAGCTGCCGCTAGTCAGCGTCACCGAACCTGTTGCTGCGGGCGCTCCGGTTCCGCCGCCGACACTGACCGTCACCGATAATGACTGTGAATCTGCGATGCTGTTCAACGCGGGAGTCACGGTCACTGTCGGCGCAGATTTAGCTACCGTCACCGCGGTGGAGACGCCTGTCGCGCTGCTGTAGTTCAGAATGCTGGTACTGTCCGCTGTGTAGGTGGCAGTCAGAGAATCGCTGCCCACTGCCAGTGCCCATGCTGGAACATTGATTGTGGCGCTGCCACCGCTCAAAGTCGCCGCAGCGGAGGTGTAGGTGACGCCATATGCCAGTATCACCGAACCTGTCGCTGTCGGGGCGCCGGTTCCGCCGCTCACACTAACGGTCACCGATAACGACTGTGAATCTGTGATGCTGCCCGACGCGGGAGTCACGGTCACTGTCGGCGTGGCCTTCGATACAGTAACCGGCGAGGGCGCGCTTGTGGCACTGTTGTAGTCCTGAGAACCGGGAGTGTCCGGGGTGTAGCTCGCGGTCAATGTATCGCTCCCCCCAGTCAGCGACCCGGCAGGTATATTGATGGTCGCGCTGCCGCTGCTGAGAGTTGTCGCGGCCGAAGTGTAGCCGCCGCCCGTCAGCGTCACTGAGCCAGTTGCCGTAGGAGCGCCGGTTCCGCCGCTGACACTGACCGTTACCGACAACGCCTGCGTAATTGTGATGCTGTTTGAAGCCGGCGTCACCGTCACTGTCGGCGTAGCCTTCGACACGGTAACCGTCGAAGAGACGCCCGATGCTGTGCTGTAGTCTTGGGATCCGGGAGTGTCGGGAGCGTAGCTGGCCGTCAGTGTATCGCCGCCAACTGCCAACGATCCGGCAGGAACGCTGATGGTCGCGCTCCCGCTCACAAGCGCCGTTGCCGCGGAGGTGTAGGTACCACTAGTCAGTGTCACTGATCCGGTTGCTATGGGGGCACCGGTTCCTCCGCTGACACTGACCGTAACCGAAACTCCTTGGGCGGTCGTGACGCTGGTAGGAGTCGGCGTCACCGTCACTGTCGGCGTCACCTTCGACACGGTAACCGTCGACGAAGTGCCTGACGCGGAGTTGTAGTCTTGGGAGCCAGGTGTGTCGGGAGCGTAGCTCGCGGTCAGCGTATCGCTTCCCGCTGCCAGCGCCCCGGCGGGAACACTGATTGTTGCGCTGCCGCTCACAAGCGTCGTTGCCGCGGAGGTGTAGGTGCCGCTTGTCAGCGTCACCGATCCGGTTGCCGCCGGTGCTCCGGTGCCGCCGCTCACGCTAACCGTTACAGATACACCTTGGGCGGTCGTGAGGCTGGTAGAAGTTGGTGTCACCGTCACTGTCGGTGTAGCCTTTGATACCGTCACGGTCGCGGAGGTTCCAGTGGCGGGGTTGTAGATCAATGAGCCGGCAGTGTCCGCAGTGTAGCTGGCCTTCAGAGTATCGCCGCCCACAGCCAACGCCCCGGCAGGAACGCTGATGGTCGCGCTGCCGCTCACAAGCGCCGTTGCCGCAGAGGTGTAGGTGCCACTAGTCAGTGTCACTGATCCGGTTGCTATGGGGGCACCGGTTCCTCCGCTGACACTAACCGTAACCGAAACTCCCTGGGCAGCCGTTACGCTCGTAGGAGTCGGTGTCACTGTCACTGTCGGTGCCACTGTCGCTACCGCCACCGCTGAGGAAACGCCCGTGGCACTGAGGTAGGTTGCCGAACTGGTTGTGTCCGGTGTGTAAGTCACCGTCAGGATGTCGCTACCGCCCGCCAGAGACCCTGCGGGAATACTGATTGTCGCTGCGCCGGCCGCAAGTGTCACTGCCGTTGAGGTGTAGGTGCCACTGGTGAGCGTGACCGAGCCGGTGGGGGTCGGGTTGGGTGATACGGCGCCCACGGCCACCGTCACTGACAACGCCTGGACCGTAGTGATGCTCAATGAGCCTGGTGTCACTACCACGGTAGGCGTCGCTTTGGCGACTCCACTCAGCGCAATGCTCTGCGTCGTATAAGTGGGCGCAATGGCGTTCAGGTTCGTATCCGTCAGGACCAGCGAGCCGCTGAAAGTTCCCACCACTGTTGGTTCAAAGCTGAGGGGTAGCTGGCAAGAGGCCCCGACAGCCAGTGTTGCTGCCGCCGACGAAGTTGTAGTCAACTGCGGACAGACTGATGTCCCAGTGGTGGTAAGGACGAAGGGCACTGCAATACTCGGGTTGTCTCCTGTTGTAGGAATCGGGAAACTCAGCGCTGCATTGCCGTTGTTCTCGATCGTCACGGTCTGAGGGCTGTCGCTGCTGGTTAATCCAATGGACGTCTGAGCGAACGTCAAACTAGGTGGATCTGCGTAATCCAGTTTCTTAACGGCACTATTGCCCGTATCTGCGACGAATATATTTCCATTTCCATCTACCGTCACGCCAAAAGGCTCAATGGAACTGGTTGCAAATGTAATCATCGTGCTGTAGCCGCTTGCAACAGTAAGCTCCCTGACGGCGTTGTTACGGGTATCGTCTACGAAGAGATTCCCATTTCCGTCCAGCGCGAGGCCAATTGGGTAGGAAAAGCCGCTGCCGAGAGAGTTGATTGTGGGAGTGGCTGGGATGACGCCCCCGACAGCCACAATCTCTTTTACCGCGTTATTGTTTTCATCGGTGACGAAGACGTCCCCGCTCGCGTCCACAGCTACGTCGCCGGGAAGAAGGAAGCCGCTGCCGAGCGTGTTGATTGTGGGGGTGGCAGGAATGACGCCGTTGACCGCTACCATTTCTTTAACTGCGTTGTTGTTGGTGTCAGCGACAAAGACGTTTCCGTTTGCATCCACTGCCACGCCGGAAGGGGCAAGGAAGCCACTACCGAGGGTCCTGATGACTGGACTGGTTGGGATGGTCCCGGCAACCGCAACCAACTCATAGACCGCATTACCCTGGTAATCTGCAACATATAAATTTCCACTTCCGTCCAGGGCAAGACCACCCGGCCAGGTGAAGCCACTACCCAGGGTCCGCACTGTGGTGTATCCACCTGCGGCCATAAGCTCGTAAACGACAGAGTTGTGTTGATTGCAAACGAAGAGGTTTCCATTCCCGTCAACCACCAGGCCGTCGGGAGAACTATAGGCAGTGGTGATTGTACTCAGGGGACCGGAGGTGTAGATTACCTGCGGGCCTGTGCCTGATCCGTAAACGTTCGCGGTTGCCAGCAAGTTTCCCGATGAGTCAGCAAGTGCCACCGCGCCGTAGCGAATTCCAGGAACCTTTGGTGAGAAGGTCACACCGACTGTGCAGGTTCCCGCGGCCGCATAGGCCGTGTTCACAGCGCATGTTCCCGTGCCGGCGCTTGTAAAATCGAGCCCTGTAGCACCCCGTGTAAGCACAGATATGGTGCCTAATGTGCCCGCTTGCTGAAATGTTGCGGTTACCGTCACAGTCGTACTGCTGCCGACATTCACTGAACCAAAATTTGTAGCCTGGCCGAATGAGAACTGGCAACTGGCAATCAAGAAAAGCAGACTGGTTGCTTTGAGCGAGTTGGCAAAAAAGCCCGTTTCGCGCACCTGATGATTCGCGCACTTAGCGTGGCGCGCGCTCCGCACCATCGAGAGACCGCGCCGAATGAATGCCGCAGCGAGATGCCAGCAAGCATGCAAACTCCGCAACGTGGCAGAGGGAGCAAAGACACGTTGGGGTTCGGTGGAGAGGGAATTCGCGGAGCGAGATCCAGGCAGAACTTTCATTGCACATTTCCTCAGAGTTTTCTTGATTCTCAACCAATTCCGTTAAGAATTGCTGATTCAGGTCAGGATTACAATGAATTATCTGCAAAAAACGTGAAATTGAAATACAACAAAGTCATGTAATTGGCATCACCAAGGTACTTAGTGAATGTCACGAGAGTTGTACACCACTGGCGCGTTCGTCGGTCCGTCCCTGGTTACTTGAGTGAATTCTAATTTGCGGCCAAATTGAATCGGGCAGCAGCACCGAAGGTGAGATGGGTGGTTACGTGTTCTTGGCAGGAGGCTGAGGCGCCTACTCGGGCCTGGGGAAAGGCTCGATACCACCACTGTGAGAACCATTCCTTGCAGCCTGTGCCAATCTGCCCCGGGTTCTTTCGATTTAGGTTACCAAAGCACCATACAGCCTTCGGGAAGATCACGAGAGCCCATCGTGGAGCGCAACCGCAATTTCGCAGGGAGATAGGATTGGGAACGATGTTTGGGGCTGGCACGATGCAAGATAGGCGCCATAAAGCGTTCCCAAGGTTTGCAGGGTAAATCGGCCCTTAACGCTAGAATGTGGTGTTAAGCGCGCACCGGGTGCGTAACACAATGTTTCATTCAAGCGAAAGCGCAGCGCCAAGTACTAATAAAATCAATTATTTGTGTAAGTTAGTGGCGGAGAGAGTGGGATTCGAACCCACGGTACTCGTTAAAGTACACACGCTTTCCAAGCGTGCGCCTTAAACCACTCGGCCATCTCTCCTGGGGTGGTTGACTGTTCGAATTTAACATATTGAGGGCTCGTATGACTCGCGCTCAGAACCTACATCCGGTTCGGAGTAGAGAAACAGACACTATTAAGGATAAGTCCAGTCCATCCGGACGGGGTGCCGCGGGAGAATTAAGCATTCTCATCCGAGACTTGAGATCTATACCAATGTTCCATCCGGGAAACACAAGACGGCGTGCGGGGCGTTGCGAGCAGGAGTTCGAGGCCGTGGCTGTTTAAGAGATGGGACCGTGTCGAGCAACCGGGTTCAACCTCAAGATGGACGAGATAGATTGGATGATTCATAATGAGAAACAATCGGCAAGTCAAATACTAATCAGCATTTAGTAGGGGTTGGGTTCATACAGCATAGTGGAAATGATGAAGATACGAAGCCGCTGCTGTATTGAGCAGTCTGCCCGACCAGGTCACACAGCTTGCCAAAGGAGGCAGCGCGCTTAGATGTCAAACCCAGTTCCCATTTGCATCATCGGATCAGGCTATGTCGGGCTTGTTGCGGCAGTTTGCTTTGCCGAGATGGGGCATCGCGTCATCTGCGTGGACAATGACGAGGCAAGGATAAAGACGCTCCGCGAAGGAGGCGTTCCGATTTACGAGAAACACCTGCCAGAGCTGCTGGCCAGACACGGGGGCCACGCAGTGGAATTCACGACCGCACTGGGTGCAGCGGTCGAAAAGAGCGAGGCGATTTTCATTGCGGTAGGCACCCCTCAGGGCAACACCGGTGCTGCGGATTTGTCCTATGTTGAGGCGGTGGTCGCTGAGATCGCACGCTCAATCAAGAGCTACAAGGTGATCGTGGAGAAGAGCACGGTGCCGGTTTACACCAACGAGTGGATCCGGCGCGTTCTTACGCGTCACGGGGTCGATTCCGAACTCTACGATGTGGTTTCAAATCCTGAGTTTTTGCGCGAGGGTTCGGCAATTGTCGATTTTCTTCATCCCAATCGCATCGTAGTGGGAGCAGGCAACGAGCGTTCCGCCAGTCTGTTGCGCCGCATCTATGAGCCGCTGACCGACGGCAGTTATTATGCGCAGCAGGGATCCCTGACAGGGGAGTGCACGGCTGACCGGCCTGCTGCGCTCCTGGTGACCTCCGCACAGAGCGCCGAACTCATCAAGCACGCTTCGAATGCGTTTCTGGCGTTGAAGATTTCGTTTATCAACGCCGTGGCCAATCTGGCAGAAGCGGTGGATGCCGATATTGAGGATATTGCTGCCGGCATGGGGCTTGACAGCCGCATCGGGCCCAAGTTCCTGAACGCCGGATTGGGGTATGGAGGCTCCTGCTTCCCCAAAGACGTGGCCGCATTCCACTGGGTGGCGCAAAAGTGTGGCGTTGATTTCCAGCTTCTCGAAGAGATCCGGAGAATCAACGAGACCCAGAAGGATGTTTTCTTCAACAAGGTTCTTTCGGCTCTTTGGACGCTGCGCGGCAAGCGGCTCGCTGCCCTGGGCCTGGCCTACAAAGGCGCGACAGACGACGTCCGCGAGTCCCCCGCGATTGACATTATCAAGCGATTGCTGAAGGCCGGGGCGACGGTCACTGCCTACGACCCAGCGGCCATGGAGCGAGCCCAGAAAGAGCTGCCGGCGGCAGAGAATATGGCCTATGCGCGCGACATCTACGAAGCGGCAAAGGATGCGGACGCGGTGTTGATTCTCACCGACTGGAAAGAGTTCGCCAAGATCGATCTGGTTCGTCTCAACCAGGCCGTCCGTTTCCCCATCGTGATCGACGGCCGCAATCTTTACCAGCCGAAACAGATGCTGGACCACGGGTTTACCTATGTGAGCGTAGGCAGGCCAACAAACTATCACGCGCAGGAAGGAAAGCCGCGCAAACTGGCCGTCTAGAGAATTTCTTCGGCGCTTGCCAATTGAAGCAGCCAACCGGCCTCCCTGATAATCGAGATTTGGAGCATAGACCTTTGACCTTGCGCGTCCTTGTAACCGGTGCCGCCGGATTTCTTGGTTCCCACCTCACCGATCGCCTGCTGAGCGAAGGCTACGCCGTTGTCGGCGTTGACAACCTGTCGACCGGCAACCTTGAAAACCTGGCGCATCTTGCCCGGGAACCGCGGTTCCAACTGGAAGAGCGGGATATCTGCCAGCCCTTCGATCTCGGCCACGTTGACTACGTGTTCAACCTCGCCTCGCCTGCCAGCCCGCCGGAGTATCTTCGGCTGGCCATTGAAACGCTGCGCGTTGGATCAGCGGGCGTTGAAAACACGCTCGAAATCGCGGCGCGCTATGGCGCCGGCTATCTGCACGCGTCCACATCGGAGTGCTACGGCGACCCGCTTCAACATCCGCAAACGGAGAGCTACTGGGGCAACGTCAATCCGGTCGGTCCGCGGTCAGTTTACGACGAAGCCAAACGCTATGCCGAGGCGCTGGTGATGGCCTACCACCGTTCGCGCGGAGTCAATACGCATTTGCCGCGCATCTTCAATACTTATGGACCGCGCCTGCATCCGGACGATGGCCGCGTGATCTCGAACTTCATGATGCAGGCCCTGCGCGGCGAGCCGCTTACTGTTTATGGCGACGGCGAGCAAACTCGAAGCTTCTGTTACGTCGACGACCTGATCGAGGGCATCCTGCGGCTCTCTCGCTCCGATGAACATCTTCCGGTCAACATCGGCAACCCAGGCGAATTCACGATCGAGGAATGCGCGCGCGCTGTTCTTGAGGTGACGGGATCGAAAAGTGAGTTGCGCTTCCACCCGCTGCCGGAGGACGATCCGACGCGCCGCTGTCCTGATATCTCCAAGGCTCGCGCCCTTTTGGGGTGGGAGCCGAAGATCCCACTCAAAGAAGGGCTTGAGAGATGCCTGGAGTTTTTCAAAAGCCAGGTTGGGCCCAACGTGGCCGCCGCGAATACCCGCTGAGCCTGCGTGGCACTGGCCTGCTATTGCGGCCGCATAGGGAGTTGTCCTGCGCCGGATTGCACTGACAGGGGCGTGGCCGGTAAGCACCCGTACCGGCGCCCCCGAAAAATTCCGAAGTCCGGACTTTTTGGCGAAGTTCGCTCTTTTCATCAGGATGAGTGGTGGTCGCCGCCGTAATGTCCTCTTCTGATTGAGGTTGCGGGTAGAGTCCTCTCAGCAAAGGAGTTAGAAAGGCAGCTACTAGCTTCTAGCCTCTAGCTTCCAGCTTTCTCGTCTGGATTGAGGTTGATTCTGCTTTGGTCTGCATCTTCGCCGACGCTGACCATGGAATGATTGTGCGCCAAAGCGCTTTAATTATCTGCAAAAAGGGAAAGAAATTTTTGTGTCCCCGTAATTCCCATATGGGGACGATAGCATAATTGGCGAATAGGTATCATGTCCCCGTATTT
>CAWKEG010000021.1:0-186325 GCA_963848515.1 uncultured Acidobacteriaceae bacterium
CGCATCCCGGAGCGCTACCGCCATTACACGCTTGACGGCTACGAGACCGCCTTCCGAGGCGCACACCCCTCGCTCGGCCAGGCGCATCTGACCGCACGCAGATTTGTCGAGGCTTATCCCGTCGATACCGCCGGAAAAGGCTTGCTGTTTACCGGCTCCATCGGTGTCGGCAAGACCCACCTCGCCGTTGGCGTTCTACGCCGTCTGGTGCAGGAGCGCGGCGTCCGCGGCCTGTTTTGCGACTACCGCGAGCTGCTCAAGAGCATCCAGAACAGCTACAACTCCCAGGTTCAAACCACCGAACTCGAGCTGCTCAAGCCGGTTTTTGCCGCCGAGGTGCTCGTGCTCGACGACCTGGGCGCGCAAAAGCCCAACGAGTGGGTCTGGGACACGGTCGCCCTTATCCTCAACTCCCGCTATAACGACAAGCTCACCACCATCATCACCACAAATTACGCCGATCTGCCCGCCGGCGGCGGCAGCCTCACCGACCCCGAGCGCGCAGCCCGCGAGCCTACCCTGGGCGACCGCATCGGCGATCGCATGAGGTCGCGTTTGGCTGAGATGTGTGTGCGGATTGAGATGACCGGCGAAGACTTTCGCCAGACAGTGAAACGCGCCCGCTTCGGCTAGCGGCGCGGTCGGGGCCTTATCCTTCCAGGTGAGCGGCGTTCAGAAAACCCACATGCTGCAGATCAACAAAAACATCGCGGCAATGGTGACGCTCTGGTACAAGAGCGCCGTCTCGCGGGGTTTCCTGGTGTCGCCGTTCGTCGTGCTGCAAGTCAACTTGGGGGAGGACTGCATTGCTGGCCTGCCTTTCCATGCCTTTCAGCAAGTGTTACGAGTCGAGGGGAGCGCCGGTTTCCAGCCCGTCCTTCTTTCTGAGTGCCTGGCCGCGTTGGTACAGGAGCCGCAATCTTTCCCCAATAGATGCAATGTAAGCCAGAAAGTTTCCGGGCGCATCAAGAACCGATCAAAATGATCGCCTTGGTTTCCTTTTTTGACAACACCACTAAAGTTTCGGTAGCGAGCCCGCTCCAATTTGTCCGCCCCATGTATTCCTTCGCCATCGGGTGTAGAATTTCGAACGTGAGTACTGGTCCCCAATTGATCCGTCCCGCTGAAGCGGAGAAGCGCAACTGGCTCCCCATCGCAATCGCCGCCGGCGTCGTCGTGGCTGTCGTCGTTGGCTTGGTGCTCTATTTCGGGCACGGCAAAAGTGCACCCGCGGTTATGCCGGTCACAACGGCGGTCGATCCCTACTCCGCCGACATCCTCATTACAGGGCTCACCATGAGCGAGTCGTCCAACCTGGCCGGCGGCAAGGTCACCTACCTTGACGGGCACATCGCCAACCATGGCAACCGCATCCTCACCGGGATCACCGCCCAGGTTCTCTTCCGCAACTTTGCTCACGAGGTTGCGCAAAACGAAACCCAGCAGATCAAGCTGATCCGGACCCGCGACCCCTATATAGATGTTGAGCCTGTCTCCGCAGCGCCCCTGAAACCTGGCGACGGCCACGACTTCCGGCTCATCTTCGACTCCGTCACTCCTGACTGGGACGGCGCCTATCCTGAGCTCCGCATCATTCACGTCGACACAAAGTAACAGGCCCTAAGTAACAGGCCCCGACGACTTTACCGGGTAGAAACTACCCGCCGGTGCACAATTTACACGATCCCACCCCTGCAACCTGGCCTTCCTTCCTGCGCAATCCAACACCAGCACCAGAGCAAGTCGCTCATTATAAATAAGATAGGTTTTCCTCCCGCATCCCGCCAACTTTGGCATGAGCCTTGCAATAGGTAAGAGCGAGCAGGCAACACTGCTCCAACCGTAGATTCCGTTGCGGAGAAAGCTTCCAAGAGGGCTCACAAAACTATGAAAAACTTCGCCGATATTCGGAAATCCTTCCCCGGCCAGTTCGCCGTACTTCTGCTGGCATCTGCAGTTGGAATCCCCGCGTGGGCACAACAAGCGCAGCCGGCAGCGGTCGCCCAGAGCGCTCCTCCTGCGGCAACGGCCCAGCAGACCTACCCCGAATCCGCCCCGTATGTTCCCCCCGCGAAGGAAGGGTTCTGGGGGCACATGAATCCTTTTGCGCGTAAAGTGTGGGTGCGCAGACAGACCGATCCCATCAACAACCGCCTCACCGAGCTCGATCAGGTGAACGCCAAGAATGCCGCCGACATCAAGGATGTGGACCAGAGAGCTCAGGCAGGCATCTTCAAGGCGCAGACCGCTGCCGATTCGGCCAACCAGACGGCCACCGCAGCCGGTGTCCAGGCCCAGGCGGCCAATGGTATCGCCCTCAACGCGAGCGGCCATGTTGACCAGCTCAATTCAACCGTGAACGGCCTCGACAAATATCACCAGGTTACCGACGTCGATGTCACCTTCCGCGGTGGAAACCCCGTACTGTCCGAAGATGCCAAGAAGCAGCTCGATGATCTGGCAGCGGGCATGACCGGTCAGAACGGCTACATCCTTGAGATGGAAGCGCATTCTCCTCACGCCGGAAGCGTCGGCATTCAGACCTCACAGCGCCTGGCGGAGTCAGTCGAGCGCTATCTCTTAACGGAACACCAGATTCCCGTCTACCGTATGCACTTCGTCGCTCTCGGCAATGCCGAGGTGGCCTCAGCCGGCACAGAAGATACCAAGCCCGGCAGGATCAGCGACGTCCACATCCGGTTGATGGAAAACAGTTTGGCGGCCCAGGCAGCTACACCACCCCAGGGTATGGCTTCCTCGACTGGCGCGGATAGGCCCTAAAAGGTCTAAGTCCTTCCTCCGAGGCATCCGAGCGCCAACGGCTACCCCGCCGTTAGGCCGCCAAAAAAGCTCTCGTAAAGCGAGAGAACCAAGGCAACTTGGCCCCCGTCGAAAGCGGGGGCCGTTTTTTTTGTTCCGGGCGGCGCAATACCTGCCAATGCCGAGACAATCAAATGTTTGCCGTTTCAAGCAAAACCTCGCCGCGCTCAAATTCTCTCGGATCAACGAAAGCGCGCAAGGTTTACTTCAGGCGCCGAACGCCAGGCATGTGCCCGAACGCTTTGTCAAAGGTAATGACCTCACTGGCGCCGGACTCGAAGGCAACTTCGCGAATGAGGTGATCTGCGAACCCAACCGCGCCTTTGCGGGAAGCTTCCAACGCTCTCCAGGCCAGGGTTGGCGACTCGATGACCACACCCCGCGTCCGGAGCAGGTTCTCGATTGTGCTCAGAACCCTTTCTCTGGCCCATCTGCCACGAAGAACCCACGACAGTTCGGCCAGAACAAGGAGCGGAACGAATACTCCGTCCGCTGAACGGGCTTCTGCAAGGGCGGAACGGGATTTCCCGGATTGGGCCGGATCGTCGTTGAGGTAGGCGCGCGACCATACGTTGGTATCGGCAGCAATCACAACCATTGCCTCCGTGCCTTCGCCCCGTCCATCTCTTCGAATGTCATCAGGCTGCCTGTCTTACCGCCCAGGTCCGCCATTCTCCAGAGGTCTTCGAGGTCATACAGCACTGGCTCGACCCTAACGGCACCCTTGGCAGGAATACTGAAGCGGATACGACTGCCTTTTTGGATTCCCAGGCGCTTCCGCAACTCCTTGGGCAAGGTTACCTGCCCTTTGGAGGTGACCGTCGCTTCCACGGCAGTAATCGTCTCTCGAGTCGTTGAGTTCATAATTCCTCCTCCTTACATTGTAGGACTTATTGCCTTACTCCTCAAGTCGACAAGACGACCGATTCGCAGGGTTCCGGTCGAATCACCGCCCATCCGTCAGTGACCTTGTAACAAACCTCAATACAATCACTCATCCGACTCCTCTAACACCGGCGCCGCCTGCAATTCTTGGAAACAGCCAAAAGCTTGCCGTTCGGCAGAGTTTTCGTTCTTTTCGCAGCCGACAAGCGGCCCTCAACTCCCGATGCCAGTTCTACTGGTATTTCCAGTTCCGCTGTTTCCCCTCGCTGATCCATTCAATTGCTGTCGCTATCCGCTTGTCCCGCGTTTCGTCGCGTTTCGCATCGGCGATCCACTCGATGTATTCGCGTTTGCAGCTCGGGCTGAAGGCCGCAAAGGCCGCCGCGGCTTTCTTATTTGCCTTCAAAGCCCGCGTGAAGGCGGGGTGCACTTCAGCAGCGGGGACCGGCGCCTTCGCCACCTTGTTCCGCGCCGCGATGGGGCTGGTGTGCTGGCCCGAGTCGACAAAGGCCACCGCCTGACGCAGGATGTCGAGCATCTGCTTGTCCGTGGGCAGGTCTTCAAGCCGCGTCAGCCGCCCGAGCGAACCCATCGCTCCCGGCTGCAGCAACTTTGCCTTGCGCACAACTGCTGAAATCTCCACGCCCCAAAAGCCCAGGGTACAGTGCTCCTTGAAACCGGACATGTTCGCAAGGATGATGCCCTCGTATTCGTAGAAAGGCCGGCTCCATTTCATGGTTTCAACCACGCCGGGACACGCCTCGTGAACCAGCTCGCGAATGTGCGCAAGGATTGGCTGTGCGAAGGGTTTGGCCTTGGCGATGTAGGCGTCCACGCGGAGATCGAAGTTTTTGGATCGGCTCACGTCCCTCTCCTCAAGTATTTGCAAAACAGTTTAACCGGATTTTCCCCGTATTTTTCACGGCCCTCCGCCAACTGTAGCGCTTGTCTCAACAGCCTGTTACGAAATTCGCTGATTTCTTGTTTTGTAACAAGGGCACGGCTTTACAGGCTGTTACGAAACCCCGCTGAAGCCACGCTTTGTAACAAGGGCACGGCTTCTCAGCCTGTTACAAAACCCACTGAATTCCTGTTTTTGTAACAAGGGCACGGCTTCAGCCGGGCCGTAACCATCGCCAAATGAACGTGGGCTTCAGCCCCTGCTACGAATCCAGGTCGAAAAGCTTCGTCCTTTGCGAGTTTAGTCACCGCCCGCCTTGTACGGGACTCCACCCTAAGGAAGGTTGCTTTCATCGGGCAAAACCGTTACTGTCCATCTCAGGTTGAAACCGACTATGTGCCCGTCTGATTCCCCGGAACAGGCCGCAGCGGCAACGCCTACGCACGATCGGGCTGAGCTTGCTCAATCCGCGCTGGAGAATCTGTTCGAGGTTTCTCCCGATGCGATCTTTGTCACGGATACCCAGGGGGTCATCCGTGGCGCCAATCCGCGCGCAGCGGAATTATTCGGTCACACGCAGGCCGAACTCTTTGGCCAACCCATCGAGAACCTGGTTCCAGCCCGCTTCCGAGGCCGCCACCCCAGCCATCGCGAGAATTACAACGCTCACCCCAGGGCCCGCCAGATGGGCGCCGCCATGAACCTCTTTGGGCTGCGCAAGGACGGAACGGAGTTTCCCGTCGACATCATGCTCAAGCCCATGGAGACGCCTTCCGGCCCGATCGTCCTTAGCTTCGTGCGTGACATAACCGAGCAGCGCGCCGCACTCGTGGCCCTGCGCCGCAACGACGCGCAGTTGCGCTCAATTGTCGAAGGCGTTCGCGACTACGCCATCTATCTGCTCGATAAGGATGGATGCGTCATGACCTGGAATCCCGGCGCGGAGCGTATCAAGCAATATAAAGCCGATGAGATTCTCGGCCTCCACTTCTCGCGCTTCTTTACGCAGGAGGACGCCGAGCGCGGCCGCCCAGCAGAGCTCATGCGCCTTGCCGCCGAGCGTGGTCGCGTCGAAGAAGAAGGCTGGCGTGTCCGCAAGGACGGCTCCCGCTTCTGGGCCGACACCATTCTCACCGTGGTGCGCGACGATACCGGCACGATTACCGGTTATGCCAAGGTGACCCGCGACTTTACCGACCGCAAGCGCGCTGAAGAAGCGGTCATGCTCCAACTCAGCAACGCCCTCTTGTCCAATCTCGACGTCAGCAAGCTCATGTCCGCGATCTCGGCCAGCATCCATGAAGTGATTCCGCACGACACGTCGGCTCTGGCGCTCTTCGATCATGCCACCGGCGATATGGCGGTGCAGTTCATGGGGCCCTACGATGCGGATGTGTTCCCAGCCGATGCGCGCGTGCCTGTCGATGGCACGGTTGCCGGTCGCGTCTTCCGTTCCGGCGAGCCGTTTCTGATGCAGCGCTTGTCCGACATTCCCTTCGCCCCCGAAACCGTCCGCAGCCTCTCCCGCCTCGGCATGAATGCCGGTTGCTGGGTCCCGCTCAAGCATCACGGCTCAACCATTGGCGTCATGGGAATTCTCAGCCGCCTTGAAGGCAGCATCGACGAACAAGCCGCCGAGATTCTCTCTCAGATTGCCGTGCAAGTTGCCATGGCCGTCGATAACGCGATGGCTTTCCGCCGCATTGCCGAGCTCCGCGACCAGTTGCGCCAGGAAAAGCAGTATCTCGAATCCGAAATCAATCTCGAAAATCGCTACGATGACATCGTTGGCGAAAGCAAAGGTCTCCGCCAGGTGCTTTTGGAGATCGAGACCGTCGCTCCCACCGACGCCACCGTCCTCATTCAAGGCGAATCCGGAACCGGCAAGGAGCTGCTGGCCCGCGCCATTCACCGCCTCAGCCCCCGCAGCGAACACACCTTCGTCAAGCTGAACTGCGCCGCCATCCCCGCCGGCCTGCTTGAAAGCGAGCTCTTCGGCCACGAGAAGGGCGCCTTCACCGGCGCCATCAATCGCAAGATCGGCCGCGTGGAACTGGCGCATGAAGGCACGCTCTTTCTCGATGAAGTCGGCGAGCTCCCCCTCGACCTGCAGCCCAAATTGTTGCGCGCCTTGCAGGAGCGCGAGATCGAGCGCCTCGGTGGCAATCGCGCCATCCCGGTGAACATGCGCCTGATCGCCGCCACCAATCGCGATCTCGCGCAGATGGTCGCCGACAAGCAATTCCGCAGCGACCTCTACTACCGGCTCAAAGTCTTCCCGGTCTTCGCCCCGCCCTTGCGTGAGCGCGCCAGCGACATCCCCATTCTCGTCCGCCACTTCGTCGCTACCCACAGCCGGCGCATGGGCAAAACCATCTCCTCCATCCCCGACGAAACCATGGATGCCCTCGTCCGTTGGCCCTGGCCCGGCAACATCCGCGAACTTGAGAACTTTCTCGAGCGCGCCGTCATCCTCACCCGCGGCCCCGTGCTCTACGTTCCACTCGCCGAGTTAGAGATGGACGAAGACCCCCAGGACGAAGTCGCGCAGAATCCCACCTTCCACGAGGCCGAGCGTGAACACATCCTGCGTGTCCTGCGCGAAACCAAAGGCCAGATCGGCGGAGACGACGGCGCTGCCGCTCGCCTCGGCCTGAAACGCACCACTCTCAATTCAAAAATGAAGAAGCTCGGCATCGAGCGAAGTGACTATAGGGAGTCACGCTGACGAAGTTTCGTCACCGTCCCGTCGTCACTTCGCCGTTCGTCACCTCGCGCACAATCTCCCGCCATTCCACATAACTCCTTTCTCTTCAATTCGCAACTGCGCCCGGATCACGGGCCGCTGCGTTTGGCACGCCGCATGCCTTAGTAAGTGCGTGGCGCAAGGCGAGCCACAACAATGTTACGAATCTCGATTGAAGAAAACGCGGAACTGCTGGAGATCAAGCTCGAAGGGCGAGTGGCCGGACCGTGGGCGCAAGAACTCGGCCGCGTCTGGGTGGAAACGGCTCCGCGCCTTGCAACACGAAAGCTGGTTCTCGATTTGAGCAGCGTAACCTACGCAGACTCCGCCGGAACACATCTGCTCGGGCAAATCTATGCGCAGACACACGCCGATCTGCTCGCTGGAACGTTATGGACGCAATCTCTTGCCGAACAAATCTCGCGCCGCGACGCGCAAACCGAAAATGACGCGCAATCCAAACATGAGGAGCTTTGACATGGGAACCATGCAGAATGTATTCAGCGGTTGCACAAGCCATCCCAGGCTTGAGGGCGAGTTCTTTAGCAAGCTGTCGCCTCTTGCGCTCAAAGATATCAGCGCCATGACTTTTGCATCCACCTATCCGGCCGGCATGATCCTGTTTTCTGAGAAGGACCCGGCTCCCGGCATCTACATCGTTCTCGAAGGCGAGGTCAAACTCTCCATGAATTCGAGTGACGGCCGCCGCCTCATCTTGCGCATCGCCCGCAAAGGCGAAGTCCTCGGACTCGCGTCCGCGCTCTCCGGCAAGCCCTGCGAGATGACCGCCGAAACACTTTATCCTTCGAAGATCGCCCCCATCGTCCGCAAAGATTTCCTTGCCTTCCTCGCGCGCCATCCCGAGGTCTATCAAACCGTCACCGAAGAACTGAGCCGCGACTACACCATGGCCTGCGAGCAATTGCGCACCGTTGCCCTTTCGAACTCCGCGCCCGAGAAACTCGCCCGCCTGCTGCTCGAGTGGAGCCAGAACGGCAAAACCACCGACGGTGTCGTCCACTTCCGCTTCCCGCTCACGCACGGCGAAATCGGCGAGTTCATCGGCGCCTCGCGCGAAACCGTCACCCGCACACTCAGCGTCTTCAAGAGCCGCCACCTGGTCGCCTTTCACGGCTCCACGCTCTCCATCCCCAGCAAGGCCGCTCTCGAAAACTTAGCCCACTGTTAGTACTGGTTGCATAGATCGTTTTGTAACAAGGGCACGGCTTTTAGCCGGGCCACAAAAGGTGCATAAATGGCTGGGTTTCAACCCCTGCGGGGTGCAACGGCACCCGGGCGGCAATTATCCGGCCAATCCTACAGCCCCGTTGAAACATCTTTCACCTACAACTCTTTATAGCCCCGGCGGCATTCATTCGCTCCTAACGCTGCCGGGGACTTTTTCTCTCTCGCCCGCACCCTCCGCGATACAATCAGCAGCAACTCGATCCCTCGAACCAGATCCGTGGAGGTTTCTCATGCGCAGATTAATCCTAGCCGTCCTTGCCATCGCGTTCTCCGCTTCATTCGCCGTGCCGCTCATGGCGCAAGGCGCGCCACCCCAGGGCGGAGCCGGCCAGCCCTACACCATCGAGTACTACTACAAGTGCCAGTGGGGCCATCAAGAGGAGTTCCTCCGCCTCTTCCTCAAGAATCACTACCCGCTGCTCGAAAAAATCCAATCGACCGGCCGCATTCTCTCGCTCAAAATCGAGGCGCCCGCCTACCACACCACGGAAGACGGCCGCTGGGACTATCGCGTCACCATCCGCTACAAGGACTCAACCGTAGCCACCACCGCAAACCCTGACGAGGCAGCCTTCATCAAAGAACTCTGGCCCGACCAGGTCAAATACCAAGTAGAAGAGCAGCGCCGCTTCGAGATTCTCGCCGCCCACTGGGACCTGCCCGTCACCGACATCACGCCAGCAAAATGAAAAGGGCAGGGATCAGGTGTCAGGGATCAGGAGAATAGTGACTAAGGGACCGGGGGACTAACGGACTGAGGGACTAAGGAGAACGGCGATGGGGCAATCATTCAAAGATCTTGTTGTTTGGCAGCGATCCATCGAACTCACAACCGATGTTTATAAGCTGACCTCGAAGTTCCCCGAATCCGAACGCTTTGGCTTGACCAACCAAATGCGCAGAGCTTCCGTATCTGTAGCAAGCAACGTCGCGGAGGGTTACGGCCGCTCGACAAAAGGCGAGTACGTGCAGTTCCTTGGACATGCTCGCGGGTCTTGTTCAGAGCTCGAAACACAGATCGTGATCGCCAAGAATCTTGGATTTGGCACAACCCAAAATCTTCAATCAGCCGAGAAACTCTGTAACGACGTAGGCAGGCCTCTCGGCGCACTGATCAAGTCCATTCGAGCAAAGCAGTCCACGCCTGCCTGGTCCCTCAGTCCCTTAGTCCCTTAGTCCCTCACTCCCTCACTCCCTGTTCTTCCACCTCCGCACCAGATCGTCCGCCGCCTCCGGCCAATTCCTGAACTCGAACAGAAACCCCGCCTCGACCAGTCTTCCCGGAACCACGCACCGGCTCTTCAGCACCAACTCCGACTCCGTGCGCATCAGCAACGCCGCAATCTCCAGCACGCGGCCACGGCGCAGGCAACCCATTCGGCATCTCCCACGCCTCGCGCAGCGCCGCCATAAATTCGCGATTCGGCATCGGATGCGGCGCCGCAATATTCACCGGCCCGTCGAAATCCTCGCGCTCGATCAGGAACTCCACAGCCCGCGCAAAATCCGCTTCATGAATCCAGGAAACCCACTGACGTCCATTGCCCTGCGTCCCGCCCAGCCCCACGCGCACCAGGTTCAGCAGAATCGCAAACGCATTGCCCGGCGCCGGGCTCATCACGATCGCACTGCGCAGCGCAACCTTGCGCGTCCGCGGTGTCGGCGTCTCAAAAACGCGGTCTCCCAGTCCCTGGCCACGCCCACTGAAAAATTCCATGTATCCGGCGCATGACGAAATCTGGAAATCCGTTCATGCCCGCCCAGTTCACCTGTCGCTTCATCCATCGAGCGGTCAAGCGCGTGTCGATAAATTGTTGCCGTCGAAGCATTCAACCAAACCCGCGGCGGATCGCCCATTCCCGCGATCACGCGATTCAACAGCCTTGTCGTTCCAATGCGCGAGTCGTAAATCTCACGCCGATTCTCCGCCGTGTACCGGCAGTTCACGCTGCGCCCGGCCAGGTTGATGCAGACATCCGCGCCCTCCAGCGTCTCAACCCACGGCCCAATCTCTTCGCCATCCCAATGCACCGTTTGCCAGGGCGCCGTGTAGGGTCCGCGCGTCAGCACCGTCACATGGTGGCCGCGCTCCTGGAAATGCCGCGCCAGCATTTGTCCCACCTGTCCGCTGCCGCCGGGCAACACAATGCGCAGCCGGCGCGAACTCGGTATCCACGGCTCACTCATGCCTTCAGCTTATCTCTTCGCGCGCTCTCAAACGGCGTGCTGCCTGCTTCTGTAGTGATGTCATGCAAACTGCACCGCGTCTGGTCTGCGTGAGCGGGCGTCGAGGCCAGCGCAACTGCGGCTGCCAACAGGGGAAGAAGAAAGACTCTGTTCATCGCAGGCGACTCCTTGTGAGTTCGATACGCGCAATGGAGAAAGTCCCGCGGAATGCCGCGTGGCCATCAACGCGTCGCGCCCGTCAGCGCAGCGGTCCAGTCCGAAGCTCGGTCCACCAGCACATCCGGCTTGTTCTCCATCAGCGTCGGCACGCCAAACCCAAACGCGCACCCAATCGACCATGCGCCCGCATTGCGCGCCGTCGCCACATCCACCTGGCTGTCGCCAATCATCACCGTCTCGTCCGGCGTTGCTCCGGTCTCGTCCATCAGCGAGCGCAGCCCCAGCGGATCGGGCTTTTTCACCGCAAAACTGTCGCCGCCGTAGATGTGCAGAAAATAATCCGCCATCCCCAGCCCCTCACAGATGCCGCGCGCCGGCCGCACCGGCTTATTGGTCAGCACAGCCATCGTCCGCGGAGTTCCGCTGGGCGAGTCGTGCAACTCCTTCAGCGCCGCCAGCGCCTCCAGCACGCCTTCGTAGGCGTACGTAAAGTCCAGCTTGTGCTCCCGGTAGTATTGCAAAAAAAACGCATACGCCTCGCTCAGCAGCTTCTCGTCCACCAGCTCCGGAGCCACGCCGTCGGCCATCCCCAGCGACCGCCTCATCAGCATCGGCGCACCGTTGCCCACAAACCCCGCAATCGCCGGATCAGCCAGCGGCCCGCGCCCAAACTCCCCCAGCGCAGCATTCACGCTGTTGCACAAATCCTGCGCCGAATCAATCAGCGTCCCATCCAGATCGAAAACCAGCAGCTTCAGCCGTTCCACCGGCAGCGCGCGATACACATGAACCATATCTCCAGTGTATCGAATGAGAAATCGTACCTGTCTGTCGCTGTCAAAGAGTAGCGCCGGTCTCCAGACCGGCTGTCCTGTCGGCGTCCCCGCCAACACCCCTCACGTTAGGTGATCGTGGACCGGCATGAACTTCACTCGGCCTGCACGCGCCCCGTTCATCGACCCCAAAGAACCACATCAGGCAGTAAGCCCAGTCCCGACCCTTCACAAAGCTGAAAAACACAACTCTCCACCAGGGAACTCCTGAGCTGCCTGTGCTCCAAGCCCCTTAGCCCCCGTTTTATTTGCCCCGGTTTTGCAGATAATTACATTCGTTTGGCGCACAATGAACTTATAGCTGCCCAAAGTCTTTAGGCAGCCGCAAAACAGCAGACCAAAGCTAAAAGCTAAAGGCTAAAAGCTGCTCTCCTAACTCCTTTGCTGAGACGACTCTGCGGAAAAGTCATTCGCCAAGAGGACTTTGCGGCGACGACCACGCCGTATCCTGTTGCACCGCAGGAACTTAGCCAAAAGTCCGGACTTCATTTTTTTTTTGGGAGGCCCCAGCGCCAGACCGCGAACGTCCCTCAAACTCTGCCGCCCCGCTTGGGAAACGCCACTCCCCAGTGCAATCATGTTGGGATTGGCGGGAGATGATTGAACCCCTCACCCCCCCGACCCCATGAAAGGCACTCAACTGGTGACCAAGCAACCGGCGCTCCTTGCCGCCCTCCTCGCGATTACCCTGGCGCCCCTCCCTTGTCGCGCCCAATCTGCGTCCGCGCCCAACCCAGCGCCCACCTTCATCGTCGACGCCCCCGCAGAACGCATTCCCAATCTCGACACACTCAAAGATCAGGTCAAGCAGTACCACGACTGCACATGCAAGTGCGGCTGCTACGCGCACGATCTCGACCTCCAAGCCGATCGCGCCATCGCCTTCCTGCGCCGCCGCGCCTCCCACATCGGCCCGCACCAGAAACTCGCCCTGGTCCTCGACATCGACGAGACAACGCTCTCGAACTACCAGGAGATGCTGCGAGCCGACTTCGCTTACAACGCCGCGGCCTTTGACGCCTGGGCCCAAACCGCCCAGGCTCCAGCCATCACCGGCACCCTGCGTCTTTACCGCGAAGCCCAGCGTCTTGGCGTGAGCGTCTTCTTCATCACCGGCCGTCCGGAGAAGCAGCGAGCCGCAACCGAGCGCGATCTGCGCGGTCAGGGATTCGAGAACTGGCAGCAGTTGACCTTGCGACAACCCCCGGAAGCATCTGAAACGGCCGAGGTCTATAAATCGCATGCCCGCGCTCAAATCGTCGCGCAAGGCTACAAGATCGTGCTCAACGTCGGCGACCAGTGGAGCGACCTCAAAGGCAACCCCGAAGCCGAGCTCTCCGTAAAGTATCCTGACCCGTTCTACTTCCTGAAGTAGCGGAAGGCAGAGCGACGCCAACTCGTTTCGCTTTTCTCGCCGCGACAAGCGATCCGAAGAAATTGAAAGGGGGAAGGGAATTGCGGGAGAAAGAAAAAATCAGGCGAGACCTTCCCATGGAGCCTTTCGAGCCTCGCCTGAGGAAGAACTGTTGTGGCCAGCGCCTCGGAAACCAGTCCGAAGCCGGCATGACTACCCACTAACCACTACCCACTAACCACTACCCACTGCTTTTCAATGCACCCGGATGCCGCCCGACCCGGTGTCAATCTTGACCAGCGGGCCGCCGCCGCCGATCTTGCCCATCACGTGGTGGCGATTGACGGTTCCTTGCGTGGTCATCTCCCGATCTGTTTGAACGCCGCCCGAACCGGTCTCGGCATCGAGCGTCAGCGCGGCGTTGCCGGTCCACAATTCAACGCCGCCCGAACCGGTGCTCAGTCTCCAGGCGGCGGACGGCGTTCCGGCAACCTTGATTGATCCCGAACCGGTCTGCGCATGAAGTCCACCACGCACGTCCCGCAGCTCGATTGAGCCCGACCCAGTCTCAGCCTTCACATCTCCCTCGCCAGTCTGCTCGGCATAGATGCTCCCGGAGCCAGTCCCAAGCGAAATGCTGCCGCGAAGTCCGGTTGCATGAATGCCGCCCGACCCGGTGTTCAGCTTCGCATTCTGACCCACTCCGTCGTCGCTGATACCCCCGGACCCGGTCGCCGCATTCAAATAGACATCCGCCGGCGCCTGAATTTCATAATCGATGCTGATGTTGTGCCAGTTCTGGTGGCTGCCGCCAATCTTCACAATGCTCCCCGTCTGCTCGATCGGCGGATTGGCCGCAATCTGCCTGACATCTTCGTCACTTCCGCCCCAGTTGGAATGGACCCGGCCAAAGATATGAATCTGTCCGCCGGCACCCTGGGTCAGGTGAACATATCCCGAGCCATTCGCCACCGTCAGTTCTACAGTGCCTTTCACCGGCAGGTTGCGTTCGAAGGTAGCCTCGGCCCCCAGCGCCGGAAGAGCCGCAAGCATCAGAGCCGCCGCTGCAAAGAGAATTCGTTTCATCTCGTACCTCACTTTCATTCAAAACGGTGAACAGTGAACACAGGACAATCAAAAGGAGAAGACAGAGGTAATCTCTCACTAAACGGTAAGCACTCAGCCAGCCAGAACCTCGCCTCAGCTAAAACCAATGTTTTCATCCGGCTTGCGCGAATAGGCCTTCCCCGAGAGCGCGTTCGCTGTCCGCTTTCGGACAGCCCTGTGCGTCTCCGGACGAACGAGTCCCTGACGCCCGGGCTCCCACCCACAAAGAACCAATACGTCTCCCGCCCGCTCATCGTTCCCCAAATTCAACTCATGGCGCCCAAACCGCTTGAAGCTGCCGGCTACCCGCAAACAACCGTCTCCCGAAGTGCTATCCTCGCAACCAGATGCACGGGCTTTCACTGCTCAAATTTGTCGCTGTGGCCATGCTCATCCTGGCCAACGCCTTTTTTGTGGCTGCCGAGTTCGCGCTGGTCTCCATCCGCGAAACCCGCATCGAGCAGATGCTCGCCGCGCACGTGCCCGGCGCGCGAGCCGTCCGCCGCCTGCAGCTCGGCCTCGACGAGCTCTTGCCTGCCGTCCAACTGGGCGTCACGCTCTGTTCCCTGGCTCTTGGCTGGCTTGGCGAGCCTCTCGCCGCCTCCATCCTCATGGGATGGTTTGGCGGCTTGCCCCACGCAAACCTCTTCGCAAACATCGCCGCCGTCACCCTCGGCTTTGCCATCATCACTTACTTCCACGTTGTCATCGGCGAATTGGTGCCCAAATCGTTGGCCCTTCGCCGCGCCGAGGCCCTGGCCGTAGCCGTTGCCCCGCCGATGTTGGTCTTCATGGCCATGGCCCGGCCCGCCGTCCGCCTGCTCAAGGTTTCCGCCGCCGCCATTCTGCGCGGCTTCGATATCCCGCTCACTGAGCGGGCCGCAGTTCATTCGTCGGACGAACTCAAACTGATCGCTACAGCCGCTCGCCGCATGGGTCTCTTGCCCAAGTTCCAGGAAACGCTCATCCATCGCGCTCTCGAACTCGACGAAGTCTCGATCCGCGAAATCATGACCCCGCGTCAGCAAATCTTCTCGCTCCCGTCAAACATGCTGCTTGAAGAAGCCAGCGCCAAGGTGATTGCGCGCCATCGTTCGCGTGTTCCGGTCTACGACGAAACCCGCGGCCCGGAGCACATCATTGGCGTCGTCTATGCGCGCGACCTTGCCCGCCTCATCTTCTTTCGCTCCGCGCCCGAGCGGATACCTGCTCAACTGGGCGGTCTCTCTCCATCAGCAGAGCCCGGAGAAATCTCAAACCCCGGTCCAGCCGCGCGTCTCACCACTCCGTTTGTTGAACTGAGGCTTCGCCAGGTCATGCGCGACGTCCTCGTTGTTCCCGAAACCAAATCCGTTCTCGATCTGATTCGCGACTTCCAGCAGCGCCGCCGCCACATGGCCATCGTCGTGGATGAATACGGTTCCATTGTTGGCCTGGTCACCGCCGAGGACGCGATCGAACAACTCACCGGTGAGCTCGACGACGAGTTCGACTCGCCCGCCGTGCCCGTACTCACCACGGCCTCGGGCGCGCTCTTGATGGATGGCGGCGTCAACCTGCGCGATCTCGAAACTCAGATGCAGTGGAGTCTGCCACGCGACGGCGGCGTCGAGACGCTGGCCGGCTTTATGCTCGTCCGCCTGGGCCACATTCCCCAAGAAGGCGAGTCCATCCTGTTTGAGGGCCGCAGGCTCACCGTGGTTGAAATGGAAAACCGTCGCATCGCCAAAATACGCGTTGAATCGGTTGAAACCGAGACTGCGGCGAGAGACTAGCTCCGATTGAAGCCCAGTTTTTCCGCCTATGCCACGCACTCTCCGTATTCGGCGTAATGTTCCGGAGAATCCTACCGATCATGTCGATAGAGGACTGTATTCTTTCGCGCTGTGTCATTCACGGATGCGATTGCACATGCCGACCGGAACTGCGGCGCTTAACAGGAGTTTGAGAATGGCGAAGAAGAACAAGGAAAAAAACAAGAGCAATGGCGCAAACGGATTGGCTGCAAACGGCAAGCTTCAGACGCCGGCGCCTCCCGCGGAAGTGACAACTATGCGCATCGGCAAAGAGTGTGACTACGAAAAGGAACTTAGCCGGTTACAGATTGAGCTGGTGAAGCTTCAGGAGTGGATTCGCCACAAGCGCCTGAAGGTCGTTGTTCTTTTTGAGGGCCGGGACGCGGCGGGCAAAGGCGGCGCGATCAAACGCATTACCGAGTCGCTGAATCCACGCATCTGCAAGGTCGTAGCTCTCGGCACGCCGACGGAGCGGGAGAAAACGCAGTGGTATTTTCAACGTTACGTCGCGCATTTTCCGGCTGCGGGCGAGTTGGTTCTGTTCGACCGCAGTTGGTATAACCGCGCCGGAGTTGAGCGCGTGATGGGCTTCTGCACAGATGCCGAATATCAGGAGTTCCTGCTGACCTGTCCGGAGTTTGAGCGCATGCTGGTCCGCTCCGGCATTGTGCTGATCAAGTACTGGTTCTCAGTGAGCGACGCAGAGCAGGAGCGGCGCTTTCAGGACCGGATGGACAGGCCCACGAAGCGCTGGAAGATCAGTCCCATGGATCTGGAATCGCGCAAGCATTGGGCCGATTATTCGCGCGCCAAGGACAACATGTTCGACGCAACCGACCACAAACAGGCTCCCTGGTTTGTCGTCAACGCTGAGAACAAGAAGGCTGCCCGGCTGAATGTCATCCGTCATTTGCTGTCGAAGATTCCTTACAAAGACCTGACGCCGGAGCCGCTGGAACTGCCCCCTCTGGTGAAGTCCGAGTACCTGCGGCCGCCCTACCAGGAGCAGCACTTCATTCCGGTGGTCTACCGGTAGATCGGACTTCGGCAGCCGAAGCCTCTGATTTATCCTCGTAGCCAGCCCATGAAGCAGATTCTTACCCGCCTCGCGCTGACGCTGCCTGTTGTCTGGCTGGTGGTTTCGCTTGTCTTTCTGCTCATCCATCTTGTGCCCGGCGATCCCATCACGATGATGCTGGGCGAGGGAGCGACGCCGGCCGATATCGGCGCGCTCCGCCACCAGATTGGCCTCGACCTGCCCCTTCACACGCAGTACATCCGCTACTGGACGGGCGTGCTGCATGGCGACCTGGGCACTTCAATCCGCATGCATTCGACAGTCGCCGGCCTGATCGCGCAGCGCTACCCTTTCACGCTTGCGCTCACGCTGGCAGCCCTGATTTTCGCGCTCGTTCTGGCGCTGCCGGCAGGCATTCTGGCCGCCGTTCGCCGTGGACGATGGGTCGACCAATTGCTTTCCGTTGTGTCGCTCTTCGGGCTTTCGGTTCCGGGCATTGCGTTAGGGCCGGTGCTGATTCTGGTGTTTTCGATCGGGCTCGGATGGCTGCCGGTATCAGGCGCCAATGCCGGGGGCACGAACGCCATCGATTGGCAGTATCTGATTCTTCCATCCGTCACGATGGGCGCTTCGCTGGCCGCCATCCTGACGCGCATGGTGCGCACCGCGATGCTGGAAGAACTGGGTCACGACTACATCCGCACCGCCCGAGCGAAGGGACTAAGCGAAACGGCAGTAGTTTGCCGCCACGCGCTGCCCAACGCGCTGGTGCCGATTGTGACCGTTGTGGGTTTGCAGTTTGGCGCTCTGCTGGCAGGGGCGATTGTGACAGAAACCATCTTCAGTTGGCCGGGGTTAGGGCGACTGACCGTGAGCGCCATCTCGAATCGCGATTACGCCCTGGTACAGGGGTGTCTGTTGTCGATAGGGCTGACATACGTGCTGGTGAATCTGCTGACGGATGTTGTCTACCGCTGGATCAACCCGCGCATGCGCGAGTAGGCGGCGTCGTTGCCGGAGAGGGGAATTCGGTGCGAGGATTCGGCGCCGCCGGTTGGAATGGTAGCCCTCGTCGCAAGCTCCGATTGGCGCTGATATCCAATCACAATTCAACGCCGCAAAATGAGACGTTTCCCATTTTCACACCTCGCAGCGCGCCATTCCGCTTTGTGGGAATTGGAGGCTGGGCTGCGGGATAGCTGTGACTCGTGTCACTACGAGGGCCTGGACCATGCGCCTAAGATGTTTACCCGTAAGGCTCTTGAGCCAGCAACGCCGTGTCTGCAATTGAGGCGTGCGGGTATCGGGGACCGGAAGACACAAGAGAGGTGGAGAGAATGACGGGATTTGTTCCAGTGATGTGGTCGATTTGGGGATTGCTGGTGGTGTTGCTGATCGTGGTTAACCTGTACCAATCGAGCCTGGCCCGCAACGAAGAGGACCAGATCTTTTTGAGTGAAGGATTCGCGCAGGAAAAGTCGGCACAGGCAGCGATTGCGGAAAAGGTAGCCAAGGTCCAGCCGTTCAAAAAGGTTGCGCTCGGGCTGGTGGGCGCAATGACGTTATTTGTTGTTGGCTATTATATTTTCGACATATTTAGGCAGTTCAAATAGGCAGTCCTCTTAAAGGTCAAGAAGCATTCCGCAAGTCCCGGCGGCGCACTCCTGCCGCCGGGCGTGGAAAGGCCGGTCACAGATACCACGCGCATTGGGCATGGAGCCCGCGGTTTTAGTGAATGACGTTGAGCTGCACGAGAATGTCGCGGATGTAGTAGATAACGACTACGACGGACATGCCAACAGCAAGCCATTGGGCTACGCGCAGCGCCGGCTCAATCTTCTGAACTTTTGCCACGATGGCCATCTGGGCAATTTTTTCGTGTTCGAATGAGTCGTCGAGGAAGATCTGGTCGTCTTCGTTCTTTTCCAGGCTTCCGCGATAGATGTGCAGAGAGAGCATCAGGGCGACGAAGGCACCCCACACCGTCCACATAATCGGAACAAAGGTCATACTCCACCTCCCAGCGGCTTACTGGTCCCAGATACCGACGAGTCCAAGGTTGGAATCGCGGCCTCGTGAGTAGAGGGGCCTTACGGTTGATCATCATAGCCCGGAAACGGTGCCGCTGTCCGGATTAATTTTGACGGGGAAGCGTTTGGCGATGCCGGGGTGTTCCGGGCGGGTGCCCGGGGGTGGAATGGGCTGATTCCGGGGGAGTTTGGGGCGGCGGGGAAAGTTGCGACTTTGGTTACGAAGGTTGCATCCAACAGCACAGATGGGTAAATGGGGCTTGTGCCTCGGCTTGCCGAACGGTAAAGTTAAAGAGAAGTGCAAGCAATTCATCGTCCCCTGGAGAGACCATGGCCACAGCGACAGCGACACCAGCACAGGAAACTGAAAAGAAGTCCCCCCTTTATCTAACGCCCCAGGCGATCGCCAAGGTGCGCGAGATCATGGCAACGCAGGATCCGATTCCCGCCGGTCTTCGGGTTGGCGTGGTGGGCGGCGGCTGCTCGGGGTTCCAGTATTCAATGGCTTTTGAGAACGCGAGCGGGATGATGGACAAGGTGTTTACGTTCGACGACCTGAAGGTATTTGTGGATGCAACGTCACTGATGTACCTGAATGGCTGTACGGTGGACTATGTCGAGACGCTTGAAGCGGCTGGGTTCAAGTTTGATAACCCCCAGGTGAAGTCGACCTGCGGCTGCGGCTCCTCATTCAGCGTTTAACGACTGGGTTCCTGCTTGGTTCTCTTGCACAAAAGGCCCGTCCCCTTCAGGGGACGGGCCTTTTGCCGTTTGGCGGCTTACTGCTGGGGTTGGGAGCCTGGGGTGGTGGTACTGGAGCCGGTGCCTATGCCGGTACTGGAGCCAAAGCCCGACCCGCCGACGGGTGTGGTGGTGCTGCTGGCGGGTTGGCCGATGTTGCCGGTGTTGCCGGGGATGGACTTCATTTCAGTGAGCGGATCGTAGACAAACTCCCACTCGTTGTAGTGGGTTTTCTTTTTGTAGATGAGGATGGCGGATTTGGGGCTGGCGGGCTCGAAGCCGATGATGCCGACGCCGCCGAAGGTTTGCCCGGTGAGACCGGTATCGGAGCTTGAAGTGCCGCTTGTGCCCGCGGCCCCAGTAGTGCCGGTGGCAGCGCCGGGAGCCGCAGAAGCTGCGGAGGGGTTGGTTCCGGTGTCGGCGGGAGCGAAGAGCGAACTGCTACCGCTGGATGAACCGGAGCCGCCGATCGAGGAAGCGCCGTTGATTCCGTTTCCGCCGCTGGGGCCGACGCCGGCGATGGTGGATGCCGAGCCGGGAAGGGGTTGGCCGAAGAATCCCATTGCGGTTGGGGCCTTGTTCTGGCCGTAGAGCACAGGCTTCCAGTCGTCCTTCCCGGTCATGGGGTCAGTATATTTCTTGCGCAGAAAGCGAATTTCGTTGGTTTTGACCAGCGCGTCGACGTTCGGCGGGTAGGCGTGGAACTTTCGGTAGTAGAGCTGGATGGCGCGAATGTATTGCTTGCCGCGCTCCATGGTTTCGCGTTCGCGGTCAAGTTGGATTTCCTTGGCCATTCTGGGAACGGCGACGGAGAGAGCAAGCGTGAAAATGGCAAGCAGGAAGATAACCCAGATGAGGATGTAACCTTCTTCAGATGAACCAGGGCGTCGGATTGGGGTGGGCTTCATCATAAACCTGAAACGGGTCAGAAGGCGGAAAGGCCCAGGGTTTGCGTGTTGTTGTAGGCCAGGTCCGTGATTTGAACGCTACCCGGTTTGATGACGCCGACCTTGTAGCGGTGATCGACAACCTCACCTGTGCGCGCCATAAAGATGTCGTCTCCGTGGGTGAAGAAGGCCTGGATGGACTTGTCCGGCGCCTGACTATAGCCGAAGTACTTGAGGTCGATGGCCGGCGGACGAGGCGGCTGCGGAGCAACAGGAACGGTGACGGAAGGGGCGCTGGCGCGGGCGCTTTTGAGGGGCGTTTCAATAGAAACAGGAGCGGACTCGGCTGAGAAAATGTTTCTGCCGGTTCCAGCGTAGCGAATGTCCTCGCTCTGGGCCAGCTTTTCAAAGTGAAGTGTTGGATCGATGCCGGCGTTAGAGAGTTTTTCCGCATCAGGACCTGCGGTGGTTGAGGGAGCGGTCGCAATGGCGTGGGGAACTGTCGCAGTTGGAACCGGACGCGGCGTAGCAGCAGGGCCGGAGAACATTTTGTAGACCTGCCTTCCGCCCAGGACGAGGATGACGGCAAACAGCGCGAGGACGATGTAGACCTGGCGCTTGTTTTCGGTACCGAGCTGCATGGCCATGGCTACTGTTCCTCCCTTTGAGCCGAGGTGGCTGAGGTGGAGGAAGTTTCGCCCGGTAATGGAGTGGAGGGCAGACCGCTCGCGTCAGCGTCTGCGCGGCGCAGCCAGGTGGAGACGCGGAGACGGAGATTGACCTGGCCGCCTTGCTGCCCGGTGAGAGCCATGGCGCGGATGACAAAGAAGGTTTGATCGCGTTCGAGGCTGTTGATGAAGCGCATGATCTGCGGATATTCGCCGCTGATACCGGCTTCCATGGTGATCTCGGTGAGGTCGGGACCGGGAGGCCCCTGCGTGTACTGGACGCGGGTGAGGCGGACTCCGGAAGCGACCTCGAGATCGCCGATGCGCGCGGAGATGGAAGAGTAGTTGGCCGGGATGCGTTTGTCGAAGAAGGAGCGCATCTGTGCGCGGGTTTCGTCGACGCGACGGTCAAGGCCGCGCAGTGGAGCGGTTTGCAGTTCGAGCGCCTTGAGCTCGACCTGTTTGCCGGCGAGGGCGTCGGTGGAGCGGGTGTTGACAGCGGCCCAGTCGAAGCCGAGACGGATGGACAATCCGATGACTAGAAGAAGCAGGAGCGCGAATCCGGCATAGTGCCAGGTGAGCGGAGACTTGAGACGTTCGCGCAAGAGGGAGGCTGGCTGACCGTTGCTCATTGTGCGCCTCCCTGTGCGGGATTTGGTTTGGCTGCGGGGCCGGTGTAGGGTTGCCGGACGTGCCGCTGATTGTATGCGGGACCGGTTGGCTGGTCCGCCGGAGCGGTCTGGGAGTCGTCGCCTGCGAGGGGCTTTTTGGAATTCGCGGATTGCCTGGTTTCATCCGGCGAGGGTGGGTTGTACTCGGCGAGCAGATCGAAGTTGAAACGGTTGGAGGCGCTGACCGGCTCTAGCCGCTGATTGGGTCCGGAACTGGTTTCCGCGGAACTTTCACCGGTGATGCGCGGCTGAAGGAAGCGGCGGGAGTGTTCAAGATTGCGGACCAGGTCGACGGAGCGATCATGCGGACCGTCAACGCGAAGATGGACGGTGATGCTGCTGTCCTTATTGCGAATGGGTTCGAGCGTGACAACAGAAACGCCGCCGGGTAACACGGTTTCAAGATTCTCCATGGCAAGGGTCCAGGAGAAGGCTTTCTCGTCGAAGAGGTTGTTGATGGCGACAGATTCCTTGAGCAACTGGGCGTTGTCGGGGCGCTGCATCAGGGCTTCGTAGCTCTGGCGCTCCTGGTTGATGCGGGCGATTTGGCCGTCGAGGGAGTGTTCGCGGGCGCGCGCCTGCTCAGCCTTCTGGTGCAGAGCGCGCAGGCCGAGAAGGAGGACGATGGCCAGCAGGGCCAGGATGCCCATGCCCATGCGCAGGCGCTTGATGGCCGGTCCAAGATCGGCGAAGGGGCGGGTAGCGAGATTGAGCGTAACGCGCATGGATTATCTTGCTCCCGCGAGTGCGCCTGCTGTGCCGGCGATGCTTGCGTGGCCGAGTGAGGTCATGGCTCCGGTTTCAGGCCGAGGCGCGAGATCGACGACGGTGAGATCGGGGTTGTCGATCCAACTGGAGAACTCGGTGGTTTCGTAGCAGCCCGCGTAGTGGAGAGTACGCGCGGGGGCTTGCAGCTTGTCTTCAAAATACGCAGCGGCGACGGCGATGCCGCGTTGAATTTCGGCCAGACGAAGGGCGGGGTTCTCGGGCAGGTCGAGGGTGCGATGGAGCAACAGGTCGCTGCCGTTTGCGATCGATGTGGTGAGCGCAAGCGGACTCAAGTTGGCGGTCAACACGGCTTCCATTGAATCGATGGCCTCGAGAGCGGCGAGGCTCGAGGGAAGAACCGCGCCGGGCTCATAGCCGGCAGAGCGAACGGCAGCTTCATATTCGGCGAGGATGGGGCCGGGCAGCACGGCGGTAAGCACCTTCCACTCGTTCTTTTCCTGGGAGAGCACCTGATAGCTGACGCCGGCGTGTTCCACATCGAAGGGGACCATTTTGCGGAGCCGGAAACGGAGGACGGGGATGGCATCGTCGGCGCGGGCGGGCAGGGAATCGAAATCGAGCATGAAGACGCGGACGACTGTGTCGGGCAAGACGAGCGTGACGGCCCGGGAGCGCGGCGAGACCTGGTTGAGGGCAGAGCGAATGGCGGCCGAGACATCTTCAGCGGCGCGGATGTTGGGTTCGCCGATGCCGGGGATCAAGGCGCCTGGACTCAGGGGGGCGAAGGCGTAGACGGGCGCATTGCCCGAGCCAGGAAGTGCGGCGGCTAGAACTCCTTCAGGAGACAGCTCGACCGCAGCCGGGGGACGGCCTCCGGGTTGCGTGCTTATCTTCGCGCTGTTGAGGATGGATCTCAAATTCCTTAGCTCCTAATTCCTTAGCTCCTAGACTCCTAGCTTCTAGCCTCTAGCTCCTAGCCTTTGGGTGCGAGAACGTGATCTCTGCAGTGAAGTAGTTTCTCTCGGGCTAAAGCCGTGCCTTGTCAAAGCCCGAGTCTTAAGATCAATTCCAGTTCGAATTCAGAAGCTGGAAGCTAGTAGCTAGCAGCTAGAGGCTGCCTCACCGGGACGCCTCAATAAAGGTTACCTTGTTGATCTCCTTCAGGGTTGTGAGTCCTCGGCGAACGCGTTCGAGAGCCGACTCGCGGAGGAAGCTCATGCCTTCTTTTTGCGCGAGCTTGCGGACTTCGGAAGTCGGCTTTTTATCGAGGATCAGCTCGCGAATGGGGTCGGTTAAATCAAGAAGCTCGTGGATGGCAGTGCGGCCGCGGTAGCCTGTTCCGCCGCATTCCATGCAGCCAGTGCCTTCGCGGAATCCGAAGCCATGCCACTGTGCGGGGTCGAGGCCGCTGACGATGAGGCTCTCGTCATCGTAGTAGACGGTGTGGACGCAGTGCTCGCAGATGGTACGGACGAGGCGCTGGGCAAGGATGCAGTTGAGCGCGGAAACGAAGTTGTAGGCCTCGACGCCCATGTTGAGAAAACGGCCGAGAACGTCGACGACGTTGTTCGCGTGGACGGTGGTGAAGACCAGGTGGCCTGTGAGCGCGGAGTTGATGGCGATCTGCGCTGTCTCCTGGTCACGGATTTCGCCGACGAGGATTTTGTCGGGGTCGTGGCGCAGGATGGAGCGAAGGCCGCGGGCAAAGGTGAGCCCTTTTTTCTCGTTCACCGGAATCTGGGTGATACCGCGAATCTGATACTCAACGGGGTCTTCAATGGTGATGATCTTGTCTTCTTCGCTTTTGATTTCGTTGAGTGCGGCGTAGAGGGTGGTGGTTTTTCCGGAGCCGGTTGGGCCGGTGACGAGCACCATGCCGTATGGCTCGCGGATGTAGCGGCGGAAACGGCGAAGATCGTCTTCCGCAAAGCCGACCACATCGAGCGTTAGATGGCGGAATTTTTCGCTCATCGATTCCTTGTCGAGTACGCGAAGCACAGCGTTTTCGCCGTGAATCGTGGGCATGATCGATACGCGGAAGTCGATGAGGCGGGACTTGTAGCGAACGCGGAAGCGGCCATCCTGGGGCACGCGGCGCTCGGCGATGTCGAGCTCGCTCATGATCTTGATGCGGGAGAGGATGGTGTTGTGATGTTCGCGGGCGATGGGGGCCATGGCCGCCTGGAGCACGCCGTCGATGCGGTACTTGACGACGACCGAATCGTCGTTGGTTTCGATGTGAATGTCGGAGGCGCGGCGCTCGAGAGCAGTGAAAATGGTGGTGTCGACCAAGCGAATGATGGGGCTGATGTCTTCTTCGCTCGTCAGTTTTTCGATGGAGATGTTCTCGTCCTGATTTTCGTCGCCGGTGAGCACATCGAAGGTGAGGCCCTCGCTGGCTTCGTCCAGAACGCGCTGCGACTGCTCGGTCTTCTTGAGCAGGTCGGTGATTTGCGACAGCGTGGCCACGCGGGCCAGGATGCGGTGACCGAGCAGGCCGGCGATTTCGTCCAGAACCATCAGCCGCGAGGGGTCGCTGACCGCGATGATGAGCACTTCCTGCTGCTGCTCGATGGGGACGAAGTTATAGCGGAACATGAGCTCGACGGGGACGGTGCGGAGGAGCTCGTGCTGAATCTTGAAGTTCTTGAGGTCGACGAACTCGGCATGATAGCGGCGCGCGAGGGCTTCAGCCTCAGTCCGTTCATCGATGCTTGTCGGAACCGGAAGTGCGATTACGCTTGGATCGGCCATAGCGGACCCCCTATGTTCCGCTTGCCTGGCCCAGCGAGAAGATGGGCAGGTAAAGCGAGATGAGAATGAAGACGACGACCACGCCCATGACGATAAGGATGGCCGGTTCGATGAGGGCGAGGGCCGCGGCCAGCGCGGTGGAGACGTCCTCTTCAAAGAATTCAGCGACGGAGTTGAGCATTTGCGGAAGCGCGCCGGTCTGTTCGCCGACGGTGATCATTTCGGTCGCCAGGCCGGGAAATACTCCGGTGTTGGAGAGGGACTCGGCCAGGCTTTTGCCTTCGCGCACGGTGCCAATGGAGGAGTTGACGGCTTTGGAGACACGGCGCGAGGAGATGGCGCGGGCCGCAGTCTCGAGCGATGGAACGAGCGGCAATCCCCCGGTGAGCAACGTCGAGAGGGTGCGCGAGAAGAGTGCTACCTGGTACTTGAGCCAGATTTTGCCGAAGACCGGAAGGCCGACACGGAAACCGTCGACGAAGTCCCTGCCGCGTTCGGTGATGGCGAACCTATAGACTGCGGCTGCGATACCAAGCGCGATAAGCAGGAGCCAGAGGAAGTTGGCATGGAGCCACTTGCCGAAACTTAGCAGGCCGAGGGTCATGGCCGGCAGCTTGGAGCCCATCTGGTCGTAAAGGAGCGCGAATTGCGGAACGACAAAAGCGAGCAGAAAGATCATCAGGCCGATGACGAGCGTCATCAGGAGCGCGGGATAGATGAGAGATGTGGTGAGCTTTTTGCGGAAGGTGAGGGAGACCTTCTGGAAGTTCACGTAGCGTTCGAGCACCTCCTGCAGGTTGCCGGAGCGCTCGCCGGCCAGCAGGGTGGTTGTGTACATGATGGGAAAGCCGCTCTGCGCTTCAAAAGCTGCGGAAAGCGCTTCGCCGGTCTTGACGCGGTTGGAGACGTCGTCCAATTGGGCGGCGAATTGAGCGTTCTTCTGGATAGTGCCCAGCATTTTGAGGGAGCCCAGAATGGGGAGCCCGGCGCGGATGAGGGTAAGGAACTGCTGGTTGAAGATAAGGAAGGGTTCGAGCTTGACTTTGCGTTTGGTGAGGCCGCCGAAACCGCCTTTGGCACGTACAGAGAAGACGTGGTAGCCGGCATGGGTAAAGCGGGCGCGCAGTTCATCGGCGGTGGCCGCGGTCTGCACCTGCTCCTGCACCCTGCCACGCTCATCGGCCAACTTTATGACGAACTCTGCCATTGATCTGCTTGCCGGACCGAAAGGGCCGGCCTTTCCAGGGAGATTTTCTCAGAATTCAGGGTACCAGCTTTTGGTTACTGTTCCTGTAAAGGATAGACGCCGAAGGGGGTGGGGGCGCTCGAAAGCAGCGGAGTTAGCGGCGCTGCGTGCCTGTTTGCGGGGTTAGCGGAGTTGGCCAGGGACTGTATTCTGATTGCAGTCGGTTTTGATAGCGGTGGGAAACGGTGCGGATGATGGCTTGGACGGCGCTGAAAGGCAGGCGGAAGATCGGCGATTGGGTTGCCGTGGCTGCGATTGCGGCGCTCCTGGTGGCGGGATACCGGTCGATCCCCGTAGCGGCGGTCGTGGTTCCTTATCCGCATGATCTGGCACAGGTGAGTTTTGCGGTGGCTGGGGATGTGATTCCGCACCAGGCGGTGCGGGAAGCGGCTGCGGCGGACGGGCCGGACGAGGCCGGATGGCAAGCGCTGTTCGGCGATGTGAGCGACGTGTTTCGCGGCGCCGATTTGGGATTTGTGAATATGGAGACGCCGGTTGCGCCGGAGCACTCGAAGGGGTCGAAGCCCTTCATGTTCGATGCGCCGGTGGCGTTGCCCGAGGCGCTGAAGGCGAGCGGGATCAAGATCGTCTCGTTTGCTAACAATCATGTGATGGACCAGGGGTGGGCGGGGTTTGCGGAGACGCGCGAACACCTGCGCGCGGTGGGGCTGCTGTTTGCGGGTACCGGCGACACGGCCGAGACGAGCTGGCAGCCGGTGATTACCGAGGCCAACGGCATCAAGGTCGGGTGGCTGGGGATGACGCGCTGGCTCAATGGGAATCGCAATCCGGACAAGGACGACCTGCCGCATGTGAACTTCTTCCCCTATCCGGGCGAGGCAGGCGGCGCGCCGGGGATGGATGAGGCGGGCGTACTGGCGGCGGTGAAGGCGGCGCGAGGGCAGTGCGATCTGCTGGTGGTCTCGATCCACTGGGGGATCGAGTATGCGCCGGCGCCGCGGCCGGAAGATGTGGAGATGGCGCACAAGATGCTGGATGCCGGGGCGTCGGTGATTGTGGGTCACCATCCGCATGTGCTGCAACCGGTGGAGACGTACAAGACTGCCGATGGGCGCAATACGGTCGTCTTCTACTCGCTGGGGAACTTTCTCTCGAACCAGTCGCGGTCGTATGTGGACGGGCTGATGCCGGACAAGGACGGCGATCCGCGGGACTCGATGATTGGGTTGTTCTCGGCGGTGCGGAAGGATTATGGGCCGGGCGGCGTAAGGGTGGAACTGGGACGCGTGGGCATTCTGCCGGCGTGGGGCGAGAACAATCGGAATGAGGTCGCGAGCGGACGGGCGAAGACGCCGGTCATTCATCCGGTGCTGATCGATCGGGAGATGCCTCGGCTGCAGGCGCGGCTCGATGCGCTGAACAAGATTGCGGAGGCGAATAAGAGCGATGCGAGTTTACCGGGGCTGACGGCGGATGAGAAAAAGGAATTCATCGACGTGACGAGTCAGTTGAAGTTGCTGGATGATCGGC
This sequence comes from uncultured Acidobacteriaceae bacterium, assembly GCA_963848515.1. Lineage (GTDB taxonomy): Bacteria > Acidobacteriota > Terriglobia > Terriglobales > Acidobacteriaceae > Telmatobacter. The sequence goes on from CAWKEG010000021.1 coordinate 28,272, forward strand.
GGCAGCAGATATTGGCGCGGACGGGCGATGAATATGTGATTGATCCGCCGAAGGCGCCTGCGAAGCCATAGCTCCCCTTGTAAGCTGAGGCTGTTTAGATAGTGGTCCGGACGTTCATTTACGGCGCTTTCTGGGACCGGGCTTCGATTGAACCGCCCTGGACGCAAGGCTTCGAGGCTTCTTGAGCAAAGTGTCGATCCAGTGCATCCCGGCTTCGGCAACTGCTTTCTTGTGGTCGAGCGCGAGCAGGGCAAAGCGCCGCTCTTCTGCCGGCAGGTTCGATTCGCCTTCCACTCTTGCGGTCATTTCCACGGAGTGCGCTAAGACTTTCCTAAGATACTTTCTGTAGTCCTTCAAAACAAGCAAGCGTTCTTCGAGATCGAGATGGCCAAAGCAGCCAACTTTAAGGCCGAACAGGTCGGATGAGTCTGAATCGAAAACACCCTGTTTGCTCATCAGCTCGAAGAAGCGAATGCGCCCAGCCTCAGTGGTTCGATAGCGCTTTTTTCCGCGCGGGTCGTCCTCAGCCGCGTCCACCGCGATAATCAGGCCTGTGTTCTCCAACTTTTTCATCAGAGGGTAAAGTGTTCCCCAACTGACCTGACGAAAGGGTCCGATGGCGGAGTTGAGGATGGCGTGGATCAGGTAGCCGTGCATGGGCCGGTGCAGCAGCTTGGACAAGATGAATAATTCGTACACGGTTTTCTCCCCGGTTAAAAAAGCGATCCGCATGGTGAGGAATTTTTCTTCGTGCATTTAATATATCGTTATGATATATCGGTAGGATATATTGAGAAAGCGGAGGTACATGATGAGTCACGGTCTTGTTTCAAAACGCGCGTTTTGTTTGCTCAGCGGCCTGAGCGGAATCGCCGGAGCAGTTCTGCTGGTGGCGTCCTTTGCTGTCGACCCTGGGCTGCCGGCGGGGGTGAGCGATGCCGCCATGTCGAGCTTTACCCGGCAGCATTACTCGGCTGAGCTCTGGGGCGCGTGGCTACAGGCGGTGGGGCCGGTCTTCATCATCCTGTTTGCCTTCGCCCTGGTTCAACTGGCCGGAGCCATGAACCGGCTGGCGGGGTGGATGACCCTTCTTGGCGCATCCACGCTCACAACCGTCAGCTTGATCGAGATCACGTTTTATCTGAGCGCCATGTTCAATGAGCCTGCGGCGATGCCCGCGATAAGTCTGAAGCTCATTTACGCCGTGCAGCACCTGTATTTCTTTGTTGCGGCGCCCGTGTTGTTCTTTCCACTTGGGCTGGTCCTGCTTGGGGCGCGCGTGCTGCCAAGGGTCCTGGGGTATCTGGCGCTGGCGATTGCCGCAGGGTTCGCAAGCATTGGCGTGCTCTACCTGACGTACTTGATTCTGCCGAACTGGGTCATGGCTTGCGGCGCCGTCCAGCCCATTTGGTGGATTGCCGCCGCGGTTACGCTGATGGTCAGAAGCGGCAAAATCGCAGCGGCGGAGAGCCAGATCGCTCAGCCTTGAGCTGCGGCTTTGATCGATTGCTGCGGAACCAGGTTGCTCACTTGACCTTGCCTTAATAGCCGCTGGCGACGAGCCAGGCTTCAGTTAAGTCGAGTTCGGACTTTTTCTTTTCCTGCAACTGAGCATGGGCCAGTTTTACTAAAACGTCTGCTTCTATGTTGACGGGGGCGCCGGGGGCGAGGGTGTGGAGGTTTGTCCGCCAGTAGGTTAAGGGCAGGATGGCGATGGCGATGGTCTCGCCGTCAAAGTCTGCGATCGTCAGGCTGATGCCTTCAACGGCGACTGAGCCTTTCAGGACCATCCAGGGGCGGACGCTTTCAGAGACGCGAACTTTGAGGGTCCAGTCGGTGGTTTCGCGGTTGAACTGCGGGCTGGAGAGGGGGATGACGGGGTCGAGAGACGTCAGGATGCCGCAGCCGTCGACGTGGCCTTGAACGATGTGCCCGCCGAGGGGGCTGCCGGCGGCGGTGGGGAGTTCGAGGTTGACCTTGGCGCCGGGGGCGAGGGAGCCGAGGGAGGTTCTGTCGAGTGTTTCCTGGGCGAGGTCGGCGTGGAAGAGGGTGGGGTCGACATCTAACGCCGTGAGACAGACGCCGGAGACGCCGAGGGAGTCGCCTTCGCGGAGGCGGCCGGCCAGGCCTGGGGCTTCGACGGTGAGACGGCGGACGCCGCCCGTGTCCTTGAGGCTGACGATGGTTCCGGTCTGCTCGATGATGCCGGTGAACATGGAATCCATTCTAAGCGGTCAGGGATCAGGGGTCAGGGGTTAGGGGTCTGGGAACAGGGTAGGGCGTCAGCTTTCGTCCGAGTCTTCTGGAAGTGCGAACTCTGTGCAGGTGTCGCGCAGGTGGCAGGTGGAGCAAAGGTCTGCGTCTTCGCAGATGCGGAGTTGGGGGGCAATCATTTCACCATCGCTGGAGAGGGAGAAGGCGTCGACGGACCTGAAGGGGAGGATGTCCTGCTTGCGCTCGACGTTCTGGGAAGCGATCTGGACGGCGTAAAGCAAGATACCGGCGCGGCGGGGGTCGAGCTTTGAGGAACTGAGATCGTTGATGATCTGTGAGAGGGCGACCTGGATGGCGGTACGGTCTTCAAGGATGGGGTACTTGAAAGGTTCGTCTCCTGCCTTTGCGGAATGGGATTTGGCGCGGGATGGTTTGGCGATGGCTTGGATGCGGTTGTGGAAATAGCAAAAGTTCATGTCGTGGAGTGCGGGCGAGTGGCAGCGAGCCCCGTTGGGCATAATGTGGCGGCATTCGAAGTACATATCTCAACTCCTGCGGGGGGGTACCCCCTCCCCTCCCCTGTTTTGGCTAAATTAGTCCGCTGAATGGACTTATGGGTCGGGAAGCTTTGGAAAATCTTCTAAACATTGAGGTTACGGGCAAAATCTTCTTAGCAAAGGGTTTGCGGCGATTTTCTGCCGGTTCTGCACCATTTCCGGTGCATTTCGTCCGTTATGATTCAGAAAGAATCCCATACTGCGATACTTCTAGGCGCTGTCTTCCCTCGCCGCGGCCTGTCTTTGAGCGGTGGAGGGGCCTGATCTACCTTTATTGTGCGCCGGGTGGGTGTAATTATCTGCAAACGGGGGGAACGGAAGTTTGGGGAGCGGGGCCGGGCCTCGAGGGCGGCAGACGGGAAGGGGCAACGAGGGCTTTCTGCTCTTCGGCAAAAGGGATCTCTTCGGTTCGAATGCGGTGAACGGATCCACTCATTCTTTACTTCTGATAAAATGTAAAGAGAGGAGAGTGCGGATTCATGGAGGCTAAGCTCAGTAGCAAAGGGCAGGCAACGATCCCCAAAGCGGTGCGCGATCGCCTGCAAATCAAGGCGGGGGACCGGTTCAAGTTCTTCTTCCACCCTGACGGCGTGATCATTCTACCCAAGATTCCAACTGCTCGACTCAAGGGTCTGATTCCAAGGCCGGCCCAATCGGTGTCTCTTGAAGAAATGGATCGGGCGATCGCCAAAGGCGCAACAGAAAGATTCCGGCGAAGGAAATGATCGGTCTAGATACGAACGTGCTGCTGCGCTACCTTGCGCAAGACGATCCAATTCAGTCCCCTCGCGCAACGGAGATCATCGAGCGGCGCTTGACGGAGGAAGAGCCGGGGTTCCTCAGCCTGGTGAGTGTTCTTGAAGTTGCATGGGTTCTCAAAAGCCTTTTCAAGCGCTCCCGGCAGGAGATTGCAAACGATATCGAAATGCTGTTAGCGGCGGATACGATCGAGGTTCAGAATGAGCAGGAGGTTTATAACGCAGTAGTTTCGCTCCGCAACGGAATCGGAACATTCGAAGATGCCTTGATCGGTTTGCTCGGCGTATGGAGGGGTTGTTCGGCAACCCTGACCTTTGATGAAGATGCCGCAAGGCGGCTGCACGGGTTTGAACTCGCGTGATTGGTTAAAAGGCGGCGGGTGGAGTGGGTTGCTGTCCCACCCATTTCACGGAGTTTCAAGAAGCAAGTCCCCACTCGACTACGCTCAGGGCAGGGTTTCTGCGCGTCCGCCGCGGCGGACGCGCTCAGGATGACAGAAATGAATGGGGCACTCGGCGGTGGGCACGCGAGCCGGGTTGTGGTTCCAAGGATTTGCGGCTTCGGTTACTTGTCGGGCACGACGATTGGTTTTACGCTGCCGCAGTCGGGGCCTTTGTAGACGGAGGTTGAGAGGATTGTGTATTCGATAGGGGTTGCGTTCTGTCCCATCTGCATGGAGCCCTCGAAGTGCACTTTGCCGGTGGCGTGATCGGGGTCGGACCAGGAGGACTCGACGGAACCTTTGCCGGCCATCATGCCGGAGCAGACCCAGTCGGCGGTCATGCTGCCGGGGTTCAGGTGGACGTTGGAGATCTGGCACTGGTTGTTATGGCTCTGCGGGGTGGGAGCGCCGAACTTGTCGATCATGGCCTGGGTGAGGCAGACCTGGGTGGTGCGGGCTCCGCCGCCGAAGGGGGAGTTTGCGCCGGCAGGCATGGTCATTCCCGGGGGCATGGGCGATTTTTGCCAGGTCATGGTGCTGGTCATCTCCCACAGGCCGGGCTTTCTGCTGGCCTGGGCCGAGGCGCCGAGCGAGATGAAGAAGAGACAAAATCCGATGGCGAGCAAAACACGGGTCTTGTTCATGATTCCTCCAGGGTGATTTGGCAGGCGGGAGCCCACGCGCTTTCACTTTATACGAGCGTGGAAGGGGTGGGGAAGGGAAAGTTGAAAAACAGCTCAAGCGTACTAGGGAGTGGGTTCGAAGCTTCTTGAAAAGCAGATGCAGGTCCTTCGACTCACCACCCCCAAACTGAGAGGCGTTTGGGGCCCCGTTCGCTCAGGATGACCGCCTCTCGGAGGTATTCAGAGCGACTGCAGTCTGTGGCTGACATTCGAGGCAGGACACTAGTTGCGCGCAAGAAGGGCGGTGCGGCCGAGGGCGAGCAGGGCTCCGGTGACGCGGCCGGCGGCGTGGCGGACGACAGACTCTTCGCTGGCGAAGTCTCCGGCGATGCAGCGGACGCCGAGGGCCTGAATGCGTTCGACATCGGCGGGGATGGGCGAAGCGCCTTCGGCCTGGTAGCGGGCGATGGTCTCCGGCGAGAAGGGAGCGGTGTTGACCAGAGCGCAGTCGAAGATGGGGGCGCGGGTGTGCTCGTAGATGCGCTCGATGTGCTCGGCGGCGGTGAGGTTGAGGCTCTCGTTGGCCTGGGTCATGAGATTGCAGACGAAGACGCGGAGGCCGCGGGCGTTGGCGAGAGCGGAGGGGATGCCTTCAACGAGGAGATTGGTGATGAGCGAGGTGTAGAGGGAGCCGGGGCCGACGGTGATCAGATCGGCGCGGCGGATGGCTTCCATGGTTTCAGGCAGGGGGGCGGGGTTGGGCGGATCGAGCGTGAGTTCGACGATGCGGCGATGGCTGGCGGTGATGTTGGTTTCGCCGCGGACGAAGGAGCCGTCGTCCATCTCGGCGACCAAGGTGGTGTTGACCGAGGTCGCGGGGTAGATGCGGCCGCGGGTGGCGAGAATCTTGGAGGAGAGCTGGATGGCCTGGACGAAGTCGCCGGTGATCTCAGTGAGGGCGGCAACGAAGAGGTTGCCGAAGTTGTGGCCCTGGAGAGCGTCGCCGGCGCGGAAGCGATGGTTGAAGAGGCGGGCGAGAAGATCTTCTTCTTCGCTGAGGGCGACCATGCAGTTGCGCAGGTCGCCGGGGGGAAGCATGTTGAAATCCTTGCGCAGGCGGCCGGAGGAGCCACCGTCGTCGGTGACGGTGACGACGGCAGCGAGGTCGGAGATGTCGCCGCGTGGGCCGTTGCGCGGGCCGGGGGTGGCGACGTGACGGCGGAGGCCGCGGAGCAGCGTGGAGAGGCCGGTTCCCCCGCCGATGGCGACGACGCGCATGGGATGGGCAGACGCGGACGAATCGACGCCGGGGGCGAGCGCTAGAGGAAATTTGCCGTTTTCAGAGTTCGCAGCGTTCAAAACAGGCCTTACGGAATCTCAGGATACAGCAATTCGGTAAAGCGAGGGTCGTCCACCATGCTTTGAAAGTCGTTATCCACGCGCGCCTGGAGGCGGTTTTTTGGATTCAACTCGATGGCTTTAGCAAGGTGGTCGAGGCACTCCTGAGACTGACCGGTGATGGAGTCGAGCAAGGCAAGGCCGTAGTAGGCGTAGTCGGCGTCTGGATGGCCGGAAAGGATGTTTTTGAACTGCTCGCGCGCCTCTTCGTAGTAGCCGGTGTTCAGTTGCGAGACCGCGTAGTCGTAGTTTTCTTCGGGGGTGGCAAAGGTGAGGTTGGGGCGCTCAAGCTGGCGCTGGCAGGTGGCGATGTACATCTTGCAGCGCTCGCGAATTTCGGCAGGGGCGGTGGGCAGCATTTTTTCAAAGGCGGCGAGGGCGCGCTCGAACTTGCCCTGCTGGAGCAACTGGACGGCCGCCTGGTAGTGCTGGAACGAAGACGCTGAGCCCGAGGTCGAGTGACTGTCGGGCTTGGCAGCGATGGCGGGAGAGTTATTGCGGCTGTGCGCCGCTGATCGGGCCTCTTGCATCATGTTTTTGCCTGGAGAGCGTGTTCCTCAGCGCGCGAAATAACCGTAGGGCTACCAGCTTAAAGCCCGCGCTCGGGAATAACGCTGCTCAGGCCCCTTTTATACGCATAACCCCGTAAGACGTCAATGGGGGAGTCTGCTTTGGAAAAAACGCGGGTAGGGTTCAGGACGCGGGCGGGCCGGGAAGATTGCGGTAGATGGCCGGGTTGAGCGCGGGATCGTTATACATCTTCAGTTGGCGGTAGAGCTTGAATTGACGGGTTCCGTCGATGGTTTCGCGCCATAAGGCATCGAGACAGGCGGCCAGATCGGCGCGCTGCTGCTCGAGGATGGCGAGGCGGTCGCGGTTGCGCTCGGCGTGGCCCGCGGGCGCGTTGGTTCGCTCGGCTTCTTCGCGGGTGTGGAAGATTTTGAGGGCCAGGATGGAGAGCCGGTCGATGATGAGGCCGGGTGATTCGGAGTGGAGCGGAGCGTCAGCGTTTGGCAGGGCCTGGGGTTCGAGCCAGGCGAGCAGGAAAGTGTCGAGCTGTTCGGCCAGGTCGTTGCGGAGTTGGTTGGTCTTGTCGATGCGGTGCTTGACGTTGGCAACAGCGGCGTCGGTGACGCCGGGCGTGCGGGCCTCGTCTTCAATGTGCCATAGGTCGAAGTTGGCGCGATGCTGGCGTTCAACGGCGAGGAGCCACGCGCCGGGCGGGGCATCGAAAGCGGCGTCTTGCGGTTGATGCCAGGCGCGGGTTTGCCGGTCGTGCAGGTCGACGATTTGTACGGCGGAGATCATGCTCGACAATTTCCCTGCGTAACGGGATGCAGGCTCTATGGTAGAACTATCCTCGCCGGGCAGTCCAAGGCGGGGTGGGCGATGTTGGACACTACCGAGCGATTTCTCGTGATCGCGAGCAGCGAGAAGGGGCAGGATTTTCTGCGCCAGTCCTCGGAGATGGGCGTAAAGTCCACGCTGTTGACGCTGAACAAGCTCGGCGATGGCGACTGGCCGCGCGAGGCTCTCGAAGAGCTGGCAACGATGCCTTCGGGGCTGAATCGCGAGCAGATTCTGAATACAGTTTCGTGGATGGCGCGCAGCAGGCGCTTCGATCGGATTGTCGCGCTGGATGAGGCCGACCTGGAGATGGCGGCCGAGATCCGCGAACACATGCGCGTTCCGGGGATGGGCGTGACGACTGCGCGCTGCTACAGGGACATGCTGGGCATGCGGGTGATTGCGCGCGCGATGGGGTTCCCGGTGGTGGAGTTTTGCCGGGTGCTGAACTACGACGAGCTGCGCGCGTTTATGGAGCGCGTTCCGGCACCGTGGTTGCTGAGGCCGCGCGCGGAGGCATCGGCATTGGCCACGCGCAAAATCGAAGAGCCCGAGCAACTTTGGCGCATCCTTGAGGACCTGGGCGACGCGCAAAGCCACTACCTGTTGGAACAGCTTGTGGCGGGCGATGTTTTCGAGGTGGACTCGATCGTGAGCGAGGGCGAGGTCAAGTTCCAGGCCGTGCATCAGTGCGGGCGGCTGGCGATGCGCGGGGTGCGCGATGGCGGCGTATTCACTATGCGTACGGTCGACCGCGAGAGTAATGACCATAAGGATCTGTCTGCGTTGAACGCGAATCTTGCGCCTTCGCTGGGGATGCTGCGCGGCGTGACGCATGCGGAGTTCCAGCGCGCCCATGCCGATGGACGCTTCTATTTCCTTGAGGTCGGAGCTCGGGTTGGCGGCGGAGTGATTGCCGGACTGGTGGAGGCGGCTAGTGGCGTGAACCTGTGGCGGGAGTGGGCACGGCTGGAGGTCGGAAACCTGCGCGGGGAAGGCTATGCGCTGCCGGACGCATTTGAGGCCTATGCGGGCAGTGTGGTGTGCGTGGCGCAGGACGCTGGACCGGATGCCGGCGGATTCGAGGCTCCGGAGATTGTGACGCGCTTCAAGAAGCAGCACCAGGCGGGGCTGATTGTGCGCTCGAGCAGGCCTGCGCGAGTGGCTGAGCTGGTGGACGAATACGGCGCGGGGTTCTCGCGGCGTCTCTTGGATGCGCTGCCGCCGGAGAGCCTGGCGCAGGGTTAGGGGTTGCAGTTGGGGGTGTGGGCGGCTCGGGGGTGCGAAAGAGGCGATTGACAGGGTACCCACTAATCGGTATGGTAAGGGCCAACTGGCCAGGTTGCCATGCAAACGACTGAAAGACAACGCGAAGCGCAACATGAGTCGAAGACGAAGCTTTTGGATGCGGCGCTGCGGGTGATCCGCGCCAAGGGCTATGGCGCGACGCGGATTGATGACGTTTGCGAGGCGGCCGGGCTGACCAAGGGCAGCTTTTTTCATCATTTCAACAGCAAAGAGGAGCTTGCGCTGGAGGCGGCGGAGTACTCTTCGCTACTTGCCGAAAAGGTGTTTTTAACGGCGCCCTATCTGAGCCTGCCCGACCCGCTTGAGCGGTTGGTTGGGTACGTCGAATTCCGCAAGGCGATTCTGCAAGGCGACCAGCTGGATTACACCTGCCTGCTGGGTACCATGGTGCAGGAGACTTGCGAGACGCATCCCGCGATCCGGAAGGCCTGCGACCGGTACATTTGCGCTCATGCAGCTACGCTGGTGCCGGATATTGAGGCGGCGATACGCAAATACGGCATCCAGCCTGCGTGGACGGCAGAGAGCCTTGCCTACCATATACAGGCCGTGATGCAAGGGGCTTTCGTTCTGGCCAGGTCCAGGCAGAGCGCGCAGGTGGCGGTTGTTTGCCTGGATCATCTGCGGCGCTATCTGAAGACGCTGTTTCTTTATTCCTCGAACACATGAGGAGAGACCGCGGCCCGGGCTGAGAACGCCGGTACTTGTCCTGGGAAGGTCCTGGAGGGGGAAAAACGGCGGCCAATGGTGTGGTGAGCTCGCTGGGATTCGAACCCAGGACCCACGCCTTAAAAGGGCGTTGCTCTACCAACTGAGCTACGAGCTCGTTCAAGGCCGCTGCTTCCAAACTAACACAGGAGAAGCGATGCTGGCGGGTAGAAGGAGTTGCCATCCATGGGTGAGGGCGGAGGGTTTAGGTGAGGGCTTTGGGCGGGGGCGATACGGCAGTTGGGCAGGTACTCGATAATGGTGGTACTATGGTAATCATAATTCCGGATAGACGAGTTACTCGCATAGAAAGAAACTCTGCATCGCAAACAAAATGAGGCGTTTCGGGACTTTCCCATGACGGGAAAGTGGTAGAGACTGATCCGAGCAAGTGTTATTGATGTGTCAACAGCGAGCGACTAGGATTCCGGGTAAGGATATCCTCCGTTTTGGTGAGTCCGTCTTGGCCTTCCGCGGCATTAGAGCTTAAATAGAGACCTGAAGTGAGCGGGAAATCGGGGGCGACAGCGGGAGGTCCTGGGGTGTGGGATGACTGAACGTGGACCGCTGTACGACCAGGATGAGACGCCGGAAGATGTGGCGACGCTCTATTCCTGGGCCAATCTGCACGGCGCCAAGTATCGCGATTTTTCTGCGTCGCGGGCGCAGACGCGGGAGAAGGCGCGGTTGCGCGTGCAGCAGGCGATAGACGAAGAGCAGGCGCGGGCGCAGCAGGCAGCGGGAGCGGAACAGCCGGCGGAAATCAACAATCTTGCAGACGTGGAACGCGCGGCGGAGATGCGGCGTCTGGCCGAGCAGGCACGGGCGGCCGAACAGGCGCGCATTGAGGAATTGGCGGCGCAGCAGGCGGCACTTGAAGCAGCCCAGCAGGCGGCACGCGATGCAGCCGACAAGGCGGCGCGGGAAGCAGGCGAAGCGGCGGCACGTGAGGCAGCAGAGCAGAAGGCACGCGAAGCGGCGGCGGAAGCTGCGCGCCAGGCAGCAGAGCAGGCTGCGCAAAGAGCAGCGGAGCAGGCAGCGCGCGTGGCAGCAGAAGACGCGGCACGCCGGGCTGCGGAAGCGGCAGCGCAAAGAGCAGCGGAGCAGGCGGCGGCGCAGGAGGCCGCACAAAGAGCTGCGGAAGCGGCAGCGCGCCAGGCTGCAGAAGAAGCAACGCGCCGAGCGGCGCAGGAGGCGGCGGAGCGAGCGGCAGAAGAGATAGCTCGCCGGACCGCGCAGCTTGCAGCGCAACAGGCAGCGGAGAGAGAAGCAGAGCAGGCGGCACGCGTGGCGGCGGAAAAGGCCGCGCAACAATTGGCCGAGCAAAGACTGGCTGCGCAGAGAGCGGCGCAGGAGGCCCAGTTGCAGGCTACGCGACTGGCAGCGGAGAAGGCTGCGCAACAGTTGGCTGCGCAACGGGCAGCGCTGCAGGCGCAGGCGGCCAAGGACGCTGCTCAGCGGGTTGCTGAAGAGGCCGCTCGGCAGGCAGAGCAACAGGCTGCGCGGCAGGCCGCCGAACAGGCTGCACAGCAACGGGCCGCGCAACTTGCGGCGGAACAAGCTGCTCATGAAGCCGCAGAACAGGCAGCGCGCGAGGCAGCGGAACGGGAGGCGCAACTGGCCGCAGAGCTAGCGGCGCAAGAGGCGGCGGAACGAGTCGCGCTGGAAGCAGCGCAGCGGGAAGCGCAGCAAAGGGCTCATGCGGAGCGCCTGGCTGCCGCGATGGCTGCGGAGGCTGCGCGGGCGACCTCACAACCAGCCGCACCTTACTCCCCGCCCAAGCGCGATTACGCTGGACGCGATTTCCCAGGACACGATTACCCAGGGCACGATTTTCCGGGCTATGTTCCTCCTCCGGCTCATGCGCCAGTTGAGAGCCAGCCGCAGGCTTCGGCGAAACACGAAGACAGCTATGCGCTGCCGCGCAATCCATGGGCAGCAGGCGATCAAGGCGAACATGCGGGTCGTCCGGCCTGGTTGATGCCGGACCGCGCGGAAGCCGCGCCTCCGCCGCCCATGCCTCAGGCCCCTGAAGATACACTGCAGGGCTCGCGGGATCGGCTGGCTTCACGCTGGTATGCGTTGCGGGGAGTTTTTGAAGGAGCGGGTGCGCAGGCGGAGGCGGTTCCGGCTCCGGTGGCGGCGCGCGCTCCGGTGGTGGCCATCTTCTCGCTGGCCGGCGGCGTTGGCAAGACCAGCCTGGTGGCAACGCTGGGACGGGCACTCTCGGCACGCGGGGAGCGGGTTCTGCTGGTGGATACGGCGCCTTACGGATTGCTGCCGTTCTTCTTTGGCGCGCGCGATCAGCGGCCGGGGTTGCTGAGGACCTTCAGCCCTCCGGGCAATAGCGGCGATGCACCGATCCAGATGGTGACGATCGACCCAGAGGGATTGGGTCCGGACTCGGCGAACCAGGATGCGCTGTCGGGAGAGATCACGACGTATTCGCGCGGCGCGAGCCGCGTGATTGTGGATTTGGCGACGGCCTCGGGTGCAACGACGCGGCGGGTTTTGCGGCTGGCGCCGCTGGTGCTGGTGCCGCTCGTGCCGGACATGAATTCGGTGGTCAGCTTCAGTTCCATCGACAGCTTCTTTCAACACAATGGAAACGCTCAAGCTAAACCGCCGCTGCCGTTCTATGTGCTGAACCAGTTCGATCCTTCGCTTCCGCTGCACCTGGATATTCGTGAAGTGCTTCGCGAGCAGTTGGGCGACCGTCTGCTGCCGTTTGTTCTTCGCCGCACGCCGGCGGTGAGCGAGGCGCTGGCCGAGGGGATGACGGTGATGGACTACGCGCCCAACTCCACCGTAGCTGAGGATTTCGGCAGCCTTGCCGGATGGGTGAAGAGCCAATCGGCTGCCGCGAGCAGCACCTATCGCGGAGTGCGCTGGAGTGAACGATGACCGCATCGGGCCTTTGGCAGGACATTGGGGCAGGGGAGAATTTTTTCACCAGGCTCCTGCGCCTGATTTTCCTGCTGGCAGCGGCGGCGTGCTTCTGCTTTCTCGCGATTTTGCCGCTGACCTGGCCGCAACAGGCGGTGCTGGGGTTGCTGACTTTGCTGATGGCGCTGGCCATGGCGCGCAGCTCCGACTCCTACCTGGTGACGCTGACCCTGATGATGATGTCGATGTTCTGCACGTTTCGCTATGGATACTGGCGCATCATGCAGGTGGTGCAGTTTTTTCAGGATCCGGCGAGTCACTGGGGCGCGCTGGATGTGTTTTTCATCATGTGCCTGCTGCTTGCCGAGGCGTATGCATTTTTGATTTTGTTTCTCGGATACTTCCAGACGATCTGGCCGTTGCGGCGCGCGCCGGTGTCGCTGCCTGAGAATACGGACGACTGGCCGCATGTCGATGTCTTGATTCCGACCTATAACGAGCCGCTGGATGTGGTGCGCTACTCGGCGCTGGGCGCGATGAACATGGATTGGCCGGCGGACAAGATCCATATCTATGTTCTGGACGACGGGCGCAGGAAAGCGTTTGAGCGATTTGCGTTCGAGGCCGGCATCGGTTACAAGACCCGGGCTGACAATGCGCACGCCAAGGCGGGCAACATCAACGCCGCGCTGAAGACGCTGAGTTCGCCGCTGGTGGCCATCTTCGATTGCGATCACGTGCCGACGCGCAGCTTTCTGCAGATGACGGTGGGCTGGTTTTTGCGCGACCGCAAGCTGGCGATGCTGCAGACGCCGCACCATTTTTATTCTCCCGATCCTTTTGAGCGCAACCTGGAACAGTTTCGCGTGATTCCCAACGAGGGCGAACTGTTCTATGGAGTCGTGCAGGACGGCAACGACTTCTGGAACGCGTCGTTCTTTTGCGGCTCGTGCGCGGTGCTGCGGCGGACGGCTCTCGATGAAGTGGGCGGCATCGCGGTCGAGACAGTGACGGAGGACGCACACACCTCGCTGCGCATGCAGATGAACGGCTGGGGCACGGCTTACGTGAATATTCCGCAGGCGGCCGGGCTGGCGACGGAAAGTCTGTCGGCGCACGTGGGCCAGCGCATTCGCTGGGCGCGGGGCATGATCCAGATTCTGCGCACCGACAACCCGCTGTTTGCACCGGGGCTGACGTTTGCGCAGCGCCTGTGCTACTTCAACGCGATGTGCCATTTTCTGTACGCGGTGCCGCGGCTGATCTTTTTGACCGCGCCGCTGATTTATCTTTTGCTGAACCACACCAATATTCCCGGCTACTGGGCGGCGATTCTGGCCTATGCGCTGCCTCACCTGACGCTTTCAAACGTGACCAACTCGAGGATTCAGGGCGAGCACCGTCACTCTTTCTGGAACGAGATTTACGAGACGGTATTGTCGCCGTATATTCTGCTGCCGACCATGATGGCGTTGATCAATCCCAAGCTGGGCAAGTTCAACGTGACCTCAAAGGGCGGCGTGGTGAAGCGCACCTTCTTCGACACGCGGATAGCGCAGCCGTTTCTGGTGATGCTGCTGTTCAACATTGCGGGGCTGATCGTGGCGATTCCGCGCTTCTTTATCTGGGACAGGGACCGTCCGGGCACGGTGATGATGAACGTGCTCTGGTGCTGCTTCAATGTTGTGATTCTGGGCGTGTGCACGGCGGTGGCGCGGGAGCTGAAGCAGTTGCGGACTACGGTGCGTATCAGCGTGGTTACCCCCGTTGTGGCCAGAATGCCGGACGGAAGGCGGATCAGCGGAGAGACAATCAACATGTCCAGTGGTGGCACCAGCATCCGCCTGAATGAGGCGATTGAAATCGCGCCATTGACTGAGGTGCGCCTGGCGTTTCCGGCGCCGGCCGCGGGAACCGAGATGCATGCGTCAGTCATGTCCTGCGAGGGATCGGTGCTGCGCGTGCGGTTTGAGAATTTATCGATTGCCGAAGAGGAAGTGTTGACGATGGTGCTTTATTCACGAGCAGACTCGTGGCTTGGCTGGGGTGAAGCACGCGAAAGCGATAACGTGCTGGTCAGCCTTGGACGCATTTTCCGGATATCGATGCATGGACTTGCCTCGACCTTCAGAAGCCTGTTTACCGACAAGGACGACGACGACCGGAAGGCGAGCTCGCTTTCCATTGCGCGCAGTTCGGTGATCTTCATCTTGGCCGCGCTTCTGATGGGCGGCGGGCAACACCTGCGCGGACAGGCGCAGCACGCGGCAGTTGCGGCAAAGACCGCGGCCAAAGCCGACGCTCCCCTTGGCCCTGGGCACTACAAGGACACGTTCTCGCTGAACGACGCCGGCTCGCCGCAGATTGAACTGCATGGCATCGACAGCATGCACAATATTTATTTCACGCTGCCCGAGACCCACGTTGTGAAGACGGCAAAGATTCACGTCTACTATGCATTTTCTCCGAGCCTGTTGCCGCAGTTGAGTCATCTGAAGCTGATTCTGAATGGAACGCTGTTTGCCACCATCCAGCCGACGCCGGGGCAGGTGGGCGGCTCCGACAGCCGCGATGCGGAGGCGGAGTTCACCATTCCGACGGATCTGCTGGTGCACAACAACACGCTGACCATCGAGTTCATCGGGCACTACACGATGGTTTGCGAGGACCCGGCTAATACGACGCTTTGGGCACGCGTACATCGCACGACGTTTCTCGATATTGAGGGCGACCTGCTGCCACTGGCCGACGACCTGAAGCAGTTGCCGATTCCGTTTCTTGATCCGGCCGTGATTCAGCCTCTCAGCATACCGGTGGTTTTTGCAGGCACGCCCAGCTACAAGGCGATCCAGGCGGCGGGCATCGTGACCAGCTACTTCGGCATGCTCTCTGAAAACAGGCCGGTGCGTTTTCCAGTTCATTTTGGAGCTATTCCGCAAGGCAATGCAATCGTGATTGCGGACAATGCGGCGAATCTTCCCGCGGGGCTTGGCCTGCCCAGCATCAGCCTGCCGACCGTGGCCATGCGCACCAATCCCAACGACCAGTACGGCAAGATTTTGATTGTGACCGGCGGCGACGCCGACCAGCTTTTGATTGCGGCCCAGGCCGTGGCCTTGCACAGCGACATGCTGTCCGGCGGACTGGCCAGCATTGACAGCATCAAGCTGCCGGAGAAGCAGGGACCCGATACAGCGCCGCGCTGGGCACGCACCGATCAGACGATTCCGCTGTGGGATTACGCATTGTCCGATCAATTGCAGGGCGACGGCACTGCGCCCTTGAATGTCTACTTCCGCATTCCTCCCGACATTTTTTATGCCGACCGACCCAATGCGGTGCTGAAGCTGGTGTATCGCTACAATTCGATTCCGATCGGACCAATCTCGAGCCTCCAGGTGCGGGTCAACAACGCGTTTCTCGGATCGACACCGCTGATACCCGGGCAAGAGGCTTCGCGCAAGATGGAGACCGAGGTTCCGGTGCCGGTCGTGAATCTGCGGCCGTTCTCGAACTCGCTTTCCTTCGACTTCACTTTTCAATTGCTGAAAAAGGGAGGCTGCGAGGACACGACGCCGATCAATATGCAGGGCTCGATTCTGCGCGACTCGTACCTTGATCTGCGCGGCTATCCGCACTACGCGCCGCTGCCGAACCTGGAAACATTTGCCAACGCGGGGTTCCCGTTTACGCGCTTTGCCGATCTCGGCGAGACCACCGTTGTGCTTCCGCCCACGCCCACCGAGCAGGAGATCGAGACCTTCGTTACGCTGATGGGACACTTCGGCCGGCAAACGGGCTATCCGGGACTGCGCGTGACCGTGGCGGGGCCGGATGCGCTGCACCTGGGCGCGAGAACGGATTTTCTGATTCTGGGCACAGGGGACGATCAGCCGGGATTCGACCAGTTGAACAACACCCTCCCGGTTGCCTTGCGCAGCGGCCAGATTCAGGTGCGCGATACGCAGGGATTTTTTGCGCCGCTGCATCAGGCATGGTGGAAGCTCCGCTCCGACGAGCACTCCGAGTCCGGCGACCTGACCGCCTCCGGCACGCCTGACGCGGTGATTGAGGGAGTGGAATCGCCGTTCGATCCGGGCGCGGGCCGCAGCATTGTTGCCATTCACCTGAGGGATGCGAGCGCCTTCGAGCCTTTCATGGACACGTTCATAAAGATTCAACAGTCGAGCGATGTCTCGGGCTCGGTTTCGGTTTTGCATGGGACGCAGTTCCAATCCTTCAGGATCGGCGCAGCGGTTTATCACGTGGGCGCGGTGCCATGGTGGACGCGACTGCGGCTTTGGCTCCGGCAGGTTCCGTGGCTGATCGCGGTGATCGTGGTGATTCTGGCGCTGCTTGTTTCGCTGTGGACAAGGCAGTGGCTGAGGGGCAGGGCCCGGTCGCGTCTGAGGATGATTGAGGACTGAGAGCGGCGGGCGAAAGTGATGAATCAGCGATAGGCAACAGCCACCAGACAAAAGAATTCTGGTGGCTGTTGCTTTTGCACATTCCTCTTCTCCGTTGTCCCTGCACATCGTCTTTAACTCCATGGAAACAAGCTGTATGCTAGAGGAATAGATAGCGGTTACTCGAAGGGGCGCCTGGCCGGATTCCAATAGCGATCTGCCACGCGGGCCTCTTTGCCGAGGACTTGTGCGATGGGCATTCGGAAGTCCCTGCGCGGGAAGTGTGTTCTGCCGATCGTGCTATTGTCGATGCTCTCTGCAACGGGCGGGTGCAAGCAGCATAATTGGGCGCTCTGGGACGCGTATTCTTCGCGATTCATCGATGCACAGGGCCGCGTATTCGATCCCAAAGGTGATCAACACACCACGTCGGAAGGTCAGGCGTACGCGATGTTCTTTGCGCTGGCCGGCGATGATCGCGCACACTTCGACAAATTGCTCAGTTGGACCCAAGGCAACCTGGCTCAGGGCGACCTCGGCACGCATCTGCCGGCATGGCTATGGGGAAAAGACCCGAGCGGCGCGTGGAAGACGCTGGACGCAAACTCGGCATCGGATGCGGATGTCTGGATGGCTTACACGCTGGTGGAAGCGGGGCGGCTTTGGAACAATCCGCAGTACACGAACCTGGGCAGCCGGATGCTTTCGCAGATTGCCGTCACCGAGGTGGCGAATCTTCCCGGTTTCGGCTTGATGCTGCTGCCGGGCCCGACAGGTTTCCAGCACGATCAGACGTGGACGCTGAATCCGAGCTATCTTCCGGTTTTTGTCTTTCAGCGGCTGGGGCAGTTCGATCCGAAAGGACCCTGGCAGCAGATCGCGCTCAACATTCCGCACCTGCTTGAGCAGAGCGCGCGCCACGGCTACGCGATGGATTGGGTAGATTATTTTCCCGGTGACGGTTTTTATCCTGCGACCGTCGAGAAGCCAGGAAGCAGCAGCAGCGATGGCGCGGGCGGTGGGTATGACGCAATCCGCGTATATCTGTGGGCAGGCATGACGGACGACAGCCAGGGAGCGCGTACAGATTTGGTAAATTACGTTTCCGGAATGGGCGGATATCTTGCCGATCATGATGCCCCCCCGGAAAAGGTAAGTGACCTTGGCGTGCCGATGGCGCAAGATGGTCCTGTGGGATTCTCGGCGGCCCTGCTGCCGTATTTGAATGCATTTCCCAATTTCTCGAAGATCAGCATTCAACAGATGATTCGAATGAATCTGATGAAGGATGAGTCGACGGGTTTGTATGGGAAAGACCTAAGCTATTACGATCAGAATCTTGTGCTGTTCGCAACTGGTTTTCTGGACGGCAGATTCCGGTTTGGCCCAGGGGGCGAACTGAAAGTAGATTGGAAGCGCCGATGAGGGTTGGTTGCGGGACGGGGAGCAGGATTCTAGTTGCAGCGGGGTGCCTTTTGCTGGCGCTCCCGGTCGGTCTTGCTCAAAAGAAACCCGCCGCCGGCGCGCATGAGGGCGAACGGGGCACGCTGATTGACAAGGCGCGGGCGCTGGAGTCGCGGGGCCGGCCGGATATGGCCGTTCAACTTTGGCAGCAGATTCTGCTTTCGCAGCCCAACAATGCTGACGCACTCGCCGGCGTGGCCAAAGACTATAAATTGATGGGCGAGGCGGACAAGGCTGACGCGGCACTGGATCGTCTGCGCAGGGTAAATCCCAACGACCCGAATATTGCCAAAATCGAGGCGCTGAGCAGCTCGAGCGCTCAGAGCGACGAGCTGCGCCACGCAGGCGAGCTGGCCAGGCAGGGCAGGGCCGATGAGGCGATGCAGATTTATCGGCAGTTGTACGGCGAACATCCGCCGGAAGGGCCAGTTGCGATTGCCTACTATCAAACGCTGTTTGGCACGGCCAACGGCAAAGCTGCGGCGATTGCGGGGATGAGATCGCTGGCCGATCGCAATCCGGGCGACGCGAGCACTGCGGTGGCGCTGGGCACGCTGCTGACTTACGACGCCAAGACCCGGCCCGAGGGAGTGCGCATTCTTGAGGCGCATCCGCAGGATGCCGATGCGCAGGCGGCGCTGCGGCAGGCGCTGATATGGGACTCGGCCAATCCGGCTTCCGCTGCGGAGTTGCGCCAATATTTGAAAGAGCATCCTCAGGATACGGAAGTTGCCGCAAACCTGAAGTCGAGCGAACGGAAGCTTGCGCAAATGAACTCGGGGATTGCGCGCACGCCGGCCGAGCGCGCGGCCTTTGCAGCGCTCAACGCGCACCGGTTGGAGGATGCGCAGCAGCGATTCGAGGCCTTGTTGCAGAAGGAGCCGAAGAACGGACGCGTTGCGGCGGGCATGGGATTTCTGCGCATGCAGCAGAAAGATTTTGGCGGCGCCATCAGTTATCTGACCGAAGCGCAGCAGGACGGCTACACGGCGAGAACGGTCGAGAATGCGCTTACGACTTCGCGCTTCTGGTTCACGATGGCCGAGGCAACGCAGGCCTTCAACGAGAATCAACTGGTCGCGGCCGAAGCAAAGTACAAGACAGCGCTGGGCATGAATGCCCGCAGCGCCGAAGCGTTGAATGGATTGGCTGGCCTGCTGACCAAAGAGCAGAAGTATGCGCAGGCGGCGAGCGTCTACGAGCAATTGATCAAGGTGCAGCCCAATAATCTGGACGGATGGCGCGGAGTCTTTCTCTCCTATGCGCGCGACCACCAGTACCAGAAGGCTCTTTCGACGGCGGGGCGCTATCCGGCGCGGGTGAGACTGGCTTTGGCCAGGGATCCGGAGTACTTGAGCTCGCTGGCAAGCATCTATGAGGCGCAGGGGCGGAGCGCGGATGCCGAACACGTGTTGGCGCAGGCGCTGGCGCTGCCATTCCCCGACAACGGGACGAGCCTGAAGACGGATACAAAGCTGCAATACGCGGGCATCCTGATGGAGGCTAAACGCTACGAGCAGGCCGCGGCGTTGTATACGCAAATACTCAACGAAGATCGAAACAACCTGTCGGCGTGGCTCGGCCTGGTGAGCGCGCATCACGGGCTGGGGCAGGATACGCTGGCCATCACGGACGTGCAGAAGATGCCTCCGGCGACGTACGAGGCCGCGCTGGGCGATGCGGGATTTCTATCGCTGCTGGGCGCAATCTATCAGCAGGCCAATCAGCTTGAAGTGGCGCAAGGATTGCTGGAGCGGTCCGAGAAGCTGCAGACTGCGGCGGGCGGGCAGCCCAGCGTTGCGCTCGAACTGCAGTTGGCCGGCATCTACCTGCTGCGCAATAACACCGCGCAGGCTTACGACATTTATAGCCGGGTGCTCAAAGCCAATCCCGGAAGTGCCGATGCGTGGAAGGGTTTGATTTCAACGCTGGCCGCGACCAACCGAAATGCGCAGGCGCTTGAAGAGATCGCGATGATTCCCGCGCCGGTGCGCAAGCAGCTTGAGAGCGATATTGAATTCGAGCAGACCGAGGCGGGCGTGTACGCCACAAGCGGCGATACGGCTCATGCCGTGGAATACATGAACCGCGTGCAGGCGCATTACGCGCGGCTCAAGATGCAGCCGCCGGCGAATGTAGACATCCAGAACGCGTGGCTGCTCTACAACACCGGCAACGACCGCGCTCTTTATCCTGCGCTGATGCGGCTGGGGAGCCGGAACGATCTCTCCGTCGCGCAGCGAGAGACGGTTCAGAACATCTGGGCCAACTGGAGCGTCCGCCGTGCCGCGGCGGCGATGGAGAACGGCAACATGCGTCGCGCGGTCGATATTTTGGATGCGGCTTCGCAGGCATTCCCAAACAACCTGACAGTGCGCAAGGCAGTGGCCGGTGGATTTGCGCGTGTGGGCCGCGCGAAGGAGTCGCTGGCGCTCTTCAAAGCGATTCCCATGCAGGATGCGAGCTCGGGCGATTTTCAAGGCGCGATTGGCGCGGCGCTGCAGGCAAACGACCGGAGCCAGGCTGAGTTGTGGTTGCGCCAGGCGCTGGAGCGGTTTCCGAACGACCCGGCGATTTTGTCGCTTGGGGCGCGTTACGAGCAGGCACGCGGCGACAACGAGCGCGCTGCGGATTACTGGCGCGCGGCGCTGGCGGCCATGCCGGCGGCTACGCCCGTTGACAGGCTTGCGCACCAGTTGGCCTATCCCGAGCAGGATACAAAATCGCATCGCGCAGTAACGGCGGCCGATTTGCAGAACCTGCTCGATCCTGAGAACGAGCCTTTTGCGAAGACAACCAAGGTGCCGCCGCTGCCCGCATACGGGCCCGACCCTTATAACGGACCCGTGCCGGTAATGATCCCGCAGCCGCAGTCGTATGCGCCGCGGGCGGCAGACGCGGCGGGCAGAAACGCTTCTTCATCGAATGCCGGCCAGCCCGACGCGAATCCGCAGATCAAAGCGATTCCGTCGTCGCAGACGGCAAGTCCGCAACGGTTCCAGCAGCAGAGCGCGACGCGGATGGAAGCTGGAGATTCAGGTTGGAGCCAGGCGGGCTTTGGCGGATTGGTGGTTCGCGACGCGGTCTACCATCCGCAGGATCGAGTCTTGCGATTCGGTGCAACGGCGACGCCTCAGCGAGTTTATGACGCAAGCGGAGCAGCTTCGGCAGAGTTCGAACAAGCGCAGTATGCGAGCCAGGCAGACGTGCCGATCGCAGCGAACGCGCCGCATTCGATGGCATCCGACGCATGGAAGGGACTGGTCTTCTCGTTGATGGCGGGGAATCGCAACACAGAGGCGCTCGCAACGCTGAACAAGATTCCGCCGGATGTGCGTCGTCAACTGGAGAGCGATATCGAGTTTGTGCAGGGCGTCGCCAGCTTGTATGTGGCCGTGGGCGATGCGGCAATGGCGCGTGACTATTTGAACCGCGTGGAGAACTACTATCTGCTGCACCGGTCGGCTGCGCCGGCGGGTCTTGAAGTGCAACACGCGTGGCTGCTCTATAACCTGAAGGATGACGTCTCTTTGTATCCGCTGATGCTGCGCCTGGATGCGCGCCCGGATTTGAGCGCGGCCGAGCGAGCGCAGTTGGATTCATTGTGGGCCACCTGGGCCGTGCGCCGTGCTGAGACTGCGATGAATGGAGGCAATCTTCTGCGCGGCGTGGAGATTTTGCAGGCTGCATCGAAGGATTACCCGGACAATCTGGATGTGCGCAGAGCGGTGGCCGGTGCGTATGCACGAGTCGGGCGCGCTGCCGACGCGGTCACTCTTTTCAAAACGATTTCGATGGAGAACGCGACCTCCGGCGATTACCAGGGAGCGATTTCGGCGGCTCTCGGCGCGACGGACATGGCGCAGGCCGAAGCCTGGTTGCGCCAGGCGTTGGCACGTTTCCCGAGCGATCCGAAGGTGCTGGGGCTTGCCGCACGATTCGAGCAGGCACGCGGCAACAATGAACGCGCCGCGGACTACTGGCGCGCTGCGCTGGCGACCATGCCTGCTGACTCGGCGGTCAAAAGTCTCGATAGCGGGCTCGGTTATCCGGCTGGATCGATCGCGCCCGCTGCGCCGGGAGACACAAAGCGATTGCTCGACCCGCGGCACGAGCCGGCAGCGAACAGTTTGCCGCCGTTGCCTGCCTATCCAACGGCTGATGCGAACCGTGCGCCGGTGGGCCTGGCCGGCCCACCCGCGGAATCCGCACCGCAGCATCAATGGCTCAACGCGCCGTCGAACGATCCACTGCCCATGCCTGGCGGGACGGGAGCGAACATTGTTCCGTTGCCGAATGCGCAGGGAATCGCACCAGTGTACTCTCCGCAAAACGCGCAACAAGGAACGTCGGTGGCGCAGCCGGTGTTGATCCAGCAGAGTTGGACGCACCTGGTGACGACATGGCCGGAGGTGAGTGCAACTCATAGACGGAAGAAGGCTCATCGGCATCCTTCGACGTATGGCGCTTCGGCGCGGACACGGTCCGCTGCTAGAGCCAGGACCGCTGCGAGGGCCCGCGCCGCCGCAAGAGGACGAACGACGCTGCGTGCCAGGGCTGCATCCGGTACGCGAATGGCGCCGAGTGCAAGGACAGCCGCGAGTCCCCATCGTTATGCAGGCACGGTGAAGCTGCCGCCCTCGGAGCAGACCATCGCTTCGACGGAGGCGACAGTTGCAGCGCCAGGATTGCGGATCGCATCCGCGCCCATGGGACCGCTGGCAGCGCAGGTAAACGCCCGGTTTGCCGAAGAGACCGACAGCCAATTGACGCAGGGTTCGGCCGCGGTCATTCACACGCTGGCGAATGCGCCGGTTAATGCGCAAATCCAGATGGGCGCGGCGCAGGTTCCGGCTGCTGCGACCGACGGTCAATACACGCAGGCGCAATATACGCCGTCTGCCCAGGAAGCAGCCACGGGCGCCTATTCGGTGCCGAGAAAACCTGCTGAAACCACGCCCGAGAAGCCTGCCGCGTCGACGCCGCGGACGTATGCGCATAAGAAAACCCGTAAAAAAAGCAAACGAGCAATGCAGCAGGCCAGCCAGCCAACGAACGCGACGCTGGGCAATACGCCCGCACTGAGCAACGCACCGCAGACGCCTGCGGCTGAAAACGCGCAGCAGAACCAAACCTACGATGCGCAGTCTCCCGCGCCAACCTCAACGGGCGGGGGTTTGTCCGACGAGGAACTGGAGCAGAGGAATCTGCCTCCGCTGCGCGGGCCATGGGTGCGCGTGCAGCGCGAGCCCAAACCCGTCA
Organism: uncultured Acidobacteriaceae bacterium; assembly: GCA_963848515.1. Lineage (GTDB taxonomy): Bacteria > Acidobacteriota > Terriglobia > Terriglobales > Acidobacteriaceae > Telmatobacter. The sequence goes on from CAWKEG010000021.1 coordinate 51,646, forward strand.
GTCCGCGTGAAGAGGCGGAGATGCAGTTGCGCACCATCGAGAGCGGCTACAGCGGCTGGCTCGGCGGCACGGGCTACATCAACTACCGCAGCGGCGCGCTGGGCTTTGACCACTTGTCGGCGCTTGAGTCACCGTTTGAAGCGTCCGCACCACTCGGGTACAACGGCCGGGTCACCCTTGTGGTCAAGCCCGTGTTCCTGGACTCCGGTCAGGCCGACGGCAGCGCGACGATCTCGGTAACGCAGTCGACGACGGGCGGCAATCAACTGGTTTCCATTCCCGAGCCCATCGGCACCCTGACCACGACCGACGTTAACCCGCCGGCGCAGCAAAACGCGGTCGGCTTTGGCGGCGAGGTGCAACTTGCGTTTCCTCACGCGGCAATTGCCGGCGGATACACACCGTACGGATTCCTGGTTTCGACCTTCACGGCTCGCGGCATGTTCCGGCCTGGCAACGGGCCCGTCACCATCACTGTCGCGCGCGACTCAGTCAAAGACAGCCAGCTCTCTTACAGCGGACTGCGCGACCCGGCGGGCGACACGCTTGGCAACCAGGGACAGATCTGGGGCGGCGTAGTTGCCAACCAGGGCAACGTGCAATTCTCGCGCGGCGACGCGATGTCTGGGTTCTACGTGGGCGCGGGCGGCCAGTACCTGACCGGCTATCACGTCGAAAACAATACGCGCATCGATGGGAACGGCGGCGCGTATTGGCGGCTGATGACTTCGCCGGAGAATGGCAACCTGAGCATCGGCGTCAACTTTTTTGCAATGCATTACGCCAACAACGAGAACGCGTTTACGCACGGCATGGGCGGATACTTCAGTCCGCAGGGCTACTTCCTGGCCAATGTGCCGTTCACGTTCGTGGGCCACTACGGAACCAACTGGCACTACAACGTTGTGGGCGGGCTGGGCGTGCAGGCCTTCCAGGAAAACAAAACGCCGCTGTGGCCGCTGGCCGGTGACAAGGCAATTGAGACAGGCCAGAACAATCCTATGCTGCCGGATGTGACCAACGTCGGGCCGAACTACGATTTGCGCGGCCAGGTGTCTTACCAGATCAGTCCGCACTGGTTTGCAGGTGGATTCTTCGGTGCGAACAATACGCGCAACTACTCGTCGGCCTCGGCAGGATTCTCGATCCGCTACATGTTCCGCGAGCAGCCGTCCACGGCGACCGAGCCAACGGGGATCTTCCCTAGCGACGGCTTGCGGCCGTTTACGGTGCCGTAGGCTTTCACAAGAGTCAGCCTGGCGCGGAGGAGATCGAATCTTCCCCTTTTAGCACTGCCGGTGAACTTACTTCAGATAGCATTCATCCGGGCCTGAAGGCCCGGAGAGTTGCGCTGACTTTTTCAGGGGGATAAATCCCCCTGCTCCCTCCGGAACGACTATCTGTAACTTAAGTACGCGTGTCTGGATGCTTTTTGGACACAGTAAATTGCAGACCTGTTTACTCCGTGTGTCATCTGCTGCCTTCGTGCTATTCGTTCAAATTGCAACAGATGGTAGGGTCACAGTGAGGAGATTCCTGTGACTCTGATCAGCTTTCTCGCCAAGCAGTTCATCGATGTTATTGAGTGGAATGAGCCGGAAGACGGCATTCTGACCTATCGCTATCCGATGCAGGATCTCGAGATCCAGAACGGCGGCCAGCTTACGGTAAGCGAGTCGCAAATGGCGGCCTTCGTCAACGAAGGGCGCATTGCGGATGTCTTCGGGCCCGGCCTCTACACACTCAACACGCGCAATCTGCCCATCCTGACCGATCTGATGAACTGGGACAAGGACTTCGAGTCGCCCTTCAAGTCAGAGGTCTACTTCTTTTCCACGCGCTTGCAGATGGATCAGAAGTGGGGCACGGCTACCTCGATCACTATCCGCGACAAGGAGTTTGGCGCCGTCCGGCTGCACTGTTACGGAATCTACTCTTACCGCATCGTTGATCCCCGCGTCTTTTTCAACCAGGTGAGCGGCACACGCGACGTCTACTTTACCGCGGACCTCGACGGCCAGCTGCGGGATACGATTCTGGCCAACATCGCGCCGATCTTCGCTAACAGCGGCATCTCCTTCCTCGACCTGACGGCAAGCCAGGCGCTGCTTGCCGATAAAATTGCCGAACAGATCAAGCCCACGTTTACCTCGCTGGGTCTGGAGCTGGACCGTTTCGTAGTTGAGAACATCTCGCTGCCCGAGGAGCTCTCGAAGGTCCTGGATCAGCGCATCGGAATGGGCATGGTGGGCGATGTGGGCCGCTATACGCAATACGCCGCGGCTGAGTCGCTCGACCTAGCGGCGGCGAACACTGGCGGCGGCGCTGGTGTCGGCATGGGGCTTGGCGCGGGAGCAGCAGTTGCGCAGGTGCTTGCGACGTCATTGAAGTCGTCCGCGGTCTCGCCCGTTGCGCAGGCTGCGCCGGCTGTCCCCGCGACCGATACCAAGTTCTGCATCAACTGCGGCCAGCCCATTCCTGCGAGCGCAAAATTTTGCGCGGAGTGCGGGAAGGCCCAGTGAACTGTCCCTCGTGCGGCGCTCCGATCACGCTGAGGCCGGATACGGAGGGCTACAAGTGCGACTATTGCCACACGGTTTTCTATCCCGGCGAGGAAGACACGGGCGTCGAAGTCACGGGCGAGCCGACCGGCGACAGCCTTGCCTGCCCGTTGTGCAGACAATCGCTTGTTCCTGCGGCGATCGCCAGAATCCCGGTCATTTATTGCAGGCAATGCCATGGACTTCTGCTTCCCATGCCGGTGCTTCAGCCGCTGCTTGCAGCAACTGCGCAGCGGCGACCGAAGCCCCGCCGTGCAGGCCCCGCCCGACAGCGGCGATCTGAAGCGCGTGATTCAATGTCCGAAGTGCAATCGGCGGATGGACACGCATTTCTATGCCGGTCCGGGCAACGTGATTGTGGACACCTGCGACAACTGCGACCTGATCTGGCTCGATCGCGGGGAACTGACGCGCATTGCGCATTCGCCGGATGAAAGCGACGACACAGAGCCGAACTGGTCCTGACGCACCCTCCGCGAATTACTTTCCTTACCTAACAAATCAAAAACAGATTTACAAGATGTTTCCGAATTTGGTTACGGCAAACGCCCGAACGTCGAGCGGAACATTCAAATTGACCTGCGTCGCGAAATGACGGCAGCAATTAGTTTGGTTCCCTAGCGCGACAGGTGTTTCGAACGACGGTGAAGCACTCTATGACAAGGGCGCAATGTTCTTGCGAAGGAAGACTGTTGCCTGCGGGTTATCGTTATAGCGCTGGCATGAAACGTATCCGCGTTTGCGGTAGAGAGCAATCGCAACTTTCAAGTCATCGTAGCTATCAAGGTAGATCCACCGCAGACCCTTGTTGCGGGCGAAGTCCTCTAGTGCATCAAGCAACTTATGCGCAATGCGATTTCCCCGGCCCTCCGGCTTCACATAGAGACGCTTGCATTCGCCCGCGAACGGAATGTTGCTGAGATTCCTGAGCACTACGCATCCGACGGCCTTTTCGTTCAGATACGCGAGCCACACGCCAGAACAAGGGTTATCGATGATCTTCTGGATTGCTTCAGGGGTGTCTCGCTGGACAACGTTTACTGCCTCGTAATACTCCTGCAGTAATCGAATTGCATCTTCGTTGGATTCGGACCATGCGAACGATGCGAACCACATGGGGTCCACTCAGAATGGAGCGGATGCTGGAAAGCGAATCGAGCAGGGCAGCGCAGTCCGCCGAGTTGACGTTGGCCAATAGCTCCCGAATCTCCCCGTCAGATTGTTCGTTCAGCCGGGCTACGGCGGCTTTCCCCGCATTCGAGAGCGTTAGCAGCTTCTCTCGACCGTCCCGCCGGGAGGTTGTCTGGCACACCAGTTTTCGCCTGGTTAGCAGTGCAAGAATTCGGCTGACATAGCCGGCATTCAGGCCAAGTTTGATCCGTAAAGAGGACGCAGTGAGATCGGGAGCGGCTCCTATTTCATACAGGATGCGCGCCTCCGTGAGGGAAAAATCTCCATCGAGGTGCCGCTTGCGCAACAGGCCTAACCGCGCCGTGTAGAAGCGATTGAACTCCCGTACGGCGGAGATTTGCTCCTCTTCTCCCATCATTCCGATCTCCATCGAAAGAGTTTAGACGAAGATAGTTGCGAAAAGCAACTATCTTCGTGGGGTCAATCTGGCACTCTTTGAAATAATTCAGAAAATCAATAAACTCTATTGTACAACTAAATAATCTTAAGTATAGTTGTCCTTGTAGTTGAGAAAAGAGACAAACGCCCAATGACTTCTATGCCCAAAACTGCTCTCAGACTGGCAGGAATTGCTCCGAATCGCCCAGGGCGGCACGCTGATCGTCGAGCGCGTCCGCATCCCGGAAAAAGAGATTGCCGTCGAGGGGGCCTTCACGCTGCCGGAGCTCGCGCGGCTGGGGCTCGATGACCAGGTTTTTGTGGTGGCGTTTTTGCGCTCGCATGGCTCGATCAAGGAGATGGAGCAGACCTTTGGCGTCAGCTATCCGACCATCAAGGCGCGGCTGAACCGGATTGCGGGGCAACTGGAGTTTGTGGACACCAACCCGTCGCCCTCGCGCGCAGAGGTGCTGGAGCGGCTGAAGAACGGCGAGATCACGGCCGAGGAAGCGATCCGGGCGCTCGAGGCATTGCAATGACACCGAGCCTTGCATTCGTTCGCGTGGAAACGCCGGGGTGGCGTGGCATTCCGATCTGGCTTCCGCTGTTTCTGCTTTGGATTCCGGCGATTGTGTTTGCGCCGCTGATTTTGCCGATTCTGGTTGTGGTTTGCCTGGCCGGACGGATCAATCCCTGGCGCGCGATTGCGGCGTTGTGGGCGATTGTGTGCAGCTTGCCAGGGACATATGTGGATGTTCGCACCCAAGGGAAACAGGTCATGGTTCGCATCTTGTAGCGGCTCGCCGGCATTGAGGCGGCTGCATTTGACTGAGGCAGATTTTTTAACCGACAGGAGGATTTCTTATGAACGAGGATCGTAGACAGATTTTGGAGATGCTGGCGGCGGGGAAGATTACCGTCGACGAAGCCGAGCGGCTGCTGGCCGCGCTTGAACCGGACACCGCCGCAAAAACGGCGGAGTTTACCGGCAAGACCGCGGGCGAAAACGGCGCCAAAGTGAAGACCCAGGCGAAGTTCCTGCGCGTGCAGGTCGAGGGACCGACGACGGTGAACGTGCGGGTGCCCATGCAACTGTTGCGCGCGGGCGTGCGGCTGGCAAGCCTGATTCCGGTGCAGGCGCACGAGCAGTTGGATGATGCGCTGAACAAACACGGGGTTCCGCTGACGCTTTCGCAGATCAAGCCGGAGAACCTGGAAGAGCTGGTTGACCATCTTGAGGATTTGAAGGTGGATGTGGACGGCAACGATGGCAATACGACCAAGGTGCGGGTGTACTGCGAGTAGTGCGGTTCTGCGTGGGTGAGTGCGCTGCTCTCCCACCCATCCCGCAAAAAGCGCGGGATGGATGGGGCATCGTGGCGGTCCTGCAATTGTTCGCAATTGGAAGAACTGTGGAAGAAGCCGCTCTAGCCGCGGCGCAGGGGTTTGTTCATAGGCACGACCTGCACGGTGACGTCGCGGACTTCTGAGAGAAAGCGGTTGAGCACCGAGCCGCGCCACAGAATGTCCCAGCGCGAGCGGGCGGACTGACCAAAGACCACGTGCGAGATGCTCTCCTGCTGAGCAAAGCGGATGAGGGCGTCGGAGACGTTGCGGTCTGTCAGGTTGACGACCTTGGCGCCAAGATCGCGAGCCATGCGCTCGTACTCTTCAAGCCGATGGAAGGCTTCCGGATCGCCGTGACCCTTGTCGTCGTCGGGGCGAGTGACGTAGACCGCATACCAATTGCTGGCCAGGCGGCCGGCGACGCGGGCGCCCACGCGCAGCAGCCGCTCAGTTCCGGGACGGGTGCTGAGGCAGACCATGACTTTTTCAGGAATGGGCGCCTGTTCCAGGCCTTGCGTGCGGCGATACTCTGAGGCGCGGCTGCTCACCTGCTCGGCGGTGGTGCGCAGCGCGAGTTCGCGGAGCATGTTCAGGTTGCCCTTGCGGAAGAAGTTGGCCAGCGACTGCTCGACCTTTTCCGCGGCGTAGATTTTTCCCTGGCGCAGGCGTGAGCGAAGTTCGTCCACAGTCACGTCGACGTTGACGACCTCATCGGCGCGCTTGAAGAAATTGTCGGGGACGGTCTCGCGGATGACGGTGTTCGCGGAGCGGTTGACGGCGTCGTTCAGCGTTTCAAGGTGCTGGATGTTGACGGCCGTCATCACATTAATGCCGGCTTCAAGCAGCTCGAGAACATCTTCGTAGCGTTTGCGGTTTTTGCTGCCGGGGACGTTGGTGTGGGCCAGCTCGTCTACCACTACGGTGTTGGGATGGCGGGCAATGATGGCGTCGACGTCCATCTCTTTCAGGTTGACGCCGCGGTAGGGAATCACGCGCTGGGGAATGATCTCGAGGTCACGGACGCGGGCCTCGGTTTCTGCGCGGCCATGGGATTCAACCAGGCCGATGACGACATCGACGCCCAACTGGTGCTTCATGCGGTGGGCATCGTTGAGCATGTCGTAGGTTTTGCCCACGCCGGGCGCGGCTCCCAGGTAGATGCGGAGTTTGGCGGCTTCCGGCTTTTTTTCGAGGACGATCTCTGCCATGGTTCAGCCCACCTCTACGGGATGCCGGACGTCTTCCGCAACGGCAACTGGAAGAGTGAAGCGGAACGTGGCTCCGTGGCCGAGGCGGCTCTCGACGGCGATCTGGCCGCCGAGCGACTCGACCAAACGCCGGACCAGCGCCAGGCCGAGGCCCGTACCCTGGTCAGAGAAAGTGTTGAAGCGGTCGAAGATGGTGCTGAGCCTGTCTGCCTCGATGCCGCGGCCGGTGTCGCGCACGGTGAACTGGACAACGTTCTTCATCTCCTCGGCGGCGAGCAGGATTTCGCCGTCCTGCGGCGTATAGCGAATCGCGTTCGAAAGCAGGTTGTCGAGGATGGAACGCAGGGCGCGCCTGTCGGCTTTGACGACGGAGAGGTCGGCGTAGGCATTCACTTCCACGCGAATGTGTTTCTCCGTCGCTTCATCGCAATAGCGGTCGCGAGCCTCGCCCAGAGCCTGCAACGGCCTGAGCCGCTCGAGCTTGAGTTCGCGCTTGCCGGAATCGAGCTCGGCAACTTCGATCAGGTCGCGCATCAGGTCGTCCAGCTTCTCGGTCTCGTTGCTGGCCGAGGCTACCAGCTCAGCCTGCAAGGGAAGCAGTTCGCCGCCGAAGCCCTGGTTGAGCGCATAAAGACCGCGGCGCAACTGGAGGAGCGGGCCGCGCAGCTTGCGGCTGGCGACCGCGATAAATTGTGTTTTGAAGCGGTCGGTATCCTGCAGCGAGGTGACATCTTCAAGCGTTGTGACGGTGCCGAGCAGGCGGCCTTCGGAGTCGCGCATGGGCGTGGTGCGGAGCCGGAAGCTGCGCTCCTGTTTGCCGATGCGCATGGGCAGCATGGAGGCTTCATCTTCAGTGGCCACGGCCTTTTGCATGGAGACGGCGTCGCGAATGGCGCTCAGAATCTTGTCGCCTCCGGGGGTATTGGTAAGCGCCATGCGGTCTGTGGCGGCCTCACCCAGCAGCTCTGCGGCAGCCGGGTTGACCTTGAGTACGTGGCCTTTGCCGTCGGTAACGATGATGGGCTCAAAGATGGATTGAAGCACGGCATCGGAGAGTTGAAACTCCATCTGGCGTCGGCCGGCCTCGGAGTCGCGCAGTTCGCGGAGACGAACGGCGATGCGGCTCAGCTCGCCGGCCAGAATGCCGAAGTCGTCGCGGCTGCTCCACTCCACGCGGTGCTCGAGATTGCCCTGGGCGATGCGGTGGGCGTCGCGCGCCAACATGCGGATAGGGGAAAGCACAAAGTAGACGGTCGCGATTTCAACCAGCAACGCGGCCACGATGAAGCCGTAAGCCAGGGTGGTTTGGCCGGCAGCGGCAAGGGCGCGATGGGTAAGTGCCACGAGCCCTGCCGTAAGGCAGGCGAGTAGCACACAGCCGATAACAAGTCGCTGGGAAAGGTTGAGCATTGCCCGGTCTCCAGGCCGGTAGAGGGTGTCAATTCCATTTTCGCGGAAAGAGCTTCATTCTGCAATGAGGAGAGGCAGGGAATAGGGAATAGGGAATAGGGAATACGAAGAGTGATTCAGGGCAGGGAACGGAAATCGGGGATCAGGGATCAGGGAGGAGGGACCGAGGGACTCGGGGAGGATTCCTCGGTAGCCAGAGTCCGCGTCGGTTCTATGGGCTTCATACGGGGTAAATGCCTGGCCTACCGCACGGACAGCAGTTCTTCCGCAGCGGGTGCGTTGGGCGTGACGGTCATCCGTGCAGCACGTTCTGAAGGTCCGAACACTGTGCACTGAGCACTGCTCACTGTCCTCTGCTCTCAGGGGATTTGGCAGACCGCTAACGACGCGTTGTGCCAATGACAAGCCAACCCTGCCGGCTGGGGATAACTGACCATGACCCAATCGACGCCGAACTCGGACTTCAACCGCTCAAAGTCCGCGATCTGAAAATCTTTCCAGCCTTGCTGGGCCTCGACCTGGCGTTCCCAGTCGGGGCCGAGTTCGGGAACCTGGGTGACGACCGCGGTGTCCTTGATTGCATCGGCTAGCTGGCTTCGCTCGGCGAGAGCGCGGAAGCTGTGGTAGTTCTCCCCTGGCGCGGCAAGATAGCGGGGATCGAGGGCAAAGTAGGCGTTCGTGGGAGTATTGGCCGCGATCCATTCAAAAGCCTGAATCCAGGGATTCGCGGTTGTGCGTCCGGGCCACTCGATTTGATAGGAACCGCCAAGCTGCGCGCGCTGCGCGGCAAGCATGGAGCCGTTGAAGAGAACCAGAAAAAGCGCCCAGCGCCAGACGTGGGCCTTGAGAAGGTACTTTCCGAGCAGGCATCCGGCGGTAAGGGCCAGAAAGAGGTAAATGAGGTGAAGGTAGCGCATGGGCTGCAAGGGTGTGAGCCGGACCAGGGCAGGGAAACCGAGCACGGTCATGGCTACCGCTTGCTGAAAGACTCCGTAGACGAAGACGGCCATGGCAAAGCGCGCCAGCAGGGTTTCTCCGCGTTTCTGGGCCACGCGCCAGAGCAGCCAGAACAGGAACAAGGGAGCCAATGCGCCGAGCCACTCGTACCAATGCCACTTGTAGAGGAAGTAGTAGGAACGGGTGTCCAGCGCCGTTCTCCAGGTCGGGCTCTGCGGTTCAAAGACCCAGCTCAAAGGGGCAAAGGCTGCCGCCACCGAGGTGGCTCTTGCCGGGCTCAAGGATTGGAGCCAGACATGGACGGGCTCCCACAAGGCCAAGGTGAGGAAGAAGCAGAAGGAGATGCCCAGCGCGGCCATGATGGGATGGATGATAAAGGCCACCAGCAACATAGGCACAATGCGCCAGCGCCTGCCCTCGATAATCCACGCGATGGCCATGAGGATGAGGGCGGTGGCCACGCTGCGGGCGTGCAAATGAGCGTCAAAAACATAGAGCGCGGTGCCGGCGACGGGCAGGGTAAACATGGCGCCGACCAGGGCAACCCCCGCCCAGTGTGCGCGCGCCTCGGGAAACAGGCTTCGCGCGATACGCCAGGCTGCATAAAGCGTCAGCATGATGGTTGCAAGTTGAAGGAGCAGCTCGGCGGCAGCAATGGGGATGTGCGAGAGGCGGATGAATTCCGCGACCCAGCTATCGAAGACGGTGGCCTGGAGCTGGAGACGGAAGAACTCGGCGTCGTGGGGATAGAGAGCGGGATTCAGATCGGCCTTGACGGCCGAAAGGTAGACACCGTCATCTTCAATGCCGGGATGGTAGCCCATCACGGCGAAAGAGAGCGCTGTAAAGCCCAAGATCAACAACAAGTTGATCAGGAATTTGTTCCGTTGCACTATCAATCTCGTATACTCAAAGTCAGAATGTCATCAACAATTATTGTTCCATCCTACATACAGATAGACGGCGCCACAATGGATTCGCTGACATCAGCGGGACAGGAAAAGCTTACCCTGGACAAACTTGCGCTCGTGATTCCCACCCTGGGTGAGGCGGAGAATATTGGCGGGCTGCTGGATCATGTGCGGTCGGTGCTCGATCCGTTGGGAATTAATTACGAGATTCTGGTAGTGGACGACGATAGCCAGGACGGCACCGAGGGCATTGTTACCGCAATTGCCAGCCAGGACCCCCGCGTTCGGCTGCTTGTCCGCCGTGGGCAGAGAGGCTTGTCCGGGGCTGTTCTCTTCGGTTGGCAAAACACGGATGCATCGATTCTGGGCGTGATGGATGCTGACCTGCAGCACCCGCCGGAACTGCTGCCGGAGCTGCTCCATTCGATCGAGACCGGGCACGACCTGGTGATCGGCAGCCGTTACGTAGCCGGCGGTCGCCTGGGCAACTGGAATCCGATTCGAAAGTTTCTTTCTGCGGCGGCGGTGTGGGTCACCTTGCCCATTCAAAAAGCGGGAATGCACGCCAAAGATCCGATGTCGGGGTTCTTCCTGGTGCGCCGCGAATGCGTGGAGCGGATTCCGTTTCAGCGCGCGGGTTTCAAGCTTTTGCTGGAGGTCCTGGTGCGCGGGCGGATTCGGTCGGTGGAGGAGATTCCGCTGGCATTTGGGCTGCGATACCGCGGGGCCAGCAAGGCCAACTTCAAGGTTGCCGTCGATTATGGCAGTCTGCTGATCAGGCTCTATGCCGGGCGGTTCGGGCTGTCGCGAAACTGATTTCGAATCACAGCGCAGGCAGCAGCATGCGCATCACAAGAAACGCGCCGACCCCCGCAAAAAACACCAAAGCCATCCGTATCCCCGGTTCCCGATTGACTTCAGGGACCAGATCCGTTGCGCCTACGTAAATGGCGACGCCGGCAGAGATGGGCAATCCGTAGGTAAGCCAGGCGGGCACCACTTCAATGACCAGCACGCCCAGCAGCGTGGCAACAGCCAATCCTGTAGCGGAGTAGAGCGCTGTGGTACGGCTCCGTCCGCTGGCCAGCATGACCGAAGCCATCGTGAAGCCTTCCGGCGCCTTGTGCAGCAGGATGGCCAGAAAGATGAGCCAGCCCAGCCAGTTCGAGACCACAAAGCCGGAGCCGATGGCCACTCCGTCGAAAAGCGCATGAACGGAAAGGCCAACCAGCACGGCTATACTGGTGCGCCGCGTTACAAGCGCGCCGTGGTGCGTCTCTTCGCCATAGTGGAAGTGCGAGCTGATGGTGTGCTCGAGCAGGTGCACGACGCAATAACCGGCCATGATGAGGATGGGACCGAGGTGCGGGCTCAGGCGATAGCTCTCGGGAGCCATCTCGAGCAGGGCGACGGCCATCAGGAATCCAGCACCGAGGGCGACAAAATAGCGCAGGTAGCGCTCGATGCCCTTGGCGCGCACCAGCACAAGGCCGCCTGCCACATCGGCCAGCGCAGCGATGGTTCCGAGAATGAGTGAAAGCTTCAGCATCTGGGTCAGCCACTATGCCGGATGTGCATGACGTCGCCATCCTGCACGATGTATTCCTTGCCTTCCAGGCGCAAGGTGCCTTTGCCGCGCGCGGCTGCTTCAGAGCCCGCTTCGAGCAGGTTGTCCCAGCGAATAGTTTCGGCGCGGATGAAGTGATGTTCGAGATCCGAGTGAATGGCGCCGGCTGCCTGCGGGGCTTTGGAGCCCAAAGGCACCGTCCATGCGCGGCACTCGTCTTCGCCCGCGGTGAAAAAGCTGATCAGGCCGAGCAACTCATAGCTCTTGCGGATGAGGCGCACCAGGCCACTTTCGTTCAGACCGTAGCTGCCCAGAAACTCAGCCGCTTCCTCGTCGTCCATCTCGGCGAGCTCGGCTTCAACTTTGCCGCAGATGGCGGTTGCGCCGGCGTTGGGGCGGTGGGCCACTTCGTCCAGCTTGAAACGAGCCACGGCCGCGTCCAGGTCAACGCCGAGCGTGGTGCTTTCGCCAATGTTGAGCGCGTAGAGAATCGGCTTTTGTGACAGGAACATGAAGCCCTTGATCAGCTTCTTCTCCTCGTTCGTCATCTCGAGCTCGCGGAGCGGCTGCTCCTTTTCGAGAGCTTCTTTTGAGCGGAGCAGCAGTGCCTGTTCGCGCTCCAGATCGCTGGTGCGGCCCTTCTTCAGGTCTTTCTCCAGCCGCTCGAGCCGCTTTTCGACCTGCGTCAAATCGCTGATCATCAGATCGAACTCGACATTCTTGATATCGCGCAGCGGATCGATGGGGCCGACGTGGGGAATCGACTCGTCTTCGAAGGCGCGCAGTACGTGAATGAGCGCGTCCACCTGGCGCAGGCTGGCGAGGAAGGCTGTTTCCTTCAGCGCTTCTTGCCCAATCGCGGCCACGTCGACAAAATCAACCGACGCGAAGGTGGTTTTCTTGGGCGAGTAGAGCGCGGAGAGTTTTTCCAGCCGTTCGTCGGGCACGCGGGCCACGCCGATGTGCTCCTGGCGGGAGTGGGCGCGCTCTTCGAGCTTGGCCTTGGTCAGAATCTTGAACAGCGAAGTTTTGCCCACCTGCGGCAGGCCGATAATGCCGGTTTTCATCGTCTTCCTATTGTGGCCCCGTCAGGATGGGATGCGCGTGCGAGGGCCTCTCCGATGATACAAGATCGGGGAACAGAGGACAGAGCGCAGAGAGCAGCGAACAGCGAACAAGGAACAGGGAACAGGGAACAGGGAGCAAGGATCAGGGAACGGGGAAATGACGGAGTTGGTCCCCAAAAGTTGTCCGCCAAGCAGAGGGTCACTCTTGTTTCGAAAGGGCATGGCTTTACAGTCCGTTTCGAAATTCACCGAATTCTTGTTCTGTAACAAGGGCACGGCTTCAGCCGGGCCGCAACCATCGCCAAATCATCGTGGGCTATAGCCCCTGAGGGAACGCTCGACGCGAAGGGTCAATTGATCGGACGTTCCCTAGCTCTTGGTGGTTTCCGCACGAGCCACCAGTACAACGGTTGCGAGGCCCAGCAGCAGAATCACCTCTTCAACAAACTCGCTGCGGTTGTGGAGCTTGTTGAAGTCGGCGGTGACGGGGCCCGTGGCGTCGGCTGTGTCGATCGCTCCGCCTGCGGCCAGGCGGTCGCGCTCCATGGCGGGGATGATGGCGAATTGCGAAAAGATGGTGAGGAAGATCATCAACACCAGCAGGCCCATGGGCGCAAGCACCACGCGCGGCTTGTAGATGTTCCACGCCGGGGCGAGAGCGAGCAGAGCAAGCGCCACCATGCCCGAGACCAGGCCCATGCCGTGCAGGATGCGGAGCAGTTGGCCGACGATGGTGCCGGCGGTGTGCGTGTCTGGGCGCAGCGTGGTGAATGTGATGGCGGCAACGACTGGAAAGAAGATCTCAGCGCCCAGCCAGACGATGAGCGCGAGATAGAGAAGGGTGCGGAGAAGAGTTTTCAAGTCAGCCTCTAGCTGCTAGCTTCTAGCCGCTAGCTCCGGTGCTTCAGCAATTCTAATTCCGTGACCACGCGATGCAAATGCGCAGCCGGGAAAAAAGCTAGAAGCTAGAAGCTAGAAGCTGTACCTAGGCGCTGTGCTTCAGGGCGCGTTTAAGCACAATTTCGAGAGCGGCTTTTACCTGCGCGTACTCCTCTGCCGTGATGGTGCCGGAGATTTTTTCGCTTTCAAGGGCGAAGAGCTCTTCCTTGAGAGCGTTGAGCAAGGCGGCGTTTTTGCCCGCTGCACTGGTCTTGGATTGGTAGGCGAAAGTGTCTCCATGGGCAACTGCGACGCCTTGCGCGCCGGTATCTGCGGTTGTGGCGATGACGCCCGCGGTGGCCGGTTTGCGCAGTAGGAAGGCAGCGGCTGCCGAAAGCAGCAAGGCGAGCCCGCCGAGAATCCACCATTTATATTTCGACAGCGGGTCGGGCGTGTCGATCGGTGTTCCGATGCCGCCGCCGGGCTGGGCTGGGTTGGCGCCCGCGTCCTGGCCGCCGCCTGCTTGCGGACCGGCTGGGGTGCTTTGCGATTCGCGCGGCATGGAGCCGGTTCCGGCGACGCTGAAGGCGATCGGCTTGCCGGGAGCCGGGTTCTTGAGTAGCCAGGTCTGGATGCCGGGATCTTCCTGCACGGATTGGAAGGCCGCTCCGGAACCGGGCGTAAAGCTCATGCTCTTAGGCATCAGGATCGCGAGGTTGTCGGCTGGCAGAGAGACTTGCGTCTTGAAGTTGTACTTGCCGCTGCTGTAGGGCAGGTTGTAGCTGATCTGGAACAGCGTGTCCTTGTCGCCGTTGTCGGGCTGGATGGGAAAGTTGAAAGAGTAGTGGCCCTTCGGTCCGTCGGGGTCCATCTTGGTCGAGGTAGGAAGGCCGCCCGGACGCTGCGCGCCCACGTCGTTGAGCACCGCATCTTCCGGAAGCACCACCTCGAACGACTTCTTGCTCCACTGCGTTGTGGGCGGGGAGCTGGTGTTGTGCACAAAATAGCGCTCGTCGATTTTGAGCTGGCCGTTCTCGGCTTCGACTTCAATGACATCGGCCTCTATAAAGACGCCCTGAACCTTGGCCGCCACGTCATAGACGGGAATGTCGCCGGGCGCGCCACCCTGCGGCGCGGCGATAAAGTAACCCGCGCCCTGGTGCGTGACGCGGACGAGGTACGGACCGCTGCCCGGCTCGCTGAGCGAATAGCGGCCTTGGGCGTCGGTCGTGGCGTGGGCTACCTCGCCCATGCCGGCCTGCACATCGACTAGCACCACGTTATCGCCGGCGGCGGGCTTGTTCGTCGTTTTGTCTGTGACTGTGCCAGTGACGGTGGCGGCCTGCGCGAGAGCGGCGGAGAAAATCGCAGCGAAAGCAAGAGTGCGAAAAACAAAGATTGTCGATTTCATGGTCGTGAGAGCGTCCTATGGGTGGTGCGTGGTTCGGTTATGAGCATTGTTCAAAGGAGACAACCGCAGATCCTTCGACTTGGTCCGCCGCGGCGCACTTCGCCCAGGATGACAGCGCGTGGCGGCGTTCAGGCCTGCTGAAGATGATCGATTTCAGACAGTAGCTGGGCTGCTTCGTTTTCGAGCTGTGCGCGCTGCGAATTAAAGTCCTCTTCAGGATATTTGCCGGCTTTGTATTCGAAGTTCAGGTCGCGGAGGTTTTCGTAGAGTTGATCTTTGCGCTCCAGCAGATAGTCGAGCCGCGTCTTCTGGCGCTGGCTGGCAAAGACATTCTCAGGCCAGAAGGTGTAGACCAGCAGCGCGAACAAAAGAAACAGTCCGGCGATCATGCCCTGGGTTTCTGTCATGGACTAAAATCCTCCGTCGCCGGTTTCGCGGCGAATTCGTTCTCTGCGCTCGATGTCGGCTGGGTCGTCGATGGCAATGTTTGGTCCGGCGGCTTGTGCTTTTGCGCCGGCCAGGCCAGCCCAGCGGCGGATCAGAAGAATCGTGCCCAGCAGCGCCGCGCCGAAGACGGCAAAGGGTGCAACCCAGGCAACCAGATCGAAGCCATGCGTGGTAGGAGCGGCCAGAACGGTGGCGCCATACTTGGCCGTAAAGGCGGAGAAAATTTGCTGGTCGCTCATGCCGGCGGCAATGTCGGCGCTTAGCTCGCTCAGTTCCTGGCCGGAGGACGGGCAGCCGACGTGGTTGCATTCGCCCAGCAACTGCGCGCATCCGCAGGTGCACATCAGGCGGTGGTTCAGGTCATGGTAGCGGGCGCTCGAGTCCGTCGCGCCCATCGAGAAGCAGACGGCGACGGCCAATATTAGCGCTTCGGCTGACTTAATCCAGAAGGCCGCGGGCTTGGACTGAGAGGTGAGTGTCTTGCTATCCCACTCATTTCGCAAAGTGCGCGAAATGAATGGGGCACAGGTTCTCATCCATAAAGTAAAACGTGCGGGAGCACCCATCAGTCGCCTCCTTTGAGAGCCGGTTGGGAAGGCGCGGGTCGTGTGACCGGCACACGCAGAGACGCAGTAGCCGGCGAGATGCTTGGAACCAATGCCACAAACGTGCCGAAGATCAAAATCACAAGGCCGGCCCAGATCCAACCGACCAACGGATTGAGAAACGCCTTGATGATCGGTTGGCTCGTGTCTGGATTGGTGCCTTCATAGACGACGTAGAGATCCCAACTCGGCAGCGAGTGAATGGCTACCATGGTCTGCGGCTGGTCGCTGGCATGATACACGCGCTTTTCAGGAGTCATCTGGAACTGCTTCTTGCCGTTCCTGTAGACATCGAGCATCGCGTAGTCTGAGTCGTAGTTGTCATTCGAGTCCTGCGTAAAGCCGATGCACTCGAGCGTGTAAGGGCCGATGAGCAGCTTGTCGTGCAGGCCCAGCTCCTGCTCCTGGCTGGTGTTGAAGGCCGCTCCGGCCAGACCGACGACTACGATCACAACGCCGATATGGATAATGTAACCGCCGTAGCGGCGCGTGTTGCGGCGCGTCAGCAGCCATGTGGAGACGAGCAGATTGCGGCCAGTCTGGCGCGAGATGACACCGGCGCCGCGCAGAAACTCGGAGAGAATGGCGGTCAGCACAGCCGCCGAGACTGCGAAACTCACAATCGCATAAAAGCTGCCATTGGAAAACGTCCCGTCTTTCCACGGGTTCACGCCCACCGCGAAGCAAACGATCACCGTGGCCCATAGCGCAATGACCGGCAGAATAAAGTTGCGCTTGATGCTTTTGAGCGATGTAGAGCGCCACGGCAGCAGCGGTCCCACGCCCGTGAGGAACAGCAAGAACAGCCCGATGGGAATGGCGACGCGGTTATAGAATGGCGCGCCTACGGTGACCTTGTTGCCGACGACGTATTCACTCAGGATCGGGAAGAGCGTTCCCCACAGAATCACAAAGCAGGCAGTAAGCAGGACGAGATTATTGAATAGGAAGCTGGATTCGCGGCTAACCAGCGACTCCAAATGATGTTCGGTTTTGAGATGACCGCGCTGCAGAACGTAAGTGAAGATGCAGACCGCAAGCACGATGCACATAAACACGATGAACCACGTGCCGATGGACGATTGCGCGAAGGCGTGCACGGAGCTGACCAGCCCGGCGCGCGTGAGCAACGTGCCCAGCAGCGTGAGCAGAAACGTGGAGAAGATGAGCCACACATTCCAGCTCTTCATCATGCCTTTCTTCTCCTGCATCATGACGGAGTGGAGAAAGGCAGTGCCTGTAAGCCACGGCATGAAGCTCGCATTCTCGACCGGGTCCCATCCCCAGTAGCCGCCCCATCCGAGCACGGCGTAGGCCCAGTGCATGCCGAGAAAGATGCCTGCCGTAAGAAACAGCCACGTCACCATGGTCCAGGCGCGGGTGACCTTGATCCATTTTTCGCCGGGGTAGCGCATCATCAGCGCGCCCAGCGCAAAGGCGAAGGGAACAGAGAAACCAACATAGCCCAGGTAAAGCATGGGCGGATGAATCACCATCTCCGGATACTGGAGCAGGGGATTGAGTCCGTTGCCGTCTGCGGGAATCGCGCCACGATAGAGCGCAAAGGGCGGCGCGGCAAAGTTGAGCACGAGCAGGAAGAAGACCTGAATACCTGCCAGAATTGTGCCGGCGTAGGCGTAGAGCTTGACGTCGGTCTTATGCGTGAGCCGAAGGACGAAGCCGTAGGTTCCCAGCAGCCAAGCCCACAGCAGCAGCGAGCCTTCCTGGCCGCTCCACAGCGCTGAGAACTTGTAAGCGGCGGGAAGCGCGCGGTTGGAGTGCTCCATGATGTAGGTGATGGAGAAGTCGTTGGTAAAAACCGACCAGATGAGCGCGAAAGCTGCGGCGGTAATGGCCAGAAAGCCGGCGATTCCGGCGCGGCGTGCTGTGTCGGCCAGCCGCTCGGGCGAGATGCGGGCTGGCTGTCCGGTGGCGATAAGTCGAAGTGCGAGAGCGCCGGCGAGTAGATTGTAAGCGGCCAAGGCCAGCGCGATGATGAGTGCAAAGCTACCGAATGCTGCCATGAGGAATAGGACTCCACGATGATTCTCGCATGCAGATGGGGAGGCAGCGAGAATCCCAACGAGGTAATTCTCTAACCATCATAGGCTTTTCGGGTGTGATTTAGCTCACACTATGATCAGGCTGAGGAAACGCAGGCTTTCGCGCTGGGATGCAGCTGGGGATCAGGCTGTTCTGCGTTGATTCTCAGCAAGCAACTGGGTTGCGAGCGCGAGTAACTGATCCGCGGGAACGGGCCGGGTAAGGAAGGAGACGTGTTCGCCGTGATACTCGCCGCGTTCTTCGCTGCTTTCGACCAGCACCAGCACGGGAAGCGAAGGTATCCGCGTGTGCAATTCGGCGACGAGGGCCGGTCCCCCGATGCCTGCGAGCCGGTGTCCCGTGATGACCAGGCCGAGGCTGTCGGCGAACTGAGGCTGCTCCACCAGGCGCAACGCATCGGCCGCGCCTGCCACGCGAAGCACCTCGGAGAATCGTTTTTCCAGCATGGACTTGCGCACCGACCCCTGAAAGGGGTCGTCGTCCACGAGAAGAATTGTCAAAATATGCCCCAGACCCAGCGCCGCCTCTCGGCTGGCTAAATTAATTTACTAACTGGAATCTTAGGATGAGGGGGTGGACAATATCGTTGCCTGAGGAGGGGAAAGTTCTTGACGGCTTAGCCGAAAAGGAACTCCTTGTCGCGCAGCTCCTTGATGGCGTCCCGCAGCCGGGCGGCCTTCTCGAACTCGAACTTCTTCGCCGCCTCCCGCATCTGCGTCTCCTGTTTTTCGATATAGGCGTCCAGCTCCGCCTGCGAGGCGAACTCAGGCAGCCCCGCCGTCTCTTCCTCGTCAATATCGCCGTACTCGGCCTTCAATATCTGCGCCAGGCCCATGTCCATGGTGTTGATGATCGACTGCGGCGTAATGCCGTGCTCCTCGTTATAGGCGCGCTGCACCGTGCGTCGCCGATCCGTCTCGTCCATCGCCCGGCGCATCGAGTCCGTGATTCGATCTGCATAGAGAATCGCGCGGCCCTCCAGATGACGGGCGGCGCGGCCCATGGTCTGGATCAGCGACCCCGCCGAGCGCAGAAAGCCTTCCTTGTCCGCATCCAGAATCGCCACCAGCGAAACCTCCGGCAAATCCAGTCCCTCACGCAGCAGGTTGATGCCGATCAGCACGTCGTACTCGCCCCTGCGCAACCCGGCCAGCAGCTTCACGCGCTCCAGCGTCTCAATCTCGGAGTGCATATACCGGCAGCGCACGCCCACCTCCGTGTAGTACCCGGCCAGGTCCTCAGCCATGCGCTTGGTCAGCGTCGTCACCAGCACGCGCTCATTCTTCTTTGCCCGGTCGCGGATCTCGCCCAGCAAATCGTCGATCTGCCCTTTCACCGGACGAATCTCAACCTCAGGATCGACCAGCCCCGTCGGCCGAATCACCTGCTCCACCACCACGCCCGCCGAGCGCGTCAGCTCATAAGGTCCCGGTGTCGCCGAGACATAAATCGTCTGGTGAATGCGGCTCTCGAACTCCTCAAACTTCAGCGGCCGATTGTCGCGCGCCGAGGGCAGCCGGAAGCCGTAATCCACCAGGTTCTGCTTGCGGCTCTGGTCGCCGAACCACATCCCGTGCACCTGCGGAATCGTCGCGTGGCTCTCATCCACAAACAGCAGAAAATCGCGCGGAAAATAATCCAGCAGCGTAGGCGGCGGCTCGCCCGGCAGGCGGCCGGAAAAGTGGCGCGAGTAGTTCTCGATGCCATGGCAGTAGCCCATCGACTTGATCATCTCCAGGTCAAAGCGCGTGCGCTGGTGAACCCTCTGCGCCTCCACCATGCGCCCCTCGGCCTCAAGCTCAGCCACCCGCTCATTCAGCTCGGTCACGATCGTGTCGATGGCCAGCGCCTTCCGTTCCGGCTGCACCACGTAGTGGCTCTTGGGATAGATCGGCAGCCGCGAATACTTCTGCTTCACCGTGCCAAACAGCGGATCAATCTGCGACAGCGACTCGATCTCGTCGCCGAACAGCTCAATCCGATACGCCGTTTCGTCATAGGTAGGGAAGACCTCGATCACGTCCCCGCGCACCCTGAACGTCCCGCGCCGAAAATCCGTGTCGTTGCGCTCGTAGAGAATCTCCACCAGCCGCCGCGTAATGTCTTTGCGGCTGATGTGCTGCCCCTTCTCCAGCAGCAGCAACATGCCGTAGTAAGCCTCCGGCGACCCAAGACCGTAGATGCAACTCACCGAGCTCACAATAATCGAGTCGCGCCGCTCAAACAGCGACCGCGTCGCCGACAGCCGCAGCTTGTCCAGCTCTTCGTTGATCGTCGCTTCCTTCTCTATATAGAGGTCACCGGCCGGAATGTAAGCCTCCGGCTGGTAGTAGTCGTAGTAGCTCACAAAGTACTCAACCGCATTGTCCGGGAAAAACTGCTTGAACTCGTGATAAAGCTGCGCCGCCAGCGTCTTGTTATGCGCCAGAATCAGCGCCGGCCGGTTCGACTGCTCAATCACCTTCGCCATGGTGAACGTCTTGCCCGACCCCGTCACGCCCAGCAGCACCTGGTGCTTCTCCCCGGCGTTCAGCCCATTCACAAGCTCATCAATCGCCCGCGGCTGATCGCCCTTCGGCTTGTAGGAGGTCACCAGTTGAAAGTCCATTGAAAGATTATACGCCAAAGGCGAAGATTTAGCGAATAAAATACCGAACCGTGCAAGATCGGATCTCCACCGGCTATCCTCAAGCCCGCCCTAGAGCAGGCCTTGCCCGGTTTTGCCGGACACACCATTTACGTATCATGTTCCTGGGAATGTTCGATCATCAGTCGATTGGGTTGGGGAGAGGACAATGCGCGTATTTGTGGCAGGGGCAAGCGGAGCGATTGGCGAACCGTTGGTTGCGGAGTTGTTAAGGAAGGGACACTCCGTAGTGGGGATGACAGCGAGCGAGACGCGAGCCGGGAATCTGAAGAGCCAGGGCGCCGAAGCAGTGATCGCTGACGCGTTCAATGCAGCCGAGGTGGAGACTGCGCTGCGGCAGGCGAACGTGGAGGCTGTCATCGATGAATTGACCTCGCTGCCCAAAGAACAGAGTGATATGCCGAAGTATGCGCCGGGCGACAGAAGGCTGAGGATTGAAGGCGGAGGGAATCTATTTCGTGCGGCTATCGCCTGCGGCGTGCGGCGCTATCTGCAGCAATCCAGCGGATTCTTCTTGAAGGCTGCGGGAGGGACATTGGCGGACGAGGGGGCCTCGTTAGATGTAAATGCGAGCCCAAGAGTGGCGCAGAGCGCTCGGACGTATACGGAACTGGAGGCACGGCTTTTCAGTTCCAACGCAATTGAGGGCGTGGCTCTGCGGTATGGATTTTTCTATGGGCCGAAGACCTGGTACTATCCCGGCGGGTCAGCGGCAAACATGGTCATGCGGCAACAGAATCCCGTAGTAGGTAAAGGCGAGGGCGTGTCGTCTTTTGTGCATATCAACGATGCGGCGGTTGCCACGGTTGCGGCGTTGACGGCAGACCCGGGCGTCTACAACCTTGTCGATGATGATCCTTCTCCGCAGGCCGTTTGGCTGCCCGCGTTTGCCAGGTTTCTTGGTGCTCCGGAGCCCCCGCGGATGAGCGAAGCTGAAGTAATAGCAATTGCGTGGGAAGATGCTGTGTACTACGCGACCAGGCTGAGCGGGGCCTCGAATGCGAAGGCGAAGCGGGTCCTCGAATGGAAACCAAGACGGCTGGAGTGGCTTCAGGCGTAAGCGAATTCCGTCACCGAAATTCCGCACCCGTAGGCGAGCTGCCGGTTAACCCGCCGCCTGCCTTGCATGCCGATCAAGCCATTTCATAGCCACAGGAACGGTCTCTCGGATCATATCGCCAACCCACGGCTCCGGTTGCCAGGCACGCTCGTTTGCGCGATCAAGCAAAAAATCAAACCAAAGCATCAGTCCAAGGAACTTCAGACCATCCTTGTCCATCTTCGACTTGGCGCCAACCCACGCAATCCTCTCCGCAAAAGCGCTATCCTCAAACTCATCCGTCCAAAGTTCGCGGAACAGTTTCCCCACGCCAAATCCCCGGTTGCCTCGGTACGAATTGATGATCATGAACAAGGCATCCACCAGCGGTATGCCGTCCCTGCGCGCGTGGTCCCAGTCAATCACGCCTTTAAGCGTGTCACCGTTGAACAGAACATTGCCCAGCGTAAAGTCTCCATGCGCAACGCCTACCGGTATGCGCACCGCCGCGAACCACTCCAGAAGCGCATCCGCCAACGGCAGCAGCAACTCTCTGTAGCAAGGAGAATACGAGCAAACCAGTTCCAGTCGCTGGCCCAGCTCGGCCACCGTTTCCCCATTGCGCGAAGGCCCGCGCGATAACCAGAATTCGTTGGCAATATCAATCCTGCGCCAGGAGAACTCGCAAGCATCGGCAGGGATCCGTGATTCCACCAAAAGTTCCGCGCCATTGGCCAGGGTCTTATGCGCAAGCAATTTGGGCAAAAGCGGTGCGATTGCAGCATCGGATGCGGCGACCACAAGGCCGGCGGCCTGATGCCCGATATCAGAAATTCCACGGCTGCAGTTTCCGTAATGTATTACGGCTGGAACACCATCCCAATTGGCCATCAACACCAGGCTGCAGTTCGCCTTTGAAATGTAAAGCCGTGGCACCGGCTCCGGGTCGCAGCCCAGAAATGCGCCAATCGATTTGGCCGGCGCCACGCCCGGCACAACAAACAGCGGCTGCTTCGATCTCGTAAAACGGCGCAATTGCGTCAGAACCGGATCTGTCGAATATTCGACCTCGCCGCTGCGCCAGGCAATCGACTCGCCGGTCAAGAACACACGGTCCCTGCCAACTGTTTTGAACAGTCCCCATAGGCTATTGCCGGTTTGCACAACCCGAGCGAACTTCGATATGGAGTCAACTGGAAACGCCGCTCTTGGGCACCCAACCGTCTTGCCCGCAATCAGGCTAAGTGCACTCGAGAGCCCGCAAGCCCTATGGTCGGAAGGATCGAATTTGGATGACCATGCGTTTGTCCCGCTGGAATCATTCAATTCAACAGTCCTGGTGGTCATAGACATTTTAATCATCTTTTAACGGAACTGGCCCCGAACCCTAATAAAAATTGACCCCACCGAGGTGGGATTCAGCCTGGCGCTCCGGCCCTCAAGCCCTCCAGCCCAGCTGGCCATCCCGCTCGGGCGCTCGCAGCCCGCGGAGTACATTAGTACCTATGACAACCAGCGGCCATCCCAGCGAAACGCATACCGGGCCCAGGCCGAAACGCCACCGCCTTCGCTATCCCGCCGCACTGGGCTTCGGCGTTCTGCTCGGGTTGCTGGCCATGATGGGGTTTGCGCGCGTGGCGCAGGCCGGCTTGTGGGATCGGGTCGCGGGGTTTGTCCTGGGCCGCCCCGCCCGGTTCGACGTCTCGTCTCCAACCGTCGTCGACAAAATCAGGCAGCTCTCCAGGCTTGAGACGGTCGAATACTCGCTCGACAAGATCGTCGAAGGCGAGCGCCAGAGCGCCTACCTGCCCAACTTTCTGGCCGGCGACAAGCTGCTGCTGGTCGCGCACGGAGAGGTGATTGCCGGCATCGACCTCGGCCAGTTCAAGGCCGGCGATGTCCAGGTCAGCGGCGATGCCGTGCATGTCCATCTGCCGGCCGCGCAAATTCTCTCCACGCGCATCGATAACGGCCGCACCCGCGTCTATTCCCGCACGACGGGCTTATTGGTAGCCACCGACCCCAACCTTGAGTCCGAAGTTCGCCAGCTTGCCGAGCAGCAGATTGCCCAGGCAGCCCTCGACGACGGCATTCTTGACAAGGCCCGGCAAAACGCGCGAACCAGCGTAACGGCTCTCTTGTATGGGTTGGGATTTCGCACGGTAGTCGTCGAGTAAGCCAGGCATCACGGACCACGGACCAGACAGGCGCCCCAGGCTATCAATCCAGAAGAATCGACTTGAACCATGAGAAACTGTGCCCCGTTCATCGTGGCCCCATCGCGATGAGCGGGTCTTCGAGCAATCAAGAGCACGCCTATCAATCACCAGACCAACACAATCGAATTCATAGACCGGAGTCCTGCCGCTCATAAAATGGCATTGGATCAAACCGAGCTCACGGGTTCAAGATTCCCATTGGTTGCTTTGCCGAAGCCCAGACTCTTTCATGACGACAAGGGCGTTTTTCAGGATCTATCTAAAGATCGCCGAGATCGATGAACGATTTGGCCTTTTGGCCTCCATTCAGGATCGTGAGGAATCAGATCGGCGAACGCTGGCCGATTTGTCGTTAAAAAAGGCGGTCTGGATGAACGGTACAGTAAGCCCGCTTGTCAGAGAACGATCACCTCAGAGTCGGCGAGCGCTTTGCCTTGGCTTTGCAGTAAGCTGTTCGAAAGCGGACATCCGATCCACAGATGGACAGTGTGTTGGCGGAGCCGGGAGATAATGCCGCAGCCTATGTCGATGACGGATAGAAACTTACCGTCAAACGTGTTTTGGCACATTGCATGCATGTCCTGATAGAGCAAGACTCTGGTTCCCCAAGATCAAACTTCATTTGAAGGAGATAGGCGTGAGAGGGCTGCTTCAGGATTTTCGTTTTGCCTTGCGGCAACTTCGCAAGAATCCGGCATACACGATCGCGGCTACGCTGATGTTGGCAGTTGCCATTTGCGCCAACGGCACGGTGTTCAGCTGGATTGACGGGACGATGCTGCACCCGATACCGGGAGCGCGCGATATGAGCTCGCTGGTAAGCGTGATGCGAGGGCAGTGGAATACTTCGCCGACTCCGCCATTCTCCTATCTCGATTACCGCGATCTGCGGGACCAGAATCACAGCTTCGAGGGAATCATCGCGTATCACAACGATTGGCTTGCGTTGACCAGCGGAGCCGAGCCGGAACGGATCTATGTTGCCAACGTGACTGCGAATTTCTTCGATGTACTCGGCGTGAAGCCCCTCTACGGGCGTTTTTTCCGTCCGGAAGAAGAGGCTGCAGGGCGAAGCATTCCGTACGTTGTTATCAGCTACTCGCTCTGGAAGACGCATTTTGCGGGCGACCCCGGGATTGTGGGCAAGTCGCTGGAGATTGCTCGCCACCAGGTGACAGTGATCGGCGTGGCGCCGAAGGGTTTCGTCGGTGCGGCGCCGGGGCTGCGGGACGATATGTGGGTTACGCTCGATCCGCTCGGAACGGGCGGTTGGCGGATGAGCGAGCGCAGCGGGAATTGGCTGATCATGGTGGGAAGGCTGCGGCCGGGCGTGAGCCGCGAGCAGGCAAACCAGGATCTTGAGACCATCATGCGGCGGATTGTGGCGGCGTATCCTAACGATCACCTGGGCACGAACACGATCACGCTCGATCCGATGTGGCGGTCGCCGTTCGGCGCGAACGGATATATGGCGACTACGCTCCCCATCCTGCTGTCGATTGCAGGGATGGTGTTGCTGCTGACGTGCACTAATGTGGCCACGCTGACGCTGGTGCGGTTTGTGTCGCGGCGGCGCGATATCGCAATCCGACAGTCGCTGGGCGCAGGTCGCGTGCGCGTCGTCCGGCAGATGATGCTCGAAGGCGTGATTCTTGCCCTCTGCGCGGGAGCGGCGGCGTTTTTCCTGACTCTGTGGACGGCGAAGTCACTCGCACTGTTCATTCCGGCGAACGCGATCCCGGTCTCGATCAACGGCATGGTCGATCCCGGCGTTGTGATCGCAATTGTGGCTCTGGCAGTTCTGGCGAGCCTGCTGTGCGGGGCATTTCCGGCCTGGCGGTCGTCGCAGGTATCGGCGGCGGAGGTGCTCAAGGAGGAATCGGCAAGCGTATCGGGCAGTAAGCACAATCGGCGGTTGCTTAGCGGCCTGGTGGTCTCGCAGGTGGCGCTCTCGCTTGCTCTGCTGGTTAGCTCCGGACTGTTTTTGCGCACGCTCAGGAACATTGCCCATGCAGATCCGGGATTTGAGCAAGATCATGTTTTGACCGCGTCCGTGGGATTGAACATCTCCGGCTATCCGAATGACCAAAGGCGGTTAGTCCGCGACAAAATTCTGCAGCGCGTGGAGGCATTGCCCGGCGTGACCGTGGCTTCGCTTACCGACTGGGTTCCGCTGACGCTGACGCGAAAGACGGAGGATGCGTATCCGGAAGGATACGCGCCACGGCCGCATGAGTCGCTGGAAGTAGGGAGAGCGGATGTATCGCCGCGGTACTTCGAGACCATGGGGATACCCATTCTGGAAGGGCGCGACTTTACGCAGGACGACAATGAGAAAGCGCCGCTCGTACTGATCGTGGACCAGACAGCGGCGAACCGGTACTGGCCGGGGCAGGATCCGATGGGGAAAAAGCTGAGCATAGGTAGCAGCCTGTTCACGGTGGTCGGCGTGGTGAGGAACTCGAAGCACCTGATGATGAGTGAGCGGCCCGGGCCCATGGTCTATATCAGCTATTATCAGCAACCGGGCCCGGAACTTATCGTGCAAATGAAGACCATGGGCAATCCGGCGGGTCTGCTGCAGGCGGTCGAGGGCGCGATCCAGGAGGTTGACAGTCGGCTCCCGGTTTATGACGTGCGCACGATGAGGGAGAGCACCGCCTTAGCGAGTACGTTTGTCCTGATGCAGAGCACGTTCGCGGGGATATTCGCGATCATCGCGCTGGTTCTGGCGGCCACGGGCATTTATGGCGTGATGGCATACCGTACCGAGCTCAGGACGCACGAGATCGGCATCCGCGTAGCTTTGGGTGCCTCGCGAGTGGATGTGATGAGGCTGGTGCTGATCCAGGGAATGCGGCTGGCTGCCATTGGGCTGGCGCTGGGACTGGCTCTTTCGTTCGGGCTGACCCGCTTCATTGCCGGTCTGCTGTACGGCATCGGCGCCAATGACCCATTGACGATTTTTACAGTGGTGATTCTGCTTGCGGCGATGTCATTGCTGGCATGCTACGTTCCGGCACGTCGAGCGATGCGGGTGAATCCGGTGACGGCGATCCGCGAACACTAAACAATGTAATCCGGGTGCGTCATCAACTTTCAGCGAGAGACGCCGAGGGCGTGGACGTCACAAGACGTTCAGTCGCGACCATGCACGATTTCAGGATCTATGCCGGCAAGTGCCAAAGGCTCCGGGCGCACTTCTGGAATGACGCCAAATCGCCTAAGCACTCATCGAGCACAGATGGGTACCGATAAGTCGGCAAACGTCCAGGAATAGGACGATGAATGGCCGGGTGCCCCCTTAGTCTCGCGGCGGAAGGCCCGGGATTGAGGCCGCTCACACTCTAGGTAAGCTTCACCAACTCATAACTGGTGCTGCGCCCGCCTTCGGCGCTCCGGACCAGCAAGCCGCGCTCGACGAGTTCCTGTATATCGCGCAGCGCCGTATCATGCGAGCACTTCGCCAGCGTCGCCCACTTGGCAGTCGTGAGCTTGCCCTCAAATCCGTCGAGCATTCGGTTCAGTACCAGCCGCTCCCGCGCGCTCAACGGCAAGCCGCCAACCCGCTCCCAGAAGCGCGTCTTGTCCGGCACGGTTTTGAGCGAGTCTTCTGCGCCCACGATGGCGCGGTCAAGGCAGGCAAGAAACCATTGCATCCACGCCGTCACATCCAGTGTGGCCTTCTGTGTCTGTTCGAGGATGCGGTAGTAATCGTCCCGCTCGTGGCCGATCTGCGCGGACATGCTGTAGAAGCGCTGCGGACTATTCTCCGAGCGCGCCAGGGCCATGTCCGCGATGGCGAGCGCAATGCGGCCGTTGCCATCGTCGAACGGGTGAACCGTTACGACCCAGAGATGAGCTAGCGCGGCCTTGAGCACCCAGTCTGCTTCGTTCTCCTCGTTGAACCACGCCAGGAACTGCGCCATCTCCGCGTCCAGGCGAGCGGCCGCCGGAGCTTCGTAGTGGATGTGTTCACGGCCCATGGGGCCAGAGACCACCTGCATCGGGCCGGTGCTGTCGTCGCGCCAGGCGCCGGCGCGGATTCGCCTCATGCCGCTACTGGCGGTAGGGAACAGAGCCGCATGCCACGCAAACAAGCGCTCCCTGGTAAGGGGCTCGCCAAATTTCTCCGTCGCGTCGAGCGTCACTTCGACAATGCCCTCGACGTTCCGGTCGACAGGCTTCAGCGCTCCAATGTCGATCCCGAGCCTGCGCGCAATCGACGAGCGGACTTGATCGGAATTCAGGTGCTCGCCCTCGATCTCGCTGGACTTGACCACGTCCGCGGTCAGCGTGTGGAGCGCCGCTTCCTGCCGAGGCTCAAAGCCGAGCGCTTCCATCCGTCCAAGCAATCGGCCCTGCCTGTGCCGCACGGCAGCCAGCGGTTCCGCCAGCGCCGCGCGGTCGAAGCCGAAGTGGGGCCACTCCGGTTGCTCATAAAGGTAGGGAGACATTCTACGCATCCTTTGCGTAGATTATGGCAGCTATTCGACGCAAAAAGCAAATATATCTACGCACAATTTGTGTAGATTAAGACCCTAATCGACGCACCACCGCCCCGGCCCGAGTCTTTCCCCCGCTCATGATAGCCAAAACCCGCAAAAAACAGCCCTCAAACGCACTTCTAATCGATTAGAAACACGCTTTTAACGCGTTTTAACGCTCATTTCGGGTAGTTCGGAGCAACCCATGCCCGCTTTTCCGCACTTTGTAGACCAACAAACGCTCGCTTTAGGTGGTCTGAAAGGTTAAGTAACTGAAAAACCGCAACCTTCTAAGCCAACATTTGCAGCGAATTCGCAACCTTATAAGCGAACGTTTCCCGCTTTCGCGTAACCATCTAAGCGAACATTACCTGTTTCGAAACAGTCACTTACGCCTAAATCCTCTGTTTACTTGAGCATCGCGTTCAAATTCGCGCTGCGGAGTTTCAGAGTTGGAAGCTGAACTCGGGCAACACACCTGTCTCCGCAGCCATCCGGAAGAACCCGCGCATCCCTTCTATGCATTCTTGGTCGAGGTCGTAGTGGATGTTGGTTGAGAGATAAGAGCGGATCGTCGCCTCGGGAATGGGGAGCTTGCGGGACCATTCGGCAGCCAGGGCTTCAATGTTCTGGAGGCCGTGGATGCGGGATTGATTCAGATCGTCTGCGACTCTCTCATCCAAAGGGCTGCCGTGCGCAGCACCCCAGACGGCGGAGACGAAGGGAAGTCCGGTGAGTGTGTGCCACTCGTGGGCGAGATCGTGATAGACGAGTTCTTCGCCGGTGCGTTCGAAGCGATTGGAGCGTTCTTCCAGGGCAAATAGTGCGGGATCGCCAATAACGACGGCTGCTTCAGCCTTGTCGAGCATGGAGTTGAGATCGGCGGCCATGGGCACGAAAGGAACATCAGGGTTGCCCCACTTGTGAAAGAGGATGCGGGTGTAGGCGATGGTGGTGCGGCTGGCGGTGTCGGCCGCAACGGAGCGCAGAGTGGCGAGGGGCTGGCTGGCGCGGCGAACCAGAAGCAGCGAACGGACACGGCCCTTCGAGGCGATGGTGCAACCGGGCAGGATGCGCAGGCCGGGCGTGGTGGCCAGGGCGGCGATGGGAATCAGACCGATGTCGGCGGTGCCGGCGGCCAGGCGGCGCGCGCATTCCGAGGGTGTCATGCGGTCGATTTGATAGCGGCGAGCGAGAGGGGCGTCGAGGGGCGGATGCCCAAAGTCCCACATCAGGGGTGCGGGATTCAGAAAGCCGATCGCGGCAATGCGCAGGCGTGCATCTTGCACAGGATTCACTTCTATTAGAGTACCAATGATTTGTGAAGGAATCGAGACAGGCAATGGGCGCCGCTTGACACGGAGTGCGGCGAGGGCTAAGGTGAGCGCAAATCCCTTTGATTGGTCTAATGATTTCTTATGAGGAAGCGGAAGTGTGCAATTTCAGGGACTAAAGAATATTAAGGTTGGCAGACTTGGCTGAGAATGTTGGTACTTCGCAGGCTCAAACGACTGTGAGTTCGGCGGCGGAAGAGGATCGGCTGGCGTGGCTGGCGCTGGCGCTTTCGCCGGGGCTGGGGCCGAAGCGGATTCTCGATGCGATGAACGGACTGGAGGCGCCGAGCCGGATTTTTTCGATGCGGCTGACGGAACTCGAAGGGCTAAGGTTTCCGGCAGCGGCAGCGCAGTTTATTTTTGACGGAAAGGCGCGGGCCGCGGCCGAAACGGAGTGGGCGCAGGTAGCGGCGCAAGGGGCAACGGTGGTGAGCTTTGGGTGCGCGGAGTATCCGGAGCGGCTGAAGGAGATCTACGATCCGCCGCCGGTGCTTTGGGTGCGCGGCGATGCGCAGTTACTGGCGAGGCCTTCGATTGCGGTGGTGGGGACGCGGCATCCGACGCCGTATGGATCGGGGATTGCAGAGATGATTTCGCGGGACTTGGCCGCTCGACAACTGCTGATCGTCAGCGGAATGGCGCGGGGAATCGATACGTGCGCGCATAAAGGGGCGCTGGCCGCGCGGATGCCGACGGTGGCTGTGTGGGGCACGGGGATCGATGTTGTTTATCCGAAGGAAAATAAAAAACTCGCAGAAGAGATCCTGGCCACGGGTGGGGCGATTGTGAGCGAGGTTCCGATGGGCACGTTTCCTGCGCCGCAGAATTTTCCGCGTCGGAACCGGATCTTGAGCGGGTTGAGCGTGGCCGTGCTGGTGGTGGAGGCGAGCGAGAACTCTGGGACGCGGGTGACGGCGCGCTGTGCGGCAGAGCAGAACCGGGATCTTTTCGCAGTGCCGGGGAATGTGACCAATAAGGGGTCGTGGACGCCTAACACGCTGATAAAACAGGGGGCCAAGCTGGTGGCTACCTGGGAGGATGTGTGGGAGGATTTGCCCTCGCAGGTGCGTCTGGAACTGGAGTCGCTGGCGCCGGTTGAATCCAGATCGACGACGACGGCATCCTTATTGCCTGACCCAATGCTGCGGCCGCAGGAGGCGATGGTTCTGGAGGTGTTGCAAAAGGATGCGAGCCTTCAGATTGACGAAATTCTGGATCGGCTGGAGACGCAACTGACTTCGTCTGAGGTGTTTACGGCGTTGTTTGAGCTGGAGATGGCGGGGCGGATACAGGGGATTGCCGGGGAAGAATTACGTGAGAACGATGTAAGAACAGGGAACGGGGTCAGGGATCAGGGATCAGAAAGACAGCGGGGTCCCGACCTGGACTGTTCTTGGAACGAGCTGATGAGTTTTCTTTTCCTGCGGATAGGGCGGGCTGCCTACGATTCCGTGGAGTGACTCTTTACAGCTGTAAACAGGGGTTTTGCGGCGGGATTTCCCGGACGCTATGGTTGGGTTCTGCGCATCCGCAGATGACGTCTCAGGTGACGAAAAAGGTCCGGGCGAGTGGAAATGCGGTGGTAATTCGTGGTAGGGTGCATAACTTGCGGCCAATTTTTTCCTCGAATGGGACGAGCGGGCAGGCGCTGGCCTGAAGCCGGTCCCGGTCTTGGAATGAATCGAAATCGCGAAAGCTGAGTCCAACAGGGCTAACAGGGTAGATCGGGTACTGTATTAAGGATGGCAATGACCAAATCATTAGTGATCGTGGAGTCGCCGGCCAAGGCGAAGACGATCGAGAAGTATCTTGGCAAGGGCTTTGAGGTGCGTGCCTCGGTGGGGCACATCATGGACCTGCCCAAGAATGACATTGGCGTGGAGCTTGAGAATCGGACGTTTGAGCCGAAGCTGGTCGTGTCTCCGGGCAAGGAGAAGGTGGTGGACCAACTGAAGAAGTTGGCGGCCAAGGCAGACGAAATCTATTTGGCGCCTGACCCGGATCGCGAGGGCGAGGCGATTGCGTACCACCTGGCTTTGCAACTCGGGACCAGCGCGAAAGAACGCAAGAAGATCAGGCGCGTGACCTTCAACGAGATTACGAAGAAGGCAGTGCAGGAAGCCTTCAATCACGCGCGGGATGTAGACCAGAACCTGGTGGACGCGCAGCAGACTCGCCGGGTACTGGACAGGCTGGTGGGTTACCAGATTTCTCCGTTGTTGTGGGATAAGGTGCGGCGCGGATTGTCGGCGGGACGTGTGCAGACGGTTGCGGTGCGACTGATTGTGGAACGGGAACGGGAGATTGGCGCGTTCCAGCCTTTGGAGTACTGGACGCTGGACGCGATGCTGCACCCGGAGAAGCAGGCGGAGAAGAGGTTCAAGGCGCGATTTGTCGGCATTAATGGAGAGCCGGTTCGCGTTGCCAACGGGACGGACAAGGACGGGAAGGCGCAGTGGATCTCGAACGCCCTGGCGGGCAAGGCGGCGATGGACGAAACCCTCGCCGCTCTCGATAAGGCGCAGTGGACGCTGGCATCTGTGCAGGCTACGGAGAAGCAGCGCAGGCCAGTGCCGCCGTTTATCACCAGCCAATTGCAGAGGGATGCCTCGAGCAAACTGGGCTTCAATGTGCGCCGGACGATGGGCGTGGCGCAACGGCTCTATGAAGGCGTGGATGTTGGCGCCGAGGGGACGGTGGGCCTGATCACTTACATGCGTACCGATTCTCCACGCGTGGCGCCGGAGGCGGTAGCGGGTGCGCGGGAGTGGGTGACGAAGAACCTGGGAGCGAAGTACCTGCCGCCGACGCCGAATGCGTACAAGGGAAAGAAAGATGCGCAGGATGCGCATGAGGCGATTCGTCCGACGGATGCTTCGCGGACGCCGGAGTCGATTGCGCGGTATCTGAGCGACGAGCAGTTGAAGCTTTACCGGCTGATCTGGCAGCGGTTTGTAGCATCGCAGATGGTTCCGGCGGTCTACGATGTGACGACGGCGAATATCGCGGCAAAATCCGCGAAGAACGGCAAGACCTACGATTTTCGCGTCAGCGGATCGGTGCTGCGGTTCGACGGATTTCTGAAAGTGTACGAGATTGCCGAAGAGAAGAAGGACGAAGACGACGAGAGCGCGAACAAGCTGCCGATTCTTGATGGCGTGAAGGCGCTGGAGTTGGAAAAGCTGGAGAACGAGCAGCACTTTACGCAGCCGCCTCCGCGGTACAACGAAGCGTCGCTGGTGAAGGAGCTGGAAGAGCGGGGGATCGGCCGGCCGTCGACGTATGCGTCAATTATCAGCACCATTCAAGACCGGGAGTACGTGGTGAAACATGGCGGATCGCGGGGACGGTTCTATCCGACCGAGATTGGTGTGGTGGTGTGCGATCTGCTGGTGAAGAATTTTCCGTACATCTTCGACCCGGCCTACACGGCGAAGCTGGAAACGGAACTGGACGATATTGAAGAGGGCAAGGAGAAGTGGACCGATCTGCTGAATGGGTTCTACGACTATTTTGAGGTGGAACTCAAAGATGCCGGCGAGAACATGGAAAACATCAAGCGGATGGAGCAGGTGACGGGCGAGAAGTGCGAGGTTTGCGGGTCGCCGCTGGTGTTGAAGTGGGGCAAGTTCGGTACGTTCTTTGCCTGTTCGGCCTATAACAAAAAGGATCCGACGAGCTGCACGTTTACCAAGGAGAACATCGCGGCCAAGCCCGACCTGAATACCCCCGAGGCGCAGGAGGCGGGCGAGACCGAGGAGTATTGCGAGAACTGCGGCAAGGTAATGATTATGCGGCGAGGCCTGTTTGGGCCGTTTATGAGCTGTCCGGACTATAACGCCGATCCGCCGTGCAAGACTTTCAGGAAGCTGAGCCAGAAGCAACAGCAAAAGCCGCCCGAGCCGACAGGCGAAGACTGCCCTCTGTGCAGTAAGCCGCTGGTGCTGCGGCAGGGAGCGTATGGGGAGTTTGTCTCCTGCTCTGGGTATCCGAAGTGCAAGTACATCAAGCAGAACCTGATTGAAGGGATGAAGTGCCCGAAGTGCGGCACCGGCGACCTGGCAGAACGCAAGGCGCGGCGTGGGAACGTGTTCTGGGGCTGCACGAACTATCCGAAGTGCGACTTTACCTCGAATCTGAAGCCGGTGGCGAAGAAGTGTCCCGAGTGCGGGAGCCCTTACCTGCTGGAAAAGACGCTGAAGTCGGGAATCTTCCTGGAGTGCCCGAACAAGAAGAAGGGCGCCGAGGAAGAGGTTGCACCGAAGAAGCGCGGGAAGAAAGTTGCGGCAGCACCGGCTGAAGAGGGCGAGAAAGTGGTGTGCAGCTATTCGAAGCGGATCGGCGATGCACCGCCTCCGCCGACGGTGGAAACGCACGGGCCGGTGGTCGAGAAGAAGGGCGGGAAGAAGGAGCTGGTGGTGGCGTAAATGCCAGCTTCCAGCTTTTAGCTTCCAGCCTTCAGCCTGCTTCTGCGGGTTCGTCCTTTGGGTGCGGCCGTAATCTTGATTGAGGTCTTGTTCGACCTCGGATCTTCCGCTGCGGCGGATGGGACTTGGGATATATCCGCGGGCGAAACTGATCGGAAAACACGGTCCTCGGCAGATTCTGGTTGAATCCGGTAGTATTGGGCATCGGAGAAGACCTGAATGGAACGGATGCTTGCTACGCCCGCGGATGCGGAGATTATTTTAAAACTTTACTCGTTGCGCACCGAAGCGGTGTTGCGGCAGGCACGCGCGTGGGTCGGCGGCGAGTTTTGGCCGACGACGGCGGATGAGCTGCTGGCCGTACTGCTGAACCCCCAGGACCCGCATAACGCGCATCTGCGGCAGGTGCTGAGCTACTGGGAGATGGCGGCGGCGATGGTGCTGCACGGGGCTGTGTCGGCGGAGCTGTTTGTGGATTGCAACGGCGAGGGTTTTTTTCTGTTGGCCAAGTTTGCGCCGATTGTTGAGGCAGTGCGGGAGCGCTATCCGGGGTTCATGGTGAAGACTTCGGAGCTGGTGGAGCGGTTCTCAGCGGCATCGCAGCGCTACGAGACGACACTGAAGATGATGGAAGCGAGACGCCAGCGCATGTCGGCGCAGTAAAAACGAGCAGCGGAATTTTCGATTGAAGGAACACTGGATTTCTCGCCGCTTGTGAAAAGTGGTGCGGGAGGAGCATGATTGTGGTTGTTCGTGACTTCTCAACTCCCCGGAGGTTCTTTGTGAAGCGTCTATCGTTTGTAGTGGCAGTATTTGCGCTGACCGCGTCGGCGGCCATGGCTGCGGATTCAAGCAAGATCACCGGCTATATCTCCGACTCGATGTGCGGGGCCAAGCACATGGGCACGGGCTCGGAGTGCGTAAAGAAGTGCATCGAGGGCGGCATGAAGCCGGTTTTCGTGAGCGAGAAGGACAAGGCTGTCTGGACGATCGACAATCCGGACTCGGTGAAAGCTTTTTACGGCGACCATGTGACGGTAACTGCGAAGGCCGACGCATCGGCAAAGAGCGTTCACATCGACAGGATCGAAGCTGCCAAGTGATAGGGCGGGCCGCCAGGTAAATGGAGCTGTCCAACAGGTTACGTGCGCACAATTGAATACGCGAAGGGACTCGCCACACCGCGCAATCTCTGGTAGTGTCGTATCCGGCGGCATTTGTGTGGCCATTTTTGGCGCGTGAATGCTCCTGCGGAATTGAAAATGGCGCGAGCAATCTGGAACGGCAAATTAATTGCCGAAAGCGATAAGACGCAAACGGTGGAAGGGGCGGTTTATTTTCCTGAGTCCAGCCTCAGGCGCGAGTACTTTCGCCCAAGTTCTACAACTTCAACCGATCCGATGAAGGGGCAGGCGCGGTACATGAGCCTGCTGATCGACGGTCAGGACAATCCTGACGCGGCCTGGTTCTACCCGGACCCGAAGCCGATAGCGCGCAAGCTCAGAGGCTATGTGGCGTTCTGGCGGGGCGTCGACATTCTGGAATAACCAGGACAGAGACAAGGGACCGGGTGGTTGAGAGTTTGCCGGCGCGGGGGAATTCATGCGGATTCGGCGAGTTCTGGCCATATTTCTGATTACAGGATTGCCGGCAGGGTGCGCGATGCATCAGCCGGCGGTTTTGTCTGCAGGAACGGCGCCGACGCTTGCCGGCGATCCGGCCCATCCTGGCAGCACGCGGGGATGGGTGGATACCAAGCTCTACTTTGGGCTGGGACCGGCGGACGATTCGAAGAAGGGAATCAGCGAGGCAGATTGGCGGGACTTTCTGGATCGGGAGGTGACGACGCGCTTTCCGTCTGGGTTGAGCGTGGTGGATGTGTACGGGCAGTGGCAGGGGAAGAATGAAAGCGCACCGGAGCGGCTGCGGACGAAGATGCTGATCATCGACTATCCGGATACGGAGGAAAACCGGAAGAAGATTGAAGCGATTCGCATGGCTTGGAAACAGAAGACCGGCGACCAGTCGGTGATGCAGGTGACGGAGCCGGCGGAAGTGTCGTTTTGAGAAACAGTGGTCAGTTGTCAGTGATCAGTGGACAGTGCCACGCAACGCGGAACACAGGCCTCAGTAGGCCTGGAGCTGGTCGAGGGGCAGGCGGACGCGGAAGCAGGTGGACCCTGGCTCGGAGCGGACACTGATGAAGCCGCGATGCTTGCGGACGATGCGCATGGCGTTGTCGAGTCCTAGCCCGAGGCCCTGGCCGGGAGCTTTGGTGGTGAAGAAGGGTTCGAAGATGCGTTCCTGCAATTCCGCGGGAATGCCAGGTCCGGTATCCCAGATCTCAACCAGCATCATTTCGCCTTCAAGGCGGCAGGCGAGACGCAGGAGACCTTCGTTGCCGAGTGCGTCGAGGGCGTTTTCAAGCAGTGCGGTCCAGACCTGGTTGAGCTCGCCTCCATAGGCGTTGATGGTGGGCAGGCCGGGCTCGTAATCGCGCTCGATTCGGATGTTGGTCATGCGTGACTGGAGCATCTGGACGGTGGCGTCGAGGCCGGCAGGAACGTCGACTTCGAGAATTGGTGCGCGGTCCATGCCGGAGTAGGTCTTAACGGCATCGATGAGGTCAAAGATGCGTGCGGTGGAGTGGGCCAGAGTCTGGACGGAGCGCGTGGCGCGGAGATAGCGGGCAAAGAACTGCAGGGAGATGCAGGTTTCGTTGCCGTTGAGCAAAGTGCGCAACTGGTCAAGATCGGCGACGCAAACACCCTGCTCTGCCAACTGGGGCGCGACTTCCCATGGATCGGGACAGCCCAGCTTCTCAAGCCACTGGCGGAGTGCCTCTTCGCGGGCGATGAAGGCCAGGGCACCGGGCTCCTGAGACGGACCTGGGAGGCTGCGCCGGAGGATGTTTTCTTCCCAGGCCTGCACGCCGCGAATCTGCACTTCAGTGAGGCAGAGGTTGACGAGTTTGAAGCGGTCTTCGCGGTTGGCTGTGAGAGCGTTGGCGAGGCTGGAGGCGGCGCTTTGGGCGGCGGAGGCGGGGTTGTTGAGTTCGTGGGCCAAGTTGCCGGCGAGTTTGCCGAGCGCGGTGAGTTTTTCAGCCTGCTGCTCGATGCGGGTGACTTCGCGGACGCGGTCGAGCAGCGTGGCGACAACGCGCTGGGCCATTGAAGGGATGGCCTGCAGCATCTGAGGGAAGATGGTCTTGGGAATGATGAGCGCCCAGACTGGAGAGATAGCGAAGCCTTGTCCGCCGTAGGTCTTCATGCGCGAGAAGGGGAGTACGCCGGTCATTTGCCCAGCGCGGCCGATGAACAAGGCCATGGGACCACCATGCTGGCGGCGAACGTGGATTTCGCCTTTGAGGATAAGAATCATGTTTTGAGCCGAGGCGCCTTCTTCAAAGAGGACATCGCCGGCGTTGGCGATGAACTCCTCGCCATGGCGCGCGAGCCAGAGGCGGTCCTCAAGAGGAAGGCCATTGAGCGGGCCAATGCGTTGAAGAGCCTCGGCGATTTTTTCTGCCGGGGTGGGCGTAACGGGAGCGGAAACGGTAGGGGAAAGCATCCGGTGACCTCCGGGCGTTCTCTCTAAGAATACCCGATTATGGTTGAGTCTAGAGTTTGGCTTGATCCCGGCGGTTTCCTGACCGATGGTTATTTTCTGATAGCCTGTTGAGGCTTGGGACGACATTTGGAGTGGAGGTTTTTGGAATGCGTGTTTGGGGTTTGGTTGCATGTTGTGTGATGGGCATGGCGTCTTTGACGGCGTCGGCGCAGATGGGCGCAGATGGGGCAAAGGGGCCAGCGGCGGGAACGATTGTTTCACCGGCGCAGGCGATGGACTCGGAGTTGAGCCTGATTGAAGGCGAAATGATGGGCGCTGTGAAGGCGATGCCGGCGGAGAAGTTCGGGTTTGCGCCGAGCGCGGCGATTTTTGTGCCGGGGCAGAAGGCTGAGTTTGCAACGGTGAGGAGCTTTGCGCAGCAGGCGGCTCACGTGGCGGAGGCGAACTACTACTTCTTTTCGACGGTTGGCGGACTGAAGCCGGATGTGAACACGAGCGCGGTGGAAAAGCTGACGAACAAGGACGAGGTTGTGGCGGCACTGGCCGCTTCTTTCGCCTTCGGTCACAAGGCAATTGCGACATTGACGGCGGCCAATGCATTCGAAGTGCTGAACGCGCCGGAGCCTGGAATCCAGACGCGGGTCACGCTTGCGGGCTTCGCCATTTCTCACGCCAACGACCACTATGGGCAGATGGTGGAGTACCTGCGCATGAATGGGATTGTGCCTCCGGCGAGTGCGAGGTAGGGGGCGCGCCCGGAGACTCCGCGGTCTGAGAAAAGCGAGACCTCGGCGCCGGCTTGCGGCAGAGGTAGCATATTCTGCGTCAGTTTTGGGCTTGAACGCAGACGCCTGATCTGATCTTGAGTGCGTCTTCGATGATATCGGCGGCGAGGCCGAGGCCGTCGGATTGCTGGATGGATGCCTGGAGTTTTTTGGCGGCGCTGCGGTAGGAATCATTTTCAAAGACAGTGCTCACGGCGGCGTGCAAGCGCCTGGCATTGAGCTTTTGGCGTGGGACGACAACGCCTGCTCCCCGCGCGGCGA
Source organism: uncultured Acidobacteriaceae bacterium (assembly GCA_963848515.1). GTDB lineage: Bacteria > Acidobacteriota > Terriglobia > Terriglobales > Acidobacteriaceae > Telmatobacter. Next base: position 90,418 of record CAWKEG010000021.1, read on the forward strand.
CACGGGCTGCGACACCGGGCTGGTCGTTGCCAATGGGAATGCAAACGAGAGGGATGCCCTCGGCGAGGGACTCGAGCGCGGTGTTGATGCCGGCATGGGTGATGACGATTGCCGAGCGCTTGATGAGTTCCAACTGCGGCGCGTATTTGACGACGATAGGATCGCCGTCGAGGACGCCTAGCCGTTCCTGATCGAGGCCCGCGCCGAGCGAGATGACGAGTTGCACGGGAAGACTTGCGCAGGCGGCAGCGATGGTGCGGAAGATCTCTTCGGAACCATTTTGCAGAGTGCCGAGAGAGGCGTAGACGAGCGGACGGCCGTCGAGACATTCCCATGGGAATTCGATGTGTGGACGCTGCTGAGGATTGACGAAAGGGCCGGTGTAGTGGAGGAGAGGATGACGGTCGCTCATGGGGATGTCAAACTCGAGCGCGGCGGGCATCTGGGCGACCTGGGCCAATGTTGATAGCGCCTGAGACCATTCGGTGTGCGGTTTCAGTCCCCAGGCCTTGCGTTGCTGGTTGACGAGGGCGAGGATTGGCGATGCCACTCGTGCGAGAAAGCGAATGGTGATTTCATTGCGCAGGCGGATTGGGATGGAGTTGCCGGCGGACCAGGGAAACAAATAGGGCGGAATGCGGTTGTCCCAGACCATGGGCGGAATGATGGCGATGGAGACCCAGGGCAGGCCAAGGCAGTCAGCGACGTTGCCGCCGAAGTCGGCTTCGTCGATGAGGAAGGCTTCAATCTCCGCGCGGCGAGCGGCTTGGGGGCCGTCGCGGAACACCATGCGGGCGGTGTCGGCAATGCGTTCGAGCGTGAAGCGAAAGCTTGGCAGGCCGTGGAGCTGGCTCAGTTTAAAGTCGAGTTTCTCGAGCGTTCCAGACGGGAAGTCGCTCTGGCCGATGAGGGAGAACTCGATGCCGGCGGCTTTGACGCGTTGCTCGACGTCGGCGATACCGAACAAGACAACGGAATGGCCGCGCTGCTGGAGGCGGCGTGCCAGGGCGGTCATGGGGTTAAGGTGTCCGGTGCCGGGGAAACAGAATGCGCCGATCCTTGCCAAGCTTTTCTCCGAGTACAGATGGATAAGACGGACTCGCGGTGCGTGCGCGGGCTTGATTGGATTCTCTCAGACCGGGGTGACGGGTAGGTGAAAGAGGGCGGCACCGGGGTGAGGTTAGGCGTCGCAGGCGCATACGCGGGGCAGGGGCAGGGGCGATACGGCGGCGTTGGGGGGGGCAAAAAAAATTCTGGACTTTTTGAGGAAGTTCCTGCGGTGCAACAGGATACGCGGTGGTCGCTGTTCTTAAGTCGTCTTTAAATTGAAGTTATGGGTAGAGTCCTCTCAGCAAAGGAGTTAGGGGCAGTGGACAGTGGGCAGTGGACGGTGGTCAGTTGTCAGTGGTCGGCTTCTGGCTTCCGGTGAAGGATGCACTCTGAAGTCATTGTGCATCAAATGGGGGAAATTATATGCAAAGGGCAGACGCTGGTTAAGTGTCTCATTTTGAATGGGATGAAGAAGGGGCTGCCTCAACTTTATTTGACACCGAGTTTGTGCTGGTCAGGTTTGGTTTTCGGCAGAGGAATCCTACGCTGAAGACTACGCTGGCGGTGATGAGGGCGCTGGGGATCGGGCTGACAGTCAGGGTTCAGCGGGCGGGTTGGCGGCTGAGGGTTTCGCGGGCGAAGGTGATGCGCAGGCGGGTTCGGGTGGCTTTGGCGAAGCGCTCAAGCGTACGGGTTGAGGGGAGGACTTTGCCGCTTTCGAGGCGGGCGATCACGGCCTGAGTGGTTCCCATAGCCTTGGCGACCTGCTCCTGGGTCATGTCGGCGTCGGCACGGGCCTTGATCATTGCGGATGCGAGGGCGAACTCTTCTTCGAGCGCGTTGTAGGCGGCAACATACTTGGGGTCCTTCTTCCACTTCTTGAAGGAGTCTTCGACGGGGATGAAATTGGTTTTCATTGAACCTCCTTTGCCTTTTTCAGGGCCTCAACGATTTCTTTTCTTGGCGTCTTCTGCGTCTTTTTGGCGAAGACATGAACGACAACGATGCGCATGCCGGATGCCGTCACGTAGACGGCGCGGGCGATTCCGCTCTTGCCCTTGAGGCGCATCTCCCAGAGCGGGCCTTCAAGATGCTTCAGGTAGGGCTCGCGGACTCGTTCCAAGCCGCGTTGCTGAATTAGCTCTACGATGCGCTGAAAGCTGGCGTGGATATCGATTGGAAATGCATCAAGTGCGGCCTTGGTTTCTTCGTCGAGAAATCCGACTTTCCATGGCATGAAGTTAGTATACCATTTTTGCAATATTTTGCATGGACGAGTCCTAGGTCTCAGGAGCGGGACTTGGGGCACCCGGCACCCGGCCTAATACAATTGACTTAGGGCACGAGGTGATGAGAATGGCGTCCCATTTGAATATTTTCGTTGGCTCTGGAAGGTTTAGTTGTCAATAACTTCTCTGAGACCTTAGGTTTCAAAAGGGAGACCTAGAGTGCCGGACAGTGGTATGCTCGGTATCGTATAGTCTTGATGCAAACCAACAATGACAAACATGCGAATTCAGTTGCTTGAGATTCCCAGCGAGGAGCAAGGCACACTGGCGAGCTTAGTGACGCTTTCCAGTGAAGCTTTGGTGGAACTGGGGTCGGCGCTTAGCGCTGTGAAGCCGACTCTCGATAAGGAAGTCTTGATCTCGCAGTTGCGAGAGAACCCGAGCCTTGCACGCGTTTTGGACTTGGATAGGATCGTAGCATCGCTTATCAATATTGCCGGCACGGCCTATACGGCGGGCGTTGATACTGACGATGTGATAGATGCCGCGATCCAGACAATCAAGAGCGACGATGTTGTTGAACTTTCCGAAGAAGAGGCTGAAACTCTTAGGCTGCGATTGTCAAATCTCGAGAAGCTGCCCGCAATTGAGCTGATCGCGAAAGCGAGTGAGCTCTTAAAGGCAAACGAACGCACCTTTCATTCGGCAAGGATCGTGAGCGATTTGCGCCCAATATGCTTAGGGGAGGACACGAGAATTGCGGGAGCGGTTATTGTCCACCAACTCGCCGTTCGCTCGTCTCGCAATGGTCGACGTGAGGTCATTTATGTTGCACTTGACTCATCAGATCTCACGGACCTAAATGAGGTTATTTTGCGAGCTATGAAAAAAGACAGAGTTTTGCGAGAACTCGCTGACTGCTCGAAAGCCCCAATATTGAGTCCACCGGTAGATTGAGGAGGAAGCCCTAGTGCCGCAGAGTCGTCTGGAAAAACTCCTTGAAAGCAGCTCTCGGGAACGCCTCTTTTCCGGGTCGCCATATGAGATGAAGGACCGGTTTGCCGGATTTCGAACTCGAACTTCGGATAAAAGTCGTGCGGAGTATGTTCAAGTTGGTTCGGCGGCAAAGCCGCCTTCTCCATCAGAACTGGAATGGCGTGCGATGGAGGCGGAGATCAAATCAGCAGAGTTCATTCTGGGAATTCAGAAGGAATCTGAGCTTGAAGAATTCGTTCCCTATGAGCGCGAGACGCTATCGCGAGCAACGAACTTCCTGCAGAGGCTCATGATTCATTCGCACTCCGCCAACCTCATCAATATCGGGGTGCCAAGAATTGGGCCCGCAGATTATGGAAGCATTGATCTCTACTGGGAAATCGACGATCGAACGCTTCTGATTAATTTCCCTGCGAATGAAAGTGTTGCGAACTACTACGGGAAGAAGCCGAAGAGCGAAATATCGGGAAGGTTCGACCCCTCTGAGTCGAGGGCGGAACTCGTTTTTTGGTTGGCAGATTAGCGATGAGCAATTGGCCGGTAGAGGACATCCCGAATGCAGATTCATTGTTTTACAGAGTCTCAGTTGGATGGATGCGACCGGGAGACCTGAAGGTTTCTCCCGGGTTCTTTAGGGAAAACAAAGGTTCGATTTCCTGCGATTGGAATAAATACAGCACAGCCGCGGAGACGCGTTCCCGACAGGGCCGCCCTGAACAATACGCTGTTATTAGAATGATTGCCGGATTGATTCGACAGATCGATGGTTTGGCAGTGGTGCATTCGCCCATCCAGAATATTGCCGGACAACCCGGCAACAGGGCGCATACATCAGTTTTTGGCCTTGAATCCCCTGCGTCTGCAAGGCCAAATCTAGGGCGAAAGGAAAAGATCAGGACTGAACTCCAAAAGCAATTCAATTCGTGGGAAATACCGCCTAATGCTCCGCTGGACTGATTATGCGAGTGCAGTGTTTGGTTGGGAATGCTCAGGACCTTCAAATTAGTTAGTTGTGTTTGCCTTTCCACTCGGCGTAGGGGCCTTGGAAGTCTTCTATGCTGTCTTCCTTGAAATTCCATAGTCTGGTGGCGACTTCGTCGATGAGGTCGTGGTCGTGGGTGACCAGGAGGACTGTGCCTTCGTAGCGCTGGAGGGCGATGTTTAATGCGTTGATGGCTTCTAAGTCGAGGTGGTTGGTGGGCTCGTCGAAGATTAAGATGTTGGGCTTGGTGAGGATTAGTTTGCAGAAGGCGAGTCTCGCCTGCTCGCCGCCGCTCAGGGCTTTGGTCTGCTTGTCGCCTTCCTCTCCGGAAAATAACATTTGGCCGAGGATGCCGCGGATTTCTTCGACGTGGGCGGCGGGGTTCCAGCGATGGAGCCACTCGGCGACGGTTAGGCCATGTTCGATGGTTGCGCCTACGTCCTGGGGGAAGTAGCCGATCTGGGCTTCGTGGCCCCAGAAGACGGAGCCGGAGTCGAGGGTGAATTCCTTGTCGGCGAGGCCGGGGTAGTTGGAGAGCAGGCTCTTGATGAGGGTGGTTTTGCCTGCGCCGTTGCGGCCCATGAGACAGATTTTTTCGCCGCGGAGGACGTTGGCGGTGAAGGCGTCTATGACGCTCTTATCTCCATAGACTTTTGACAGATGCTTAAATTCGAGGATGTGCTTGCCGCTGGGGCGGATCATGTCGAAACGGATGTAGGGGCGCGCGATGTTGGAGCGGGCGAGGTCGTTGGTCTGGAGGCGCTCAACTTCTTTGCGGCGGCTGGTGACTTGCGAGGAGCGGGTTCCGGCGGCGAAGCGGGCGATGAAATCGTTGAGCTGGGCGATCTTCTTTTCGCGCTGGGCGTTTTGCGACTCGAGCGTGGAGCGGATCTGGGTTTTGGCCATCACCATGTCGTCGTATCCGCCGGTGTAGACGATGATGGTTTGGTAATCGATGTCGGCGGTGTGGGTGGTGACGGAGTTGAGGAAGTGACGGTCGTGGGAGATGCAGATGAGGGTGCCGTTGTAATTCTGGAGGAAGTCCTGGAGCCAGTGGATGGATTCTAGATCGAGGTAGTTGGTGGGCTCGTCGAGGAGCAGGGCTTCAGGTTTGCCGAAGAGGGCCTGGGCGAGAAGGACGCGGATTTTCTGGCCGCCCTGGAGCTCGGACATTTTGCGCTCGTGAATGTCTTCGCGGATGTCGAGGCCGTCAAGGAGGACAGCGGCGTCGGCTTCGGCGGTATAGCCGTCTTCGTCGCCGATGACGCCTTCGAGCTCGCCGAGGCGCATGCCGTCAGCGTCGGATAGTTCGGGCTTCTCGTAGATGCGGTCGCGCTCTTCAAGGGCGGCCCAGAGAGGCTTGTTGCCCATGATGACGGTGTCGATGACGCGGTAGGCGTCGAAGGCGAACTGGTCTTGACGGAGGACGCCGAATTTGCGGGGACGGACGACGTTGCCTTTTTGGGCGTCGATTTCGCCGGTGAGGACCTTCATGAAGGTGGATTTGCCAGAGCCGTTGGGACCGGTGAGGCCGTAGCGGCGGCCGGGGACAAAGCTGACGCTGACATCTTCAAAGAGGACTTTTGCGCCGTAGCGCATGGAGACGTTGCTGACACTAAGCATGATTGCTGGTTCCTATGAGCGGGCCGCAGTTGGGTATCGGCGCCGGCGGGCCGGTTGAGGCTGGGTTGGCATTTGGCTGGGGCGCGAGGGTTGCAATCCCCGGCCTCAGAATCGAGACAGGGGGCACCCGGATGCGCCCGGAGAACTTCGGCTCTTCTAGTTTCTCACAAGTGGGGGTGGAGGGGACGGGACAAAGGCAGCAAGTCGGCCCCCGCTGGAGCGGGGTCAGCGAGTCAGCAAGTCAGCGGGCGAGCTTAGAAGATGGTAGTGAGTTTGGCGAAGGAGTCTAGTTCGATTAAATGCTGGCCGGCTGGGGCGGGGTCGACGGTGGCGTGCTCGAGGACCCAGGTGTCTTTGTGGAAGAGGAAGACGGCGTGGAGACCGGCGGCGAGGGCGGGGTTGATGTCGCTTTTGGGGCTGTTGCCGATCATCCAAGCGCTGCGCGCGGCAATATTTTGGTGAAGGATTACGTGACGATAAGTGGGGGCGTCCTTCTCCGCGACAATCTCGACCGCAGTAAAGAGCTCGGAGAGCCCGGAGCGGGCGAGTTTGTCTGCCTGTTCGGCGTGGTTGCCCTTGGTCATGAGAATGAGGCGGTGGCGGGAGGCTAGGTCGGCGAGGGTTTCGGGGACGCCGGGGAGGAGCTCGATTTCCTGCTCGGCGATGGATTGGGCAAAGCTGCGGATGCGGTCGCGTTTTTCGTCGGTGACGGGCTGGGGGCTGAGGCGCTCGAAACAGGTGACGAGGGAGCGCGTGAAGCTCGTGAGGCCGTAGCCGTGGGCGAGGATGGTTTCGCGCTCACAGGCGTTGAGGGTGTGGCGGACTTCGGCGGGGGAGTGCTGGTGGTGGTCGAGATAGCTGATGAAGGCGGCGATGGCGCGTTCGAAGTAGATGTTGTTTTCCCAGAGGGTGTCGTCGGCGTCGATGAGGAGGGTTTGGCCGGGAGGGAAGTGGGGCATGTTTTCGATGGTACTAAAGGGCAGCTTCTAGCTGCTAGCTTCTAGCCGCTAGCTTGTTGGTGCGGGGACGGGCGGCGTTGCTTTCCCACCCATCGCAAGAAACGCGATGGATGGGGCACCCGGCTTCTTTGGGACAATCAGCTAACAAAAATGCAGGTCCTTCGACTCACCACCCCCAAGCTGAAAAGCGCTTGGGGCCCCGTTCGCTCAGGATGACCGCACGTGAATTAGACGCCGAGTTCGGTGCGGATGGCGGTGGCGATGGCGTCGGCGTGGTGGTGCATGGCTTGTTCGCTTTCGGCTTCGATCATGACGCGCGCTAAGGCTTCGGTGCCGCTGTAGCGGATGACTACGCGGCCGGTGTCTTTGAGTTCTGCTTCGGCGGCCTGGATGGCGGCGACTACGGCGGGGATGGTGTCGAGGGGTTTTTTTTCGCGGACTTTGATGTTGACGATGACTTGGGGAAAGACTTTGAGGTCGGCGGTGAGTTCGTCGATGGATTTGCCGGTGCGGGCGATGAGGTCGAGGACGACGAGGGCGGTGAGCAGGCCGTCGCCGGTGGTGGCGAGATGGGGGAGCAGGATGTGGCCGGACTGTTCGCCGCCGAGGGCGGAGTTCTGCTTCTGCATTTCTTCAAGGACGTAGCGGTCGCCGACCGGGGCGCGGAACATGCGGATGCCGGAGCGCTTGAGCGCGGCTTCGAGGCCCATGTTGGACATGGTGGTGGCGACAACCAGATCCTCGGTGAGCAGGCCGCGGGCTTTGAGGTCGCGCGCGGCGACGAGCAGAATGGCGTCGCCGTTGATGACGTTGTTGCTTGCGCCGGACAACATGCAGCGGTCGGCGTCGCCATCGAAGATGAGGCCGATTTGCGCTCCGCGCTTTTGGGTTTCGGCGGCGACGGATTTTGGATGCAATGCGCCGCAATCGGCGTTGATGTTGCGGCCGTCGGGGGCGATGTTGAGGAGGGTAACAGCGGTGGCGCCGTCGAGGCGGTTGAAGAGCTCGGGGGCGACGGAGGCGGAGGCTCCGTTGGCGCAGTCGGCAACGATGCGGAGACCGGAGAGAGAGAGGCCGGGTACGGAGTCGATGAGGAACTGAATGTAGTCGTACTGATAGGAGACGTTGTCTGCGACGGGGGGCAGGGTGTCGGGGTTGGGAGCGGCGATTTGGGAGGCGTGGAGCAGGATTTCGCGCTCCATGGCGAGCTCGACGGAATCCGCGAGCTTGAAGCCGTCAGAGCCGAAGAGCTTGATGCCGTTGTCTTGCCAGGGATTATGGGAGGCGGAGATGACGACGCCGGCGTGGAAGCCGTGTTTGCGGGCAAGGAAGGCGACGGCGGGCGTGGGGACGACGCCGGCGGATTCGACCTGGGCTCCGGCTTGCTTGAGGCCGGCGGCGAGGGTGGCGGCGATCCAGGGGCTGGACTCGCGGGTGTCGCGGCCGAGGATGACTTTGGGGTGGGCGTCAACTTTACATAGCGAATGGGCGAGGGCGAGGCCGACGGCGAAGATTGTGGTGGGGTCGAGAGGGGACTTGCCGGCGATGGCGCGAATGCCGTCAGTGCCAAAGAGCTTGCGGGTTTCTGTCATGGGCGTGCGTGGAGCCTCATGAACAATGTTAGAGCATGGGGCGGGGGTAGCGGAGCTGGCGGAGTTAGTCCGCCGCGGCGGGTTCGCGGAGTTAGCGGTGTTAGCGGGTTTTGGGCGAGGGGTGGCTTTTTGTTTTTGGAGCAAAGGCAGCGGGTTGGCCCGCGCTGCGCGCGGATGGCGAGTTGGCAAGTTAGCGGGTGTTGTCCGAAGGGGAGTTTTTCGGCGAATCGGCTGGAGTGGGAGAGCCTGGCGTCTTGGATTCTACGCGGCTGGAGAAGGAGCCGTCGGCGAGGCGGGTGGTGAGTTGGTCGCCGGTGGCGAGTTGGGTGGTGGAGCGGATGAGCGCGCCGTCTGCTGAGAGGACGAGGGCGTAGCCGCGGTCGAGGACGGCGAGGGGCGAGAGGGAGTGGAGGCGGGCGTCGACTGCGCCGATGCGGACGGCGGCGCGGCGGAGGGTGCGTTCGAGGGAGCGATCGATGCGGGTGCCGAGGGCCTGGAGGCGTTCGCGGGCATCGGCGAGAGCCTGGCGGGGATCGTGACGGAGGACGGTGGCGGCGAGGTCGGCGACGCGGTCCTGACGGTGGCGGAGTTGCGCGGTGAGGGCGGATTCGAGACGGAAGGAAAAGTCGTCGAGGCGCTGGGCCTGCCGGTGAAGCAGGGTTGAGACGCGGGATTCGGCGCGGCTGATAGGCAAGCGGGTGAGGCGCTGACGGGCCTGCAAGAGCTGAAAGCGGGTGGCGCGGTCAAGACGATGCGATTGGTTGGCGAGGTGCTCTGCGATTTTGTGCTGGGCCTCGGTGATGAGCTCGGCGGCTGCGGAGGGCGTGGGTGCGCGGAGATCGGCGGCAAAGTCGGCGATGGTGAAGTCGGTTTCATGACCCACCGCAGAAACAACAGGGAGGCTGCTCGATGCAATCGCGCGGGCGACACGCTCGGAGTTGAAGGCGGCGAGGTCTTCAAGGGAGCCGCCGCCGCGGGCGAGGACGATGAGGTCGACGAGTCCGGAGGCATTGAGTTCGGCGATGGCGGTTTCGATTTCGGCGGGGGCGGAATCGCCTTGAACGGAGACGGGGAAGAGCAGGACGTTGAGGCCGGAGTGGCGGCGGGCGACGATGTTGAGGAAGTCGCGGATGACGGCGCCCGTAGGCGAGGTGACGATGCCGGCGGTGTGAGGAAAGGCAGGCAGGGGGCGCTTGCGATCGGCGTCGAAGAGGCCTTCGGCTTTGAGGCGCTCTTTGAGCTGTTCGAAGGCTAGCTGGAGGGATCCAGCGCCGACGGGCTCCATGGTTTCGGCGACGAGCTGCATTTGGCCGCGCTGCTCGTAGACGCTGACGCGGCCGCGGACCAGGACGTGGAGGCCATCTTCAGGGCGGAAGCGGAGGAGCATGGCCTGGCGGCGGAAGAGAACGATGGGGAGTTGGGCGTCGGCATCCTTAAGGGTGAAGTAAACGTGGCCGGAGGGAGCGGGGCGGAAGTTGGAGATTTCACCTTCGACCCAGACGTCGCCGTACTGCTGCTCGATGAGTTCGCGGACCTGGGAGACGAGTTCGCGGACAGGCCAGACGCGGCGCGACTGGCGTGGCTCGGCAAACGTGAGGCCGAGCTGGGGCTCGAATGGGTCGTCGAAAGGATTAGCGAATGGATCGCGAATCGGCATTGGTTAGAAGTGTAATTGGTTGGGGGAAGGAACAGGGGAAAAGCAGGGAACAGGGATTAGGGAATAGGGAATAGGGAAAAGCAAAAGCAAAAGCAAAAGCAGATCCAAAAGCAAAGGCAAGTGCAAAAGCAATAGCAAACGACTGGAAAAAGGCCAGGGCCCATCCTTGCGGATTGGCCCTGGCTTGGAGTGTAGCGGGTTTAATTGACGGTGACGGTGAAAGTGGTGGAGACGGCTGGGGTGACGGAGGGGTTTCCGGTGGCTGTAACGGTGAAAGTGTAGGTACCGGCGGTGGTTCCGGGGTCGGTGGTGCCGCCTCCGCCGCTACCGCTGCTGCCACCACCGCCGCAGGAGCTGAGACCGCCAAGGGCCGCGATGAGGACCAGGAGGCCGAGCATCTGACGCCAACTGCGGCGACGTGCTGGAATGCCGAGGAAGACAAGGAGTGCCATGACCGCGCCGCCGCCCAGGCCAGCCAGTTCGGTTGAGTGGGCTTTGCCATTCACGTTTGGGTAGGTGAGTGCAGCAGCCTTCGCCGTTGTGCTTACAGAGAAGGAGACCGTTTTAGTGGTTGTTGTGCTGGAGAGGGATACCGTTTGCGCGGTACCGCCGCCGGTGCAGGATGCGCCGTCGCCGCCGCTGGCCGTGGTGCTGGTTTGTGCGCAGCTCAGGGTGACTGTGCCAACGTATCCGCCCACTTGGGCGACGGTGACAGTCACCGTGGAGCCTGCTCCGGGAGCGACCGTCGTGGGACTGACGACGATTGCCGGCGTGTTGAGGGTGAAGGTGGATTGAGTAACGGTTACGGTGGCAGTGTTGCTGCCAGCCGAGTAGTTTGCGTCGCCACTGTAGGCGACTTTGATGGTGTTGCTGCCAGTGCTGAGAGTGTTGGCGGGAATGGTAAAGGCGAAGGTGCCGCTGGCAAGCGTCTGAACCGCAGCGGTGTAGCTTCCGGAGGTGAGAGTCACGGTACCGGTTGGGGAGGGGCCGGTGCCGGAGACGGAGCCGGTGACGCTGAGGGTTGCACTCTGATTCAACGTGGAGGAGGCCGGGTTGACAGTAACGGTGGACGGAAGCAGCGCGAGCGTGGACACCGTGACCTGGGCGGTATTGGATGCAGGCGCGTAGAGGGAGTCTCCGGAGTAACTGCCGGTGAGAGTGACCGTACCTGCGCCAAGCGAGTTGGCCGGAATGGTGAAGGTGGCGCTTCCCGCGCCGGAGAGCGTTTGGGTCGAGGTGTAGATGGAGGGACTTGAGGCTGAGAGCGTAACGGTTCCGGTGGGTATTGTTCCTCCGGAGGGATTGCTGGCGACATTGATGGTGACGCTGAGTGTATTGCTTGAATTAATGCTCGAAAAGGCCGGCTGAACCGTGACCGTGGCAGATGCAGTGCCCTGGTTGGCCGGCCAGGCGTGGACGACGTTGTAGACGTTCAGGGAGCCCAGGCCGGTGGCAAGGTCGTAGCCTGTACCGGCGCTGTAGCCGGGGAGGATGCCGACGTAATCTCCGGAGTGGAGGAGAGAGCAATTGGGCGAGGGGGTATTGGTGTAGGCGGAGTAATCGCAGGCCATGGCGTTGGTGCCCTGATCAATGTCATTGAAGTAGCAAGAAGTGCTTCCGGCGGTGACGCTCTCGGCGCTGCAAGCGGAGTAGGTTTGCTGGGAGGCGAGCTTGTAGAGTTCGGCGTTGGGACTCCCCTGCGCGGCGCCGGTTTTCTGGTTGATGAGGGCCATTACGCCGGCCATGGCGGGCGTGGCGACGGAGGTTCCTCCGACTTCGAGCGCAGTTGGCTCGGTGCTGGAGGAGTAGGCGCATTGCGAATCGATGGTGGCGTCGGAGACGCAGACGAGGTAAGCGCTGTCGGAGAGAAATCCGTCGGAAGCGAAGAAGCTGACGTCGGGGATATCGCGCACGCCGTCGGCGGGAATGCCGGAAACGCCGGTTTGCCAGGAGGGCTTGGCCCATCCGTTGTTGACGAGGGTGAGCGAGGCCTGGGATGCGCCGGTGTCAGGGCTTGTGGTTGCGCCGGTGCTGGTGGCCCCGGTAGTGCAGCTTCCGATGGTGGTGGAGGTGCTGGAGTTGGCAACGCATCCGCTGGCGCCACCGCTGCCGCCTATGGTGTCGACCAGGTAGAGGAGGGTTCCGTCTCCGGCTTGGGATATCGCCTGGGAGTTGTAGACAAAGGCGTTGCAGGCTGTTTCCGCGTCGGTGACGGAGACGTTCTTACCTGCGGAGTTCTGGTATTGCGTACCACTAAAGAAATTCTCCATCCACGCCAGGGCTACCGGACTTGTGCAGGTGTCGTTCCAGGGGACTTCGGGGACGTAGCCGAGGGCGCTGCTCTCGGGGGCATTGGCATTGGCGGTGTTGGAGGTACTCCAGTAGGGCGCGGCGGGACATGCGGTGGTAGAGGTGAGGGGGCACCAATTGAAATCGGTGCCGCCGACGGCGGTGTTGTAGGGAGTGGAGGCGATTCCGCTGACGGAGAGGCCATATTCGGCAGGATAAGGCACGCCTATCGAGTCTCCGCCGGCATCGCAACTGGCCGAGCCGGAGTCACCTGAGGCGGTGAAGACGGCGATTCCCTCGGCGGCGGCGGTTTGCCAGAGGTCGTAGTACTGGACGTTGCCGGCGGTGCCCATGCCCAGTTCACATTCGCCGTAGCTGACGTTCATGATGCGGGCGGTGAGGTTGTTGACGATATAGCTCTCGGAATCGTAGAGAGTGTCGTCGGTGGCGGAGGTTGGATAGGACGAGACGAGGACGATCTGGGCTTTGGGAGCGACGGCGCCGGACCACTCGACATCGAGAGTGTTCTCGATCAGGTCGTCGGGCGTGCATGGATTGGTTTGATACGGAGCGGTACCGGAGGAGTTGGTGCAGACGGTGAGCGGGGAACTGTTGCCGGAGATCAGCGTGGGCGCGGGGGTGGCGGCGTAGCTGGGCAGGAAGAAGCTGCGGAAGGTGGCGACGTCGTTGAGGACGATGCTGCTGGTTCCTGCGATGGCGATGGTTTGTCCGCTGCCATCAATGCCTGCCTTCCAGAGCGGAAGGACGTTGTAAATGGTGGCGAAGTCGTAGGGGCCGACATCTTCGACGAGATAGGGGTTTGCGCCGGCGACGTTGATGCCGAACTGGGGGGCGATTTTGTTGGCCAGCGATCCGGCGGGCAGCGCTGCGGGAGTTGCACCGACGAGGGTGCGGGGCGCCAGAGTGGCACTAGAGGAAGCGGCCGGATTGGTGGTGGCGTTCGCGGCGCCGGGGGCGCGCAGCCATCCGCCGGTCTTGCCATCCCTGGTGACCAGGCTGCCGACGTGGTGCAAGGGCCGCGGGAAGAAGTCGTGCAGGGATTTGATGCCGACGACGACCGTGGACAGGGAAGCCGGAATCTGCGGGTCACTCATGTTGGCGATATGTGCGGCGCCATTAACGACGAGGTTGTGAATTGGAGTATGGAACGCGCTTTCGACCAGGGCGGCGGTGCCGCTGAAGCGGATCGACATGCGATCTTTGGTGACTTCATTGACGGTGAACCCCTGGCCGGTAAGCCAGTTTGTAATGGTGGCGATATCGGTCTGAGAGGGGCCGAAGTCAGCGCCGACCTGGTCGGGGGTGAGCCACTGGTGGTAGTTGGGCGAGTTGGCGTCGTACTGGCTGGCGACGAATTTCTCAAAGGCGGCCTGCTGGGCTGGGTCTCGGCTGAGGACCAGGATGAGGTCAGTCATGGGAAGGGTTGGGCTGACCTCGCCGCGATCGTTTTTTGCGTTCGCGGCCGGATGGGTGTTGCCCTTGAGCGTGACGAGGCTGCTCTGGTCGATGCGGCTGACGATCCGAACCGTGGGCGCGAAGCGCTGCGCGGAGAGAACGGAGGAGGCGAGCAGGGTGGTGAAACAGAGCAGAGCAACGGCCTTGATAGAGGCGGAAAGCCTAAGCGGATTTGTCATGGGGGGATTCCTGGACCCTTTCTTCGAAGACAACCCTGGAAAAACGAAAAAGTTGCAGAAGTGAACACAGAAAGTTGAGGAAATCGGCGGTTGTCGGAAGGTCTCCAGTTTCGAACGCCAAAGTCATCATACAGTCGCCTTTGCGTGCTTAGACGAAATGGGAAATTGATGGGCTTACGGAGTCGGCGAGGAATTGCTCATCAGTGTCACCGATTTCCGCGTGCGAAGACTGTTGCGCGATTCCAGTTTGTGGTGCACAGCAAGGAATCCTGGTAAAAGGAGAATCCGACGAAAAAGACCGCGAAGAAGAAAGGGCGCCGACGGACAAAGCTGGTGGGAATCGCCCAACGGTTTAGACGACGCCCGTGAAAAAATGTTGACGGGAGGAGCCGCATATCGAGTTCAGCAAGAGCAGAATTGACTGTGTGGAGCGGAATGAGGATGAAGTGAGGTGCTGCTGGTTGCTGGCGCTGAAACCGAATCGAGGATGGATGCGAAGAGCGCATACGAGCACGCTGGGCACTGACGGCGCAGATATGGAGATATGGAGAAGTGGGGGGGCGAATTAGCCTAGACAACCCCTTGATTCTTCGTTTATTATTCGCTCTCCGAGAGAACGGTGGGCCACGACCGGCGGAAAGTGATTTCGCCAGCCAGGAGCAGTCCTCAACCATGCTTTCCGATTCAGCCATCCACGACAAGGCATTCAAGGCTCTGGACGCGCTTCAGATCGAGATACCTTCGTGGGGATTCGCTGACACGGGGACGCGCTTCGGCAAGTTTGTGCAGGCCGCAGCGGCCTCGAATCTCGAAGAGAAGTTTGCGGACGCGGCCGAGGTGAATCGGCTGACGGGAGCGACGCCGACGATGGCGTTGCATGTTCTTTGGGATCTGCCCAACGGCCTGGCGGATGTGGCCGCAGTGAAGGAACTGGAACGCCGGTTCGGCATTCGCGCAGGCTCCATCAATCCAACTCTGTTTCAGGACCAGGAATACAAGTACGGCTCGTTGTGCAATCCCTCGGCGGCGATTCGCGAACAGGCGTTGGCGCACTTGTTGGATTCGATCGAGATCGGGAAGGCGCTGGGGTCGCGGGATGTTTCGCTTTGGTTGGCGGACGGCTCGAATTATCCGGGCACGCAAAGCATACGCAAGCGGATTGGATTGCTTGAAGAGAGCTTGCGGATTGCACACGGCCACCTGACGCCGAAGCAGAGGCTGCTGCTGGAGTATAAGCCCTTCGAGCCGTCGTTCTACCACACCGACGTTGCCGACTGGGGCATGTGTTCGCACTTTGCGCGGGAGGCAGGGCCGCAGGCTCGCGTGCTGGTGGATACGGGACATCATTACCATGCGCAGAATATCGAACAGATTGTGGCGTGGCTTCTGCATACGGGAATGCTGGGCGGGTTCCACCTGAACGATCGGCGCTATGCGGATGACGACCTGACGCTGGGGTCGATTGATCCCTACCAGATCTTTCGCATCTTCCACGAGATTCACGTAGCGGAAGCCGACGGCCTGGAGCTAGACATCGCCTACATGATCGACCAGAGCCATAACCTGAAGGGCAAGGTCGAGGCGATGGTTCAGACGGTGGTGGCGGCACAGGAGCTTTATTTAAAGGCCGCGCTGGTGGATCGCGACAGGCTTTCGGAGCTTCAGCAATCGTGCGACCTGGTGGCGGCCGAAGAGCTTTTCAGGGGCGTCTTCTGGGAGGATGTGCGTCGGATTGTGGCAGCCTGGCGGGAGGCGCGGGGATTGGCGGCCGATCCTCTGGCGGCGCTGCGCGCGAGCGGCTACGTGGAACGCACGGGGCGGGAGCGCAGCTGCAGAACATCGGCGATCGGCAGCTACGCTTGACGAATGATCTATGATTGGTAGCTGATTTCCTGTTGAGCAATTTACGCGCAGGGAGAAGAGTGTTTGGCGAGAGCTAAAATCAAACGTCTGTACCTGATTCCGATTCTTTCCAAGGCGCTCGATGTGATCGAGCTGCTGGAGCATAACCATGCTCCGCTGACGCTTGAAGACGTTTACCAGCGGACGCACATTTCGAAGACCAGCGTGTATCGGATTCTGAAAACGTTGGTGCACCGGGGCTACCTGGCGCAGTCGCAGAACGGGATGTACAGGCTGGTATCGCGGCCTCGGCGCTTGCGTTTTGGTTTTGCAGTGCAGAGTGCGGAGATGCCCTTCTCCGTTGCGGTGGCGCAGAGCGTGACCGCGGCTGCGGCGGCATCCGGCGTGGAGTTGCTGATTCTGGACAACCAATACGACCCGGATGTAGCAATCCAGAATGCCGAGGAACTTGTAGCCAAGCGGGTGGACCTGGTGCTGGAATTCCAGGTGGAAGAGGCGGTAGCGCCGCGGATTGCGCACATCTTCAAGCGAGCCGATATTCCATTGATTGCCATCGATGTGCCGCACCCGAACTCGACCTACTTTGGCGTGGACAATTTTGAGGCGGGCTACGAGGCGGGCGCATTGCTTGCCCAATATGCTCAGCTCAAATGGCAGGGGAAGGTCGACCGAGTAATCGGGGTTGGATTCAAGGAGGCCGGCAGCTTTGTGCAGAGCCGGATTGCAGGCGCCTTCGACGGGATTCAGGAACGGTTTCCAGAGTTGATGCCGGACCGGTTTTTGCAGATTGAGGGACGCGGCCTGAGGGAGTCCAGCCGCAACGCGATGCGGGAGGCGCTGCGGGAGCACCGCATGGGCGAACAGATCCTGGTGGCGGCGATTACCGATTCGAGTGCGCTGGGCGTTCTGGATGCGGCTCGCGAACTGGGTTGCGAGCAGGACTTTGCCATCGCAGGGCAGGACTGCATTCCCGAGGCTCTTGAGGAGATGAGTTCCGGGAAGAGCGCGCTGATCGGGTCAATCTCTCACGAGGTTGAAACCTACGGACCGCGGCTGATTCAGTTGGGGATTGCGCTGTTGCGCGGAAACATTGTTCCTCCGTACAACTATGTTCGTCACCGGGCCGTCACTCCAGAGACGCTGGCAGCGGAATTGGGTGTGCTGAGTGGAGCGCGGAAGACGCTTGTTGCGGTTGGTTAAGAGGCAGAATCGGCCAAGAGGTAGAGGTTTGCCGTTGCTTTCAAGTGTGTAAACGTGGTCACATCCGGGTGATTCCCCGTAAACTGGTGATTATGAACAAGGCAGTTGTTTCTTCCCCTGCGCTGACTTTCCTTGAGGATCGCTGGGATCCCAAGGTTGCTGACACTCTCGACGAACCGGAACTGCTGCGTTATCGCTCGAACCTGCTGGGCTCGGACCTGCGCATCACCAACTTTGCCGGTGGCAATACGAGCTCGAAGATTGCCGACGCGGACCCGCTGACGGGCAAGCCGGTGGAGGTGCTGTGGGTGAAGGGCTCGGGCGGCGACCTGGGCAGCATGAAGCGCACCGGGTTCGCGGCGCTCTACCAGGACAAGCTGCTGGCGCTAGAGAACAGCTACAAGGGTGCGGAACACGAGGACGAGATAGCTGCGCTCTATACGCTGTGCGCCTTCGGTGGGAATCCGGTGGCGGCTTCGATTGATACGCCGCTGCACGGTTTTTTGCCGTTTCCACATGTCGACCATCTTCATCCTGACTGGGGGATTGCGCTGGCCGCCTCGGCCAACGGCAAGGTGAAGATGGAGGAGTTCAATCGAGAGTTTGGTCACTCTCTGGTTTGGCTGCCGTGGCAGCGTCCGGGATTTGAACTGGCGATGATGATGAAGCGGGCAGTAGCTGAGAATCCCGGCTGCGACGGGATCGTTTTGGGCGGTCACGGACTGTTTACGTGGGGCCAGACGCAGCGCGAGTGCTACCTGAATACGCTGACGGTGATCGACCAGATCGGCCAGTTCATTGAGCGGCACGGAATTGCGAAAGGCAAGATGCGGTTTGGCGGGGAACTGATGCCGGCTCGGGCGAACCGCAAAGATCTGGCGCTGGAGATTGCGCCGTATCTGCGGGGGCGGATCAGTGCGCAGCGGCGATGGATCGCGAGTTTTACCGATGCGCCCGACGTGCTGCAGTTTGTGAATTCCGCGTACGCCAAAGAGCTTGCGTTTTTGGGCACGAGTTGCCCGGATCATTTTATCCGCACCAAGATTCGACCGCTGTTTGTGCCTTGGGAGGGAGAGGCGGATCTGAAGTCGCTGAAGGATCAAATTACGGTGGCGCTGGCGCAATATCGCAAGCAATACCGCGCCTACTACAAAGCCTTTGCAACGGCGGATTCGCCGGCGATACGCGACGCTAGCCCGACGGTGGTGCTGATCCAGGGGCTGGGCATGTTCAGCTTTGGCAAGACCAAGACGGAAGCGCGGATCGTTGGCGAGTTCTACACGAACGCGATTCACGTGATGGAGGGCGCGAGCCTG
Source organism: uncultured Acidobacteriaceae bacterium (assembly GCA_963848515.1). Lineage (GTDB taxonomy): Bacteria > Acidobacteriota > Terriglobia > Terriglobales > Acidobacteriaceae > Telmatobacter. The sequence goes on from CAWKEG010000021.1 coordinate 108,829, forward strand.
CTGGAGGATGGCCCAGTAAAGGGAACGGTTCCGCAGTGCCCTGAGGTGATGGATCCGGCGAGCTTCAAAGTCTTCACGAATTACGTTGCGTTGCCGGCGCAGGAGGCATTCCGCATTGAATACTGGGCGCTGGAAGAGGCGAAGATTCGCCGCCAGCCCGCAGAGAAGGAGTTCAGCCGGCGGATTGCTCTGGTAGTGGGCGGGGCGAGCGGAATTGGACGAGAGGCGGCGCACATGCTGGCAGCGCGTGGCGCCCATGTAATGATCGCCGACCGGGACGAGGCCGGCGTAGCACGTGTTGCGGAAGAACTGAAGGCGGGCGGCTCGGCGGAGTCGATCAGCAGCACAGCGGTGGATGTCACCAAGCGCGAGTCCATCGTGAAGGCGTTGAAAGCAACGGCGGCGGCTTATGGCGGCGTCGATATCCTGGTCAACACGGCGGCCGTTTATCCATCGACGCCGGATGGCGTGATTCCCGACAGTATGTGGGCGACCACGCTGGACGTGAATGTGACGGCGAACTACATTCTCGCGGAAGAGGCGGCCAAGGTGTTTGCAGACCAGGGGCTGCACGGGACGGTGGTGTTTACCAGTTCGGCGAATGCCGCCGTGGCGAAAAAGGGAAGCGAAGCCTATGACGTAAGCAAGGCTGCGCTTTCGCACCTGATTCGCGAACTGGCTGTCTCCCTGGCTCCCGATGTGCGCGTGAATGGCATCAGCCCGGCGACGGTCGTCAAAGGTTCAAACATGTTCCCAAGAGAACGCGTGATTGCTTCGTTGACGAAGTACAACATTCCTTTTCAGGAGTCGTTCAGCACCGAGGAACTGCGGGGCCGCCTGGCCAGTTTCTACGGCGAGCGCACGTTGACGCACAAAGCGATTGAACCAGTGGACTGCGCGGAGGCGATTCTGTTCTTGGCGAGTCCGCGGTCGCGCTGCACTACCGGCCACATTATTCCAGTGGACGGAGGTCTTGCGGACGCGTTCCTGCGATGAAGTGAGATGGAGACCGGCCGGCAGTCATGCAAGAACCTGCTCGCGTTGCGATTGATTTAGGCGCTGAAAGCTGCCGCGTTTCCCTGCTTCGCTGGGAGGGTGGCAAACCCAGCATTGAGGTTGTTCATCGCATCGCGAATGGGCCGGTGCATCGAGGGTCGTCACTGCATTGGCCACTCGAGGCGATTCTGGCTGGACTGGAAGACGGGCTGCGCAAGGCGGCGCAGGCGGCGCCTGAAGGCATTGCCTCGATCGGCGTGGATAGTTGGGGCGTGGACTACGTGCGGCTGGCAGCCGATGGGCGACCGCTGCGGGAACCGTTCTGCTATCGCGACGAGCGCACGGTGGCTACTAAAGATGCTGCGGACGCGATCATCGCTCCGCTTGAGCTTTATAAACGCACGGGCGCCTTTCCGTTGCGCATCAATACTGTTTATCAATTGTTGGCGGACCCGGCTGCGGGGATTGATGCTCGTGCGCCGTGGATCATGATGCCGGAGTTCGTTCTTTACTGGCTTGGCGGGCGGCGCGTCTCAGAGTACACGCACGCGACACACACGGGACTGGTGGATCTGAAGACGGGCAATTGGTCTGAGGAGATTTTTGACGAGTTGGGGCTGGTGCTTGATGCCGCACCACCGATTGTGCGCGCGGGGACTGTGGTTGGGCGCGTGAAGGGGCCGCTGGCTTTGCTTGATGCATTCAAAGAGACTGAGCTGATTGTGCCGGCTTGTCACGATACGGCTTCGGCGATTGCGGGGATTCCTGCGAACCTTGGGTCCACTGCGTATATCAGTTCGGGCACTTGGTCGCTGGTGGGGACGCTGACGGCGGAGCCGGTGACGACGCGGGCGGCATTCGATGCGGGCTATACGAATCTTGGCGCGGCTACGGGCGAGTTGATGTTTCACTCGCTTGTGAACAGCATGTGGGTGATGAAGCAATGCATGGATTCGTGGGCGGCGCAGGGCCGGAGCTGGAAGATTGAAGACATTGTGGAGAAGGCCGCGGATTGCGCCGCTCCGGCGGGGTTGCTGCATATGGACGCAGAGACGCTGATGCTGGATACGGAGATGCCGCATCGGATCAGCAGGGAACTGACACGGCTTGGGTTTGAACCGATTGCCGACGAAGCGGGGAATGAGCCGGTGTTTGCGAGGCTGATCTTTGAAAGTTTGTCGGCGCGGTATGCGAGCGCGCTGGCCAACCTGGAGAAGATGCTTGGGCGCAGGCTGACGGCGATTCACATGCTGGGTGGGGCAAACCGGAACAAGCTACTGGTGCGGCTGACGGAAGAGAGAACCGGACTGCCTGTCGAGATTGGGGAGACGGAGAGCTCGACGATTGGAAGCCTGGCGGTGCAACTGGCATCAAGCGAGGCGGGTGGTCAGGCGATTAAGCCCGAGGCTGTGCGGAAGTGGGCGCGGGAGCTTTGCCGGCGGTGACGCTGGGCTGATGTCGAGTCGCGCTGTTTTTCAGGCAAGAACGGCTACGTTGAGGATTGCCTGGTCGATGCGGGCGAGGGCTTCAGCGGGGAGCGTGACGCCGATGGCGCGGACGTTGTCGGCGATTTGCTCGGGGCGGGATGCGCCGATGATGGCGGAGGCAACTTCAGGGCGGCGCAGGATCCAGGCGAGCGCCATCTGCGGCATGGTAAGGCCGAGGTCGGCGGCGATGGGCTTGAGTTGTTCGACAGCCTGGAGCAAATAGTCAGAGCGGAAGTGGCGGCCTGCGGAATCCATAAAGACATTCATCTGGTCGCTGGCGGCGCGGGTGCCGGGGGGCGGCGGCTGGCCGGGCGCGTATTTTCCGGTGAGCACTCCGTGCGCAAGAGGGGAAAAGGCGAGGTTGCCGATGGAGTGGCGCGCGCATGCCGGGAAAACCGCGGCTTCAGGCTTGCGCCAGAGCATCGAGTATTGTGGCTGGCTTGAGGAGAAGGGGACAAGATTGTTCTGGCCGATGATGGCGGCTGCGGCGTCGATCTGCTCGGCGGTCCACTCGCTGAAGCCGATGGCGCGGACTTTGCCGGACTTCACAGCGCGGTCGAGAGCGGTGAGAGTTTCTTCGAGCGGAGTCTCTTTGTCGTAGCGGTGGCACTGGTAGAGGTCGATGGTGTCGGTGTTGAGACGCTGGAGTGAGCGATCCAATTGCTTTTCGATTTGCGCTGCGGAGAGGCCATGGTCTGGCTCGTCGCCGACTGGAAAGAATAGTTTAGTGGCGATCAGGTATTTGCCGCGAGGATAGCTGTGGAGGGCTTCGCCGAGGACGCGCTCGGCCTCGCCGGCGCCGTATTGGTTGGCGGTATCGAAGAGGGTGATGCCGTGGTCGAGAGCGGCATGAATGCAGCGGATGGCCTGGTCGCGGCCGATTCCGCCGGCGATGGTGAGCCAGGTGCCAAAGCTCAGCTCTGAGACTTCTAGTGGGCCACGGCCCAGGCGGCGATATTGCATTGTTTACCTTCGAAGCTTCTAGCTTCTAGCCTCTAGCTTTTAGCCAGAAGCCAATTCAATTGCTGCGACTGGCTTCCAAGACTGTTGCGTGAGATTAACCAAGTGCCTGTACGGTTCCTTTGCCGATTAGCTCTTCGACGCGAGCGACCCAAGTGCGATCGGCGGAGACGTTCATGCTCTCTGGTTCAAGGACGACAGAGTATTCGCCTTTCTTTTCGAGTTGGATCATGATCTTGCCGGGGCCAGGCGCTGCATCGGCGGCGCTCTTGAGTGCAGTGAACATCTCTTCTGAAGCGCTGTCGAGGTTGATGCGGATGCGGACGCCGGAGGGAAGCTTGACCTGCACATCTTCCAAGGCCTGAATGGAGCTTACGGAGATCTTCGAAGCGGCGTCGTCGTCGCCCATGAGGACGCCGCGCACGAGGACTGGGGCTTCAATCTTCAACTGGCCTTGCAGGCGCTCGTAGTCGCGCGAGAAGCAGATGAGGTCGATTTTTCCGGCGGCATCTTCGAGCGATGCCTGGGCATATAGTTTTTGATCGCGCTTGCTCTTTTGAACGCGCAGGCCAAGGATCATGCCGGCAACCTGGATTTCGTCGGCGGGGTCGGACTGCTTGCCCCAGGTGCGCTCGGGCGGTTTGCGCTCGAGCGCCTCAGCGGTGGTGATGACGCCGGTGAGATTTCGCAGCTTTTCGGCGTATTTGTCGAGCGGGTGGCCGGAGACGAAGAAGCCGAGAACCTCTTTTTCATTGGCCAGGCGGACGCCTTCTTCCCAGTCGGGCACGTTGGGCAGATCGTCGGCGCTGCGGCCGGGGGCGGGGGCTTCGTTGAAGAGACCGAAGAGGCCGGTCTGTCCCTGGGCCGCGTCCTTCTGGGCTTTTTGCGCGCGCTCCATGGCCTTATCAACGGCGGCCATCAACTGGCCGCGCCCGCCGAGCGAATCAAGGGCGCCGGCTTTGATCAGCGACTCGATCACGCGTTTGTTCATGAGGCGCAGGTCGACTTTTTCGCAGAACTCCCAGAGGCTTTTGAAACGCCCGCCGACTTCTTCGCGGGCCTTGATGATGGAGTCGATGGCGTTGCCGCCCACGTTCTTTACAGCAGCGAGACCAAAGCGAATGGCCTGGCCCTCGGATGTGACGTGCGGGGTGAACTGTGCACCAGAGATTTGTATGTCGGGCGGCTCGACGCTGATGCCGATTTCGCGGCACTCGCCGATGTATTTGACGACGCTCTCAGGCTTTGAAGTTTCAGAGGTAAGCAGCGCGGCCATGAACTCGACCGGGTAGTGCGTTTTAAGAAAGGCGGTCTGATAGGCGACGAGGGCGTAAGCGGCGGAGTGGGACTTGTTGAAGCCGTAGCCGGAGAACTTCTCCATCTGGTCAAAGATTTCGCCGACAGGATTCTTGGGATGACCGAGCGCGGCGGCTCCGCTCTGGAAGCGATCGCGCTGCTCAGCCATGGCTTCGGCGTTCTTTTTTCCCATGGCGCGGCGGAGCAGATCGGCTTCGCCGAGCGAGTAGCTGGCGAGGAGATTGGCGATTTGCATGACCTGTTCCTGGTAAACGATGACGCCGAGCGAGTCCTTGAGAATGCCTTCCAGTTCGGGGAGCATGTATTCGACTTTGCGGCGTCCCCATTTGCGCTCGATGAAGTCGTCGATCATGCTCATCGGGCCGGGACGATAGAGTGCGTTGAGGGCGGTGAGTTCTTCAACGGAGTCCGGCTTGTAGCGGCGCAAAATATCGCGCATGCCGCTCGATTCAAACTGGAAGATTCCGGAGGTGAGCGCTGTGTGAAAGACCTTCTGGTAGGTTTCCTCGTCATCGAGAGGGATGGTCTCGATATCGATTGCTTCGCCGCGGGTCTGGTTGATGAGCTTGAGGCAATCGTCGATGACGGTGAGCGTGGCGAGGCCGAGGAAGTCCATCTTGAGAAGGCCCATCTTCTCGACGGCTTTCATGTCATAGGCGGTAACGATTTCGTCGTTTTTGGTTTTGGCGATGGGGACGAGTTCAGTGAGCGGGCGGGGCGCGATGACAACTGCGGAGGCGTGAACGCCTGAGCCGCGGACGAGGCCTTCGAGTTTTTTCGCGGTGTCGATGAGCTCGCGGACGACCGCGTCTGTGTCGTAGGCCTTGCGGAGTTCGGGGACTTCTTCGAGGGCCTCGTCGATGGTGATGCCGACGGTTGCAGGAATGAGTTTGGCGATGCGATCGACGTCGCCGTAGGGCATGTCGAGGGCGCGGCCGCAGTCCTTGATGGAGCCCTTGGCGGCCATGGTGTTGAAGGTGATGATCTGCGCAACCTGCTCGCGGCCGTACTTGCGGGTAACGTATTCGATGACTTCGCCCCGGCGATTCTGGCAGAAGTCGACGTCGATATCGGGCATCGAGACGCGTTCGGGATTGAGGAAACGCTCGAAGAGCAGCGAGCTTTGGAGTGGATCGATGTTGGTGATCTCCATGGCATAGGCAACGAGGGAGCCTGTAGCCGAACCTCTTCCTGGGCCGACGGGAATTCCGTGGTCGCGCGCGTACTTGATGAAATCCCAGACGATGAGAAAGTAGCCTGAGTAGCTCATCTGCTTGATGATGCCGATTTCGAAGTTCAGGCGGGCTTCATATTGATCGGGTTTGGAACGGAGAACGCCGCGCAGTTCGAGCTGGCGAACGGAAGTCTCAAGGCGCTTGCGGAGGCCCTCGCGGCAGACCTCCTCGAAATAACTGTCGATGGTGTGGCCCGGGGGCACGGCGAATTCGGGGAAAGGGTTGTCAACCGGATTTAGTTGGAAGTTGCAGCGTTCGGCGATCTCCATGGTGCGCTGGAGGACGGAGGGTGAGTCCGGGAAGATGGCGGCCATTTCGTCGGCGCTCTTGACGAAGAACTGGTCGCTGTCGAAACGGAATCTTTCAGCGTCGTGGACCTTTGCGCCGGTTTGCACGCAGAGCATGACGTCGTGAGCCTTGGAGTCTTCGCCGCAAAGGTAGTGCGAGTCGTTGGTGGCGACGAGGGGGATGTCGAGTTCGCGTTCGAGGCGGAAGAGGGATTCGTGAATCTTCTTTTCCTGCTCGAGGCCCTGATCCTGAATTTCGAGGTAGAAGTTGCCGCGGCCGAAGATGTCCTGGTATTGCGCGGCAACGGATTTTGCGGCCGTGTAGTTTTCATCGCCGCGCAGGTTCTTGTACTTTCCTTCGCCAAGCAGCGCTTCGCACAACTCGCCGCTGAGGCAGCCGGAGAAGCCGATGAGGCCCTCGGCGTGTTCGGCCAGGTAAGTCTTGCTGACGCGGGGCTTGCGGTAGAAGCCGTGGAGAGAAGCTTCAGACGTAATGCGGATGAGGTTGCGGTAGCCCTCTTCGTTAGTGGCAAGAACGAGGAGATGGTTGTTGTCGTCGCCTTCGCCTGGGGCGCGGTGGTCTTCTTTTTGCGAGATGTAGAGCTCGCAGCCGAGGATGGGCTTGATGCCTTTTTTTCTGGCAGCGTCGAAGAAGTGGACTGCGCCGTAGATGTTGCCGTGGTCGGTCATGGCGACGGATTTCTGGCCGAGGGCGGCGACGCGGTCGACGAGTTTGTATAGGTCGCAGGCTCCGTCGAGGAGGGAATACTCGGTGTGGAGATGGAGGTGGGTGAACTCGGGCATGGCTAAGATGATTTTAGACGGGGGGAGCTTGTTGGCGGTTCCAAACGAAAGGAGATAAAAGGTCTCGGGTTGAGGAAAAGCGGGGCGAGATGAGCTGCGCGCCAATTTGGCTGCGGGTCCATATTTGTAAAAATACGAAATAAAAGCGTTTATAGGTCGAGCATTTTTAGAAGATCGTCGACCGTCATTCGATGATGAGCAGCGATGTGCTTGATGATGCTGGAGAGCGTACCCGTTTTAAGAGGGTGATGGTGCGGGATAACTTCGTGATTCTCGCCGTCTCTCGTTGTGGTTATGGGGATATGGGAGCCGGTTTGGCGCGTTACCTCATAGCCCAAACAGCAAGTGCCTTGACTAGTTGAGGCCCGTCGACGTCGCGAGTAAGCTTCATCAGGCCAGAACGTCGTCGCGGACGAAGTGGAGACGGATGATCTTTGGCGCTTCCATGGTTTCGTCAAAATAGACGCGGACGGCGTCCTTGACCATCGTGCGCAGCTCCTCGACGGAGTTCCCCTGAGTATGGATTCCGTAGCCGAGAGCAGAAGCAGTGTAGCCGCCGTCGACTTCGTCTTCTCGGACTTCAAAGATGATCTCACTCATTAGGGAGCACCTTTCCTGCCTGGATAAATGCTACACCGGCGCAGGTCTGCGACAAGCTCGGCTGCTAATGTTCGTTCAAGGCTCAGAGACGGTCGATGTCTAGGATGTTCTTTGTCTTTCGATTCCAGCAACGGAACCGCGCGCCCCATCCCTGACGTTGCTTTTCAAGAGCAGAGAAGCGCGGCAAGGGTGGGACTGCGGGATGGGAGAGTGGTTACTGGGCGAGGTGGGGATTCTGGTCTGGGTGATGATGACGGTGGTGGTGGTGGTGACGATGATGGATTACGACGACCACCTGCGCCTGCGCCGCATAGGGGACTGCGAAGCAGAAGACGAGCACGAGGGCTAACAGGATCTTTTTCATGATTCAGTATCCCGTGCGGTGAATGGGAATACAGAGCTATAGTGATCAGCGCGGGTGATTGATGAACGGATCAAGAGCGGCTGGTTGGCGAATCGAGGCAAGGTGTTCCGGCCCGATGGGTGAGGTAGAGGCAGCAAATTGGTCCCCGCACGAGCGGGATAGCGGGTTAGCAAGTTGGCGTCTTTTCTGGAGGGGTTTATGAGGCGGCTGCTCTCTTGTTTCTCTGCTGTCGTTTCAACTCAGTGGTTGGTATACTGGTGAATGTGACTACAACTGCCCTAGAATCCATCCCAAACGGTAACGCCGCCGGGACTTCCCCCAGCCAGAAGAGGGTTTTGCTGCTGAAGCCGCGAGGCTTTTGCGCCGGAGTGGTGCGCGCGATCGACGTTGTGAGGATCGCATTGGAGACCTTTGGCGCGCCCATCTATGTGCGCCGGGAGATTGTCCATAACCGCTATGTTGTGAATGAGTTGGCGGAAAAAGGCGCCATCTTTGTTCATGAGATTGACGACGTGCCGGACGGGCAGCGGGTGATCTATTCGGCCCATGGTGTTTCGCCGGCTGTTCGCGAGACCAGCAGGGGGCGCAATCTGAAGGTGATCGACGCGACCTGCCCGCTGGTGACCAAGGTGCATATCGAGGCGGTGAAGTTTGCCAAGCAGGGCTATTCTCTGGTGCTGATCGGGCACCGGGACCACGACGAGATCGAGGGGACGCTGGGCGAAGCGCCCGAAGTGACCCAGGTAGTGTCGAATGTGGCCGAGGTGGGTGAGCTCAAGGTTCCGAACCCGGATCGGGTGGCTTATTTGACGCAGACCACGCTCTCGCTGGATGAGGCGCGGGACATTATTCACGCGTTGAAGATCAAGTTTCCGAATATCGTGGGACCGCACTCGCAGGATATTTGCTATGCGACGGAGAATCGCCAGGTAGCGGTGCGGAATGTGGCGCACGACGCGGGGCTGGTGCTGGTGGTGGGTTCGACGAACAGTTCCAATTCAAATCGTCTGGTGGAGGTATCTCGGAACCTGGGGACAATTGGGTACCTGATTGATAACTCGCAGGCGATTAACCCGGAGTGGCTAGTTGGTGTGAACACGGTTGCGGTGACGGCGGGCGCTTCTGCCCCCGAGGTGCTGGTAGAAGACGTGGTGAATTATTTGCGTCAAAACGGGTATACGAGCGTCGAAGAGGTAGAAGTCATGCCTGAAAATGTTCGTTTCGGCCTGCCGCCTGAGATTGTTCAGGCGATTGGCAGCGCCGGTGGAGAAGAAGCGGTCCCGGTACGCTGAACTTGAGTTCCAGGGGTTGGAATTGGGACTCGAGATATTCGCTACCAAAGGGTACTCAGAGGCATCTAAATCAGAGAAGGCTGTGCCCCTCGATCATTCCTTTGGCCCGTTCGGTTTGAACGGGCAATCTATCCGGGGCGATGCGGATCTTGATTTTGTTGTGAGAGCTGAGGCGTTTTGAACCGCATGAGTTTAGAAAAAGTGAAGACACAATCCACTGCGCCCAGGTTCGGCAGAATCGATGCTGATCTGGCAGACGTGGAGTCGGCGGTCGAAAAGTCGCGGGACTTTCTCTTCTCCCTGCAACACCCGGAAGGCTACTGGTGCGGCGAGCTCGAAGCCGACGCGATGCTCGAGGCCGACTACATCTATCTGCACACGCAGCTGGAGAGCGGCGATCCGGAACGTCTGAAGCGCGCACTGACTGAGATGATGCGCTACCAGAACGAGGATGGAAGCTGGAGCATCTATCCAGGCGGGCCGGGGAATATTTCACTCTCTGTGAAGTGCTATTTTTCAGCCAAGCTGATGGGAGTGGGGCCGGACGATCCACGGCTGGTGAAATGCCGGGAATGGGTTCTGGCGCACGGCGGCGTCGTCGAGTGCAATACCTTCACCAAGATGTACCTGTGCGGGTTGGGTCAGTACGACTACGATGCGGTGCCGGCCATTCCGCCGGAGATTGTTCTTTTTCCCAACTGGTTCTACTTCAATATCTACGAGATCTCGGCGTGGTCGCGATCGATTCTTGTGCCGTTGGCGATCATTTACGCGAAGAAGCCGTACAAGAGGATTCCGCCCGAGCAGGGGATCGACGAACTGTTTGTGGGCGGACGGGCGAACTCGATCCTTCGTCTGCGCAGGGACCGCAAGCGCTTGTTCTCGTGGCGGAATTTCTTTATCGCTCTGGACCGGATGATGCATTGGGCCGAAGCGGTTCATCTGCGCCCGGTGCGCACGATCGCGATGCGCAAAGCGGAGAGGTGGCTGCTGGAGCGGCTGGAGATGACGGACGGGCTGGGCGCAATTTATCCGGCCATGCTGAATGCGATTATTGCGCTGCGCTGCCTGGGGTATTCGGAAGACGATCCGCAGGTGATTCGCGCGCGCGACGAGTTTGAAAAGTTGGGGATTGAGCAGGAGCCAACGGCGGATATGCCGGAGCCGACCTTCAGAATGCAGCCCTGCGCTTCGCCCGTGTGGGACACGGCGCAGGCTGTGTTATGCGCTGGGCGAGGCGGGCGTGGCCCGCAACGATCCGAGGCTGGTGAAGGCTGCCGACTGGATGCTGGCCAAGGAAGTCCGGCACAAGGGCGACTGGGCGGTCAAGGTTCCGAAGACGGAGCCGGGCGGCTGGTACTTCGAGTTCAATAACGAGTTTTATCCGGACACGGACGATACGGCGCAGGTGCTTCTGGCGCTGAACAAGGTGGACAATCCGCGCGAGCGGTATCAGCACCAGGTTGCCGAGCGCGCTATTGAGTGGGAGTTTGCCATGCAGTGCCGCAACGGGGGCTGGGGCAGCTTTGACAAAGACAACACCAAGATGATCTTCCAGTACATTCCGTTTGCGGATCACAACGCGATGCTCGATCCGCCGACGGTAGACATTACGGGAAGAATTCTGGAGATGCTGGCCGGCTACGGGTATACGCGCGAAGACAAGCGCGTGGAGAAGGCGATCAAGTTTATTTTCAGCGAGCAGGAGCCGGACGGAAGCTGGTTTGGGCGCTGGGGCGTGAACTACATTTACGGCACGTTTCTGGTGCTGCGGGGACTGGATGCGATCGGTGTGGACCATCTCGAGCCCGAGGTGCAGCAGGCGGCGGAGTGGCTGCGGATGGTGCAGAATCCCGATGGCGGATGGGGCGAAACCTGCGGCAGTTACGATGACCCGAATACGCGCGGGATTGGATTGAGTACGCCGTCGCAGACAGCCTGGGCCATGCTTGGACTGCTGGCCGCGGGGGATGATCGGTCGGACTCGGTAGCGAAGGGCGTGCGCTGGCTGCTGACGCGGCAATTGGCCGATGGCAGTTGGGACGAGTCGATGGGTGCAGGACCGACGCGGCAAAACATTATTACCGGGACAGGTTTCCCCAGGGTTTTTTACCTGTCCTACGACATGTACCGCCAGTATTTTCCGCTGCTTGCTTTGACGACCTACCGGCGGGCGATGGAGAAGGCTGCTTCCGGCTTTTAGCTTCGGGGTGACAGCCGTTTCCTTAAAGCAGAGTGGTCGGATGTTTTTTGGACGGAACGTGGTCTTGGCCAGTGAACGAAAACTGGCGGCTCATCATCTTATTTATGAACTGCGCCGCTGAAGGCGCTGGAGGCGATTTTAAAATGGCAGTTCCGATCTCTCAGATGTGGACGGTTGCAACCTACGTCTTGAAGAAGAGGCTCGCAGGCAACAAGCGCTATCCCCTGGTGCTGATGCTGGAGCCTCTTTTCCGCTGCAACCTGGCGTGCGCCGGGTGCGGAAAGGTGCAGTATCCGCCGCATATTTTGAAAAAGCAGCTTTCTCCCGAGGAGTGCTTTGCCGCGGTGGAGGAATGCGGCGCGCCGATGGTGTCGATTCCCGGCGGCGAACCGCTGCTGCATCCGCAGATTGTGGAGATTGTGAACGGGCTGATCGCGCGCAAGAAGTACATCTACCTATGCACGAATGCGCTGGAACTCAAGCGCCGGCTGCCGGAGTTTACGCCGTCGAAGTACCTCACGTTCTCCGTTCACCTGGACGGGCAGCGCGAGCATCATGATTTTTCAGTCTGCCGCGAAGGTGGTTGGGACATTGCGGTTGAGGGAATCAAGGAAGCCGTGAAGCGCGGGTTCCGCGTAACAACGAATGCCACATTCTTTGACGGGACAGAACCGAATGGCGTCCGCGCCTTCTTTGATGAGGTGATGGACATGGGCGTGGAAGGGATTGTTCTGTCGCCGGGCTACAGCTATGAGAAGGCGCCCGACCAGAGCCACTTTATGGGCCGCGCTCGGGTGCGGCGGCTGTTCCGCGCGATTCTTTCGAACCGCAAGCCGACCTGGAAGTTCAATATGTCGCCTTTGTTTCTTGAGTTCCTGATGGGCGACAAGAAGTACGAGTGCACGCCTTGGGGTTCGCCAGCTTACAACATCTTCGGCTGGCAGCGGCCTTGCTATCTGTTGCAGGACGGCTACGTGGATACGTTCAAGGAGTTGCTCGAGACCACGCAATGGGAAGAGTACGGCGCGGCGAGCGGAAACCCGAAGTGCGCCAACTGCATGGTGAGCTGCGGCTACGAACCTACGGCGGTGATGGATGGATTTGGATCGCTGAAGGGCTTTATGAGCATGATTCGCGGGACCTTCAGCCTTTATCCTGACCAGCACGCCTTGAACCTGCTGAACGAGCCCGCGCCGCATGGGACGGCGACCCTGGTGCAGATTGGCCAACCTGGCCGCGAGCTTGAGGAGACCCGGGTCTAGAGCAACTCCAGGATTACCGTGCGCTGGCGGAATTCCCGCGAGGTTGCCGCTCCCTGCTGGTCGCGCAACTTGGCGATTTGCGTTCGAGTTATACCAAATCTGGAATTGCTATAGGTATTACCAGAGGGGGCTCTGGCGCGAAATTTGTCCTGGACATCCGGTTGCAGGGATGGTTTGCGAGAGTATAATCGCGAAATCCGGGCAGTTTTTTGGTGTTTTTCGGCCTGCGTCACAGGTGCCACGCATTTCCCCGTGCGCGGGCATCGGGGCTGATACCGAGGAACCAGCCGGCGCGTTCTAAACAAGCCACTTGGAGGTCTTGGACCGTATGGCGATCCCTGTAGCCCAGATGTGGGCAGTCTCTTCCTACGTCCTCAAAAAGAGGATGGCCGGCATCAAGAAGTATCCACTTGTACTGATGCTGGAGCCGCTGTTTCGATGCAATTTGGCCTGTGCCGGTTGCGGAAAAGTTCAGTATCCACCCCACATTCTGAAGAAACAGCTAACGGTCGAGGAATGCCTGGGGGCGATGGACGAGATCATGTGTCCGATTGTCTGCGTACCGGGCGGCGAGCCATTGCTGCACAAGGATATGCCGAAGATTATTGAGGGCCTGGTCGCGCGCAAGCGGTTTGTTTATCTCTGCACGAACGCTCTGGAGTTGAAGAACCGGATCGATGAATTCAAGCCGTCGGTGCATTTTGCTTTTGCGGTTCACATTGATGGGCAGCGCGAGCATCACGACTACTCGGTTTGCCGCGAGGGCAGCTACGACATCGCTGTCGAGGGCATCAAAGAAGCGAGGAAGCGCGGCTTCCGGGTGATCACGAATTCGACGCTGTTCGATGGCGCGGACCCCAACAGCACGCGCGCGTTCTTTGACGAGATGATGGGCATGGGCGTGGAAGGGATGACCATTTCGCCGGGGTACAGTTACGAGAAGGCTCCGGACCAGGACCACTTTATGGGGCGTGCGAAGACGCGGAAACTTTTCCGAGGGATGTTGTCGAATCGGAAATCGTCGTGGAAGTTCAACATGTCGCCGCTGTTTCTGGAGTTCCTGATGGGAGACCGGCACTACGAGTGCACGCCGTGGTCGATGCCGTGCTTCAGCATCTTCGGCTGGCAGAAGCCCTGCTACCTGATGCAGGAGGGTTATGCGGACAGCTACCAGGAACTGCTGGACTCGACGACGTGGGAGAACTACGGCGCAGCGAGCGGCAATCCGAAGTGCGCCAACTGCATGGTGAGCTGCGGATATGAGGGAACGGCGGTGATGGACGGCTTCTCGTCGTGGAAGGGTTTCTTCGCGATGGCCAAGGGCACATTTAGCCTATACAAGGACAAGGCTGCACTGAAGTTGCTTGAGACGCCGGCGAAGCCTGCACACGGCCCGGCGCCGTTGGTGAAGATCAAAGAGCCCGAGCCTGCGTTGGAGGAAGTCGGCGTATGACCGCGGAAGTATTGAAGTACACGTTGGAACAGGTTGAAGCGCTGGAGATTGCTCCAGGGACGGAAGCTGAGAACCTGGAAGGCTGGATTCCGGATCTGGCGGACGAGGCTGAGCTGCGCGTGGCGCTGGAAAAGGCGTTCAGCTATCGGGGCGACATTACGCTAACGCTGAAGAACGGCGAGCGGATTGAGGCCTTTGTGTTTGACCGGCGGACGGGGGCGACCCTGGCCGACTCATGGTTGCACTACTTTGCGCCCAATGCGCCGGAGAAGCGGAAGTTGAGCTACGCAGAGATTGCGCGGCTGGAGTTTAGCGGGAAGGATCGCGCGGCGGGCAAGCATTGGGAAGACTGGGTAAAGAAATATAACGAAAAGAAGGCGGCCGGCGAGAAGAACATCGGGCTGGTGCCGGACGCGCTGGAATAGCTGGCCCAGCGGAGTTAGCCCGCCGCGGCGGGTTAGCAGCGCTTCGCGCTTGTTGGCGGAGTTAGAATCAACTTACACTGATTACACCGCTAACTCAGCAAATCCATGAAAGTTTTCCTTACAGGCGCGACCGGTTTTGTGGGCCATCATGTGGCCCATGCGCTGGCGGCCGAAGGCTCAGACCTGCGCCTGCTGGTGCGCAAGAGCAGCAATCTGAAGAATCTCGAAGGCATCGCCGGCGATACGCATGTGGGCGATTTGAGTGCGCCGGAGACGCTGCGGGCCGCGCTGGCGGGGTGCGATGCGGTGGTGCATGTAGCCGCCGACTACCGGCTCTGGATTCCAGACCCGCAAGCCATGTACCGCGCCAATGTGGACGGGACGCGGGAGTTGCTGCGGATGGCGCGCGAGGCGGGCGTACCGCGCGTGGTTTATACCTCCTCAGTGGCCACCATGCACTTTCGCACGGACGGGATCGTCATTAATGAGGACACGCCGGTTTCGCTGGCCGATATGGTGGGGCACTACAAGCGGTCGAAGTTTCTGGCGGAGCAGGAAGCGATTGCGGCGGCTGGAGCAGGGCAGCAGGTGATGATTCTGAATCCAACCAGCCCAATTGGCTCAAACGACAGCAAGCCCACGCCCACGGGCCGCATTATTCTCGATTTTCTCAACGGCAAGTTTCCGGCGTATATGGATACGGGGCTGAATCTGGTGGATGTCAAGGAAGTGGCGCGGGCTCATGTTGCGGCGCTGACGAAGGGGCAGCCGGGGCGGCGCTATATTCTGGGCGGCGAGAACCTGACGCTCAAGCAGATTCTGGACAAGATGGCAGCGATCACAGGTTTGCCTTCGCCGACGGTCAGGATACCGTTTGCAGTTGCGGCGACGTATGCGTTTTTTGAGGAGTGGATCACGGGGCGGATACGAGGCAAGGAGCCGCGGGCCACGCTTGAAGAGGTGCGGATGGGGCGGAAGAAGATGTATGCCTCTTCGGCGCGGGCGCAGCAGGAGCTTGGCTTCCGGATTGTTCCGGTTTATCCGGCGATGCGGGCGGCGATTGAGTGGTTTCGGGCGCATGGGTATGCGGCGCCAGCCAGATGACGAGAACAGCCATCATCGCAGCGATGCCGGGCGAACTGAAGCCACTGGTGCGCGGCTGGGAACAGGAGCGCCGCGGCGACGTGCATCTGTGGCGCTCGCGATTCGATGAAGGGGAGTGGGTGGCGGCTTCCGCGGGAGCCGGCCAGCAGGCGGCGACGCGAGCGTTTGCTGAAGCGGAGCGGGACGGACCGGTCACCTCCGTGATTTCGGTGGGCTGGGTGGGGGCGCTGAACGAGCATGCGAGGCCGGGGAAAGCCTATAGAGTGTCCGGCGTTATCGACTCGAAGACAGGAGAGCGTTTTCAAGTAGCTCAGTGGTCGAACGAATGTGTTTTGGTGACCAGCCCCCGGGTTGCCGATGGGGCAGAGAAGAAGCGCCTGGCTGAGGCCTATGGCGCGGCGCTGGTGGATATGGAGGCGACCGCGGTTGCACGGCTCGCCGGTATGCGAGGTATTCCGTTCTATTGCTTCAAGGGCGTGAGCGACGGGTTTACCGAAAACTTGCTGGATTTCAACCGCTTTATTTCTCCGGATGGGCAGTTCGAGACGCGCCGGTTGCTGTTTTTTGTACTTCCCAGACCGTGGCACTGGCCTGCACTCATCCGGATGGGCGAGAATAGTAGACAGGCTTCCCAAAGCATTGCGGAGTCGCTGCTCGATTTTCTCGATGAACGAGGTCACATCAGGAAACGGAATGGCTACCCAAATTTCAAACTTTGAAACAACTGCTTCCCCGAAGATTCCATCCACTATGCGCGCGGTGGTTTACCGCGGCATCAACGACATGCGCGTGGAGACGGTGCCTGTGCCCGTGATTGGCCCCGGAGAGCTGCTCATCAAAGTAGCCACCTGCGGCATTTGCGGGACGGATCTGAAGAAGATTCACATGGGTTCGCACTCCGCGCCGCGCATCTTTGGGCATGAGATGGCTGGCACGGTCGTGCAGGTCGGTGAGGGCGTAACCAAATACTCCGTTGGCGAGCGGGTGATGACATTCCACCATGTGCCTTGCGGTGAGTGCTACTACTGCCGCAAGCGGACGCCTTCGCAGTGCCCGCTCTACTTGAAGACGGGTGTAACGGCGGGTTTTGCGCCTTCGGGCGGCGGGTTTGCCGAGTACATCCGGGTGATGGATTTTGTGGTGGCCAATCGGGGAGTCGTGCATATTCCCGACGATGTTCCGTTTGAGCAGGCGGCTTTTATTGAGCCGCTGAACACGGTGCTGAAGGGCGTAAAGCTGCTGAATCTTGCCGCCGACGATACGGTGCTTGTGATCGGGCAGGGGCCGATCGGATTGATGCACGCTGCGCTAGCCAGGCGCACGGGAGCGCGGGTGCTGACGTCCGATTTGTTTGCCGAGCGGCACGCCATTGCGGCGCGGTTTGGGCTAAAGGAACCGATTCATGCGGGAACGGAAAATGTGGTGGAGCGGGTATTGGCCGCAACCGAGGGGCGGGGCGCCGATGCGGTGATTCTGGCTGTTGGCGGCAACGGGTTGATCAAGACGGCGATGGATGCGGTGAGGCCGGGCGGCAAGGTGATGCTGTTTGCACAGACGCAGCACGGGGAAGCGACTTTCGATCCGGCGGCGGTTTGCGTGGACGAGAAGACGCTGCTCGGCTCCTACTCATCCTCGTTTCCGATTCTGGATGAAGTAACAGGTCTGGTGTTGGGCGGCTACCGGAATGGTTTCGATCTGACGCAGCTGATTTCGCATCGATTTCAAATGGAGCAGGCGGTCGAGGCCATCGAAATCGCATCCCATCCGCAGCCGGGCTCGATGAAGATTATGATTGAACCTGTGCTTGGCGGGGGAGCCGCTTAGGAGGGACTTGATGGCGGGTACTGTGAAAGACGCGATCCTCCGCGGCCGCAAAACGATCGAAGGTGTTGTCGAGGGAGGCCTGAACACCGTTGAGACGGTGGTCGAAGCAGGGCTGAACACCGTCGATACCGTGGTTGACAAGGGTCGCCACACGGTCGAATCCGCCGTCAGCCTGGGCCGCCGGACCGTCGAAAGCACGTTTCTCCACAAGCACAGCACCATGCGCGCGGCCGTACTTCACGGCCGTGAAGATATCCGCATCGAGACGGTTCCAGTTCCAGAGGTACGTCCGGGAGAGCTGATCGTCCAGGTGGGCGCCGCGCTGACCTGCGGGACGGATCTGAAGGTATTTCGCCGGGGATACCATGCGCGGATGATTGTTCCTCCGGCTTTGTTTGGCCATGAGCTGGCGGGAACGGTGGTGCAGGTTGGCGAGGGGGTTGAGGAATTCGCTTCCGGCGACCGCGTGGTGGCGCTGAACTCCGCCCCTTGCGGGCAATGCTATTTTTGCGAGCGCGGCCAGGAGAATCTGTGCGACGATCTGCTGTTCAACAACGGCGCCTATGCGGAGTACATTCGCATCCCTGAACGCATCGTCTCGAAGAATACTTTGCGCGTGCCCGACAACGTTCCTCTTGAACATGCGGCACTGACGGAGCCGCTGGCGTGTGCGGTTCACGGATTCGTGGATTCGCGCCCGCGCGCCGGCGACACGGTGGCCGTGATTGGCGGAGGGCCGCTGGGGTTGATGATTCTGCATGTGGCGGCGTTGGCCGGGTACGAAGTGATTGCGCTGGTGAAGCACGATGGCCAGGTTGAGGCGGCGAAGCAGCTAGGCGCGGCCCACGTGGTGCAGACGTCGAGTATTCGCAAAGCGATTCGCGATACCAGGGCGCTGACTCCAAAGAACCGCGGCGTGGATATTGCGATTGAAGCTGTTGGAGTACCTGAGGCGTGGCAGGAAGCGGTTGAGCTGGTTCGCAAAGGCGGCACGGTGAACTTTTTTGGAGGATGCGCCGCGGATACGCAGGTGACGCTCGATACCAATCGCATTCACTATAGCGACATTACGCTGCGCGCCACGTTTCATCACACGCCGGCCATTTGCCGCGAGGCGCTTGCGCTGATCGCCTCGGGCCGTTTTCAGGCAAGCGCATTTATCACCGGCCACGCGCATCTCTACGAACTCAACCGCGTCTTTGAGAAGCTGATGAATCGGAGCAGCGAAATCAAGACGGCGATTGTGCCCTGAGGAATGCGATGACTGCGACGACGATGCAGCCGGACAAGAACAATCTAGAGAGGGAAGCTCTGCGTCGAGATCAAAATGACGGCGACGAGGAAGAGTTGCTGGCGCGTGGCTGGGCTGCGCTGCCGGCTTCGTACCGGATTCCAGAAGTCGCGCCGACGCTGGATGAAGCGCGCGCATGGTGCAAGCGGCTGGCCGAATCGCACTATGAGAACTTCCATGTAGCTTCGTGGTTTCTGCCCAAGGCTCTACGGCCGCATTTTCACTCGATCTATGCGTACTGCCGCGTTTCGGACGATCTGGGCGACGAGGTGGGATCGACCGACCAGGCTCTGGCGCTGCTGGACCTGTGGGGACGCGAGTTGGATGCCTGCTACGAGGGGCGCGCGCGTCATCCGGTGTTTGTGGCGCTGAGCGAGACGATTCGCGCATGCTCGATTCCGAAGGAGCCGTTTGCGGATTTGCTGAAGGCGTTTCGTCAGGATCAGACGGTGACGCGGTACGGGACCATGGGCGAGGTGCTGGAGTATTGTCGCTATTCGGCAAATCCGGTTGGGCGCCTGGTGCTGTATGCATGCGGCGAGGTGAGTGAGGGAAACTTTCGGCTCTCGGATGCGACTTGCTCCGCGCTGCAGCTGGCAAACTTTTGGCAGGATGTGCGGGTGGATTGGAAGAAGGACCGCGTCTATCTGCCGCAGGACGACATGCGGCGATTTGGAGTAAGCGACGAGACGATTGCGACGCGAGTAGCCACAGAAGAGTTTCGGGCCCTGATGCGGTTTGAGGTGGATTATGCGCGCGGACTGTTTGAGCAGGGGCTGCCGTTAATTGGGAAGGTGAACCGCGATTTGGCGCTCGATCTGGATTTGTTCAGCCGGGGCGGGCTGGAGATTTTGCGCGCTATTGAGCAGCGCGACTACGACGTGCTGAGCGCTCGGCCGGCAATCTCGAAGCGAACCAAACTTGGGCTGGCGCTGCGCGCGCTGAGTGGGAAGGCGCTTCCATTTCTTCGCCTGGGGACGGGAACGGCAAAGAAGGCGGCTTGAGCAAGGAAAACAAATCTGACGGAGTTGCGCTCGACAAAGCGTATGCGGTGTGCCGGGCGATCGCGCGGCGCGAGGCGAAGAATTTTTATTACGCCTTTATTGCATTGCCCAGAGAGCGGCGCAATGCCATATGCGCTATTTATGCTTTCATGCGGCGGGCCGATGACCTGGCCGACGACGAGAGTTTCTCGACGGCTGAGCGTCGCGTGCATCTGGACGAATGGCTGGGCAAATGGCGTTCAGTGTGCGATGGGGCCGGAACCGAAGATCCGGTTTTTCTGGCGGTGCGCGACGCTACAAAACGCTTCGGCATTCCATTGAGCCTGCTGGATGAGTTGGTGGCTGGGGTGACGATGGATCTGGATCGCGCCGAGACTGGCGCGCCGGACACCTACGCGACATTCAACGATCTCTACCGCTACTGCTATCTTGTGGCTTCGGTGGTGGGGCTGGTCTGCATTCGCATCTTCGGGTATAAGGATGAGCGCGCCGAGAGGTTTGCTGAGGAAACGGGGATCGCGTTTCAGCTGACGAATATTCTGCGGGATGTGGCCGAGGATGCGGAGCGCAATCGGGTTTATCTGCCGCTGGAAGATCTGGCCGCGCATCATGTATCGGTGGATTCGCTGCTGCATCGAGCTGCGGGCGCGCCGCTGACCGAGAACGAGCGCGCACTGCTCAAATCGATTGCCGAGCGAGCAGAGTACTATTACCGATCGGCGGAGGCGCTGCTGCCGTTTATCGACCCCGAGAGCCGGCCGGCGATGCAGGTGCTGGTTGCGGTCTATCATGCGCTGCTGAAGCGCATTGAGCGGGCGGATTACGACGTGTTTTCGCGGCGCGCGTCGGTGCCGTTGCGGACCAAACTGGCGATTCTTGCTGTGGGGCTGACGCGCATGACCTGGGCGCGGCTGGTGGCTTGAGCGGGTGAGTGATCGAGAACGGCCCGAAGCGAGGACGGCGGAGCTTTAAGTCCTGGGTACGGGCACTACAAGCGCGGAAAAACTCCGATTTCTTTTGTTGCGGATTTTCATCCAGAGGTTTTTGTATTTTGAGTCTGTTTGGCGCCGGCACGAGAAACACGGTGATATGAGCGGTTTTTTAGAATCTTTGTAACGTTTAGGTTTTATTGGATTTAGTGGTGCGCCCGGAGAGATTCGAACTCCCGACCTACTGATTCGTAGTCAGCTAACCTAGTGTGCGGCGCTGACACAGAACAAAAGCACTTACATAGCAAGCCTTTTATTTACCTTGACATACAAATACGCTTCACTGACAATGGAAGACGTTGGGAGTCATGCACGCGCGTTTTTTGCTGACACAGTGCTGACACGGGAGGGAAGATGCGAAGGCGAATCACTGAGCAAACCATTAAGAAATTGAAGGCCCCTGAAGAGGGAAACCGGATCGAATGGGATGGGCAGGTTCCCGGCTTTGGCGTGCGTATCACGGCGGCGGGAGTTATCAGTTTCTTTCTCGATTACCGCAATTCCAAGGGCAAGCAACGGCGCTACACAGTAGGCCGCTATGGTCCCGCGCCTGGATTGACGGCTGAGGCGGCGCGCAGAGAGGCTCTAGCTCTCCAACAAAAGATTCGCGCGGGCACGGACCCGCTAGAGGAAAAGCACAGGCATAGCACAGAACCCACGCTTGACGATCTGGCGAAAGATTACTTGGAGCGATACGCAGAGGCCCATAAGCGGCCTTCCAGCGTACGCGATGATCGCCGGATGCTCAGCAAGAACATTCTTCCGAAACTGGGGCAGATGCGTGTAACGGAGATTGCGAAGCGCGACATTGAAAAGCTGCATATTTCGCTCAATCGGCAAGATGGGCAACGAAAGCCAACACCCTATCTTGCAAACCGCGTTCTGGCGCTGCTGTCCAAGATGTGCAACCTTGCAATCGAGTGGAAGTGGAGGCCGGACAATCCAGCGCGCGGAATCCCTAAATTCCATGAGGATGAACGCGAAAGTTTCTTGACCATCGAGCAAATGCAAAAACTCAGGGAGGCCATTGAGCTCTACCCGGACGCGAGCGCGCGCAATGCGCTGCTGTTGCTTATGCTCACGGGTTCCCGCGAAGCTGAAGTGCTCAAGGCGACGTGGGAGCAATTCGATTTGCAGCGCGGAGTCTGGACAAAGCCTAGCCATCACACGAAACAGAAGAAAACCGAGCACGTACCGCTGAGTCCTGAAACTCTCAAATTGCTACATGGGCTCTGGGCTCAGGGCGCAGTCGGCCCGCTATTTCCTGGTCTGAAAGGAACGGGCAAGGGCGGCAAACTCACTGGCGGCGATAGGCGCGTTTCGCTGCGGCGGCCATGGGTACAAGTCTGCCGAGCGGCGGGCCTGGTGGAAGTAATCACACGCAAGGGCAAGCGGCGCACGATTACGAGATACAAGCTCAACTTGCGCATTCACGATTTACGGCACAACTTTGCAAGCCATCTTGCGAACAAGGGAGTCAGTCTGCAAGTTGTCGGGGGGTTGATTGGACACACTCAAATCAGAACCACGCAGCGTTATTCCCACTTGCAGGATGCTGCGCTGCGAGATGCGACTAACATATTCGGAACGATTTACACGGGCATGAAGAAGAAGACGGGGACATTATGAGCAAGGCTGCGCTTCCAAATTCCAAGTGGACTCCGGGGCAGCATCCGTTCATCTGCGCTGGAGATTCCATCTCCGACCTTGTCAGCTTCACAATGAAGTACCCGTGCACTTTCGCTGATGTAATCCGAGAGATTGCCCGGAAACGAAAATTGCGCGTCGAGAGTCCTCCCCGCGAATGGGAGTCGATTGACATTCCCAGTCAGTTGCTCAGTGAGTGGAACGGCGCAAGAGATGAGCACGGCGGATGGATTCTACCTGTACACGGGTCCGCATCTGAAAGGGTCAAGATACTCTGCGGTTTCTTCGCGAACGTGGAATATAAGATTGTCGGGCGCGCGCTTCGATTCAGGGTCATAGAAGTGCATGGCGCGCTATCAGCATTCGATGAACTCGCGGGCGAGTTGACTTACAAAGCGCCGCGCGGAATCAATGGGCGAATCGCTGATAAAGACTATCTCCGGATCGTTGCAGAACTTGATAAGGCCGGTTACAAGCCGATTGAGTACCTGGAGGGTGAATGTCGGAAGAAACTCGCAGGCTGGAATCGTCAGCACTCGAAAGAGGGCAACGGGCGACATACATTCCCCGATGCCTACAACGATTCGCAATTCAGGGACGGCGTGCGAAAGCGATTACAACGCGCGCAAGAAAAGTGTAAAAAGGCGCATCGAATAGCCTAGAAACACTGACCCTTTATCAGCGTATCGCCATGAGCGCAGCCCGCATGAACCCCGCCATTCATGCGGGTTTTCTGTTTCTCCATCTTCGATGCAGGCAGCCTGTGTCAGCACCGTGTCAGCGTTAGACCCGAAAACAGATAAACATTTGACTTCAACTTGTCCGCGCGGAATCATGCGGACCTAATCTGCATCCACACCAAACCCGCATAAACATTGGGGATTATGCGCGGGAATTGTCTGCGATGCGATACCGGACGCGCGAAAGCATAGATTTTAGTGTCTGTCTGTTGCACTCTTTGGCTATGGAAAACGCACAGGTAGCACCACTTGTCAAATTGGATTACTTGGAACCCGCAGAACTGGCCCGCGAATTGGATGTTTCCGAGCGGACAATTCATCGCTGGCATGTTCTGCGCATTGGGCCGCCGCGCGTGGCGATAGGCCGCAAAATCCTGTACCGGCGCGCATCGGTGATCGAATGGCTTGAGTCGCAGGAAACCCGCCAGGGCCGCGCATCTGGCCGCAAGGTGGCGGCACGGTGACCGCCTTCACTCCCACATTCGAGCAGTCCCGAAGGTACTTTGAATCACGCCTACGAGTCTCACTCCCGGCGCGGGACAAGGCACAGGCGCGCTGCCCGTTCCATGACGATAAGACGCCGAGCATGTCCCTGGACCTGAAGGCGGGGCTTTGGCATTGTCATGCATGTGGCATCGGCGGCGGCCTGTTGGACTTCGAGCGCAAGCTGACCGGCAAGCAGGACGAGGAATGCTGGACGGTAATCAACGCGACCATTGGGCGGGATGCGCCAAAGGCCAGCAACTCGAAGAATGGCCGAATCGTTGCAACCTACGATTACACCGATGCAGCCGGGAAGGTGGTCTATCAAGCTCTCCGCCACGCAGAGCCGAAGGACTTCCGGCAACGGCGGCCAGATGGTAAAGGAGGGTGGGCCTGGAATATGGACGGTGTTGTTCGCGTCCCGTTCAACCTTCCGGCGCTGGTGCGGTCGAATGTGGGCCTTATCGTGGAAGGCGAGAAAGACGCGCTCAATCTTGAAAAGGCTGCTGCTGAGTTTCCGAATGAAAACGGCACGCTCAGTTATGCCGCGACTACAAACATCGGCGGCGCCGGCAAGTGGCTGGACGAGTATTCACCATATCTGGCAGGAAAGAAAGTTTTCGTATTCCAAGACAATGATGATCCCGGCCGAAAGCATGGGCAGCAAGTGTGTTTCAGTGTGTCGAAGTATGCGCAGGCCGTTCACCTGGTAGAACTGCCAGGACTCGCCGAGCATGGCGACGTTTCCGACTTTCTGGAAAAGCACACTCCTGCTGAATTGTTCGAGCAGATGAAGGCCGCGCCAGTGTGGACTCCGCCAGTCACCGCGCCAAAGCCGTCAATGACGTTGCGGGACGCGGCCAGACTCACGGCTGAGTTACTCCGCCAGTGCCGAGCATGGATTCGGCGCTACATCATTGTGACGGATGAACAAGCCATAATCATGGCTGCATGGACACTACACACTTACGTTTTTGATGCGGCTGAGACAACGCCTTACATCCATATCACCGCACCAGAGCGAGCGTGCGGAAAGTCTCGCCTCATGGAAGCATTGGAGGCTCTTGCAGCCGCGCCTGTTCGTTCCGGCGGCATGACCGCTGCCGCCCTAGTGCGCACCATCGAAGCCAAGAAGCCAACAATCTTTCTGGACGAAATGGATGCACAACTCGGAGGAGACAAGGAATACGCGGAGGCGATTCGCGGAATCTTGAATGAAGGGTTTCGCAAAGGTGGCGTCTTCTACAAGTGCGTGGGCAAGGATTTTGACTTGAAGGGTTTTAATGTTTATTGTCCAAAGTGTTTCGCAGGTATCGGGCAACTTCCAGACACGGTATCTAGCCGCTCCATCGTTATCGAGATGCGCCGGAAGCTACCGGGGGAGGCTGTCGAACCTTTCCGTCAGAGAGCGGTGAAGATCGCCGCCATGCCAATCAAGACGGAATTGGAAGCATGGACCGCGCGACGGGCGGCTGACCTGCTCCAGACAATTGAACCCGCGCCGATTGCGAGCCTCAGTGACCGCCAGAACGACATTGCAGAGCCTTTGCTGTGCATTGCGCAACTCGCCGGGGATGGATGGCTCCAGAAACTCACCGAAGCCTTGCAAACCGTCTTCAAGGGCGCTGGGGCGGAGGATGGCTCCATCGGCGCTACCTTGCTGGCCGATATTCGAGCCGTCTTCGATGGGGGCACGGCAGACCAGATTCCATCCAAGACCATGGCCGAGCACCTTTGCGAGATTGAAGGCCGCCCGTGGGCTGAGTGGTCCCACGGTAAGGGATTGACTGCCAACAATCTGGCGCGGCAACTCAAGAATTTCAAAATCTATCCGGTGAAGATTCGGTTGGGGCTTGAGACAGCGCAAGGCTATCGCCGGGGGGATTTTGAGGACGTTTGGTCCCGATATTGTGCTCTCCCCCCCATTCAAACCGGAACATCGGTACAACCCGCGTCTTTATTGTCCAAAACCGCTTTTTCAAACCGGAACACTCCTCCCTCTGTTCCGGTTGCAAAAAGTGCCTCAGACCCGCATGAACAAAGGGTTGTTCCGGTTGTTCCGGTTGTAAACCGGGGGGAAGTGGATTTAGACGAGAAAGCGCGCCTTTCCGATGCAGTTGCGAAAACCCGGCAAAGGCTTTTTGTGGAGGTGCGAATGTGAACTCGGCAATGGAACTCATTCAACGGATCGAAGCGGCGGGCGGGCGATTCGCAGTCGAGGGCGAAGAGCTTGTTATCCGGCCAGGGGATGCTGCTATGCCACTTGTGGAAGAGCTGCGCACACACAAGGCGGAGATTATCGCCCTACTCCGAACCCGCACAGAGCAAGAGGCAGAATCCGCGCCGGAGAGTGACGCGCTCCCCGGCGAATGGTTGCTCGAAAACTGCCTGTTTCTTGATCGCTGGTGGGGTGGAACCGGCTCGCTATACTTGGACGCTGCCCGCTGGTGCGCGGCCCACGGGCGGCCTGTGCCAGAGTCGCGACGGGCCTTTACAGCGGCGCTACGGAGGGAAGGGTTCCAAGTCGGGTCGGACGGCCTTGTGGCTGGTTTGATCTTGCGGGAAGACCTGGAAGCCATCGAACGCTCTCAGGCCGCGCCGAAGAAGCTCGATCCTGCCATTAAGAAGCGGGCCCGGAGGGCAGCGCAATGATTCCTCTTACCATCCATAAAACACGCTTCACTGATACCGTATCAGTCGCCCGTTAATCTGTAGAAAAATGCAAGTGTTCTATTATCAATGTAATGGAAACGAATACCTTGTGCGTTTCTAGAGAGATGCCGATTCCGTGTCAGTTCCATGTCAGCAAATGTGAGGGCGAGCGATGAACCTTGACCATGTTCGACCGGCGACACTTTCCGAGCGGGACCGGGCCGCAGTCGTGGATTCACTCAAAGAAGCCAAACTACAGCGGCTGGCCGCCGAGATGTGGTCAGACTCAATCGACGCGGGGGATTTTGAACTTGCAAGGGCAATAGCGGCGGAAACATCGGAATGGTTTGAGGATGATGATGATTGAGCAGCCGCAACTCGACTTTGACGCCACAATGCCCGATTCGTGCCCCCAGGATGCCCCAGGCGAGGCCGCTGGGCCTTTCGGCATAGGAGAGGCTGTCCATTTACGGGGCTGTCCGTTTGGCAAGCCCGGAGTGGTTCTGCGCCTGGAACGCGGGCGCGCTGTCATCTACTGGCGCGACATGGATCATATCTCGCGGCATCGGCCAATCACGCTGATGCACGCTGAGCCCGAAGGGGGCCAGGTATGAGGATTGGCGACCGCGTAACGCGCAAAGACAGTCCGGCGATTGTCGGGACACTGATCGCCCGAGATGGCGAAAAGGTCAAGATTTATTGGAGCTGCCACACATCGCAATGGATTGATCCGCGCAAGCTGATGCGGGCCGGAAAGACGCCACGGGAGGCCAGGACGTGACAGGCACGGGCAAAACACGCCAGATGGACGCGGCCATTGAGGGCCTTATGACCTGTCGCACTATCGGAGAGGCAGCGGCAAAGGCTGGAGTATCCAAGCGCACATTGCAGCGGTGGATGAAGCATGAAGGGTTCAAAAAGCAATACGGGCGCGCCAAGGCGGAATTGCTGGAAGGCACAATCAACCGGCTGCGCAGCGAAGGCTGGAAGGGAGTCGAGATATTGTCCAAGATCGCCGGAGATAACAAGACCTCCTCAGCGGCCAGGGTAAGCGCGGCGTCACGGCTTCTCGAAACGCTGATGAAGGCTGTCGAGATTCAGGATTTGCAGCAACGTTTGGACGCTCTCGAAAGGGGCCTTGCAAAATGATACTTCGCAATATTCAAAAACGGATTGTGACTCTGGAGACTCGCATTCGCCCGGTGGATGAGGTAATGCTGGCGGGCGCTGCAATGACCCGCGAACACTATCGCTCGCATGGCCTGCCATGTCCCCCGCATATTCTGGACCGGGATCTTGACGCGCTGGCGATACAAGAGAGTTTGCCGGCGGGGACGCCTAACTTGATTCAGGTCGCATGGGAGATTCTACGCAATCCCGGCCCGCTGTACCTGGAGGCGGAGTTATGCGATTGAATGACCTGGTAAAGCGTCTGACGGCGCTGGAGGCAAGGTTAGGCGTTGTGCTGGACGTTTACTTGCTGAGAAGCGGTGAGCGCGCAACGCTGCCCAAGAATCAACGGCTGCAAGCGTGCGCAGATGTATTGGCCGGGCGGCCTACGGAGCGCGCGCGGGTGATGCTGGAGGCAGTGAGCACATCCGGCGGCGACCGGCTGCATGAACTGTGTCAAGCGTTAGCGGCTGGCCCAGTTCCACGCGGCCAATTTCATAACCTGGACTAATAACCCAAAGGAGAAAACAGACAATGAACACCACGGAACCCGCACAGACCGCGCCCGTCGATCTGAACGCAGGCCCGCGCACATGTGGCAAGGTTGCGCGCTGAGATAGAGGAGCAAGAGCGTGTGATTGCCGAAGAGGAGTTGCGCCAGGCCGAACAGAAACACGCGCCTCTGTTGGAGCAATGCCGAATGCTGCAAGAAAAATTCGACGCGCTGGATTCGCAAGTTGAGGCACAACGGCATGTTTACTTCAAGGCGATTGACCGCCGGAATGGAGCTGCGAGCGCTCTCGACGCTGAGCGGCGCAACCCGCCCGTACCCGGCTGGGACAGCGGCCGCGCGCATCGCGTGGATGCACAGGCCGAGTGGCAAGCGCGCATCGCGGCATGTGTGGCAGAGCAGAGAGCCGCAGATGAAGCCGTTGCGCCAATCTTCGCTGAATTGAATCGCTTGCAGAGCGAAAGGCGCATTGCGGGGCAGGAACTTGAGCGTGTGAGTTGGGAAGAATCCTACGCGCGCCAGGCGGTTGAGGAATTCAGAAAAAAACTGGACAAGCTGAAACCGAAGAGTGCGGCTTTGCCTTCATGGTATGAAAACCCCGTGCCCGATAGTGGAACTATCACTGTAGGCAGGTATTGACTTCGGGCACGCGGCGGGGCCGACATCTCCGCTCTCCGGCGCTGTTCTGTCACGGCGCTTGCTTGCCTGAAAGGGGGAGTTACCCTGCTCCCCCTATATTTTCTCGGAAAGGAAAGCATGGACTTTACAGCGGGGATGCACGCATTCAGGGAAGAGCCAGCGCGAACGCTCACGCGCAATCGAAGAGATGCCCGTCAAGGCGTACTGTATCTGTCCGAACGGCGGGCGGCCCGATGAGAGCGGCAATTCCCACTATTGCCCATCCTGCCAATATCCGGGCCATGGACTGCGTTCGCTCTATGTCATCCACAATACGAGTTTCGGCGGCTTCGATGAGGTGATCGAAGAGCCTCCCCGCTCCAAGTCCGCACGGAATCGCCCGCGCCTGCCTGTTCACCATCAAGATGTACATCTGACTGAGGCTGCCCGGCAATGCAGGGAAAGACTCGCAGCCAGGGAAGCAACCATCAACCATCAACCCAGAGAAAGGAATCGCACAATGGGCAACACACAGAGAGGCAGCAATCAGGCAGTGGGCCAGGCCACGGCGGAAGGATTCGCCAGAACGAAGAATCAACCAATGCAAAGCATTCCCGTGCAGCAAGTGAACGGCACGATTCCCGCCGTCGATACCGCGCGGATTGCGCCCACAACCGGGCCATGCGCGAAAGATGTGCTCCCGGCTGTGCCACTCGACCGAGCCGAGTTTGGAACTGATCGCGGCGCGCCACCCCTGAAGAAATACTGAGCGATCCTCCGATCTCTTTTCTTGCCGTTGACTGGTTCTTAGTCAATCCGAAGATTTGCTGACACAGCGCTGACACAGACGCAAACATTCTTTGACCCTCTTTTCTGAGTCCGTGTATCTAATAGATTTTATTGAGTTTAGTGGTGCGCCCGGAGAGATTCGAACTCCCGACCTACTGATTCGTAGTCAGTCGCTCTATCCAGCTGAGCTACGGGCGCACAAGCACAGGTTCCATGCAGAACCTAAGACAGATTATCAGGGATTGTGCTCCACCGCAATCACGCGCCCGAGGCTGCCGGCGCGGGTTGGGGCGGTGGTGGCGGCGCAATCAGCGGGAGTTCTTCGGCAATCTCGAGGCCGGTGAGGCGAACGAGCTTGGTTACCGTGGCCGGATTGAGCCGCGTGGCGTCGAACTCAACCAGCAGCGTGCGCTTGTCCGAGTCGATGGTGATGCGGCGAATGCCGTAAACGTCGCGGGTGTCCGCAAGCGCGAAGGTCATGCTTTCGGTGGGCGGCGTGGTGAAGCGATAGAGAATCTCTACCGTGGTCATATGGAGATGATAGCAAGGCTGAAGCAGGAAAACCCACTCATGCATCCTGACTTCGCCTAAAGCGCTTTCAGGAATGCCTGAATCTCCGGGCTGGTCCAATCCTGTGCCCCAACAAACTTGCTGCGAATCACGCCTTTGCGGTCGATGACGTAGGTTTCGGGCCACATGTCGGTGTGGAACAGCTTGGCGACGGATTCAGAGGGGTCGCGCACAGTGATCAAGTCCACATGACGGCGGGCGATGAAGCTGGCGTAGGCGTCCGGGTCTTCGTCGACGCTGACGGCCAGAATGACCAGGTTGGGCTGCTCACGGTGCAACTCGAGAAGCGACGGCATTTCAACAATGCAGGGGCCGCACCAGGTGGCCCAGAAGTTGAGCAGCACGACCTTGCCGCGATAGCTTGCCAGGTGAACACTTGTGGTGCCGTCAGACACCGTAAAATCGGGCGCAGGCTGATTGGTCTGGGCAGGATGGGCGCCGCGGTTGCACGCCGTTGCCAGCGCCAGCGGGAGCAGAAATAGAGCGACAAACCAACGAGGAAACCGCACATACTTATAATACGGAGCGACAGGCCTCGAACGAAAGGGCACGCGCGGGGCCCGGAACAAAAGGCCCGAGGGGTAGAGCGAAATGGGCAAGGACGCATCTGATTCAGGCGAATCAGCGAAAACCGCCGGCTATAAACCGGTGCTGGGCCTCTCCGACGAGCCTGCCGGCCCCGTGGACTGGCGCGAGTGGGCAGGCAAGACGATTGCTGGAACCGTCTTTGCGCAGCCGGAGCCGGAGCAACTGATCGAGCTTACGGTCATTGTTCCGGCGCGCAACGAAGCCGATTGCCTGGCGGCCTGTATCGAGTCGCTTGTCAGCCAGTCCGAAGAGATCTTTGAGCTTGGCAAAGATTGGGAGCTGATTGTGGTCGACGACCACTCCAGCGACCAAACTGCGGAAATCGCCCGCGGCTTCGCGGGGGTCTCGGTGATGGAAGCTGCGAAGCTGGAGCGCGGTTGGACGGGCAAGGCTAACGCCATCTGGACGGCAGCTAAGCAGGCGCGCGGCCGTTGGCTGCTCTTTACCGACGCTGACACGATTCACGAGCCTGGCAACCTCCGCCGCGCCATGCACGAGGCCCAGCGGCACAAGGCCGGCATGTTGAGCTATTCTCCGCGCCAAATCGTGCGCGGCCTGGCTCAGCGGTCGCTGATGCCTCTCGTTTTTTGCGAGTTGGCACTCGCGTATCCGCCCGCCAAGGTCTCTGACCCCAACGAGCGCATCGCCGCGGCTAATGGCCAGTTTCTGCTCGTGGAACGCGAGGCTTACCGCAAGCTGGGCGGACACGCGAGCGTCGCAGACAAGGTGCTGGAAGACGTGGAGCTCGCTTACCTGGCCAAACGTCGCCGGGTAGGTCTGCGGTTTCGCTATGCCGAGGATGCCGTCGCTACCCGCATGTACCGCACCACCGCCGCGATGATCGAAGGATGGACGAAAAACCTGGCGTTGCTGTTTGACAACACACTGGCGATGTCCTTGTGGCGCGCGCTCGATTTTCTGCTGCTCTTCGGGCTGCCGGTGCTGGCGATCGAGCTATGGAATGCACGCCTCGGCGCCCGGTCGCTGGAGTGGCTTGGCGCAGGCTGGATTCTGGCCTTGCTCTGGGTACGCACCATGGTCCGCTTCTACGCACGCGTGGCCAAATCGAATTTCCCGTTTGTCGATTGCGCGCTGACCCCGCTGGGCCTGCCGCTCTTCGTTGTGCTGCTTTACCGCAGCTGGTTTCAGCACCGCATCCTGAAACAGGTAAGCTGGAAGGGCCGCACCTACAAGAGCTGAAGCCCTAATCCAATGAAGCCAAAGCCCACTTCGCAGCATCTTCTTAGACAGGGGTAGAAATGATCTTTTTGACGCGCCGCGCCACTTTTTCAGCCTCCCACTACTACTGGAACGACAGCTGGACCGCGGAGAAGAACGAACAGGTCTTTGGCCGCTGCGCCAACCGCAATGGCCACGGTCATAACTACACGCTTGAAGTTACGGTCGCCGGTGAGCCGGACCCCGTTACCGGTTTTGTGGTCGATCTCAAGTGGCTCAAAGACGTGATGGAGCAGCAGGTTCTCTCCGCTTACGACCATCGCCACCTGAACCTTGAAGTGGCGGAGTTCGCCGGCTCAAAGCTGATTCCCACTACCGAGAACATCGCCATCTCGCATGGAAACGCCTCGAGCCAGCCATCGCCTCGGCTGGCGGAGCAAAGCTCACCAGCGTGCGCATCTATGAAACGCCGGAGATTTTTGCGGAGTATCAGAGGCCAGGCATGAGCGCCTACTTCGGCCGCCGCTACACACTCAGCGCCAGTCATCGGCTGCACGCAGACAGCTTGTCGGCAGTCCAGAATCAGGCTGCGTATGGCAAGTGCAATAACCCCCATGGCCACGGGCATAACTACGTTGTCGAGGTGATGGTGGCAGGCCCGGTCGACCCCGAGACTGGGATGGTCATCAATCTCATGGACCTCGATGAAGTGGTGCGAAAAAGAGTCACCGATCGCTTTGACCACACGAACCTCAATCTCGATCCGCTCTTTGCCAACCGCGTGCCGACCACCGAGAATCTATGTAGAGCGGTTTTCGGCCTGTTGAACGATTTCATGCCGGCCGGAAAGCTTGAATACGTCCGCGTGGAAGAGACGGAAAACAACTTCTTCGAGTTTCGCGGCGAGTGAGTTTGAAATGCAGCACACCCCTGTTCCCCAGGGTGAGAGGATAAGCAGAATGGCGCAACCGATTGCAGTGACCAAGCGGATTCCGAGGGCAGCGGAGGTCGACGAGGGGCTCGGCGGATTCAGCACCCAGGAGATGTATCGCGAAATCCTGAGCCGCCTTGGCGAGGACCCAACCCGCGACGGGCTCGTGGCAACGCCCGCGCGCGTTGAAAAGTCCATGGCCTTCCTCACCAAGGGTTACAACGAAGACCCAGCCCGCATACTTCACGAGGCGATGTTCGATGTCGACTACGACGAGATGGTCATCGTGAAGGACATCGAGATGTTTTCTCTCTGCGAGCACCACATGCTGCCTTTCTTTGGCAAGGTGCACGTCGCCTATATCCCCAAGGGAAAGGTCATCGGCCTCAGCAAGATTCCTCGTTTGGTGGAAGTCTTTGCCCGCCGTTTGCAGGTGCAGGAGCGGCTCACGCGACAGATTGCCGATTCCATCCAGGAGGCGATTGAGCCACAAGGCGTTGGTGTAGTGATTGAGGCGCGCCATCTGTGCATGATGATGCGCGGCATTGAGAAGCAGAACTCGTCAACCGTGACTTCTGCGATGGTTGGCTGCTTCCGCCAGAAAGAAACCCGCACGGAGTTTCTGTCGCTTGTAAGGCAACCGGGAGCGGGCGGGCTTTAGGCAGAGGCCCGGCCGACCCAGGCAAAGATGAAGAGCGTCAGGCCAGTGACCCATCCGCCAGTGCTGAACGAGCCGGAAAAGAATTCTGCAATTACCACGCCGCCTACCACAAGAGTCGCGCACAGCGGAATGAACATGCGCATGCCATAGAGGAAAGTGAAGGGCAGGTAGTGTGCGCCGAGCAGAACCATGAACGCCGGGAAAAACCAGTTCATGCGAAACGCACCCAGCGGCGCCAGCAGCAGCATGGTCATCGGGAGCGTAAACGCGATCTGCATCGCTAAGTTTCCGAGCGGATTCTCTTTCGACAGGGAAGCAGGTCCGCCCGCTAAGTGCAGCAGCAATTGCGTGGCGGGATAGATCAGGATGCCGCACAAGACCAGTTCCAGGATCGCAGCGCGCGGGGTCGCCCAGGTGCCCAGCGCAGCGGATGCCAGCCAGATCGCAGAAGAAACCAGTTGCCCCCAAAATCCTCCGACAAACACAGTCCGTACTTCTCTCTGTGCATCCGCCACCAGCATCTTCGAGCCTCCGCCACTTTCCAGTAAGACTACGCGCCAGGCGCAGCAAAAGTTCCCCACGAAAAAGAATTGGGGCATCGAGTCCATTCCTACCCCGCCATAACGCCCTCAGAGTTTCACCTCTCCTCGACCGGATCGCTTGCAATCGGAAATCCTGCTAACAGAGCCGTTGCAGCGAAGAGCAACGTGTCGCCGACATAGTTCACGCCCTCGACCGCAAGCGGCGTTTGGATCTCCATCAACAAAATCGGCACATAGAAGAAAATCGTCAGCAGCACGAGCACCGTGCCCGCACTCGCGGCCGCTGCTCTGCGGGTGCGGCGAAACATCAACCCAACGCCCGCGGCCAGCAAGATTGTTCCCACCACATAGGCAAGCAAGACAGGCGCAGGCACCCAGGCCGGCGTCAACTTCTGCAACGGAACCCCGGGCACGAACCTGGGGAAGAGAAAGTGCTCGATCGCGTAGAAGACGAGGGTACAGGCGACGATGAGCCGGCCAACGGTCTCGAGTGCGGCGCCTGCCGATCGCCGGCCTGACCAGAGGCTTCCCGCCAGCACCGTCGCCCCCGCGGCGAAGGCCGATTCGCGCATCGTGAGAATCCAGAAGAACCGCTCATGCATATGTTCCCGCAGATTGGGCAGGTCGACTGTGGCCACGATGATCAGGAAGAACAAGGCAAGCAGGGGAGCTGACCATCGCACATACCGCCAGGCGATCAAGCTGATGGCCGCAGCCAGCAGAGCCGCACCCATGAAATAGGTCCAGAACATGGCTCCCGGCAACCAGCGCGGCACAATGGTCGAGAGATCGCGTGCATCCAGAAAATGTTCTGCGGCAAAGATCGCCAGCGCGACGGCTTCGGCGACTGGTCCAAGCACCAGAATTTTATTGACGCCGGCGGCTGCGGCAAACCGATCCCGGACAAGAAACACTCCGGCCAGCAACGCGGCCACTCCCGCCCCAATCATTCCCCAGGTCAGCAACATAGTCATCTCCTGCATTCGCGGCCTGAATCGGAGGCCAGAATTCGAGGATCGATCGGAGCCCGGATTGAGCCTGTCCTCGCGGCTCCATCGCGGTCCGGCTTGCTTACACGCGCAGAAGAAAATACTACAGGGAGTTAGCCGGTCTGCGCATCAGCCCCGAAAAGCTCCTCATGAGCGTAGGGAAACAGAGCCTCATTCATTGCGTTCTTTTCACGATGAGTGGGGCTTCGGGACAGGCTTAACTCTCGAAGGGATCCGTCGATAACCACATGCGGTAGCCCCCCGGTTCTGCGCGCTCCGGACAAATGCTCTACAGTCATCTAGGAGACACACATTACCTTGAACGGATTGCTCGTAATCGATAAGCCCGGCGGCATGACCAGCCACGACGTCGTCAATCGCCTGCGCAGAATAACTGGAGAAAAATCTATCGGCCATCTAGGCACTCTGGACCCTATGGCCACCGGCGTCCTGCCGCTGCTGCTGGGCAAATACACGCGCCTTGCGCAGTACTTTTCAACCGCCGAGAAAAGCTACTCCGGAACCATCCGCTTCGGCTTCGCTACCGACACCTATGACGCCGAAGGGCAACCCGCCGGCCTCGACCTTTGGCCGGAGCTCGGCCCCACCGTCACTCTTGAAGCGGTGCGTACGGAGGCCGCGCGTTTCCTGGGCGAGACCGAACAGATGCCCCCGGCCTTCTCCGCCAAGAAGATTGCAGGCAAGCCGGCTTACAAGCTCGCGCGCGAAGGCAAACCCGTCGATCTGAAGCCGGCAAAGGTCCGGATCTCGTGCTTTGAGATCGTTGCCCTGGAAAACGCCGAGGCCAGCTTCACTATGAGCATCAGCGCCGGCGGCTATGTGCGCTCGGTTGCGCATGAAATGGGCCAGGCGCTCCACTGCGGCGCGCATCTCAGCAGCCTCCGGCGCACCCAGGCCGGCGTCTTCACGCTTGCAGAGGCTCACACCCTGGAGCAATTGGAGAGCGCCGCGGAAACTGCCGAGGCGCTCGAGTCTTTGTGCGTGCATCCCCGCAGTCTCTTGCCGGAGTTCCCGTCTGTCACCGGAGACCCTCAGGCGCTGGGACGGCTTCGCAATGGCGCGCAGGCCAACTTGCCCGAGTTCTCTCAAGCGGCAATGGTCAAAGTCTTTGCGGGGCAGCGCGATCTGGTTGGCATTGCAAAGCGAGTCGCTGGAACCCTCTTTCAGCCGCTCGTTGTGATGGGATGAGCGGGAGGTCGTGAAACGCGAATCGTGCTGGTACCGCATCTGCTTCGGATGGTCAAATCTGGGGCTCAGCGCTGCGAGTCAGCGGGCGACCAGGACGGTGAAGGGGGCTATGTAGGCCATAAGGTAGACGACTACTCCGACGAGGCAGGCGAGGGCCAGGCTGTGGAGGAAGACGTAGCGGAGGATTGATCCCTCTTGGCCGTAGGTGCGGGTGGCGGTGCTCGCGACAACGATGCTGGGGGCTGCGATCATTTTGCCCATGACGCCGCCGGCAGAGTTTGCGGAGGCCATGAGGATGGGAGAGACGCCGATTTGGCGGGCGGTCATGACCTGGAGGCTTCCGAAGAGGACGTTGGACGAGGTGTCCGAGCCGGTGCTGGCTACGCCGAGCCATCCGATTAATGATCCGAAGAAGGGATAGAGGGAGCCGGTGCGGGCGAAGGCGAGGCCGAGTGTGGCGTCGAGGCCGCAGTAGCGGGTGATGTAGCCGATGGCCATCATGGCGGCGATGGTGATGACGGCGAAGCGGATGTTGAAGAGGGTGCGGAAGAAACACTTGAAGAGGGTGACGGGGCCGAGTCCCATGAGGAGGCCGGCGATGAGGGCGGCGACGAGAATGCCGGTGCCGGTGGCGGTGAGCCAGTTGAGCGTGAAGACGGCGGACTCGAATGTGGGCCTGGCGACGACGGGGGGCACGCGCTGGATGAGGTTGTTCAACCCGGCAACATTGAACTTGAGGGTTGTGAGCGCGCCGAGGGATTTTGAGAGGGGCGGGATTCCCCAGACGAAGACGACGGCGGAGAGGATGAGCCAGGGCATCCAGGCTTTGAAGACTTTGGCGGAGGAGTGGTCGTAGCTGGTTTGCTGTTGGTTTGTGATGTCATGGCCGGCGGCGTTGAGGGTGCATTTGGGTTTCCAGAAGCGGAAGAAGACGACGAGGGCGAGGATTGTGGAACAAGAGGCGACGATGCCTACGAGCGTGGGCCCAAAGAAGATGGCCATGAGCAGTTGCGCGGAGGAAAAGGTGACGCCGGCGACGAGGATTGCGGGCCAGACTTCAATCATGCGGCGGAAGCCGGCATAGACCCAGATGACCCAGAAGGGGACGATGAGGCAGAAGAGGACGAGGATGATGGAGGTGGTTCGCGTGAGCAGGAGGAGGTCGAGGCCGGTGACACCCTGGAGGGCGACGAGGGGGGTTCCGAGAGCACCGAAGGCGACGGGGGCGGTGTTGGCGAGAAGCGAGAGTCCGGCGGCGTGCAGGGGGCGGAAGCCGAGGCTGATGAGGATGGCTCCGCAGACGGCGACTGGAGTGCCGAAGCCCGCTGTTGACTCAAAGAACGCGCCCAGGGCGAAGGCGATGAGGAGCAGTTGCAGGCGGCTGTCGCTGGTGATGTTGGTGAGGCTTTCCTGCAGGGTGACGAAGGCGCCGGTCTTGATGGTGAGGTCGTAGAGAAAGATAACGGGGAGGATGATCCAGCAGACGGGGAAGAGGCCGTATCCCGCGCCATAAACGGCGGCGGTGAGCGCTAAGCGCATGGGCATGTGGAAGGCGAGGAAGGCGACGGCAAGCGCGGTGATGAGGCCGGCGCATGCCGCAACGTGGGCTTTGACGCGCAGAACGGCGATGGCGCCGAGGAGAACGACGATGGGCAGAGCGGCGAGGAAGGTGGAGACGCGCCAGTGGCCCGTGGGGTCGTAGGCCTGCGACCAGATTCCGGTGGATGGGTTGGTCTTGAAGAGATAGAGGGCGAAGGCTGAGGCTGCGAGAACGAGCGAGGCAACGAGGGCGATGGAAGAGGCAGGGGCGGGCTGGGGCGCGGCGGGGTTGGTTGAAGGCGGATTCGGTGCCATGAAACCTCTCAGAGGGAGTTTGCCATCCTATTGTGATGCAGGTGCCTGCTGAACGGGGCGTTGCGTGACGCAACCAGTGTACATAGGATTGGCGAGGGCGGAGGAGTGGTCTGGAATGACCGTGTGAGCCACGCCCATTATGATAGCCTTCATGGGCAGGCGATGGTGAATGATACAGCTGACTAACGTTACCAAGAGCTATGGGACAAGCGGAACCGTCCTGGCCTTGAACAATATTACATTGAAGATAGGGCCAGCCGAACGGGTGGCCGTAATGGGGCCGTCGGGCTCAGGGAAGTCTACACTTCTGAACCTGATTTGCGGGCTGGATGAGCCGACTTCCGGGTCGTTGAAGGTTGAGGGCGCAGAGCTTTCCGGGATGACCGACGATGCGCGAACACGTTTGCGCCGCGAAAAGATCGGGATGATTTTCCAAACCTTTAATTTGCTTTCGACGCTGACAGCGGTGGAGAATGTGGCATTGCCGCTTCGGTTGCAGGGGCTCTCAAAGAAAGAGGCAGAGGGCCGCGCGACATCGATGCTTGGTCATGTTGGACTTGCGAAACGGGCTACGCATCGACCCGATGAGATGTCGGGTGGGGAGCGGCAGAGGGTTGCAATTGCGCGAGCGCTGATCTTCCGCCCGCCTCTACTGCTGGCCGATGAGCCGACGGGAAATCTGGACTCGGCGACGGGCGATGAGATTCTGCATCTTCTGGACCAGGTGCAAGAGGAGTACCAGAGTACGCTGTTGATGGTGACGCATAATGCAGCGGCGGCAAGCTGCTGCAGCCGGATCGTGACTCTGCATGACGGCAAAATTCAGGAAGATGCGCCCGCCAGCCAGGTACTTTCCAGAGAAATCGGATGATCGGCGCGCTTTGGCAAGTCGCGTCGCGCCAGTGGCGCACGCATCGTCTTCGGGTCGCCATGACAACCCTGGGCATCGCCCTGGGCGTAGCGGTGTTTTTTGCGATCCGCACGGCGAACGCGGCGCTGCTGGACTCGCTGACACTGACGGTAGAGCGGCTGGCGGGCAAAGCAACACTTCAGGTTTCTGCGGGAGAAGCTGGATTTCCGGAAGAGGTGTTGGCCACTGTGCGGGCGACGCCAGGCGTGCAACTTGCCGAGCCGGTGATCGAGGTGATTGCGCATACGGCCTTTCAGGACGAAGGGAACCTGATGGTTCTGGGCGTTGATACGACGGGCGACCAGCAGTTGCGGCAGTATGAATTCGACAAATCGCAGACGCAAATCGCCGATCCACTCACGTTTCTGGCACAACCGAATTCGATTCTGCTTTCGCGGGCGTTTGCCGAACGGCATGGATTGAAGATTGGCGATCATTTTCCCATTTTCACGGCACACGGCAAGAAAGATTTCGCGGTGGAAGGGATCTTCAAGCCAACGGGCGTTGGCGAGGTGTTCGGCGGCAACATTGCGGTGATGGATATTTATTCCGCGCAGGTTGTGTTTGACAGGGGACACAACTTCGACCGTATCGACCTGACGAACGCGCCTTCGGTTTCAGTGGATGAATTGCAGCAGCGGCTGAAGGCGCGCTTGCCGGCGGGCATCGACGTGATGCGCCCGGAGATGAAGGGGCAGGCTCTGGAGAATGCATTGACCGCGATGCGGCTGGGGATGATGATTACCAGTTTTATTGCGTTGCTGGTGGGCGTCTACATCATTTTCAACTCGTTTACGATTGCGGTGAATCAGCGCTGGAAAGAGATCGGAATTCTGCGCGCCGTAGGTGTGGAGCGTGGGAACATTAATGCGATGTTCCTGGGCGAAGCGCTGCTGATGGGCATTATCGGCTCGAGCGCGGGAATTGTTCTAGGTTACTTTGTAGCGGCCGGGGCCAATAAGGCGATGGGGTCGATAGCGGCCTCGGTTTACGGAATTGTGACGATCGCGGTTGCGCCGAAGCTTCATGCGGACCTGGTACTGACCGCGTTTGGGCTGGGGATGGCGGCATCGCTGGGAGGCGCATGGATGCCGGCGCGGGCGGCGTCGTATCTCGATCCGATTTTGGCGCTGCATAACATTGAGTCGCGGCGGAAAGAGTCGGCGCTTGGCTGGGGACGGACAACGCTGGGATTGCTGGTGCTGGCGATCAGCATGCTGCTGATTGAGTTTTCTCCTTCCGGAGTAGGAATGGACTTCCAGTTTTCGTATGCCGCGCTGCAACTGATTGGCCTGACGATGCTGCTGCCGATGATGGTGCACTGGTCGGCGCGAGCGATTCGTCCCGTGATGGACCGGGCAGGAGGGTCGGAGGGGGCGCTGGCCGTGGACGCAATGATCCAATCGCCGCGTCGAAGCGCGGCCACGGTTGGGGCGCTGATGGTGGGCCTGATGTTTGTGTACTCGACGGCGGCCTACATCCAGAGCTACAAGAACATGATCGATCGCTGGACGCATCAGATGCTGAATGCCGACTTGATGGTGGCGACTTCGACGATGCTTCGGTCGACCTCATACCACTTCAGCGAGGACCTGGGGAACCGGATCGCCTTGCTGCCGGAGGTGAAGCATCTGGAAAATGTGCGGTTCACGAATGTGCCCTATCGCGGGGACACGGCCGCGATTTGCGCGATCGAGATGAAGACGTTTCTGACGCGTTCGGAAAGTGCCATCCTGGGCGGAAACAAGAAGACGGCGGAGACGCTTTTGCCGCGCGGCGAGGGCGTGTTGGTCTCGAAGAATTTTGCGACGCGCTGGAGAATGAAGGTTGGAGACCAGGTGCATCTCGATACGCCAACGGGGCCGCTGGATCTGCCGAT
Organism: uncultured Acidobacteriaceae bacterium; assembly: GCA_963848515.1. Lineage (GTDB taxonomy): Bacteria > Acidobacteriota > Terriglobia > Terriglobales > Acidobacteriaceae > Telmatobacter. The sequence goes on from CAWKEG010000021.1 coordinate 149,648, forward strand.
TGTGGGCATGGTGGAGGATTACCGGTCAGACAAAGGGACGATTTTCATGGAGCGGGCGGTCTACAAGCGCTACTGGAAAGACGACGCGGTGGACTTTGTGGACATTACTTTGAAGCCGGGAGCGAACGCGACGGTCGTGAAGCATGAGATTGAGGAGATGACGGCAGGACAGGAACATGCGCTGGTCTACACTAACGTGGAGTTCAGAACCTGGATTGGGACGCTGGTAGACAAGTTTTTCATGTTGAATTATATGCAGCTGGTTGTTGCCGTGATTGTTGCGGTGGTCGGGATTGCGAATACGCTGATCATTTCAGTGGCGGAGCGGCGGCGGGAGTTTGGGATTATCCGGGCAATTGGCGGCTATCAAAAGCAGATTCAAAAAATGGTGTTGCTGGAGGCGTTTTCGATTTCGGTTGTGGGCGTGTTTGTGGGAGTTGTGGCGGCGCTGTTCAACATACAATTCTTGTCGCGGACGGTGTCGACGGTGCTGGCCGGCTACGATGTGCCGTTTTACTTTCCATGGCTGTTGGTGCTGGAGACGTTCCCGGCGGTAGTTGCGGTTTCGCTGCTGGCCGGCTGGATTCCGGCGCGTCATGCGATGAAGGCACCGGTGATTGAGGCGATTGGGTATGAATAGATTTCAGAGGTGCGGCAAGACGATGGCGTTGAGTGCTGTGCTGGCGCTGGGTTTCGTGGCGAACGGCTTTGCGGCGGATGCGACACCGAGTGCGCAGAAGGTAATGGAAGATGTGTTCAGGCAGGACACGGCGCATGATGTCACGATGAAGGCCAGTTTTGAGGTCTTTGACAACCAGGGGCACAGCGCGAAGAAGGAGTTTATCTTTAGGCGGCTGGGCGTGCCGGGCGACAGCAAGATGGAGGTTGTGTTTACTGCGCCGAAGGAGATTCGCGGGGTTGCACTGCTCGAAGTGACGCAGCCGGGGGCGCAGGAACTCGAGTATGTTTATACGCCGGCGACGGATCGGGTGCGCAGCGTGGTTCCGCAGGAGCGGTCGGCACGATTTATTGGGACGGATTTTACATTTGAAGATATCGGGGAACGGGCGCTGGGCGATTTTACATACCGCATGATTGGCAGTGGCGAGGTCATCGACGGGCACAAGACTTACAAGGTGGAAGCGACGCCGGTGGATGCATCGCGTTCGCAATACAAATACTTGTATGAGTGGGTGGCGCAGGATGTGCCGGTGATTCTGTTTGCGGAGATGTACGATGCGCAGGGGCGGAAGGTGCGGGTGCTGCACGCGACCGACCTGAAGCGCGAGGGCGGGATCTGGGGCGCGCGGCACACGGAGATGCGCACGGTGCAGGATGGGACGCGGACGGTGTTGACGATTGATTCGGTGAAGTTCAACACGAAGCCGGATGAGAAGATGTTTACGCCGCAAGGGCTGGCTGGGGCGCTGGGAACGGGCAAGTGAGCGGCACGATTGAAACCGCGCTTTCTAAAAGCGGGCAATAAGGAACCGGCTTAGATTTAGAGCCATGTGGCTTGATTGCGAATTTCTGTACTGATTTTGTGTTACGCCAGATCATTAAAATAATGAGAACGGTTTGCCTGCGATCGAAACTTCCGGAAGCTGGTCGAGCACTCACGAGACTTATTCGGGTCGTTTGCGGTTTCCCAACTTTTGGGACGACAAACCATCGGTGGCCGTCGAGTCGCATTTTGCGCTATTCTGAACCGCATGCAGCTACCGTCTCGGATTGCATGGATTGCTTTACTGAACGTCGTCGCATTCGCATACCCGCAGACCGGGCAGCCGTCCTTCGAGGTTGCGTCAGTCAGGCCCAGTCAACACGAGGGCGGCCCCGACTATAACAACCAGATCACTTATTCCTCCACGGGATTCACGGGCCGAAACGTCACGCTCAGACGCCTTGTTGCTGAAGCCTGGCACTGCCAACGTAATCAGGTCATCGGACCGTCCTGGCTCGATCGCAACGAATACGAAATTGCTGCGCGTTTGCCTGATGGGGCGACCAGGGAGCAGATTCCCCTGATGCTCCGCGGCCTGCTCAGCGACCGTTTTCACCTGAGGGCGCATTCGATAAGTCGCCAGACACGAGTCTACGAATTGACGGTCGCGCAAGGTGGTCCTCGAATCCATCCCATCGAGCCGGGAAATGCGACGGCCGCAGGACCGGGACTTCATTTCCAGGGTGACATGGCTCAGTTCGCTGAATATTTGGCCGCCCAGATATCGATCCCCGCCCCCGCCAGTCCCAGTGAGCCGGCAATCGCCGGCGGCCAGCAGGTCCCTGTTCTGGACAAAACAGGACTGCAAGGGGTCTACCAATTCGACGTTGATGTCAGACCCGAGCTGGGCACCGATGGGTTGACTGTTTGGAGGAGGGTTCTCCAGGAGCAGTTGGGATTGAGGATCGAGAGCGTTAAGGCCGACGTGGAATTTGTGATCGTTGATGACGCTGCGAAGGTCCCCACTGCAAATTGAGCTTCCGTTGCCGGCGCATCGTCGGCGATTGGGAAGTTTCGACCCATGCGCGTAGCCGTGGAACTTTTTAGCTAGTCAGCCCCGCTCTCGCGGGTTTAGCGAGTCAGCAAGTCAGCGGGTTAATTCCGAGTGCTGGTTTTGATCGCTGAGCTGGTGGCTGGATTCGTGGGCGATTTCTGCGGTGAAGCGTTCCTGAAGGACACGCCGGAGGAGTTTGCCGGTGTGGTTGTAAGGGAGTCCGCCGGGCTCGAGAATCCAGATGCGGCGGGGGGCTTTGTAGGGTGCGAGATTTTGCCGGCACCAATCGATCAAATCAGATTCAGTGGCTGAGGCGCCCAAGTGGAGTTCGACTGCAGCGGCGGGGAACTCGCCTTTTTCCTTGTGGGGCAGGCCGAAGGCAGCAACGTGGGCCACGGCGGGATGGGCCACAATGGCTTCTTCGAGTTCGCGGACATAAACCGAATATCCGCCTGATTTAATCACATCTTTCATGCGGCCGACAAGGCGGATCATGCCGAGACGATTGCGGGTTGCCAGATCGCCTGTGCGCAGCCAGCCATCTTCGGTGATCAGATCCCGGCCGGTGACCTTGTCTTTCCAATAATGAGGGGCGAGACCACGGCGGCGAATCTGGCACTCGCCGGTTACACCGGACCGGACGGGCTTGCCATCTTCGCCGGCTACGCGGATTTTGAAGGGCGGTACGGGGAAACAGAGGTCGCCGACGCCAGGCAAAAGCGAGCTTTCTATGCCCATCATGGCGAGGCCTCCGAGTTCGACCATGCCGTATCCGTTGAGCAGGACGGGGGGAATGCGGCGGCCGCCGGGAAGGCGGGCCAGGGCGCCGAACTGGCGGAGGCGCTGGCGAACTTCAGAGGGCAGGCTATCGCTGGCCGAGAGCCAAAGGCGCACAGTTGCGAGGCGGGCCGGATCGGGATTGCTGTTGACAAGGCGGGCAAACATTGCGGGCACGCCGACGACGGATGTGACGCCGTAGCGCTCGATCACGTCAAGCGCGGGTTCAACGTCGAAACGATTAAGAAAGCAGCCGCGAATGCCGGCCATGAGGCCATAGAGGGAGATGCTGACGGCCATGATGTGCGACCAGGGGAGCGCGATCAGGGCCAGGTCTTTGTGCGAGAGAAATATCCGGGCCAGTGCAGTGGAGGCACGGCCGCCGAGCAGAGCGCGGCTGGAGAGGGCGGCTCCCTTTGGGAATCCGCTGGTGCCGGAAGTATGAAACACGGCGATGGTGGCGGAGGAATCGATGGCCGTCGGCGGGAAAGGGGATTCGGCAATTGCGTTTGTGTGGGGTGCGCGCAGGAATCCATCGAGAGTTTCCCCATCATCGTCCGATTGGATCCAAGTATGCACGGGCAGGGCGTCGCGGGTGCCGATGCTGCGTTCGAAGACGGATTTGTCAGTGACTAGAATGCCGGTGCCGCTGGTTTCAAGAATGCGGCGCACTTCAGTGAGCGAAAGCATGGGGTTGAGCGGAACAGCGATGCCACCGGCGCGGATGATGGCAAGAAACCAGTGAAGACATTGGCGGTCGTTGGTTCTATAGATGGCGACGGGCTGGCCGGGCTTGAGAGCGACGGCGCGGCGGAGAAACGCATCTTTGGCGCAGACGTCGGCGTGAAATTGAGCGAGATGGTAGGGAGCATCGTTCTCGATGGAGACCTGGCTATCGCCGTTACTGCGCAGCAACTCGTCGAGAAGGTTGGCGACCGTGACGCTGCGGTCGCGCGATAGCCGAAAGGACTGGACGATGTTCATTGGGCAGAGACTGGCTTGCGGCCCCACTCACTGGCTACGCAGTAGTTAAAGAGCCGGTCGAGGTAGTCGAGCACATGGGGCGGATGCACGCCGGCCGGTTCCAGCAGACGCTCGGCATTGGTGGTGTCAAACTGCATACGCATGGTGAAGTAGTCCCGATAGGCGCGGCCGTCGCGGAGCACGCGGCGCTTACGCCCCCAAAGTGTGGTAAAGAGTATTGGACGCACGATGGCGAAAAAGAGCTTGGGGTCGACATAGCGGGGCTCGGGTGCGTTGAAGTACTCCATGGCACGGCTGGCGATTTGCTGGATGGTGGCGCTGCCGCGCGGCCCGGCGCAGAGGTGAAGCGTGCTGCCAAGGGCGGCGGGGTCAAAGGTGCTGCGGGCGACGGCGGCGGCGACGAAGTCCACCGGGACGATGTCGAGCACGGCGTCAGGATAGCCGGGGACGGTGCGCCACAGACCGCGTGCGTAGATCTTGAGCGGCCAATACATCATTTTGAAGCTGGAGGTGACGCCGGTCTGCGAGTCGCCGACGATGATGCTGGGCCGGAGGATGACGCCGGGCATGGAACCGAGGCGCGCGCGCACGAGGGCTTCGGCCTCAGCCTTGGTCTGCTCGTAGGTATTGCGGTATCCCTGGCCAATGGCTAACTCGTCTTCGCGGACCAGGTCGGAACGTTCTCCGGCCACATAGGCGGTGCCGACGTACGCCAGGCTGCGAAGCTGGGGCGAGGCCGCGGCAAGGTCGAGCACGCGGCGAGTCCCTTCGACGTTGATGCGGCGCGCTTCGTCGAGGGTGTGGTCGAAGCGGACGGTGGCGGCGGAGTGAATGACGCGGGTGGTTTCAGAAGTGAGGCGTTTGAACGCGGCGTCGTCGAGGCCGCAGTTGGGTAGGCCGACGTCGCCGGAGTAGACCTGAACGCGGGCGCGATCTTCAAGGGGAACGAAGAGGTCGGCGCGTTGCTTTCCGGACTGACCGGGTCTGTCGCGGATGAGGAGCGCGAGGGTGGCTTGGGGGTTGCGATCGAGGAGTTCGCGCACGAGGCGCACACCGAGAAAGCCGGTGGCGCCGGTGACGAAGATCAGTTCATCGTTCATCATTCAGGGACGGACCTCAGACAAGCGAACAACTCGAGGGCCGGCAGACAATCAGAATTGGATACCCGGGCGACGAGAAGGTTTATGGATCATTATAGTCGGCGCGGGAGAGCGAACTTGACGATGGGGTCGAGCGTTCGGTTGCTGTGCTCGAACGATCATGGCTGCGCCGGAGTTTGGAACAAGACTCCGGTGAAGCATTAGAGAGGAAACAGTCTGCGGTCAGGAAGGATTTGCTTGCTGATGGCTGCGCTCACGGTGTGCACGGGTTCATTTACCACCTGGCTCAAGCGTAACCTGAGCGCGACGCTGCAGAGGATGTAAGCGTGAACTTCGCTGAAGCCCCATCGGCTGACGAGCAGATCGATCATGCGGCTGGTGGCGGCGCGGGCGGCATCGGCAAGATCGGTTCCGGTTTCCACAACTACCCATGCGTCGGCCGTGGAATCGGGGGCGACGCTTTCCGATGCCTCGACCAGAGGGCCCGAGAGCGGTTGCTGCTTGTGAAGATTGAGGCGCAGGGTGACGTCGAGAGCGCACTCGATGCCGTTGATGCATACCTCGCCATCGCCCTGGGCGGCGTGGGCGTCGCCACAACTGAAAAGGGCACCGGGATTGAAAACCGGGAGATAGAGCGTTGAGCCCGCGCACAACTCCCGCACGTCGAGATTTCCGCCAAAGGGGCCCGGGGGACGGGTGCGAAATTTGCCGTCTTCAGCCGGCGCGACACCCATGACGCCGAGGAATGGCCGCAAAGGGACGATGGCGGGGTGCATTGACGTGGTGGTTTCGCCTTCGAGCTGCCAGTGGAAAAGATAAGGATCGCGAAAACGATCCTTGAGAAAGCCGAGTCCCGGCATCACACTTGACCAGCCCCAGCCGCCGTGACGCGTGGAGAGGACTTCGATCTCAAGCACGTCGCCAGGCTCCGCTCCATTGATCCAGATGGGGCCGGTGAGAGCGTGAATGCGGGTGCGGTCGATGGTGAGAAATTCCGCAACCGTCATGCCGGGGCGCACCTGGCTGCCACTGGAATCGACGCACTCGATCTGGACTTCGTCGCCTGGCTCAATGCGCAGGCGCGGCTCGAGCGAACGGTCCCATACGGAGTGAGTGGGCTCGGCTGCGAGCGTGTGTTCGATCATGACTGATGCGCTCTCTCGGTCAATTGAATCCCGGCGAAAGAATTGCGCGGCAGATGCTGAGATCGCAGGCCAGGGAGTTTTGGTTCAGATGTGAAGATCAGCGTCATTTGCATACGACTGTAGCACGGAAATTGAGATGGGTTGCTTCTTCAAATTACGGCGAATCTTAAGGGAAGGTGGTGCAGGTGAGGGAATCAAAGTGGGGAGAAATGAAATCGTTTACTTTGAACAGGGGGAGGGTTTATAGTTCAGTGTTGCCGGCCGGGCGGAGGTTTTGCTTTCGATGGCCGCGAGACTTGAGGGATGAAAAGGGGATTGAAATGTCTGGGATTTCTCGCCGGGAATTGATTTGTTCTGGATTGGCGGTTTCGGCTTCATCGCTAGTGGCGCGGTCGGCGTGGGCACGGAGCGCGGCGGCGCTGGCGGGAATGCCGGAGGCGGGATCGGCCGAGGCCTTGGCTGCGGTGGCTCCGCGCGAGCAGTTGCTGATGGACTTCGGATGGAAGTTCATGTTCGGGCATGGAACCGATCCGGCTCGCGACCTGGGATTCGGGATGGGGCAAGGGGATTTTGCGAAGACGGGAGAGTTTGCGTTTTCAAAAGCAGGGTTTGACGATTCGAAGTGGCGCGCGCTGAATCTGCCGCACGACTGGGCGGTGGAGCTGCCGTTTGTGAACGACAAGGAACAGGCATCGCATGGGTTCAAGCCGCTGGGCCGACGCTATCCGGAGACCAGCGTGGGTTGGTACCGGCGGGAGTTCGAGATTCCAGCCAGCGACCTGGGCCGAAGGGTTACGGTCGAATTCGACGGGGCATTTCGCAGCGTGCTGGTATTTGTGAATGGTTGCTTTATGGGGCGCAACAACAACGGGTATGCGCCGTTTCGGTTTGATGTGACGGATTTTCTGAACTATGGCGCGAAGAACTACATCGTGCTGCGCGTGGATGCGAGCTTTGGCGACGGGTGGTTTTATGAGGGCGCGGGCATCTACCGGCATGTTTGGCTGGCGAAGACGGACCCGCTGCACCTGGGCAAGTGGGACAGTACAGTGCGGCCAGAGGCGACCGATGGCAAGGCCGTGAACCTGAGACTTGCCACGGTGGTGGAGAACGAAGGCAGGCACATTGAGTCGGCGGCGGTGAGCTGGGAGATTCTGGATGCGGCGGGCAAGACAGTGGCGACAGCCAAGGCCCCGGCGCAGCGGATCGAGGTGGATGGAAAGGCAAGTTTTGAAGCGATGGCGCCGCTGAGCGATCCGATTTTGTGGTCGGTGGATGAGCCTAATCTCTATAAAGCAATTGTGACGGTGGAGACGGACGGCAAGACGCGCGACGCGGAGCAGTTGAACTTTGGCGTACGCTTCCTCCGCTTCGATGCCGACAAGGGATTCTTCCTGAATGATAAATCGCTGAAGATTCAGGGCACGTGCAACCACCAGGATCATGCGGGCGTGGGCGCGGCGCTGCCGGACCGGCTGCAATATTTCCGGCTTGGAGTGTTGAAGGAGATGGGATGCAACGCGGTGCGGACCTCGCACAATGCGCCGACGCCGGAGTGGGTGGAAGGTTGCGACCGGATGGGCGTGATGATGATGTGCGAGACGCGGCAGATGAGTTCGAGCCCGGAGGGATTGGCGCAACTGGAGGCGATGGTGAAGCGCTATCGCAATTCGCCGAGCATCATTCTGTGGTCGATCGGCAACGAGGAATGGCTGTTGCAGGACGCGATGGCGGAACAGGGAACGAAGATCGCGGCGACGATGGTCGAGCGGTGTCATGAACTGGATCCGACGCGAGTGGTTTCGGCGGCCGTGAACGGGGACAACAAGAAGGGTGTGTCCGATGCGTTCGACATTATCGGATTCAATTACGGTCTGGATCGGCCGGATGGGTATCACAAGGCGAATCCGACGCGGCCGATTTATGGGTCGGAGACGTCGAGCGCCATTTCCACGCGGGGTGTTTACACGACCGATAAGCTGCGCAACACGGTGAATGCTTACGATTCAGTGGTTCCGTGGGGCGAGACAGCGGAGAATTGGTGGACGTTCTACGCGACGCGGGAGTGGGAAGCGGGCGGCTTTGCATGGACGGGGTTCGACTATCGCGGCGAGCCGACGCCTTACGGATGGCCGTCGATCAATTCGCAGTTCGGCATCATCGATATGTGCGGATTCCCGAAGGACACGTTTTATTACTACAAGGCCTGGTGGAGAAATGAGCCTTCGCTGCACCTGTTTCCGCACTGGAATTTCGAGGGCAGGGAAGGCGACGAGATTCCTGTGTGGGTGTACACAAACCTGGACGAAGTGGAACTGTTTGTGAATGGCAGGAGCCAGGGAAAGCAGAAGGTTCCGCACCTGGGGCATGTGCAGTGGAAGGTGCGATACGAGCAGGGAGCGATTGAGGCGCGGGGCTTCAAGGGCGGCAAGGTTGCGCTGACGGAAAAGCGGGAGACGACTGGGCCGGCGGCAGCGATCCGGCTGACGGCGGACCGGATGGAGATCAATGCAGACGGCGAGGACCTGGCTTTTGTGACGGTGGAGGTACTCGACAAGGAAGGGCGCGCGGTGCCGACGGCGGACAATTTGATTCGATTTAATGTTTCGGGCGCAGGGAAGTTGATTGGCGTGGGCAACGGCGATCCTAATTGCCAGGAGAGCGACAAGGAACCGAAGAGGTCGCTGTTCAGCGGGCTGGCGCAGGTGATTCTGCAGGCGGGCAAGAGGCCGGGCGAGATACGGATCGAAGCGGTGAAGGAAGGGTTTGACGGTCCGGAGCTGATGCCGGCGAAGCTGGCGATTGTGGCGAAGGCGGTTGGGACACGGCCGGAGGGTTGAGGGGCGGAGGCCAAGCGGATGAGGAAGAATCTACTTGGGATGGAGACATTTCACGTGAGATAGTGGCGCAGAGGGAGAAGTTAACTGGATAGCCATTTGCGCGCAGAATCTACTTCGACGGACTCCGGCTCAGGTGCCTCCCTGTCGTCAGGCTCCGACTCGGGGGCCAGGTTTTATCGTCCGGAGTTGGACGTCATGCGATTCGTGGCATTCCTCATGGTATTTCTATGCCATGCCATTCCGGTGGATGAGGATTCAACGCACTGGTTGAACGCACTTGATAATGCCGGGGCATTTGGAGTGCCCGTATTTTTCTGCTTAAGTGCGTTTCTGATTACCGAGTTGCTGACGGTTGAGAAATCGAGAACCGGTACGGTAAATGCGAAGGCATTTTATGTTCGCAGGATCCTTCGAATCTGGCCGCTCTATTTTTTGATGTTGGGCTTTGGTTTTACCGTCTCCCGCCTGCACCCAGGATGGGCAATTCCTGTGCGCGGCCTTGTTGCCTATCTGCTTCTGGTTGGCAACTGGTACACCGCAAGGCACGGAACTCTCACCTCGGGTATAGGCCCCTTGTGGAGTGTTTCAGTTGAAGAGCAGTTTTACATCGTCTGGCCAATTCTGGTGCTTTTTCTGACTCGACGCAGGCTCGGAATCGTCTGTGCCATGGGTTGGATTCTGAGTCAACTCACGCTCATCTACCTTTGCCATGAAAACGCCGCGATTGTGCCAACCATCTGGGCAAACTCGCTGGTGCACCTTCAATATTTTGTTTTGGGCGCCGGGTTGAGCCTGTTCCTCAAGGGGGCGTCACCGCAAATCCGTTCAGGTACGAGACTGGTGCTCATCTGCTCGGCGTTGCTGTCTTTCTTTTTGGCGGATCTGGTTCTTGATCCGATTCAGACGGGTGGTGGTGTGAGTTCGATTGGGACCACCTATATCGAGTTTCTGCTGGTGGGATTGGCGACTACGGTTTTACTGGCAGGATTTCTGGGTTTTTCTGAGCTGGGAGAACAGCGGGTTCTCCGCTACCTGGGCAAGATCTCCTATGGGCTTTATGTGTACCACTCGCCTTGCTTGATATTTGCCGGGAAGATTGTGCCACGCGTGGTGCAGAACGGGGTGTCGTTTACCGTGGCCTTGGTTGGATTTACGATGACGATCGCGATTGCCGCAGTTTCATACCGCTTTCTGGAGATGCCGTTTCTTCGAATGAAGGAACGATTCGAGATTGTGCGATCGCGAGCAGTGTAGACTTCGACCGCCGTGGTGGAGCGGACCGAAGAATGAGAAAGTTTCGAGCGGTGGGGGACGGCGGGCGTCTTTGTGCATAGAAGAGGCTGCGGCGTCGAATGCGGGGTGCAGGCCTGGCGCTCTTCTGACAATCGATCCGGAGGAACAACAGATGAGATCGCATTTTGAGGAGACCGCCTGGCGGTTGAGGCGCGCTGGTGTGTTCGTTGGACTGGCGTTGACACAGATGCTGTTTGTGCCGGCTATTTGGGCGCAGGCGCCGCCTATGGAACAGAAACCTGCGGAACAGAAAGCGCCTGAACCAAGGCCTGCGGAGCAGAGAGCTCCAGAGGTTTACCAGACGTTTTATTTGGTGAATGCGGGTCAGCATGATGAGTTCAACGATATTCAGACCGCATTGCGCAATACTATATCGAGAGCCAGGATCTATGGAGTGCCTACGCAGAGCGCGATTTCGATTCGCGGCAGTGCAGAGGATCTTGCGATTGCGCAGAAAGTGATTTCGGATCTGGACCGGCCGCAAAAGCTGTACCGGCTCACGTACACGATTACCGAAACGGACGGCGGCAAGGCTGTTGGGGTGGAGCATTTCAACCTGGTTGTGAAGCCAGGAGGAAAAGCCGCTCTGAAACAGGGAAGTCGAGTGCCGATCGTAACCGGGTCCTACGATGTTGCCGGCACCACAACTCCGAACACAGAGGTGCAGTACCAGGATGTTGGGCTGAACATTGAGGCATCGCTGGACGGGGAAAGTCTGCATTCGAAGGTGATACAGACGAGCGTGGCGGACGAGAAGTCCGTTGTGGGGTTGCAGGACCCGATTCTTCGGCAAACGGTGCTGGATGCGGCGTCGAACCTGACGGCGGGGAAGGCGATCGACTTAGGGGCGTTGGATGTTCCGGGGAGCACGCGGCACGAGGAGATTGCAGTGGCGTGGGAATTGGTGAAATAGAGGAGGGGGATCTGGCCCGGGTCCGAGTGGCCCGGGCCGTCTAGAAATAAATGGACAGAAGTTATAAATGGTTTAAATAGATAATCTTATCTGATTTTTTGAAGGTTAATGCCGCCCTAATCGCAGACTTCAGAGGTGCCGCTGGGTTGGGTTTGCAAAGTGGAGTGATGGATAGCACTTTCGTGGGGACTCAAAGGGGTTACGTTCGGGTCAGGAAGCGGGACGGTGGTGCTCGGAAGTGACTATAATCACATATGGGCGTGATACAAACGCCGCTTCTTAAGAATCTACCTGAAGGGAATCCCGCCAAATGGCGACTGGAGACCTGGCCCTGGGTCAAGAACAGGGCTTACTGAGCGCGCGCCCGCGCGTGACAAACGATTTCAGCATCAACGTAGCAACGGTGAACGGGTCCGGCTCGCAATCCGCCAATAGCGTACTGCTGAAAAGCATCTTCGGAATGGGAGTTCCCGTCAGCGGAAAAAACCTGTTCCCGTCGAACATAGCCGGCCTACCCACGTGGTACACGATTCGCGCAAGCAAGGACGGGTATGTAGCCCGCAAGCGCGACGCCGAAGTGCTGGTGGCCCTGAATCCCGATACAGCCCGCGAGGATGCGCTGGCCCTGCCCACGGGCGGAGTGGCGATCTACGAAGAGAAGCTTGACCTGAAGCAATACCGCGGCGACCTGGTGTTCTACCCGGTGCCGTTCGACAAGATCACGGCCGCGGTGTGCCCTGAAGCCAAGCTGCGCAAGCTGGTAAAAAACATGGTTTACGTGGGTGCGGTGGCGCAGATCCTGAATATCGATCTCAGCATCGTGGAGCGCGGACTGCAGAAGCAGTTCGCGAAGAAGCAGAAAGTATTCGAACTCAATTTTGGCGCGGTGAAGGCCGGGTTCGAGTATGCGCAGACGACGTTCATCAAGCAGGACCCCTTCTTCCTCGAGACGATGGACGAGACGAAGGGCAAGATCATCATCGACGGCAACGCGGCGTGCGGGATGGGCGCGGTGTTTGCGGGCGTGACGGTGGTGGCGTGGTATCCGATTACGCCTTCGACGAGCGTTGTGGAAGCGACGACGGATCTGCTCAAGAAGTTTCGGGTGACGCCGGAAGGCAAGGCGACGTTTGCCGTGGTGCAGGCCGAGGACGAGCTTGCGGCGATTGGCATGGTGCTGGGCGCGGGCTGGGCAGGCGCGCGGTCGATGACTGCGACTTCAGGGCCGGGAATCTCGCTGATGGCCGAGTTCACAGGGCTGGGCTACTATGCAGAGTTGCCGGGCGTGATCTTCGATGTGCAGCGGACGGGGCCTTCAACGGGCATGCCGACCAGGACTTCGCAGGCAGATTTGCTTTCGACTGCGTTTTTGTCGCATGGCGACACGAAGCATATTGTCCTGCTGCCGGGAAATGTGAAGGAGTGCTTTGAACTGGGCGGCGCGGCATTCGATTTGGCCGAACGGCTGCAGACACCGGTGTTTGTGCTGACCGATCTTGACCTGGGCATGAACAACTGGATGTCGGAGCCGTTTGATTACCCGGAGAAGCCGCTGGACCGGGGCAAGGTGCTGACGAAGGAAGATCTGGATAAGCTGGGCGGGTTTGCGCGCTATCGCGATGTGGATGGGGACGCTGTTGGCTGGCGAACGCTGCCGGGAACTGACCATCCGAAGGCGGCGTATTTTACGCGAGGCTCTGGACACAACGATGCGGCGGGCTATACGGAGAAGCCCGACGAATATCAGCAGGTGATGGACAGGCTGGCGCGGAAGTTTGAGAGCGCGCGCAAGCTGGTTCCGGCGCCGGTGGTGGTGAAGAACGGGACTTCGAAGATTGGTTTCCTGGCTTATGGCACAACGGATTTTGCGCTGCGCGAGAGCATGGACCAGATCAAGAAGGAATATGGCAGGGATGTGGACTATATGCGGATACGGGCTTACCCGTTTGCGCACGAGATTCACGACTTTGTGGCTCAGCACGAACGCGTTTACATTGTGGAGCAGGATCGCGACGCGCAACTGGCAAGCCTTCTCAAGCTGGATCTTCCGGCGGAGCAGGTGGCGAAACTGCGCAGCATTCTGCACTATAACGGATTGCCAGTGGATGCCCGCACGATTTCAGAAGAGTTTGCGACCAAGGAGGGCCTCTAGATGGCAACTGCAACTCCAACTCCTAAAGTGAACCATATCGGTCTTCCGGTTCTTGAATACCGTGGCGGCAAGAGCACTCTGTGCGCGGGCTGCGGGCATAACGCAATCTCCGAGCGCATCATCGACGCGATGTACGAGATGGGCGTTGAGCCGGAGCGGGTAATGAAGATGAGCGGCATTGGCTGCTCGTCAAAGAGCCCGGCTTACTTTATGAATCGCTCGCACTCGTTCAACAGCGTGCATGGGCGCATGCCTTCAGTAACGACGGGCGCGGTTCTGGCCAATCACCATATGACGGCACTGGGCGTTTCCGGCGATGGCGATACGGCGTCGATCGGAATGGGGCAGTTTGTCCATCTGATGCGTCGCAATCTGCCGATGATTTACATCATCGAAGACAACGGCGTATACGGGCTGACGAAAGGGCAATTCTCTGCGACGGCGGACATTGGCTCGAAGCTGAAGACGGGAGTGATCAACGACCTGCCGGCCATTGATACTTGCGCGCTGGCGATTCAGCTGGGCGCGACGTTTGTGGGGCGTTCGTTCAGCGGCGACAAGAAGCAGTTGCTTGCGATGCTGAAGGCGGCGATTGCGCACAAGGGGACTGTGATGCTTGACGTGATCAGCCCATGCGTGACGTTCAATGACCACGAGGGTTCGACGAAGAGCTACAAGTTTTTGCAGGAGAACGACGAGCCGATCAACGAGATTGGGTTTGTAGCCAGCTTCGACGATATCGACGTGGACTACGACTCGGGGCAGGTTTACGACGTGCAAATGCACGATGGCTCGAATCTGCGGCTGCGCAAGTTGCACGAGGACTACGATCCGACGGACAAGGCGAATGCGGTGCGTACGCTGATGGAGGCGCAGGATAAGGAAGAGATTCTTACCGGCGTGTTTTACATCGATACGAAGAAGGAAACATTCGTTGACCAGTTGAACCTGGTGGATGAACCGCTGGGGACGTTGCCGGAGTCGCTGACGCGGCCTCCGAAGGCGGCGCTGGAAAGCTTGATGAAGAACCTGCAGTAGGGATCTTATAAACCTGATTCACTCCGGCCGGATTTCCTACGCGAAGTTAGCGTGAGGGAATCCGGTTCGGCATTTACGGGCTTCAATTGCCGGAATCGCTTGTGAAAGTGCTGCGAGAGGCGCCAATAGGGCGCCAGTCAACGAGCGTCATTGGCAGCGCGCTTCAGAAGTTCCACCAGAAGGTTAACAGACGATTCCCAATTCAGCCGATTCTCGAATTCAGCATGTGCGTTGTTTGCAAATGTTTCGTATTCGCTCAGAATTGTCATAGCTCTCTGGGCAAAGAGCGTGCCATCATCATCCAGTGGCAGGCGGAAGCCACTTACGCGCTCGCGCACGGTTTCGGCAAGTCCTCCCGTCTCACAAACGAGCGCAGGCAATCCGAAGGCAGCGGCCTCCGACACGACAACGCCGAAAGCCTCCGCTCGCGACGGCAGGATGAATATATCGGATGTCCGATACAGGTTCACCAGACGTCGATATCCTTCCGGCTCGTTCTTGTCGATGAATCCGAGGTGCTCGACAAAATCCGGTGTAGGTCCGGGCGGAGCGCAGCCAACCACCCGCAGCGTAGTTGCGATGCCCGCCTCATTGAGGCGACGAGCTGCTTCGACGGCCACATCCCCGCCCTTTCGTTTCCAGTCGACGCCGACAAACAAGAACACGCACTCATGAGGGCGCTCCTTGCGCCGTTCTCGAATCCACTCCTCGACATCTAGCCGAGTGTGCTCAGTGCGCAGATTTGGTCCGAACGGGAGTACTTTCACCCGTTCCCTCTCTGTAATATCCTCGGCTCCGTCGGCCGCCCATTCCGAGGAATAGCAGGCAAAACTCGCGCGGCGCACCGATGTCTCTTCTTGCAGGCGGCCCACTGTTCGGGTTCGCTGCGTCATACCCGTCTAGTAGTAGTCCTCCATGGTTTGAAAGTAACCGTCGGTCCAGAACACCGTCGGCACCGAAGTCGCCAACCGCGTTACAGGAATCGAAGATGTCGAAAAGATCACATCGAGCTTTTTGTTTCGAAACGCGGACTCAATCCGCGAAGCGAAGTAACGAAGACTCAACGCCTCCCGCTGCCAGTCGAAGCCCATGTGAAAGGCCTTGTATTTGAGGATGAGCGGAAGATAAAGCCACTTGAGATTCTGTCCCAAGGGGCTGATCAACTCGACATCGACATCCGGGTGCCTGCGCAGGCTTTGCAAAATACTGAAGGGAGTTCCTGACCAAGTGGAGACCAACGAAGCATCCTGAATTGACACAAAGCCAACCCGTAGTTTCTTCCTCATTCATTCTCCTCGAACTGGCGGTTGAGTTATCCGACAACGCTATTTTGAAGACAATGCCAGAACATTGTATTACGGGCTGTAGAGGTGCGCGGCTGCAATCCAAGGCGGTTCTGGAGTCAAGCGCAAGCGCAAGCGGAGAAGTGCCTGAAGGCTAAGGATGAGCCCTTAGATCTCCCACCAGTCGAAGAGCATCATACGCGGGTAGTAGAGGCCGGCGCGGATGGGTGCGTCTTCGACCTGTAGGTTTCGGAGTACCTGGGCGTAGGTCTTGAGCTGGGGGGCGAAGGTTGCGCGGAGCTGGGGCACGGCAGCGGTAGGATCGGGAATGTCGGCGTGGGCGGTTTTGTAGTCGATGATCCACCAGGCTTCAGAGCCGGTGGAGAGGGGTAGGAGGCCGGCGCGGAAGACGCGGTCTACCTGGACGGTGCGGAGGACGCCGGCGATGAGGCCGGTCCAACGGGCTTCGCTGGCTTCACCGGAATGAGGCGAGAGGATCCATTGGCCGGTGGTGTCGTTGGAGGCGGCGAGGGCGAGTTGGAGGGCTTCGGCGGCGAGGACTGCGGACCTGGCGGGGTCGATACCTGTAGCGCGGATTTGGGCGGCGATGCGGGGTTGGAGTTGCTTGAGGGCGGAGCGGGCCTGGGGCCAGTCGCTTGTCTTGCGGAGGTTGGAGAGGCTCTCAAGGAGTGAGTGAACGGCGGTGCCCAGGGCACGGGAGTGGAGGCCGCCTTCGTGACGTTGGTACTCGACTATATCCCCGGTCTCAGAATCGAGATCTCCACCCCCCGAAAGAAGACCTGTCCGTGGGGACCCCGGACCGGGGGCACCCTCTGTTTGTATCGGGATGAGCGAGCCTGTCGGTTGCAATGCGAGACGGTAGCCAGGTGGGAGTCGGCGCAGCATTGTGGGCTTGATGGGTGCGGGCATGACGAGCAGGTTGTACTCGGCAGAGGCTGCGAGGGAATCCAGGATTGCGGGCTCGGCGTCGGTGACAGGTTCGGCGATCGCGGACTTCCAGACTTCGAAGCGCTGTTCGATTTCGTGGTGCAGGGCGGGCCAGACGGTGGCTAGGAGGCTGTCTTTTGGTTCGGAGAGAGTCCATTCTCCGTTTTTGTCCTGCTTGCAAGCGGGCTGGGCGAAGAAGTGGAGCTGGTCGCGGGCGCGGGTGGCGGCTACGTAGAGGATGCGGCGGGTTTCCTGCTTTTCTCGGTCAGCATACACGCGATCGACCCACTGCTTGGCGGAGCCGCGGTCGGCGCCCTTGGATTGCAGGGGGGCGACGAGGAACTCGGTGACGTCCGGCGAGCCGTCGGTCTCATGGGCAGAGTTTTCAGGGGGAAGGCCGCGCTCAAGCCAGGAGAGCATTCTGGATTTGCCTCGGCTTGAACCGGCCTGTAGCTCGGGGACGATGACGACCTCGAATTCGAGGCCTTTGGATTTGTGGATAGTCATTAACTGCACACCACAATCGGTGCTGGTTTCCGGGTCGGGCTGGGCGGTGAGGGTTTTGAGGGCGGCGTCGAGCGCGGGGCCGAGCAGGTCCTGCTCGCCGTTAGGGAGGCTGTCGAGACTCTGCCAAAGGAGGTCGAGGTTGGCGAGGGCGGTGGGATCGACGCATTGGGCTCCGCCCAGACGCAGCCAGACTTGTTGGAGCCATGTGCCTAGCGATGCGGTTGGTTGGGCGAAGCGAAGGGCGGGAGCGACGGAGAGTACTTCGAGGAGGCGCTTGGCGGCTTGGCGGCCGTCGTTGCTGAGAAGTTGGAGGCGCTCGGCGAGTAGTTCGGGAATGGGGCGGGCCAGCAGCTCGGGGCTATCGGCGCTGGTGAGGGTGTGCAGGTCGGCGAGCGAGAGACCGCACCAGGGGGCGCGCAGTGTGCCGAGCCAGGCTACGCGGTCGATGGGATTGAGAAGGGCGCGGGCCAGGGCGAGGGCGTCGAGGACTTCAGGCCGGGCGGAAAGCTTTTCGAGGTCTACGGAACGGAAGGGGATCTTCGCGGCGCGGAGGGCCTGGGCAATGGGTGCGAGAGCGTTGCGGGTGCGGCCAAGGACGGCTACGCGGTATTTGTCCCCGCTGATGCGGGCTTGCTCCGTGCGGCCGCGGTGGCTCTGGATGAGGGCGAGGATTTCTTCGATTTGGGCCGATTGCGGAGGATCTGATGCGTCAATGGAATCAGTGGTAGATATTGTGTTGCGAGAGATTTGCGGAACGAAGTTGATGTGCAGCTCGAAGGGTTTGGTTGGAGCGGGCTCGCCGATGCGGGCGGGGTCGGCTGGGGAGAAGGTGACGCCGCTGCGGTCGTTCTCCGCGAAGACCTGGGCGAAGACTTGGTTGAGCTCGTTGACGAGCGGCGGGGTGGTGCGGAAGTTGGAGGTGAGGGCGACGGGGTCGAAGAGGAGCGGGCCAGTGCCTGGGATTTCAAGGCCGGCGGCTTTGACGCGGGGGAAGAGTTCGGCGTCTGCATCGCGGAAGAAGTAGATGGACTGCATGGGGTCGCCGACGACGAAACAACTGCGGCCTTCGCGCTCGGGCCAGGCGGCGATGAGGCGGCGGAGGAGTTCGTGCTGGCGGCGGCTGGTGTCTTGAAACTCGTCGACGAGAATGTGGTGGATGCTGTCGGCGACGGAGAGAGCGGCGTCGGTGGGCTGGCCGTCGGGGTCCTGGAGGACATTGAGGGCAATCTGGGCGACTTCAATGTAGTCGACTGCGCCAGCTTCTGCAAAGACGACGCGGAGCTGGCCGGCGGCGTTGCGGAGGAGAGTGAAACAGGCACGGACGATTTGCCAGTCTTCGTCGGAGTAGCGGGCTGGGGGGAGAGTACGGACGGCGGCGAGGGCGGACTCGAGAGTGGGGACGGCGGCGAGTTGAACGATGAGGGCAAGGAGCTGAGCCTTCTCGGCTTTGCGGTCGGCGGGAAAGCCGAGGCGTTTGTCGACAGTCTTGCGGAAGTTGCCATCGAGGGTTAGCAGCAGGTCGGCGAGGCAAACATGGGCGGCGTGGGCCTCGTCCAAAGTGTCGGTATTTGTGAAATCGGAAGGAAAATTGGGCTGCTCGGCGAGGGACTGAAAGCGATCGGCAGCGCCTTGCTGGCAGGCGAAGCGGGCGAGGGCGAGAGCTTGTTCGCGCGAGGCGGGGACCTGGTCGAGGAGCTGGCCCAATTCGGAGAGGGATTGTTGGATAGCTTTGGCGAAGGGGCGTTCAAGGCGCTCGCGGAGGGCGTCCCAATCCTGTTCGTGTTCGAGGACGAAGTCGTGCATCCAGTGGTTGCGGCTTTTGAGCATTTCGACGAGTTGGTCTTCCATCTCCTGCCAGTTGTTGTCGCGCCAAAGGAGGAGCGCTTCAATGGCGGAGCGGAGCGCGCGATCGGGGCCGTCGATTTGCTGGAGCGCCTGGCGGGCGGCTCGGCGATAGAGCTCGTCGGGCTGGTCGTAGATGCCGAGTCCATCGCCGAGGCCTGAGAGCAAAGGCTGCTGAAGGGCGAGATCGCGGCAGAAGGAATCGATTGTCGAGATGCGAAGTTGGGCGGGCTGATCGAGGAGGTTCCAGCCGAGGGCTTGAGAGCGGGCCAAAGCCTGGCGGGCCAGGGTTTCCATGGAGAAGGGGTCGGTGGGCGTCGCGGGGTCTGCGGGCGGGGCGGCCTTTTCGAGTTCAGTCAAGATGCGGTGGCGCATTTCGGCGGCGGCGGCCTTGGTGAAGGTGATGGCGACGATCTGGGCGGGGTCCTCGACCTCGGTGAGAAGGCGGAGGAAGCGGCGGGTGAGGAGGTCGGTTTTTCCGGAGCCGGCGGGGGCCTGGACGAGGATGGAGTTGGCGGGATCGAGTGCGCGCTCGCGCTGGGCTTGATCGGGCGGCGGGGTTTTGGGCGCGGGGTTACTCATCGGCGAGCTCCACGTTGTCAACTTCGTCGGGATCGAGAAGGGCGCGATTTTCGGCGATGCGGCAGAGAGTTTGAAGGCCGCAATGCTCGCAGGTTTTTGGATATTCGCGGGGATCGACTTCGGCATGGCCGGCAAGGAAGTCTCGTGCCAACTGGTCAATATTTTGCCGCCAATCGATGAGTGTTTCAGCGGTGAGGCTGTTTTTGACGAGGCTGCTGGTGGCGGTGAGGCTGGGAAACAGGGTGGTTCTAGCGTCGCCAACGTGGCCCGCGAAGGACTGGTCGCCGCTGCGGACTTTGGCGAAGACGAGACCGCCGAGGAGTTCTTCTTCGTCGATAGCGAAGCCGGCGTAGAGGGGGAGTTGCACGTCGTCGGGGCGGGGAAGTTGCCAGGACCTGGGCGTAACTGCGCCGGTTTTGTAGTCGATGACGAGGAGGGAGTGATCGGTGAGGCGATCGATGCGGTCGAGGCGGAGATTGAAGGAGAGGCCGGCAAGTTGGATGGGGCGCTCGACCTCGGTTTCAATGACCTCGAATTCGATGCGGGTGGACTCGTAGTTGAGCCACTCAGTGATGAGGCGTGTGAGGCGCTGCTCTTCGAGTTCGAGATAGCGGCGGGGCAGGCGGTCGCGGAGGCCAGGGAGGAGTTTCTGCTGTAGGGCGCGGGCAACGTGGGCGGCGACAAACTCGGCGCGATTGGCGATGGACTGAAGTTGTTGGAGAGTGCGGATGCCGAGGGGTGGTCCGGCCCAAATGGAGTGCAGGACAGCATGGAGCAGGTTGCCGCGCTGTGCGGCGGTGAGTGCGGGCTCGGCGGGCTGCCAGGATTGGGCGGCGAGGCGCGCGTTGGCGAAAGCTTTGAAAGGGCATTGCGACTGGTAGGTGAGGACGCTGGCTCCGCCCTCGACTTTGCCGGGCGGGAAGGGAATGCGGCTCAGGTCTTCGTAAGGGAATTGTGAGGGGCTCGGAGTGCAGCGGGGGCGGACAACTCGGTGGGCATAGGCTGAGGGGCGAGAGTTAGCTGCGCGATGAGGCGGGAGGGGCGCGTTTCAACGCCTTCGCTTTGGCGGGCGTAGCTGAAACAGACTTGCGGGGCGGAGCGGAGCAGGCGTTGGGAGACGGCGCGGGCGAGTTCCCAATCGAGCTGAGAGGTGGCGTGGGGCATGGCGGCTTCGCGCTGGACTCAGGCGGCAGGAGGGGATGGGTTGCGCCCTGCGGTGGGCCAGGCGGACTCGCTCGCGCCCATGAACCAGATGGCGTCGGCGGTGAGGCCGGCGGATTCGGCGGGGCCGGCGATCTGGATGGGGGCGTCGCGGGACTCGGGGGCGAAGAGGGTTTCATCGAGGGCGCGGGTGAGGATGGCGAGAAACTCCGGCCAGCGGATGCGGCGGCCGTCGAAGCCGAGCGCGGCAGAGGACTCGAGGGCTTGCTGCCAGCGGCGGAGTGCCTGGAACTCGATGCTGGAGAGAGGGCGCGCGCCTGGCCAGCCGGCGGCGTCGAGAAGCTTGGGAACGAGTTCGGCCCAGTCGAGAGGGCTTTGCGGCTGGCGTGTTTTGTCGGCGAGGGTTCGCTGCGCTTCCGTGATTCGCGCGGTCCAGGAAGAAGACAGCGGGTGTTTGGTTTTGAGATCGAGGAAGGCGTTCAAGGGCCATTGGGGGCGCTCAAGGCCGCGGCGGCGAAGGGCGCGCATGTGGGATTGGAGAGCGATGGACTCGTCTTGATTGGCGGCGATTTGTCCTGTTGAGAGGAGCCAGTCGAGTTCGTTTTCGGCAAGGGCGCTGTCTTTGGAGGGGCTCGATAGCCAGCGGAGAAGGAGATGTGCGCCGCGGGCAAGAGTGACTTGAGAGAGAGGGATGCCTAGCGAAAATTCGAAGAGTGGAGAGGCGGAGTTTTCAGAGGAGGCGTAGTTGAGGAAGGCGCGTTCGATTTCGCCGCGGCTCTCAGAGAGGTTCTGGGTGATGACGAGCAGGTTGGCATTTGGATTGGCGGCGAGTTGGTGTTTGCACCAGAGGGCGCAAGCGGCCAGCTCGGACTGGGTGTCGGCGGCGCGGTAGTTGCGGACTTCGCGGGCGGGCGCGGCGGTGGAGGCTTCTTGCCATCTTCCCCAGGCGTCAAACAGACGTCGCTGGACGGGGAGGATTCGATCGAAACCGGCGAGAAGAAGAGGTGGCCGGGAGATGGCGGATGGCGCGGCCTCAAGCAGGGGGATCAACTCGAGAGGCAGGCGAGCGGGACTGAGGAGGTCTTCGGAGCGGCAGGTTGCTTCGAAGGCGGCGAGCCAGAGGCTGAAGTTTTCGGCGTCCTGTTGCCAGGCGGTGCGGGCTTTTTGCCGGAGGAATTGCGGAGCATACGCGCAGAGGAGTTGGTGGGCTTGCATGGCAAGGTTAGCCATGCGGTTGCGGGGACCTTCGAGAAGGGTTGCAATTTGCTGGCCGGAACTGGCGATGGTGGACTGGATGGACTGCTCCCAGATGGAGTGTTCCTGGAGAGGATCAAGGAGCAGGCGACTGTCGGTACTGGAACGATCATGCCAAGAAGTGCGGAGAAAGGTTTGCCAGTCGAAGATGGCTGGGGCGGGCCATGCGGTGAGGCCTTCAGCGCGGCGGGCTTGATGAAAGGTGGAGCCAAGGGCGCGGGCAGCGCGTTCGCTGGCTGCGAGGACAAGGCCGCCGGAGCGCAGCCATGCGGCTATTTCTGGTTCGGCTGGGTTGATTGACCCCATTTCAGCGTTATACGCCATTGGGCTTGGGCGGTGCTTGAGGAGAAATTTTTCAGTTGTGCGGTTGTACACTGGCAATGTGATGCGCCGAATTATTGCTTCCTCATTTCTTGCATTCGTCGTGTTGGCCGGGTGCCACTCCGGCCAGAATTCAAACCCACAGTCGAACGCCGGCGTGACGGTTTACCACCTGCGCGGCAAAGTGGTTTCAACCGATGCGGCGCATGGCATTGTGGTTCTGGATCATGAGGCGATTCCTGGATTCATGGACGCAATGACCATGCCTTACCAACTGAAGGACCCGAACATCGTGAGCGATCTTCACCCCGGAGACGTGATTACCGCGGATGTGTTGGTATCGAAGAGCGCGGAAGAGACGGTGGTGCTGGATCATATTGTCGTGGTGGGGCAGGCGCGGCCGGATTACAAGCCACCGGTTATTTATCATGTGCCGACGCCGGGCGATAAGGTGCCGGATTTTAGCCTGCACAACCAGGACAGGCGGGCAATTCACCTGGGGCAGTTCAAGGGGAAAATTCTGCTGCTGACGTTTATTTACACGCGGTGCCCGCTGCCCAACTTCTGTCCGCTGGTGACGCACAATTTTGCGGTCATCAATAACCAGTTGGCGACGAACCCGGCGCTCTACGCCAAGACGCACCTGATGTGCGTGAGCTTCGATCCGGAACACGATACGCCGGAGCGTTTGCGGGCTTATGGCGCGACCTATATCGGCAGCGATGCGAAGAATGCCTTTGCGCATTGGGATTTTGCGACGACAACAGAGCCGGTGCTGCTGGAGATGGCGAAGTTTTTCGACGTGGGCATTACGCATGGGGCAAACGACACGATTACGCATACGCTCTCGACGACGCTGATTGGCGCGGACGGCAAGGTGGTGCAGTTTTACCCGGGGAATGAATGGACGCCGGACCAGGTGCTGGCCGATGTGAAGAAGGTGGCAGGAAGTGCGGGCTGATCTTTCGAGGAGGTCAGGCCAATTTATAATCCATGGAGTTTCCAATCGATAAAGTAGCTGTTGCAAAGATCAGGAGAAGACGCTCGATGAGTCATGGATTGAATATTCGCCAAGAGGGCGCGTTGGATTTTTTGTCGTTGGGAGCACTGATCCATCGGCTCGATACGGGGATTATTCCTTTTCGTAAAGCGACGGAGTGCAGGATACATGTGAGCGGCGGTGAGTTCAATGTGGCCGCGAATTTGTCAGACTGTTTCCAGATGCGGACGGCAATCTGCTCGGCGATGGTGGACTATCCGGTAGGTGATTTGATTGCCGAACGGGTGAAGGCCATGGGCGTAACGGCGATCTACAGGAACTTCAAGCACGATGGCGTTTCTGGGCCGAACATGGCCACCGTCTATAGCGATCAGGGCTACGGAGTGCGGCCGCCGGTGGTTTTTTATAACAGGAGCAACGAGGCTGGAGCGCAACTGAAGCCGGGAGATTTTGACTGGAAGGCGATCTTTGCGCAGGGGGTGCGCTGGGTGCATTGCGGCGGGTTGTTTGCGGCGCTTTCGCCAACAACGGCTGCGTTGGCAGCGGAGATGATGAAGGAAGCTAAGGCAGCGGGTGCGGTGACGTCGTTCGATCTGAACTACCGGGCAAAGCTTTGGAATATCCAGGGCGGCAATGCGAAGGCGGTGGAGACGATCGGCAGGATCGTGGAGAACGTGGACGTGCTGGTGGGCAACGAAGAAGATCTGCAGATGGGTTTGGGCATCGCGGGGCCCGAAGTGGCGGCGAAGTCGAAGCTGGATCCGAGCGTATTCTTCAGCATGATTGAGAAGGTGACGAAGAAGCTACCGCAGGCGAAGGTGGTGGCGACGACGCTGCGCGAGGTGCACTCGACCAACCGCCATAGCTGGAGCGCGGTGGCGTGGATGGATGGGAAGACCTACTCTGCGCCGACGGCGGAGCTGGATGTGCTGGATCGCGTGGGTGGCGGAGACGGTTTTGCGGCGGGGTTCATTTACGGACTGCTGGCCGGTCAGCCGCCTGAGGAAGCGATCAAGTTGGGCTGGGCTCATGGAGCGCTGCTAACGACCTACCCCGGCGATACGACGATGGCGACGCTGGAACAGGTGAAGGCGTTTGCACAGGGCGGGTCGGCGCGGATTCAGCGGTAAAGAAATACTATCCCGACTCCATCGGCAGCATCGAATGTAAGGTGACTTGCCGGCGGGGAGTTGTGCGTCTGGACTGATATCCTTGCCATGCATAAAGATGGAGGTCTCGCGTGGCAAAGGTAACTCTGGTATTTGCAGTACTTCTGGTAGCTCTCGGCCTGGTTAGCTACCTGGGAACAGGAAGCATGCATCCGACGGCGTTGATTCCCACATGGTTTGGGTTGGCGCTGGGTTTGTTCGGCTATCTGGCGATCAGCCCGGACGAGGGACGGCGCAAGCTCTTCATGCACTTCAATGTGACGATTGGGTTGCTTGGATTTCTGGGAGCGGGGGGGCGGGCGTTGTGGGCCTATATCCACGCCGCTTCGGCAGGCACGCCGCCGGATGCAATCGCGCTGGCTTCGCAAATCGCGATGGCCGGGTTGATGTTGATCTATGTGATTTTGTGTGTGCGGTCGTTCATTGCCGCGCGGCGATCGGGGAAGGTTTAGCAAATGGGAACCATGCGTGGCGGGGGGATGGGCATGCCGATGCGTGCCGAGCGGTCGGGACATGGCCGCGCGGCGCGGATGGGGCAAGCGGATTTGCCCAAGAAGAAACCCGAACTGAAAAAGGTTTGGCCTCAGGTTCGGGCGCTGATTGTGCCGCGCATCGGGTTGCTCTTTGCTGGCATGGGGCTGATGGTCGTGAACCGGGTGGCTGGCCTGGCATTGCCCTACCTCTCAAAGCCGCTGCTCGACAAGGTGCTTTCGCCGCAGCATCCGCATCCGGAGTGGCTGCTGCGCATCATTGGGATCGTTTTTGCGGCGATGGTGATCCAGGCGATCACTTCGTTCTCGCTGACGCAGTTGCTCTCAAAGGCAGGGCAGCGGCTGATTGCCGAGATGCGCCGCCAGGTGCAACGCCATGTGGGGTTGCTCTCCGTGGCCTACTACGATGAGAACCGCACGGGGCAACTGGTTTCGCGCATCATGACCGATGTGGAGGGCGTGCGCAACCTGGTGGGGACGGGCTTGGTGGACTTTGTAGGCGGCATGTTTACCGCGGCGCTGGCGTTTCTCTACCTGATGCACCTGAGCGTCTCGGTTACGCTTACCGTGTTTACCGTGATGGGCGCGTTTGTATTCATTCTGCAGTACGCGTTCAAGACGATTCGTCCGATCTTCCGCGAGCGCGGCAAGATCAACGCCGAAGTGACGGGCCGGCTTACCGAGTCGCTGGGCGGCGTGCGCGTGATCAAGGGTTATCACGCCGAGGAGCGCGAGGCGAACGTCTTTTCAGTGGGTGTAGAGCGGCTGCTGGAGAACGTGATGAAGACGCTGACGATGACAAGCGTGCTTGGGTCTGCATCGACGACTGTGCTTGGACTGGTGTCCGGGCTGGTGATGTGGTTTGGCGGCCATAGCGTTCTGAACGGCACATGGACCGTTGGCGATTACTTCAGCTACAACATGTTCCTGGCCTTCATGATTGCGCCTGTGTTCCAGGTGGTGAATATCGGTACGCAGTTGACGGAGGCTTTTGCGGGGCTGGACCGGACCAACGAGATCATGTCGGAGCTGGAGGAGAACCAGAGCGCCGGGCGCGCGGTGAAGATGCCGCTGATCGACGGCAACGTGCGGTTTGACGACGTGGAGTTTGCGTACACGCCGGAAAAGCTGGTCTTGCACGGGATCAGTTTTGAGGCCAAGCCGGGTACGGTGACGGCTCTCGTTGGGTCTTCTGGTTCGGGCAAGTCGACGGTCATCAGCCTGGTATGCGCGTTTCACACGCCGTCTAAGGGCGCGGTGCTGGTTGACGGAATCGACCTGGCCACAGTCGATCTGAATACGTTTCGCTCGCAGTTGGGCGTGGTATTGCAGGACTCGTTTCTATTCGATGGATCGATTCGCGAGAACGTCATGTTTTCGCGGCCGGAGGCGACCGAAGAGCAGTTTCTGTCTGCCTGCCGCACGGCGCGCGTGGATGAATTCGCCGAGCGTTTCCCGGATGCGTACGAGACCATTGTGGGCGAACGGGGCGTAAAGCTTTCTGGCGGGCAGCGGCAGAGGCTCTCAATTGCGAGAGCGCTGCTGGCTGAGCCGCGGATTCTGATTCTGGACGAGGCAACGAGCTCGCTCGATTCCGAATCGGAGGCGATGATTCAGGCGGGGCTCAACCAGTTGATGCAGGGTCGGACGACGTTTGTGATTGCGCACAGGCTGTCGACAATCCGCCGCGCGGATCAGATTCTGGTGGTGGAGGGCGGTCTGATCGTGGAGCGGGGCAGCCACGCCGAACTGTTCGCGATGGGGGGGCGGTACTACGACCTCTACACGCGCCAGCACGGGCTTGAGGAGAATCTCTTCCTGGCGCCTGGAGAAGGGGACGCGGTTCCGGCATAGATCGCGTCTTCGATCGAGCGTCTCGACAGTTTTTGGGTTGGTTTCTGACTAGATCCTGATGATTCATGGAGTTGCATAGACAGGTCCCGCGTATCACACCTTGACACGTGTCCCGCATTTTGAAAAACTGTTTCTACAGGCAAGAAACAGAACGGGGGACCGAAATGCGAGACGCGGCACCGCAAGGAACCTACAAAGTCCAGGCACTCGATCGGGCTTTTGCAGTGTTGGACCTGCTTGGGGAGAGCGATACGCCGCTCGGATTGGCGCAAGTGGCCTCGTCACTGCAACTGCACAAAAGCACGGCCCATCGTTTTTTGATGGTGCTGGAACGGCACCGCATGGTGGAACGGACAGTGAATGGGAAGTTCCGGCTGGGACTTCGGCTGTTCGATTTTGGAAACCGGGCGATTGAGCAATACGATCTGCGCGATCGGGCACAACCACATCTTCGCAGGCTGGTGTCTGAGACCGAAGAGACCGCGCATCTTTGCGTTCTGGAAGCGTCGCGGGTAATTTACATCGACAAGATTGAGCCGGCTCGTTCGGTGCGGATGATTACGAGGATCGGGGCCAGCAACCCGGTCCATTGCACTTCGGTCGGGAAGGCAATTCTGGCGTTCCTTCCGGAAGAGCGGGCGAACGAAGTGGTCAAGCGGCTGAGGTTCGAGCGGTTCACGCATCGCACAATTGCCACGGCCGAGGCTTTGCGCACGGAGATGGAAAAAACGCGCCGCCGCGGATACGCGGTGGATGATGAGGAGTTTGAAGAGGGACTGCGCTGCATTGCCGTGCCTGTTCTGGATGCTCAGCGTCAACCGGTGGCCGCGGTGAGCGTTTCAGGTCCGTCGTTTCGGGTGACGGCGCAAAAACTGCCTTCGATTGCCAACCACTTGCTGCAGTGCGTTCGCGGCATCTCGGTGGATATGGGTTATGTCACTTCCGGACGTGCGAATCGTGCGGCATGGTCGGCGTAGGACGGCGCTTTTTCGAGCAGCGGGCTGCAACTTAAGGTGGCAATTCTACAGGCATCGCAGGAAAGAAGATGACTGCTGGCGAGCAGCGCCGCAAAGCCCGATGTTTCTGATAAACTTGTTTTTGTGCCGAGGCGAAGTGGAGATTCAGGATTCGCCGGCTATAGAGTTGCAGGCACAGTTTTTTGTTTGGGGACGTAGCTCAGTTGGTTAGAGCGCTGCCCTGTCACGGCAGAGGTCGCGGGTTCGAGCCCCGTCGTCCCCGCCATCATTCTAAAGCACTTAGGATGATGGGTGACCCCCAAAAAGCAGAAGTCTCGGGTTCGATAAAGGTGCGATAAGCCTGAACCCGCTCCAAAATCTGGGTGCGAGAAAGCCTCGTTTCACCTACGACCTCTGCCCATATCCAAAATCATCGGAAAATCGGGCTTTAGGTTTCCGATTTTGACTGCCTCTACCGGCCAGCCTGAATGGGCGTTTGAGTCCGAATTTCACCCTCGTTCGGAACCATCATTTTTACAACCTTGCTTTGTGCGGCGCGCTTGTTCGATGTCACGGCTTGCGTGTAGACCTCCAGGGTAATGCGGCTATTCGCGTGTCGTAAAAGCTCCTGGACGGTCTTCACATCTTCGCCGTTCGCTTTGAGCAGAGTGCCAAAGCTATGGCGGAATGTGTGCCAGCCGACCTGTTTATGGATACCGGCTTTCCGCGCCACCGGCCGGATGTACCGCTTCATCAAATTGTCCGGCCAATAAGGTTGTTCTCCCTTCATGGTCGGACTGGCAAAAACCCAATCGCTAGGCATCGGGTAGGGGCTCATCCGTTGCCAGCGCAGCAGATCCTCGGCCATGTAGCTGTCGAGAGGAACTGGCTTTGCCGAAGCTTCGGTCTTGCAATCACCCACAACTTGGTGCCAAATCGATCGTGTCACGCGCAACTCAAGAGCCTTGAAGTCCACATCCTCCCAGCGCAGTGCCAGGAGTTCGCTTACGCGAAGTCCCGTCGCCGCATCCAGGAGAACCAGCGTCCTCTCCCGAAGTTCAAGCTTGGTGAGGAGGAGTCGGAGTTCTTCAAGTTCCAGAACGTCTGGTGTGCGTTCCCGTTTCGCACTCTGCCGCACGAGCTTGATGGGGTTGGAATCCAACCACTCGTATCGCATTGCGTGATGAAAGAGCGCACTCATGATGTTCCGTATCTTGGCCCGTGTGCCTCTTGCCCGCTTAATACTGTCGAGCCATGCTTCCACTGCGACAGGCTTGACCTGGTCCAACTTGTGATCCTGCCATCGCGGCAATATCCAGTTGTCCAGATAACACTCATAGCAAGCGCGCGTGGAAAATGCCTTGCGTCCGTTGCGCTCGCCGGCCAATTCCTTCAACCGGTAATGCGCTACGAGTTCGGCAATTGTGCTTGGCCCACTTTCTGTCTGCGGGGTTTGTTGGTTGGCGTCAATGCGCAACGCATGTGCTGCCTTGAGGGCTGCGACCTCGGTGGGTAAGGTCAATACGGTTCCGACGATGGCCTTGCGATACTTGCTTGCGCCGTCAGAGCCAACCTCATACCAGCGATAGACCCAAACATCTGGCCCGCTCCGCCGCTTTTCACGTTGCACGCTTCCTTGTTGATACCGTGTTCGCCTAAACATGAATCCTCCTGGTTCAGGCGGCAACGGACGACTGATTCCAGAGTACCGCCAGACGGGGCAGAGGTCGAGATGTGATTTCAATCAACCGGCGAGTTTTTCCTGAATCCATTCCTCAAGAGTGGATGCGCGGAAACGCCAGACTTTGCCGATCTGTATGGCGCGAATCACGCCGCGGCGCGCTAGCTTCTGTAGCGTTTTTGGGTGGATCCGCATGATGGCCGCCGCCTCGTCTGTGTCCAGCAAGGGCTCTGGGACGAACACCTCGGAAGCTGGAGGGCGCTTCGGAACTGCGATGTGTTCGTCGAGTCTGTCAGTGTGGGTATTCATCTTCTGACCTCCTCTGGGGACGTTGAGCGCCGAGTATTTCCGAGCGCTCCTTTCCGCTACCCTGCTTCAAGCAGTGGCGGCTTGTCCAATAACTTTTTGGAAGTTGGCCATAACTTTTCGGGATTGGATGCCGGTCCGATCAGATTTGTCCGGGCGAATTTGTCAACTGGACGCGCCGCCAGGATGGGGGAATAACTTTTTTCTTTGGGATGCAAAACTAATTTGCAATAAGCGTGTCAAAACGCAGTAGATATGGTCGAGGGTTGTACAAACCGTTTTCTGATTGTCCGTCATTTCCGGGTGGAATCAGTGACCAGTAGTGGGGCCTCCCGGCTTGCCTTGGTGATGCACAGGGGTTCGTGTGCGCCGCGGGAGATACGCCATGACGGAAGCTCAATTCCGAATCCGCGATCTCGAATTGGTCGTTGCCCTGCATGAAGAGGGCAATATGACTCAGGCCGCCAAGCGCCTGAGGATGAGCGAACCAGCTCTCAGTAAACAACTCCGACAAATCGAACGGCGAATTCAGACCAGTCTCTTCGAGCGTGGCAACGGTGGCGTTGTTACCACTGGATCGGGACGCGCGTTTGTTGCCCATGCGACTGAAAGTATCCAAGCGTTTCGGCGGGCCGTGCATGAAGCGCAGGAATCCAAGCACAACGCGCCCCATCGGCTGCATATCGGAGTTTCGACGTGTCATCCTCCCAATTTGATCGAGATCCTTTGCGCCGTAGAGTTGCGCCTGTACAAAAGTCTGTCCGTCGAGATTGTTACGGCGTATTCGTTTGAGTTGATCGGGAAACTTCAACACCACGAGCTCGACCTTGCCATCATCACATCGCCTCCACCAAACGCACTGATCACTTCCGCTTGCTTCGCAACGAACCCGTTCATGATTGTGTTCCGCGAAGGGCATCCACTGTCAGGGAAAGCCTCCGTAAAGCTGCATGAGATTGGCCCTTATCCCTGGGTGTTCTTCAATCGGAATATTCATCACCATATGCACGACCTGATTTTGCAACGAATCAGGGCAGAATGTGAGCCAGCCGGTGTTTGCCATTCGGTGAGCCAGGAAGAACATGCCGTAGCCTTGCTAACTGACAATCGCGTCTTGGCCTGGTTGACGCCAACAGGCGCGGAACGCGCCGTGCACAGTGGATTCAAGAGTATCCCTCTTGACGATTCCCAGATTCGTCTCGAAATGCACTTGGCGACGCTGGCCAGCAACAAGTCACCACTGGTCAGTGAGTATGTGCGGACCTTTATGAAACGCATTGAGGAGCAGCGCCCACCGTTGCAACTGCGATTGCCGATTGGTTTGAAAGGCGATAACTGACAGCGAAAGTAGTTCTACCCATGTCCCCCACCATTCTCGCTGAAAATCGCGTAGCATTCCCGGTTTGCTGCGCAAATGAACTATTTTCCCCTAGCCACGTCGATTGCATGCTGTATCGCCGCATCTACAGAAGTGAGTACATCCTCTACGGCACCTTCGAGATTCATTAATTCTCCGTCTATCGCGTGGTATTCGCCTGCAAGCTTTGAAGGATCAGTCATGCTCTTTAACGCTTCGACCTTCTCTTTCAGCGCAGGCAGTTGCCGAAGCTCAAAAGGAGCCACAAACTCTGCTTTCTGCCGTAGTGTCTCAGTGTTGAAGTCATTTTCAGCTTTGATATACTCTTCCGGCGTTACATTTTCCCCAACTCCGATCTTCCATCTCAGAGCCCAATAATCAACCCCTGCTGCTTCTTCGTCAAAACTGCTCCAGAACATGGCCTCGGATAAGGCAACTGGCCAATCTTTTACCATGCTGCCCAATTCGTCGTCGGGTCCCATCTTACCTTCAGCTAGTGAGATGCGCTCGTCGAGATCGTCACATAAAACGGATCGGATGCCGTTAAAGTCTATTCGGATCTTTGATCGAATGGCGGTTACGAGCGCGACGCTAATTGTGTCGAACATTGGTATCCAATCGCAACTCACTCCATAGCTTTGCAGCCAAGATTTTTCATCTTCAGAACAACTTGATCCGCGTCCATCCGATGCTTTCTTAAAAAGGGTAGAGATTGGCAGATAGAGAAGACACGCAAGCGCTTGCAAGGCTTTTGGATTGTGATCATCACGGTGAAACGCAGGAGTCCGATAGGCATGTGCGATTTGAAGGGTAAAGCCTTCCTCCTCTGAGAGCACACCCTGCGATACCATAAACCTAATTTGCTCGGAAAATTCTCTGCGGACTTTCTTTTTGAGAGTCCTAGAAAACTGAGGCTGTATCACTTTGCTACTGAATTCGTCGTAGTCAAAGGTTCTTTCTGCGATGCGATACATAAGCAATTCGGCTATGTTGTGCAGCAAGATGAAGGCCACGCGAATTCTTTGCGGCGTGTTCTCCTGTATATAATTCGCAGCAAGCTCCAATGCCTCACAGTATTCTCGCAGTTTCTTGAAAGACGGATATTGTTCGATCGAACGAGCCATCATTCCAACCCTTCACACCGGAATTGTAGCCGAAGTCGCGAGTGCCTCCACTCATCAAGGTGAGGTTGCCGAGGCCTCGATTGTGGAGCGTGGGAAAGTTCAAAAGTTCCCCAAGCAGATATTACTTCTGCAAATTCGGCTCTGCGCCAGCTTTTCTGGATCGGCTGGCGGCCCGGATCGCGGGCTCGTGTTTGGCGGCTATGAACCCACACTTGGCCCGCTCTCGTCCAAGCGGAACTTGGATAGGAGCATGCCTGGTTAGAAAATCATAAGTGGATAATATGATCGGTTTCGTCGCCTGTGCGCCAACGATCTCTAAGCAGAAGGTAATCGAGGATGGTGAGTGTGGCCGGCGGCGGCCAATTAATCGGATTCGCGTTATCCTGCGGCCAAATACGAACCAATGTGTTGTTCCAATTGCCTGGGGCAATGTCGAGCTGAATAGCCGTCGGTCCCGTGGGCAACTGGTCGGGGCGAAGGCTCACGATCTGGGCAACGAATTGCTCATTGACGATGGTCACTACGTTGCCGCCGCCGACGCGCTTCGGCGGCTCTTCAAGCGTGATGTCATGCCCGTCCGCGGACCGGTAGTCTTCGCCGATGTGAGCAAGCCACACCGCAGTGAAGGGTGGCATAATGCGTTGTGCAAGCGCGGTGCCGTCAGTGTGCCGAAAAAATGCGTTGTCGGTGTTGCGGCCTTTGGTGGAATCCCACACGAAAGCCATCTTCACCATCCACAGTGCGATCAGCTGCTGTTGATAGATGTCCATGCTGACACTCTTGCCTTCAAACATCGGCTCAAGAATGGGTTTAAGTGCAGCCTCAAGCTTGCTCATCCAGCCAGTATTGCAGCCGTGGCAGACAGCCTTTGTTGTCAGTTCGGTGTTAAGGGTATGGTCGGGTGCTCCCGCGCGCTTAAGACGGAAGGGCCCGAAAGTCCTTCTCTCAAGAATCCACTTCGGCCAGATATGCTCACGGCTTCCAGCGGGGTTGCCGCAGAAAATACACTTGTTAGCCATGTTCCAAATATAGGCTGGCGGGAGCGGAGTTGGATGATCGCGTAATCCATGAAAACAACGCTGCCGCCATAGAACGCAGCAAGCATGAGTCCGTATATCAAGCCAACCTCCCGTCTAGATTGGTATTGCGAAGTCGGTCAGCGTTCGCCGATTTCCCTTCACTCAACTGGCGCGAACTCGGGCCAATGAACTCAGCGAACAGATCGGTCTTGCAGAGAAGGTTCGCCGAGCGGAAGAAGGGCGGCCTGATTTTGCGCGAACACTGCAAAGGCTTTCGGCGGTAGAATGGTAGTGAGTGAGTCGCAAGTTGCTCTCAATCCCCGGAGGTCAACTCATGCTGATACTTGTTCCGTGGAAGCCCGTTGTTACCGTTTTTGGATTCCTCGCTGCGCTGATACTGATTGGCTATTATGGATCGGCGCTGATCGAAGGTAAGAACCCATTCATCCCTTACCGGAGCGCTGAAAGCCGCGTCACCCCAGGGCAGTCGGCTGCGCGCTCTGCGGCGGAACACAAACACAAAGCCAACCCGGCGAAATCCGACTAGGACGACAGCGCCCCCAAGAATTCAACGTATCCAGCTTTTCGGAACGCACGCCTATCGGCACTGCCCGTCGGGTGGGCCGAGACAAGCGCTCCTGAGAACGAGCAGGAGCATCTTAAGAGGGCGGGAAGACGGGCAGGTCCACACACGAATGGCTATCCAGCGGAACGA
The DNA here is from genome assembly GCA_963848515.1 of uncultured Acidobacteriaceae bacterium. Classification (GTDB taxonomy): domain Bacteria; phylum Acidobacteriota; class Terriglobia; order Terriglobales; family Acidobacteriaceae; genus Telmatobacter. The sequence continues at coordinate 183,958 of CAWKEG010000021.1, forward strand.
TTGCGATCTGCACCTGGTATTTGCCGGCGTAGTTCCCTGAAAAACTCATGGATCGCCAGGCGCATCCCTTCGCGACAACCTATTTGCTCGATTTCCGACTTCCGCCATGGCGCGCAGGGCGTTTCCATGGTTAGCTCCAAAGCGATTGCCTTCTCCAATTCGTCAAGGTCGTTGATTCCATCCTTGAATTGTGATTGGAGTCGAGCGCGTGTGACGTTGCGGCCCTCGATACGGGCGAAGCGATACTGCTCAAATTCGCGAATCATCTGATTTCTCCTCAAAAGAGTGATTTGGTGAAAAAGAAAGCGCCAGCCATCGGAACCGATGGCTGGCGCGGCATTATCTTGCTGGCGCTTTAGTGGCTCAGGAACAGTTTGCCGTCCGCATTGAAGGCACTGCGGAGGATGATTCTTGCTTCACGGAGATTACGATGAACCGTACTCCGATCAGTCCCCATCGCTTGGGCAATCGCATTCGGATTAAGGATCGGCCTTCTGCCTCTTTCCCTTTTCCATTTGTCAGGATCGCCCGATGCCGTGAAAGCGTGCTCCTTGAGCGCCTCGTCCGGGCCGAGTGCTCGAATGCAGAGCAGAGTTGCGCACACATCGGGTCGCAAGTTCGGGAAGCCGGTTACCTGATCGAGTAGGTCCCGAGCGATGATGTCCTGCTCGGCCTGATTGTTGTGCGCCTTGATGTGAATGGGAAGCGCAGCGAGATCGGCGACTGCCCGAATGCCGTCGTTCTCCTCGCGCTTAAAATACGATCGCACGGCTCCCAACGCCAGTGCACGAAGTAGATAGCGTCGAAAAGCATTGGTTCCCGTCTCCACGGCAAAGTTGCACTGAAACACGGCAATCGCCGCCGCGACTGCGCCATCGTACATCAATTCAAGTTGCCAATCTGATGGGTAAATGAATACCTTGTGCGCCCGACGGCGCGCGGCCTTCTCAGCCAAGGGAAGCGTGCAGGCAAGAAATACATCCAGTGCGCTCGGATGGCCGTGATCGTGGCGGTACACGGCTTCGGCAACCTGAATGCGTTCTGTCTTCTCGGAGGTTGTGAACAGATGGTGCAGTAGATCCGACATCTGTAGAGTGTCGAGAGAGGGAATTTTGTTGTGGGTGAGCAGATTCCTTACGGTGTCGATGATCGGCATACGGTGCTCCTGATGTCGCCCGCTTGGGGCGGAGTGGCGTCCACGAGCAAGAGCACCCAAACCCAAATTTCTTTTGTTGAGTGTCCCCGCTTCATGGCTCTTTGCGGCGGTCAGGGGCGGGAGGGTTCTGTCAAGGCCGCCACAGGCGCCGCGGCAGCGGTCGGAGTGAAGCGGAGAGCCTTTACAGGTTCCTCCCGCCTCTGCCAGAACGCCGCCTGAAGCGGGGGCACTTGATAAAAGAAGAAATTTAGGAGACTTCCTCACTGCGCCACGCGCATTCAGGTCCGACTCTTCGGACGCTACCAACATCGATGGAAATTTCCCACAGAAAAATCTCACCGCCTTGTCGCGAAAAGATCATTGCTCCTCCACTAGTTCTATGGAGCACTTTGAGGTCTCACCAGATGCCGAACGCCATGGTGGGTTTTCGATTCTGCGCAAGTTGGTGGCAAACGAATGGAGAAGACGTCTACGACATTCACGAACCCGCTTCTTCCTCTGCGAGCTGCGCACTACGTGCGTATGTCCACCGAGCATCAGCAGTATTCCCCTGAGAACCAACTGGAGGTGGTCCGCCAATACGCCGCCTCCCACCAAATGGAAATTGTTCGTGAGTACTCGGATCATGGGCGGAGTGGTCTAAATATCGCAGGACGCGAAGGGCTGAATAAGCTCATGTCGGACGTGGAAAACAAGCGGACAGATTTTTCCGCACTGCTTGTGTACGACGTCAGCCGGTGGGGGCGCTTCCAGGATGTAGATGAAAGCGCCTATTACGAATATGTGCTCAAGAGAGCCGGCATTCGCGTGCATTATTGCGCGGAGCAGTTCGAGAACGACGGGAGCATGTCATCTTCCGTTCTCAAAACGTTGAAGCGTTCGATGGCGGCCGAATACAGCCGGGAGCTGTCAGTCAAGGTCTTTTCCGGGCAGTGTCGTCTGATCGAACTGGGATTCCGTCAAGGTGGTCCTCCCGGATATGGTCTGCGGCGACAGTTGATTGACCGGGACAGGAATCCCAAGGGGCTGTTGGGTCGAGGAGAGCGAAAGAGCCTGCAGACAGATCGCGTCATCCTGGTTCCCGGCCCGGAATTGGAGGTTGAGACAGTTCGTCAGATTTACGAACTGTTTGTCGCTCAAAGGAAAATGGAACGCGAGATCACGGCCGAATTGAACGGTCGCGGAGTTTTGGGAGAGGATGGTCGTCCATGG
>CAWKEG010000022.1:0-438503 GCA_963848515.1 uncultured Acidobacteriaceae bacterium
ACCGTCGAGGTCGAAGATGAGAGCGGGCAAGGGGGCGGACACAGTTTTAGTTTCGCATTGTCGGGCGGATGCGGCGAGGGCAGTTGGGTTCAGGCCTAGGCTTTGGCAGGCGGATGAGCGGCGTAGTGGAGCAGGACGGCGACGGCGCAACTGGTGAGGCGGGTTTCGGCCGAATCGGCGCGGCTGGTGAGGATGGTGGGCACACGGGCGCCGAGCACGATGCCGGCCAACTGCGCGCCGCCGAGGTACTCGAGTTGCTTGGCGAGCATGTTGCCGCTTTCGAGATCGGGGACGACGAGGATGTCGGCCTGGCCGGTGACGGGGGAGACGAGTTTCTTGATGGCGGCGGCCTTGACGCTGACGGCGGTGTCAAAGGCGAGAGGTCCGTCTAGGATGCCGCCGGTGATTTGGCCGCGGTCGGCCATTTTGCAGAGGGCGGCGGCGTCGAGGGTGGACTTGATTTTGGGGTTGACGGTTTCGATGGCTGAGAGCAGGGCGACCTTGGGCTCGGGGATGCCAAGGGCCTGGGCGAGGTCGATGGCGTTCTGCACGATGTCAACTTTGTCTTCAAGCTCGGGCGTGATGTTGATGGCGGCGTCGGTGATGAGGAGGGTGCGGGCGTAGGCCGGGGTATCCATGATGAAGACGTGACTGATGCGGCGGGAGGTGCGCAGGCCGGTGTCGCGGGCCATCGCGGGCTTGAGCAGATCGTCGGTGTGGAGGCTGCCTTTCATGAGGGCCTGGAAGTTGCCGGTGCGGCAGAGGGCGACGGCGGCTTCGGCGGCTTTCAGTTCGGTTTCTGCTTCGATGATGGGATAGGCGGCGATGTCGAGGCCGATTTTTGCGGCGAGGGCCTGGATGGCGCCGGCGGGGCCGATAAGGGTGGGCTGGATGAGGCCGGCGATTGCGGCTTCGACAGCGCCGCGAAGGGCGACTTCAGAGAGCGGCCAGACGACCGCGGTGGTAACGGCGGGAAGATCTTTGCAGCGCTCGATGAACTGGTGGAAGACGTGGTAGTCGGGGGGATGACCGACGAGCGGGTCAACGGCAACGGATTCGGCCAGAGTGGCGAGATCGCTCATGGAAAAAGTCCTCCTGGGGGTTCCTTAACTATTGTCGCCGAGAGGGGTGCGAGAGGGTGTGCCGAAGGTCACAGGGCGGCTGTTTGAATCGCTGTTTGCTCAGGGGCTTTGCAGGCAGCGGAAAAATCGCTAGAAGTTGGTCTCTGCGCGGGGGCGGATTTGGCATGGGCTAAAGCCCAGCTTTTTTCTGACCTTTGCGGCCCGACTAAAGTCGTGCCCTTATTACAAAGCCTGTGAGTTTCTTGTCCAACACGAGTTTTTCGGGAGCTGAAAAGCCCAGGACTGGCCGGATCTGGCCTGCTTTCGCTTTGGCCCGACCTGCGTCGCTTTGGCGCGTTGCGAGAAGGGGCGGGTAGAATTGGCGTGCCTGCCGGAGCGGGTGGTTTGTATTGATTCAATTCTTAAGGGCAGGAAGGGACGAGCGGCAATGCACGAAGTCGATTCCAGTGTTTCGGCAAGCATCGCGGCGAGCGTGTCGGGCAAGCTGCGGATGCACATTCTTCCGTTTGTGATGCTGCTCTACTTTGTGAGCTTTCTGGATCGCGTAAATGTGGGGTTTGCGGCCTTCAGCATGAACAAGGCGATCGGGCTAACGTCGACGGCGTATGGATTTGGGAGCGGGATCTTTTTTCTTGGCTACATTGTGTTCCAGGTGCCGGCGAATCTGCTGATGATGCGCGTGGGGGCTCGGGTGTGGATTGCGGTGGTGGTTGTGCTTTGGGGGATGGTGTCGGTTGGGTCGGCGTTTGTGATTGGGCCGCACAGTTTTTATGCGCTGCGGTTTCTGCTGGGGATTGCGGAGTCGGGATTTTTTCCTGGGGTGATTCTTTATTTGAGCTTGTGGTTCCCTGCCCGGGATCGGGCGCAGGCGATTGCGGTGTTTATGGCTGCTGCGCCGTTGTCAACGGCGATCGGGTCTCCGATTTCCGGGGCGCTGATGGAGCTGCCGCGGTTTCTGGGGCTGATGAATTGGCAATGGCTCTACATTATTGAAGCGGTGCCGGCGATTGCGCTGGGGCTGCTGACGCTGAAGGTTCTGACGGACAAACCGGAAGAGGCACGGTGGCTGGATGCGGGCGAATGCGCGTGGCTGGTGACGACGTTAGAGGCCGAGCGCGCGGAGAGCCGGAGGCTGGCAGGACTGAGTGAGGCCAAGGGCGGAGCACTGTGGACGGTGGTGCGCGATCCGCGGGTGCTGGCGCTGACGCTGGTGTACGTGGGGAGTTCGGCGGGGCTCTATGTGCTGGGGTTGTGGTCGCCGCTGATTTTGAATCAGTTTGGCTACTCGGCGATGACGATTGGGTGGCTGAACTCTGCGCCGAGTTTTGTTGCGGTTGTGTGCATGGTGGTTTGGGCGCGGCACTCGGACCGGACGCTGGAACGAAGCTGGCATGTGGCGATTCCCTGCCTTGTGGCGTTTGTGGGATTTTTGTGGGCGGGCGAGGCGCAGATCGGATGGGCGGTGGTGGTTGCGCTGATGCTGGTGAATATTGGCGTGAACGGAACCAAGGGGCCGGTGTGGGCGATGCCGAGCCTGTTTCTGACGGGAACGAGCGCGGCGGCGGGGATTGCGCTGATTAACGCGATGGGGAACCTGGGCGGATTTGTGGGGCCGTGGCTGATTGGGCTGCTGAAAGACAGGTGGGGGAGCTACGCGCCGGGGTTGGACATCATGGGCTGGATGTGCGCGATGGCGGCGGTGGTGGTGGTGCTGTTGGGGCGGCGGATGGAGAAGGCGGCGAAGGTGTAGATCAGTGGGGCAATGCATTGGCCAGTCTGAGTGAAAAGGATTAGACAAAAGCAGCGAGTCAGCCTCCGCTGCGCGGAGATCAGCAAGTCAGCAAGTCAGCGGGTGATGCTTGACGAGGTGGTTTTCAACCAACCGCGGGCTGTTATTCCTTTGCAGGACAGGGTCATCACTTCGGAGTTTTTTGCGTTCAACAGGTTTTCGGCGGGGCGTGGGCGGCGCGGGTTTGGCGTCACTTTCGCGGGGGCGGGTAAGCTGATATGCTCTCAGCGCCGGAGAAAATCGATTTATGCAGGGAGAGTAAGGCTATGTGGTTTCTTGGAATGGATGTAGGAACGGGCGGGACGCGGGCCGTGGTGGTGAATGCGGCGGGCAAGCTGATGGGCTCGGCGTCGTGCGAACATGCGCCGTTCAGGGCTGAACATCCGGGATGGGCGGAGCAGGACCCGGAAGACTGGTGGCGTGCAGCAAAGGAAGCTATTAAGGGAGCGCTGGCGGCGACGCCGGAACCGAAAGAGCCGATTGCGGCGATTGCGCTGACCGGGCAGATGCACGGCGCGGTGATGTTGGGCGCGAACGGCGAAGTGCTGCGACCGGCGCTGATCTGGTGTGATACGCGGACGCAACCGGAGTGCGACTGGCTGACAGAAAAGATTGGGTATGAGCGTCTGATCGAGCTGACGTGCAATCCTGCGCTGCCCAACTTTACGCTGACCAAACTGCTTTGGGTGAAGAAGCACCAGCCGGAGATTTTCGCGAAGATCGCGCACATCATGTGTCCCAAGGACTACGTGCGCTACCGGCTGACGGGCGAGTTTGCGATTGACGTGCAGGAGGCGTCGGGAACGCTGCTGCTGGACGTGACGCATCGCCGGTGGTCAAAGGAAGTTGCCGAGGTGGCGGGGATCAAAGAGAGCTGGCTGCCGCGGGTGTTTGAGTCGCCGGAGATTTGTGCGCGGATCAGCGCGGAGGCCGAGGGGCTGACGGGGCTTGCGGCGGGAACGCCGGTGGCCGCGGGCGCGGGCGACCAGGGCGCGGGAGCGGTGGGCATGGGGATTCTGCAACCGGGATCGGTCTCGGCGACGATTGGCACTTCAGGTGTGGTGTTTGCGGCGACGGCCCAGCCGACGAAGGATCCGAAGGGGCGGCTGCATACGTTTTGCCACGCGGTGCCGGGATTATGGCACGTGATGGGCGTGACGCAGAGCGCGGGGTTGAGTTTGAGCTGGCTGAAGGAGACGTTCTTTGCGGGGCAGAGCTACGACGCGCTGAATGAAGGTGCGGCGAAGGTGCCGGCCGGCAGCGAGGGCCTCGAATGGGCACCCTACCTGCTGGGTGAACGGACGCCGCATTTGGATCCCGAGGTGCGGGCGGCGTTTGCGCGCATCGGCGTGAACCATACGGCGGCGCACTTTGTGCGCGCGGTGCTGGAGGGCGTTGCGTATTCGCTGGAAGACACGTTCACGCTGTTTGCGGAGCTGGGCATTCCGGTGAGCGCGATCCGGTTGGGCGGCGGCGGCGCGCGCGGCGCGCTGTGGCGGCGGATTCAGGCGGGCATCTACGGACAGGCGGTGGAAGTGCTGGTTGCCGAAGAGGGCGGAGCGTTTGGCTGCGCGCTGATGGCCGGCGTGGGCGTGGGACACTGGGCGAACCTGGACGAGGCTTGTGCGCAGGCGATTGAAGTGGCGCAGAGGATTGAGCCGGATGCGGCGGACGTGGCTGCTTACACGAAGGGCTACGCGGAGTGGCGGAAACTTTATCCGGCGCTGAAGAGCCTGCGGTAGAAAGCTTGATCGAGGGTGTTGCGAGTATCGGCTGCTGGTCTGAGCCCATCCAGGGCGCGGATTGGCAGCCGATTTTGCATTTAGGCGAGGATGGCTGGTTATTGAGCCTTCAATTGAAAATCCGCGAATACAAATCCGTCGCGTTCGACAACCTCTCCGTTTTCCAAGGCCAAGGAGTTGGTGAACATGGGTCCGGCGTAGACGCAGGTGTGAAACTCGCCTCGTTCGCCGCAGGGGTCGGCTTCGGAAGGCAGATCGGCTAACAGCGATGCGTCGAATTCGCGCCCGGCAAACTCGGCAGGCAACTGCTTTGAGTCCACGCAGGAGAGGCGCGCACGCAGGCCGCCGGCAATCATTTCGCGGGCCAGTTGATCGGTAGGAATTTGCCAGAGGGGAAAGAGCGGCTCAAGGCCAGTGTCTTTCAACTGGTTCACGCGATAGGAGCGGACGTCGGCGAGAAAGAGATCGCCGAAGGCGACGGCGTCGATGTTTTCGGCGACGGCGCGGGTGCAGACTTCGGCCATGCGCTGCTCATAGATTTCGTTGGAGCAGGGCCAGGGCAGAGGGACGATCCAGAGTGGGAGGCCGGCGGCGTGTGCCTGGGCCTCAAGCACGGAGTGGCGGGTGCCGTGCATGGCGACGCGATCGAACTCGGCGTTAAGGGTGGTGACGAGAGCGCAGACTTCAATGGCCGGATCGCGGCGCAGGAGGTGGAGAGCCCAGGCGCTGTCTTTGCCGCTGCTCCAGGAGAGGAGGACACGTTTCATTGCTTGATGATAGGTGATTTTTCCGATGGGGCCGGCGGCGGCGCAAGGAGGATTCACTCGCTTTCATCTGTAACTACAAAATGTAATTACTTGTATTTAGTACAAAATGCCATTACAATTTAAATTTGGAAAATGGGAGAGACAGGATGGCCCAGGCAGTTGAACGGACCAGGGAAACAACGTTGAATTTGCGGATCGACGCGGCACTGAAGGCCGAGTTTACGGCGGTGGTCGAGGCTGAAGACCGTCCTGCCGCCGAGGTGTTGCGCGGGCTGATGCGCGGCTATGTGGAGGATTGGCAGCGCCGCCGGTTTGCCGCAGAGGCGCGCCGTCAATCGAAGCTGATTGCCGAGTCGGAGGATGAGGCGGAAGTGATGCGCTGGATTCAGGATGTGAGCGCCCGATGAAGCGCGGAGACCTGGTAACCGTGGCTGTCTCAGGAGACTACGGCAAACCGCGCCCGGCCCTGGTGGTGCAGGCGGACGCATTCGATCTGCACCCATCGGTGATCGTGCTGCCGCTGACCAGCGAGATTCACGATGCACCGCTTTTCCGTGTGCCGGTTGGCGCCGGCAAGGAGACCGGCCTGCGCGCGGCCTCGCAGATCATGGTGGATAAGGCGACGACGGTTCCGCGGGGAAAGATCGGACCGCGGATGGGGCGCGTGAGTCCCGCGACCTTGCAGGCTGTTAATGTGGCGCTGCGCGGGTTTTTGGGGCTGTAGAGCGGTTGGCTGAGCTCGGCGCTCAAGTACCTGTGGAGGAAGCAACAGAAAAGGCCACGCGCATTCAGGCTGTTACGAAACTCGCCAAGGACGAAGCTTTTTGGGCTGGATTCGTAGCAGGGGCTGAAGCCCACGTTCATTTGGCGAGGGTTACGGCCCGGCGACCCAGAGGGTACCCCGGCCGTGCCCTTATTACAAAGCATGGCTTCAGCGGGGTTTCGTAACAGCCTGGAACTGCGGGGCCTTCGTTGGTTTGCGTGTTCGCTAGTCCAGGGAAACGTCGGCGTGGAGAGGGGTGTTCTCGCTGGAGTCGCCGACGAGGATTTGGAACTTGCCGGGATCGATGGTCCACTTGTGGGCAGCTTCGTCCCAGTAGCTGAAGGCGCGGGCATCGAGGTCGAGGGTGACGTGGCGGGTTTCGCCGGGGGCGAGGCGGACTTTCTCGAATCCCTTGAGTTCGCGCTCGGGGCGGGTGGCTTTGGCGGATGGGTCAGAGAGGTAGAGCTGGGCGACTTCTGCTCCGGCGACGGAGCCGGTGTTGGTTACGTCGAAGGTGACGGGGACGGTTGAGCCTGAGGTTGCTTCACGAGGCGCGTGAAGGTTGGCGAAGCGGAAGGTGGTGTAGCTGAGGCCGAAGCCGAAGGGGAAGAGCGGATGCTTGCCGGTGGTGGTCCAGTAGCGATAGCCGACCATGAGACGGTCGCCGTAGTTGATGTGGGGGATGGTGTAGTCGAGCGGCTTGCCGTTAGCGGCGACGGTGTGGAGAGTGGTGTCCGCGCCGGGAGTGCCATAGTACCAGGGCTGCGATGGATTGGACTCCCAATCGGTGTCGAAGCTGATGGGGAGTTTGCCTTCGGGGTTTTGCTTGCCGAAGAGGACTTCGGCGACGGCGGTGCCGCCTTCCTGCCCGGGATACCAGGTGTGAAGCAGCGCGGGCACGTGGGCGAGCCAGCTGCGGGTATCCATGCCGCCGCCTCCGGTGAGGGTGACGATGGTGTGGGGGTTTTCCGCGGCAATCGTGCTAACGAGCGCGTCCTGGCCCCACGGGAGGGCAAAGGTGCGGTCGTGGCCTTCGCCTTCTGCTGCGGGATTGAAACCGATGGCGACGACGACGGCGTCGGCTATTTTTGCGAACTGCTTTGCTTCGGCCAGGACCAGGTCGGGCTCGTAGATGAGGCCAAATCCGAAGTGTGCGCTTACGGCGTGGGGCAGATAGTCGGCCTGAAGGTTGACGGTCTGGCCGGCGGCGAGGTCGATGGTGACGAAGCGGGGCGCCTGGCTATCGGCATGCGCCTGATCGAAGGTTTGCTTGCCATCGGTGAAAAGCTTAAAGGCGTCTTCGCCAGCAGAGGAGGCGATGAGCAGATATTTGCCGGCGTTTTCTGCCTTGAAGGATGCGGTGTAGCGAATGCTGCGCGGGGTTGGGTCAGGAGGTTCGCCCTGGCCGTATCTCCAGTCGGCGACGTTGCGGCGCGTGGCTGTGGCGGGCGTGCCGGTAGAAGTCGGGCGTTGGGAAGGTCTCGACCTTCACAGGACCGTTCCATTTTGTGTTCCGGAAGACATCGAGAATTGCAGGCAGGCCGGAACTATAGAGGACGTGAACGTCGGGGCCGAGTAGGTTGGCGATGCCGGTGAGGGGGGAGACGGGCTCGAAAGGAGTGGCTTCAGAGGAGCCACCGCCGCCGACAATCGCCGGCCATGCATCGGGGCCGATGATGGCGATGGTTTTGATTTTGGCGGGGTCGAGAGGCAGCAGATGGCCTTCGTTTTTGAGCAGGGTGATGCTCTCGCGCGCGCCCTGGAGGGCGACGGCGCGATCGGCAACGGAGTAAGTGGAATCGGCGGGATCGAACTGTGGGCGGTCAGTGAATCCGTAGCGGAGCTCGGTGCGAAGAAGGCGGAGCACCTTGTCGTCGATGGTGGATTCCTTGACGGCGCCGTCTTTGACGGCGGGGAGGAGGTTTTTGGCGTTCATGAATTTGGGGGTGGGCATTTCGAGGTCGAGGCCGTTGTTGGCGGCGGCGACGCCGTCGTAGGTGGCGTCCCAATCGGACATGAGCACGCCCTGAAAACCCCACTCGCCCTTGAGGAGTTTGAGGTTGAGGAATTCGTTTTGGGTGGCGTGGACACCATTGATGAGGTTGTAGGAGTTCATGACGGAATCGACGTGGCCCTTGACGACGGCGGCTTCGAAGGCGGGCAGATAGATTTCGCGCATGGTGCGCTCGTCGACGTCGGAGCTGGCGTTGTGGCGATCCCACTCCTGATTGTTGAGGGCGTAGTGCTTGACGGTGGCGATGACGCCCTGGGATTGGACGCCCTGGATATACGGGACGACGATGGTGGCGTTGAGGAACGGGTCTTCAGAGAGGTATTCGAAGTTGCGGCCGGCGATGGGCGAGCGCGCGATGTTGACGCCGGGGCCGAGGAGGAAGTTGACGTTGCGGGCTCGGGCATCTCTGCCGAGACTTTCGCCAAGGGTGCGGGCAAAATCGGTATCCCAAGTGGCAGCGAGGGCGACGCCGCCGGCATAGGCGGTGGTGGGGCCCCAGGTGCGCACGCCGACGGAGGCGTCGGACATTTTGAAGCGGGGCAGGCCGATCGAGGGCATGGGATGCGTGTACATGTTGTCTTCGCCGCCGAGGAGCTCGATTTTTTGCTCGAGGGAGAGTTTGGCGAGCAGGGCGTGGGCCTGGGCTTCGATCGCTGGCGAGTCGGGGACGGGCGGCTGGGCCTGGAGAATGGGCGCGAGGCAGGCGAGGAACGATAGGAGGATGGTTCTTAGCATATTCTTCATGACGGGCTAGGGTAGCGCGTTGGGTGGTTGGATGTACACCGCGGCTTTAAATCGGTTCCGGGACAGTTTGAATTGCCCTTCCCTCAGGGGCTAAAGCCGACGGAGATTATGTTGCCGCGATGTACGGGCTGAAGGCCGTACCCTTCACGCAGTTCGTTCCTGGATAAACACGGTTCTCGCGCCGACTCCACGACGAAGAGTCTGTTACGAAGCTCGCAAAGGACGGAGCTCTTCGGTCTGGATTCGTAGCAGGGGCTAAAGCCCACGATGATTTGGCGATTGTTACGGCCCGGCTGAAGCCGTGCCCTTATTACAAAACATGATTTCAGCAGGTTTGCTAACGGACTGTGAAGCGCGGGACTAATTCGCCACGGCGAACGCCTCGGGCGCGTTTGTCGGGGAATTTTTTTTGCAGTCCTCGATGAAACTCGTGCTTTTAGACAGAGCCCGTGCCCTTCGGGCAGTCTCTCGACTGTGCGGATGAGACGCGAGCGCTACAAACAGGCGCGCTGTTTTCGAATTCTCTACTCGTAGCGGAGGGCTTCGATGGGGTCGAGATTGGCGGCGCGGATGGCGGGGATCATGCCGCTGACGAGGCCGGTGACGATGAGAATCGACGTGGCGACAAGGACTGTGGTGGGTGAAATGAGGAGGCGGATGTCGGCGTCGGTGGCGTTTTTGGCGACGGCGCTGTAGAAGGTGATGCGGCCGACCATGGCGGAGATCAGGTAGGCGAGGGAGATGCCGCAGATGCCGCCGATGCCGGTGATGGCGAGGGCCTCGGAGAGGAACTGAATGAGGATGTGGTGTTTTTGCGCGCCGAGGGCTTTTTCGATGCCGATTTCGCGGGTGCGCTGCTGGACGGAGACGAGCATGATGTTCATGAGACCGATGCCGGCGATGCCGAGGGTGAGCGCGCCAACCAGGGAGAGCAGGACCTGGAGAGCGATGGTGACGATGCTGAACTGATGAAGCTGGTCGCGGAGGTTGGCGACAAAGATGGCGCGCTTGTCGGTGGGGCGGAAGTGATGAGCAGCGGCGAGCGAGTTGCGGAGATTCTGCTCGACGGCAGTGGAGTCGCCGCGATAGTTGAACCAGATTCCGTCGAGGTAGGTGGTGTCTTTGAGGTCGCCCATGGTGGAGAAAGGGACCCAGATGGAGGTGTTGATGTTGTTGTCGCCTTCGACCATTTTGGCGCGGAGGACGCCGACGATGGTGAAGTTGATGCCGTTGATGCGGATGGATTCTCCGAGGGCGTAGCCGCCGGAGAAGAGCTTGGTTTTGGCATCGCTGCCGATGACGCAGACGTGGGCGCGCTGCTGCTCTTCAAGGCCGTTGAAGAAGCGGCCTTCGACGGTTTCGAGGGCGAGGATGTCCTGGCCTTCGGGGCGCACGCCGTCGATGGACCATGTGTAGGTGTGGAGGTCGTTGCGGACAGTCGCGTCCTGGAACATGGCGGGGGTGATGGAGGTGACGCCGGGGACGGAGTTGAAGATGCGATCGACGTCGTCTTCAGTGAGTCGGACGCGAACGCCGGCCTTGTCGGCGCCGGCCTGCTCAGAGGTGCGGCCGCCGTAAACCTCGATATGGTTGACGCCCCACTGGAGGAAGATGTTCTCGATGGCGCGGGAGAAACCAGCGCCGTAAGCGAGCAGGAGGACGACGGTGGCGATGCCCCAGGCCATGCCGAACATGGTGATGGCGGTGCGGCGGCGGTTGTAGAGCATTGCTTCCCATGCCTGGGCGAGGATGTCTTTGAGCATGAGGTGTCTCCTGGGTTTCAGCTTGCAGTTGTCAGTTGTCAGTTATCAGTTGTCAGTTTTCGGTTGCTGGTGTCAGTTTGCGGTTATTAGTTCGGACGCGAGGTTTTGAGGTCGATTTCGCACCGTCCCTACGGGACGGAAGGTCATTTGTTTGATGCTGTCCCAGGACTGCGTCCGCTGCGGCGGACTTATCCTGGGCTATTCTCGTTTTCTCCCTCCGGGAGAATGATTGCTGGCGGTCGGTTTCTTCTTGCGGGATCATGGCGCGAGTAAAAATTCGCTGTATCAAATTCCGATTTCGAGAACCAACTTTCATCTCAGTTCCCTGTTCAGTTCTTTTCCGTTTACTCTTTGCGCAGGGCTTCAATGGGGTCGAGGGCGGCGGCTTTGCTGGCGGGGTAGAGGCCGGCGGCGATTCCGCAGAGGGTAAGGGAAACGATGGCCAGGGCGGCGGACCAGGGGACGAGGCGCGGAGGATCGAATCCGGAGACCTTGCCGGTAAAGAAGTGGCCGAGCAGCCCCATAAATCCGCCGGAGAGCACGATGCCGATGAAACCGCTGAAGCCGGTGAGGAAGATGCCCTCCCAGAAGAACTGGGCGAGGATGGCGCTTTTGGTTGCGCCGATGGCTTTGAGGATGCCGATTTCGCGGGTGCGCTCGGTGACGGAGACGAGCATGATGTTGATGATGCCGACGGCTCCGAGGCCCAGGGTGACGATGCCGACGCCGCCGAGGAAGACGTCCATGGCGTTGAAGATGGCGCTGATCATGTGCTCTTCTTCGATGGTATCGAACTCTTCAAAAGCGTCTTTGAGGGAGGGGTCGAAGCCGTGGTTGCGGGCGATGATGTAGTGGGCGGCGGGACCGGACTCAGAGGTGTCTCCCTTGAGGGTGGGCTGGTACTGGATGGAGGAGACGGCGTCCTGGGGAATGTTGTCGCCCTTCATGGCGAAGAGCTCCTGCATGGTGGAGAGGGGGATGTAGAACTTCTGATTTTCTGAGTCGTTGTTGCCGTGGGAGATGGAGCCGACCTTGCCGATGACGCGGAAGGCGATGTCGTTGATGGTGATGGATTCGCCGAGAATGGGACGGCCGGGAAAGAGCAGTTGGGCGGATTTGAGACCGAGGACGACGACGCGGCGGCGGTCAAAAACGTCATTGGCGTCGATGAAGCGGCCTTCAACCATGGGGACAAAGCGGACCTCGGCGTAGTTGGGCTCGACGCCCATGACCTGGCCGGAGGTGTTGGAGTAGGCGCTGACGGAGTAGAGGTCGCTGCGGCTGAGCTGGGCGGTGACGTCGCGGAGCTGGGGGAGGGCGCGCAGGTCGGCCTCGTCGCGGAGGGTGAGCTGATAGGGGCGCATGCCGGTGTGCTGATTGGCGACGGCGGGGATGGTGCCGTTGAACATCATGACGACATCGTTGCCGAAGGTGGCGAGGTTGCGGTGCTGGCCGGAACGAAAGCCCTCGCCGAGGCCGACCAGGACGAGCAGAGAACCGACTCCCCAAGCAATGCCGAACATGGTCAGGAAGGTGCGCAACTTGTTGGCCATCATTGCGCGGAAGACCTGGCCGATTGTGTCTGAGAAGTTCTGCATGGTTTTTAGACACCAATCTGGTGCGATAGTGAGTGATACGCGGCCGTCGCTGTTGCGGTTCCCGCTTAATCGGTTTTTTAGCGGTCTTTCGGAACCAGGGAACCGCGGCTTGCGTAGAGGAAATTGGGTGACAGCTCAGCGCTGGAACCGTCTTACCCATTAACCCTTGTTTTACCGACAACCTGGCGCCATTCTATCGAGCGCTTGCGATTTATAAAAGGAGGCCCTTTGGCCGCGTCAAAGAAGAGCAGGAAATTCTGGATTTGGCTGAGCCTTGGGGGCGTGCTGGTGGTGCTGATTGCGGCCATAAGCCTTATGCGGATTGTGAAGGGCACAAGCATCGATCCAAACAAGCTGGCGAAGGTGACGCGGGGCGATGTGGCTCGGTCGGTGGTGGCGACGGGCAAGATTCAGCCGATCACGAAGGTCGAGGTGAAGAGCAAGGCATCGGGGATAGTGGAGAAGCTTTACGTGGACATCAACTACCACGTGAAGAAGGGGCAGGAACTGGCGCAGTTGGACCAGGAAGAGATCCAGGCGCAGGTGGCGGCGCAACGGGCGCAACTGGCGTCGGCCGAGGCCAACGTATCGACCCTGCAGGCGAGCATTGAGCAGGACAAGGTGAATGCGGCTGCGCCTGACTTGCCGATGTACAAGGCGACTCTGGATCGGAATCTGGAGATGCAGAAGCTAGGCATTGTGAGCCGGCAAACGCTGGACGACACGAACCGGGATTACCTGGCGGCGCTGACGCGGCGGGACTCGTCGAAGGCGCAGATTGGGGTGGACTCGGCGAAGCTGAAACAGGCGCGGGCGCAGGTGATGCAGAACCAGGCGAGCCTGAAACAACTGGAGGAGCAGCTTGGGTACACGACGATCGTTGCGCCGATGGACGGCGTGATTCTTTCGCGCGATGTGGAGATTGGCGACGCGGTGAGCTCGATCCTGGTGCTGGGATCGACGGCGACGCTGGTGATGACGGAGGGCGATACGACGCAGGTTTATGTGCAGGGCAAGGTGGACGAGGCGGATATTGCGCACGTCTACATGGGCCAGCAGGCGCGCATCAAGGTGGAGAGCTTCCGCGACCGGATGTTTTACGGCAAGGTGACGAAGATTGCGCCGATGGGCGTGGAGGCCGACAACGTGACGACCTTCGAAGTGCGGGTCTCAATCAACAACCCCGGAGGCGAGTTGAAGGCGAACATGACGGCGAATGCGGAGATTCTGCTGGACGAGCACAAGGGGGTGCTGACGGTGCCGGAGAACGCGATCACGTACGACAACCAGAAGAACACGTCGGTGCAGATACCGGACAAGAGCGAGAAGGAGGGATGGCGCAAAGTTCCGGTGAAGGTGGGGCTATCGAACGGGGCGGTTACGGAAATTGTGAGCGGGCTGAAGGAAGGCGACCAGGTGGTTCTGCAGCAGTAGAGCGGGATTCGCAGACAAAAAAAGCGCGCTTCGGGGGAGCGCGGGGCGAACCAAGATGGTAACGTAACCAACGGCTGTAGTCGGCTCGGCCGAGGGAAAACTTGCCTTAAGTCTTTTTGATACAATAACTTAATGGAACGGTACTTTAAGATACACTTATGTTACCTTTGTAATTTGCTTTTAGTTACTAAACGCCGCATAGTCCCAAGAAAGGGCTATTGTCCGCTCCAATTGCGGAGCGTTATCTAGTTCCAGAGGAAGAAGATACCCAACATTTCCCTGGGCCATCGGTATCTCCCGGTGCATTGATGAGTCGTAGTACAAGACAGGATTTTCTTGTAAACAAGGTAGCTGCGATCGCCGTAACTTTAGGGGGATTAGCTGCCGGATACCTTTTAGGATCTGTATTCTCCCTGCAACTGGCAACCAACTGGCTTGACCGGTATGCGCGGCTGACGGCAGCACAGGAAGACGCATCGTTTGGCGAGGCGCGGAGCGTCCTGAGCAGTCTGCAGGACTCGCCCTACTCGAACTGTTCGGATGCGGAGATTGCGTACTTTCGGGGCCTTGTTTCGCACTCGGTCTATCTGAAAGACGCGGGGCGTATGCGGGGCGGGCAGATTGAATGCTCTGCGGCGGGCCGGACATCGCGGTTGCAGGCGCAGCTTGCGCCTGGCATCGAGGCGCAGGACGGCACGATAATTTACAGCGATTTTCCGTCTGTCGAGAGCGGCGACGGGAAGGAGACGGCGCTCCAGCTTGGCTCAACGTACGTGGCATTTGCGTCGAAGCAGCCAGTGAATCCGGGTCCGATTCCGATGCATCTCACAACGCACATGAAGGACGCAGTCTATACGCCTTCGCCGAGCGAAACCACATTGGACAAGGCGCTGAACTGGACCGCGAACTCGAGGGCGCGGCTGGGAGACATGCTGTATGCGACGCAGTGTTCGACGTTGAACTCGAACTGCGTGACCGCATTTACGACCGTGTCAGAGGCGGCGCATAGCGAGATTCGCGTGATTATTGCGAGCACGGCCGCGGGCGGGCTACTGGGCGTGTTTTTGGGAATGGGGCTCTCGTTTCTGTTCCGCCGCAACTGGGATCTCGGGCAGCAACTGCGGCGCGCGATTCAACGGGACCAGATCCAGGTACTTTATCAGCCGATTGTGATTCTATCGACCCGGCAGATTGTGGGCGCGGAGGCGTTGGCGCGATGGACGGACTCAGACGGCAAGCTGGTTGATCCGGAGGTCTTTGTCAAACTGGCCGAGGAAAAGGGCTTTGTGGGCTCGCTGACGAAGCTGGTGCTGCGCCATTGTTTGGAGGACTTTGCCAAGATTCTCAAGAGCCGTCCTGGATTCAGGTTGAGCGTGAATGTGGCCGGAGCGGACCTGGTGGATCCGGAGTTTCTGCCCATGCTGAGCGAGTCACTGAAGGCGGCCGAAGTGAGGCCGGAGAGCATCGTGATCGAGATCTCTGAGAGGTCGACCTCGAAGAGCGACGCGGCGATGGAGACGATCCGCAATCTTCGCCGGATGGGGCACAGCATCCATATCGACGACTTTGGCACGGGCTACTCGAACCTGGACAAGCTGCTTTATTTGTTTGCGGACACGATCAAGATCGACAAGGCATTTACGGGCGTGATTGGGACCGAGTCGGTGGCGGTGGCGATTCTTCCGCAGATTATGGCGATGGCGAAATCGCTGGGACTCGAAGTAATTGTGGAGGGGGTTGAGACCGACTGCCAGGCGGACTACTTCTCTCCGGAGCCGCCGCAGATCTTTGGGCAGGGGTGGCTTTATGGACGGCCGGTTTCGATTGATAAGTTCGAGGGGCTGCTGGTAGACAACGTGGCGGCAACGATCAATGCGGCGGCGCCGGCGGCCAAGGCGCCGGCTTCAGAAGCGCCGGAATCGGATTGGATCACGAAGCCGGGACGGCTGCAGATTGTGGGAAGCCGGGTGGCTTGACGCGAGCCGGGGCGAAGCGGCGCCGGCGGTAGAGTGCCGCGCTAGTAAATTCCCGGAATCAGGCGTTTGGTGCGGGCGTAATAGGCTTCGTATTCAGCGCCAAAGTGTTCGCGGAGGAGTTTTTCTTCGGCGTTCATGCGCGCGACCAGCGGCACCAGCATGAGAGCTGCGAGCAGGACGCCCACTCCGGAGCGAAAGACGAGAGCCCAGCCCAGGGTTCCGACGATCAAGCCGACATAACTGGGGTTACGGATTCTGCTGTAGATGCCGGTGGTGACCAGAGAGTGGCCGGGCTGGATGGCGACCAGTCCGCTGAATCTCTTGCCAAGGACAAAAATCGGCCAGAGGCGAAAAGCGCCGCCGGCGAAGAAGACCACGAGACCAATCCAGCGTATTCGATCCCCACCGAGGACCAAGATACCCGTGCGATCAGTGTAGGCGGGCAGATAGGCGACGAGGATGGCAAGGACGCTGAACGCAGCCAGCACCCAGCGGTTGCCGCGGTCCTCCTGTTCGCCGGAGCTGAGGTTTCCGGCCGTGAACATGGCAACGGCCGTGAGCACAAGCGTGGCCACGGCGAGGCCGACGAAAGGCGGGTGAGCGAAGAAGGCGGCAAATCCGCCCCAGCCGAGGATGGCAAGCCCAAACTGTACTGAGAGAGAGAACAGAGAAATGAGAAGGAGACGGAACTTCATTTTCACGGAATGGTCCCCTGTAAGACGGCCCCATCATACATGAGCCGTTGGCGCTCGAATCCCCGGCCTGGATTTGACCATGGGGATGGGGCGTGCCGGTCAAAGCAATTGCCATCTGCTCTGATGAAAGAAAAGCAATCTTGCGCGCGGTGCGGATTGGGGTCTGGAAACGGCCAAAAGTCACGCATTTGAAAGCGCTTAGAGGTAGGACCTGTGACACGAGTCACAAGGGGGGGTGAATGGTGTCACTGCCTGCACCAGGATCGGGGGCGCAGACTCGGAGTCCAAAGAGCTTGAAACAGGGACGTGCCCCTGCGTCAGGAGGCAAAGATGAGTTTCGCAACCGGCTTGAAGACCATAGTGGTGGCAACGGACTTGAACGGCCAGTCGGAAGCGGCGCTGGAGTATGCGCGGAAGCTGGCGATGAACTACGGGGCGCGGATCGTCTTGGCGCACGGGCTTGACCCGCTGGAATACGCGGATGTGGAGACGGTGCCTGGGCAGGTGCGGACGGGCTTGCCGGAAGGCGCGCGCGCGGTGCTGGATAAGCTGGCGGAGGATTTGCTGCGGGCGGGGATTCACAGCCACTCGGAGATACGACAGGGGGCCGTTGCGCAGATGCTGGTGGACGTGGCCCGGCAATATGAGGCGGGACTGATTGTGGTGGGCACCAAGGGGATGCAGGGCGCCGGTCCGGTGGTGGTTGGCGTGATTGCGGAACAACTGGTGCGGCTGGCGCCGTGCCCGGTGCTGGCAGTGTCGGCGGACTGGAACGCGGGCGAGTTCAGGCCCACGCCCGGGGGACCGGTGATGCTGGCGATGGAGCGGAATGAAGCGACGGCGACGGCTGCGGCGACGGCGTATTCTCTGGCTGGCGTCTTCAGGCGGCCGCTGCTGGTGGTTCATGCGCAGGGCGCGGCTGAAGGCTCTCTAAATCCGTGCGCGAACACGCTGGAGGAGTTTGGGATTGGGACGAGCGAGGAGCTTCCTGTGCGCTGCATGGTGAAGGCGGGCGCTCCGGCGGAGGCGATGGCGGAGGCGATTCAAGAATTTCATCCTTGCATTCTTGTGGCGGGGGTCAAGCGGACGAGCGGGACACCGGGACCGCATGGAACTGCGTTTGCGCTGTTGGCGTGTTCGCGCGTTCCTGTGTTGTGCGTTCCGGCAGAAAGCCCGGCACGGGGACGGGAGCGCGAGATTGCAATCCCGGTGGAAGCCGTTTAGCGGCAGAGGCGCACGGGCTCCGCATCCTGGCGCACGACGGGCGACAAACATACAGGCAAAAAAATCGCGCCGTCCGATCACAACTGAGTTAATTCGCTTTTCTGGATTGATTGGCCTTGGGAAGGATTCGAGTCATTCCTGAATGAGCCGGAAGACGCTGGTTGGATGTCTTCAGGTAACGACGAATCGGAAAAAGCGATTGGCCGCCCATGGAACATGGTAGATCGCACGTCCGCAGCGCCAGGCGCGCGCAGCAAGGGGACCGCCCACGAAAGGGCGAAGGCCGCAGACCGGTCCGGGCGAGGAATGCCGCGACGGTTCACCGCGTAACCGGGCACCGGGGAGAGAAGATGGAAGAAGAAACCGTGCAGGCTGAGGCAATGACCGAGCGGATGGAGGCAGTCGCATCGCATCCGCTGGCGGAGTTGCTGGAGTGTCCGCCCGAGACGGGAAAACTGCTGAACGGCGCGGCAGAGTGCCTTGAGTTTGAAGCCGGCGATGTTGTTTTTCGCCAGCAAGGGGTCTGCAAGGGAATTTACGTAGTGGTGTCGGGGCTGTTTTTGCGCAAGGCCGAGCGGCTGAAGACGCGTCTGACACTGGGGCCGGCACGAACCGGAGACCTGGTGGAGCTGGCGGCTGCGCTGGGCGATGGACACCATACGTACACGCTTTGCGCGCAAACGCCGGGATCGGTGTTGCTGCTGCCAATCGAGTCTCTGAACAGGGTGTTTGAGAACTATCCGCCGTTGCGGATGCGGCTGCTCGAGGAGCTGGCACGCGAGGTTTCCAGGGCCTATCTCACGTGTTGTGTGAACCGGGCGGTCCACGTACGACGCCGCGGGAACGGAAGCGAGCCGGCCGCGGCAGAAGCCTGAAGGGGTAGCAGATTAAAAGCCCTGGGACAATCGGGGCGATGACGATGATCGATGTGTGGCGGGGTCAACGGAAAATCCCGGGCAGGGCCCCGGTGTTTGTGCGCTATACTTCATTCAGGTACCGCGGATAAAGTATGGCCTCAATCCATTCCCATCACCCCCCGGAAGATTGTTTGAATTGCGAGCACCGCCATCTGCGGATGTTTTGCAATCTCACGCCGGAGGCGCTGGCGGATTACGACGGGATTGGCATTATGATGAGCCACGCGCGCGGGGCCAAGTTGTTTACCGAAGGCGACGCGGCGCGGAATGTGTTTGTTATCTGCTTCGGGCAGGTCAAAATCTCGTCAACCTCGCGCGACGGCAAGACCATGATTTTGAAGATTGCCGGTCCGGGCGACGTGATGGGATTGAGCGCGGTGCTGGCGAATGTTCCGCACGAGGTAACGGCTGAAGCCATTGAACCCTGCCAGGTTAAGACGGTGCGCAAGCAGGAGTTTGTGGAGTTTCTTGGGCGTCACGGGATTGCCAGCATGCATGCGGCGCAATCGCTTTCCGGCGAATACCTGACCGTGTTTCACGACGCGAAGCGGTTGGCGCTTTCCGGCTCGGCCGCAGGGCGGCTGGCTCGGCTGCTTCTGGACTGGGGCCGCTCGACAGCGAACGGCAAGCCCGAGATCCGGTTTACGATGGCGCTGACGCACGAGGAGATCGCCAACATGGCAGGGACCTCGCGCGAGACGGTGACGCGGCTTCTGAACCAGTTCCGGCGCGATCAATGGATCACGATCAAGGGCACCAGCCTGACGATAGTGAAGCCGGATCAGCTGGAACGGCTGACGGCGTAGATTCAAACTCCCTGAAAAACCAGTCTTTTTGCCCTCTGGACTCTTGAGCAGACTCGGAAATAATAGAGACCAATGGACTTTCCCTCAGGGGCTAAACAGGCTGCGGAAAAACGCATATTTCAAGAGGAAAATAGTGAAAAGCATACCTCCGGGCCTGAAGGCCGCATTGATTCTATGCCAGTTACACCGGGGATAAATCCCCGGCCTACCGCCCGAAGGAGTTTTTCCGCAGCCTGTAAAGCCCGTTGATTTCATTGGCGTCTAGAGCAATTCAAGGATTACTGTACCCTGGCGGTATTCATGCGAGGTTGCCGCTCCCTGATGGTCACGTCAACTTTGCGCAATGCCTTCGAGGTATATCAATCCTGGAATTGCTATAGCGGCACGGCTGAAGTGGTGCCCTTTCAAAACAGGTCTACACAGGTCAACGGCAAATGCAAAAAAAGCTCTAGAAAAAGAGCCTGTTCGCCCACAAGGCTTGCGCAGGGCTACGCTTTGGCGTGGGCGGACGCGATTGCGGCGAGTTCAAGCGTGGAAGGCTTCTACGTTTTGAGCGGGGGCTTCGTCGTGCGGGCTCAGGGGCTCTCGGATGGTGAGCACGGGGCAGCGCGCGTGGGCGAGGACCTGGTAAACGGTGCGGTCGCGAGTGAGGTTCTGAAAGGCGGAGCGCTCGGTTGCGCCAAGAACGATGAGATTGGCATGGCGCGCCGAGGCCTCGGCAAGGATCTCGATGGATGGATTGCCGTGCACGACGACGGGCTCGATCTGGAGGGAGCAGCCCTGGGCGGTTTCCTCGGCGAGGAGGCGCAGCTCGCGCATGGCGGCGGAGTCGACGCCGGTGGGCTGGCCGCTGCGCCGCATTTCATCGACAGGAGGCAGGACGTTGAGCAGCACCAGCTTTGCCTTGAGGCCGGCGGCGATTTTGCAGGCAAGCGCTGCGCTCGGGCGAGAGGTCTCTCTGAGAGTGGTGGCATGCAGGACGACACGTTCTTCGAAGCCGCTCGACACCGGGAGATGAGCCTCGGGACCCACGGTGATGACCGGGAGGTTGACCGAGCGCAGCACTTGTTCTGCCACGGAGCCGAGCAGGATTTTGCCGAGCCTGCCGCGGCTCCGGGTTCCGAGAAGGATTTGATCGGCGTGAAACTGGCGGGCCGCGGTCGAAATCTGCTGGGTGGGGTGTCCCTCGCGGACCAGGGTGTTGCAAGTGATGTTGCGGCGGGAGGCAAGGTCGCACCAGGGCTTGAGCTCTTTTTCGGCGAATTCGAGGGCGGCGGAGAGATCGTAATAGGGCATGCCGACGGCATCGACGGACATGGCGGCGGCGGTGGCGATGGCATGGAGGAGGATGAGGCGGGCGCCCGTTTGAGCGGCGTGCTCGAGGGCAAAGGGCATGAGCCGATCCAGATCGCTGAGGTCGGTCGCGACGAGGAAGACGTCCGGATGTGCCCACCGATCGACGTAGGAAGCGGTCATGGGAAACACCTCGCAGGGGAAAGGTTGCCACCTAATTAGATGCGGAGATGTGTCTGGGGGCACGGGTTGATGTGATCTATATCACCCGCCGGAGGCGGGTTAGCGGCTCGCATTTGAATTTTCCAATGACTATGGAGGACCGCGGTTGGGTGCATCGGTTCGGCGGGGTATTAGTGAATCCAGAGAATTGTCCGATGAAGTGTGAAGAACCCAAGATTGCAAGAGGGACCGGAAGAGGAGCAGAGCTCATGCAGGTCAAGGTCGACGAACAATCGGTGATCAGCGCCAACGCGCAGTTTTGGGAGCAGATGCTTGCCATGAAGGTAGAGCCGGTGCCGATGGCGGAGATTTTCTGTGTGGGAACGCGCCATTTGCTGGGCAGCGTTGAGCTCTCCGGAGTTTGGCAGGGGCGGATCGAAGTGCGGATCGACGAGAGGCTGGCGTATGCGGCGACGGCGGCGATGATGATGCAGCCGGAAGACACGGTGGCGGAAGCGGACACGCTGGATGCAACGCGGGAGATCACGAACATGATCGCCGGGGTGATCAAGTCTTCCCTTCCCCGGCCATGCACGATGACGGTGCCGACGTCGATGATTGAGCCGGAGCGGGTGTGCGAGTCGCAGCGGACGGAAAGAGCGCTGGCGGTGGGGTTTCGCCATGCAGGGGGCGACCTGATGGTGCGGGTTTGGGAGCAGGAATCGTGATCTGATCCGGAGCGGCCGGGAGGCGGCGATCTAGTCGAGCCAGCGGATTTCAACCGGCGGGTGCGGGGGCAGGGGCAGGACGATGAAGCCTTCGCGCCAGTGGCCTTGTTCGCGGCGTGGGGGATTGCCGACGATGCGGACGGCGGCGGAGTTGCGCTCGTCGAGGGCGAGGCCGGGGAGTCCACCGACGATGGCCTGCAACTGGTCGTGGTTGGGCGGGCGATCGGTGGTGAAGGGCACGACGGAGCGGAGGGCGGCGTAGGCGATGGCGAGGTCGCTGACCTTGGCGCGGCGCTTGGAGGGTAGGGGCGCGAGGCCAAGGGACTTCCAGGCGGCGAAGGGATAACTCTCGACGAGGACCCTGTCAAGACGGGCACCGGGCGAGGCTGCGGAGCGGTCGCTTGTGTCCATGCGGCGCCATCCGCGGCGGCAGAGCGCGTCGTAGACATCGAGGCAGAACTCGGCGAAGGGGCGATAAGTGACGGGCTTGACGATGCCGGGAAGGCCGGTTTTGGCGGCGGTGTTGAGTTGGCGCTCGCTGACGCGCGCGTGGACGAGGCCGTTGGATTTCGACTTCCATGCCTGGGGGCCATCGAGCATGATGAGGCGGATGCCGCGGGTGGTCGAGAGATGATTCAAGCGGCCGGCGAGGATGTTGGCGTCGACGGGGCCGTTCTGGAGGCCGGCGGCGGTGGAGGGAATGATGTGGCAGGCGATGGGTTGTTGCGTGGGATTGGCGGTTGGTTTGGGGGCGGGGCTGGGGCGGTCGAGGACAACGATGCCGAGATCGGACCAGCGGCGGAAGGCGAGATCGACGGAGAGGACGGCCACGGTTCAACAGTACGTTTGATTTGGACAGAAGCGCAATTGGGATGACCGGAGACGCAGCGAACGTGAGCCGGAATTGAAACAGAGGACCAAAACGGGATTGGCTTTGATTCCGGGGCCGACGAGAATTTCGTTGTGCTAAACTCCGTGACGTTATGAGAAACCCAATGCGCACGTTGCCAATTCTTCTGCTGTTTGTTGGTCTTGAAACTGGAGTGCTTTCGGCCCAGGTGACCGCGGCCCCGCACCTGGAAAAGAGAGGCGCGACAACCCAGTTGATCGTGGACGGAAAGCCCTTCCTGATGCTCTCCGGTGAGCTGCATAACTCCTCTTCGTCGAGCCTGGAATACATGAAGCCGATCTGGGGCAAGCTGAGAGCGATGGGCCTGAATTCCGTGGTGACGCCGCTGAGCTGGGAGCTGATCGAGCCTAAAGAAGGCAGCTTCGACTTTACGCTGGTGGACGGGCTGATCGACCAGGCGCGGCATGAAAACGAGAAGATCGTTTTCCTTTGGCTGGCCTCGTGGAAGAACGGGATGTCAAGTTACGAGCCTGTGTGGGTGAAGGAAGATGCACGGCGTTTTCCGCGGGTTGTAGAACGCAGCAGCCCGGTTGAGATTCTGAGCCCGCAGTCGGCGGCCACGCAGGAAGCGGATGCGCACGCGTTTGCGGCGTTGATGAAGCACATTAAAGAAGTGGATGCGCAGGACCACACGGTGCTGATGATGCAGGTGGAAAACGAAGTCGGCGTGCTGGGCGACTCGCGCGATCACTCCGAGGCAGCGAACAAGGCGTTTGAAGGGGCTGTTCCGGCGCAGTTGACGCAATATCTCGAGACGCATCGGGACTCGCTTTATCCGGATTTGAAACAGTTGTGGGATGAGAATGGCGACAAGACCTCTGGCACATGGACAGAGATTTTTGGGGACAACGAACGCGCGGACGAGATCTTTATGGCCTGGCAGTACGCGCGGTTTATTCATGCAGTCGCGGCGGCCGGCAAGGCAGAATACAACATACCGATGTATGTGAACACGTGGCTCGCGGGCGAGACTACACCGCCGGGCGAGTATCCGAGCGGAGGGCCGGAGCCGCGGGTTCTGGACGTGTGGAAGGCCGCGGGAACGGGTCTGGATTTCTACGCGCCCGATCTCTATTCGGCGGATTTTGAAGCGTGGTGCAGGCGCTATCACCGCGGTGGCAATCCGCTGTACATGCCGGAGACGCGTGGCGGCGCGGCCGGAGCGGCCAACGTGTTCTATGCGCTGGGCGAGGAGGCGGGATTTGGATTTTCGCCGTTCGCCATTGAATCGGAAGCCAGCGATAAGGACCCGCTGGGCGAGAGCTACAGCGTGATCGCTAGCCTGGCGCCGCTGCTTGGCGAGCACCAGAGCAAGGGCGACGTGCATGGGTTTGTTCTGAACCACGATCGGAGTTCGGTGGACTTTACGATGAACGGGTATACGCTGCACGTGAGCCTGGATGAGATATTCGGCGGGCAGGCGGAGAGCGGGTTTGGCCTGATTATGGCAGACGGCAAGGACGCCTTTCTTGGAGCCGGAAAAGGATTCAAGGTGACGTTCAAGCAGCGCCCGGAAACCGGGCAGCACGTGGGGCTGGGGGCGATCGACGAAGGAACGTTTGTCGACGGGAAGTGGGTTGCGGGCCGCAGGCTGAATGGCGACGAAAACGCGCAGGGAGCCAGTTGGCGCTTCGATCCGCGGCAGGAGCGGATCGAGAAGGTTTCGCTTTATCGGTTTGAGTGATCGACGGAAAGAGAAGCGCTGCCAAAGGCCGGTCTGGTAGCGCAGGCCGGTTGCCACGGTTCGCTCGCGATAAAATCTGAATATGCCTGCCGCTGCTGGATTGTCCGCTGAAGTTCTGGCCAAATACGAGCCTGTGATTGGACTCGAAGTGCATGTGCAACTGCTGACGGCTACGAAAGCGTTCTGCGGATGCGCGAATCACTTTGGGTCGGCGCCGAATACGAATATCTGCCCGGTGTGCCTGGGGCTGCCGGGAGCGCTGCCGGTGCTGAATGCAAAGGCGGTTGAGTTTGCGACGCTGGCCTCGCTGGCGCTGAACTGCGAGGTGCGGGAGCGGTCGATTTTTGCGCGCAAGAATTATTTTTATCCTGACCTGCCGAAGGGGTACCAGATTTCGCAGTTCGACAAGCCGATTGCCGAGCACGGGTGGATCGACGTGCCGACGGCGGACGGGACGACGAAGCGGATCGGCATTACGCGGCTGCACATGGAAGAGGACGCGGGCAAGAGCATCCACGACGGGTTTGCGGACTCGGCGACGCGCACTTATCTCGACCTGAACCGCTGCGGGACGCCGCTGGCGGAGATTGTGAGCGAGCCGGACATTCGCACGCCGGACGAAGCGTTTGAATACCTGACGCGGATGAAGGAGATTCTGCTGTACACGGAGGTTTCCGACTGCAACATGGAAGAGGGGTCGCTGCGCTGCGATGCAAATGTGAGCGTGCGTCCGCGAGGCCAGGAGAAGTTTGGCGCGAAGGTGGAAGTGAAGAACGTGAACAGCTTTCGCTTTGTGCGCGCGGCGCTGGAGTACGAGATCGAGCGGCAGATTGAAGTGATTGAGGCAGGCGGGAGCATCCGGCAGGAGACGCGGCTTTGGGATGCGAACGAGGGGCGCACTTACTCCATGCGCTCGAAGGAACAGGCGCACGATTATCGTTATTTTCCGGAGCCGGATTTGCCGCCGCTGATCGTGAGCGCAGATTTCTTGACGGAGGCAAAGAAGAAGCTGCCGGAGCTGCCGGAGGCGCGGCGGGCGCGCATGGTGGCCGAGTACGAACTGAGCCCGAAGGACGCGGAGACGCTGACGGCTTCGCGCGAATTTGCAGACCGGTTTGAGGCGGCGGCGAAGGGGGCGAAGAATCCTCGGCGGGTCGCGAATTTGCTTTTGAGCGAGATAGGCGGACGACTGAATGCGCTGGGGCTCGAGCAGGATCAATCGCCGGTGTCGATGGCGGGGATTGTGCAGGCGGCGGATTTGCTGGATGAGGGGAGGATCAGCTCGAAGCAACTGAAGCAGCTATTCGATGTGGCGTTTGAGAAGGGCGAGGATTTCTGGACGGTTTACGAGCGCGAAAAGCCGGAGCAGATTACGGATGCTTCTGCGATTGAGAAGCTGATTGATGAGGTGATCGCGGCGAATCCGAAACAGGTGGAGCAGTACAGGGCGGGCAAAAAGACCATGGCTGGATTTTTTGTGGGCCAGGTGATGAAGGCTTCAAAGGGACAGGCGAATCCGGCGCTGCTGAATGAGTTGGTGACGAAGAAGCTGGATGGCTAAGCATCTGGGAGTTGAGCGAGTGTCCTGTCCCAAAGATTCGTTGTAAAACGCGCAAAGGACAAAAGCAGATTCCCATTCGACTACGCTCACGGCAGGCTTTCGAGTCTGTTACGAAACTCGAAAACGAAGGAGCTTTTCGACCAGAATTCGGAGCAGGGGCTAAAGCCCTCGTTGATTTTGCGATGGTTGCGGCCCGGCTGAAGCCGTGCCCTTGTTACAAAGCAAGAATTCGTCGAGTTTCGTAACAGCCTGTGAAGCCGTGCCCTTATTACAAAGCAGGAATTCGTCGAGTTTCGTAACAGCCTGTGAAGCCGTGCCCTTATTACAAAGCAGGAATTCGTCGAGTTTCGTAACAGCCTGTGAAGCCGTGCCCTTGTTACAAAGCAAGAATTCGTCGAGTTTCGTAACAGCCTGTGAAGCCGTGCCGTTGTTACAAAGCAAGAATTCGTCGAGTTTCGTAACAGCCTGTGAAGCCGTGCCCTTATTACAAAGCAGGAATTCAGTGGGTTTCGGAACGGACTGTAAAGCCTTGCCCTTTCAAAACTATGCCCTGGGCGAAGGAACAATGTTTTGAAAGTTCACTTATCTAGATCGGCATCTCGCAAGCGAATTCTCGTTCCTTGTTGGAACTTTTCGGACGGAAACTCCGTAGTGCCCCTCAGACTGTTCATTGAGATTCAAGCTGGAGGTTTGTCCGATGACGATTTCGAAGCCGGCCGCGGTATTGCTGATCCTTGTCACGAGCGCAATTCCCTTTGCACTGACGGGTTGTAATGGTTCAAGAGATGCGAGAGCTGAGAGCGTAGCTGACTCCGGCGATTCCGGTCCGGTGAGCATTCACAAGATGGGCGGCGGGATCGATGTGGCGGACGCCCCGCGCGGAGCGACGCTGGAGACAATGGGCGGGGACATTCATCTTGGAAATGTGGGAGATTTCGCCAGGGCAAAGACGATGGGCGGCAATGTGACGATTGACCACGCCAACGGCTCGGTCGACGCATCGACGATGGGCGGGAGCGTCACGATCAGGGACGCGAACGGCGCGGTGAAGGCGACGACGATGGGCGGGGATGTGACGGCGCGCGTGGTTGGTTCTTCTGCCGCGCGGCGCGATGTGCACTTGTCTTCAATGGCGGGCACGATCACGCTGACTGTGCCGAAAGACTTCCCGATGGAGGTGCGGATCAAGCTTGCCTATACGAAGAACGCCGGCGACAGATTCGATATAAGCGAACACGTGGGACTAACGCGGCGCGAGACGGCGGATTGGGACACGACGCAAGGCAGCCCGCGCAAGTATATCTACGCCACGGGCCGGGTGGGGAACGGCGAGAACCATGTGGAGATCGACACGATCAACGGCGATGTGATTCTGAAACAGGAATAGCGCGACGCCGAGCAGACGGAGTGGCCCGATGCGCATTCCGATGAGCGGGCGGGGCTATTTCAGCTTGAGATCGTTGACGTACTCTTTGCGGGAGTCCCAGGAGCTGACGGTTTTTGTGGGGCTTTTTTTGCCGCCTTTTTCGGCCCACAGGTCGTAGTCTTCCGCCATGTTGACCTGGGCAAAATAGAAATGGCCCATTTTGGTGGAGGTATAGCTGCGAATGGCCTTTGTCTTCTCGTTTCTGAGGAAGACGGTGGCGCCTACGACAGGTTCGGAGGCGTCGTTGAGCACGGCGCCTGAGACTACGCGCTGCCCAATGTTTTGCGCCTGAGCGGCGGTGGGCGCTACGAGAGCATCGCGAGACCCGGGGGAAACCACCCCTGCCGCCAGGGCGGCAAAGGCCACCGAAGCCAGCAGGATTGTGCGGTCAATCTTCACTCTTCCTCCTCTTCCTCTTGGAAAAGATCGTCTTCTTCATCGAGATCGTCGTCTACACGGGCCAACTCGAGGGGCTCGACGCCGACGACCTCGTACTCTGAACCACATTCGTCGCAGGCGACCACGTCACCTTCTTCGACTTCGTCCAGTTCAATGTCTAATTCATTCTCGCATTCCGGGCAGCTGGGCATGGCAGCATCCTCGCTTTCTGAAGTAGTTCGCGTTGAAGGATCAAGGCAAGTTGAAATACATCATCGCTAGTTTTAGGGAGAACCCGGCCTCAGGTCAAGAGGGGCCGGCGCAACCTCCTCGGCGGAGCATACACCAGTGGGCCTGATTGGGCGATACCGCTTTGCCGTCAGGGCAATCGCCTCCGCGTTTAGAAGAGACGGTGAAGCGGCTTGAAGGTTTGGTTCTTATTCCACACTTCCAGAGGGGTAGGCGGAATGGGAGTGAGAGCGGCGGAATTGCGGGGATTCGGCTGCCGCCATCCAAAGTAACGAGAAGCTGCGGTAATTCCCTTCCCTTGCCATGACACCGGGCTGCCGGAGCATATACCCTGAATAGGACGATGCCGAAGATGAGCTCCAGTCCGTTCAGCTTTCCCGAGTTCAGGGGCGCGACGCGCACCCTGGTCTTCGTGAACCTGGCGACCTTCTTTGCCCTTCTGCTGGCGAAGTTGATGTCTGCGGAGCTGGCGGGGAGCCTTTATGCGCTGCTGAGCTTTGAGCCCTCGTCGTTTGTGCATGGGTTTTTGTGGCAGCCATTTACCTACAGCTTCGTCCATGTGGGGATCGTGGGTACGCTTTTTGAGCTGTTGTCGCTGTGGTTTCTGTGCGGATTTTTGGAGCAGTTGCACAGTTCGGCGTGGATCAACGGGCTCTATGCCGTGTCGGTGCTGGGGACGGTAGTGGCGGCGACGGCGATTTACGCATGCAGCGGGGGTTTGGGGTACGTTCTTCCGCAGGTGGCGCTGTATGGGTGCTTCGGGGGCATCTTTGGGCTGCTGGCGGCGATTGGGGCGCTTTACGGGGACACGGAATTTCTCCTATTTTTTACGATTGGCATCAAGGCGCGCTACATGGTGGCGGTCTATGCGCTGATCTCGATCGCGATGCTGTTTGGGGAGCAGCGGATGTATGCCTTTGCGCAACTGGGCGGGGCGCTGGCCGGTTGGCTTTATGTGCGGATGGCGCCGCGGCGGGGGATTTCGTTTTTGCTGAGCGAGCGCTGGTATGGGCTGCGCAATGGGTACTACCGCTGGAAGCGGCGGCGCGCGGCGCGCAAGTTCGAGGTCTACATGAAGTCGCAGGGGCGGACGGTGCGGTTCGACGGCAACGGGCGGCAACTGGACGATCCGGATGACAAGAAGCGGTGGAACTGAAGCGCTGCGTTGGCCGCGCGGACTAGATAGATTCGGGACTCCGACGCGATAAAATTAATCTGAAATGACACTTAAAATTGCGTTTTTGTTTCCGGGCCAGGGTTCGCAGGCGGTTGGCATGGGCCGCGAGCTGGCTGAGCGATTTCCTATTGCAGCAGAAACATTTGCCGAGGCCGACGAGGCGCTCGGATTTCCGCTTTCCAAGGTATGTTTCGAGGGGCCGGAGGCGGATCTTCGGCTGACGGAAAATACGCAGCCGGCGATCTTGACGGTGAGCGTGGCGGCGGCGCGGGTGCTGGCGGAGCACGGGATTCGGCCGGCGTTGGCGGCCGGACACTCGCTGGGAGAGTGGTCGGCGCATGTGGCTGCCGGGACGTTGAGCTTTGCCGATGCGGTTCGGTCGGTGAAGGCGCGCGGACGGGCGATGCAGATCGCGGTTCCGGCTGGGGAGGGCGCGA
Source organism: uncultured Acidobacteriaceae bacterium (assembly GCA_963848515.1). Lineage (GTDB taxonomy): Bacteria > Acidobacteriota > Terriglobia > Terriglobales > Acidobacteriaceae > Telmatobacter. The sequence continues at coordinate 29,320 of CAWKEG010000022.1, forward strand.
TGGCGGCGGTGCTCGCGCTTGATCCGGCGGTGGTGGTGGAGGTTTGCAAGAAGGCAGCGGAAGAGACTGGTCTCGTGGTGCAGGCGGCGAACTTCAATTCGCCGGGACAGACTGTGATTTCAGGAGCGCTTGCAGCGGTTGAGAAGGCGTCGGTGTTGGCGAAAGAGAGAGGCGCACGGCGGGCGGTGATGCTTCCGGTGAGCGCGCCTTTCCATTGCGCGCTGATGCAGCCGGCGCAGGAAGAGGTGGCGCGGGTGCTGACGGCGCTGACGGTGGCCGATCCGCAGATTCCCGTTGCGGCGAATGTGACGGGCGGCCTGGTGACTACGGCTGAAGCGGCGAAGGACGCGCTCGTCCACCAGGTAACGGGCGCGGTGCGCTGGGTGGATTGCGTGCAGGCTCTGAAGGGAGCGGGCGCGGAGTTGTTTGTTGAAGTGGGGCCGGGGAAGGTGCTGTGCGGGCTGCTGAAGCAGATTGATCCCGGACTGAAGTGGTTGAACGTGGAAGACGCGGCGAGCCTGGAGAAGACGCTGGCGGAAGTTGGACAGTAAGTTTCGCTAGTTTGGTGAGCTTTTCGGCGCTGCGAAAAAGGAAATTGGCAGGGGCTAAAGCCCAACATTTTTCTGCAATTTTTTCGGCACGACTAAACTCGTGCCCTGATACAAGCCCATTCACCCATTGAGATCCATCGCAGCTTGATTGACGACTCCTCTCGAAACCGCGCGGACAGTCGCGCGCATTTCCCGGTTACGATCTGGGTTCTACGGGCCGAGGTAGAGTTCTTCGCCGGGGGGCGAGAAGTTGAGGGTGTGGGTCTTGGGGTCGTAGGTGAGATTGAGAGCGCCGCTCTTGCGGCCGTTGATGAGCACGGCGACCAGGAGCACATTTCCATAGACCCGCGCAGCGGCGATTTTGTGGCTCTGGATGACGCCGTATTCGTTGTCGGGGCTGGTGCGGCTCCAATCCTGCTGGAAGCGCGAAAAGGGATAGGTACTCGGCAGCTGGGCCTGATGCTGCTGCCAGTCCTTGTCGTGCAGCCAGATGCCGTAGGCCTTCTGGAGGTCGTTCTGCTCGACGGCGTCGAGGAAGTTGTTGACGGCCATGCGACCGAGCAGGTGGGTGTTCCAGTTCCAGGGCCAGTCGATGGGACGGCCGGCGAAGAGCCACCAGCCGACCAGCAGAACAAATACGAGACCTGCGGAGCCGGAGAGGATCATCCGGTTGCGGCGGTCGCGGACTTCGTCAAACTGGGGAGCGTCGAGCAAGGTCATGGGGCTCAGTCCTCTCTGGTTAGGATACGGCACGAAGGTAGGCGTCAGAGATCAGGGGTCAGGGATCAGGTGCTGAATCACGTCCTTTGACTTAGACACCGCGGAGGGGATACTGGTTCCTTAGTCTCGGCTGTAGGCGGTGCGGGATTTTTCTTCATGGCGCTCGAGGGCGAGTTCGATGAGTTTGGTGATGAGGGATTTATAGGTGAGGCCGGTGGCATCCCAGAGCTTGGGGTACATGCTGATGCGGGTGAAGCCGGGGAGTGTGTTGACTTCGTTGAGGAAGATGCGTTTTTTCCCGTCGGGCTCCATGAGGAAATCGACACGGGCGAGGCCGGAGAGATCGCAGGCGCGAAAGGCGGCGACGGCCATTGCGCGGACCTGCGCGGACTGGGCGCGGGTGAGTTTGGCGGGAATGACGGGGACGGAACCTTCAGACAAATACTTGGCTTCGTAGTCGTAGAACTCCTTGCCGGGAACGATTTCGCCGACGACGCTGGCCTCGGGGTTGTCGTTGCCGAGGACGGCGACTTCAAGCTCGCGGGCTTTTGATTTTTTGCCGCCGACGCCTTCTTCGATAACCATCTTGCGGTCGTAGCGGGCGGCGAGAGTAAGCGCGGGACCCAGTTCCTTTCGGTCGTGAACCTTGGTGATTCCGACGGAGGAGCCCATGTTTGCGGGCTTTACGAAGACGGGGTACCTGAGAGCTTTTTCGACCAGCGCGACGGACTTGCGCGGGGACTTCTCCCACTCGGCGCGGAGCAGGGTTACGTGCTTGACGATGGGGAGGCGCGCTTGCTGGAAGAGACGTTTCATGACGTCTTTATCCATGCCGGCGGAGGAGCCGAGAACGCCGGAGCCGACATAGGCGATGCCGGCGAGTTCGAAGAGACCCTGGATGGTTCCATCTTCGCCGAAGGTGCCGTGGAGCACGGGGAAAACGACGTCGAGCGGCTGGCCGCCGGGACGTTGATTGGGGGCGAGAGTTGAGGAACCGCCGGGCTCGGGCGCCATGAGAGTGGGAATGCCCTCCTGCAGCAACCTGGCTCCGGGGGTGGATTCCGGGTCGCCTGCGCGGAGGCGGCGTGCCACTTCGCTGCCGTTGCCTTCGAGCAGGTTGTTGGCCTCAGAGGCGGCAAGCCAGCGTCCTTCCTTGGTGATGCCGATGGGGACGACATCGAACTTTTCGCGATCGATAAACTTAAGTACCGAAGCCGCCGAGAGCAGCGAGACCTCATGTTCGCCGCTGCGGCCGCCAAAAAGAACGCCAACGCGCAGTTTTTTTGCCATTGTGTTTCTCAATCACCGTTCAGGGAGCTCAGATTTCAACCTATCCAGTGTAGAACCCCGCGGAGAGAGTGTTTCCCAAATGCCGAAGGGGGTGGGACGATGGCTTTGTTTCTCTATAGAAAAATCTCCTCCATTTCTGGTTCACATTGAGGAACGTCCGAGTGGAAAAGTGCGCAATTTGGGTCAGGTTCAATACGCTCCTAAAGTGTTATTTATGCAGATTTTAATCAGAGTAATATGGAGCCGTATTAGAAAGTGATTTCTTTCCCCAGTGCGACGGATTCGCACAATTGATTTGCGCCTGCCTCTTGGGAGTTGCAGGCAAAGCTGAAGAAAACCCTCGAGCCCGGGGAATCTGGCAACAGCAAGACCGGATTGTCTAGATGAGAAAGTTTTTTATTCCGTTGGCCATCGCAATCGGGTTTATCTCGATTGCAGGAGCGAGTCCGTCCGCGCCGTCGTCTCCAGAGATACTGGCTCCGAAGCCGTTAACATCCCTTCGGGCGATCCGGTCAATATCGAATTCGGAGGCGAGCAAGCAGCTTCCCGTCGCCTTCCAGGCCACGGTGACGAACTTTCGGGCGGATGAAGGGAACCTTTTCGTACAGGATGGAGGCGTAGGCCTGTATGTGAAAGCTACGACGGCGAAGAACCTGGCTCCCGGAGACCGCGTGCTGATCAAGGGAACGACGGTAGCAGGCTACCGGCCCGATGTGATGAGCAGCGACATTGCCGTACTGAGCCACGGCGCGCCGCCCAAGCCTCTACCCGCGAGTTGGGCCGAGCTGATTCGGGGACGACTTGACTCACTGCGGGTAAGGGCTCAGGGAGTGGTTCAGTCCGCGGACCTGGATGCGCCATCGGATGCGCATGTGACGGGCATAACGCTCAGGGTTCTGCTGGACGGCGGGTATGTGGATGTGCAACTGGACAGCAACGACGAGAAGGCCCTTTCCGATTTGCTGGACGCCGAAGTCGAGATTACGGGGGTGGCTGGAGGGAAATTCGACGGCAAGCGGCAGTTGACGGGGGTTGTTCTGCATGTTGCGCGGCTTGGGGACATTAAAATCCTGAAGCCCGCGGCCGTGAGCCCGTGGGCGCTTCCAGCCACACCAATGGACCAGGTTTTGAGCGTGTATCGCGTGAAGAATCTGACGAAACGGATCCGCGTGGTTGGAACCGTGACCTATTTTGAGCCGGGAACCGGGCTGGTGCTGGAGAACGGCGAGAAGAGTATCTGGATCAAGACCGACAGTTTTGGTCGCGATGCGCGTGGGCGACCAGGCAGAAGCGGCAGGATTCCCGGCGGTAAGCAATGGCTTCTTGATGCTGTATGGCAGTGCGATTCAGGATGGCGGAGTTGCAGCGCCGGTGAGGCCTGCGGGGGCTACATGGCAGCAACTGGCAGCGAGCCAGCACATTTTTGACCTGGTGTCGATTGAAGGCCAGGTGCAGATGGAGGCCAGGGAGGCATCGCAGGACGAGTACGTGCTTGTTTCCGGTGGGCGGATGTTCTCGGCGATTTTTCCGCATGGCAATGCGGCGGGCGGACTTTCGCCGATGAGGAATGTGCCGGTGGGCTCATGGATTCGTGTAACCGGGATTTGCGCAATGGATAACGCCAACCCGTACGGGCACGATATGGCGTTCAAGATTCTTCTGCGCGGTTCAGACGACCTGGTGATTCTGAGCACGCCCTCGTGGTTCACGGTTCGCCATCTGGGGACGATTGTGGTGGTGCTGCTGGTGGCGATGCTGCTGGTGGGCGGACGAGCATGGTTCCTAGACCACAAGATGCGCGCGGAGATTGCCGCGCTGGGCTATCTTGGGAATCGGCGCGGGACGATCCTTGAAGACATTAACCACGCGAGGCCTCTGCCGGGCATTCTGGAGCGCATCACGGAACTCGGGTCAGCGAGTCTGAAGGGAGCGCCCTGCTGGTGCGAGACGACGGACGGGCTGAACCTTGGAAACCGTCCAACGGAGTCAGCGGCATCAGGGCTTCGCATAGTGGAACACGGGATTGCGGCGCGTTCCGGGCCTGCGCTGGGCTCGATTTTTGCGGCATTTGACGCGCGGACCGCTCGGAAACCGGAAGAGGACAGGGCGCTGGCGGCGGCAAGTGAACTGGCCACGCTGGCCATTGAAACGGCGCGGCTCTATTCCGACCTGGTGCATCGGTCGGAGTTTGACATGCTGACGGACATCAAGAATCGCTTTGCTTTCGAGAAACACCTCGACTGCCTGTTGGACGAAACGTATGGGACGGGCGGGATTTTCGGCCTGATCTACATCGACCTGGACGAATTCAAGCAGGTGAACGACAGATTCGGGCACCACATAGGCGACCAATACATACGGCAAGCCGCCTTGCGCATGAAGCGGCAGCTTCGTCCAGAAGACATGCTGGCGCGGGTGGGCGGGGACGAATTTGCTGTGCTGATTCCGATTTGCCTGGGCCGGGCAGACGTGGAAGAGATTGCAATGCGTCTGGATTGCTGTTTTGACGATCCGTTCACGGTGGAGGGATTCATTGTGCGGGGCTCGGCAAGTATCGGCATCTCGGTATATCCGGAGGACGCAACCACCCGGGACGCATTGCTGGATACGGCCGATGCGGCGATGTACGCGGCAAAGAATGGCCGAAAGAACAGGCTCCGCGCTCCGGAGTTGGAAGCGGAGCGGGAGCTGGCTTAAGAAGGTCTGAGATGCGACACGTCTGTTTCATGTCGAATTCTTGCGATTGCCTGATCAAAGCCAGATCTGACTCAGAATTCAATTTAGATCTAATGCGCCGAAGGCGAGAGGCCGATAGCCTCAAAAGGGGGCAGGGCTGCACGGGAATGTCCAGCCGCCAGGCGGTCGGAGTGAAGAAAAGGATTGCAGCGTACGCGTTGGCCGTGGGTACGTTGATCGCGGGATGTAGCTCCGCGGCCATGGCGGAGCCAGCCCAGACGACGCTGCGGTCGGTAGCCGCGATGACGAACGCGGAGGCCAGCCGTCATCCGCAGGTGACCTTCGACGCCACTGTCACCTACTATCGCCCCTACGCAAGGAACATGTTCGTCCAGGATGGGGATTCGGCCATCTATGTGCATCCGTCGGTGATCCGCAATGTCGTTGCGGGCGATCGCATTCGGGTGCACGGAAGCTTGCATGAGAGCTTCCGGCCGTATATCGAGCATGCCGATATCACGCTGTTGCGCCACGGTTCGTTACCCGAGCCGCTGCGGCCGAGCTTTGAACAGATGATCCATGCGGAGACCGATTGCAGGCTGGTTACGGTGCGCGCGATCATCCAGTCGGCGGATCTTGTGCCGAACCTGCAAACGCCAATCTCTACCACGGAAACAAATGTACTGGTGGACGGAGGGCAGGCCACAGCCACCATCGACAGCGACGATCCAACCCGCCTGAAGGGTCTTCTGGATGCAGAGGTCGAGATGACGGGCGTTCAATCGGGCGTCTTCGACAACAAGATGCAGGAGACGGGCATTCTGCTTCATATCCAGTCGCTGGACCAGGTGAAGATTCTGAAGCCTGCGCAGGTCGACCCGTGGTCCATACCGATAACGCCGATGGACCGCGCCTTGACCGGCTACCGCGGCCACGACCAGAGCGAGCGCCAACGCATGCGCGGAACGATCACCTACGATCAACCTGGCGTGGCGCTGGTTTTGCAGGACGGCACAAAAAGCATCTGGGTTGATACGGCCAGTTGGAACCCGCTGCGCGTGGGGACGGTGGCCGAAGCGATTGGATTTCCCGAAGTGGAGAACGGTTTTCTGCGACTCACGCGAGCCGAGGTACGGGAGACGGTGTCGCAGGCGCCCGTGACTCCGTCGCTGTTTACATGGCGACAACTGGCCGTGGGCGGAAACATGGGGCACGGACACTTGTTCGACCTGGTTTCGATGGAAGGCGTAGTGGTTACCGAGGTGCGCCAGGCGACGCAGGATGAGTACGTGCTGGAGTCCGACGGCCACTTGCTCTCGGCCATCATTCGCCACCCGGCTTCCTCGATTCAGATTCCGCTTGCCCCCATGCTCGAGATTCCGGTGGGCACGCACATACGTGTAAGCGGCATCTGCATTTTGACAGACGCAAATCCGTTTAACGGCGAAGTGCCCTTCAATATCCTGATGCGCAATGTGAACGATATTGTGGTGGTGGCACGTCCGCCGTGGTTGAATGTACGGCATCTTGTAATGATTGTAGGAATACTGCTTTTCGTAGTCATCGCAATCGGCATCCGCAGCTGGGCCCTGGAGCGGCAAGTTCGCCACAAGACCGCAGCGCTGGCTTACCTGGAGCGCCGGCGCAGCCGGATCCTCGAGGCCATCAACGGTTCAACGCCGCTTGCGGAGATTCTTGAGCAGATCACCGAAGTGGTTTCATACCGGCTGCAGGGCGCGCCTTGCTGGTGCGAGATTCGAGATGGCGCACGGTTTGGGAATGTGCCGCCTGATTTTACCAGCCTGCGGGTGGTTCAGAGGGATATTCCCGCTCGCACCGGTCCGTCGCTGGGAACGATTTATACCTGCTGCGACGCTCTGACCAAACCTCGCATAGAACCATCTGAGGCGCTGAGCATGGGAGCTGGGCTGTCCGCGCTGGCGATCGAGACACGCCGGCTATACACGGACCTGCTTCGCCGCTCGGAATTCGACCTGCTGACCGATATTGAAAATCGCTTCTCGATGGAAAAGCATCTCGATGCGCTGATCGAACGAGCCCGCGAGACGGCCGGAATCTTTGGGCTGATTTACATTGACCTGGACGGATTCAAGCAGGTGAACGACAGGTACGGACACCAGGTGGGCGACCTTTATCTGCAGGAAGCGGCGGCGCGCATGAAGCACCAGTTACGGCCCGGCGACATACTGGCCCGGCTCGGCGGCGATGAGTTTGCGGTCCTGGTCCCGACGGTGCGAAGCCGCTCAGATGTGCAGGAGATCGCTCTGCGGCTTGAACGATGCTTTGACGAGCGGCCCTTCACAATCCAGGGCTTTCATCTGCATGGCTCCGCCAGCGTGGGCGTTGCTCTCTATCCAGAGGACGCGTCAACCAGGGACGCGCTGCTGCGTATTTCCGACGCGGCCATGTACCTGGCGAAACACGCGCGCGCAGAAAATAGCAACAGACAGGCGGCCCAGCAGCAACTGGAAGCGATGCTGGAAGGCCAGAAGTAGCAAGAGGACCGGCTGAAGCCGGGTCTTTCAAACTACCGCGGCGATTGGAGTTTTTCATGAAACAAAAGGCCCGGCTTACGCCGGGCCTTTTGAGCTTTTCTGAAATGAACAGGAGAGTTTTACTCGGCGGCCATCTCTTCGGCTTCGCCTTCCTGACGCATCAGTTCGAGTTCGCGCTCGGCGGCTTCGATTTCCGCAGTGACTTCCTGCTGTACGCGGGCTGCCGCTTCTTCCAACTCCGGTGAGAGCTGAACATTGCGGTAGTACTCCAGGCCCGTGCCGGCGGGAATGAGGCGACCGACGATCACGTTCTCCTTGAGTCCGCGCAGGTTGTCAATGGCGCCGTTGATGCTGGCTTCAGTGAGTACGCGGGTGGTTTCCTGGAAGCTTGCGGCCGAGATAAAGCTGTCGGTCGAAAGCGAGGCCTTGGTAATGCCGAGCAGCAGCGGACGACCAATGGGAGGACGGCCACCTGCGGCTACGACGCGCTCGATCTCTTCGCGGAAGCGGAAGCGATCGACCTGCTGCTCGAGCAGGAAGTTGGAATCGCCGACTTCGTCGATGCGGACCCAGCGGAGCATTTGGCGGACAATCACTTCGATGTGCTTGTCCGAGATTGCTACGCCCTGCAGGCGGTAGACTTCCTGAATTTCGTTGACCAAGTAAGCCTGCAGCGCTTTTTCGCCCAGCACGGCAAGAATGTCGTGAGGGTTGAGCGGTCCATCCATGAGCGGGTCGCCTGCGCTGAGGCGTTCGCCTTCCTGCACGTTGACGTGGATACCGCGGGGCACCGAGTATTCCTTTTCGTCGCCGTTGTCCGCGGTCACGTAGATTTTGCGCTGACCCTTGGCAACTTCGCCGAAGCGAACGACGCCATCGATTTCAGAGATGATGGCTGTCTCGCGAGGCTTACGGGCTTCAAACAATTCGACCACGCGGGGCAGACCGCCGGTGATGTCCTTGGTGCGCGTGCTCTCCTTGGGAATCTTTGCCAGCACGTCGCCCGGACCCACTTCGTCGCCATCCTGGATCATGAGGTGAGCGCCGCGAGGCAACAGGTAGCGCTTGTGCGCCTTGGCATTCTTGACGATGAAGGCCGGCTGCCGCTTCTCATCGGGAGAGTCGGCGACCACCCAACGGGAGAGGCCGGTAACTTCGTCGACTTCTTCGTTGAGGGTGATGCCTTCCTGCAGATCCTTGAACTGCACCGTACCGCCGATTTCCGTGAGGATGGCGTAGGTGTAGGGATCCCACTCGGCAAGCAACTGGCCGAGCTTTACATGTTCGCCGTCCTTGACGCGAAGACGCGCGCCGTAAACGACCTGGTAGCGCTCCTTCTCACGGCCACGCTCGTCTTGAATGGCGACCGAGCCGGAGCGATTCATTGCGACCAGCGTGCCGTCTTTGCTTTCGACGTAGTTGAGATTGATGAAGCGCACGAAGCCGTTGTTCTTGGCATCGAGACGCGACTTGTCTTGCACGCGGCTGGCGGTACCGCCGACGTGGAAGGTACGCATAGTGAGCTGGGTTCCAGGCTCGCCGATGGACTGCGCTGCGATGACGCCGCAGGTTTCGCCGAGCTCGACCATGCGGCCGGAACCCAGGTTACGCCCGTAGCAGAGCGCGCAGACGCCGCGCCGCGACTCGCAGGTAAGCACGGAGCGAATCTTGACGCGCTCAACGCCCGCGCCCTGAATGGCGGAGGCGATGTCTTCGTCGATTCCCTGGTTAACATCGACAACGACGTTGCCGTCGTAGTCCTTGATGCGCTCGAGAGTCACGCGGCCGATGATGCGGTCGCGAAGCTCTTCAATGATTTCGCCGGACTCGACGATCGATCCGACGTAGATGCCTTCGACGGTACCGCAGTCGTACTCGGTGACGATGACATCTTGAGCCACGTCAACGAGGCGGCGGGTGAGGTAGCCGGAGTCGGCAGTCTTGAGCGCAGTATCGGCCAGGCCCTTGCGCGCGCCGTGCGTGGAGATGAAGTACTCGAGCACGGTGAGGCCTTCGCGGAAGTTCGCCGTGATGGGCGTCTCGATGACTTCGCCGGAAGGCTTGGCCATCAAGCCGCGCATGCCGCTAAGCTGGCGAATCTGCTGCTTGGAACCGCGGGCGCCGGAGTCAGCCATGATGTAGATCGGGTTGAATGCGCCTTCGTCGTCGGCCTTCTTCATGTTGCCGAACATTTCGTCGGCCACCTGGTCGGTAACCAGCGACCACATCTGGATGACCTTGTTGGAACGCTCGCCGTTGGTGATGGCGCCGTCCATATACTGCTTCTGGACTTCGATCACTTTCTTGTCGGCTGCGTCGACGGTGGTGTACTTGCTGTCGGGGATGACCATGTCGTCGAGGCCGACGGAGAGGCCGGACTTGGTGGCGTAGTTGAAGCCGAGCGACTTGATGCGGTCGAGCATGCCGACCGTGACTTCAAGACCGAGGTTCTGGTTGCAATAGTTGACCAACTGGCCGATGCCCTTCTTCTTCAACAGGCCGTTGACGAACGGCATTCCATCGGGGAGCGAGTCGTTGAGAATGACGCGGCCCACGGTGGTGGAGATGTACTCCTTGTTGAAGTCGACGGCCTCAGTGTGGGTGAGATCCTGGTCGTCATAGGCGGTGGTCATGTCGAGGACCTTGCCGGTGTAGCGCAGGCGGATGGGCGAGAGTGTTTCGACTTCGCCGGCTTCGAGCGCCATGAGGATCTCTTCGGTGTTGGCGAAGACGCGTCCTTCGCCCTTGCCGCCCTTCTTGGCCTTGGTGAGGTAATAGAGGCCGAGCACCATGTCTTGCGTAGGCACAGTGATGGGGTGGCCGGAGGCCGGCGAAAGAATGTTGTGCGAAGCGAGCATGAGCACGCTGGCTTCAATCTGCGCTTCAGGCGACAACGGAATGTGGACAGCCATTTGATCGCCGTCGAAGTCGGCGTTGAAGGCCGTGCAGACGAGCGGGTGAATCTTGATGGCCTTGCCTTCAACGAGGACGGGCTCAAAGGCCTGAATGCCGAGGCGGTGAAGCGTAGGGGCGCGATTGAGCAGGACGGGATGATCCTTGATGACTTCTTCAAGGATGTCCCAGACCACGGGCTCCTGCATTTCGACCATTTCCTTGGCTTGCTTGATGGTGGTGCACTGGCCGGTCTGCTCGAGGCGGTGATAGATGAAGGGCTTGAAGAGTTCGAGCGCCATCTTCTTGGGCAGGCCGCACTGGTGGAGCTTGAGTTCGGGACCGACGACGATGACGGAACGGCCGGAGTAGTCGACGCGCTTGCCGAGCAGGTTCTGGCGGAAGCGGCCCTGCTTGCCCTTGAGTGTATCGGAGAGCGACTTGAGCGGGCGGTTGTTGGCGCCGCGCAGCACGCGGCCGCGGCGGCCGTTATCGAAGAGGGCGTCGACGGCTTCCTGGAGCATGCGCTTTTCGTTGCGCACGATCACTTCAGGGGCGTGCAGGTCCATCAGCTTCTTCAACCGGTTGTTGCGGTTGATGACGCGGCGATAGAGATCGTTGAGATCGGAGGTGGCAAAACGTCCGCCATCGAGCGGCACCAGGGGGCGCAGCTCCGGTGGAATGACGGGCAGCACATCGAGAATCATCCACTGCGGCTTGTTGGAGCTCTTGCGGAAGGCCTCGACAACCTTGAGGCGCTTGGCATACTTGAGCTTCTTTTGCGCGGAGGTTTCGGTCTTCATGCGCTCGCGGAGCTCGATGCCGAGCTCGTCAATCTGCACGCGCTTGAGCAGTTCCTTGATGGCTTCCGCGCCCATCATGGCCTTGAAGCCGGAGGGGCGGAACTGCTGGTCGAGTTCGCGGAACTTGGTTTCGTCCTTGATGATCTCGCGTTCCTTGACGGGCGCGTCGCCGGGATCGACCACGACGTAGGACTCGAAGTAGAGAATGCTTTCGAGGTCGCGGAGAGAGATGTCGAGCAGGTGGCCGATGCGCGAGGGCAGGCCCTTGAAGAACCAGACATGGGAGCAGGGCGAGGCGAGCTCGATATGGCCCATGCGCTCGCGGCGCACCTTACTGACGGTGACTTCGACGCCGCACTTGTCGCAGATGACGCCGCGGTGCTTCATGCGCTTGTACTTGCCGCAGAGGCACTCCCAGTCAGTGACCGGTCCAAAGATGCGGGCGCAGAAAAGCCCATCCCGCTCCGGCTTGAAGGTGCGGTAGTTGATGGTCTCGGGCTTGGTGACTTCGCCATGCGACCAACTGCGAATCTTCTCAGGTGAAGCGAGCATGATGCGGATGGCGTCGAAGTCGGTGATGGGACCAGAAAGCTCAAACGGGTTCGAACGGAACAAGGCGACCCTCCTTGGCAAGCCTTTTGAAACCTGCCGCGGTAACTCCCGGGATTCTTTTTCGGATCCTCCCTTCCCGGGAAGCGGCGTTTGCCGCTTTCAAGAAGGACCCTAAAAACAGTGGTTAGTGAACAGTGGTCAGTGGTCAGTTTTTCTTGCTCGAACCACTGTTCACTTCAAACCGTATGCTGCACGTTGCCGGCGACTGATCATTTACGACTGATCACTAGTCGGCGACTGCCGCTACTTCCGGCGCCGGCAGTTTCTTGATGAGATCCGCGCGCTTGATCAACTCCACGTCAAGGCAGAGCGACTGCAACTCGCGAATCAAAACGTTGAACGACTCAGGCACGCCCGGCTCGATGGCAGCCTCGCCCTTGACGATGGCCTCGTAAATCTTGGTACGGCCATAGACGTCGTCGGACTTGGCGGTCAACAGCTCCTGCAGGATGTAAGCCGCGCCATAAGCTTCAAGGGCCCAGACTTCCATTTCGCCGAAACGCTGTCCGCCGAACTGCGCCTTGCCGCCCAGCGGCTGCTGCGTAATGAGCGAGTACGGCCCGATGGAACGCGCGTGAATCTTGTCGTCGACCAGGTGCGAGAGCTTGAGCATGTAGATGTAGCCGACCGTGACCGGCTGCTCGAACTGATCGCCGGTCATGCCGTCGAAGAGAGCCGTCTTGCCGGAGGAAGGCAGGCCGGCCGAAGCCAGCAGCGCCTTGATCTCGCTCTCCTGCGCGCCGTCGAAGACCGCGGTGCCGAACCAGATGCCGCGCTTCATGCCGGCCCCGACGCGCAACAGCATCTCGTCGTCGAGTTCGAGCAATTGGCGAAGCGTTGCAGTTCCCGCGAATTCCTTCTTCATGAGCTCGCGGACCGATTCTGCAGCCGAGTTCAGCTTGATGAGGTCGGCAATCTTTTTGCCCAGCGCATGCGCGGCCCAGCCAAGGTGCGTTTCGAGGATCTGGCCGACGTTCATACGGGAAGGCACGCCGAGGGGATTGAGGACAATCTCCACCGGTGTACCGTCGGGCAGATACGGCATATCTTCCTCGGGCAGGATGCGCGCGATGACGCCCTTGTTACCGTGACGGCCGGCCATCTTGTCGCCGACCGACAGCTTGCGCTTCATGGCGACATAGACCTTGACCAGCTTGATGACGCCCGGAGGCAGCTCATCGCCCTTCTGCAGCTTGGCCACCTTTTCGTTGGTGATCTTGCGCAGAACTTCGATTTGCCGCGAGGTCATCTCTTCGATCTCATCGATCTGCTCGTTGACGCGGGGGTCCTTGTCGTTATAGCGGATGCGCTTGAGGTTCTTGGTGGAGATGCGCTCGATGGTGTCGCGATCGAGGATGGCGCCCTTGGTGAGGAGGCGCTTGTTGGTGCGCTCGTCGTGCAGGTCGGCAAGCACTTCCTTCTGGCCGAGGATGCTGTCGAGCCTCTTGAGGCGCTCGTCGGTGAGGATTCGGATTTCGTCGCCAAGGTTCTTCTCGAGCTTGGCCACGTACTCGCCCTCGATGAGCTTGGCGCGCTCGTCCTTTTCCTGTCCCTTGCGGCTGAAGATGCGGACGTCGACGACGGTGCCCTCGATGCCCGGAGGGCAGGTGAGCGAAGCGTCGCGGACATCGCCGGCCTTTTCGCCGAAGATGGCGCGCAGCAGCTTTTCTTCCGGCGTGAGCTGAGTTTCGCCCTTGGGCGTCACCTTGCCGACCAGAATGTCGCCGTGCTTGATCTGTGCGCCGATGCGGATGACGCCGCTCTCGTCGAGATCGCGCAAAGCGTGCTCGCTGACGTTGGGAATGTCGCGCGTGATTTCTTCCGGTCCGAGCTTGGTGTCGCGCGCTTCAATTTCGAACTCTTCGATGTGGACGCTGGTGTAGTAATCCTCGCGAACGAGTTTCTCGCTGATGAGGATGGCGTCTTCGAAGTTGTAACCGCGCCAGGGCATGAAGGCCACAAGCACGTTGCGTCCGAGAGCGAGCTCGCCCTGCTCGGTGCAGGGTCCGTCGGCGATGACCTGGCCCTTGACCACACGGTCGCCCTCGCGGACAACCGGCTTCTGGTTGATGCAGGTGTTCTGGTTGGAGCGCTTGAACTTGATGAGCTGATAGATGTCAGAACCCACCTCGCGCGACAACTGCGTGGGATGGTGCTCGCCTTCAACGCGAACGATGATGCGCTCGGAATCGACCGAGTCGACGATGCCGTTACGCTTGGCGAGAATGACGGCGCCGGAGTCGCGCGCGGTGACGCCTTCCATGCCGGTGCCGACCAGGGGCGCTTCTGCGACGAGCAGAGGAACCGACTGGCGCTGCATGTTTGCGCCCATGAGAGCGCGGTTGGCGTCATCGTGCTCGAGGAACGGCACCAGCGATGCGGCCACCGAGACAAGCTGCTTGGGGCTGACGTCGATGTAGTCCACATCGGTGCGGTTGACCAGCACAAAGTTCCCCTGACGGCGAGCGTTCACCAGGTCTTCAGTGATTTCGCCCTGGTCGTTGAACTCGATGTTGGCCTGCGCGATGGTGTGCTTGTCCTCTTCCCATGCCGACAGATAGAAGCTGAAGGGCATGTGGTCGATGGAGCGCTTGCCTTCTTTTTTGAGCTTGGCGTTGAGGCGCGCGGCTTCTTCCTTTTCGATGTGATCGCCTACACGCAGGCCGCTTTCGCCGGCGTTGACGATCTCAACGAAGTCGAGAATGCGCGAGTCCTTGACCTTGCGGTAAGGCGACTCGATGAAGCCGTATTCATTGATGCGCGCAAAGCAGCTCAACGAGCTGATGAGTCCGATGTTTGGACCTTCAGGTGTCTCAATCGGGCAGATGCGGCCGTAGTGCGTCGGGTGCACGTCGCGGACTTCAAAGCCAGCGCGCTCACGCGACAGTCCGCCCGGTCCAAGTGCCGACAGGCGGCGCTTGTGGGTAATTTCGGAGAGCGGATTGGTCTGATCCATGAACTGCGAAAGCTGGGACGATCCGAAGAACTCGCGGATGGCGGCCATGACGGGCTTGGCGTTGATCAGGTCGTGCGGCATAGCCGTCGAGAGCTCCTGATAGACGCTCATCTTTTCCTTGATGGCGCGCTCCATGCGGACGAGGCCGATGCGGAACTGGTTCTCCATCAGCTCGCCGACGGCGCGCACGCGGCGGTTGCCGAGGTGATCGATGTCGTCGACCATGCCGATGTTCTTGCGCAGCTTGAGCAGGTAGCGGATGGTGGCGTAGAAATCTTCAGGCGTAAGGGTGCGATGATCCAGGTGCGTGGCATCCTGGCTCTCGTAGAGCTTGATGTTGAACTTGAGGCGGCCCACGCGCGAGAAGTCGTACTTGCGCGCGTCGAAGAACATGCCTTCGAAGAGAGCAGTCGCGGTATCGAGCGTCGGCGGGTCACCGGGACGCAGCTTGCGGTAGATTTCGATGAGCGCTTCTTCAGGCTTGTGGACCGAATCGCGCTTGAGGGTGTTGGTGATAATGTTGCCCACGTCGTCGCGATCGGGGAAGAAGACTTCGAAGCTGGTGGCGCCGCTGGAGAGCACCTTGTGGAGGCGATCAGCGGTGAGCTCGACATTGGCTTCGACGACGACTTCGCCGGTGGTGGTATCGACGACATCGGCGGCGGTCAAAGCGCCATCCAATTCGGCGGCTTCAACTTCAACTCTTTCAATGGCGGCGGCGCGCAGGGCCTTGAGGATGTGCGCGGTGATCTTGCGGCCGGAGTGGGCGATTTCTTCTCCGCGATGCAAGACGGCGTGCGCGGGCTTAGCGCCCACCAGGTGGGTGCCGGCCTTTGCATCCTGCGGAACGGCCCACTGCAGCTTGCCATCGGCAATGTGCAGGCGGTCGACGGTGTAGAAGGTCTTCAAAATCTCTTCATCCGAGCGCAGGCCGAGGGCGCGCAGGAAGATGGTGCCCAGGAACTTCCGCTTGCGGTCGATGCGGACGTAGAGCGTGTTCTTCTGGTCGTACTCGAACTCGACCCACGAGCCGCGATAAGGGATGATCTTGCCAAGGAAGTAGGTGCGGTTGTTCGCGGTCTCAAAGAAGACGCCGGGCGAGCGGTGCAACTGCGAGACGATGACGCGCTCGGTGCCGTTGACGATGAAGGTGCCGTTGGGCGTCATCAGCGGAATGTCGCCGAAGAAGACTTCCTGCTCCTTGATGTCCTTGATGGACTTGTTGCCGGTCTCGGGGTCCTTGTCGTAGATGGTGAGGCGGACGGTGACCTTGAGGGGCGCAGAGAAGGTCATGCCGCGCTCTTCGCACTCCTGCTGGTCGTATTTCAACTGCAGGCTAACGGGGTCGCCGCACTTGTTGCAGAAGTCGGGCGTGTTCTTGTTGTAGGTGCCGCACTTCTGGCAGAGCACGTCGCCGGGGAGGAACGGATCGGTAATGACCATGGATCCGCAATGGACGCAGGCGGTGCGCAGGTGATGGAGGCCCTTCAAGTGGCCGCACTTGCACTCCCAGTTGCCGATGGAGAAATCGACGAAGTCCAACTGCGAGATGCCGCGGAAGTCGGTGATGGGGAAAACCGACACAAATACCGACTGCAGCCCGGAGTCGTCGCGCTCATTGGGCAGCTTGTCCATTTGCAGAAAACGCTCGTAGGACCGGCGCTGCACTTCAATGAGGTTAGGAATCTGGGTTGCGGTTGGAATCTTCGAAAAATCGAGCCGGCTGCGAATCGCGCGCTTCTCGTTGGGCATGATCACTCCTGAGGCTCGTCACTCCAGCGCCGACACTGCCATGGTGGCGGGGCTGGACCAGCGCCAGAGTCTCGAGGCGCCAGCTGATTACGGTAAGTAGGTCGAAAAACCTTCACTGGGCGGAGGGCGGAAATCCCGGCCCCCAATCCATGCGCACCCGGCAGTGTTGAAGGTTGCCCCTCAAGGCATTGCCGGAAAGACCAGGTCAGGCTAGTTCCAAATCAGAATCGAATTAAGACCGTCGAGTTAATTTCACCTGGCAGGCATTGCCCCAAATCCGGCAATTGCGCTAGACTGCGCTCAATTGGAAGAAGCGAACCAGCGGCTCAACCCGGCAAAACCGGGAAAAATCCGCAGGGGAAGATACTGCGTTCAGGGCAGATAGAGGGTAAAAACCGTTATTCTGCTGAGGCCGGGAGACACAAAAGGCCCGTAAGGACGCAATGCCTCACGAGCGCGGCCCTATGCCTGTGCTCCCATCCGAATTTGCTTGCCCTGTATGCGCCGATCCCAAAACTCGCTTCAACCGCTCGCTCGCCAGCCACTCGACCCTCGTCAATCAGCACCTGGCCTGACTCCAGATAACTTATTGACCCTAAGGCACTTAACTACCGCGAGATGTTCTTGGGACAGGAGGCTTGGCTTTGCCTCTGCCCAGGAACGCTTGCGTGCCAATCTACGATTCCCAAAAGCGCTCAATCCGGCTTCGCTCCACTCCCAAGCAAACGGGATGAGCCGAAAAGACGCGCAACGAACATCGTAGCGCGTCCCGGCCGAACTTGCAAGCCCTCGAAGGAGCTACTTGATTTCGATGGTCGCGACGCCTTCGAACTTCTTGCGGATCGCCTCGGCCTCGTCCTTGGTCGCATTTTCCTTGATGGGCTTGGGAGCGCCATCGACCAGATCCTTGGCTTCCTTCAAGCCGAGCGAGGTAACTTCGCGGACGGCCTTGATGGTGTTGATCTTGTTGGCGCCGAAGTCCTTCAGAATCACCTGGAACTCGGTTTTCTCTTCTGCCACGGGAGCTGCCGCGCCGCCGCCGGCTGCAACTGCCACGGGGGCCGCTGCTGCTGCCGAAACGCCAAGCCGCTCTTCCAGCTTCTTGACCAGGGCCGCTGCTTCCAGCAGGCTCAGGCTTACAATCTGCTCTTCCAACTGTGCTAGATCCGCCATTTTCTTCTCCATTCAGAATCGATTGAATTTGATGTTGCGGGCCGGCAAGCCAACCTGGAAGTTTCCGATGCGCCAGACCCGCGCACTCCCAAAGATGCCCCACGGCCAAATTTCATTTGAGCTTTCAGCTAACTGAAAGCTGTTTTTACGCCGCAGCTTCCGCGGCAAACTTTTCTTTCTCGACGCCCTGGCCGAGAACCACGGCCAGATCGCGGCCGGTGGCATTGATGACAGTTGCGAGCCGTTGCGCCGGCGCATTGATGAGGTAGAGCAGCTTCGAGAAGAGCTCTTCCTTGCCGGGCATGGTTGCCAGCGCCTTGACTTCGTCGACGCCGAGCAGCTTGCCGTCTACGATGCCCAGCTTGAACTGGAACTCGGCGTTGTCGCCTGCCCACTTGGCAAAGACCTTGGCCAGGGCGACCGGATCGCCTGCCGTGAAGGCCACGGAGTTGACGCCCTTGAGCCCCTTGAGCGCGGACTCAACCGGGGTGCCCTGCGCGGAAACCGCGGCCAGCTTGTTCTTGACGACGCGATACTTGCCGCCGGCTTCGCGGATGACCTTGCGCAGCTCGAAATCCTTAGCCACGGTGAGCTTTGAAAATGTGCCGATGATCGCCGTGGTCGAGCCCTCGAGCTCGGTTGCCAGCAGCTTGACCTTCTCGTTCTTCTTCGCTTTGGAAATTGCCATTGTGTGCTCCGCACAGTGAACAGTGATCAGTGAACAGTGGACAGTCTTTTCAAAACCGCCCTCGATCAGTGTTCCCGTCTTCAAATCTCAATCAAAAAATCTGCCGTCCAGAACAGAACTGAACATGCGGTCACTGTTCACTGACCACTGTTCACTGTCCACTGCTTCTTAATGCTTGCCTGCCGCATCGGCGACTGCTGAATCGAGCGGTACCCCGGGGCCCATGGTTGAGCTCAGCGTGACGCTCTTGATGTACTTGCCCTTGGCCGCCGAAGGCTTGGCGCGCACGATCGAGGAGATTACCGTCGTCGTATTTTCGATCAGCTTTTGAGGATCGAAGCTCAGCTTGCCCACCGGCACATGCACGAGGCTGGTTTTGTCGGCGCGGAACTCGACCTTGCCGGCCTTGATTTCCTTAACCGCCGCGGCCACATCCATGGTCACGGTACCGGTCTTGGGGTTGGGCATCAGGCCCTTGGGTCCGAGCACCTTGCCCAGACGTCCGACTACTTTCATCATGTCGGGTGTGGCGATGAGCGCGTCGAAGCCGGTCCAATTTTCTTTCTGAATCTTCTCGACCATCTCTTCGCCGCCGACAAAATCTGCCCCGGCGTCGGTGGCTTCCTTTTGACGGTCACCTGAAGCGATGACGGCAACGGATTTGGTCTTGCCCAGTCCGTGGGGTAGAACGACGGTTCCGCGGACCATCTGGTCGGCGTGACGCGTATCAACACCAAGGCGCATCGTCAAGTCGACGGTCTCGTCGAACTTGCAATACTTGACTTGCTTGAGCAGGTCGACTGCCTCAGGCAGCGGATACGCCGGCTTGGTGACAGCCGCGCGCGCCTTCACAATATTCTTGCTGAGTTTTCTCATCCATCCCTCGTCTCCCACCGTGTCTGCCAGCCCCGCTTTGCGGAGAACTCGTGGATGGAGGGGCAACATTTGCGGTTGCCGCATCTTCAACCAGATTGAGTCCAGAAACCGTGGTGCTTATGACGGTCCAGAGATTTCCTCTGGACACATCTTTGAATCATAGCGAAATGGCGGGCAAAATGCAAACTTTGGACAGGCCGAAGCGAGAACTTGAAGACTTGGCAGGCGGCTGATTCCTGGTGGAGCTGTTCCGTCATCCCGCCGCGGCCCGGAGGCGCTTGTTTTCGGCTTCGAGGGTGTCGAGGCGGCGACGCAGAGGGGCGAGCACCTCGGCAATCTCTTCCTGGGTGTAACGGGGGGTGATGTGCTGCTGACAGTTCCAGTCGAAGGCTTCCACATGGATCAGGACGGCGCGCTCGGCGGGGGTCTGTTCGGTGGGGACGCGCAGCTTTTCGATCAGCTGCTTGGCTTCCAGGTTCCCCTCGTAGACTTTGGCGCGGCCGAGAATCTTGAGCCGGTTTTGCGCCCGGTAGTCCATGAGGAAGAGGGTGACGCGGTCGTCGTGCTGCAAGTTTCCGACGCTGATGTATTGCTTGTTGCCGCGCAGATCGGCAAAGCCGAGGGTGCGGGAATCGAGCACGCGGAGAAAGCCCTTCTCGCCGCCACGGTACTGGACGTAGGGCCAGCCGGTTTCCGAAACCGATGCAATGTAAAAACCATCGCGCTGGCGAATGAACTGCTGCTCGTCGGGGCCAAGCTGGTCGCCGGGATCGGGCGACTGCTCGACCCGCTGGTACTGATGGCGGCTGCCGTGTTGTTTCTGCTGCTCTTTCACGAGCGGAGTGAAGGCAAGTTCTGCGAAGCGTCGGCCCATGCGTTGTCTCCAGATCCTGGCTGAGATGAGTTGGATGACTGGACAGGAGGTTTGGCTTCAATAGGCGTCTGGAGCCCTCCCCGCTCAACCGACTGGGTCATTCGGTCAACCCGAAGTTTTGCCGGGCTGCGCAAATTTTTCCTGCAATGCTGTCAACCATTTAGCGAGAATCGGGTCTATTCTTGTAGATACATCCGCACGGAGGGTCCGACCATGACTTCATGGCTTCGCGCGGCCAGCGGATGTCGCTCGACCGCGCTTGTTTTCATCCTTATCCCTGTTGCCGGCGCTCTCGCCGGTTGCTCGGCCAACCAATCCACAATCTTTAATCCACCGGGCTCGCCGGCTAATGTCAACGGCAATTGGCAGTTGACTGCGACGGGAACAACAGGTGACGTAACGCCGATGGGAGTTTACCTGTCTTCGGCATCCGGCCAGGTATCCGGGAGCGCATGGGTGCAGAAGGCGTTTCCACTGGACTGCGCCAACGGATGCTGCGGAGGCCCTTTTGCCGAGTTCGACAGCACCCTGGCGGGCACGGTGGATGCCGACGGGAACCTGACGCTCGGGTCGACGGTCCCTGGCGGCGGCCCGGTCTTCACAATGACGGCCGCAGCCAGCGGAGGATCGCTGGGGAAAGGCAGCTATAGCCTGACTGGATCGTGTCCTGAAAAAGGATCGGTGACCGGGATTGAATACCCCGCGCTCAATGGCACCTACGCCGGAACCATGACCTCGCTGAATACCGCGCGGAGCTTTACACTCTCGACGACCCTGAATCAAAGCACCGTATTGAACTCGCGGGGATTCCTGGACGTCAGCGGTACCGCGACCCTGACGGGCTATCCGTGCATCAACTCCGCGACCGGCGCCTTGCCGCTGGATACAAACTCCGGATTCCTGGGTGACAGCTTCGGCGTCACCATGAGCGGCACGCCTGCCGGAACCACGTTGACCATTTCGGGCACGCTTTCGCAGGATGGAAAGTCCGTGCAGGCAACTTATGTTGCCTCGGGCGGCAACTGCAGCTTCGACGCCGGGCAGGGTACGCTCACGTTGCAATAGCAACGGAGAAGCAAGCCTCTTGCGCATGCAGCGGCGGAGATTTGTGCCGGGTTGCGCCGGTTCAGGAATTCGCGCGCCCGGACTGCAAACCGGAACCGGAAACGGCAATAGGGATTAGGGCCTGCAACCTTTTCGAAAGGCCCTGTTTGTGTCACACTTCTAGGCATGGGAAGCAAAGATAAAGGCAGAAAAGAAGTGAAGAAGGCGCCCAAACCGAAGCCCAAGCCAGAACCCGGCCAAAGACGCGAAGGGTTCGCTCCGGCTCCGCCGAAGTAGGGCGCTCACCGCAGACACCTCTAACGCGCTTCGAGCTAACGCACTTCGAGCGAAAGACAGAAAGGCTTTCTCTGGGAACGGAGAAGGCCTTTCTGTCTTTAGCGGCGAATTTCATGCCGGTCCCGTTGCACCCGTCACTGACGAATGGATGGGAAAGCCGGTAGGTTGATAACAACCGATCTATCGATCTCGAACTGCCGGTCCTGATCTGGCGGCCTTGATTTGCCGATCTCGATCTGGCGCCCTCGATCTAAAGGGAGGACCCCATGCCCTCTAAGGCTGCCGTAACGCTGCTCGCCGCCATGCTTGTTTCGATTGCTGTCGAAGGCCAGCAAGCATCCAGACCTGCGGCCGGTCTGACGGCACAACCGACGGCGGGGACTGCCGACCGCGCCGCCGTTCTCCGCCCGACGGCAAGCCGTCCTGTCGTTGGCGTGGCGCTTGAGGGTGGAGGCGCGCTAGGGCTGGCGCATGTGGGAGTGTTGCAGTGGATGGAGGAGCACCACATTCCGATTGACCGGATTGCCGGCACCAGCATGGGGGCGCTGGTGGGCTCGCTGTACGCATCCGGGATGACACCTGCGGAACTACGCGCGCTGGCGACAAGCGACGCTTTCATGGGCGTATTCACGCTGCAGTCTAGTTACGCGGATGTCAGCTACCGGCGCAGACAGGATCGGCGCGAGATTCCGCAGAGCTTTACGGTCGGGATGCTGCACGGCCCGCAACTGCGCAATGCACTGCTAACGGAGCGCGGCGTGAATGAATTCCTATTGAGCAACATGGCCGCCTACAACGCGCAGGATCTGGATTTCGATCGCTTGCCGATTCCTTTCCGGTGCGTGGCTACGGATTTGAACACGTTGCAGCCGCTCACTTTCGACCATGGCCCGTTGCCCCAGGCTGTACGCGCATCCATTTCAATTCCGGGGGTTTTTTCGCCGGTTGAGGGCAGCGATGGCCATTACCTGGTGGACGGCGGCATTTTGGACAACCTGCCGACGGATGTGGTTCGGCGCGATCTTCATGCCGATGTGGTGATCGCTATCCACCTTGAGTCTGCGCCCATTGCGCCAGGGGACACGAGTTCAATTGTGGGCGTGTTGAACCGAGCCTTCTCCGCGGGCATTGAGCAGAATGTGGAGCGGGCAAAGCCGCTGGCCGACCTGGTGATTTCAGTACCTGTCGCCGGATTTTCCGGCACCGACTATAGCAAGGGCGGGCAACTGATCCGTGCGGGTTACCTGGCGGCGGAGCAGAATAGCGCTGCGCTGCTTCGCTATGCACTCGACGACAAAGACTGGAACGCGTATCTGGCCGTGCGCAAGGGACGCATACTGCCCGCGCCTGGCGCTTTGCGCGAGGTGCATGTGGAAGGCGGCTCGCCGAGCGCCGACAAAAGTGTGCTGGCCGATATGAAGGCGCTCGACGGTCGGCCGATTACTCCGGCTGCGACGCTCGAGGCGCTGAAACCAATCCAATCCAATGGAGGCTACGGCGCGACGTACGAGACCTTTACCGCGGCATCGCCTGCGGGTTCCACGGCGTTGCGCACGCCGGGCGCCGCTCCGGATGACGCGGGCATTCTGGTGCGCCTTACGAAGGACACGATTGGGCCGCCATATCTGATTGTTGGCCCAGAGCTGGCTGCGGCTACGTCAAACATTACGCGCATGGAGATGAATCTTCGCGTGGTCGACCAGAACCTTGGCGGGTTCGGGTCAGAGTTTCGCGGCACGGCCGAAGTGGGCTACAAGACAAATATTTCTGCTGAATACTATCGCCTGCTGACGCCGGGCGGGTTCTTCATTCAACCGAGCGCGGACGTGCTGCGCGAGCCTGTTTACCTCTGGGCCAACCAGAAGCGGATTGCCGAGCGGTTCCAGGAGAACCTGGTTGCCGGCGTCGAGATGGGCCGGACCTTTGGGAATACCATGCAGGTTTCCGCGGAGTGGCGCGCGCTGGATACGCGCTGGGCTCTCAGGACAGGCTCGGGCGGCGGGCCTTATCTGACAGGAACCGGGCAGACGGGGCTGCTGCACCTGAATATCGACAAGGCTTCGTCGGGAGCCATTTCGCCCAGCGGCTACAGGCTGGCTGCCTCGATGGGGGCTTTTTACCACGCAGTCGGCAGCGCCAACGCGCCGATGGGGCAGTTTTCGTTCAGCCGGACGTTTTCAATCAAGCAGGAAAACATTATCGGGCTGAGCGCCGAGGCCGATTCGTATTTCCGCGCCAATGTCGCGCAGCCTTTCCGCTTCACGCTGGGCGGGCCGATGCACCTGTCGGCGTCGTCGTTCGATGAATACCGCGGAACCGATCTCTACCTTGCGCGCAGCGGGTACATGCGCCGGATTGCGGCGCTTCCGACCGGATTGGGACAGGGCCTTTATGGGCTGGTCGGGTACGAAGCGGGAGAAGTTTGGTCGCCGGAAGAGCGAGCGTTTCTGCGCCAGGACGGGACGGTGGGGCTGGTGGGCAATACGCCGATTGGGCTGGTGACGCTTGGGGTGTCGATCGGGGATGCGGGGCACCGGAAGGTGTTTTTGACGCTGGGGCGGTGGTTCTGATGCGGAGCAAAGCGAGCTTGAACGCGACAAGGCCCTCCTATGCGGGAGGGCCTTGTTGTTGGATGAATTAGAGAACGCTTAGGCAACGACTTCGATGCCCATGGAGCGGGCGGTGCCTTTGATGCTTTTGATCGCGGTTTCGACGGAGGCGGCGTTCAGGTCTGGCATTTTCTGAGTGGCGATTTCGCGGACCTGCTTTTCCGTGACTTTGCCGATTTTTTCCTTGTTGGGCGTACCGGAGCCCTTGGCGATGCCGGCGGCCTTCATGAGCAGAACGGCGGCCGGAGGGGTCTTGGTGACAAAGCTGAAGCTGCGATCGGCATAGACGGTGATGACGACCGGGATGACCAGCCCTTCCATCTCCTTGTTCTGCGTGCGGGCGTTGAACTGCTTGCAGAACTCCATGATGTTGACCTGCGCCTGACCGAGGGCCGGTCCAACCGGGGGCGCGGGAGTGGCCTTGGCTGCAACAATCTGCAGCTTGACGTAGCCGGTAATTTTCTTTGGAGGTGCCATGTTGGTTCCTTTGGAACCAGCTTCTAGCTCCTAGCTTCTAGCCTTCAGCCGGTCGATTTCGGTATTCAAATTTTGGTGTCGCCGCCGCAGCGTTCGCTCGCAACCGGAGACCGCTAGGTGGTCAAACCGGCTAGAAGCTGAAAGCTAATAGCTGAAAGCTTCGACTACTCAATCTTTTCGACTTTGCCAAACTCCAGTTCGACGGGTGTGGAGCGTCCGAAGATGGTCACCATGACCTTGAGTGTCTCGCGATCTTCGTTGATTTCGTCGACCACGCCGTTGAAGTTGGCAAAGGGCCCGTCCGTAATGCGGACTTGCTCGTTCTTCTCAAACTTGATTTTGAGCCGCGGCTTGTCTTTGGCCGTTTCGCTGCGGAAGAGGATGGAGCTGACCTCTGCCTCGCTCAGCGCTACGGGCTTGTCGCCGGTGCCCAAGAAACCCGTCACCTTTGGCGTGTCTTTCAACACGTGCCAGAGGTGGTTATCCAATTCCATTTCCACCAGCACATAGCCGGGGAGGAAGACCCGCTCGACGGTGCGCTTTTTGCCGTTGACGATCTCCGTGACGGGCTCGGTGGGAATCATGACCCGGCCGACCCTGTCGGTGAGCCCGAAGGCCTGTACGCGGCTCTCGATGGACTCGCGCACCTTGCGCTCGAATCCCGAGTAGGCGTGGAGGATGTACCACTTGAAGCGCTCGTTCGGCACCGGTTGTGGCGGTTCCGCAATAGGCTCTTGCGGCTCGGCGGGTTGTTCCAATTCGTCTGCCATTCTTGTCTCGTTTCCGGGCTTCACTTGCTACTGCAATCCACCCAGCCTGAACAGCAACTGGTGAATGGCGATGTTGAAGATGTAGTCCACCACAAAGAAGAACAGGCCGAAGATGAACACGGTGACGATGACCACCGAGGTTGTCACCTTGACTTCCTTCTGCGAGGGGACGACTACCTTGCGCATCTCTGCGCGGACATCGGACAGAAAGCGCGTAAAGTTCGTCCACGTGCTCATCGCGCTTCCGCCGAACTCCGACAGAGCGCCTGGCTCCTGCCGTTTGTTCGGCTTATCTTCCTGGTTTGCCATAGCTACCTTCGTTGCCATACTTCCATTCCTTTGCGCCAGACGTTCTACCCGGCGCTACCCAATTCAATACTGGCAGGGGCGGAGGGATTCGAACCCCCAAGTTCGGTTTTGGAGACCGACAGTTTAACCGTTGAGCTTACGCCCCTAGAGGCAGTGAACAGTGGACAGTGGACAGTGATCAGCTTGTTTCCTTCGAGTGCAGGCTGAATTTCAAGCCAACGCTCATAACTGACCACTGTGCACTGTTCACTGAGCACTGTCGTTACTTTGTTTCCTTGTGCGGCTGGTGCTTGCGGCAACGGTTACAGAACTTCTTGAACTCGAGACGGCCGGTGGTCGTCTTCTTGTTCTTGGTCGTCGAGTAGTTCCGTTCCTTGCACTCAGTGCACTGCAATGTGACAATTTCGCGCATTTCAGATCCCTTTCCAGTGGTCAGTTGTCAGTAGTCAGTGACCAGTTCAAAAACCCGTCTCGATCTCAGAACTGTTCACTGTCCACTGCCCACTGTTCACTGTTCTTGTCTACTTCACAATCTCTGCAACCGTACCCGCGCCTACCGTGCGTCCGCCTTCGCGGATCGCGAACCGAAGGCCCTTTTCAAGCGCCACCGGCGTGATCAGCTCCACCTGCAGCGAAACATTGTCGCCCGGCATCACCATCTCCACGCCCTCCGGCAGCTCCGCCACGCCCGTCACGTCCGTCGTGCGGAAGTAGAACTGCGGGCGGTAGCCCTTGAAGAACGGCGTGTGACGGCCGCCCTCTTCCTTGCTCAACACGTAAACTTCACCCTTGAAGACCGTGTGCGGCGTAATCGATCCCGGCTTGGCCAGAACCATGCCGCGCTCCACGTCTTCCTTGGCGATGCCGCGCAGAAGCAGACCGGCGTTGTCGCCCGCCATGCCTTCGTCCAACTGCTTCTTGAACATTTCAACGCCCGTCACCACCGTCTTGCGGGTCTCGCGGAAGCCAACAATTTCAGACTCTTCGCCCACCTTGACCTTGCCGCGCTCGATACGGCCCGTCACCACCGTGCCGCGGCCGGAGATCGAAAAAATGTCTTCGATCGGCATCAGGAACGGCTTGTCGACGGCGCGATCGGGACGCGGGACAAACGTGTCCACCGCTTCCATCAGCTCGTCGATCTTGGCTTCCCACTTGGGATCGCCGTTCAGGGCCAGCAGAGCCGAGCCGCGAATCACGGGAACGTCGTCGCCCGGGAACTGGTACTTGGACAGAAGCTCGCGCACTTCCATCTCCACCAGGTCGATCAGCTCCGTGTCCTCAACCGCGTCGCACTTATTGAGGAAAACCAGCACGCAGGGAACGCCCACCTGGCGGGCCAGAAGAACGTGCTCCTTGGTCTGCGGCATGGGGCCGTCGGTCGCCGCAACCACCAGAATCGCGCCGTCCATCTGCGCCGCGCCGGTAATCATGTTCTTGATGTAGTCGGCGTGGCCGGGGCAGTCAACGTGCGCATAGTGGCGGTTCGCCGTCTCGTACTCAACGTGCGCGGTCGCAATCGTAATGCCGCGCTCGCGCTCTTCAGGCGCGTTGTCGATCGAATCGAAAGAACGGAACTGGTTCTTCGGATTGTGCTTCTGCAATACCTTGGTGATTGCCGCCGTCAGTGTCGTCTTGCCGTGATCGATGTGCCCGATCGTCCCCACGTTCACGTGAGGCTTCGTACGATCAAATTTTTCCTTCGCCATTGCCTTTCAGTTCCTTCCTTCAGACTTTTTGCTGCCTTGCCTCAGTAGTAGGCGTAAACCTTCAGATACCTTTGCCGCAGATCGAGCGTGACGGCTTCGACGAGCCTGAGGTAGCGCTCGCGCGTCAAACCCTGATCGGAGACCGGCAGCGCCTCGTAGAGCCCGACAGCCTCTTTGCCCAAGAGGCCGCGCCTGAGAATTCCCTCGTAGTCGCGAACGCGGAGCCTGGCCTTCGCAACCTTGTTGAGAAAAACCTCAACGTCGCGAGGGTCAAAGGCCGCGTCGATCAGCGCATGGAGCCGCGCGTAACCCTGCTCATCCCGGACCGCAATTGTTGCCTGCTCAAACATCGTGTGCATTCCTCGCAACAGCTTCGACTCTGGAGCGGGAGACGGGACTCGAACCCGCGACCAACAGCTTGGAAGGCTGTGACTCTACCACTGAGTTACTCCCGCCGAACAACAGTGGACAGTGGGCAGTGATCAGTGGACAGATTTGAATGCCGTCTTTTGCCTGTCCACTGTGCACTGCACACTGCTCACTTGCATCTTATGGAGCTGATGACCAGGATTGAACTGGTGACCTCTCCCTTACCAAGGGAGTGCTCTACCAACTGAGCTACATCAGCCCTTCAATTGCAGCTTTTAGCTTTCAGCCATCAGCTTTCAGTTCCCTTTTGCGGCCGATTGTGCCACCGCCGAAGCTGAAAGCTGATAGCTGAGAGCTATAAGCTGTCCTTCTCCCCACTGCGCCGAATCTTCTCGGCTGAATGGGCTAAAACCGTTCTTAACGCCAAACCGCCGATCACGATCAAGGGCAGCAGCCTTATGTCTACCGGCTTGCCGAAGACGAGTACTTTATCCTCGCCCAAGGTAAACCAGACCAGCACGGCCAAAATCGCGAACAGCGCCAGGGCTATCCAGTATTTGCGGTCCATCTGCTCCGCTGAACTGTGCAACCCCTCCATGGTGCGCTTTTGCTCAGCCTTTTGATTCATGCGGCCAGCTCCCTCAAGCGCACAACGGATCGAACAAACTAGTGGTGCACAGGGGAGGATTCGAACCTCCGTAGCTCCAAGGAGCGGCAGATTTACAGTCTGCTGCCATTAACCGCTCGGCCACCTGTGCAATAAGCACCCCTGCGACAAAGACCCGTCGCCGGGGACCCCGCTCATTCACTCTGGCGGCCAGTAAAGACACCACCAGAAATTCTGCAAAACCAACCTGCCTTGGCCATTTTGAAGCCGCTTCAGCGCATCAGGCCCCGCCCGGAAAACCCTCCGGCATTTCGGAGCATGCACCTCAGAGGGATCGCCGCGGAGGACAGGCCCGGGGCGCTTAAAGTACATCGGCGCACCGGTGAATTCTATGCGTTTCAGAGCTGCCGTTCGACGGACTTTCGACCGGTTGGTGTATGTGGAGCTGGCGAAGGGATTTGAACCCCCGACCCTCTGATTACAAATCAGATGCTCTACCAGCTGAGCTACGCCAGCCCTGACCAGAAGCAAACCGTCCGGGCAACCTGAAACTACTCCGCAAGGCGCATAGACACACTCCCGCTCTACGCACTGCGGCACAAAAATCAAGGTTAGCACACCCGCTCGCGCGGAGCAAACCGAAACGCGGAGGGTCCGGAGCCTGACGAGAAGCGGAAATTGTGGGAAAGTTTGGGAACTGTAACCTCTCTTTTTTGGCCGATTTACCTTGACAGGAGGCGCAAAGAAGGCAACGGGTGTGGCGGCTCTTCCGCGGCGTGCGTGCGGGTTTCGGGGAAGGGCTTCAAGATGGGCGACGCGGTGAAATCGGTAACGCAGTAATCCCCGATTCGGGCCGGAAAAAAATCGTTCGGGGACTCACGCAGCCCTGGGCGTGAGCCTCTTGAGCGCGGGACTTGTAGCGGCGCGGCGAAGATCGTATTCGTTCTGAAGATTAAGCCAGAACTGCGCCGGCAATCCAAAATAGATCCCGAGGCGCAGCGCTGTATCGGCGGAGATTGCCCGCTTGCCGCGCACGATATCTCCCACCCGCGGCGGGGGCACGCGAAGGTCCTTGGCCAGCCGGTAAGCCGTTAGCCCGAGCGGCTCCATGAACTCAGTCAGCAGAATCTCTCCGGGATGGATCAAAGCGGCACTAGCAGGCATTTCCATTGCTCCTCTGCGCGTGGTTCAGTGATAGTCCACTATCTCCACATCGTGCGCGTTTCCGTCGCGCCATGCAAAACATATCCGAAATTGATCGTTGATGCGGATGCTGTGCCGTCCCGCGCGGTCCCCACGCAGCTTTTCAAGCCGATTGCCCGGCGGCACCGTCAGGTTCTCCAGTGCCAGCGCGGCATTCAGGATATAGAGCTTCTTCAACGCCTGACGATTGAGTTGGGCGGGCAACCGTTTGCATCGGCCAACCGTCCAAAGTCTCTCGGTATCCGAACCACGGAACCCGGCGATCATTCCGAATATTAACACGATGCGTACATAAACGCAACGCGTATCTATTTGCCGGCAAGCGGGCCTCAGAAATCGGGATGATGACCGGATCATTTTTTCCTTCTTGCCGATGTTCGGTTGCCACCCAAGTTGTAGCCCCGTTGCGCGAATAAGTGATTGTGGACTCCCACATAAAGGTGGAAGATGGAACCGCTTTATCTGCGGGGCATTAACTGTTCTGGACTGTAGGCCGCAGGCTGCGAATAATTGAACCCGAGGAAAACAAATTGAAGAAATTACTCACAATCTTTCTCTGCGCCGTGTTTCCAATCAGCGCATTTGCTGGCGATAACGGCTACAAGGTCGCCTATGATGGTGGATCAATTTCAGGCGTGAAGTCAGGGACCAATATCAAGCTTTACATTGACGGGAACAAAGTTAGGGTCGTGGACGGCAAGGCTACATTAGCAGAGATCCCGGCCAACGCCGTAACCGAAATCAGCTATGGACAGGATGTTCATCGGCGAGTTGGAGCAGCCATTGGCATTGGTGTGTTCACTCTGGGGCTTGGAGCCCTGATGGCCTTATCCAAGTCAAAAAAGCACTTCATCGGCCTCACATGGGATGACGGCGGGAAGAAGGGCGGCTTCGCCTTCCAAGCAGATAAAAACGATTACCGCGGCATATTGGCCGGGCTTGAGGGCATTACAGGCAAGAAGGCCGTCGACTCTGAAGCCATGACCGTGAAGAACTGAAGTCTGGCTTTCAAGTTTGGCCATCGGGAAACGTCCGCTCGACGGCGCGTTGCATTGCGCCCGGCAGTGATACCGTAAGTCTGACGGCACCTGATGACCAGACGGACTCGAAGAACGCTTTTTGTTGTAGCGGGCGTGGTGCTGCTGCTGGCGGTTGCGGTGTTTTTGCGCTCGAAGGCGCCGCCGGAGGCTGCGCGGCTGCTGCCTGAGTCCGACGGGATAATTTACGTCAACCTGAGGCCCATCCATACCTTTTTCAGCAAGGATCTGAAGCCGCCGGAGCGGGTGCCGGAGTACCAGGAGTTTGTGGACGCGACGGGGGTTGACTGGGAGCAGGACCTGGACGAGGTGGCGATTGCACTGCACCGGATGCCGGACCCGAATGGACCGAATGGGCCGGTTGCCTATTCGATGGTGCTGGTGGGCAAGCTGACGGGCAAGAAGCTGAACGACTGGCTCGACGCCCATGCCACTTCGCGCGAGGTCTACGCCGGGCACACCATTTACAACATCAAGTCGCAGGACCGTACGGTGCGCGTGGTGCAGATCGGGTACGACACGATCGCCGTCTCGAACACGCCGACGCCGGAGCAGATTCACTCGATCATCGACCGGCATCGGACGGCGGCGCTGCCGTTTGCCGGATCGTCGCTGCTGGCGCGCCATTATCGCGACGTGCCTCTGCTTTCGCTGGCCTGGGGCATGGGGCAGATCGGTCTGCCGTTTTCAGAGAGCGGGGCGATCAGCGTGTTTGGCTTTTCGCTGCCGATCGAAGCGGATTCGACGATCATAGCCAGTTTGCGCTGGACCGGGTCACTGCACCTGCGAGTGGAAGAGATTGCGCCCAACGAAGAGAAAGCAGCCAGCCAGGCCGCGGCCATTGCTACGCTGGTGACGCTGGCGCGCGGGTTCACCGTGCCGCTGGGCAATACGCCGACCAACAACGGCCTGAAAGAGCTACTGAAGACCGCCGAGGTGACGCAGAAGCGGGAACGCGTGGTGGTGACCGCCGTGCTGCCAAACTCGTTTCTGGCGAGCCTGAGCCCGGAGGGGAAGCTGCCGCCGGACGTGCAGACGCCGGCGAATTAGAAATTGATCTGGCTCTGCAACGCGGATGGCGCTGGGTGCGTCAAAATGAAGTAGGTGTGCTTCCCTGTTTTTCGCGCAATCTCCAGAGCCCGCTACGTGCGGGCGGAGTGAGCAAGCAAAAATCCCCTGAGAATCCCCATGAGAGGTCGAATGAATCGTATTAATTCTGCACGTTGCCTGAAAATTTCTGCCTTCGCCGGCGCGTTTGGCGCGGTCTTAACCCTGTTGCCCATCACTGCCGGGGCCCAGAACGTGTTGACCGGCAAGGCTGCCTTTACCGACGCAGCGCACGAAGCGCCCGGCATCCGCAGGCACCTGACGCTGGCGGACTTGCCGGCGCCGGCTGAGGACCAGTCCGTGGACAATGGGGCAAATATCGTTCCCCGGCCGGCAAATGCGTGGCCGATTGCGCCAAAAGGCTTCAAGGTGGAGCTTTATGCAACGGGCCTGGACAATCCGCGGCTGCTGCGGACGGCGCCCAACGGCGACATTTTTCTGGCGGAGAGCGAAACGGGCAAGATCAGGGTCTTCCGCGGGGTGGGGCCGGACGGCAAGCCAAAGGAGACCTCCGTCTTTGCCACGGGACTGCATCAGCCGTTTGGGATCGCGTTCTATCCGAGCGGGCCGAATCCGCAGTGGGTCTACATTGGCGACACGGACGAGATAGTGCGCTTCGACTACCGCAACGGCGACCTGGTGGCGCGTGGGCCGATGCAGACCCTGGCCGAGCTGCCGGGCGGCGGACGGCTGCGCGGCGGCGGGCACTGGACGCGCGACCTGGTCTTCTCAAAAGACGGGCTGCACCTGTTCGCTTCTGTGGGCTCGCACTCGAATGTGGACGACTCGGATACGCATCCTGAAGAGTTTCATCGCGCGGACGTGCTGGAGTTCACTCCCGAAGGGAAGTTTATCGAGGTGTATGCATCAGGGATTCGCAACTGCGTGGGCGAGGCGATCAACCCGATTACCGGGGAGCTTTGGTGCTCGACGAACGAGCGCGACGGGCTGGGCAATAACCTTGTGCCGGACTACGTGACACACGTGCAAGAAGGCGGCTTTTACGGGTGGCCGTGGTACTACATGGGGAATCACCAGGACCCGCGGCACGTGGGCAAGCATCCCGAGCTGATGGGCAAAGTGATTACGCCGGACATTTTGCTGAACCCGCATTTTGCGTCGCTGGAGATGCTGTTCTACGAGGGGTCTGAGTTGCCGGCGGAGTACAAGGGCGACGGATTCGCGTGCGAGCACGGATCGTGGAACCGGGCGCAGCGGGGCGGTTACGAAGTGATTCGGCTGCCGATGAAGGACGGTCACGCGACGGGCGAGTACGAGGATTTCCTGACCGGCTTTACCAAAGGCGACGGCGATGTGTGGGGCAGGCCGGTGGGCATTACCCAGGCCAAGGACGGGTCGCTGTTTGTGTCAGACGACGGGTCGAGGTCGATTTGGCATGTGATTTATACGGGGAAGTAGCGGGGTTAGCGCGCTGCGCGCGTTGGCGGAGTTAGCGGAGTTTGCAGAGGAAGAAGAAAACGGCAAAGGGCGCGGGGCTCAAATAATTACGAGACTGCTGCGTTTTCCACACAACTCCCGGCCCCGTTTTCAACTCAAAGTAGATCAAGGAGAAACTATGTCGCAACTCAAAGTACTTGCTTTCTCTGTTCTTGCACTCGCACTGTTCGCAGGCGCTGCCCCACGCGCTTCTGCCCAGATCTCCGTCGGCATCAACCTCGGCGTGGCGCCAGTATGCCCCTATGGGTACTTTGACTATCCGCCTTATGACTGCGCACCCTATGGCTATTACGGGCCCGACTGGTTTGATGGAGGGATCTTTATCGGAGCCGGCCCATGGTTCCACGGACCGCATGGCTTCTATGGCCACGTGGATAACCGTTACGATCCTCGGCACGGTTATCGGGGACCCTTGCCGGGGCGCGGCGCTCAGCCATTCGATCACTTCCAGGGGAATGAAGCCAGGGATGGAAAAGGCCATGTGGGCCCCGCCGGGCACGATGCGGGCAACGAACATGCGCTGCCCGGCTATCGCGGCGGTGGCAGCAGTCACGGCGGCGGCAGTCACGGCGGCGACCATTCCAATGGACATCACTAAAGCGCGGTTACTTTGAGAAGCCCACTGCCCGATCCTGGCTGCATTGTTGCGGTCGAGATCGGGCAGTTGGTTTCAGTTCCAAGTTGCCTGTGCCCCGGTTTCTTTGTTACTCCCGTGCCTTGAGGCCGAGCGCGCCGACGATTGCTGCGTCTACCTGCGCGGGCTGGCCGTCCTGCTTGGTGACCAGACCGAAGCTGCCGCGATAGTCCCACATGGCCCAGCCAATGCCGTCAGCCTCGAATGCTGTTCGCGCATCGTGAATCCAATTGGCGCGCGAGACCGGGTCGGAGACGTTGCGGTAGACGCCAAACTCGTTGCAGATGAGCGGCACGTTGTTTTCATGAGCCCAGGCAGCGGCTGCATCGATCATCGTGCGGATGCGGCGGGCATCCCAGTGGTCGAGCCAATAACTCTCGAGAGCAAACCTGTCGGCGGCATCGGGAACCTCCGGCAGCAGCGCCTGCATGGAGCTGTCGCTGGGCGGATAAGCGATGCCGTGCGTGTAACTCCACCAACTGAGGCCCCAGGTGGCGCCCTGGTGCGTGAACTCGTGCGGCTCGTAAAAGTGGAAGTTGTAGATGACGTTGCCGTCGGCGAGAGGATGAAGCGCGAGCAGGTCCTGGAGGTTGGAGTAGTTTGCGCCGGTAGCGATGATGGTGTTGCGCGGCGCGGCCTGGCGAATGGCCGCGGCCAGCCGCGCCTGGATGCCGGCCCAGCGATAGGGATCATTCACTTCAGGCTCGTTGAGAATCTCAAAGAATACGCGATCGGGATCGCGGCCGGCATAGTGCGCGGCGAGCTTGCGCCAGAGCCTCGTTAGTTGGTCGACGGCGTAGTCGCCGGAGCGTAACTGCTGCTTGTAGCTGTCCTCGGGATGAACGTCGATTTCGACGGCCATTCCATTGGCAAGGATCGAGTCAACGGCGCGATCGACTCGGGCGAGGAAGTCGGCATTGAGGCCATCGGCAGCGCGCGGATATTGCACGAGCGGAACTGGATCGATGCTGAGGCGGACGTGGTCAAAGCCGAGGTGCGCCATGAGGGCTATGTCGCGCGCATCCGTGTATCGGTTGGTGCGGGCGGCG
The DNA here is from genome assembly GCA_963848515.1 of uncultured Acidobacteriaceae bacterium. Classification (GTDB taxonomy): domain Bacteria; phylum Acidobacteriota; class Terriglobia; order Terriglobales; family Acidobacteriaceae; genus Telmatobacter. Next base: position 64,378 of record CAWKEG010000022.1, read on the forward strand.
GAGTAGTCGTTTGGCGATTGCGCAAACCACTCCGAGGCGTTGATGCCGTGCTGGAGATGGCGCGCGCGGGCAAAGGCGGTGTCCCACCCCGGCAATCCGGTAGAGCGATCTTGCGCGGCGGCTGGAATTGCGAGGGCAAGGATGATGGCGAGAAAGCGGAAACGGAGATGCACAGGAAATCCTCCTGGAAAATTGACCCGAGCCCACCATACCATGCGGTGAGGTCATGCGATGGTAGGGTCAGCGGTTAAGTACTAGCCTGTCGACGAGTTCACCCTTCCAGTTCGGCTGAATATGAATGTGGTGGGCGCCGGCCAATTCGACTACGCCTTCGATGGGTGTACGACAGATCCGGAGTGGGAGCATCCCTCGATGCGAATTGGAAAATAACCCGATTTGGTATATCCCAATAAGGGTTATATCGTTCTCCCACGGGTCAATGACAGTGGGAATCGACCAACAAGCGAAGCTCCGTGAACAGTTCATTCAGGCAAGGAGGACCGCAGGCCTGACTCAGGTTGAATTGGCTGGGCGCCTCGGTCGGCCTCAGTCCTTTGTGTCCAAGTATGAGCGGGGCGAAAGGAAGCTGGATGTAGTCGAGTTTTGTGAAGTTTCTCGCGCACTCAGAATTGATCCCGTTATATTCCTGCGACGGTTTTGCAGCGAGGGATCATGAAAATCGTCAAGGTCTTTACTCTCAAGAGTCGGGGTCCCTATGCTGCTTCCGAACATTGGAAGACCACGCGAGAACAGATTCATGATGCTATCCGGGGATGCGAATGGCCGGTGGGCAGCGGTTCATTCACGATTTATCCAGAGAGCGGTAAGGAGCGGGGCAAGGGGAACGGAGTCAAACCAATTCGCGACAGGTTTGTTCATTCGTTGGAAGAAAATGGATGGACAATTGAGGGAAAGGCGAAGAATTCTCTGGATGAGCGTCTGGGTGACTTCGATGCGGTGCTTCAAGGACCGAATGGGCCAGTCGTCGTGGAATGGGAGACAGGCAATATCTCTTCCTCCCATCGTTCAATGAACAAGCTAACACTGCTTATAAAGACCCGAATTATTTCTGCAGGTGTCCTGGTTGTGCCATCCCGCAAGCTCTATGTTTATTTGACTGATCGAATCGGCAATATCCAGGAGATAAGACCATACTTCGCGCTTTGGAAGTCGGTGCCATGCCGCGAAGGCGTTCTCGAAATCGTTGTTATTGAGCAGGACGCCATCAGCAATGGCGTGCCAAGGATACCAAAGGGGACGGACGGCCGGGCTATGGCTTAAGGCTCCACGAAATCGTCGTTCTTATGCGATTGAATCTGACCGGATTCAATGCGGTCAATAATCTCATCCGCAAAATCGATTTCCGTCCCAAGCCAATGGCGATGTTTTCTCTCGCAGACTGCGAACGTCGTTCCACTACCTCCAAAGGGGTCGAGCACTAGATCGCCCGGAATCGTTGACATCTCTATAACGCGGTCAAGGATCTTCGTAGAGAGGGCGTTTGCGGGTCGGTCTTTCGATTTGTATTTCCAATGGCGGACCGGCGGTATATCTGTCCAGACATCCTTTAGTGTCACGCCTCTCGGATTCATCGCGTCGCGATGTCCGCCGTAATCCTTGACCTCACCTCCGCAATGTCGGCATATGAGGATCGGAGTGCGGATTCTATGGAACGTTTTGGGCTTCCCTTTTGTGTAGTAGAGGAGGCTGTAATGGGAGGGATGCAGGCGCCCTGGGATCGGTAAACAGGCGGATATCTCAACGGCAATCCAATGCCGGAATTCCATCCCGAGACTTGTCAGAAATGCTCCCAAAAGTACATTCCATTTGGGAAGATTGTAGAGAAAGAAGGAGCCGCCAGGTCTAAGGGTGCGTACGCACTCTGTCACCCATTGATAACACCACTCCAGATATACCTTCTCCGAGAGAGAGTCGTTGGATCGAATTCCGTATTCTTTGCCAAGATTGAATGGCGGGTCTGCAAAGATGGTATCGACAACTTCATCCTTCACCGAGGGTAGAATCACCATACAGTCGTCGGCATACAAGGCCCCTAAGCTCGATGCGTAGGTCGGGCTTACCGTCGCGGAGTCCTTGATGAATGGGCTAGGGTCAAACGGTAGATCGTCCCACTTAAGGGGAGACTGATGGGTCACGTCTTTGTAGCTCCGATGGCTAACAATAACCTGAAACAGGTTATGGGATCAATCTCGAATTCCTGAAAAACCGGGCCAGTTCCGGAATTGGAAAGGCGGTTCCGTTAAAGAATTACATACACTGCGCGCAAAACAAAAGCAGCTCCCGGTAAGGTGCCGTTTTTTGAAGGCATCGATTGAGAGTCTAGTTTCCTTCTTGGGCGGTGCTGTCGCTTGTCAGGTTCGCGACCTGCGCGTAGGTGACGCGGAGATATTTGTGGGGATTGACCGGGACATTGTGCACGCGCACTTCGTAGTGAAGGTGGGGCCCGGTGGCGCGGCCTGACTGGCCGACATAGCCAATAACCTGTCCGCGGGCGACATGCTGCCCAGGGACGACGGCAACCGAAGAGAGATGCCCGTAGACGGTCTCGACCTCGTGGCCGTGATTGAGAACCACTTCGCGGCCGTAGCCTGCACCCATGGAAGCATCGGAGACATTTCCGTCCGCTGCGGCGCGTACCGGGGTTCCCCAGGGAGCGTCGATATCGAGGCCAGAGTGGAAGGCGCCTTCGCCGTTGATTGGATCTTCGCGCTCACCGAAGCTGGATGCGATGGGGCCTTCGACAGGCCACATGGAAGGAGCGTCTGCCAGCTCAGTCCAGTCGCCGGAGAAGCTGGGCGAAAGGCCGCTTTCGAGGGCGCGGGAGATGCGGCCGGAGAGCGCCGCAGAGCGCAAGACATTAAATTGATCGATGGAGCTCTTGATCTGCTGCTGGCTTGGCTGGTCGGTCTGGGCCAGGGTGACAGGGGTGGGAGCTGCCGCCGCGGCGCTGGCCGTGGCTTGAGGCTTGGCTGCGGTGACCCTGTTTGGACGGAGGCCGTAGAGGGCAGTGACTTCGTTGGCCAGTGCGCCGAGCGAGGCTACCTGCACATCGCGATCGTGGGCGATCTGCGCCATTTGCTTATAGTCTTTGCGGAGCGTTTCCCGCTCCTGGCGCATCTGGTTATAGCTTTCGGTCTTGAGCAGCATGCGGGTGTAGGAGCCGGCCAGCCCGACGATGGTGAATGCGCCAATGAGCGCAGCGGCCACAAATCCATAGGCATATTGCAGGGGCAGCGGGATCTTGCGAATCCGGCCGTCCTCATCGCGTGCGACAAAAAGAATGTAGTAGCGCTTGCGTAGCATATTGAGCCTTCATCCCTGCGACCCGCAGGACCGCAATTCGCCTTCAACCGATCGTGACGCCCAAAAAACGGCGGTCACCCGGCTTTTGTCAATACACACTCACCCTTGGGGAGAGATGATGCGTGAATGTGTTCCAAGGCTAACAAAGGGAGCTGGGGCTGGTCAATGGGATTGATACAAAAGTGCAAACTTTGGTTACCTGGCCCAGTTCAGGTTTGGTACAGGCCGCAGGAATTCCATTTTTGGAAATAAACCGGAAGTCAATTTACCCTATCCTCAAGATATGAAGGAAGAAGCGAAGGCCAGGGTGCCAGGCCCGCGGACGAAGCGGCTGGGTTTATGGCAAGCCGCAAGGCCGGGTGAGCTTGGCCTGCTGGAGCAGATTCGCGAGCGGGCGACGCGTGGCCCTGGCCGGGGCCTGAGGCTGGGGATCGGTGACGACTGCGCGCTGCTGAGCTTGCGGGCTGGCGAAGAACTGGCTGTAACGACGGATTTATCGCTTGCGGGCCGGCACTTCCGGCTTGATTGGCATCCTGCTGAATCCATTGGCCATAGGGCTATGGCGCGGGGCCTGAGCGATCTGGCGGCGATGGGAGCGCGTCCGGTGGCTGCCTTTCTATCCTTGGGTTTGCCGCGTGCGCTGACCAAGCCGCGAGGGCACGGGCCGAGCTGGATCGCTGGTTTCTACGACGGGCTTCTGGCCCTGGCAGATGCCCACCAGACGCCTCTGGCGGGCGGCGATCTGGCCGAGTCCCCGGTGGCCCTTGCGGACATAGTGCTGGTGGGGGCTGTGCCGCGCGGAAAGGCGCTGCTGCGCTCCGGGGCGCGCGTGGGGGACCTACTCTATGTGACCGGGAGCCTGGGCGGCGCGGCCCTGGGACTGGAGCGTCTGGCTGGATTGGCTGGCCGGGTGAGGGCGCTGAGGGTTCCTGAAGGGCTGGAAGAGCTGCTGGCGCCTCATCTTTACCCGCAGCCGCGCATTGCGCAGGGGTTGTGGCTGCGCCGGCATGGGCTGGCTACCGCGGCCATTGATTTGAGCGACGGGCTTTCGACGGACCTGGCTCACCTCTCTGCCGAGTCGGGCGTGGCGGCCGAGGTTGAGGCGGCGCTGGTGCCAATCAGCCCGGGGGCCAGCCTGAAGCAGGCTCTGCACGGGGGCGAGGACTACGAGTTGCTGTTCACGGCGCCGGCCGCAGCGCAGTTGCCGAAATCGATTGGTGGCGTAGCGGTAACGCGCATCGGCAAAATCGTGCGGCCGGACAAAAGCCGAGCGCGGGTGACGCTGGTGATGAAGACGGGCAAGACGCGCAACAAGCGAGCTCTGAAAGCGAGCGGGTGGGAGCATTTCCGCTGAGGTTGGAGCGGCTGGGATTTGGGCCCGAAATAAGGGCCTAGACGAGCCGCACTTCAGGAAAATCCTGACTGTAGCGATGCGGGTCCAGTGTGAGCAGACGATCTGCCTGCACGAGCGCGTGTGCGCCGATAAGGAAATCGGTGAGCAGCCGCTTGGCGCCGGTTTTGGAAGACTGACGCCTGCGGGCTGCGTACAGTGCAAAGCGCCTCGCAGTTTCAGTCCAGACACGCTCCTCCAGCCTAAGATCGACAAAGACGCCGGTTGCCGCGAGAAACTCGCGGAGGAAGGCCTCGGTTGCGCCGGGATAGGCGTGCAATTCCGCGAAGACGAAGGGCGAGATCAGCAGCGCGCCTTCCGCCTTTGCCTCGCCTAACTGCCTCACGAGTTTGCCTGCGGAGGTCTCTGCAGACCAGATTGCAGAGAAGACGTTTGAATCGATCGCCGTTCTCACTTGGCGGGCTTTTCGCCGGAATTGGCGCCATCTCGATCGTCATCGCGAAGATCGCGAATCCAGGCGTTGATTTCTTTGCGCGATTTGAAGGCCGGCAGAGCTCCGAGATATGCGCCGAACGGGTTGGTTTGCCGGCGGCCGGGCCGAAGAACCGTGCGGCCATCCTCGAAGACAAACTCTACACGATCCCCTTCCCTGAGTCCCAGGCGGTGGCGAACCTCGATGGGGACGGTCACCTGGCCTTTGCTGCTGATGGTGCTGGAGGGCGGCATCTTTATCTTGTCTCCTTAAGTAAAGAATATATTCTTTACCTCATATTTTTGCAAGAGTTCTGGAGCCGAATCCCAATGATCCAGATGATTTCCGGGCGCTGGTCCCAGGACAGGTCCGGAAGGTTTATCTTCAGTCTTCCGACGGTCCCGGCTATGATCAGATATTGCCGAGTCTGCAAGGACGGTCCGGAGCGGCATTTCCGTTACGGGCATACATTGCGGGCGGACGGCGCGCTGAGAACATTGCAGGAGTTTGAGGGCCATTGAGCAGCATCTTCTGGATCGATTGCGAACCGCGCGTCCCGCTGGCCATTATCTTGTGCCCACGCGGAGACCATTTGCTTCGCGAAGAGATCAACAGCCTGAAACAGGGTGGAATTCAGACGGTGGTTTCGCTGCTGGAAAAAGATGAGGCCGCATGGCTGGGGCTTAAGGATGAGGCGCGGCTGGCTACCGAGGCCGGAATGCAGTTCCTCTCGCATCCATTTCCCGACGCCAATGTTCCGCTGGACGCGCTCGGGTTCCGGATTTTTGTTTCGGGACTTGCGAGCCGTTTGCAGGCCGGAGAGCGGATTGGCATTCACTGCCGGGGCAGCATCGGGCGCTCGACAATTGCCGCGGCGTGCGCGCTGATCCATCTAGGCTGGGCGGCGCGCAACGCGCTGGCGATTGTGGAAGCGGCGCGCGGCTGCCCGGTGCCCAATACGCTTGCGCAGGAGCGCTGGATTCTGCAATACAAGGTTGCGCCGTGAGCTTGCCTGGCGGCTCGTCAACCATTGACTTCAGCTTTCCCCATCGGTGGCAGGCTGAAGTGCTTGCTGCACGGCCTGCGATTCTGCCTGCGCTGCATTTCACTTATCCACGCGAACGCCGAAGAGGTGGAACGCGGCGCGCTGGAGGTGATGGTGAGGCCGTCGCCCGGCGAGCCGGCGTTCCTGGCTACGTGCGCACTGGGCTTTCGCGATCCGGCTGCGCCGACGGGTCTTTGGTCTGCGCCTAATCCCGATGAGCTTTGCGCTGTGTCAGGCGGCTACGCGTACCTGATCGACACGCGAACGCCGGAGCGATTCACGATGATTGCTTATCGGCCAGTGCTTGAGGTGCGGCCGGTTTTGGAGGCGGGGCTGCTGTTGTTTGTTGGCCATCGGACGATCCTGGCGTGGGGAGCAAGCGGGCGGGCGTGGGAGTCGGAACGATTGTCCGACGAAGGCGTGACGATCTTCGCGATCGAAAGCGGCGTTTTGCGCGGAGTTGGTTGGGAGATGCGGACGGACAAGGAGACGGCGTTCACGCTGGATTTGCGGAGCGGGGTTCGCGGCGGGTAGTTGAGATTTGGCGCGGCTTAGAAATCGTGATGGTCGTCGACGAGGCCGGCGATGGTGCGGGATGTGTCGGCGATTGGCACTGCGCTGCCGGAAGGCGGGTTGGCGGCTTCTGTTCGGGCGCGGAGTTTGGCGACGGCGAGCCAGTTGTCCTTGTGGGGGCGGTCGCTGATCCACGGCGGCAGGGGCATACGGAGATATTCGCTGAGCGCGAGAGCGTATCCCTCGTAGAGCGCGCGCATCTCGCGCAACCTTTCATTGGAGTGATCGTCGAAGCAGACTTTGACGCCGCTTACGCGAAGAAGTTCGTGGAGCTCTAGATAGCGCTCGAAAGGAAGACGGTCGGGCGCATCGTTGATGGGATCGAGCGAGAAGATCTGAGCGAGGTCGACCAGGGCGTGGCGGGCCATGGCGAAGGTCAACTGGGCCTGGCGGGCTTCGCTTCCGCGGACACCGGCGATGAGGAGCGCGGACGCGTCAAGAACCGCGGTGAGCGCGCTGATCCAGCTTTGGTTGTTGTGCTGGGAGCGGAAGTAGCAGAGCAGCGGGTAGGAGATGTGGCTTTCGAGGAGCTCGGCAGACCAGCGCTCCCATTCGACCAGCAAAAGCGCAAGAGCGGTCTCGCCGCCGTCGTAGGCGTGGCGGCGCATGAGCTCGGCTGCGGTGGGCGGCGAGCCGGCGCGCGCATCGAGCAGCGAGATGCTGACTTCGCGACGCGAAAAGGCGCCGTAGAGGACGGGAAAATATCCCATGACGACGGCGAGAAAGCCGAGCCCTGTACCTGCCTCGAGAATAAGAAGCTCGCGAGCCCACGGGCTTTGCGGCGTCACGTCTCCGAGTCCCAAGGTGAAGAGGGTGGTGCCGCTGACGTAGAGGTCAGAGCGGAAACCAGCACCTTGCGCCGCATCGTGGAACGGGCTGCCGAGGCCATAGAAAATGAGTGCGAAGCCCACGACCATGAAGGAGGCCCACAATACGAGCAGGAAGATGAGCGACATGGGCCCGTAGTAGCTGTAGCAGAAATCGCGCTTGCGCGTGTCGTGAAGCCATTTAGTCACGAAGACCCAGGGGCGCCAGGTGACGATGAAGAAGAGGCGCGTGAGTCGAAAGCGGCCGGAGGCGCGGCGGGGCAGGATGATGGTCTGGAAGGCGTCAAGCAGAACGGAGAACAGGCAGACAACGCCGAACAATAAACTGAGAATCCGCATCATCTCTCCTCGATGCACGCGAGCCCAAGGGCGCAGGCCGTTCCGCGATAGGTTTTGCCGCCTGAATGTATGGTAGCCGAAGCAGAGAGAAAGCAGAGAGGATTGGCGGTGCGGGATTTTATTTGATCAGGGCCATCTCGACAGGGGCAACGCCCGCTTCGTGCATGCCGAGTTTTGTGGCTGCGGCTTCAGAGAGATCGAAGTCGCGGCCTTTCAGCCAGGGGCCGCGGTCGTTGATGCGCACAACAACGGAGCGGCCTGTGACTGGGGAAGTGAGTTTGACCAGGCTGCCGAGCGGTAATGTTTTATGAGCCGCGGTCATTTTGCGCAGATCGAATCGCTCACCGGATGAAGTTCGCCGGCCTTGAAATTTTTTTCCATACCAGGAAGCGATGGCCCAGATTTTTTGCGGAGGATGAGCGGCAGAACCAGGTTGCGGCGCAGTGGCAGGAGTGCTGGAGGTAGAGATGGCGGCTCTCTTCGCCGACATTGCCTCTACGGAAGTATGCATGCACGCGACGAAGAAAACGGCGAGAAAGGTCGAGATACAGAACAGTTTTTGTCCGGTTGTGGTTTGCATATCTTCTGGCTCCCGAGGATTGTCGTGTTGCCGAGAAAATCGCGGCGAGTCGAATTGGCTGTCGAATGTCCGGTGATTGCCCGCTTGCCATGGGTCCATTGAATGCAACGCACCGCGGAGGAACCACGAAACGTTCGAAAGGCTCTTCTGCGACGAAGGCCCATGCCTTCGAACGTGGCCCGTCTGACTTACTCTGAATCTAGGGCCGCGAACCATGTTGAGCAATGCGGCTTTGGCAGCACAGGGCACCGCCCACTAAGTCCTCAACCGTGGTGGAACCGGTAATTAGCAAATGATTACTTCAATCACGTGCGAAGGGGGGCGCGCCTATTGGTGTGTTGATTTAGTAGGCTTTAGTGGTTCCTGTCTAAAAAACGTCCTTGCGCCGTCCCAACGGGACTCCGCGATGAACTTGTGGAATTACAATTCCCCGCGCTCAACAGCTTGATACGAAACTCGCGAGGGACGAATCTTTTCGGCCAGGGTTCGTAGCAGGGGCTGAAGCCCACATTCATTTTGCGACGATTTCGGCCCGGCTAAAACCGTGCCCATGTTACAAAACAGGAATCCCGCGAGCTTCGTAACAGGGTGTGAAGCGCAGGGCAAATTCGCCGCGGCGAACGCCTCCGGCGCGTTTGTCGGGAAATTCCTAACACAGTCCTCGATAAAGCCCAGTTTATTTTGCAGGATTTTTGCACGGGGTGATGCCCGTACCTTTCACTAAAGTCCAAGTTCCGGGAAGATTCTTAGCGCGGTGATTGCGCGTGCACGGGAAGGATGGCTTCGTAGGCTTTGTAGACGCCTTCGAAGACCGAGTCCCAACTGGCGGTGAGGGCGCGGGCGCGCGCGGCGCGGCGCATCTTGGCGTGCTTTGCAGGATCGGCAAGGACTGAAGCAACGGCGGCTGCGAAATCTTCGTCGGGGACGATGCGACCGGTTTCGTAGTCGCGAACGATTGTGCAGGGACCGCCGTCGGGCGTGACGATAGCAGGAACGCCGCTGGCGAGCGCCTCAAGCACCACGTTGCCGAAGGTGTCAGTGTGCGAGGGGAAGACGAACAGATCCATGTTGGCGTAGGCGGCGGAGAGCGCTTCGCCCTTGAGTACGCCGGTGAACTCGGCGCGCGGCAAACGCTCGCGCAGCCAGCTCTCTTCAGCACCGTGACCGACGATCATGAAATGGAAGTTGGTCAGGCCCATCTTTTCCAACTGCTGCTGCACCCGGGCAAGCAGGGCGACATTCTTCTCGACTGAAAGGCGGCCGACAAAGCCGAGAACTTGTTCGCGGTCTTCGGGAGGGCGGGTGCGCTTGCGCGGATGGAAGAGCTCAGCGTCGACGCCGCGCGGCATGAGGTGACAGGGGCGGCCGATTTTCTGCTCGAGCAGTTGGCAGAGCTCGGGATTGGGCGCAAACAGGACGCGCGCGCGGGCATAGAGAATGGAGGCCGCGTTGAGGGTCAGGTCCTGAATGGTGCGGCCTGTGGCGTCGGACTGCCGTTGCGGCAGCAGGCGCAGGAACCAATTGGAGCGGCGGGCAAGATACTCGTGGACGTTGGTGTGCCAACTGGCGGCGAGAGGGAGCTTGAGATGGTGTGCGAGTCCGGCGCCGAACATGCCGAGTTCGCTGGGCCCGGTGATGTGGATGAGATCGGGCTGAAAGCGCTCCAACACCTGGCCCATGAGAGGAACGTGGCGAAGAAATGCGGGATCGTAACGAAGGTCTTTTTCGAGAGCGAAGGAAAGAAATCCGCGCGGCAGCTCGAGGGTCCAGACGTTGCCGTCTTCGGTAACAGCCTGGGGGCGGTCTCCTGCGCGCACGCAGAGAAAGGGCAGGTTGCGGCGGCGCGCGAAAGCTTCAAAGTGACGGCTGGTGTGGGCCACTCCGTTGACTTCGTGGAAGGAGTCGGGGAAGTAGGCTACGCGTGGCTGAGAAGCGGAGTTAGCGGAGCTAGCGGGGTTAGCGGAGTTAGCGGAGCTAGCGGGGTTAGCGGAGTTAGCGGGGTTAGCGGAGTTAGCGGGGTTAGCAAAGCTCGTGGTCGCTTCGAGGGACATTGCTTACTCCGCGAACTTGCTCACACTACGGCTGACACAGATTCGCTCAACTGGATTTCGAATCGCGTGGACTTGCAAGTTGAAGTTCGTGCTCTTCTGCTCTGCCGGCCTTGAACTCAGCTTTCGGTTTCGCCGAGTTCGAGGCGCAACTGGTGCGATTCGCTCCATGCGATGCGGAGACCGCCTGCCACCGGACCCTTGCCAAGCATTTGCACCGCTGCGATGAGGAGACGCATGGCGATGGGCGCGGATTGCTTTGGCCACAGTTCGCTCAAGGGGCGCACCACGCCATTGGCGTCGGGATGATAGGCGCGCTCGTCCCAGTTGCGCGAGCCCTGCGGGAACTCAGGGTAGTTGCGGATGGCGTCGATGGTGGACTGCAGGAGGCGGTGCTTCCACGGCTCGGCATACTGCGGCATGAAGAGCACGCTGCTCTTGCGCTGGCGGCGGATCTCGTGGACAAACTCGGTAAAGCTGGTGGCGTTGGTCAGGTTGATATTGGCGTTCGGCTCGACGCCGTGCCGGTCGCCGCCGGAGATGAGGAGCATGTTCCACTTTTCGGCCAAACGGCGAACATCCCGGTTCTCATCCCAGTTGCGCAGCCCGTTCAGCTCCAGGGCGTGCATATAGGCGCCGTTCTTCTGCAGGAACTCGTTGACGAGGAATTGATGCTTTTCCTTGCCGATCATGTAGAGATCCCAGAGGGGATGGTTGAAGATGACGAGGACGTTGGGCTGGTCGTGGAGCGCTTTCAAGATTTCAGTGAGGCGGGCGTCAGAGGGATTCGCCGTAAACTCCTTCAGCGTCGCCATCCACTGCTGCGCGTGGGCACTGGGCAGGTTGTGAACGCCGAGGTGGAAGGATTGCGTGCCGTAGGGAGCGCTCCACTCGACCGAGACCGGGATCTGGCGGGCGCTGGGCACGGTGCGCAGGAGGATGGGCGCGTTGATTGTGTCGTGGTCGGTGAGGGAGACCATGGAGGCGAGACCGAGTTTTTCAATCTGCCGGCTCTCGAGATCGAAGGCCAGCTTGGGAGTCATGGGCGGGGTCCAATAACTGGCGGCGTAGTTGACACGCACGCCATGCATCTCCTGCGCACGGCGCTCGAGGCGGGCCAGCAAGGGGCGCATGACCGGATACTGATTGCCGAAGTTGGCAAGGAAATCGAGTGTTTCCCTGGACTGGTTGGTGTGGCTATGCAACGAGACGCCGGTCTTGAAACCGCTGGCGGCCTCTTTGTCGCGCCACAAGTAGGAGATGGATGCGTTGGGCATGACTGCTCCTTTATCCGCGATCGAGAAACCGCGATGGTGCCCGGGTTTCTGAAGCCAGTGTCCAGGGAGAGCCATAAAAGGACGGTGAATATCCGGAGAATTACCCTTCAATTGAAGGATGTACCCGCAGAGTTAACTACAACTTAAGTAATTATAGGGAATGCGCCGGGTTTTGTTTGGGTGTTGAATTGTTTGCTCACTTGCTGGTTTTGGCCATTTCGGGGCTGAGAAAGTCCTCGACTGTCCATCCGGCCATGATGTCTTCATCGTGGTTTCCGGCGCCGTTCGCGGCGTGGGCCCCTTGCGCTGCGGCCAGTTCGGCAGCCAGGTAGTTTTCCGTCAGTCCCTTGCGCAGCATTTCGAAGGCTTGCTCGGGTGTATCGGCAAACCGGAACAGTTCAAGGTCTTTGGGTGAAATGGCCCCAGTATCGACCAGCGCTTCAAGGTTAATAATCTTCTTCCAGTATTCGGAGCCATAGATAACGACGGTGATCTTTTTGGCCAGCTTTTTGGTCTGGGTGAGGGTAAGAATTTCAAACATCTCGTCGAGGGTGCCGAATCCACCGGGAAAAACGACCAGGGCCTTGGCCAGGTAGGCGAACCACAACTTGCGAATGAAGAAGTAGTGGAACTCGAAGTTGAGCGAGGGAGTGATGTAGGGATTGGGCGCCTGCTCGAAGGGCAGACGGATGTTGAGTCCGATGGTCTTGCCGCCGGCCTCCCACGCGCCGCGGTTGGCGGCTTCCATAATGCCGGGGCCCCCGCCGGAGGTGATGACGAAGCGGTGCTTGCGCGAGGGAATTTTTGACGCCCACTGGGTGAGCAGATGGGCGAGACGGCGGGCATCCTCGTAGTAGCGGGCCATTTCAACGGCGGCCACGGCACGCTTGCGCTGCAGATCGCTGGCTTTACCGGCGGCTATATCTGGCGGACTGGCGGGTTGCTCGTGGCTCGGCGCGGGCTGGCGGGAGCCGGTGTTGTCGAGCAATTCCAGGGCGTGATCGGCCTCTTCGCGGCCGCGAAAACGCGCCGAACCGAAGAAGACGACGGTGTCTTGAATCTGCTCGTGGCGAAAGCGAGCGAGGGGCTCGAGATATTCCGAAGCGATGCGCAGCACCCTGCCGTCGGGGCTGTTGAGGAAGGGGATGTTCTCGTAGGCCAGAGGGGCCGGCTCGAGCGGTGGCGGCGCGCCATTGACTGGAATGGTTGCTGCAGACTGGGGCAGCGCGACCTTTTCGGCGGCCTTCGTTTCCTGGTCCGGTGTTTTCGATTTCTGCTGCTTATCGTTCACGATTCATCTCCCGGCGGCCGAGAATATCCTGGAGCGCAATCCAGAGATTCAAGAGTCCCAATCCCGAGACGACTCCGCGAACCGCGCCAATGGCGGCGATATTGGAAAGGAGCGGGTACTGCATGAAGAGCGGATTCTGATCCCAGAAGGCGGGTGACCAGGGCGCGTAACAGACAGCCAGGCCGATATACATACGCAGCATGACCCTGAGAAGCAGTTCCATGCGCTCAAGCCATCGAGGAATGCGGTGCTGCACGGGCCGTTCCGGCTGCGGCGCCGCAGACTCTGGGTCCACTGCTTGTCCGGGCACAGAAGCCGGACTCACAGCGAGCGTAGACGATGTCGATTCCTGCTGCTGGGACATTCTCATTGGGACGCCCGCCGCTTCGGTTTGAAGCTTCGAAGAGGACAGTGAGCACAAGACGGAAAAACCCGGCCTGGCCTGAGGACGCCGTATTGCAACGGTAACACAGCCGGGGTTGGGAGGAGGCTGCTGCCGGGGAGCGGTAGCGGCCCAGGAGCCGGCCCGATCGCGGGGCAAATGGAGAGAGCAAATCGAGGCCGCAGGTCGAGGCCGCGAATCAGGGCTGCAGGGCGGCTTGTACCTCAGGCGGTGAATTCGCTGCGATCTGATAATTTCCGTAGTCGATGGTGAGCGTAGCCATGCCGCCGATGCGGACGCTGGTTTCACTTACGACCTGACGCGGCATCCAGAATCCGTTGGTCTTGACGCCGGAGTAGTGGATCCGGGTACGCGAAATCCAGAAGGACGGGCTTTTGGCCGGCTCGGTCTCCATCTTGACGGTTGCAAAATCCGCGGCATCCACCCAGATTTTTCCGCGATAGAGAAACTTGCTGGGAGTGATAGGTTCGACATCGAGAATGTAGGCCGAGTGCCCTTGCACGGTCTCCTGGCCCAGCAGGCGAAACCGGTAATTCGCGGTGGTGAGAGCGGTTGATTTTTTCTGCTGGAAAGCCTCTCGCTCGCTGTCGACTGCCCGCTTGAGGACTTTTTCGAGAAGGAACTTCGATCCGCTTTGCGAGACGATCACGAGGTTCTTGCCGGATACGGCATCGTAATCCACGGCGACATCCATCCTGGCCTCGACCTTGCTGGAGAAGCCGCGGTAGATCACTTCGTAATGGCGAAGGGTTTTATAAGACTTCAGATTTTGAGCTCGCTCGAGGTCGCGGCTCTGCATCCGGTCCACAATCTGCGCGGCCGACAGGGCAGGGGGAAGGCCCGAGTCCGCACTCGCGGGGCGGCAGTATGCTGCCATCGAAACAAGGGCAATCGCCAACAGGGAACAGATGAAACGCGGAATGAACATAGCGTGATGGTATGCCAGCTGAGATAAACACCGGGTAAATCCGATTTGGTGGGATGAAAAGCGGGTATCTGGAAATGCACGGCGGGCGAGCAGATTTCGATTTTGGGGATCAATCTGAATTCTTTGACCTGCACGGATGGCGAGGCGCGGGGCTTGATGGGGCGCGAGGCCTGCCGCGTGACTCCCGATCCGCTGGTGTATGTCTGAAACAATCAGATAGGCAAAAACAAGAGGCGCACATCCGGAGTGGATGGCGCCTCAAGAAGCGTTTGGAAACAGAAATCTAGAACCGGTAGTAGACGCCGCCCATGGGCTCGATGGATTGAGTCAAGACGCCGGTTGCCGGATAGATGGAGGAGACGTTGGGCGCCTTGTACAGGGTGTCGCGGACCTGTGCGCGGATGCCCAGATGGGAGCTGAAGTCAAAGTCGAGGCCGCCTCCGACGATGTACGCGCCCCGGATTGAGGTGTTGTTGCCGAAGGGCGTAGGACCGGGGACCGCGATATAAACGCCGAGGCCGCCGACGGCAAACGGTCGCAGGTTTCCGAACTTGTGCGAGACGATGTAGTCAAGAGAAACCTGGGCCGCATTGCCGGAGATAGTGGCTGCCGGGTTCTGGCAGACCAGCCCGCAAGCGCCGACCTTGGGAACGTAGGCCTGATCGGCGGTGTTGAAGCCGAAGGCTAACTCGTAGCCGAGAAGCGGTTTGGCGATGTGGCGCAATTCGAGCATGCCGCCCATTCCGTTGGAGGGAGTCTGCTGGGTTCCGTTGCCGCTGGTGCCGCTGGTGAGGGCTTCATAAAAGCTGCCACCTACATCCCACTCCGCGTCTGATTCTTTGGCGGCGCGCGCTTTGGCTGCGGCGCCATTTTTCGCGCTTGCCGGAGCATCGTCCTGGCCGAACGCCGGGGCGCTCGAGAGCGCTGCCATTCCGATCAAAATAAAGGTAATCAGCATCCACTTCGTTCGCATCATCGTCTCCGTCTTCGATTTCACCCTTGTTCTACAGACCTCGACCAGGAGGGAAGGTAATCGGCTCATGCCGAAAACCTGCTCCCCGCCGGAAGTTGGCAGAACGTTTGATGACTTGCTGGAGCGGTACTCCAGGAAATAAGGCGTCTCCGTCATGGTACAAGGCGGCTCTTCGAGTCCACCCCAGGTCCTGAAAAACGAAGCTGGGCATTGTGGCGGAAGGCCAATCCGATTATATCGGCTTTGATCCGGGCATTCGGACCGCCGCGCTCCGGGCAGGAAAAACCCGGCAGGATGAACAAATTAATCTCACGTGGACGGTTCGGCGGAGCTATTATGGACGACGTGCGTCAACTCTTGGGTTCTCTGAGAGAGAGCGACAAGGGAAAACATCGGGAGTTCTCCTCGATACGCACAGTGGGCCAATGCTCGACCGGTTTGTTCAGGGGCTTGGCGACAATTGTCCTCGGGCCCGGATGACAACAGGCCGAATTAGCGAATCGCATTTTCTCAGTCATGCGTTGGTGTTGCAAGCCGGCAATTTTCCACCAAGTTGCCGGCTTGCACCGCGATGCCCGGGGTTCTCCGGCTGAGACTCCACTTTGAGAATCTCGCCTGCTCCTTTTCGGTCCTCGACTGGCCCCGGCTCGATGTATCAGCTCCCGCAACACCGGATTGCCCGTAAATTGTTGCAGCAGTGCGACAATAACATCAGCGGCAGGTTCGTCATTCAAGTCGAGCCGGCCTAAGGAAAACGTTGACCATGCTGCGCGTCCTTTCGACCCATCTTTTTTTGAATCAGAGGCTTCATCCGGGACTTTTGGAGCACGCCGAAAGCGCGGGCGCGCAGGCGGTGGAGATTTTTGCCGCACGCCAGCACTTTGACTACACCAGCCGCGAGCACGTGGCTGAGCTGGCGAACTGGTTCCGGTCAAACACGCTCGCGCCCTTCTCGATGCATGCGCCGCTTTATCCCGACCGCGAGATGGGCCGCTCCGGAGCGCCGGGCGTGAACGTGCTGCATCCTGAAAAATCGCGCCGGATCGATGCCATGGATGAGGTGAAGCGCGCGCTTGAAGCGGCGGAACACATTCCGCTGCGCAACCTGATTGTGCATCTCGGCGAGCGGGACGACGCGTGGTCGCAGCGCAGCATTGAGTACGCTATTACGGCGCTCGAGCATCTGGGCGCCTTTGCGCGACCTCTCGGCGTGCGGCTGCTGGTTGAGAATCTTATGAGCGAGCCCACGACGCCCGAGCACCTGGCGATCATTTTGGAGATGGGCCATTTGGATGGCATCGGAGTTTGTCTTGACCTGGGCCATGCACACGTGACGGTGGGCGTGGCGGAGGCTATTGGCACGCTGGGCGCGCGGATCGCCTCGGTCCACGTTCACGACAATCATGGCCTGAAGGACGAGCATCTTTGGCCTGGCGATGGAACCATCGACTGGGCGGCTGCGGCCGATGCTCTGAAGAAACTCGGAACCCCGCCCGCGGTCGTGCTGGAAATCAGCCAGAACCTGGGCGAAACACCGCTCACAATCCCCGCCAAGATCGAGCAGGCTTTCGCGCGATTTGCGTGAGAGTGCTGGGTCTTCGCCGACCATCTACGCCGCCGGTGCGCGAAGAATGAACGCCGTGCTTGTCAGGCGGAATTCCGACTCGTCCTAAGCCAACTATTTGCCGGCACGCGATCGCACAGGCGCAGGCCCACCGCAGGAAGAACTCGACGAGCTTCTGATTCCAAAGCAGAGTCTGGGCTCAACCACCTCGACAGTGACACTGACCGAAGAACTGACCCCATCGCCGGCCGCAGTGACCACAAAACTTGACTCTCCCGGAGTAGCAAGGCCTGAAGCGGTGAGCGTGAGCGTTACGGCGTTCGTTGAACCACTCGCAACGGCGGTGAATGGATTCGCCGACCAGACAGTGGTCAAACCGGGTGCGAGCTCCGCGGTTGAGAAGCTCATCGATCCTGTAAACGAGCCGGATGGAACCGCAACGAGAGTGACGGTCGCTTCTCCGCCCTGGGCCACCGTGATGAGATTCGTTTTGGAGCTCAGCGCCAGCGTGGGCGGTTGCGCCGGCGCCGGCTGCCAACTGGCAACCAGCGCCGACGCATCCACAGATCCGAGTCCGGTGGCCAGGTTGTAGGCTGCGCCGTTTGCCCAGAATCCCGCGACGCCTGGAACGCCGTTATTCCCCGAGGTCGTTGGATGGAAGGGATCGGTTTCTGCGTTGACGAGCGAATAGAGCTTTGGATTCGCGCTTCCCTGCCCCAATCCGCCCGTCCGTTCGACAGCCAGGGCCATGATGCCGGCAAACGACGGTGTTGCTGCAGAGGTTCCGGAGATAACCCAGGTTGAGCCGTTCTCATTGATGATGTATCCGTCATGGGCGGAGGCGGAAAGGGCGACATCCGGCACGGCCCTCATGCCATCGGCTGCGCCGGCGCCCGCGACTGCGGCTTGCCAGTCCGGTTGCGCATACACTTGGCTCGCTCCGCCGCCCGAGGCCCACAAACCTTCACCGCCGTTCGCGGCGCTCTCGTTCCACACTTCTTCAGGAATGTAGCCCAGCGCGGAACCGTAACCAGCGGAGTTTGACGAGGCCCAGTATTGTGCGGGGCTTGAGCCCTCATTGAACTCGGTGCCGCCGACGCAGGTCGAGTAGGACGAGCTGCACATACCGTTCACTGCCGCTTGCCTACCTTTGGCGGCGGAACCCAACGAACAGCCAGCGGCGCCGGCGTCGCCGGAAGCTACGAAGACCGTCATTCCCTGGCTGACGGCCTGTTGCCACAGACTGTTATAGAAGGCGAGCTCGGAAGACCCCATTTGCTGCTCGCAGTTGCCATAGCTCACGGTCACGATGGGCGCTATTGCGTGATTGACGATGTACTGCGAGGCGAGGTCGATGCCGTCGGTTGAGGAAGTGGAGGCGGCCGTGACCAACAAGACCGCGGCTGCCGGCGCAACCGCGCCTGCCCATTCGACGTCGAGGGTCGACTCATCCTGGTCAGCACCAACCAGGCCAGGATTTTTTCCCAACACGATCACAGACGGAGTTTTTGCGGGGAGCGCGGAGAACGATCGGAAGGCGCCGACGTCGTTAAGGTTGATATTGCTTCTTCCCGCGATGGCGATTGAGATTCCATCTCCGGTTGTTCCCGCCCGGTAAAGCGGGCCGAGATTGTAGATCGCCGTAAAGTCTGCCGGAGACAGATAATGCGTGCTTCCGGCGGAATAGAGGGGGTTCGGCCCAGAGGCATTTTGCGCGGGCAAAGGGGACCGCTTCTGGATTTGAGAGGTGCTACGAAAATCGCTGAATGATACTACTCCATTTATAACCTCACTGAGCGCTGCGGGAATTTGCGGGTCCTGTGCGTTGGCAATATGTGCAACCCCCTCCACCTGGTAATTATGAATCTGGGTGTGGAAGGCGTTGAAGACCTGGCCCGCAGTTCCGGAAAACACGATAAGCCGATTGCCGGGCGGAATCTCGTCCACGGTGAAGCCCTGCGCAGCAAGCCATGCCGTTACTTGCGCCAAGTCTCCTGCGCCTGCGCCGAATCGCGCGCCGAACTCGGCGGGCTTCAGCCATTGGTGATAGAGCGGCGAGGCGGGATTCTGCTGCGCTTCAATCAATGCTTCAAGCTCTGCCTGCTGTGCAGGCGACGGCTTGAGCAGCAGAATCATCTTGTCCATGCGGGTCCCCAGGCTAACTTCGCCCTGATCGAACTCCGGCCGCGCGAGAGGGTTCACATTGCCTGCGAGAGTGATAGTCTGTGTCTCGTCGATTGGGCCCGATACGCGTGGAGTTGCGACCGGATGCGCGGATGCGTGCATGGGGCGCAGTCCGGGTGCGGAGCAGCCTGACGCCGCGAGCGCCATGGCTCCAGCCAGAAGTAAGAACGGGCGGGTCACTGGGAAGGTCTCAGCCTTTCGGGACCGCGGAGGGCGAGACTTCTCAGGTGCAATAACTCCGCAGTCACAGTTGCTGATAACTTCGGAGCAGAAGATAGGTGTCGTTAGCTAATTCATTTAGGAAGTTGAGCTATCTAATTAGCCAGGTACTTATAAGTGCCTTGAATAAAGACACAGTGACTGGGATTGCTCCATGCACGCATTGGGCAGGGGAATGCGCATGAGACCTGGGCCGCGCTATGAGTTGGCGTCGACTAGCAGATGCGGGGCAATTGTTCGCCGATTTGGGTAGGGATAACGCGATTGGCGCCCATGGAAGTGCGGGCGACTAACATGCGCTTGTGCTCGGCTGTGACCTGGCCGATGCGGGCTGCGTTGCTGCCGAGCGGATGCGCGCGGAGAATTTGCAGGATCGCGTCCGCGGCTTCGGGGGCGACGATGAAGACCGCCTTGCCTTCGTTGGCCACGTAGACGGGATCGAGTCCGAGCAACTCGCATGCGGACTGCACTTCAGTACGCACGGGGAGACTGGCTTCGTCGATGGCAACACCCACGCCGGAGGACTGTGCAATTTCATTCAGTGTGGAGGCGAGACCGCCGCGCGTGGGATCGCGCATGGCATGAACAGCGGAGCCGGCCGCATCGAGCACTTCGGCGATCATGCCGTTGAGCGCCGCGCAATCGGAACGAATCTGGCTCTCGAACTCGAGACCTTCGCGCACGCTCATGATGGCCATGCCGTGATCGCCGATGGTTCCGGAGACAAGCACTGCGTCGCCGGGCTGGGCGCGATGCGGGCCCACTTGAATGCCTTCACGCAGCACGCCAATGCCGGCTGTGTTGATGTAGCAACCGTCGCCGTGTCCGCGTTCAACAACCTTGGTGTCGCCGGTTACGATCTTCACGCCGGCCGTGGCCGCAGCCTTGGCCATGGACTCAACGATGGCGGCAAGTTGAGCGAGGGGAAAACCTTCTTCGAGAATGAAGCTGGCGCTGAGGTAGCGCGGAATGGCGCCGGAGACGGCGAGGTCGTTCACGGTGCCGTTGACGGCCAATTCGCCGATGGAGCCGCCGGGAAAAAAGAGTGGCTGCACGACGAAAGAATCTGTGCTCATGGCGAGCCTACCGCTGCCAAGGTCGAGCACTGCGGCGTCGCCGAGATTCTCAAGCGCGGGATTGCGGAAGGCGGGCAGGAAGAGATGTTCGACGAGCTCGTTGCCCAGTTTGCCGCCGCCGCCGTGGCCCATGACGATGCTGGGATAGCCGACAAGTGGGAGCGGGCAGGACCAGTTTGAAAAGTCGGGCGCTGTGCTTGATGCGTTCGGTCCAGCGGTCTTGAGTTGCTCAGGCATGGGCGGCTCCGCTAAGCCCTGAGCCGGCGCTGGCCAGCTCTTCTGCGGAGATGAAACGGCCGTAGTTATAGTAAGCGGCGCATGCGCCTTCGCTTGAAACCATGGTTGCGCCGAGCGGATGGCGCGGCGTGCATTCTTTGCCGAAGGCCGCGCACTCGGCGGGCTTGATTGCGCCGCGCAGCACGTCGCCGGCGCGGCAGAGCGCCGACTCCTGGGTATGAATGCCGGTAATGTGGAAGCGCTGCTCGGCGTCGAATTCGCGATAGGCCGGGCTGAGCCGCCAGCCGCTTTTGGGGATGACGCCGATGCCGCGCCAGGCGCGGTCGGTGACTTCAAAAACTTCAGCCAGCAACTTTTGCGCCGCGCGGTTGCCTTCGAACGTGACGACGCGGCTGTAGGCGTTCTCAACCTCATGCTTGCCGGCTTCGAGTTGAATCACCGCGCGGCGAATTCCATCGAGCAGGTCGAGGGGCTCAAAGCCGGTGACGACGAGCGGAATGCCGTACTTTTCCGCAAGCGGCGGATACTCCCAATAGCCCATGACGCTGCACACATGGCCGGCGAGCAGAAATCCCTGCACCTTGTTTCCTGGTGACTGGAGGATGGCCTCAATGGCCGGCGGAACGAGAACGTGGGAGACGAGCAGCGAAAAGTTCTTGAGTCCGCGCCGCTTGGCCAGGTGAACGCTCATGGCGTTGGCGGGCGCGGTGGTCTCAAAGCCGACGCCGAAGAAAACGACCTGTCGATCCGGATTCCTGGCGGCGAGTTCGACTGCGTCAAGCGGCGAATAGACAACACGGACATCGCCGCCCGCGCCTTTGATCTGGAACAGGTCGGCGTCGGTGCCAGGGACGCGGAGCATGTCGCCGAAGGAACAGAAGATGACGCCGGGCTGGGCGGCGATGGCCAGGGCCTTGTCAATGAGTTCGAGGGGCGTGACGCAGACCGGGCAGCCGGGGCCGTGAATCATCTCGATTCCGGCCGGGAGCATCTGGTCGATTCCGTTGCGAATGATGGAGTGGGTCTGGCCGCCGCAGACCTCCATGATCTTCCAGGGGCGCGTGGTGACCGAGTGAATCTCCCGCGCCATGCGCTGGGCAATTTCGCCGTTGCGAAACTCGGTGAGGTACTTCATTTGCCGGAGCAGCTGCCGTCTGGGCAGTTGGATTGGGGGGCTTTGGCGGCGCGGGCGAACGCTTCTTCCTCGGTGCCAAGTTCTTCATCCAGCAGGCCCAGGGTGCGGAAGTCGCGTAGGGTTTGCTCGGCGGTTTCCTCGTCGATTTTGGAGATGGCAAACCCAACGTGGACGATGGTGTAGTCGCCTACTTCGACCTCGGGCACGTAGTCGAGACAGACATTTTTGACCACGCCGCCGAAGTTGACCCGGCCGACGCGGATGAGGCCGTCGGTCGAGATCTCTTCCACTTTTCCAGGAATCGCTAAGCACATGGCAACTACGTTATACCCTCGGAGGGGCCATGTGCTTTGTGATTTAAATCACATGAGCGGAGATATCGATCCGTTCAAGCAGTCTGCGGTGCGTTAGTCGGAGACCATCAGCTCGCCCGGCAAGATGGGGCGCGTGCGGGGCAGCATTCCGCGCCAGGTGGCCATGCCCATGAACATGAGGGTGCCGACAAAGACGACGAGCTTGATGAGGCTGCCTTCCTGCGTGGGTCCAACATTCGAGGGAAGGATTTTCCAGACGATGAGCAGGATGGTTTGCGCAATGGTGACGGCCCAGACGGAGCCGTAGAAGTAGCGGCGCTCTGTGCCTTCGTTCTTGGTGGAGGGGCCGACGCGAGGCAGCTTGCCCATGAGGCCAAGCAGCAGAATGAGCGCGCAGAGGGGAGAATACGCGTAGGTGTAAATCTCTTTCATGCGCCACTCGCCGGTAAAAGCAGCGATCGCAAGGCCGACTGCATTGAGCAGGGCAAAGCTGATGACCGCGTTCCACGCGAAGGTGTAGCAGATTTTGCGGTAGAGCGGATTCGGCTTGTCCTCGTCGAAACGGAGGATGTAGGGCCGGGGCTCAACGCCGGGCAACTGGCCGTGCCAGCCGGCGATGGCGGTACCGATTAATACGGTAGCCAGCCAGGCTCCATTGGCCAAGGTGAATCCGTGTGCAAACAGGCTGAAGGTAAGGGGACCGGGGGCAAGGAAAAAGACCCAAATCCAGATCGGCAGGTGCAAGACGCGGTACAAACGTGTGTTCCGCTCCCGGATCTTGCGCTCCTGGGCATATTCAATCTTTCCGCTATAACGCATGGTCGTGAGTTTCTCAGATAAACCGCGGGGTAGTCAATTACGGTGTTTTGCCTTAGATGCAAGAGGGTATCGATCTTATAATTGACGGGGAGCCGGAGGGGGTAGCACCCTAGAGGCTTTTGGCATCCCAAGTCCGATATTTTGAGGAATTCATGGCCGCACTGATTGAAGCCATCACCGTAAAGCGCAAGATGTACTTTGAGTTTGAGAACACGCCTTTTTACTGCATGGAAGCTGAGGTTTCAACGCCCACGGCACGCGGCGGACAGACGCTGGTGCGCCTGAAGATGCGCAACTTGCTGACACGCGCCGTCTTCGACAAGACATTCAAGGCCGGGGACCGGTTCAAGGAGCCGGATCTGGAAACCGTGGAAGCATCCTATTTATATAGCGATGGGGACGGCTCCTACTTTCTTGACCAGGAGACGTTTGAGACGCTCACTCTCTCCGAGGCCATGATGGGCGATGCACTGGAGTTTCTGGTGGAGGGCGCCATCATCCAGCTCCACAAGTTCAATGGGAACCCGATCGGCCTGCAATTGCCGGAGAAGGTTGAGCTTGCCATCACCTACACAGAGCCCGGCGCGCGTGGCGACACGAGCGGTAACGTGACCAAGCTGGGACGGCTTGAAACCGGTCTTGAGATCAAGGTTCCTCTCTATATTCAAGAGGGCGAAAAAGTGCGCGTGTACACGGAAACAAAGGAGTTTGCGGGGCGCGCGTGAGCGGCTGACAACCTTTGGCAAATTGACGCAACCTCGATGAGATCTCCGGCAACTCTTCCCTGCCGCAAGGATGCGGTTGGGAGAGTGAGGGTTTGCGGCGGGCGCTCCGAGCGTCGCCCCATAATATGAGATGACAATCTCTTCATTTCTTTCCAGATGGCGCAGCCATTTGTCCTTTCCGGAGGTCTCAATAGTCATGAATTCAGTTCCCTGCCCGGCCTATATCAGATTCATACAATTGAAATCTTGCGTTTCTTCAAAATCCATTCGCGCGCGGATATCTAGATCTGTTCTTTACTCGGGACCTATCGCCTTCCTCCTGATTTTTTCGTTCAATCTTTCAGGGCAGCAGCCAGCCGGCGGACCCGACTTGAGTTCAGATGCGGGCTCGGCAGCCAGGCCGGAATCCGCACAGGGCGGCGATCCCAAAGGAGCGGATGCGAAAGGTTTCGCGCCGACTTCGCAGTCTTCGGCCAGCGATCAACCGGCGGCGCAAACCAGCCGAATCCTCGATGTCATCCCGAACTTTCGCGCAGTGAACGCGGGCCAGAAGTTGCCCCCGCAATCGGTGAAAGAAAAGTTCATGACCACGACCGAGGACTCGTTCGACTATTCGTCCGTGTTCATCCCGGCGGTGCTTGCAGGTTATTCGATGGCGAGGAAATCGACTCCCGAGTTCCACCAGGGTGCGGCCGGGTATGCGCGCTACTTCTGGCACGCCGCAGTAGACCAGACCAGCGAGAACTACATGGTGGAGTTCATTGTTCCCGTCCTTACGCACGAAGATACGCGTTACTACACGATGGGCAGCGGCGGATTTCTGAAGCGGACCGGATACGCTCTCAGCCGCGCCGTTATCACGCGCTCGGACTCGGGAAATGAAGTCTTCAATTTGAGCGAAGTGATTGGTTCGGGCGCCGCGTCCGGGCTGTCGAGCCTTTACTACCCATCGCGCGAACGCAGCTTTGCCAATACCGGCACGGAGTGGGGACTTGATATCGGGATCGATGCAGCGGCGATGTTCGCAAAAGAGTTTTGGCCCGATATCAATCGGCACGTCTTCCATGGCGGAAAAACACCCGCGCCCCCAGCACAATAATCGACTTTCGATACATCAGAGAGCCGGGCCTTCGAGCGGGGCGGCCCGAGGATGGATTTTCTGGAAGTTATGTTGGACAGCTTGTGAAGCTCTTCCGGAATAAGTGCACTGAGAAATGCGGTGCCTTTCTTCTGCTCTGCGCCCGCGTACTGCGGCGATGGGCCCATTGGGATCAGGAAGGCACACACGGCCTTCTGTACTGTTCTTTGGGTTATTGAGTGCGTATGGAATAAGCGTAGCGGAAATGGGGGTAATTCTCTGCAAATGGGGGGGGATTTGTTTTTGGGGTGGACGGCAGGTAGGGTTGGGCGTCGTCGGCTCGGACCGACCCGGCCCGGAGAGCACCCCGGTACCCCAGGCGCGGCCTTTCAAAGCAATGGTGGGGAGTTTGTTCTTTCCCATCCATTTCGCGATGAAGCTGCGCGGCCCGGCCCGGCCCAGGGGGCACCCCGGCGCCCCGGCACCCCGATGGGGCACCCGCAGTGTTTGGTTGGGGGGAGTTCTCAAAGGCCCGGGAGGGGCGATTTCAGGGGCTGAAGCCCTCGTCGATTTTGTGTTGGTTACGGCCCGGCTGAAGCCGTGCCCTTATTACAAAGCATGGCTTCTGCGGGATTCCGTGGCAGCCTGGTTGGTTACGGCCCGGCGGCCCGGCCCGGCCCAGGGGGCACCCCGGCGCCCCGGTACCCCGATGGGGCATCCGCAGTGTTTGGTTTGGGGGAGTTTTTAAAAAAAAGAAACGGAAAGGTGGACCACCCGCCCGTTGCATAATTCTGCTGACGAGGGCGTTTTTCGGGAGGAATGAATTACGATGCGTCATGCGGCTTTTCTGCTCGACATTGGCATTTGGCCTTTGTGCCGTGTTTTGCGATGCACAGACTGCAATCAATGATGCAACGGTCCTAAAGCAGACCCGGGCGAAATATGACGCTCCCTTTGAGAGAAACCTCCAATCCTTCAGCTGCGCCGTTGAGTTCAACTGGAAGCAACACTTCGCTGAGGTCGTACGCCTGGGCGACGAGGGAACGGACGAGGAGATCGCTAATCTAATTCAGCCAATCAACACTCGCGTCACTGTTACCCGACAGAACGCTGCGGTGTCATCTGGGATGACGGAAGACGAGGAACACAAGCTCCCCCATGGAGGCATGGCGGAGGGTCTTCTCGAACATGCAGTGCGGTTCAGCTTGAACAGTTGGTTGGTTGCCAGTAATAGAGCGATGCTTCCGCCGGAAGACACGCCCGTTCACGTCGAGCCCTCTACGTCAGGCTACAAGCTTGAATTCAAAGCCCAGACGTTTGATGTTGAGATGATGTTCGCGCACGACATGAGCCTTGAGAGCGAAGCGGAAAAGGGATCTGCCGCCGGTCGCCGGGAAACAGAGTTCCGCCCCGGTCCGCAGGGCTTTGTCATGACCTCCTACAGGCTTGGCGAGGATGGCGATTTCGAGTCCGGCAATCGGATCATCCTCACCTATACCTATCAAAGAGTTGGCGGATTTCAATTGCCCGAACAAGTTTCGATCAACCGCGAGAGCCACCACGAGGCCTGGCACTACAAGCTAACCGGCTGCACAGTAGAAACGACTAAGTGATTCGGTGTTGATAAGTCATAGCGAACGGAAAAAGCCTCGCCGCCTGCGTCATTCCGCGCGGGCATGATCGTTTTGCGGCAATTTGTGGTTCGCAACGGGAGTGCGACCAAGGCAGTACACTGACATCTAACCTACGATGGATTTACCCAACCTTCCCCTAAACGGTTTGCCGCTCGACCCCGCCCTTACCGGACAGCACGTGCATTTTGCGTTCGACAATACCTATGCGCGGCTTCCGGAGCACTTCTACGCTCGTTTGGACCCGACACCGGTCGCGGAAGCGCGCATCGTGAAAGTGAATGTGGAGCTGGCTCGGGAACTGGGACTCGATGCGGATGCGCTCACGAGCGAGGAAGGTGTTGCAATTCTCGCCGGCAACCGGGTGGCCGACGGCGCAGAGCCTATTGCGTTGGCGTATGCCGGGCATCAATTTGGATACTTTGTGCCTCAACTCGGCGATGGGCGCGCCAACCTTCTGGGCGAGTTGGTTGCACGCGACGGCCAGCGCTACGACATCCAGCTCAAGGGCTCTGGGCGAACCCCTTTCTCACGCGGCGGCGACGGCAGGGCTGCACTCGGACCCGTGCTGCGAGAATACATTGTGAGCGAGGCCATGTCGGCTCTCGGCGTACCCACCACACGGGCCCTGGCTGCCGTGACCACGGGCGAACCAGTAGTACGCGACACCGTATTGCCAGGAGCTGTGTTGACGCGGATAGCGGCAAGCCATCTGCGTGTGGGTACCTTCCAGTACTTTGCTGCACGGGGCGACGTGACAGGCTTGCGCACGCTTGCTGACTACGCCATCGCCCGGCACTATCCTGAGGCTGCGCAAGCGAAGCAGCCGTACCGGGCGCTGCTGGAGGGCGTAATCGCACGACAGGCGCGGTTGATCGCGCAGTGGATGCTTCTCGGTTTTATTCATGGGGTAATGAACACCGACAATACATCCATATCTGGCGAGACCATCGATTACGGACCTTGCGCCTTCATGGAGGCATACGATCCGGCCAAGGTTTACAGCTCCATTGACCACAGCGGCCGCTATGCGTATGGCAACCAGCCTCGTGCTGCGCTCTGGAACCTGGCGCGGCTGGCCGAAGCATTGCTGCCCGTTCTTGCGCAGGAATCTGGCAGCGAAAAGGCAGCGTTGGCAGCGGCAAACGAAGCTCTCTCAACCTTCGAGCCCCAGTTTGAAGCGGCTCGCGGTGCAGGAATGCGCCGCAAGCTCGGGCTTGTTGTTGAGCGCGAAAGCGATGCGGCTTTGGCCGAGAATCTGCTCCGATGCATGGCTGCCAACCGCGCGGACTTCACCCTGACCTTCAGAAGATTGTGCGATGCCGCAGCCGGACCGGAGGGCGACGCGGGGGTTCGCACGTTATTTGCGGACCCTCGAGCGTATGACGGGTGGGCCGTTGAATGGCGCCGTCGTCTCGAAGAAGAGTGCGCAGACGGGCCAGCGCGCACCGCAGCCATGCGCAAAACGAATCCAGCATTCATACCGCGTAATCATCTTGTGGAAGCGGCGCTCGATGCTGCCAGCCTGCACCTGGATTTCCAGCCCTTCGAGGACCTGCTCGCAGTCATTTCGCGGCCCTATGACGAGCGGCCAGAGCTTGAGAGGTACTCGATGCCCGCACGTCCCGAGGAGTGTGTTCTGCAAACTTTTTGCGGAACGTAAAATACTGGACGGTGTCATCCATTTGGGCTGAGCCGACAGCGCCCGCTCGGGGTGTGCTGAGTTCCAAGGTCAGGATCGACGTACCATGAGTTCAGGGGGAACCAAGGACAAATGTCTACCGCAGAGGGGGAACCATCCCGCAAGCACGCATTCACGGATGCTGGTGCGGCCCGACTTCCAGAGCCGACTTATGCCGAGCGCGTCCGCACTCTCACTTCCCTGTGCACAATCGCGACTCTTTCGACCGTCTCCCGCAGGCCGCCAGGATATCCGTTCGGATCGCTGATGCCTTATGCGATCGACGGGCAAGGACGGCCTATCTTCCTCATCAGCACTATGGCCATGCATACGCAGAACATCGAAGCCGACCACAGGGCAAGTCTGTTTGTGGCTCAAACGGGTGACGGCGACCCGCTCGGCACCGCGCGGGCAACGCTCGTTGGTGATGTGCTTGCTGTACCGGAGGAAGAAGTCGACGAGGCTCGTCAACGCTATCTTTGGCGCTATGAGAATAGCCGTTCCTGGGTTGACTTCAAGGATTTTGGATTTTTCCGCCTGCAACCTCTGGACATTTACTATGTCGGCGGTTTCGGGGTTATGGGATGGGTGACTGCGGAGGACTACCGGTCCGCGAAAGTTGATCCGCTGGCCGACGCGGCTCCGAAGATTCTCGGACACATGAACTCAGATCATGTTCCCGCGATGATCCTGCTGGCTAAAGTTTATGCCGGCATGGACGCGACCGAGGCTGCAATGACGGCTGTGGACCGGCTCGGATTCCACCTCCGGCTGAAGACCAACGACGGTATGAAAGGGACACGCATCAACTTCCTGCACGAAGTCCAAAACTCGGAAGAGACACGCAAAGTGTTCGTGGATATGGTCCGAGCAGCTGAGCCAAAAGCCTGACTAAGACAAAAGAACTGACCTTCATCGCAACAGGAATGTCGTGATCGAATCAGCGATTGAACGTTCCTGGGAGAATGGGTGTTTCGGAGGGGCAATCGTTGCGGGCCCGGTCGACAGGCCTAAGTTTCTACCGTGTATAGGTAGTGTGTCTACCGTAGATTGTCTATCTAGAGCGGTTCCAGGATAGGTGTGCCCTTTCGATCTTCAATGTCAGGTCGCCCCTCCCTGGGGTCGGGTCGACCCGGGTGTATGCCCTTTGGGTGTAGCAATCCTGAAACCGCTATAACGGCGAAAGGCTCGAACTGCTTCAAGGAACTCTTGAAGTGTTGATTCTGCGAAGCCTCAAACTGGAGCCCGACCACGCCTACGGAATCTCGCAACTTCTACAACAGCAATCTGACAGTGAGTTACTCGTCGACAACGGGTCACTGTACCCTGCGCTCCAACGCCTTCTTCAGAGTGAATGGATTTCTGCAGAGTGGAAGATTTCGCCCAACGGGCGCTGCGCCCGGTATTACAGTTTGACAGCCGCCGGGCGCGGCGCACAAATCGACCCCATCCAGACGCTGCACGCGGCCTGATGAAGTGGAACGTGGAAGCGCTATTTTTTGGAACAAGCTTATTTCGCCAGAGATAGCGCTGGCCCGATAGCGCTGTTCTTCTGCGCCGCCGCTTTCGCTATCGATGACGGGCCTTTCCAATTCAGGCCGGCTTAGGCTGAATGGCCAAGGCACTCACCGGCTGCGATTACTCCTCGAAAGCCGGCCAGCATCAAGGTTTCCCCCTGCCCTCGGCAGCTCCTTATTCGCAGATGCCATGGCTTACACTCAATGCAATGCTCAACCGGGGCTATGCCTACACCACAATCATCGGCAGGAAATGCCATGGAGAAACTCTGCTCTCCCACTTGGCAAACCTCTACCCCCACTCAACCCCACAAGCCTGGCAACAAAATCTGAACAACGGCGAAGTCACCCTCAACGGCGTCACCGCCACAGGAAGCGAATCGGTCACCTCAGGCCAAACCCTTATCTGGAAACGCCCACCCTGGATCGAACCAGACTCCCCTCAGCACTTCGAAGTCCTGTTTGATGACCCCCATCTGTTGGCCGTCAACAAACCCAGTGGACTGCCCACCCTCCCCGGCGGCGGCTTCTTGGAAAACACCCTCCTGCGCCTGGTGCAAAAGCAAACGCCCGAAGCAAACCCTGTCCACCGGTTGGGCCGAGCCACCAGCGGCATCGTTCTCTTCGCCAAGACACAGCAGGCGGCCTCGATTCTATCCGCAAACTGGAACACACCCGGAATTCAAAAAATCTATCGGGCGTTCGCTCAAAACATTGCTGAGCACGACACCTACGAGATCGTCACACCCATCGGACTCGTTCCGCACCCACGCCTCGGTTCTGTGTGGGCTGCCAGTCCAGGCGGCAAACCGTCAAAGTCATTGGCAAGGGTCATCTCACGCAGCGCAAGCACCACAACATTTGAGGTAAGCCTGAATTCGGGCCGCCCTCATCAAATCAGAATCCACCTGGCATCGATCGGCCATCCCCTGGTAGGTGATCCTCTGTACGGCTCAACCGGCCGGCCTCTAGAAAATCTCCCTGGCCTCCCCGGCGATGGAGGATATCTTCTGCACGCCCAATTTCTGAAATTCCACCACCCAATCACCGGTGAACAGATCAATCTTGAGGCAGCTTTGCCGTCTGGATTCAGCTTGCGCCAGTAGGTTCACGGAGTGGAATCAAATCACGGGCTCCGTCGAAACTCAGGATGGCGAATGGGATATGGCGACAGCCGGTGATAACGAATCCATCTGCAAAGGGCGTTTCCGAGGACTAATCCTCGGAGGAAGTGCTAACCAGAGCTCAATGAGTGCTTCGGATTCAGTCACTGAGGTTAGAGCGAGTTCGGTGAACCCGGGAACGAAGTAAGCGTGGGAACGTGTCCACGTTGTCTCCAAACCGGGCACAGCTTTAGAATTCACTTCTCCCAGCAGCCGGTGATACGGCAAGGCGCCATGCCGCATTGATCGGCTTGGATAGCTCAATGAGCGCTCCGGCCTGCTGACCGGCAGTTGCGATTTTATCCATCAAAGCGATGGCCGGCGAACGGACTGCCTGATTGTTTGCAGGTCCGCCGGTCGGAGTTATCCCGCACTCTCCGTGCTATGGGTTAGCTATCCTGTAGACGACACTCAATTCGGCACACATTGCAGATGGGGACTGGAGTACGTATGCTGTTTTTCGGATCACATCCACGAAAAATCTTCGTAAAGGACGCCCTTGCAGCGTTGATGACCTCATGAACCTTCGTAATTGTTTGCCCGCCTCATTTGCTCGGTTGGGAAGGCCCTTCTACCCGTTGCACGCGTTCTTCGCCGGAATGGTCTTTGCTCTGTTGGCCGGCAGCGCTACGGCCCAGGTCGCGGCACATAGGCAGCAGGGGCCCTGCGACATCTATGCGGCGGCGCACACACCCTGTGTTGCTGCCCACAGCACTACGCGTGCGCTCTACGCTTCCTACAACGGGCCTCTCTATCAATTGAAGCGTGCCTCTGATTCCAGCACCCTGGACATTGGCGTCGTTCAGCCGACCGCCTCCGTCGCGGGCGGGTATGCCAACGCAGATGCCCAGGACATCTTCTGTGCCAAGACGGTCTGCGTCATCAACCGCATCTACGATCAGTCGGGCACGGGAAATGATCTACTCCAGGCCCCGCCAGGGAGATTCAAAGGGCCGGCTCCCGGTGGATTCGATACTCAACCCATCGCCGACATGGCCCCGATCACGATTGGCGGCCAGAAGGCCTACGGCGTCTTCATCATGCCCGGCATGGGCTTCCGCAATAACAATGCAACCGGCATCGCAATCAACGACGAGCCGGAGGGAATTTACTACGTCGTCGACGGTACTCACTACGACAGCGGATGCTGCTTTGACTACGGCAACTCCTCAACCAACGGCCGCGCGGTCGGCACTGGCACAATGGAAACCACCTACTTCGGTACCTCCACCGCATGGGGCAGAGGCGCCGGGCCGGGACCGTGGATCATGTCGGACATGGAAGCCGGTCTCTTCTCTGGACAAGGAGCGAAGCAGAACACCGACGATCCGACTATCGCCTCGTGGCGGTTTGTGACAGCGGTTATGGATGGAGGAGGAGGAGACCGTTGGGACTTGCGCGGCGGCAATGCGCAAAGCGGCGGACTGACGACCTTCTACGCCGGAAAGCGGCCGGCCCCCCAGCGAAGTGGAGGCTATTTCCCAATGCATAAGCAGGGCGGCATCCTGCTTGGTACGGGCGGCGACAACGGCAACGGCTCGTCCGGCACCTTCTACGAGGGCGTCATCACATCGGGGTACCCCACCACTGTCACCACCGACGCAGTTCAGGCGAATGTCGTAGCCGCGCGATATGACGTTCCGCGCCTGGCCCTCTCGCGCATCACCTCCTTCTCCCCGCGATCGTCGCAACAGGTTACCGTCACCTTCACCAACACCACCGGTGCCCCGGTAACCCGAGTGAGACTGAACTTGTCAGGACCGAATCCGCAGTGGGCCGCTCTGGTGGCGGATACAAGACAGACCTCAAAGACCTTTCGAGAGCCCGTCGCTTCCGGCGCCAGCGTCCATGCAACGTTCAATGTCACTTCGCCCGCCGCGGCGAGCGCAGGATATTTGACCGGAAGAGTCGAGTGGAAGAACACGACAGATCATGCGACCCACATAGATACGATGCCCACCAGGGTGCGGAATGTGCCGCCCGTTAAGATCAACGAGATCGGTTTCGGAGCCGACGGCCATCCGGAGCATCAGTTTATCGAGCTCTATAACGCCTCCAGTCACAAAGTGGATCTATCTCGCTGGACGCTCGTGAGTACTCCGAGCCAGTGGGCTCCAATCCGTCTCGCGACGATACCCGCCGGAACGACGCTTGGTGCACATAGCTTTTACCTTCTCGCCCTCTCAAGCTCAGGTTTGGCCGCGCCTGCGGTTGCTGGAGCACAGACAATCTACGTGCGCGATTCACAGGGCCTGGCGGAAGGCCAGAGAATCGAGGTCGGTGGCGAGACCCGCATCCTTAAAGGTGTAGGAACCTCGGCTGCGGCTAAGACCACAGTCTTCATCCCAGTCTCCACCAGCCCCTGGGTCAGCTTTCCCTCCGGTACAAGGAATCTTCCCGTTGCCAGTGCGTTAAACTTTACCGTTGGGCAGAAGATCGGCATAGGGCTCGGCGGCAAATACGAGCAGCTCACCGTCACTTCCGTGGGTAAGGCCGCAACTCAGACGGTGCTCGCAGAATCCGCCTCCGCTGGCGCTACCAATATCAGGCTTCTTGCAGATTTAGATGTCACGGCTGGAGATACGCTGGTCATCAGTACGGGGGGTCGCAAAGAGACAGTCAAGGTCGCTGCCGTGGGCTCCGCCGGAGCCAATGGCACTGGAGTGGACCTGACGGCGCCGCTGCGGCTCGATCATGCGGCACGCGTGGATGTCTCCGACACGGGTACAGGTGTCAGCTTTTCTCCCGCGACGCGCTTTCCTCATACAAGCGCCGACGCAGTTGAGCCGCTCGGCTCCGGCATCACCCTGGACCGGCCTTTAATGCGCAACCACGCCTATGGCGCGCCGGTCACGGGGCCGTCCGATTCTAAAATGGGCGGTCAGGGACCGTCGCCGCAACAATGGTTCGGCGATATTCTGTCGCCCCGCGCCGGATCCATCGCCTTGCTGGACGCGAGCGGCACCACTGTGGTCGATGCCATCGTCTATGGGTCCCAGCAGAGCAACTCGAGTGGCAATGGAACCATTGCCAGCCCGGAACTCGCCACGCTCGAAGGCGAGCAAGGCGGAGGCGGCTGCATCGTCGTCGTACCTCGCCCCGTCGGCGGCACTGGCGCCAGCGTGGGCCGCTACCCGGATGGCGCCGACACGGACTCGAACTGCAACGACTTCCACGTTCAAGCGGCTGCCGGCCAAGTCCCGACCCCGGCGGCACCCAATAAAAACTAGGTCGCGGTGCAGCTCGGTTGAGACCTGGCGTCAACAGGATCCAGACCCGCTTAGGCTTCCGCAAACGCAAATCATCCGAATACAAAACCCGCGTAGCCCAGGACTCGGATCAGCTTGCACTTCATGGAACTTGGCGGTATCCGTCACGATGGCATGGTAAGGCGGAGAACTTTGTATTTCACCCTTTACTCTTCCGGAAGCCGAGAGCTATGACTCCTCGCGCACACACTGCGCATGTGAGAAGAGTGCAAACTCAAGGCCTGGAAACCCGGTCCGTCTACACCTTCAGCACGTCACCCTCCCGCGCCACAATCTGATAGAGCACCGGGTTCACAAAGAAGCCCAGAAATAGCCGCGACACCAACCCCGCCACGATCACAATGGCAAACGGCTTCTGCGTATCGGAGCCGATACCCGTCGAGAGGGCCGCAGGCAGCAATCCCAGGCACGCGACCATCGCCGTCATCATGATGGGCCGCAGTCGCAGGAGCGAGGCCTCCCGAGTCGCGGTCCGGATGTCCATGTTCTGCTCGATGCGCAGCTTGTTGATGTAGGAGACAAGAATTACGGCGGTTTCCACCGACACCCCAATCAGCGCCAGCAGGCCCAGCGCCGATGAAGCGCTGAAAGCGGTATTTGTGAGCTTTAGCGCCAGCAGTGCGCCGACCGGGACCGTGAGGACGACTCCCACCAAAATGACTACGGGGTACTTGAAGTTGTCGTATAGCGCGAACAGGATCATGAAGATGATCAGCAACGCCAATGGACCAATGATCGCCAACTGGTGTTCGGCGGCTACAAACTCGTCGTACTCGCCGCCCCAGGTCATGCGGTATCCTGCCGGCAATGACTTCTGAATGTCGGCAATTGCCTGCTGACCTGCGTTCACCGCGCTCTCCAGATCGCGTCCCTCCACGCTATACTGCACGCCGATATACCGCGAATTGTTTTCGCGGTAGATGAGCGACGCCCCGCCCGACTCGCGAATATCGGCCAGCGCGCTTAGTGGAATCTGTTGCCCGGACGGCGTGCCTACCAGCAGATTGCCGATCTCATTGGCGCTCTCGCGGAACTCCGGCTTCATGCGCACCACCAGATCGAAGAGCTTTTCACCCTGCACAACTTGCGTGGCGGCCTGACCGCCCACGGCCGCTTGCACAATCGCTTCAACGTCGGCCACGTTGATGCCGTAGCGCGCAATCTTGCCACGATCCACGTTGATGGACAGCGTCGGCTGCCCCAGTTGGCGCACCACGGTCAGCTCGGTGAATCCGGGGACCTGACTAAGCCGCTGTTTGATCACCTGCGCCTTGTTCTGCAGCACATTCAGGTCAGGTCCATAGATCTTGACCGCCAACGCACTCTTGAGGCCGGTCAATGCCTCGTCCACCGCGTCTTCGGCCGGTTGTGTGAAATTGAAAACCACACCGGGAAAGACAGCTAGCTGGTGCTGAATGTCGGCTTGTAGCTCCGCTTTCGTGTGAATCGATCCCGTCTTCCACACTGCGTCGTTATACGGCCTGAGTCCCACGTAAAATTCATCGTTGTAGAATCCTGTCGGATCGGTACCATCGTCCGGCCGCCCCAACTCCGAACCTACGTCCGTCACCATCGGGTACTTCATCAGGATGTCCCGCACCTGCGGCGAGAATTTGCTCGACGTCTCGAACGAAACCGTGTACGGCATGGTGGCACGAATCCACATGGCACCCTCGTCCAGGTGCGGCATGAACTCACCGCCGATAAAGGGAATGAGAAGCAGCGCGAGCGCGAAGATCACTCCCGCGAGCACCAGTGTTGTTTTCGGCCAGTCCATGCACCAGTCCAGCCATACAGCATATTTCTTGAGAATCCACTGGAAGGGCTTGTTTTCTTTTTCGTGCACGCCCTTCTTGAACCACATGGCGCACAGCGCGGGGACAAGAGTCAAAGTGAGAATCAGGGCGCCCACCAGAGCGATGGCCACGGTGTCCGCCATCGGCTTGAACAGCTTGCCCGAAGGGCCGGTCAGCGCGTAGATGGGCAGGTAACCGGCAATGATCACGGCCACCGAATAGAAAATGGGCCTGTCCACGTCCTTCGCAGCCTTGAGAATCACTTCTTCAAGGTCATACTGCTGGCCCTCGCGCGCACCCAGTTCGCGGAAGATGTTTTCAACCATCACCAGCGTGCCATCGATCAGAATGCCGAAGTCAATCGCCCCGATTGAGAGCAGGTTCGCGGGAATCCCCTCTGCGTGCAGAAAAATGAATGAGAACATCAGTGATAGTGGAATGGTAAGCGCCACAATCACCGCCGCACGCATGTTGACCAGGAACGCCATCAGCACGATCAATACCAGCAGCATTCCGATCATCAGGTTGTGTTCCACCGTATCGATCGTCAGTTGTACCAGGTCGCTGCGGTCGTAGTAGCCACGCACCTTCACGTCCGGCGGTAGGATATGCTCGTTCAGCTCCTGCGTCTTGGCTTCCACGGCCTTGAGCACGTTCTGGGCCTGCTCGCCGGTCCGCATCATGATAACGCCTTCCACCGCGTCGTCGGTCTTGTCGAAGCCGAACTCACCCAGCCGCGGCGCGTTTCCGATCTCCACCTGCCCGATGTCCCCGATGCGCGTGGGCACGCCGTTCTGCGAGCCCACGAGAATATTGGAAATATCCGAAGTGTCGCGTACCAGGCCCACGCCGGTGACATAATCAAACTGCTGCCCCTGCTCGTAGAATCCACCGCCGGCATTCGAGTTGTTTACCGAAAGCTGCTGCATGACCGTGGGCACGGTCACGTGATACGCGTAGAGCTTGGCCGGATCGAGCAGTACCTGGTACTGCATCACCGTGCCGCCAAAGCCGGAGTCGTCTGCCACTCCGGGCACCTGTTTATACTGCCTCTCCAGCACCCAGTCTTCAATCGTCTTCAGTTCCTGTGGCGTGCGATCCGGGCTTTCGATCACGTAGCGGTACACAAGACCCGAGGGACTGGCCAGCGGCGAGAGCGTCGGCGTCACGCCCTGCGGATACGTCACTTCGCTGAGGCGCTGAAACACCACATCCCGCGCAAAGTAATCGTCCGTGCCTTCATTGAAGGTCATGATCACGTCCGAAAGGCCGTAGAGCGAAATCGAACGCATCACTGTCAGTTTCGGCACGCCGTTCATTTCGACTTCAGTGGGCACAGTCACCAACCGCTCCACTTCTGACGCATCGTGGCCCTGCCACTGCGTAATCACTTCCACCATCGGCGGCGAAAGGTCCGGATACGCGTCTACAGGCATGTTGTGGAAGGCTACAGCTCCGACCACAGCCATGAATGCCACCAGGAACAGGACGATCGGCTTTTGCCGAAGCGCGAATTGAATAATGCGATGAATCATTACGGCCTGTCCTCTCAGTGCTGCATCGAGTTGACTACTTGCAGAAACAGGCTGCCGTTGCCTGCTATCCTGTCGCCCTCCGATACGCCCTTAACGATCTGCGTCTCACTCCCCTGCATTTCGCCCAGCACCACGTCGCGCCGCCCAAACTGGTTGTCGCCGGTCAGCGCGTACACAAAGGGCTGGTTATTGTCGTCGCGCAAAACGGCCGCGTTGGGCACCGCCAGCGCATCCTTCAGCACGCCGGCCGTCACCGTCACGGTACAGTACATATCCCGCTTCAGCTTCTCGCCGGAATTCTCCACCGCGATGCGCGCCTGCAGGGTCCTCGTATTCGGATCTACCGCAGACGACACATACGAAATCTTGCCGTGGAAACTGCCAGGAAACGCGTCCGTTTGCACCACCACGTCTTCGCCGGTTTTCACGTACTTCAGATCCGCCTGGTAGACATTCGCCAGCACCCACACTGTGCTCAGGTCGGTGATAGTAAATGCCTGCGTCTGCCCGGCCTGCACCACCTGCCCCGGCGAAACCAGTCGCTCAACCACCTCGCCCGCAATGGGGGCCAGAACAGGGATTTGCGCTGACGAAGAAGCCTTCGCCAGGTCTTCTGGATTCTTGATGCCCAGAATCCGCATCCCTTGCTCAGCCGCATTTAGATCGGCCTTTGCCTGAGTGCGATTGCTCTCTGCCTGTTCCAGATCCTGTTGCGCTATGGCGTTATGCGCATACAGA
Organism: uncultured Acidobacteriaceae bacterium; assembly: GCA_963848515.1. GTDB lineage: Bacteria > Acidobacteriota > Terriglobia > Terriglobales > Acidobacteriaceae > Telmatobacter. The sequence goes on from CAWKEG010000022.1 coordinate 102,490, forward strand.
TCTTGCGCGCGTTGATAAAACTTGTCGGCCAGCCGGTAAGAATCAGCTGCCTTCAGATAGCCGTCCAGCAACTGCGCGTAGTCCGGGCTGCTCACCTCCAGCATCGGCTGATTCTTCTGCACATGATCGCCAGGCACCACCATGATCCGGCTCACCGGACCACCCACCTGTGTAATCACCGGCGTGGTATTGAAGGCGTTGTAGGCCACCGCGCCCGTCAGCCGAAGCGTGTTCGTGATCGCGCCAGGGGTCATCGTAACCAACTCCACATGGCTCATCTGGTCAGCGGGAATGGTAAACAGCTGCGGTGTCGCAGAAGGCGTCGCCTTCGGCGAAAACGAAGCCATTCCGTTTGCATTGTCGTTCGAGCGACACCCGGTGATTGCCAGCAGCGCAAGTAGTGGCCAGGCACTCTGGATCCGGCTGGCCCTCTCAATCATGTTCGGGTGTCTCATGGTAAGCTCCTGGTTCCGACCGCTTCGCGAAGCTGCTCCAGTGATTGCAGGTACGATGCCAGTGCCTGCCGGTAGCCGAGTTGTGTTGCACGGAATGTCCGCTCTGCATCCAAAAAATCCAGCAAACTGGTTGCACCGTGCTTGTATGCATACTCAGTAATGTCCAGTGATTCCTGCGCTTCGTCGAGATATCCTGAACGGTACAGCCCCACAATTTCGTCGTTCGCCTTCAGGCCTTCGTAGGCGTCCCTCACATCCGTCAGCACCTGCCCGTTCGCGAACATTTGCTGCTCCTGCGCCTGCGTGATTGCGATCCCGGCGCGCTTGATCTCGCCCTGGTTGCGATCGAAGATCGGCAGCTGCATCGACCCGAAGAGCGAAACATCATTCAGATAACCGATGTGCGTGTAATTAACCTGCCCGGTCACATCGCGCTTTCCGATCGCCTTCTGCAAATTAAAGGCGCTGTTCGCCGCTGCGACCCCCTGCTGCGCCGCCTCGAGGTCTGGTCTGCGCTTCAGCGCCGCCGACTGCAAATCTTCGAGCCCGCTCTTCATTGGCTGGTATTCGAAAGATTCCGACACATCGTATTCCGCGCTCACCTGCTCGTAGCCCAGCAACTGTCGCAGATCCGACAGCCCCTGCACCCGCGCCAGCCTGGCCTGCGCCGCGTCGGTCTGGAACTGAAGCAATTGCAGCTTCATCTTCAGCAGATCGTCCTTCCCGATATCCCCTGCCTTGTAGCGCGCGTCGGTAATGTCCAACGAGTGCTGAAAGCCCTTCAGGTCCTGGTCGGCAAGCTCCAGTGTCGATTCGGCCAGTTCTACGTTGATAAAATCCGTGGCCACGTTGAACGCCAGTGTGCGCTCGTTGTCGGCCACCTGCCATCGCGTCACGGCCGTCTGGTCTTTCGCCGCCTGCAGGCGGTGCTGCCGTTTCTTACCGCGCTCGAACAGGTAACTCAAGCCCACGTCGAACTGCGCTGTATTGTCCAGGTAGTCTGAGGAGAAATTGCTCGGCTGGAAGATCGGCAAAAACTGCGTGTCGCCCATCAACACCGGGTCCGGCCGCAGATTAGCGGTAATCTCTTCCGCCTGGTTCTGCTCGATGGTAGTGCGCGCCGCCAGGAGGGTGTGATTATGCTCGAGCGCCATCTGGATCGCCTGGCCGAGCGTGATCAACTGACCGCCAGGCGTTTGGGCCAGTTGGCCTTTAGCCGGGGCCGGGTTATGCGGCGGCAGAGATTGAGCGGGCGGCGTTTGCGCAATCGCTGACTCCGCGAACCAAAATGAGAGCACGAGTGTGGAAATACGTAACAATGACAGACGCATATGCGCTGCAACTCCTGAACCAGAGAAATAGCCGATGAATGTGCCGAAAGGGCACCCGGGGCGCAGAGGGGCTATACAGGAGGAGCGCGGGGCGGCTTTTCATTGACCCTGCAAATCGAGACAAAATGATTCTGCAGGGCCGCGTACTCCGCGGAAACAACGACCAATCCGGACGCATCGGCCGCTGCAGAAGGGGACGCGAAGACGAAGTGACACAGCGTGCAGTTACCAGCCGAACACTGATCGTGGTGATGGCACACCATTCCCATCGTGGTGGCCAATACCAGCACGATCAACAAAACGGAAACAGTAGCTCGCCAACTCCACGTTGGGTCAAGCATTGCGAATGGCCCCGTCAAAAAGCGTCGACTTAATCTCTACTTCATCCACTTTCAGCAGAGTCAATGCCTCATTGAAATTCATTGTTGGAAGCGGCAGCCCCATCTCGGAATAAATTGGCCAGCCGAAGCAGAGGATCAAGAAATGAGAACGTCTCCACTATAAACCTCGGAACTGCAATTGGAAGGCGCAAAGTTTGACAGGTTCAATCAGAACGTCAGGCCTGGAGACATTCGCTCCTGGATTCATCCTCACAAACACCGCAAGGTCCAGGAATGCCGCTGCGCGCATGTCGCTGCTGCAATCCACCTGGCCGAAAAGTCGGCTTTCCGGACCAGTGGCATCCAACTCGGGGGCATCGTACGTTCGGCACACGCGTGGCACACCTACGCGGCGCTTGGGTTTTGCTTCGCTGGTGGTAAAGCGGAAGGGATAACTGAGGGGTTTAGCGCCTTCAGTTCCCGGAAGTCCCACGTATTGGCCCGCCGTAGGTCACGGTGGGAGCTTGGGAGCCAGATTTTATTGAGGGGTGAACTATGAACTTATCGATCGTGATTCATTGTCTGCCTGCTCGAATCTGATCTCCGACCCGCGTTTTCTCAGTTACCTTTTTTACCGGGTAAGCTGAGGACGGTTAGCTGAAGAATTTTCCGCTATTGTCCCAGTCGTCTCATATACGAAATACTGGCTACGAGGCATTCATTGGAGGACCCCACCATGGCTGCAATCCGAAATTGTCCAGCTTGCGGAAAGCCTAATCGAATTCCAGCGAAGCACCTTTCGGATATCGGAAGATGCGGAGCATGCAAGGCAGCGTTACCTGCGATGGGGGAGCCTCTTGAAGTGAACCCTGAGCAATTCGGCGAAATTGTTCGCGACAGCAAAGTCCCCGTTCTCGTTGATTTCTGGGCGGCCTGGTGCGGCCCTTGCCGAATGGCGGCGCCGCACGTTGCACAAGTCGCACGGGACCTCGCGGGCCGAGCCGTGGTGCTAAAGGTCGATACGGAGCGGTCTCCGGAACTTGCCGCTCGATACAACGTCCGGGGAATTCCGAACTTCGCCGTATTCGCTCGCGGCAGCCTTCAGTTCCAGCAAGCCGGTCTGGTTGATGCCGACACCATGAAAAGTTGGCTTGAGCGCGCGGCCATCAAAGAATGACCATTCTCAGGGGTCAACCCCGATCATCGGTTGAGAACCGAAGCGAGCCATTCGGGGTTCGGTCGATGGGCGACATCCAGAGACGCTCATGAAACCTTGGATTGCTGAGGATGATCCGGCATCTGCCGATGGGGTAGGTCCGCTATATGAATATCCGGATGTTTCAGGTCGGCTGGTGTGCTGGAAATGCGCCGAGAAAACCGGATTCGCCTAGAGGAAAGCGACCGGGGATTTCACAGCGGCCCGAAATACGAAGTGGCGCAAGTGGTAACGAACATGATCCCTTAGGCCGGAGCATCGAGCCCCTGCGTTCACGGAATTGTTATCCAATTCACGAAATTGCTGCTAGTTCACTTAACTGTTAATCGTGACCAGAATATAGATGCGCGAGGACGGCGCTTACTCAACCGTGACCGACTTGGCCAGGTTCCTGCGGCTGATCGACGTCGCAGCCGCGCCGCACGGCGATGTAGTAGGCCAGCAACTGGAGGGGCACAATCTCCACGAGCGGCGCCAGAAGCTCGGGGGCGGACGCGATGTGGATCACATGCTCGACTAGCGTGCCAATGGTCGTGTCGCCTTCCGTGGCGACGGCGATTACGCGTCCGGAGCGCGCCGTGACTTCCTGAATATTGGAGAGCGTTTTTTCGTAGCGGAGTTTCGAGGCGGGATCGGCTTCGTCCCTGGTCGCAAGCACAACCACGGGCAGCGTCTCGTCGATGAGCGCATTCGGACCGTGCTTCATTTCGCCCGCCGGATAGCCTTCGGCGTGAATGTAGGAGATTTCCTTGAGCTTGAGCGCGCCCTCGAGGGCGATGGGGAAATGGATGCCGCGGCCGAGGTAAAGGAAGTCGCGTGCGGTAGCGAAACCGGCGGCCAACTGCTCGCACTGCGCTGAGCAGGAACGCAGCACCTCTTCAATCTTTGCGGGGATGCGGCTCAGCTCTTCGATCAGGGCTACGGACTGCTTGGGATCGATGCGGCCGCGCAACTGGCCGAGCTTGAGCGCAAGAAGAAACAACGCCGTGAGCTGCGCGGTGAAAGCCTTGGTAGAGGCGACGCCGATTTCCGGACCGGCATGAGTATAGATAGCACCATGCGCTTCGCGGGCCACCATGGCATCGACCACGTTGCAGATGGCTACGGTCTTGGAGCCAAGCGAGATCATTTCGCGCTGCGCGGCAAGAGTGTCGGCGGTTTCGCCGGATTGGGTGATGAGCAGGCCGAGGGCGTTGCGGTCGGGGATGGGATTGCGGTAGCGATATTCGCTGGCGTAGTCGACATCGACGGGCAGGCGGGCGAGGCGCTCGATCATGTACTTGCCGGTTAGGGCGGAGTGCCAGCTTGTGCCGCAGGCGGCGATGTTGATGCTGGAAGCCGAGGCGAGTTCCTCGTCGGGGATCTTCATCTCGCCCAGGTAGACCTTGCCTGAATCGAGCGAGACGCGGCCAAGGGTAGTGTCGGTAATGGCGCGGGGCTGCTCCCAGATTTCCTTGAGCATGAAGTGCTTATAGCCGCCCTTTTCCGCCTGGATGGGGTCCCATGAGATGCGGGTGAGATTGCGCTGGATGGGGTTGCCGTCAAAGTCGGTAAGCTCGACGCCGGCCAGCGTGAGGATGGCCATGTCGCCATCGGCAAGAAAGTAGATGTTGCGCGTGTGGTGAAGGATGCCGGGTACATCGGAGGCGACGAAGGACTCGCCCTCACCCACGCCAATGACTACCGGCGGGCCGAAACGCGCGGCGATAATCTTGTCCGGCTCGGCGGCGGAGAGAACGCCCAAGGCGAACGCGCCCGTGAGACGTTTGACGGCGCGGCGGACGGCGACTTCAAGCGGGATTGGCTCGCCGGCTGCGATTGCGTCGTTCTGCACTTGTTCGATCAGGTGGGCGATGATCTCGGTGTCGGTCTCGGTGACGAACTTGTGGCCCAGCTCGGTGAGCTCGCGCTTGAGGTCAAGATAATTTTCGACAATGCCGTTATGAACCACGACGAGGCGACCGGTGCAGTCGCGATGGGGGTGGGCATTTTCTTCCGTGGGGCGGCCGTGGGTGGCCCAGCGTGTGTGGCCGATGCCGAAGGTGCCGTCAACCGGATTTTCGCGCAAGACTGCTTCCAGGTTACTGAGCTTGCCGGGCGCGCGCCGCACCTGGAGCTTGTCGCTCGCGGGACTGCCAACGGCGATACCTGCCGAATCGTAGCCGCGGTATTCGAGGCGCCTTAGCCCCTCGATGATGACAGGAACGACCTGCTTTTTGCCAACGTACCCAACAATGCCGCACATGCTGCAATTCTAAGCGACACGGGCGGCCAAACACTGTGGCACAAAGGTGGAATGGGGGTTGGGCTTCTGTGCAATGGGGTGTCTCGGAATCGGACGGAGGTTCGATTGAGTTCCCAGGTCTAAAGAGCGAGACGCTGGGACCTGCGACAAATTGTTGTCATTTGATGGAGCAGGGCCTAGAATGGCTCATTCTGAAACTCAAACAATTTGAGGCGAAGGAGAAAAGCTATGGGCGAACTGTTGCAGCCGTGGCACCTAGTCGTGCTGTTCTTCGTTTTCCTTCCGCTGTTTCTTTTACCGGCAATTTTCTACATTCTCACGCTCTCTCGAGCGCTGACTAAATGTTCTCCGGCCCTAGTGACGATCGAACCGGGAATGCTCTGGCTTCTCCTGGTTCCTTTCGTCAATCTGGTTTGGCATTTCTTTGTTGTGTTGGGGATGGCGAAGTCTCTGGGCAACGAGTTCAGGGCGAGAAATATTCAAGGCATTGAACCAGAGCCTGGCCAGTCGGTCGGCATCCCTATGTGCATCTGCGGAGCGTGCGGCATTATTCCAGTTCTCGGCCTTTTGGCAGGACTGGCATATCTCGTCTTGTGGATCGTCTACTGGGCCAAGATCGCCGAATACTCACGAATGCTGGACAGGATCCCCGCGCAAGGCGGGTGGCAGAGTGCTGGGATCTGAATTCCTGATTGCGACGCTTGGCAGGCAGGAAAACCTGTGAAAGCGCGGCTAGCTGAAGTGCCGGGCGCAGGCGACGACCCAACTGAGCGTTGCGGTTTTCCAGGGATCCCAGAAATACAGGAAACTGGCGACAATCTCGCCGACGAGCGTTGCCGCCGCTCCAATGACGAAGGAGCGCATGAGACGGCCACGCCACCAGTCCCAGGCCGTCATGAGGACGATCAAAAGCACGTTGCCGTAAAACGTGTAAAAGAACCAGGGAAGCACTGAGGCAGGCTCGGTGGGAATGAGCCACTCGGAGAAGCGCGCGTAGCCTGGATCGGCGAGGGAGACTGTGGCCAGTATCATCATGCGGCGATGTGCGGCTGGGTTCTTTCTGAGCGCGATTCCCCATGCGAGCAGAATGAGGAATCCAGCGAGGTCGACGATTTGGACCGAGATGAACGGCGGGTCGGAGGATGGACTATGCAGGTTGACGATATGGGACGCCATAGCTGCCCACGGGCCCATCACGGCCATGAGGCAGGCCCAGCCGGCCATGAACCATCCCAGCTTACGATGCCAGGCGATGCGGTCGCGGAGGACAAGAATCACTTGCGCGGTGAGCAGCAGCATCCACACAGAGAAGACAGCCCCGTGCACATGCGCGACCACCGGCGCTGGAGGATTTTCGCGCAGGTATCGGGGGAAGTCGACGCCGAAGCCGGCGATCATGCCGACCCACAGAACGCCTAGCCAGATGGCCGAGGCGGTCCGATCGTCGCGCGCGCTCCAGGTTCCGCGGACGTGCAGTTTTGTGCTGGGCCCACGCTCGACGGCTGTTGTGGCCACCTTCACCTCCCGCAGTTCCGGTTTTTTGAAGATCGCCGGAACCCGGGACGGAAGTCAATCAAATTCTGCGGAAGGCCCGCTTCAAGGGCTCGCGATTCCCTTAAAACTTTTGCTTCAATCCACAGATTGCTCCTGTACACTTCGATTGGTCAGGCATTCCCCAGAGCAGCACTGACTAAATCACAACAGGAGAACGACGATGAACAAGAGCACCTGGAGTGTCTTCGCGGGGTCGTGTGCGTTGTTGATGGCGGGGCTCGGCGCAATGCCGGCAAATGCACAAATGACCGAAGTGAAAGAGAAACCGGCGATGTATTCCTATGTCGCCAACTGGCAGATTCCGCGCGAGCATTGGGCGGATATGGCGAAATCGGCAGAGACGCGGAATGGGGTGATGAGCAAGGCGATGGCCGATGGAACCATTGTGGGCTACGGCGACGATATCAACCTTGTGCACACGCCGGACAATGAAACGCACGATACCTGGTGGTCGGCAATGTCGATGGCCGGATTGGTGAAGGTGCTGGACCAACTGATGGCCGGAGAGATATCAGGCACCCCGAATGTGGCCTCGCCCACCAAGCATTGGGACAATGTTTACATCAGCCACTATTACAACTGGAAGCCGGGCGGCTACACGGGCGGCTACGTTAAGGTGGCGGCGTACAAGTTGAAGGCGGATGCGCCTGACGACGCCGTGGACCAGTTGAGCAAGCATCTTGTGGTGCCTGCGCTGGAGAAATTGCTCTCCGACGGCACGATTCTGGAATACGAGATCGACGAAACGGCCATTCACACCTCAGCGCCGGGAATGTTCATGGTTGTGTACGTGACGCCGACACCGGAAGGCCTGGATACCGCGGCCGCGTCGATTCGCGAAGCCGTGAGAAGCCACCCGCTCGCGATTGACGCTTTCAGTTCCATGACCGACGACAGCGGCCATCGCGACGAGCTGGAAAAAGGAAACGGCGTCTTCAAGTAGATTGCTTGAACCGAGAGATTCGCGGGCGGCAGCCGTTGCGGCAAGCCGCTCGCGCATGGTTGCAGATTGATTCTTGAGTCGGCGCTCTCGGCGAACCCGGGAGATTTCCCCAACCAAAAACCCAACCAAAAATCAACAAGGAGGACGAGCGAAATGAAATTCATGTCGACCTGGACCCTGTTGCCTGGATCCGTAAAAGCCGCCGCAGAGCAGTTTCTTGCCGACGGAGGACAAGAAGCAGCTGGCGTAAAGCTGCTGGGCCGCTGGCACAACTGCGATTGCAGCGGCGGTTTCTCGCTTTACGAAACCAACGATGCCGCCGCACTCCATTTGGGAGCCGCAAGGTGGGCTGAGCTGATCGAGATCAATACGGTCGCTGTCGTTGAGGACAGCGAGGCCGGTCCCAACCTGGTAGCTACCTTTAAGTAACCTGACCCGGGCTGCGGCCCGCAAGCGCTTCTTGCCATCGGCTTCCGCTGTACGGAGATTCGGGAGCCGGTGGCGAGCGCGCTGCTATCCGGTCGCTTACGTCGTTTGAGCCGACGGCCATTCCGATGGATTCACCCCGCAAGGCTTATTCAACGAAACTCATTCCGCGCGACTTATTCCTCTATGCGGTACGTGAATTCCTCGATAACGGGATTGGTGAGAACCTCGCGGGAGATGCGCTCCACCTGGGCCCGGGCGGCGTCAGCGGTAAGGCCATCGGCGAGGGAAAGCGCGAAATACTTGCCCTGCCGAACCGCGGTGACCTCAGCGAAACCGATCTTGCGGAGGGCGTTCTGGATGGTTTGGCCCTGCGGGTCCAGGACCGATGTCTTCAACGTGACATAGACATGTGCCTTCATTATCCCTGATTATAGAAGTTCCGGCGGCTTACGGGTAATCATCCCCTTTTTGAGTTCTTTCCCGGCCCCCAAAGCCCGCCTCCCCAACCCGAAGGAGAAGTAAAAAGAAATGGTTAACTATCTGGAACTGCCCATCGGCGATCGCTCCCCCGAGGTCTTTCGCGCAGTCATCGAAATCCCGCTGGACGGGACTCAAAAGTTTGAGTACGACAAGGAGCTGCACGTCTTCAAGCTGGACCGCAACCTTCATTCGCCGGTGCACTATCCGGGCGATTACGGCTTTATTCCTTCTACCTTGAGCGACGACGGCGATCCATTGGACGTGCTGGTGCTGGTGCCGGGCCCGAGCTTTCCCGGCTGCGTGCAGGAGGTGCGTCCCATCGGCCTGCTGGAGATGCTTGACCAGGGCGTTTTGGACGAAAAAGTGCTGGCAGTGGGAAAGAACAATCCGCGCTTCTCGGCCGTGTGGAACTACACGGATATCTACCCCCACATGCTGAAAGAAATCACGCACTTCTTTTCGATCTACAAGGATCTGGAAGGCAAGCGTGTTGAGATGAAGGGCTGGCGGGACGCAGCCTATGCGCGTGATCGCGTAGTGATTGCCGCCAAGCAATTCCGCGATGGCAAGACGAAACACATGGCCGCAAAGAAGAAAGTTGCGGTGTGAGCCGATTCGCTATTCGGCGGCCGAGGCGGCGGGCACATGCTTCTTGCCGCGCTTGAAGAATTTCTCAATCAGCATGGTCAGGCCGTAAAGGGCTGGCCCCAGCAGGCCGACCGCGGTTGCGAAAGCCAGCGCAGAAGTTGTGCCGATGATTTTTTCGCTGCGCGACACATAGAGCGCATACGCGATGAGCACGGCGGGACCGGCGCCGAGCAGGCAGGCAAAAAACAGATTGCCGGCTTTGAACGGGCGATCGAGTTCGGGCTCGCGCAAGCGGAGAACGGCGAGGGCGACAAACTCCAGCAGCAGGCTCGATCCATACAGGATGAGGTCGATGGAGATGAGGCGCTCGAAGGGCAGCTTGAGCGCGAGCGCCCAGGCCACTCCGCAGAAGAGCACGCTGACCCAGGGCACACCGCGGCGGTTGCGTCGGGCCAGCACGCGCGGCAACATGCCGTCCTGGGCCATGGCCATGGGCAGGCGCGTGTAGCTCATGACCAGTGCATTGAACATGCCAATGCCCATCAGGCAGCCGCCGGCGATGACGGCGATTCCCAGCCCCTTGCCGAATAAACCTGGGCCGCCGAGCGTGCGCGCCGCTTCAGCCCAGTCGCCTGTGGAGAAACTCGAAGCGGAGAGCCCGGCCAGCGCCATGGCTGCCAGCGGCAGAATATAGGTGATCGCGGTAAGGAACGCGGCGACGATCATGGCGCGGGGATAATTGCGCTGCGGATCTTCAACCTCTTGCGCCACGGTGGAAGCGTTGTCCCAACCCATGTAGTTCCACATGGCAACCAGCAGCGCGGTCGAGAAGGCGGAGCCAGCGCCAAAGCCACCGGCGCGGAACGAGGCGCCGCTACTCCATTGCACGGCTGGGTGCAGCATGAAGCCGCGCCAGAAGCCGAGCGCGACGAAGACGGCAAACGGAGACAGCAGAAGCACAAAGAGCCATTCAGAGCCCTCGCCCACGGCAGGAGCGCCGCGCAGGTTCCATAGGCTGCAGAGAGCAACCACCGCCAGCGACCAGGCGTAGGACTTCCATCCGGCGGTGAGTGCGGGAGAGAACTTTCCGAGGTAGAGAACGAAGATAGCCGGATAGAGGGCCATGTCGAAGATGCTGGCCGAGAGCGACAGCCAGCTCTCCTGGTATCCCCAGAAGGGGCCGAGCGCTCGGCGCACCCAGATGTAAAAGCCGCCTTCGGAAGGAATGGCGCTGGCCAGCTCGCCGATCATCAGCGTCGTGGGAAGACTCCACAGAAAGGGGAGAACCAGCAGAATGGCGATGGCCCAGCCATAGCCGGCTCCGCCCAGAATGTCTTCAATGCCATAGGGCCCGCCTGAGACCATGAAATAGGTGGCGGCAATCAGGGGCAGGAGGCGCATCTTTCTAAGCGCCGGCTTGAGGACAGGAAACATCAATGTGAATCTATCAATATGACCCGGTTGCGGGAAGGGCAAAACGCGGGTGAAACTAGCTCTGGGGGAGGAAAACGGTAGAAAATCTCGGAGCTTGTACGCCGAGACCTTGCAGGCCTGCGCAAGACAAGCCGGACATCCGCTATAATGCGTGAGTGACCCGGAGAGATGGCCGAGTGGCTGAAGGCGGCGGTTTGCTAAACCGTTATAGGGTCAAAAGCTCTATCGGGGGTTCGAATCCCCCTCTCTCCGCCAGACATATAAGGTTTTGACGATCAATTATTTACGCTCGCATCTTCCGGAAATTCAATCCTGATTTCGCGTGAATCACCGGTCCCTCGGATTTTCGAAGCCGAAGGCAAGAAGATCTTCAGGCCGTGCCCTCCCGGACTGCGGAACAAGCGGGGGAAACCCGCTCCACAAGCAGAGCCCCGAACCCATTAATGCCAAGTCATTCCTCAAGTGCCGTGCGCACCGCCTGATCGACTGCTGGTGATGAGCAGCGCCCATTGGGTGAAACCAGCACAATCATTTTTTGAGCGCTCCAAAGCCCTTCGACCTTAGAGCGATCCTCTCGCACAAACAGCGGATAAGAAAACTCGATATAGCCAGTCGAGAGAGCAGCCGGCAGAGCCGATTCGGCGAAAATATCGTAACTTACGATCAAGTCCGGATGCTTATCACGAACATAGCCGGCAGGAATCTCTCCCCTCAGGCCGTCGCTTCTTTCCTGGGGAATTCGCATCGGATGGTAGCGGATGGCTTCAGGACTTGCAAGGCCGGCGCCGTCGAGGATTTTGCCATGGAATGCCCACCCAAGTCCTCCGATCTCCGAGGTCATCAGAGCGCCGGTTGGACATACGCCATAAAGGGCGGCGCCGATTCGCTCATACTCATGATCGCGAGCAGCAGGCGCGAAGTCCACAACCCTTGGCGTCTCTTGACAGGCGCTCAGCAGCAGACTTCGATCCCGTCTGGCAAAAGGAAGCAGGACCATCACCGCTAGACACGCACCGAGGGCTTGGTGCCTGAGATTCTTACGATCTGTCCAAAGCAGTATCCCAATCGAAATCGGCAGCAGAACCAGCGGTAAGTACCAGGGAAAGACGAACGTCTTGCGAACCAGGTACGCGATGGCGAGAAGGACTCCGAAGCCGACCAACAGCACACCGAATTGGTTATGCTTGCGATTTCGATTTCTGCCATACCAGAACCAGATGAAACCAAGAGCAAGGCACGCACAAGCCGACGGTTTTGAATCGACAAAGGAGCCTGCAACTTGCCTGAACTCGATGCTATAGAGTCGGCTCTTCGCCATCACCGTATTGGGAATCACCGTTCCGTATTGCCACCATAGCCAAGCCGAGCCCGAAAGGCCGACAGCGGCAGAGGCAATGAAAATGGTTTCTTCCACTGCCGGTGAATGGTCACCCAGAGGGTGACCAAGAGAAGAAGGATCGAGCACTCAAGTCGGGTGAAGCAAGCCAGAACAAGGAGGGGCATTCCCCAAGATTTTTCCCGCAGAAGGCCGAGACAGCCAACCAGAATAAGGGCAATCGCAAGCGGGGTTTCCATTTGGTCGATTGCCGTTGGAAGGTCGGCAACGCAGACGCATAAGAAGGCCAAAGCAGGCAAAGCGCTTGCATACCAGCCTTCAGCCGGCGAACTCTCCTTGGTAAGCAGATAAGCTGCAGTTGCGCCAATCAATATGAGAATGAACTCAAACAGGGGGATGAGATTCGTATTTGGCACAGCTGCCATCGCGAGTGCAAGCAGGATTGTAGTGGATGTAACCATCACGCGCTGATCCAGGTTGTAATACGCGCGGCCGGTCTGGAGGAGGTTGAGCGCGATCCTCCTATGTATGAAGGAATCGTCTGCTGCGAGTCCGTTTAGGCGATAAAGACAAAAGGCGAGGAGCAGCCCAACCGCGATGAGGCCAAACGCAAGGAAAGCTGACTGCACTACCACCTTCTTGCGCAATGCCACAAGTTCGAACTCCCCATTCTCATCAAGTTCCTTGAATTTGTATGGCGTCCCAAGAATGTTCACCTCTAACTCGTGGCCGGACCTGATTTCATGAAGTTGCTCGGCGGTAAGTTCGATAATCTTCTCGCCAAAGGGAATGCCCAGGAGTCTTCCTGAAATAGACGCCGGAATGAGGTGAGTTGGAAACGCGCTGAGATTAGTCTTCGCGATGACTTTCACGGCTGGACTTTTGGTCCTGTTTTCCCGAGCATCGGCATCCATTAAGCCGTCAATCGAGAGAAGAATCTCCGTCGCGCCGGGAATTCCCTGCGGACCTTCAGGTAGATTTATATGAGACATAAAGTTTCTCCCGATTTGAACTGACGGAAGCTTGCGCGGCGCAGAGCGCAACGAATGAAGCATAACCCCACTGAGTTGTCTGGACAAGCAAGAACTAAGAGCCATTCAACGCGAGCGGAAACTTCGAGGCCACCGCCCGGCATTGATGAATCGCCTCATACTCTCTCGGGTAGTTCGCCGGATTGGCAATAACGATCCCAGGCATCTGCACAGGCTCGCTTCAGAACGTTAGGCGCAGGCCGACTTGTGTGGCAAATGGAATGCCGACTGTGGTGCCGGGGCCGAAAAAGTCACCAAGCGCGCCGCCGGCCACTCGGAGCTGATTCGGATTTTGGATCGGCTCGGTCATCGTGCAGTCGGCGTCCGTGCAGACGTCTGTAACATTCCCCGCCTGGGCCTCGGCGCTTGGGACCGGAAGCGTGGCTATGTTGGTTACAAAGTTTGCGCCTGGATTATTCCGGTTGAACAAATTGAAGAACTCCACAAAAGGAATCAGTGACCAGCGATCGCCGAATTGAATTGGTCGGGCCACACGCAGATCAGTTTGAATATAAGGCGTTCCCCGGAACTGATCGAGCGCCGTTGGCGTGCCGTTGATTGCGATACGGCCACTGTTATCCGCTGTGGTAATGGTGAATGGCCGCGCGCTTTCGGCCTGGCTCAAAGCGCTCAACTCGACGCCTCCGATGGCGCGCCAGGTTCCGGCGAAGACGGCGCGATGCCGCACGTCCTCACCCGAGGGGCCATAGTCGCCGGGACCGAACGCGTTGAGCGGATCGCAGACACCATTCACATAGTCGAAGAGTTCGCCAAGCACGCAACCCCATGTTTGCGCTTTGGAAAAGGTGTAGTTGGCAATCAGATGAAGGCGCGTATTGACGTTTCCCTGCAGATGGACCAGTAGCCCGTTGTAACTGGATCGGTTGTCCGAGTGAAACACATTGACGTCAGGAACAAATGCCGCCTGCGCTGGATCGTCGACCGCCAATAGCGGGGTAAACAAGTTAGTGCCGCCGGTGTAGCTATAGGCCCGATAGCCGTGATTCCCTTGCTCGTGAATGTAATCGGCGCTGACAGCCCAGTTCTGGCTGAAGGCATGCTCCACTCCGCCGGATATATGGATTGCGTAGGGAGTTCTGTAATTCGGCGCAATCAGACTTGCACTTCCGCCCGACGCGTCTCCGGCAACGCATCCGGAGTTCTCAGCGCTTCCGGGATTTTGTATTGGATCCACGCAGGGGCCAGGCGCGCTATTGACCGCCTGAAAGGCTGTTGCCCATCCTCCTTGTGCCAGGTCGCTATAGTAGAGCCCGAATCCAGCGCGAAAGACTGTTGTGCCACTCGTGCCCGGAGCGTAGGCAAAGCCGAGCCGCGGAGCAATCTGCTTACGGTCGTCATGCGGAACGCTGGAAACCAGCGGAATTCCGAGCGCTGAGAGCGTGATGAATCCAGGGTTCTCGGCTTGCGTGCGCCCCGACCCGGTAAACAATCCCCAGGTTGCGGAATAGCGAAGCCCATAATTGAAGGTCAACTGTCGCGTAATTCGCCATGAATCCTGGCCGTACGCCGCAAGCCTTTGAACATTCTGCGAAAACCCTCCCCCCAAGTTCGACGAAGAGGCTCCGGCCTGCATGTCGGCGGTGAACTGAGACGGATTGTTGAGGTAATAGGTCGGGTTTTCCGGAAACTCGTACAAGGTCTCCGTGTTTCCTGGAAACGCGCCGTCGAGCACCGGCTCATGAATCAGGTTCACGCCAAACTGGAGAGAATGGCTTCTCTTCGCGCTGCTGACATCGTAACGGAGCTGATATTTTTCCTGGTTGCGCTCCGAGGGGAAAAAAGTAATCGGCGTTGCGAACTGGTTGTCGCCGAATGTCTCGAATCCGGAAACAGTGAGCGACGTTGAACTGAAAGGAAAGGCCAGCGCAAAGCCAAGATCCGCTGTGCGCGTCTGCGTCAAATGCAAGCCGCTGGCGCTGAAGGCCAAATTCCCAACCAAAGTGGGTGAGAATTGAAACTGGTTGCCGATCACCAAGCTCAGGTAATTGTTATGGGTCAGCAATCCAGTTGAAGGCAACGCGCCCTGCTGAACAAGATCGTTGTGCGTCGTGTAAGTATCTACTGAACCGCGAAGCATCCATGCCGACTTTGGACTTTGTGCCCAATCCAGCCGCAGCATCCCGAGCGTGTCGCGAAACGGAATCGGCACGGTTGCCGGCACTGCGATCGATGGCACACCTGGAATCAATCCCTGGGCGGCGAGGGTTGCAAGCGCATTGAACTCTGTAACGCTTGCTGGACTGTAGACAGTACTTGCATCTTCGTGCACGTTTTCAAAGGCGGCGAAGAACCATAGATGATCCTTGAGAAGGGGCCCGCCCAATGTTCCAACGTAATTCTGCCTGGAGAAAGGCTGCTTGGGATTCGGTGCGGGATTCTCGATCGGGAAGCGCGCATTGAGCGCTGCGGCGCGCTCAAAGAACACGCCGCCTCCGTGCAGGTCATTCGTTCCATTCTTTGTGGTGATGACCACCGACCCAGCCGTGGTGCCGCCAGTGTCCGCATTTTCCTGCGCCGTCCGGATCGCAAATTCCTGGATGGCATCGGGCGAATAGTTTTGCAGGAACCCTCCGATGAAGTCATCAGAATCGTCTCCCCCATCCACAGATAGCTCGTTATTCAGGCCCGAACTTCCTCCCGTGGACACGGCAGTAATGCGCGCTTTGGTTGGATCGGAAGGTTCCACGGGCTCAGTCCCCGGAGCCAGATAAGCGACGTTGGCGAAACTACGAGCGGGCAGCGGCAGAGTCTCAAGATCGTGGCTTGTAATTATGCTCTGATGAACATTGCTGGCTAACTCGATTAGTTGGGATGTTATCGATGAGCCTCGTGACCTTACTCCGACGGACTCATTGACTGTCGCCGGTATTAGCCGAACCTCTATATCTTTGACTGTGCCAACGGAGATCACGATCTGGGAGGACGCGCTCGCAAAACCCGGGGAAGAGACTTTGATTTCACACGTGCTCGGAGAAAGGTTCTCGAGTAGAAACTCCCCGTGCGCATCGGACACAGTGTGACGAACCGCTGCCAACAGGGGAATCCGCAGTTCGACCGATGCCCCAGCGATGCGAGCTCCCGTCTGGTCCTGAACCAATCCGCGAAGTTCCCCGCTGGTGGTTTGTCCGTAGAGCCAAGAACCCGCACACACTACGAGAAGAAACACTGAGATCTTTCTCCAGGTCATGCTTCTTCTCCGCGCATCGCCAGGATCATCTTGTCGGAGCACTCTCTTGAAACCCATCCTTTCTTTACAGAATCTGCCGCTGATTGAGCACGATCGCGGTTTCCTGGCTCATTTCTCGAACGGTGTCCCTAATGCTCTCTCGACCGATACCGCTCTGCTTGAAACCTCCAAAGGGCACATTGCCGGGACGGAACGATCCGGGCCCATTGACGACGACACCACCAACTTGAAGCCGGTGTGCGACTCCGAGCGCTTCGTGAATATTCTCGGAGAATACGCTCGCCTGCAGCCCGAACGGAGTGCTGTTGACCTCATCGATTGCGCTCGCGAGATCTCGGAAAGGAGCGACAGGCGCCACCGGACCGAACACCTCTTCGCACAGGCAAGGCATATCGGCATGGACCTTTGCCAGTACCGTCGGTGTGTAGAAATTCTTCCCAACGCGCTTGCCCCCCGCCAGGCATACCGCACCCATCTCGATCGATTTTAGAACGCTGCTATGGACGCGCTCAGCCGCTTGCTCACTAATCAGAGGACCAAGGTCTGTTTGTTCATCGAGAGGATCGCCCATCTTGATCGTTTCGACTTTCTTCAGGAGTAACTCGATGAAATCTCCGTACACGGATTCAGCGACCAGTACCTGCTTCACGGCGCAGCAGATTTGGCCTGCGCCGTTCGTCAAGCGGCCCTGCACCACGGCGTCAGCCGCAGCCGCAAGGTTCGCACTTTCGAGCACCAACATGGCATCGACTCCCCCAAGTTCATAAGCAGTCTTCTTGAGTGAGTTGGCAGTGGCTTTTGCAATCGCCCTGGCAGAGTTGATGCCGCCCGTGAAACTGACCATAGCGATCTCAGGGTGGGTCAGCAGACCATCTCCCAGATCGGCCGGATAACCAGTAATCATCTGCAAACCGTTGGCGGGAAGCCCGGCCTCTCGCAGGATCTTGCCGAGTTCCAGAACCGTAAGAGGGCATTGTTCCGGCAGCTTTGTGATCACAGCATTGCCCGCCGCGAGCGCACCTGGAACCTTATGCGCAAACAACTCCGCCGGATAATTGAACGGCACGATCCCCACTACAAGCCCCATGGGCTGACGGAATGTATAGGCGATCATGTGCTCAAGCCCGGCAACCGCATCCATCGGGATGGAATCGCCATGAAGCCGCTTCGCTTCTTCGGAGAAATCGAGAAAGAGCCTTTGCGTGGCCGTCATTTCCGCGCGGCACTGGCGGATAGTCTTGCCATTTTCCCTGCACAGCAGGCGGCTTAACTCTTCGTGCCGGGACGCAATGATGTCGGAGGCCTTGCGCAGAATTTCGCTGCGGCGATGCGCCGGCATATTCCGCATTTCATTTCGGCCCTTCATGCCGATCTCAATCGCCCGCTCGACATCTCTGACGCCGGCTCTCGGAACCGAACCAACCAACTCACCTGTGGCTGGGTTCCTGACTTCGATCGTAGCTTCTGTTGATGTCTGTGCCAACGAATTCGCTATCGACATATTCAATCTCCTGCTTCCGGAAAAAGGGCGCCGCTTCCTGCCCGCAACCATACTTAGGACTTTGTCAGATGGAGTAAGTCAGTGAAACAGGTTGTCTGGTGATAAGTTCCCCACTCAGGACCATCAACCGCTCCCTTGATATAAGCCCTGTCACCCAAGGCTTCGCGCGGCTCACCTGGAATGACTCCTTCAAACCAGCCGCCATGCTTGCGATCAAAGTAGTTGGTGCGCACAAACTCAAGACACCTGTCAAAGACAGGCCAGAGATCCTTGCGGCCATGCAGGATCGCATAGCGAGCAGTTACCTTGATCGTCTCGCACTCTGTCCACCAGATCATGTAATCGCGAGCCGGCCCGCCTTGTGCGTTTGCAATCATCCAGACGCCTCCGGTTGATGGATCAAGACCAACCTTCAGCCCGAGATCGAGGCTTCGATTGCCCAACTCGATGAACTTTGGATCCGCTCCAAGCTCGACTGCGCGGCTAAAGAGAGAAGGCCACTCAAACAGATGTCCGACATTGAAGGTCGTCGGTTCGAGAGGCTTCCAATTTTCGTCGTACATCTCCGGAAGATAGCCCAGATGCTGGTCGTACATCCTGGCCATGGCTTCCATTTCAGTCTCGATCTCCTGCCATAGTGCTTTATCCCTGGTTGTTTCATACAGCGCCAAAAGCGCCTCGAACATGTGCACGTTGAGCATATGGTTTCGCGGGTTAAACATCGGACTGTTGCGTGGCGGTGCGCTTCCCGCGCTCGATGGATTGCCAAAATTCATCGGCGCCGTCCCGCTGAAGTCCCGCTTCATGCTATTGAAGAAGAACTGCCCGTCGCGCATTTTCGTACTAACTTCCTGCCAGGCTCTCATAGCCTCCTGCGCGTAATTCTTTTCTCCTGTAATACGTGCAATGTGAGCCAGGGGGAAGATTGCAAAGCTCGTGTAGCCCGTCTTAGTGTCGTCAATTACCTTCAAGTCAGGGGTGGTACGGTTATAGAATCCTCCGTACTCAGGATCCCTCATCTTTAGCAGAAACTCCGCACAATTGTGGACTGCATCCAGATAATCCTGCCGGTGGGTAAGTTCATAACCCATCGCCATGCAATACAACTGGCGTCCCTGGCCGTTGATGGTCGCCTCGCGCTGAGTTCCCCACGGCTTCCAATCCCGGTCCAGATTTTCCTGGATAAAGCCGCTCGGCATAACTGATGCTTTCAACCAATAGTCGAGTAATCCTCCGACTAAGGTGTCCTTTACCCATTCATGGTCGATATGGTTGACCCACTCAGGCAGCTTCGCAGTCTCCCTGGGCTCCAGTCCGGCGCCAGCCTGACCTAACGCCATGGCAACCTTCACTGTCGCGGAAGAAGCGATTCCGCTTGCTGCAACATACTTGGCAAATTCTCGCCGTGTGATCATTTTTTTGAAACTCCCCTCGGCCTTGTTAGCCGGAATGTTATCGTGCGAATTACGCGCGCCTTACGACAAACAGAGCTTTACTCAAGGAAGACATTCAGGCTTGTCCCGGAGCGAGCGACCCTATCATTTCGGTTTCCCTACCGTCTTCCTTGTTTAACAGCTTGCGAGAGAAGATCAGGATCAAAGTAATAGCCAGCGACAAAACCGGTAGCAACAGCAAGCCGCGCCGAATACCCATTGGATTCGAGCCGGACAGCCAACCAATTACCGGTGAGCTCAGCATTAAGCCGCTGAAGCCGCAAGTAACCGTGAATCCAATCGCAGTTGCAGATTGTTTCTTGAATAACTTCCCCACGATTGCGATCGTCGTAGGAAATACGGGAGCCATGGCCATGCCGGTGAGGAACACTGTTGCGCCGGTCATCCACTGGGACATGGGATGCAGTACGAGGTAGGTCGTCGCGACCATCAGAATGGAACACACGGTGGTAACCGTAAGTGGAGAAGCACGCCACAGGAGCGTTGTAGCGGCAACGCGTCCACACAGCAATCCGCATGCAAAGCCCAGCGAGAGAATATTGAGCGCCATCGCGCTCGGCATTCCGGACGCAATGAGATACTTCGGCAGCCAGTTCCAAATTCCAAACTCGCAGGCTGTATAAAGTAACGTCACGGCGGCCAGCAGGTAGAGAGACGAACTCTTGAATATCCATGCGCCCGCTCCAGATTTAACCTCATTGCTTTGCTGCTGCTTGCCCATCGGAGTGAGAAGAACAACGATCAGGACCGCAAGCGTGGCCACGATTCCAAAGAACGCGATTCTTCCCGGATTGGCACCGAGAAAGTTGCCTGCGATAAAAGGTGTAGCTAGCCCACCAAGGCCGGAAAAGACGTTCAGAAAATTCAACGCCGCGGCTCGCCTTTTGTCTCCCACATCGCTTGTGATCGCGTTGGCCCCCACGATGACAATGCTTCCACCACAACCAAGAATGAGCATTGCCGCTGAAACAGAAACCAGATTGGTGGCGTGTGAAAGCAGCAGCAGGCCGGCGATGGTCGCGCATAATCCGGCTGTCACGCCCAGCTTCTTGCCCTTTCGATCCATGAGCGCGCCGGCTATGACAGACATACCCGCCAGGCCGAAGCCTTGCGCGAGACCGATGTACCCAATTTCAGAGTTAGTCAGGTGGAGCGAGTCCCCCAGCCCTGGAATAATCGTGCCGAGAAGGGACGACAGCATCCCATACACGAAGATCACCAGACAAGAGACAAAGATCAACATGATGGCCCCAATCGTCCTTTCCTTAGATACCCTGACGGCCGCGTCGCCGGAGTTATGCAACTAACTACACCTCTAACTCGCATATGTTGCCGCTTCGGTCCCTTGAGGATCGTTCACGCTTTCAGCTTCGGAAAGATACTTATGCGCAGTTGCGTTGCGCCGAAGGGCACGAGGGTTAGTCGCTCAACCTGATTACTCGCCTTGATATTGCCTGGATCAGGCAAGCCCGGTGTAAATCTCTGATGCGGCGTTTTCGGGTTTTTCGCGAAGTCCCAATCTTCAAGTTTTCTTGCCTGCACGGTGAGGGTCGTTGGCGCATCGGACCAGGGCCAACTTGAGTTTTCCAGATTAGCCGCAGACTGTTTTTGCACGACCTCAACCTGCGCGCTGACATTTGCGGGATCGAGCACAACCCCGTAATTCCACTCGCCGGAAGGGTTTGCCTCCCACGTGGGAAACTCCTCGCTCGAGTAAGCAGCCTCGGGAAAGGATGTCCACTTCGTCTCGACCGGCAACGCGTAAACCAACGGTCCGCGTTCAATGCCAATGCCGTTATTCGGCCACTCCGTTGCCTTCACGGCCATTGGGAGAGTGAGAGTGACCACATCGCCCGACTTGAATGTGCGGTGCACCACCGCGAAACCGCTCCGCGGCTCGACTGAGCCAACTGAAGCACCATTCACTTTGATGTGGGGTGCTTTGCACCATGCCGGAATTCGGAGAGAGAGCGGAAATGAAACCGCCCGATCTACCTTGATCTCAAACCTGATCTCTTCTTCAAATGGATAATTCGTCTTCTGTGTGATCTGAACCTGTTGGTTCGCCGATCCCACCTTGGCGGTGACCGTCGATGGCCCATAGAGCGTCGCGGCCAGGCCATTGCCCTTGGTCTGCATCCACATGCTGAGCGCATAGTTGGGGAGGAAGCGGTGTTTGTTGCCGCCGCAGCATCCGATCAACTGGGCCGGGTTTGGCTGGTAAGCCAGCCGGCGGCTGCCAAACCATCTCTCGGTGTTGTGATCGCAATTCAGATTTGCAAGAACCTGATTTGGGCTTCCGAAATATTGAATGCCCGTCCAATCGGGTTTGGTCACTCCAGGGTGAGCGTTGAAACAGGCGCGCTCAATGTGGTCGCCCCAGACTCCGTCACCCGTTGCCTGCAGCACGTAGGTCCAGGCCCAGGCATGATCGGTAATATCGCAAGTCTCATGCTCGTCGAGAGCCGTTGTGCCGGCATATCCTTCCGACGAAGAAGGAATGCCGTCGATGAGCATGTGATGGTCGAAGATGCGGCGCTGGGCCGCCACGGCGAATTTGCGGTACTCTTCCTTCCCGGTATAGAGATAGAGAATCGCCGGCAGTTTTGAGGTCTCTGCATAGGAAACACCGTGCGACTTGATGGGCGAATCTGCATAAACAGCGGATGGAGCCAGATCCGTGTGCATCGAGAAAGGCCTGCGGATAGGGGTGCCCTTCGCTGCGGCCTGCGCCGCTTCGGTCACCTCGTCTTCGGCATCCTTCATGTATTGATCCCATGTTGTCTGCGCCATCTCCAGCAGCTTGCGATTGCCGGTCCGCTCGTAGCACCAGAGGATCACTTCGATGTTCGTGATGTTTCGATTTCCGCTGAGATAAGAAGCTGGATCATTCAGATAGTGTTTTTGTAGCGCCTCGGCGATCTTCGCCGGTTCGACCTTTTCCGGCGAGGGCTGAGCATCGGCCAGCGCCATGAAGCCGCGGTTCAGCACAGTGTTTGGCCAGCGGTTCAGGCCTCCGAAGTCGTCACCGAATTCGAGGAACTTCGGGCCAAGAAATCCACTGCTCGATGGATGGTCGAGCGTGTAGTCGAGAGAAGCCCGCGCTTTGGCAAGTAGCGCTTCATCTCCCAGCGCGAGAGCAAGCCGCGTGGCTCCGTCGACCCAATATGCTTTCTGTTCCCAGGTAAACCAGGCCGGCGAATTCTCTTCGCCTTCCCAGAAGGTTCCGCTGAAGAAGGGGTACGATATCTCGGGCAGTGCGCTCGCCAGCTTAGCCTGTCCCTCCATGTGCGCTCGAACCCAACCTTCGGGCTTGATGGCGCCAGGGGGCAAGCTGCGCAGCTCCGCATAAGGACGCGACGAAGTGGGCGCCTTCTCCGCTTCAAGAATTTGCGGCAATCCCGTTGCCAGCACGGCTGAGCCAACAACCGCTCCCTTGATAAAGTCGCGCCGGTTCAATCCTGTGTCTTCTGATTTCTTCTGATCCATGAATTCCAACTCCTCATCAAACTTCTGGTCTGGCTTCAACTTCGTTATGCACTTCGCGTTGGTTCGTTACGCCTGAAAGAGCAGGGGCGCAAACTTGTTCAGACATATGCGCCAGGTCTGCCATTCATGAGCGGTACCGGGAGAGTGGTACTGAACGATCTTGATCTGCGCGGCGCTAAGTTTCTCGGCGTTCACCCGCAACGACTCGTTGAGAGGCAACTCTGCCGTTCCCGCGCCCATCCACAGCAGGCGGACTTTTCCGTTGAACGAGGCTGCATCCGCGAAGACTCCACCGTACGATGTCTGTGGATCGAAGGGCGCCTCTGCTGGAGCGCCTGCATCAGATGAAGCTGGCGGTTTCAAGAACTGTGCTCCGCTAAAGGTGCCGATGTAGGAAAACGTGTCCAAGTGCGCCAGTGTAATGGCCATCGTCTGCATGCCGCCCATCGACAATCCCGCCATGGCGCGATGATCGCGATCGGCAATCGTCCGGTAATCGGAGTCGATCATCGGAATCAATTCCTTGACGACGACAGACCCGAAGGCCTCAACGTCATTGCGAATGAAAGTCGGAATGTAACTCTCGGAAGCATCGCGGCTCTCCGATGCAGCGTCATCCGAATACGCGGCATAGCCGTTGTCCATCACTACAATCATGGGTTTGGCTTTGGGTGCGCTGGCCATAAAGAAGCTGCTGGAGTTCCCCTCGATCGCATTGTCCATGATGAAGTTGACGCCGCCCTGCCTGCTCCATCCGGTCTCGTCTTCTCCGGCGCCGTGCTGCAGATATAACACCGGGTAGCGAGTGCCAGCATTAGCGGCTTCGTGATATCCGGGCGGCGTGTACACAAAGCAGCGACGCCATCTGCCGGTGACCGCGGATTGATACCATTGCTCGTGAATCTGCCCATGCGGGCCGTTGTGGGGTGCGTAAAAAGGAATGACCGGAGCGGTGACAAGGTCGGACGAAATCTGCTGGGGGTCGGGTATCTCTATCCCGCTGGTTTCCTTGCCATAGCCAAAGAAGGTCTCGCTTCCGGGGTCGTTGATCTGCGCGCCATCCACATTGAACCAGTAGTAATGAAAACCCATCACGGTCGGCGCAAGGGTCACGCTCCAATTGCCATCGGCATCCTTGGTCATTGGAACAGGGGCCGAGCACAGTCCCTGGCCACCTTCCAGTTGAACCGATTTTGCGGCGGGTAAATGAACTCGGAAAATGACACGTCCATCCGCATAGACGCGCGGATATTCCGTCGAAGGCACGGTTGTGGTTGCAGGCACTGCCTGCGCCGCTCCGGGCAGTGACTCATTGATCAGCTGATTGTAAAACCGCATGTTTTAACCCCTGAACGATATTGCATCCTTGGTTCGAAGACCAACAACTGCCGGCGCGAAAAAGTTGCATATACGTCTTTTTGTGCGCTGAAGCCGGCCTCTGCAACAACCGGCTTTCTTTGCACTTACACCGGACAGAAAGCAATCACTGCAGTTGGCGCGCCTGTTATCCAGCGGCGGGTTAAGCACCAACGCACAGAGAGAACTAATAACTTGCGATCGGTATGCGGGCGTACCAGGAACCCAGAAACCCTGCACGTCCATCTCCCCAGACAATGTGCACAAAGTCGTTATCGACAGCGATCGAGCTCAGATCGTTGCCATCCCAGTTGTTGCCGCGGTCCTTGATGGATGCGCGCGATGGCGACGGTTCCTCGCTCACCTCGAGCGGCTTGCTGAACTTGCTGCCGCCGTCATGCGAGACCGCCGACCAGCAAGTGAACGTTTCATCCGGCTTGATCGCCATCCACACCACTGCCAGTTCTCCATGCGGAGAATAGGCAATGTCCGGTTTGACGATCGTTGTGCCCGGCGTGCTGCCCGCTGCCACAGGACCACTCCAGGTCTTTCCGTAGTCATCGGTCACATACACTTGCATCGCAGCATCGCCTTCTGTGAGCGACATAACCGCGAAGCGGCCCGGATGGCTCGGATCTGCCGCAAGCCCCGGCGCGCCCATGCCGGTAAAGCCGTGCGGAACAGGGACATTCGATTGCACAACGTGCCGGTCGAAGGTCTTCCCCTCATCGCGGCTTGCTCCGAACACAATGCAGGGGCACTTGGCACCCTGAGCCGACGAGGCCAAGTACGCTACACCAAGCACGCCATTTGCCGCAGCCGGACGCGCTGCCATTCCGCCCTCGGGGTATTCCGGCGAATCGTATGCATAGATCAGCCCAAAGGTCTGTCCGTTGTCATCTGAAGCACGAATGAAGGTTTCAGGATGCACCGGCTCGCCGCCCGACCCATTGCCGGGGATATAGACGGTTCCGGTGGATTGATCGGTCACGATGAAGGGACGATCATACGGAGTCTTGCCCAGGAAGCGCGGTTTCAGGCCCGGCCCATACTCCTGCTGCGGAGTCGACTGGCCCATTACATGTACCGGCGTACTCAGAGTTTTCCCTCCATCTGTGGACGATGCGATATCTATGTAGCCGTAGAGAAGTCCCGGAACCGGCTCAAGCTCGTTGGCACGCATCAGAGGTGCTCGCATCGCGAGGGAAAAAGCTCATTGACCCGATAATGATCCTTCCATCCTTGCCAAATCCTACCGAGGTATCGGCAATCCGGTTCATCTTCGAGTAATCGCGAAATGGGTCTTCAAAGTATCGCCAGGTCCTTCCGCGATCATAAGTAACTGCAAATACTGCCTTGGTAGCGTCGCGGGTATTTGCGTAAGTTACGACCGCTTTCCAGTTGAGATCCTTGAAGCCGGTTGGAATGGGTTCGCCTTCCACATAATTCAGGCTGCCCATGGCTCCAACGAGGATGTTATTCGGATCGTTTGGATTAATCGCGATAACTGGCTCGCCGGCGCCGCGGTTTGCGTCACCTAAAAGGAGGAATTCTTCCCCTTTGTAACTTGTCGCCTGGTTAACTGGAAGGTCAATCGCGGATTGCTGCGCGCTCGCGGGAAAGCCCCCGCCAAATATCGCGACGAAAGCTGTAACTCCTGCAAAGAACCACTTCGTATGCTTCATTTCTGAATCTCCTGTTCGCGTGGGTCAAACGGCCCGGCCAGCACTCCTGAATTCCCACGTACTACCGGTTGATGAATCAACTACTTGTCAGCATAACTGCGGCTCACATGGAAATCGCTTTGCTGCCGCTCGCTTATTCCGACTTATCCCTCTAGACCCGGCTTTCAAGTAAGCTACATCTTCCAAACTAAACTTTCAAAACCCAACTAATCGCTCGTTAGTTTCTGGCATTCATCGTCCATGTGCTCGTGGAATGCGCATTCATTGTCGAAGACCATGGTCCCGTTGGTTGACGGTTCGAACGGCTTCCAATGCGGAATGCCCGGATGATTCGGATCGCCCGTTCTCGCAAAATGAATCCATGCCTCGCTCATCTGTGCAGCCAGTGCGCGCGCCCTGGGACCGTTGCCAGTCATGTTCTCAAAACGCGCGGTGTTGTCGAAGACGAAAGCCAGATCTCCGCCGTGGAGCGCAAGCGGGCGGCCATCCAGGACAGGCATTTGCCAGTCAAAGCGGAAACAGTAAGCAGGCGAGGCCTTTTGCTCGCTCTTGAAGCGCGCCTCCTGCAAAACCATGGCACGCCCCGAACTGGCGGCGATGACCGACCAGAGCTGAAAGCTATTCGCGCCTGGAAGATTCTTGCGGTACGCCTGCACAATTGCATCGGCCTTATCCGGCCAGGCCCTGTACACTTTGGCGGTCAGTTCCTCCTCCGTCATTTTGAAGCAGTCCGGCTGATCGATGCCGTTGACGAATTCGTTAAGCGTGCCGCCGACAATCAAAGGCACATCGGCCGAAACCTCCGGGGCCTTCGACACAAACGGCTGCTCGGGCATCGACGCATTGCCTGCCACCGGCGCCCATCCCAGCAGCAAGGCCGAATTACGAAAATCCATGATCCCGGTCGACGACATCGGCATGGGGCCAAGGTTCTCAGAGGCGCTCGCCAGTTGTTCCACGGGAACATCATGGATCTTCTCAACTTCGGAAGCGTCGAGATTGAGTTTCTTCAGCAACTTCTCCGCCATGATGCTCGAACCCTCCATCGTGGCTGCGCCGGGGAACGATCCGCTCTGAATAATGGCGCGATGGAAGAGACCCTTGGCTAGAGGCATGCCCATTAAGAGGCCGACTTTGCCGCCGCCGCCCGACTGTCCAAAAACTGTTACGCGATTGGGATCGCCGCCAAAACGTGAGATGTTATCTCGCACCCATTCAAGCGACGTCACAATGTCGAGCATGCTTATATTGCCGGAAAGCGCGTACTTTTCGCCATAGGCCGCCAGATTCAGGCAACCCCACACTCCCACGCGATGGTTCACGCTGACCACGACTACATCGCCGCGATGGGCAAGATTTTCGCCATCGTAGGAGGGAGATTCGGTGCTGGAACCCATGGTGTAGCCACCACCATGGAGCCAGACCATCACCGGTCTCTTGCCGTTGTCCAGCCCAGGGGTCCACACGTTCAGGCTGAGGCAGTCTTCCTTGCGGACGCTCTCCTGCCACTGAAAGAGCCACAGATACTCATCGCCTGAGTTGGTTGTGAAGGAAGGCTGCGGACAAGCCGGCCCAGGGAAGAGGCAACTGCGAATGCCCGTCCATGGGGTTGGCTTTTGAGCAGGCATGAAGCGGTTCGCGCCCGAGGTGTCGGCTGCAAAAGGAATGCCTTTGAATGCGTAAATTCCATTTCGTATATAGCCGCGAATGCGCCCGTGTTCAGTTTCAACGATAGGGTTGGACGCTGACACGCGGACCGGATCCCCGGCCGTCGAAGCAATCTTTGGATAGGTGCTTGCTGCCGGTCCGACCGCGGATTCACCAAGCGCGGTTCCGCCAAGCCCACCAGCCATGGCAGCCAGCGCCAGCCCTTTCATCACGTCGCGCCGGGACGCGCTGGTCAAGCCAGAATCTGCGCCCAACGCCCGCGCACCATCGCACTCCAATGAACTTGCCATTTCTCCTCGCGATACTTACCCCAAAAACTGCTCAGCAGGTTCCCAGCAAAGTAGTCACCGCGCCGGTTTGGCACGACTGCTTCGATTCCGGGATTCTCCCTCTTGATTGCAAGCGTGACCAACTTTGGCCAACGCCGTGATGACCGTCGATGATGCGGGCCGGGCCCTTCGCTTTGTTAGCGGAAGAGACCCGGCCGGTTGAGGTTTCAGAACTGAATCTTGGCAGCGAAGTCGAGTTGACGTGGCGTTGTGCCAAGGGCTCGATTGAAAATCTGCCCACCGATGTAGGGATCGTCAATGTACGCCGCCAGACCGAACTGCGTATAGAAGGGTGAGGGTGCGCTCGCATTGATATGGTTGAACGCGTTAAATGCATCCGCGCGGAATTGCGCGGTCAGGCCTTCATGGATTGTGACTGTCTTGGTAGCTGCAAGGTCAACGTTCCATGTATGAGGTCCCACCAGGCTGTTGCGTTTGAAGTTGCCGATTTGATCCACGCTTGGGAGCGACCATACCCCTGAAGTTGGATTCCCCGGTGACAGCGTCTGTACAGGCGTAAAGTAGCTCCTGCTGTGAGTGGCTGGATTGTACGCGCCAAGCTTCATGGGGAACGAGCCGGTCTGATTCGGGTAGCACGGCTGTTCTGAGTTTGCGGCTGCAACGCCAGCGTTATATGGAAGGTTCAGAGCGTTACACAGATCGTAGTTCACCGAGAAATGCTGCCCGCTCGAGATGTTGATGGAAGGCGTCAACTGATATCCGCCGATCAGAGCATCCATCCACCTGGGTACGTTCTTGGCGAAGTCTCCCTGGCGTCCAAAGGGCAGCCGATAGAAACCGAAGATCGTGGCAACCTGGTCGAAGTTCAGATCGGTCGGCCCATAGGTGACCTTCTTATCAACCAGATAATTGCCGGAGTCGTAGTTGCGCGCAAGCTGGTAGGCATAATTGCCGGTCATAGACAGCCCGTGCGAAATACGTTTGTCGACGGTAATCTGCAGCGCGTTGTAGTGCGTGTTTCCGCACATGCAGTCGTAGTCGATATCCTGCGACCATCCGTATTTTGCGAAGAGCGGACGTAAATATTCACTCTGCGATGTATGTCCATTGGAGTCAATACCCGAGGTGACCGCTGGGTCGTAATAAAGAGTCTGGCCGGTAATCGACTCCGAAGCCGGCAAAATCGCCTGTGGACTGTTCGGGAACGCATA
This sequence comes from uncultured Acidobacteriaceae bacterium, assembly GCA_963848515.1. Lineage (GTDB taxonomy): Bacteria > Acidobacteriota > Terriglobia > Terriglobales > Acidobacteriaceae > Telmatobacter. The sequence continues at coordinate 131,714 of CAWKEG010000022.1, forward strand.
CATCCAGTCACCCACGTAGGTATGAGTGCCTTTGTTGCCCACATAAGAAGCGGTAACGGTTAGTGTGGACGAGAGCGAACGCTGGATGCTTGCATTCCACGAGTCAACGCTTGGAATCTCAAGCTTCGGTCCGGCCCGCACAACCGGCGTGACGTCGGAAGGCAGAGAGATCAACCCGGTAGATGGAACAGACGGAAACACGAAGGGCTGCGGACCCTGCGCCAGGGTAAACGTCGACGATGTCAACGACGCCTGGTTGATGTTTTGATGTCCATACACCGGCAGGTTCTCCACCGGAACTTGACTGAAAATGGATCCGTAATTCGCCTCTGCGAAGCTGCGCCCGTATCCGGCACGAATAACCGTCTTGCTGTTGAGTTGATAGCTTAGTCCCACCCGGGGCCCAACGTCTGACAGGTTGGTCGTCTGTCCCATCGTCATGCCGAATGGGCCGTAGCCGGCGACCTGGAGATATCCGGTTCCGAGATTCAGCAATGCACCGTGTCCCTGTCCGTTGACCGTCTCCGGGAAATAAATCTCCCAGCGCAAACCGAAATTGATTGTCAGCTTCTGGGTGGCGCGCCAGGTGTCCTGTGCGTAGTAGAAGGTGCGCCACTGTCCTTCTTTTGGAGCGCTGGCGGCCACATCGCGGCTGAATGCGGTTACGTCGCCAAGCATGAACGTGGCAAGACCCAATCCTCCGACTCCATTGTTTGAAGTTGGCCCGGTGCCGAACGTCAAACCACCGGCGCGGGAGTCAAAGCTTTCCTGCCTGTTTTCGCGGCCATAGCGCAGATCAACGCCGGCTTTCAAGGTGTGCGCGCCGATGATCCTGGTCCAGTTATTTGTAATCTGGAATTGGTCTTCCCTTTGTTTGAATGGAGTGCTGAAAGCGCCTCCCGCGGTGACTCCGCCCACGCCCGTGCTGGAGGCGATTGTGAAGACCGGCGACCCGGTTGCAAGAGGATCTCCATCGTCGTTCAGCCCGGGAATGCCAAGCTGCGTGCCGAGATTGCTGTTTGGGTCTTGCTGATTGTCAGTAAGATGATCCTCGTAATATCCAAGCCGGGCGTCCATCAGAAGATGATCGGAGATCGCATCGTCAACACCAAGCGAGACGCTATGCGTGCGGCCTGTACCATGACCTCCCTCGCTTACACCAGTGGGTCCTCCGGCAGCTCCAAAGATCGGATGGCCAATGAGGTCGTCGCGGTAGTAAGTCCACCTCCCTAACAAGTGCATCCTGGGCGTAAGCTGATCGTCAAGCCGCGTCGTGAATTGATCGGTATTGACCGATCCGGAGGTGTTCACGCTGTAGTTGTTGAAGACGCTGTTGGGGATGGTGGGGCCGGGAAGCATCTTCAGCAGGGCCAAAGCCTGCGTAGAGAGCTGCGAGGCGGGGATGATGTTGTTCGGGTACGCCGTGCCGTTCGATTGATAGATCGTGGCCAAGGGTCCGGCCAGCGCAAGGTATTCGCCAAAATCACAACCGGGAGCCCCTGTACTGGTCGCCTCGGTTCCAAGGCAGGTGTTGCGAAGGTGGTTGGTAGGCACGGCTGTTTGTTCTGAACCGCCCTGGCGTTGCCGCATCCCAAAGTAATCGAAAAAGAAAAAAAGACGATTCTTCAGGATCGGGCCGCCAATGTTTACCTCAGGCTGATTGTAGAGTGCGGGCGCTGGGCCACCAGGAGCACTTTGAGCCGCAGAGTAAGGATCGCGCGCCAGGTTCGCCGCGCTCTGCCGGGTATCCGCAAGCAAGCCATGGAAGGTATTGGAGCCGGACCTGGTTTCCATCGCGATTTCTGCACCAAGAGTCCTGCCGGTCTCGGCATCGAAACTCGTGGTAATGACCTTGGCCTCCTGCACACTGTTAGGCGCCGGATTGATCACGATGTACCCGAGGGTTTGTCCCGTGTTATCGGTACCATCCAGCGTGAAGTTCGCGCCGCCGACTGGCTGGCCGTTGATTGAATACTCGCTGCCGCCTCCGGGGTTCTCCGCCTGAATGCCCATTTGTCCAAGCGCGGCGTAGGCGCCTGGCGACAGAAGCAGCAGGTTGCTCATTGACTGGCCGACAATTGGCAGGTCCTGGACCGTCTGCTGTTCGATGGAGAGCGAAACATCCTGCTGCTCGGTCTTCAGCAGTTCCTCTGAACTGGCGGCGACCGTGACGGACTGGTTGACGGAACCCACTTCGAGACTTGCATCCACTTTCGGCGTCTCGCCCGCATTCACTTGCAGGTTGTTCACCGTGTAGGACTTGAATCCGGCGGCTGTGACGGTAACGCTATAGGTATCCGGAACGAGATGGTCGATCCGGTATTCGCCGGAGGAATTTGTTTGCGCACTTGAAGATGTCTCTTTTTGCTGGCTCTTGACCAGGACAGTCGCATTCGGCACCACCGCGCCGGTCGCATCGAGCACAGTCCCGTAGATGGAACCGTAAACTGTTTGTGCGTTCGCTGGACGTAAACTCAGTATCCCGATGACGCCGAGAACGAGCGCAAGCAGCGTCAATCCGGACTTCCATTTGTTGCTGGTCCGCATGTTGCCTCCTAAATCTTTGAAGTCTTCGTCAGAGTTGCTCACTGGGATCAGGCTCACATGAACCTAAGAGCCTATCATGATAGGATGAAACTCGACTGAAATATTAGGAGCGGCGCGAATGAACTGTCAAGCTAATTTTTCGGGGGCTTGTATAGACATTTAGAGGATTGAGTGGAACTCGGTTTGGTTTGGCAGGCGGGTAGATCCCTTCCGCGTCATCTTACAAGCTGCACTTCGAATTGACTGCGGTCGCCCCTGTGCTTCGAAACAAAGTACTCGAGCGGGCTGCCGTCCGCGAGATGTCCTACACTGGCAAGCAGGAGAGCGGGACTGCCTGCTTTGACGCCGAGCAGACGAGCATCTGCCTTGTCGAGCGCGATAGCCTGGATCCTGCGAGCTCCTTTGGCGATTCTCAGTCCAAATTCTCGATCGAGGACTTCGTAGAGCGAACGATTGGTAAAGTCGACGCCCAGAATCGCCTGGCACATGTTAAATGGCAAATACGTCACAACTAATACTTCAGGCTCGCCGCTCAAAAAACGAAGCCTGTTCAGCATCACGACGGCTTCGCCCTCGCGAAGCGCGAGGTGTTCTGCAATATCCCTGTCTGCCGGAATCACCTTAAAGTCCAGAACCTTGGTGGAAGTTTCAAGCCCTCTCGATGTAGCGTCTTCGTGGAAGCCGCGAAGGCTTTGCATCAGACCGCCATGATAGGAAGGATAGGCAATTGTGCTGAGCTTGCCGTTTCGCTTCTTGATGAGGCCTTTGCGCTCCAGCTCCGAAAGGGCCTGGCGGACCACAGTTCGACTCAACCGAAAGGTCTCGCAGAAGAGCTGTTCGCTCGGAAGCTCCTGCCCCGGACGCCACTGCTTGGCCTCAATCTTCTGCTCGATGATTTTGCAAAGTTGAAAGTACAAAGGCAGCGGACTGCCGTGATCGACAGGCGGCAGTTTTTTCATCGAAACAAGTTCGAGATCTTTGGATTGCGGATACGTTTTCATGAGCTTGGCTCGTTCAATGATCAGGATTTGATGCGGTCATGCTATCATCATAGCCTAATTCAGCCCAATCAGGGCAGGAATCCAGGAACAATCGGGCTGGGGCTACCGGTAGCTGGCCGCCAACTTTCGCCGATTCCACGATTCTCTGCTGTCAAGCGCAGCCTCTCGGCGGTTTCTGACGGCATCCAGACCTTCGATAGCGTCTACAGTTCCAGTATATGATCGACGGTTTCGATATCGACTAACCCGTTGCAGCCGTAAAGCGCCGGAAGCACTCGATTCGCCGGATACTTGCGCCGCAGCTCGGCAACCTTGTCTGTGCCGGTGCGATAAGCAGGCAAATACATGCGGCCCAGCAATGGATGCCGTCCCCAGGCACCAGACAGTTTATCGGCGCGTTCTTCGGTGACCAGAAACTCGCGGCGCAGCACGGCCGCGACCTCCGCCTGCTCTCGGACTTCGCCCCAGGTCAGATACGACGATTGGTTCTTGGCATCGTCCTGAAGCAGCGCCAGCAGTACGCCGATCTGCAAATCTTCGTCCGGCAACTGTTCCACCTCGGTGACGCCATACGCGATAAGGATCGCATTGTTGGCGATGCCTTCAAAGAGCGTGGCGGCGCGCGTGTTCATGGTCAGAACCGTTGCCTCGAAGCCGGCTTTCCCGCGCACGTACAAGTCCTGAAGGTAGGCGAAGGTTGTCACGTGCCCAGGCACAACCTCGTGGCTGACCAGTTGTTCAAACTCGGGATACGACATCTGCAACGAAGCATTGATCTCATAAGACGCCTCGTATTGCGGACTTCCGTCGGCGTTGCGGGCCCGGCCGAGGTAGTTCATCGAACCGGAAAACCAGGCATCCTTGATAGGCAGAAAGCCGATATTCGCCCGCGGCACCCGCGCAAGTTCCACGGGAAGATACGGCAACAGGTTCTTCTGGCAGAGATTGTCAAAGTGCGCGATCACGGCGGCTCCGAATGCGCGTACGCTTGCCATCGGCACCACGCGCTCCTTGCGCCAGTCATCTACCGCCTGCAACAGCCCGCCCGCATTCGACGCGGAGTAGTAGCCGGCGCGACCCAACAGTTCAGCCAGACTCGCGCGTTTCTTCTCCGGCCTTGACGGCTCGGGCGGCTTCGCTGTCGACGCTTCGACAGCGCGCGCGTACGGAACCGGATCGCCCTTGCCGAGCACTTCCATCGCCAGGTCCCACATCACTTCGAGCGACACAGCGAGCCCGCTCAAATAAGCCTTGCGCAGCCCTTCAAGCTTTTCTGCCTCTTTGCGCAGGCCGGCGGTCGCCGCGGGAAGATCGACTTGATGCAGGTATTCTTCTACTGCCTCACGATCGATTGTCTTGCCGCCCACTCCTCCCGAATCGCGCACCTTCGCAGCCGACGGATGCGTGTAGGCTGCGGGCAAAGGCTCATCGGAAAACCATGAATCGGCAATGAACCGTCCCGTGCCCGAAGCGCACATCACGTCACCGCCCCAAAGCGTATCGATGCCGAGAATTGCGTCCGCAACGTACTTTCCTGTTTGATCCATGACTTACACCTTATCCTTCTTCTGCGAATTGAACCAGACGTAGAGACAGAGGCCCATAAACAACAATATCGAGACAGATTGCGAGATCGGATTGTTCAAGTAGAACGGGGTTTGAATCATATCCTCCTGATACCAAGGGAAGAGCCGCAAAGACGCGCCCAGCACGCCTCCCAGCGCGCCTCCCGCCATGAGTCCCGAGGCAATAATCACACCGCGCTCGCGAATCCTGCCGCCATGCTCACCGCCAACCCTCTCAGAGCGCTTGTTAATCAGGTGCGACAGTATTCCGCCAGCCAGTATCGGCGACGTAAGCCCCAGCGGCAGGTAGATGCCCAGCGCAAAAACCATGGAAGACTTGCCCAGCATCTCCACAACGATGGTGATCATGGCGCCGATGCCGAACAGAAGGTAGGCGACCGGTTGGTTGTTCATGAAGCCCACGACCAACGCCTTCATGATGGAAGCCTGCGGCGCCGCCAGAATCTGACGCGTATCGCCCGGCGCGGCTTCTCCAAACTGATAAACGTGCGCCAGCAGGATGATGGTCAAGCCTGCGGTGATGGCGGCCGCGATGACGCCGATGAACTTTACCTTCTCCTGCGCGGCCGGCGTCGAGCCGAGCCAATAGCCGGCCTTCAAATCGGTAATGAACTGGCCCGATACGCACAGCGCCGTGCACACCATGCCCGCAATGGCCATCACGAAAAACATCCCCGTGTCTCCCGACAAGCCAAACCTCAACAGCACGACTGCGGAGATGATGATGGTAAGCATCGTCATGCCGGAGGCCGGGTTATTGGCCGTGGTGGCGATTGCGTTCGCCGCGACCGAGGTAAAGAAGAACGAGAACAGCAGCGTCAAGGCCAGGCCCAGGGCCAATACTGTCCAGGAGACCTGGAGGCGTCCGAAGAAGATTGCGACGCAAATTGCGCCGATCACCACGCCAAGCAAAAGGGAAAAAACTGGAATATCGCGATCGGTCCGCTCCGTTTGCGGCGCCTCGCCGTGCCTGAAAGCGTGCAGCGCGATGCCAAACGATCCGGCCACTACGCGCAGCGATTTGAAGATGCCGATGATGCCGGCCGTGGCAATGGCGCCCACGCCAATAAAGCGCACATAGTTGCGATAGATCTCGACCGCCGTCATCTTGGAGATGGGAATCATCGCAGGGTAGAGAGTCATGTCCGTGTGGCTGCCGATGTACCAGATCAGCGGCACCAGGACGAAGCTGGTCATGATGCTGCCCGCGCAGAAGACCAGCGCGCTGCGCAGTCCCATCACATAGCCGAGTCCGAGGATAAAGCCGATGGCGTCGAAGCTGAAAACCATCCGTCCCTTGTCGGCGAGCGTGCGAATCACCGGCACGAACTGCAGGTCGAGATACTCTTTCCACACATGGAATGTGGTGACAAAAAAGTCGTAAACGCCAGCGATCGCTGTCGCCTGTAACAGCAGCTTGGCCTGTGAGCCGCCCTGTTCGCCGGTGACCAGTACTTCGGTGATTGCCGTCGCCTCGGGAAACGGCATTTGTCCGTGCATCTCGCGCACAAAGTAGCGGCGCAGCGGAATAAGGAAGAGCACGCCCAGGCATCCGCCCGCCAGGCAGATGAAGATGGTCTGCACCGGGTGGGGATCGAGATGGAGGGTATAGAGCGCAGGAATGGTGAAGACTGCGCCGGCCACAACACTGCCGGAGGCCGCGCCGATACCGGTGATGATTACATTCTCCAGCAGAGTGGTGCGTCGCCCATAGATTCGCGCCAAACCAATGGCGAGAATGGAAATGGGAATGGCAGCCTCCATCCCCTGGCCAACCTTAAGCGCCGAATATGCCGACGCCACCGAGAAAATGACGCAAAATACAATGCCCCAGAAAACCGCGCGCAGCGTAAGTTCCGCTTCCCTTGCGTTTGCGGGCACGATGGGCAGGTAGCTCTCGCCGGGCTTCAGCGGCTGGTAGGCATTTTCTGGAAGATGCTTGGTGTCGTTCTCGCTCATCGATGGATGATACCCCTCTCGGCGCTGGCCCGCTTTCCGGCTGTGCATTCGCGCGGATCGACTCCGGCCCATACATATCGATGGGCAAACACGCCGCCTGCTATGAAACAGGAAGTACATCACCCGCACCAGAGCGAAGGCAAGTGTGCAAATCACAGGGCCCGGTGACGCATCAGGGCCTGGAGGCGCACAAAAAACAAGCGCTCATCCAATTCTTGACAGGCATTCGTTGGGTCTGTAGATTGTCCACACGCAAATTATGTGCGATGTACGCCATATTGTGCGATTAACGAACACGCGGAGCCTCGAAGTTGGCCGAAGTTACCTCATTACGGGAAGCGGTTGCCGCGCTGGTTTGCGACGGAACCGTTCTGGCCATAGAGGGCTTTACCCACCTGATTCCCTTCGCGGCGGGCCACGAGGTCATCCGCCAAAAGCGCAGGAATCTCACCCTGATCCGCATGACGCCGGACCTTATCTACGATCAGATGATTGGTATGGGCTGCGCCTCGCGGCTCGTCTTCTCCTGGGGAGGCAATCCAGGCGTCGGCTCTCTGCATCGGTTTCGCGATGCCATCCAGAGCGGCTGGCCCGCGTCTCTGGCAATTGAAGAGCACAGCCACGCGGACATGGCGGCGCGCTATCAGGCCGGCGCATCAGGCCTGCCGTTTGCCGTGCTGCGCGGCTACATCCGGTCGGACATGCCCAAACACAATTCTTCCATCAGTTCAGTCACATGCCCCTTCACCGGCGAAGTGCTGGCCGCCACGCGTGCGCTGAACCCCGATGTCGCAATCGTCCACGCGCAGAAGGCAGACCGCAAAGGCAATGTGCTGATCGAAGGCATTACCGGCATCCAGAAAGAGGCGGTTCTCGCTTCAAAGAAAGCCATCGTTACCGTCGAGGAGATTGTCGACAAATTGGATGCGCCCATGAATGCTTGCGTAATTCCTGGCTGGGTTGTGACCTTTGTCTGCGAGGTTCCCCGCGGCGCTTTTCCTTCCTATGCGCAGGGCTATTATCAGCGGGATAATGCTTTCTGCCGGGAGTGGGACACGATCTCTCGCGATCGGGAAACCTTTCAGGCGTGGATGCAAAAACATGTAATGGAGACGGCGGACTTCGCGGAGTTCCTGCGGGTCGTCGGACAGGAATCGAGGGCAAGCCATGCCTGAACTTGTTTATTCCTCGAACGAAATCATGACCATCGCCGCTGCAAGAATGTTGCGCGACGGAATGGTTTGCTTTGTCGGGATTGGCATGCCCAGCGCCGCGGCAAACCTGGCGCGCCTGACCCACGCGCCAGAGGTCGTTCTTATCTACGAATCGGGAACCATCGGTTCGAAGCCGAGCGTTCTGCCGCTTTCGATCGGAGACGGAGAACTGGCCGAGACGGCCGATGCGGTTGTTTCCGTACCTGAGATTTTTCGCTACTGGTTGCAGGCAGGGCGAGTCGATGTTGGCTTCCTGGGCGCGGCACAGATCGACAAATATGGAAACATCAACACCACCATCATCGGCGGTACCTATGCCTCGCCCCAGGTGCGCTTGCCCGGCGCCGGCGGCGCGCCGGAAATCGCCACTGCTTCAAAGGAAGTTTGGATCATCTTGAAGCAAAGCAGGCGCACGTTTGTTGAGAAACTCCATTTCGTAACGTCGGCCGGCCACCAACCTGGCCCACACCAGCCGGGCCCCCGCCAGTCCGGAGCAAGAGTGAGTAATATGGATAGACAATCGCCCTCGGGCCGCGGCACTGGCGTTGGGCGCGGGCCTACAGTTGTCATTACCGATCTCGGCGTGCTGGTCCCCGATCCGGAAACATCTGAATTCACGCTCGTCGCGCTCCACCCCGGTGTCAATGTTGAGCAGGTCCGTTCGGCAACGGGATGGGATTTAAAAATTGCTGAGAACCTGAAAGAAACGCCCGAACCGACTGCCTTTGAGCTGACCGCCTTGCGCGAACTCTACGCGCAAACAGCAGCAGCCCATGGCGGTGGAACAACCGAAAGCTGAGCGAACAAATGGAGCCGGAAAGACGGCTTCGGGAGCGCCGATGTGAACGACAACCTGCTCAAACACGAGAAAGCGAGAGCCGAGTTCGCTGCCAAGTCGCAGCCTGGCTCGGCGGTTGGCTATCGCAGGCCTTCCCCTGGATCGCAGCCGGAATATCTGCATTCCCCGTACGTCAGTTCCATCAAGCGCTCTCCCACCTTGCCCCTCATCAAGCTGCCGCACACGATGACCGAGGTGACGGGACCGGTGTTCTCGCCAAAACTCGTGAGCGCCGCAACAGCGGATTTGACGAGACAGCATTCCGGACAAGCAATTGGCGAGCGGATCATCGTGAGCGGCCGGGTTCTGGACGAGAATGGAAAACCATTGCGCAATACTTTGGTCGAAGTTTGGCAGGCCAATGCATGCGGCCGCTACCTGCACAAGCGCGATCAGCATGACACACCGCTCGATCCAAACTTCAGCGGCGAAGGGCGCGTGATGACGGACGAAGAGGGCCGTTATCAATTCATGACCATCAAGCCCGGAGCCTATCCGTGGCGAAATCATCACAATGCCTGGCGTCCGGCGCACATCCACTTTTCTCTGTTTGGTCCTGCATTTGTCACGCGCCTTGTCACGCAAATGTATTTTCCCGGAGATCCGTTATTGCCGAGCGACCCCATCTTCAACTGCACAGCGGACGAGAAAGCGCGCAATCGCCTCATCTCTCAATTCGATTGGGAGATGGTGCAACCTGAGTTCGCCCTCGCCTTCAAATTCGATCTGATCCTTCGCGGCCGCGACGAAACACCCTTCGAGGCCTGAAACATGAGACCCGAGAAATGAGATTTGCAAGATGAGTCTTCACGCGACAACCTGGCAAACCGTCGGTCCGTACTTCAGAATCGGCCTCGAGTACCTGGACACTTGTGACCTGTCTCCAGCCGGCGTCCCGGGCGAGCGATTTGCAATCGAGGGCAAGGTATTGGATGGCGATGGAATTCCTGTCCCGGACGCGATGATTGAGATTTGGCAGGCAGACTCGACCGGCGAGTATCCCAGCGGGCCAGTGGAAGGACGCTCAACCGCATTCACCGGGTTCGGCAGAATTCCAACCGATGAGGACGGCAAATTTCGCTTCACTACTATTCGCCCCGGCCCGGTGCCTGGCCCAGGCGGAGTGATGCAAGTTCCTCACTTGGCCGTACGCGTCATGATGCGCGGCCTGCTCAAGAGCCTGGTCACGCGCATGTACTTTCCCTCCGAGGCCATTACTTCGGATCCAATTCTTCACCTTATACCGGAGCAGCGCCGCCCAACATTGATTGCAACTGTCGATGCAAGCCGCGAGGCGACGCTGCTGTGGAACATCGAACTTCAAGGCGCGCACGAGACGGTGTTTTTCGATTGTTAGCAGGACGCAAATAACGATGACGCTCTTTGATCGGCTTTTCTATTCCGGCCCCATGCTCGCCGTCTTCAGCGACGAGAATCGCCTGCAGCGCATGCTCGATTTCGAATCGGCATTGGCATCGGTCGAGGCGAGCCTGGGCATCATCCCGGAAGACGCGTCCGAAGTCATCTCCGCCGCGTGCAAGGTCGGCAATCTTGATCTCGTATCACTTGTTGAAGAAGCCGAGCGCGCCGGGAATCTCGCCATCCCTCTGGTCAAGCAGCTTACGCGAGCTGTAGGCGAGAAGCACGCCGATGCCGCGCGCTATGTGCACTGGGGCGCTACAAGCCAGGACGTCATCGATACCGGTTTCATCTTGCAGATGCGCGAGGCGCTCGCGCTTATCGAAGGCCAACTGCAAGACGTGGACGCGGAACTTGCAGCACTTGCCGAGCGCCATGCAGCAACTGTGATGCCCGGCCGCACATGGCTTCAGCACGCCGTCCCCATCACTTTTGGATGGAAGGCAGCCGGATGGCTCGATGCCGTGCTGCGCCATCAGGCGCGCTTGCAAGAGATTCGCGCGCGCGCGCTCACCCTGCAACTAGGCGGAGCCGCGGGAACTCTGGCCGCACTCGGAGCAGAAGGCCCGGCAGTCTCTCGAAAACTTGCCGAAACCCTCGGTCTGGCTCATCCGGACATCAGTTGGCACAGCTCGCGCGATCGCTTCGGTGAAGTTGCCGCACTGCTCGGTCTCGTTACGGCAACGCTCGGCAAGATTGCCCGCGACATTTCACTGCTCATGCAGACCGAAGTGGGTGAGGTATTCGAGTCCGCGGGCGAAGGCAAAGGCGGCTCGTCGACGATGCCGCAAAAGCGCAATCCCGTGGGCTGCGCTGCTGTGTTATCGGCAGCCATCCGCGTACCAGGCCTTGTGGCCACCGTCCTCTCCTCAATAGTGCAGGAGCACGAGCGCGGATTAGGAAACTGGCAGACGGAGTGGGAAACGCTGCCGGAGATTTTCAATCTTTGCTCTGGTTCGTTGGCCAAAATGATCGACGTACTTTCCGGTCTCGAGGTCGACGCGACGCGTATGGCCTCAAATCTGGAGCTAACCAACGGGCTGATCTTTGCTGAATCCGTTTCCATGGCGCTGGCCACGCACTTAGGAAGAGCGGGCGCACACGCACTGGTGGAACGCGCCAGCCGACTGGCAATCGAAAGCAAGAAGCATCTTCGTGATGTGTTGATGGAGGATGCTGAACTGAAGCGCCTGCTTTCTAAGGCTGAGATTGCCACGCTCTTCGATCCGGCCGGATACCTCGGCATGACTCGGCAGTCAATCGATCACGTGCTGGCCCGATCCGCTTCGATGGGAGCTGAATCGCGTTCTTCAAGAATCGACGTTGAGGGCACGCGCATTCATATACGGTTGTCCGGGCAGAAGAATAAGCCGGTGCTTGTGTTCTCGAACTCCCTTGGGGCCGACCTCTCGATGTGGAATGCGCAGGCGGAAGAATTCTCAAAGCATTTCCGCATCGTTCGCTACGACACGCGCGGTCATGGCCAATCCTCCGCTCCCGCTGGACTGTATTCCATTGAAATTCTGGGTCGCGATGTGGTCGCGATGCTCGATGAACTTGGCATTGAGAGTTGCAGCTTCTGTGGGCTTTCCATGGGCGGAATGATCGGACAGTGGCTGGCCTTGCATGCGCCGTCGAGAGTGCAACGAATAGTTCTCAGCAACACGGCCGCCAGGATCGGTTCCGCCGAGTCGTGGAACGCGCGCATTGCGGCGATTCAAAAAGATGGCTTCAATGCAATCCTGCCCGGAGTCCTCGATCGCTGGTTCACGCCCGCGTTTCATCGGAGCCGCCCGGATTTGATTGCCAAAACCCGCGCCATGCTCGAAAGAACCGATCCCGCAGGCTACATAGCATGTTGCGCGGCGCTCCGAGATGCCGATTTCCGAAATCAAATCTCGCAAATCAAGATCCCCGTGCTTGTGATTGCCGGAACAGACGACCTCGCTACGTCGCCTGCGGACGGAAAATCCCTCGCGCAAGGAATTCGCGGCGCACAGTTTGTCGAGTTTGATGCGTCGCACCTTTCCAACATTGAAGCGGAGAAGGAATTCAACGCCGTTGTGTTGAGGTTCCTTTTGGGCTAGAAGAAGTCCCGTGGAGGCGAATGCCAGAATGAATGACGAAGATCGAAAACAACAGGGCATGGCGGTGCGCCGAAGCGTGCTTGGGGACGCGCATGTCGATCGCGCTCTGGCAAATCAAAATGATTTCAACCGCGATTTCCAGGACTTGATCACACGCTATGCGTGGGGCGAAATCTGGTCGCGGCCCGCGCTGCCCCGGCACACGCGCAGCCTGCTGACGCTTGCCATGATGGTCGCACTGAACAGGGAAGACGAGTTCAAGCTGCATGTGCGCGCGGCTTTCAACAACGGCGTTACACGCGCCGAGATTGAGGAGGTTCTGTTGCAGTCAGGTGTCTATTGCGGTCTTCCTGCGGCAAACAGCGCCTTCCATTGGGCACAGCAGGTTTTCGATTCAATTGAAAAAGCCTCGGAACCAAAGCCGTAATTATCGAGAAGAAGAATGCGCACACAGGTCGCCATTGTCGGTGCAGGTCCAGCAGGGTTGATGCTTGCGCATCTGCTGCAACGGGTTGGTGTCGAATCGGTTGTCATCGAAGCTCGCAACCGCGCGCACGTGGAAAGCCGCGTCCGCGCGGGCGTGCTGGAGCACGGAACCGTCGATCTGCTGCGCGAGGTTGGGCTCGGCGAACGCATGAGCCGTGAGGGCATGCAGCACAACGGCATCGAACTGGGCCTCAAAGGAAAACGGCACCGCATCGACATGAAGGCTCTTACCGGCGAAGGCATCACCGTCTACGCACAGCACGAAGTGGTGAAGGACCTGATAGGCGCGCGAATCAGTGCCGGTGGCGAAATCGTCTTTGAAGCGACGGATGTCAGCATTCATGGATTTCGTGGGGACTCGCCCAGCGTTCGTTTCATCCATGATGGCACTGCGCGAGAGTTGCATTGTGACTTCATCGCGGGTTGCGACGGTTTTCATGGCGCGTGTCGCCCCTCTGTCCCTGAGGGCGTATTGACGACCTACGAGCGAACTTATCCGTTTGCCTGGCTCGGAATTCTTGCCGAGGCTGCGCCGTCGCAGGATGAGCTTGTCTACATGAGCCACGAGCGGGGCTTCGCGCTCTTCAGCATGAGGTCGCCAACGGTAACCAGACTCTACCTTCAATGCGATCCCGAGGAAGACATCGGCAACTGGCCCGACGACCGGATATGGGAAGAGTTGTTTCTTCGCTTCGAATGTGTAGATGGCTGGCGCCCTAACAGGGGCCGCATTCTGCAAAAAGGTATCACTCCCATGCGCAGCTTCGTCATCGAACCCATGCAGTTCGGCCGACTGTTTCTGGCTGGCGATTCAGCGCATATTGTGCCGCCTACCGGCGCCAAGGGAATGAACCTTGCCATCGCCGACGTGCGCATTCTCGCCATGGCGATGGCTGAACATTTCAAGACAGGATCGAAAACGCTCCTCGATCGCTACTCGGAGATTTGCCTCCGGAGAGTTTGGAAGGCCCAGCGTTTCTCCTGGTGGATGACTTCGATGCTGCACAAATTCCCCGATGCAAATCCATTCGATGAGCGAAGGCAGTTGGCGGAACTCGACTACGTGACAAGTTCACAGGCTGCGGCGCGTTCGCTCGCCGAGAACTATGTCGGGCTTCCCATGGATTTCGCTGATTGAAAGCAGATAGACCGATACAAATATGGAATGTTGAACGCGATGAACTGAATTCTGAATGAAGAAGGAATTGGAGAGACTATGCAAACCGCTAATCTTCTCATTGGAGGAAAGTCCGTTACGGCCCGAAACGGATCGACCTTCGACCGGATCGATCCGTACACAGGCGCTGTAGCCACGCGCGCCGCTGCCGCAACAATCGAAGATGCGGATGCCGCGGTCGCAGCTGCTCATGCAGCTTTTCCAGGTTGGAGCGCGCACTCGGCAACCGAGCGCCGCAAGCGCCTGCTGAAGGCCGCGGACATTCTTGATTCGCTCACCGGCGAGTTCATCGCCGCGGGCGTGGCTGAAACCGGCGCGACGCCGGGATGGTATGGATTCAACGTCGCGTTGGCAGCGAGCATGTTGCGCGAGGCCGCCAGCATGACCACGCAGATTGCCGGAGAAGTGATTCCATCGGAAGTACCCGGCAGCCTGGCGATGGCGGTGCGTCGGCCCTGCGGCGTTGTGTTGGCGATCGCGCCGTGGAATGCTCCCGTCATTCTCGGCATGAGGGCGATTGCCATGCCGCTCGCATGCGGCAACACGGTCGTGCTCAAGGGCTCCGAACTCTGCCCGGCGGTTCACGCTCTGATCGGATCTGCTCTGCAGCAGGCGGGATTGGGCGATGGCGTGGTGAATGTGATTTTGAATGCTCCGGCTGACGCTCCCGTCATTGTGGAACGGCTGATTG
Source organism: uncultured Acidobacteriaceae bacterium (assembly GCA_963848515.1). GTDB lineage: Bacteria > Acidobacteriota > Terriglobia > Terriglobales > Acidobacteriaceae > Telmatobacter. Next base: position 146,719 of record CAWKEG010000022.1, read on the forward strand.
CCAATCCCGCGGTGCGGCGCGTGAACTTTACCGGCTCAACTCCCGTGGGCCGCATCGTCGCGCAGACCGCGGCTCGCTATCTTAAGCCGGCGCTTCTTGAATTAGGCGGCAAGGCCCCGCTTGTCGTTCTCGACGACGCAGATCTGGATGCAGCGGCTGCGGGTGCAAACTTCGGCGCATTCATCAACGAAGGACAAATCTGCATGTCAACAGATCGCATCGTTGTGGATGATCGTGTCGCAGACAAGTTCGTCAAGAAACTCGTTGACAAGGCCGCGCCCTTGCGTGCTGGCGATCCTCACGGCAAAGACGTCGCTCTGGGCGCGATGATTTCTGCGGAAGCTGCTGCGCGTGTTGGCGTCCTTGTGAAAGATGCTCTCGATAAAGGCGCGAAGCTGATGCTTGGAGGCGAAATTGAAGGCGCGGTGATGCAACCGACCGTACTCGATCGCATAACTCCGGCAATGCGCGTTTACTCGGAGGAGTTGTTCGGCCCGGTCGTTGCCGTGATCCGCGCATCAGACGAAGCAGACGCAATCCGCATTGCCAACGACACGCCCTTCGGTCTTTCTGCCTCGGTCTTCACAGCAGACACGGCGCGAGGGGTGCGTGTCGCGTCGCTAATTGAGTCCGGCATGTGCCACGTCAACGGGCCCACGGTGCACGACGAGGCAAACATGCCCTTTGGCGGCGTCAAAGACAGCGGATACGGCCGGTTTGGCGGTCGCGCCGCTATAGCCGAGTTCACCGACCTCCGTTGGATTACCGTACAAACCGAGCCCAGGCACTATCCGTTCTAAGAATTCATTGTGACCGCGTGTCCCGCTCCCATGACCGCAATCTTTACCCAAGGAAAGGAATTTCAATGTCCACAGCTTCCCTTTATCGCGCCGACCACGTCGGCAGCTTCCTGAGGCCGGCCGACCTTCTTGCCGCACGCACAAGCGGCGCCGCGCAAGAGTTGCTGAACGACCTCGAGAACAAGCACATTCAGCGCGTACTCAACATGCAGAAGGATCTCGGTCTGAATGTCTTTACCGACGGAGAATTCCGGCGCAGCAATTTCATGAGCGACTTCACCGATGCTGTAGGTGGATTCGATCTGGGTGACGCTGTCCCGCGCGCCTGGGATGAGGCCGATGCAAAGGAAGTGAAGAAGCCCAAAACAGTGAGCAGCATAACTGGGATTGTGAACGCGCCACTCAAACAGAAGCAACCACTGACCGGCCGGGAGTTGCCGTTTCTCAAAGCGCATTCTCCAGGGCCGATCAAGATGACCATGCCCAGCGCCACGCAGTTTCCCGCCATCTCCTTCAAGTATGGAGTGACGGATGCGGTCTATCGCGATCCCTACAAACTTTTGACGGCGATCACAGACATCATGACCGAGGACTTGAAGTCGCTGGCCGGGAGCGGCGTTTCGTATCTCCAGATTGACGCCCCGCGCTATAGCTACTTTCTCGATCCAAAGTGGTGCCAGTGGATGAAGACCGAGCTGCGCGTTGAGCCGGACGAAATGCTCACCGCTTCCTTGCGCGCGGACAACGCCTGTTTTGCCGCGGCAACCTATCCCGGTGTTACGCGCGCAATTCATCTCTGCCGCGGAAACAATCGCAGCCACTGGTATGCGCAGGGAGGCTACGACGCTGTTGCTGAGAGGTTGTTCAACGAGCTGGCCGTCGATCGCTTTCTGCTGGAGTATGACGACGAACGCTCGGGAAGTTTCGACCCGTTGCGCTTTGTTCCAAAAGACAAGATCGTCGTTCTGGGCCTTGTCAGCAGCAAGCGTGCCGAGCTTGAAAACAAGCAGGACCTGCTGCGGCGCATCGAAGCAGCAGCCAAAATCATTCCGCTCGAGCAGTTGGCTCTCAGTCCCCAGTGCGGCTTCGCGTCCACGATGGAGGGCAATGCGTTGACCGAAGCGGACCAATGGGCCAAGTTGAAGTTGGTAGTTGAGACGGCCCGGGAGGTTTGGGGTTGAGCACGATGATCATGGCGGCCGCAGAAACTCAATTCGGCAGACTCAACAGTGGAAGCAGATCGCGATGACAAGCAAAGCCTCGGCCCAATCCCCAACTCGCTCGGCAATTGACCGGCTTCTTCGGCCGCGCTCTGTGGCGCTTGTGGGCGCTTCCCCCACACCATCTTCCCTGGGCGCGTCGGTTCTCACCAATCTTCAAGACGCGGGTTTTGCGGGAGAACTCTACCTCATCAACCCCAAGCGTGCGGAGATCAATGGGCGACCCTGTCTGCCTGACATTGACTCTTTGCCTTTGGGTGTTGATTGCGCGGTGTTGGCAATTCCACGCGCCGGTGTTCTTGAGGCGGTGGCTGCCTGCGGCAGGCGCGGGGTAGGTGGCGTTATCATTTTCTCCGCGGGCTTTGCCGAGAGCGGCACCGGAGGGCGCGCCGAACAGCAGAAGCTTGCCGAGATCGCTCACGCATACGGAATGATTATCGAAGGCCCAAATTGCCTGGGCATGGTCAACTTTCTGGATGGCATTCCGTTGACCTTCGTGTTCACGCCCGTTAACCCCCCAACAAATGAGCGGTGTATCGCGGTTGCTTCGCAGAGCGGCGCTATGGCTGCGGTGGTTGGGGTGGGGCTCCGGCATCGGGAGATTGGTGTTTCGTTTTCCATCTCGACCGGAAACGAAGCGGTCAGCACGGTTGAGGATTATGTTGAGTATCTTCTCGATGACGATCACACCGCGGTCATCCTGATGATGGTTGAGCAGTTCCGGCGTCCAAAAAAGTTTCTGAAGCTGGCTGCGCGCGCGCGGGCACTTGGCAAGTATATTGTCCTGTTGCATCCGGGCAGAAGCAGCGCTGCGCGTGCCTCGGCTGAAACGCATACGGGCGCGATGGCAGGGGATTTTGACGTCATGCGCACCAAGGTTGCCCATGCGGGCGTTGTAGCCGCCGACACGCTGGAAGAGTTGCTTGATGTTTCTGAAATTTTGCTTCGCTGCCCATCCCTGCCTGCGAGCGGCGCCGCTGTCCTGACGGAGTCTGGCGCATTCAAAGCACTCTCGTTGGATTTCTGTGAAATGCTGGGGCTTCCTCTCCCAGCCTTGGGCGATGCGACGGCTGCGGCTCTTCGACAGGCGATGCCCGACTTCATTCCCGCGACCAACCCGCTCGACATAACGGCTCACGCACTGGTTGACCCGGACCTTTATCGCAGGACGCTCCCTCCGATTCTCGCCGACGAAAATTACTCCAGCCTCGTGCTGGGCATCATTCTCACCGACGAGGCGACCAGCCAACTCAAGTTTCCTCCTATTCTCGATGCCATCAAAGCGATCAAGCCATCAAAAGCAGTGATCTTTGCCGGACTCGATGAGGGCGCGCTGGTTCCCCAGGAATATGTCAGCGAACTGCGCGCTCTCAACGTCCCCTTCTTTCCTTCGCCCGAGCGCGCATTCCGCGCCTTGGCTTGTGTAACCGCCTTCGCAGCACAGCAGACTCGATCCAGTTCAGATCGCATACTGCTCGAGCGCGTCCCCAAATTGATGCCCGGGGTTATGCCGGAATGCAAAAGCAAGCAAGTCCTCAAGGCTCTCGGCATTCCGATTCCGCGAGGCGCTCTCGCGCGAAACGTCGAAGAGGCCCAGGCGATCGCCGGCAGAATTGGTTACCCGGTCGTTCTGAAAGCTCAATCCGCAGAGCTCTCACACAAGAGCGATGCCGGCGGCGTTGTGCTCAATCTCGCCAATCCTGAAGAAGTAGCGGCGGGATGGCAGCGGATGCACTCCGATATCGAGCGCGAGAGGCCAGGCATTATTCTCGATGGCGTCCTGGTGGAGAAGATGGGCGCACGCGGAGCGGAGCTGATTGTGGGAGCGAGAAACGACCCCGATTGGGGCGCTGTACTTCTGATAGGTATAGGCGGCGTTCAAGCCGAAGTGCTGAAAGATGTGCGGCTCATTCCGCCGGGTCTCTCGGTTGAAGCCATCGTGGGTGAGATCCACAAATTGAAAATGGCCGCCCTCTTGAAGGGCTTCCGCGGAAATCCCGCGCTCGATGTTCACGCGGTTGCTGAAATTCTCGATCGTCTCGGAGCCTTCGTGCTGGCAGCTCCGCAGGTTAAAGAGGTGGATATCAATCCTGTGATCGTTTATCCGGAAGGACAAGGAGCTGTCGCACTCGATGCGCTCATCGTGACTCGGTCCTAAGGCCTGTCGTGTATGGTAGTCTCGCGCGTCCGCCTTGGCCGTTCAGCGCAAGGCCAGGCTCAGATTGCCCGCTGCCTCGAGAAGGCGAGGCAGAAAGCGCTTTTCAATTTCATCCACTGGCATGCGCTGCGCCTGCGCGCCGATGTTCATTGCCGCGACAACCTCATCTCCAGTTGACTTGACGGGAACGGCAACGGAGCGCAGCCCATCTTCCAACTCCTGATCGACCATCGCGAATCCATTCCGCCTGACCTCGCCCAGCACCTTGCGCAGTTTTCCAATCGAGACAATTGTGTGCGCCGTGTGGCGTTCGAGCACGACGTTCGCCAGGTAACTCTCCAGCCGATCGGACGGCAGATGCGCCAGCAAGACGCGTCCCATTGAAGTGCAGTAGGCCGGCAGACGGCTCCCAATTGCAAGATCGACGGTCATGATGCGGGAGACATGCGCGCGCGCCACATAGAGCAGCTCATCATCCTCAAGCGTTGCGACAGAACAGGACTCGTGCAAGACACCGCTCAGATTCTCCAGGATCGGCTGGGCCGCGCTCGACAGCCTGCTTGAAGATGTATAAGCATGACTCAGCGTGAGTACCCTGGGAGAAAGCGAGAAGAATTTCATATCTTCAATGTGCACGAATCCAAGCCTGCCGAGTGTATACAGACAACGCCGCACCGCCGCGCGCGAGAGTCCCGTCGATGAGGCGACCTGAGAAACGGTCATGCGCGGAGAGGATCGGGTAAAGGCCTGCATCACGCTCAGCCCCCTCGCAAGTGAGGTCATAAAGTCGGGGTCGCTGGGCGGCTTGCTCGAAGTTGACCTGGACCACGGAATTTCGTTCGTCCCAGCCCCTGGCCTTTGGCCTGCGCCTTCCGTCTGCTTTGCGGTAGCCTTGACCACTCTGCGCGTTTTTGAGCCGACAGGCATGTTGCCTCGATGCTGCTGAATTGACCTGCCGGATGGCGCAATCAGCGCACAAAAAACTTGATCTTGACGGCAGGCAATGGCTTTCTTACTGTAGCCTAGTATAGTGCGCTATACGGACACTTTAGCGATTATCGCACAGGACATTTCTGCCCACAGCGCGGCCGGGATGCTTTGGCTCTGAGCTAATTGGCATCTCCTGAGCCCGCCAACGGCCAGCACAGGAAAGAAGCGAGATTTTTCAAAATGAAAGAAGCCTTCATCTGCGACGCACTGAGAACGCCGTTTGGGCGCTATGGAGGCGCGCTTGCAGCGGTGCGCGCGGACGACCTAGCAGCCTCGGCAATTGCGGCGCTGGTCAGCAGATCTCCGGGGGTTGACTGGGGTGCGCTAGACGACGTGATTCTCGGTTGCGCCAATCAGGCGGGCGAGGACAACCGCAACGTCGCGCGCATGGCGCTCTTGCTGGCCGGCCTGCCAATCGAAGTGCCTGGCTCAACCGTGAATCGTCTCTGCGGCTCGAGCATGGACGCCATTGCCGCGGCCGGCAGGGGCATTCGCAGCGGCGAATGCGAACTGATCATTGCCGGCGGCGTCGAGAGCATGTCGCGCGCCCCGTTTGTGATGGGCAAGGCGGATGCGGCGTTCGCGAGAACACTCAAACTCGAAGACACAACGATGGGCTGGCGCTTCGTCAATCCAAAGATGAAAGCGGCCTATGGCGTGGACACGATGCCGGAGACCGCTGAAAATGTTGCTGCCGAGTACAAAATCAATCGCGAGGACCAGGACGCCTTTGCATGCCGCAGCCAGCTGCGGACCGCATCGGCCGCGCGGGATGGCTTCTTCCTCAAAGAAATTGTCCCAGTCACGATTCCGCAGACCAAGGGCCCCGCGATTCAGGTCGCTGTCGATGAACATCCTCGCCCTGACACAACACTCGAAGCCCTTGCGAAGCTGAAACCAATCGTTCGCCATGACGGCACGGTGACAGCCGGGAATGCATCCGGCATCAACGATGGAGCGGCCGCCTTGATCGTTGCCTCAGCCGGAGCTGCCGAGCGGCACAATCTCTCTCCCCGAGCTCGGATCGTGGCTTCGGCCGCAGTGGGAGTTGCGCCCCGCCTGATGGGCATGGGCCCCGTCCCGGCCGTAGAAAAAGTTCTGCGCCTCGCGGGCCTCACCCTTCAACAAATGGACGTGATCGAACTGAACGAGGCCTTCGCCGCTCAAGCGCTCGCGGTGTTGCGTACGCTTGGGCTTCCTGATGATGCGTCCCACGTAAACTCGAACGGCGGCGCGATTGCGATCGGGCATCCTCTCGGTGCAAGTGGAGCTCGTCTGGTCGTCACAGCGCTCAACCAGTTGGAGCGGACAAAGGGCCGTTACGCCCTGTGCACCATGTGCATCGGAGTAGGCCAGGGCATTGCGGTTGTGCTTGAACGAGTCTAGCTCTGGCGTGTTCAGACGGCTCTGCCGGTGAAGTCCTGGTTCCGACTTAATCAGATCGCGACGCGCCGCCACATGTTTGCGAAATTGATCGGCCTGAGAGTCAAGCAAGACCACCAAGGCCTACAGAACCTCATAAAAGCGAATCACAACAGAGTTGCTGCGTCGCTCCCCGCTGCTGATGAACAGGCTGCGATTCAGCCAATCATAGCGACCGTTCGGAGCCTCAAACATCGGAGCCGCGCGAAAGTAGTACTCTGACGGATCAACAATTTCCCCTTCCGCGAGCCGCCGCATCACCTCGGGCGCGCCGTGTCGAAATCCGCGGTTGACGACCCTGATCACTGCGCCGTCGCCCGTCTCCAGCGAATAATGAGCCTCTATTTCTGTTACTCCGTCCGGGCGAGTCGTCTGCCAATCGATGCCACCGGCACGCAGAATGCCTTTGATGCGCGGCCCTTCAAACGAGCCCGACAGAATCGGCACCATGCGCCGGAGTCCGCGAGGCCCCGGACCCAATTCGATTGAAGGGGCCAATGCTGCATCGACTCTGAAAAGAAAATCCAGCCTTAAGGCTTCTCGGTCTTTCACCTTGTCTGCTCCATTGAATAAGTCTCGAACAAGAACCGCTCATCGGATCAATTCAAACTCTGCGACGCAGAGGCTATACGTTCCCCCCGGACCACTCGTGTCGATCACCGACGGAATGCCCGGCCGCTCAATCGTCTTCCATGGCAGATACGTAGACCAGTTCGCCGAATAGAAGATCGTGATCTTTCCGGAATCGCCTTGATTGAACTTGCTCGGCATGCAGACAAAATAGGCTTGTCCTCCACAACTGCCGCGCAGACACGCAACCGTAAACCATGGTCCGGTCAAGCTGTCGCTTTCAACAACCCACAGGTTATAGCAGCCCGAATCGCCATCGGCCCAGCCGCCGCATAGGAAACCGAAATACTTTTTGAGCGCCGGCTGATACGTGATGTTGACGCACCCCGCTCCTCCAGGCCAGCTGATCAGCGGTGCGATGCGCGAGAAATCCTTCGTCCAGGTCGGCCTGCCTCGCTCGTCATGCCCAGCAAAGAACTCCCATGCATCGGGGACGTTGATCGTCTGCGGAGAAGGCCGCACGCGCGCCATCGAAACCGCATCGCCGCCGCACCAATTGGCAATTCCGTCCGGATTGTAGGTGCCATGCCCCACGAGGTAGGCATAACCATCCGGCGAGTGCTCCAGATCGCGACCGAAGTCCACAAAATGAGGTGTCCCCATTTTGATCGCCGCGCTCCCGGAGCAGCGGCCCGTCTCCGGGAATAGCGGATGCTGATCGTCGTGCGGCGTATCCTGCCAGCTCTTGCCGCGGTCCTGCGAAATCCGAAATCCGCCGAATCCGCCGTTCTCGTAGGTGATGGGCACGTTGTGCTTGTTGACCCAGCGGTGACAGTAATAGCCGCCGTAATACCAGACTCCTTTGTGAAAGAAGTTTGCGCAGGGATAGTAGCCCTCGTACCGCGGACTCGCGCGGCGGAAGGGTTCCAGTGGCGTGACAGAAAGATTGAACGCGTCGTCGCCGGAGAGCGTGGCGTTGCCTGTGGTGCCGAACCGATCGCTCTCAATGCATGGCGTATGCCCATCCGTAGCGCCGATCCCAATCTCACGAAACCACGCTTCGCTCGCCCGCCACTGCGAATTCATTCTTATCGCTCGACCCATGGCATCGTTCACCGTTCCATCGGTGCAACTGCTATAGAGCGTCCCGTCCGCTGCCCAACTCGGGTACCAGGTGTCGGCGTGGATCGTCTCCTTGTAGTCGCGCTGCCGGCCTGTAAACCGCAGCCCCTTGAACCGCGGGCTCTGCGGCAGAGGCGGCTCCCCCTGCGGCGGCATCAACATGCGTGCAACTGGGCCGGTGATGCAGCCTGGCGCGGCAAAGACAAGTGGGCCTCCGCGCTCGCCCGACACCTCTGCCGCCGAAGCTTGCGTGAGCGGGGAACCGATTGCACAAAAAGCCGCTGTTGCTGGAAGACCTTGCAGAAAATCTCGCCGTTTCATGGATCCCTTCTTTTCAACCCCGATAAGAGTACTTCAAGAGAGCCGGAGTCCTGTTCCATGCCGCCAACATCCACCGCAACTCCAGTTCCTTCCAATCGTGCGCTTTTATCTGGACCCGGCGCAGTGTTTCAGAAGAAAACAGGAGAGAACCGGCTAGAGCGGAAATGTACTGCAACTTTTGTGGCATTCAATCGGTACCTTGGTCACGCGCAGACTATGACTTTGTGGTATTCCGAATCCTTATTTTCTGCAGATAATACCTGAAGAAACGCCTCTACGGCTCAGATCAAACACGCGAAGAAGTGCAATTCAATCAACGAAGTTTCCCGAATTGCTTTCGCGAGCCGACTTGGCCGGGTTCCCCATGCTTCCGCCGGCGCATGCGCAGAAAACTTGACGCAGCGCCGGAGCAGCAGAATTGATTGAGGATTGCATTTATGCCGATGGATTACACCCCAGGAAGAACCAACTTCGGACCGCTCCCTGAGCCGGAAGGCGGAACTGCGGCCTTTGTTGCCAGTGCGACCATCAATGCCTCGATCCTCGCTTTGGTGCTGGTGATCAGCATGACGGTGAAGCATGTCATTGAGGTGCATAAGTATGAGTTCACTGAGCTGATTGTCCCCACCACTCCTCCCCCGCCAGAGAAGGTCAAGGTTCCTCCTCCGCCCAAGCTGCCGCCGCCTCCGGAGCCGCCCAAGTTGCAAATGGAAGCTCCGAAGATCGAAATGCCGAAGCCCAAGCCGGAGCCGAAGCCGATCCAGATGGAAGCCAAAGTCGCGCTGCCCGAGGTGAAAGCCGCGCCCAAGCCGGCGATTATCCTGGCCCCGCAGCCCAAGGCCGCTTTGACGGCAGCCATGCCCGCGCAGGACAACAAAGTAAAGCCTTCAACGGCGCCCGTGCACCTGGGAGAGACCTTCGGCGTGAGGCCGAATCCGAATGCCACGCGGCCGGCAACGATTGCGGCCATCGGCAATCCCTACGGCGGCATGCAGGGCCCGGCCGTTGCGCCGCACGGCGTTGTGGGTTCGACGGGGATTGGCAATGGTCTTCGATCCGGATCAAACGCTGGAATGGTCGGCAAGGTAGCTTCAGCCGGCATACCGGGCGCGACCGGAACCGGATCGGCCGGGTCGTATGGCAAGGTGGGTTCGGCCGGGATTCCTACGGCGACGGCGGTTGTGGTGATTCCCAAAACGGTAGCCGCAGTGGAGTCAACCAATCTCGAAGTCATCTCAAAGCCGCCGGTGCAATACACCGCCGAAGCGCGGGAAATGAAGGTGCAGGGCGATGTGGTTCTGCGCGTTACATTTACTTCCTCAGGCCAGGTTGTGGTGCAGGGTGTGTTGCGCGGTCTGGGGCACGGTCTGGACGAAGAGGCGCGCCGCGTGGCGCAACAAATACGTTTTCGACCGGCAACGCGTGACGGCCGGCCGGTAGATTTGACAACCAACATAACCATCACGTTCCAGTTGGCATAGCAGTTGCATTGCCAATAACGATCTGGCTGCGTGGTCTTGCAACATTGGGACGGTAACAGTAACCGGATAAGAGACTTGATGAAATCGCTTAGGAGTTTGACATGACATTTCGGAAAATCGTACTCACCTTCCTGATGATCGCAATGAGCGTAACCTGTGCGTACGCCAAGAAGCAGCCCAAATACGAGCAGACGCGCGTTTTGACTCCCGAACAGGCGGCGCTCGTCAACAAGGCGATCGCCCAGGAAAAGGTGCTGATCAAGGACATCAAGATGCGCACGCCCCTGGTCGAGACCTACATCCAGGACACGCGCCCCGACGAAAAGCTCTATGAAGTGCCGGTCAACGACCAGTACATCCTGAGCCGCGTCGACTTCGGCAAGGCGTTTTTCGACAAGGGCTATGCGCCCCGCACCGCCGTCAAGCAGGGCTTCTTCAAGGGATCGTTCGGCGCCATTGCCGGGCTGTCCAACCTGCTCGGCCTGCAGAAATTCACATACTCCGACATCGGCTTCATGCAGATGATGTTCATTGATCCGACCGGCTTCGACCAGCAGCACTATGCCTTCAGCTATGTGCGCAAGGAGTTTCTGGGCTCGGTCAGAACCTGGGTCTTCGACATGCATCCCAGGGTCAACGGCATGGGCCGTTTCTACGGCCGCATCTGGATCGAGGACGAGGGCGGCAGCGTGGTCCGCTTCAACGGAACCTACACCGGCTCCAACCAGGAAGACGCCTCGAAATATTATTTCCACTTCGACAGTTGGCGGATGAACGTGCAGCCCGGCATCTGGCTTCCGGTCGCGGTCTATGTTGAAGAGTCGCAGCGCACAGAGTCAGCCAAATCCGTCGGCCTGAAAGCGCAAACACACTTCTGGGGCTACTCACTCAAGCTGCCCACGCGCGACAGCGAGAACGTCAGCGTGAAGGTGGACGACGCTGTTGACCGCAGCAACGACTCGCAGGATGTGGGTCCGCTGCAAGCCTCGCGCATGTGGATTACGCAGGCTGAAAATAACGTCGTCGACCGTTTGGTCGAAGCCGGCCTGGTGGCGCCGCTCGACGAAGGCGGCTACGAAGACAAGGTTCTCGGCCAGATCGTCATTAACCTCGTGGTGCCCAACAACCTCGCCTTCACCGATCAGATTCATGTGCGCGTTCTGTTGACCGACACGATTGAAGCAACCACGGTCGGCAACACTATCCTGTTGAGCAAAGGCCTGATCGACAGCCTGCCCAGCGAAGAAGCCATCGCCAGCGTGATCGCGATGGAGCTGGCGCATGTTGCCATGGGCCACCATATCGACACCCGTTATGCCTTCAACGACCGTCTGCTGTTCCCCGACGAGTCCACCTTCCAGCGCATCAACATGTACCACTCCGACCACGACAACGAAGAGGCCGCCAAGAAGGCGATGGAGTATCTGGAGGCCTCGATGTACAAGGACCGCCTGGCCAGCGCCGGACTCTACTACGCGCAGTTGGTTGACCGGTCGAAGGTGCTGAAGGCGCAGAACACGCCTACGCTCGGCGACTCGCTGTTGAAGCCCGACGGCACGCCCTGGATGGCGGACCTGGGCAAGATGGCGCCCAAGATCAACTGGGACGACCTGAACCAGACCGCGGCTCTGCCGCTCGGCAGTTGGCTCAAGGTCGATCCCTGGGACGACTCGGTGCACATGCTCGACGCCAAGCGCTATGCGCCTATGAACGCGCGCGACAAGATGCCGTTCGAGGTCACGCCTGTATTCTACAAATTGCAACGCTACGAAGCGGCCCATGCCGCGCCGCCTCCGCCGCCACCAGCGCCAGCGCCCGCATCAGGCACACCGCAGTCAGACGGCCAGCCCGCAACAGGACAGGGACAGGACAATACACGGCCAGTCGGAAAACCAGTCAATGCGCGAATGTCCACGCCAACAGGAGACCCGCAAACCATGGCCGCAGTCGAGAATGCTGAGTAGGTCTTCCGCTAGATGAAATGCACGCCGGAGGCGGCAGGATCGCCTATGCTGAAAGCGTGCCTCTTGACTGGAAATGCCCAGAGCTCGAAGAAGGACTTGCCTGCTACGACAGCGGCAGGTTCTTCCTAGCTCATGAACATTGGGAAAGCCTCTGGCTCACGCTCAAAGAGCCGGAGAAAACCTTCCTTCAGGCGCTGATTCAGGTCACCGCCGCTTTTCATCATCTCAATGCCGGTAACTCTGCTGGAGCGCTCTCCCTTTTGGGGAGAGCGTTGCGGCGTCTGGAGCACTTCCCCGCACATTTCGGCGGCATTGACGTCGCGCAGTTCCGTCTTGAGGTCGCCGAATGGATGCTCGCGATTGAGCGTGGAATGTCTCCGCTGCCCGCTGCTCCCCCGCGAATCTTGCCTTCAAGCCACGACTGATGCCGTGCCTTCGCTCAATGGGGAAGACCGCGGCGCACGCTACTTGCTTGCGGCTCGCGGCTTGATCAACTCGTCGAGATAATCCGGCTTGCCGCTGACGCGCACCAGGTGCGGATGCCTTTCGCCGCCGTGGTAGTTAATGGTGAAGGTACGAATGTATTCATCGTCGACGGCCAGGAGCGTAATCGGCTGCGCGCTATCCTTCGAGCCTTTGATCGCGTCCTCGAGCACCTCCCGCGAGTAGACGCGGCCGTTCACGCCGATGACCTTCATCCCGGAAGAAAGCCCGGCCTCGAATGACGGACCACCCATGAGCGCATCGCCCACTGTTCCATCGGGACTGAGCTGCAACCCGATTGAATAGACATCGTCGCCAAGACTGCGGCGACCCTCTGACGATTTTGTAGGCTCGCTGTTGAATTCCAGCTTCCAGCCGCCATTCTCAATACCGCCCATCGGCGCCTCGGCCGAGGTGGAATCGAGCCTTGTGTGAAAGAACGTGGCCCAGTCAAAGGGCGCTATCGCATTCAGCGCGCTCATCAACTCATCGAAGGTGTACGTCTTCACCTCGGGTCCGTTATTGGGGCCTCCATGGAAGGCTTGACAGAAGTCGTCAATCGACTTCTCGCCATGCGACTCGCGATGAATGATGGTGGCAACTTCAAGCCATAGCAGGTCGCCTTCATCGTAGTAGTCGGTGCCGCGCCGCCAGGTGAACCAGCCTCTGCCGCCGTCCATGCCTGGCTCTCCAACCGCCGTGTCCAGCAGCGGACGCCACGTGCGCCCTGGCCGGCCGGGTCCAAGCGCGGCCGCGATGCCGGCCAGATACTGTTGATACTCCTCGGCCGTCCACAAGCCGCTACGCGCGGCGAGCATCGGCCCAAGATAATCCGTCAGCCCCTCGTAGCCCCACAACAGATCCGTCTCCATCGGCTCTTCGTAATACGGGGCCGTCAAATCGGCCGGGCGGCGAAACTTGCCATTCCAGGAGTGAACAAACTCATGCGCCAGCAAGCTGCCCAGCGACATGCCGGAGGTCGGCATCAGCAAGGCGCGCTCGGGCAGGCGGCTGTCGTTCGACTCGTGATGTTCCAGGCCAAAGTGCGCCACGTGATCGCTGAGCGCGAGCAGAAAGTGATAGTCGCGATAATGCCGCGTGCCGAAGAGCTTGCCCGACTCGGCAACCAGATTGACCATCTCCTTCTGATTTTCCAGGCTCATCTTCAGCGCTGCCTCGCTGTCGGCGGCCATGTCGAGTTCATGATGGATCGGTTCGCCCGGTGGCGTAATGTCGATGGCGCGATAGTACTCGCCGGCAATCACGGGCGCGTCCACAAGCATATCCAGCGAGATCGGCTTGAACAAGACCTGATTGCCCGATTGACTCTCGACCGACAGCGAAGTGCCGAACTTCCAGCCATCGGGCAGCAGCAGCTTCGCTTGATAGCTTTGTTGCTGGGCGGGGGTTCCGGACGGATAGAGAATAACGTAACTCCATTCCAGAACCATCAGCTTGTCGGTTGCCGAATAATCCAAGGGCTCAATGAAGTCATAGTTCGCATCGAGGTGGCTGACGCCGTCAGGAATCTCAAGATGAAAGGTGTAGACATCCAGGAGGTCGCGCCGCCAGGGAATCGTCTTGCCGCCGGCTTCGAACTTGAGGCCCGTCAAACTTGTGATTGGACCATCCGGGCTGTGCTCGCCGGGAATCCATTTTGGATAGTAAAGAGTCAGTGGCCCGGGCTTCACCGGGATGACTTCATGGACGTAAAGAATCTTCTGCTGAGTTTTTGTGGCGTCGACCGTGAGCGGAATCGATTCGCCGGCCAGCACGGCAGGCGCGGCCAAAATAGCCATGGAAAAAATGCAAATAAATGAAGAAAGGCGAAACCGTCGCATGCGTAGATTCCTTTAATTGAGCCTGAAAAACTTCACTTTGAATCATACATCCGCCGGCATTTCGACCTTCGCGGCGGCTGCCTTAAGGCCTATCTCTCAGTTACCCCATCGGAATCGGGGTCATTCAGTTTACGATTAGACTTACCATGCAGGGCACTGAACGAGTCCACTTTTCCGACTGGCCAATGAACTACGCGATCAGGCCGTTCGCGATCGCTGTGTCCTTTGTTCTCGTGGCTTTCCTTTGGACGATGCTTCTGCAGCACGTGATCGCCTATCCCTTCGTTTTTCTCTTTTTCGGTGCCATCATGGGCAGTGCCTGGTTCGGTGGAATAGTCGCCGGCTTTGTCGCGGTAGGGCTTTCATCCCTGATCGTCGCGTATTTCTTCATCCCGCCATTCTTCTCCATCAAAGTGGCAACCGATTCGCAGAGCTTTCTGGCGGCGTTCATCGTATGTGCAATCGCTATTACCATCGTGAGCTCGGCGCGAAAACGAGCTGAGAACGCAATTCGGTTTGCCCGCGATCAACTTGAAGCGAAGGTTCATGAGCGCACCGCCGAGTTGCAGCAATCCAATCAGGAGATAAAGGAAAGCGAGCGCCAACTTCGTTTGCTCACTGAAGCGATTCCGCAGCAGCTGTGGCGTACTGACGCAGCAGGACACATTGAATACTGCAACCATCACCTATGCGAATATCTCGGCCAGCGGAATGAGATGCTGGCCGAAGATGCATTCTTCAATGTGATCCACCCTGAGGACTTGCCGCTCTTTCGAAGCGGCTGGCAGGAGGCCCTGACAAGCGGCGGCAGGTTCGAGATTGAGGCCCGCGTGCGCGGCGCGGACAACGCGTATCGCTGGTTTCTGGTGCGCAGCATTCCGCAACGCTCCGGAGACGGGCGCATCGCGTGCTGGTACGGCATCCACATCGAGATCGAACAGCAGCACAGTGCGCAGCAAAGCCTGATGCAGGCGCAGGACGACCTCACCCGTTTGCTGCGCTCGATGAGCATGGCGGAAATGGCGGCATCCATTGCCCATGAACTCAACCAGCCTCTCACCGCGGTCGTCACCCATGCATATGCGTGCCGGGAGTGGCTGAGCAGCGTGCCTGCGAATCTTGAAAGAGCGGCAGCCACCGCAGAGAAAATCGTCCAGGAGAGTACGCGCGCCAGCGTTGTTGTGAGCCGAGTTCGCGCGCTGTTTCGCAAGGATGCGCAGGTGCGCGAACTGACCGATGTCAACGGAGTGATCCGGGAGATGGCGCGCCTGTTACGCGACGAGGCCATCCGCCGCGACGTTTCAATACGGCTTCTACTCGCCGGCAACCTTCCGCAATTGGAGATGGACCCGGTACAGATTCAGCAGGTGCTTCTTAACCTCGCGATCAACGGCATGGATGCGATGATGCAGGTCGCAATTCCTCGTGAACTCATCATTCGATCGGAAAACTTTGCAGACGGAGAGATCCTTGTCGCGGTGGAGGATCATGGTTCCGGAATTGCGCCTTCCGCCGCTGAGAGAATGTTCGAGCCTTTTTTCACTACCAAAACAAACGGGACCGGAATGGGCCTGGCAATTTGCCGTAGCATAATCGAAGCACATGACGGCCGGCTTTGGGCTGAAAACCCCACGCGCGGCGGAGCAGTCCTGAAATTCACGCTGCGGGCGCAATCATGACGAAAGAACCGGAGGCCGCAATCGAACCGAAAGAGACGGTTTTCATCGTCGACGACGATGAGTCGATTCGCGAAGGGCTCAGCAATTTCCTTGAGGCCGTCGGCATCAAGGCCATATGCTATTCCACCGCGGAGGGTTTCAAGGCAAACTGGTCTGATGCCATGCCGGGATGCCTGCTTCTAGACGCGCGGCTCCCCGGAATCAGCGGCGTTGAGTTTCAGGAACGGCTGCGAAAACTGGGAATCAAAATCCCTGTAATCTTCATGACCGCGCATGGAGACGTTCCCATGGTCCGCAAAGTCATGAAAGCGGGCGCAATCGAGTTCCTGACCAAGCCGTTTCAAAAGGAAGAACTGCTGCACGCCGTCGAGCAGGCCTTCGCAGCGGACAGAAGCCGCCGCAAAGAAGACGCGGTTCTTGATTCGATTCGCGCGCGCATCGACTCGCTTACGCCGCGGGAGCGCGAAGTGATGGCGATGGTGACTGCCGGCCTCTTGAACAAGCAGATCGCGGGCGAACTGAATTTGAGCGAGATTACCGTCAAGCTGCATCGCCGCCAGGTGATGGAAAAAATGCAGGCCGGCTCGCTTGCCGAATTGGTGAAGATATGCGAGCGGGTGAAGGAGCCTTCGTGGTCCGCCGGCGCTGGCGAACACAAAGGGTTTTGAAACTGAATCCTTATACCGTCCTTATATCCTTATACTGCCCTCATTTCAGACGCGTTTTTCTATACCAAAGCATAGATTGTTTTCCAGCCTCCCGCGCTTTAGCCTCTGTTCATAGTTGATTGGCAAAGAAGCGCTCGGGCTTAGGGGACGGTTGGGGAATCCACTCATCCCGAAGTACAGCCACATTCCCGGCGTAAATGGAATGTCACTTCTGAATCTTGGCCGCTTGTTCTATGCAGTCGCACTGCAGAGTTCGGCGTAGAGGTGTATCCGCGAGTAACCGGTCACGTGTTGACCGAATCGGTTGGAGGAACAATGAGTACCCAGGCGCTTCTGGTTGAAGTCCTACTTTCGGCTTTCTTTGCGGTAGCGTGCTTTCGCGCGCGGGCCGAATTCTCTGATATCCGCGGAATCGCGCCCCAAAGACTATTCACTTTGAAGAACCGGATTGACCGGCTCAGAAGCTCGCGCTGGCAGTGGTGCGCCATGGTGGTTTTGCTTATCGTTATGCGCGCGCAAGTTGGAACGCCCATGATTGCGGAGTTCACCGTTCTGGCACAGTTCATTGTGTTCCTCGCCTTGCCGACGCAGAAGCCCGCACGGGAGGTACTGCTCCGCCAATGAAGGAACTTCTGGATGCCGCTGAATTCCTGAATAAGGTGCGTAGAAAGCTACGATTCGGCGCGTTTTCCAGGGAACCCCTTCTCCTGTTGCGATTCGAGTGGAGAGGAGATTCAGTGGAATGCGACTGGTTGATGCGGCCCGCCGATCAATGGGACAAGGATCTGCCGGCGCATCTGGCCAGAGAGAACCAGACTTTGCAGGCGTTGCGGGATGCACTGAGTTTGCGCGAAACGATTTTCAAGTCGTTTCCCGCGGTCATAACAGCCGAGCTTCGGATGTTCCGCGCAGACCCTCTTCACCGGCTTGAACTGATGATGACGGGCAGCGTTAGCCGCTCCAACGAGACGTTTGAGCGCGTTGCATCCATCGCCATGCGGGCAAGGCTGTTTGGCTTTCACTTCAACGTGGAACAGGGCGAGTTGGGACGATTAACTTCAGCGCCACTTAGTTGTTCATGATTTTGTCAGACCGGTCTGCATTGTGTCAGGGCTGGCGAACGGATGGGATCGGGGATCAGGAACTGCGGGCTTTCCAAACCATCCGGCAGTTGCGGTGTGCATTCGACATTCTGAAAACCAATCGAGGAGGGCAGTAATGGCAGCAACAAAAACGCAAGGCAGGGATTTCGCGCTATTCATGGCGGGGCTGACAGCAGTCTGCGCTGGAATAGCATTCTTCGCATCGGGCGCGGGCAAGTTGTCGCTCATCGTCGGCGCGGTTGTCGTCGTCGTAGCTCTTGTGGGGTTCATCAAGCTCAAACCCACAGAGGGCAAGACAGGCGCCGGCGCACAACCGGCGGTAATGAAGCTGATTGGAGTGGTGGTGGTGCTATTGGGCTGGCTCACCGTTCTTTTCGGAATTCACCTAACGGCGGGCGTTGGCGGACGAATGGTGACGTCGATCCTGGGACTGGCTATTTCGCTCGTTGGAATCTGCTACGTTCTGGCGCCGGCAGTCAGTAAAAACGCCATCTGGAAGGCCTGATGGCACTTCTCCAAACATCCCCTGCGATTATCAACCCACTCATGGAGCGAAACCTGATGAGAATTGCACGCTTTGCAACTTGGACTTGCGCCCTGGCCGTTGTACTGTTGGCAGGCGCAGCGACTGTGGCTCGAGCAGACTCGGCACCATCCGCGTCGGCTGCTGAGTTGAAGGGCGCGCTCGCGGCCGCGCCCACCACCGCAACACAGGCTAACGGGGATCCCGGGGGCGTGCTCACTGGCACCGTCAACGATGTGCCCGTGGCCGACGCCAAGGCCGGCCTCACTCTGGGCGACGTGGGCAACCAGGTCGGCCAGAACAAAATCGCCATCAACTTCGTGTGGACGCTGGTAACCGGCTTCCTCGTCATGTTCATGCAGGCAGGTTTCGCGATGGTCGAAGCGGGATTATGCCGGGTCAAGAACGCCAACCACACCTACATGATGAACTTCTTCGTGTATGCGTGCGGGCTGTTCGCCTACTGGATCATAGGCTTCGCCATCCAGATGGGTGGCGCGGCCGGAAACGGCAACCTGGGCGGCTTGCAGTCGCTCAACAGCGAATTTCCAATCACGCTTTTCGGCACCCATTGGGGCATCTTCGGACAGTGCGGCATGTTCCTGGCCGGACACACCTATGACGTCGGCGTCATGGTGATCTTCCTGTTTGAAATGGTGTTCATGGATACGGCCCTGACCATCGTGACCGGCGCGGCCGCGGAACGGTGGAAGTTTGCCGCGTTTGCGGTTTCGTCGGTGCTGATGGGCGCCTTTACCTATCCCCTTTACGGCAACTGGGCCTGGGGCGGCGGATGGCTCTCGCAGTTGGGCACAAATGCCGGACTCGGAAAAGGCTACTGCGACTTTGCCGGATCGGGCGTCGTCCATGCTGTTGGCGGCGTGACAGCCTTGGCTCTCGCGATGATTGTCGGTCCGCGCATCGGCAAGTTCAACCGCGACGGTTCTGCCAATGCCATCATCGGCCACGACATCTCCGCGGTCCTGATCGGCTGCTTCATTCTGGCCTTCGGCTGGTTTGGATTCAACCCTGGCAGTACTCTTGGCGCTTCCGCCGCCGGCAACCTGCGCATCGGCACCATCGCCGTTGACACCATGTTGGCCGGTTGCACCGGAACCTTCGGCGCGCTGCTCTACATGTGGGTCTTCAAAGGCAAGCCCGATGCCTCGATGAGCGGCAACGGATTGCTGGCTGGTCTGGTCGCCATCACCGCGCCCAGCGGATTTGTCAGCACCTCCGGCGCTGCCATCATCGGCTTCGTCGCCGGCGTGCTGGTCTGCTTCAGCGTCGCCTTTGTTGAGAATCACCTCAAAGTCGACGACCCAGTCGGCGCCATCTCGGTGCACGGAACCTGCGGACTCTGGGGTGTACTCTCCGTCGGCCTGTTTGCGGACGGCACCAGCAACTACGGTGGCTCCTGGAATGGCGTTACGGGCTCCGTAACCGGCCTCTTCTATGGAGATGCCAGCCAGTTGGTGGCGCAAATCATCGGCGTCGCTACGCTGGTCGGTTTCGTGTTCACCTTCAGCTTCGTCCTCAACTGGATCCTCGACATCATCATCGGTCAGCGCGTTTCGATCGAGACCGAAGTCGCTGGTCTGGATCTGCCTGAAATGGGACAGCTTGGATATCCGGAATTCGTATTTCGTCCCGCTCCGGACTTCATGCATGCCGCCGAGCAGGCAGCCGTCGCTTAGTTTCACCTGATCATTCTCCTGGTGCAGCAAGGTTAGTTTGTCTGCCATAACCTTGCTGCACGATTTTTCTAGATCTGTCCGTCCCATTACGATGGAGCTTAAAAAAATGAAAATGCTAAACGAATCCGCTCATACTGATGGGGAGAGGCTTTTCATCGCGCCTCCTGCTTCAGCCCCTTTGGCGCTGCCCGATGTGTTGGGGCAGAAAGCCTCAGGCCAATTACAGCGCATGTTCCGCGATCCGCGCGTCCTGCAACCGGAGGAACGCAAGGACCTGATCGTGAGCCTGCGCGAGGCCGTTGAATTGGCGCCCCGCGTGCCTGAAGTCCGAGTGTTGCTGGGCATGGCGCTCTGCGTTGATTTGCAGGCGCAGGAAGCCATGGAAGAGATGCGCGAGGCTGTAAGCCAGGCCCCGGACAGCTTTATCGCCCGGCTGAAATTTGGCGAGTTGCTTATGCGCTTGCGCATCTGCGACCAGGCCGCCGAACACACGCAAAAAGCGGTTGAGCTCGCCGCCAACGATGTGCAGGCCGACCTGGCCCGCCGCCAGGCGACCACCCTTCGCACCATGCGCCGCGAAGGCATTGAACGTGGAGTATTCACAGGGCTGCGCGCCAAGCTGACTCCCCGCGGCCGCAAATCCAAAAACCAGGACATTGTTCCTGCTCTGGCCGCTTCCGAGTAGGAGAGGGATGCCCCCAGCTCTGCAATTGGCGCTTCTAATCGCCATTCTTCTTCCCGCAGGGAAGATTGTCGCCGCTATCTTCACCCGCTACGGCATTCCCGCCATTCTCGGCGAGTTGATGGTGGGCGTAGTGGCTGGTCCCGGCTGCTTCGACATGCTGCACATGCACCTGTTCAGCGGCACGCCAGCGGCCGATTCCTTCCTGCTTCTCGCGCAAATTGGCGGCTTCGTCCTGATGTTCATCGCGGGGCTGGAGACCGACATCGATCGCATGAAAGAGGCCAGCGCTACGGCGTTCCTGGTGGCTCTGCTCGGCGTCATCTGGCCGTTCTTTCTGGGTGCCGGGGCGGCGCATCTTCTCGGACTCCCGTGGGCGAGCTCGTGTTTCCTGGGGGGCGCGCTCACCGCCACCAGCGTCTCCATCTCTGCACGCACGCTGATGGACGCCGGCAAGATGACCACCCCCGAGGCATCTGTGATTCTCGGCGCAGCGGTCATCGACGACGTGATGGGCCTTTTCGTTCTCGCATTTCTGGCCGCTTCGGTCAGTCCCATCGGTCCCAGCGCCTTCGGCGTGGCGCCGGCTCTCTCTTACTGGCTGGTGCAACACGTTCCTTTTGCCGCTCTTCATCCGCTAGTAGTGCAGATGACCCTCACCGCCACCTGCGTCGGAGTCTTCTTCTTTGTCGCCTACGGCGCCGCGCAGCGCTGGATCGATCCCCTCATTCGGCTCTTCCGCAAGCTGGACGTCAACGAAGCCGTCACCAGTTGCGTGCTGGCCATGGTGCTGCTCTACGCCATCAGCGCTGAGTGGCTGGGCAGCGTTGCCGGCATCACCGGCGCCTATTTGCTCGGTTACGTCTTTGCCGGCGCGAAACTCAAGACGCTGATCGAGCGCACCTTCTACGCCATCGGCCATGGACTTCTGATTCCGCTCTTCTTTGTCTCCATCGGTCTTTCCAGCAACTTCCGCGCACTCGGCGGCCACTGGCTGCTGTTGGGCGTAATCTTTATTGTTGCTGTCGTCAGCAAGCTGCTGGGCTGCGGCATGGCGGCGCTCGGCATGGGCATGGGACCCGTGCGCAGCTTCCGCGTCGGCTGCGGCATGATATCCCGCGGTGAAGTTGGATTAATCGTAACCGCGATGGGCGCAAGCTCGGGAATCTTCAAGCAACCCGAAGTCGCCGTGATGGTCACCGTGGTGCTTCTCACCACGCTCCTTACGCCGCTGATCATGCGCGGCGCCTTCGCCATCAAAGCCCCCGAGGACTCAGAAGATGAGGACGGAGATGACGGCGGCTCGCCTGCGTTCGACTCCGTAGCTGAATACAGCGCGCAACCCTGAGACCGATTCCCTAACGGAATCGCCGATCCATCAAGTCTAAGGGAGACGATTACTGGGTTGCAGGTGAAGTGGCAGCGGGATTCGGATAAGCCTTCTCGACCGCCTCTTTGAATTGCGCAAACAGGAGCAGACGCGGTGCATCCAACCCGCCCGTCACCGTGCGGCTCCAAAGATCTTTGCCAGGCTTTCCGTCCGGATTGAGCGCGCAAACCTTGAGCTGATCGTCGCCAACGCCGGCCCCACTGCCTCCGCCCATCCCAGGCATCTGCGCGCGGCTCGAGTCGGGTGCCGTTGTATCTGCGCCCCCTCCCATATGCGGATCTTGCAGTGCGCTGATGCTGGCCGCGGGTCTGCCTTCTCCCGGCCGTCCCTTGCGGACCAAGATCACCAGATCGGCCTTCCCGCGCTCCGGCGAGATCGTATAACGGCCCCATGAGCCTTATAGCATCTCGCACGGCGGCAATCGGCCATCCGATCCGCCGCCGGCACGTTGGAGTCAAACTCGGTTCCGTCCACTGCCTGCACATACACAAGGTGCGCCTGCTCGAAGACCTCGGGAAGGCTCGGCTTTTTCGGCTTCTTCTCCGCTTGCGCCAGGGTGGGGATCAACGCCAGAACAAGAATGGCTGCTTTGAGCGATTTCATCAGAATTCCTTTGAAATAGGCGCGCAGAGTGCCGCGCCGGGATCGGCGAACACAATAAGACTACGCCGATCACCGCTATCCTTGCATCTTCATGGCAGGTGGGCAAAACCGATGACCCGCCGACTCATCGATGAGCCAGCATCATCATCAGGCCGAACAGAAGCAGCGGCACCAGCGCCAGGCTCGCATAGAGCAGCATCTTGCGCCCGCCCAAAGACATCCGCTGGTGCAGCGCCGGTCGGCGTCCGCCTTCATCCACGCCTATCTGATCCTGGTGTTCCAGATCCTTGGCCATTTCGGCTGCCGTCGCGTAGCGGTGGCGCGGGTCGCGTTCCAGCGCGCGATAAAGAATTTCCTGCAACTGCGGAGAAATCTGGGGATTCAGTTTGCTGGCCGGCTTGGGATCGTGCAAGAGCCGCTCATTCATCACCGCCAGCGGGTTTGACCCTGTGAACGGCGGCTGACCCGTCAACATCTCGTACAGCATTGCTCCCACTGCGTAGATGTCGCTGCGCTGGTCGCCGTGCTGGCCCTTCACCTGCTCCGGAGAAATGTAGTCCGGTGTCCCCAGCATCGGCGATGGACCGGCAAAGGTCAGACGCCGCGCATCTTCCTTCATGGCAATGCCGAAATCGATCAGCTTGATCCGGTTCCAGTCATCCACCATCACGTTTTCAGGCTTCAGATCGCGATGAACCACGCCATGCTTGTGCATGTAGTCAAGCGCCTCGCAGATACCCAGCGTGATCAGCTCGGCGCGATCGACGGGCAGTTTCTGCTTCTCATTCAAGAGCGCACGCAGCAGCTTTCCGTCGACCCATTCAATGACCATGTAAAGACGGCTGCGCTTTTCGCCGTCGAACGTCTTCACGATGCCGGGGTGATCCAGCTCCTGGCCGATCTCCTGCTCCCGCTTGAAGCGCTCCAGCAAAACCGGGTCCGCCTCCATCTCGGCATTTGGAACCTTGATGGCAACCAGCTTCCCGGTGTTCATGTCCGTGGCCTTGTAAAGGGTCGACATCCCGCTGTGGGCAACGGTTGCCTCGAGCCGGTAGTGGTCGAGCATATCTCCGGCGTTAAAAACGGTTGCAAGTCCCTGTTGCATACAGTCTTATTCTTTCATGCAAGCCATAAGAAACTCGCAAGGAAAAGGCAGGGAAATTGTGGGCTGTTGCGGAGCCGGCTGCGCCCGAAAAACAAGGCCGATTGCCCCCGCCGGTCTCCGTTACCGATCAGGAACCAGGCCTTTTCCGGCCTTATAGTCCCCTTCCCTCCAGCTATAGTGGTGTTTGGGTTCAGTTATGCTGCGTTTTGCACGATTCTTTGCGGTTTCCCTTGCCCTTGTCTCGGCTCCTTTCCCAGCCATGGCACTGGCTTCCTCAGGAAGAACCCATAAAGACCGCGCCAAGCTGCCGCAGGAAACGGGTTTCCTCAATCGCAGCATTGACTTAGGCGGCGTTTCCTACCGCTTCCAAGTCTACCTGCCCGAAGAGTGGCGCCGCGACGACGGCAAGCTCTGGCCCATCATCCTGTTCCTTCATGGCCGCGGAGAACGGGGTTCCGAAGGCATGTGGCAAACGCAGATTGGCCTTCCGGAAGCTGTCCGCGACCACCCGGAACGCTGGCCCTTTGTCATCGTCATGCCGCAGTGCCCCCAGGACCACTACTGGACCGACACAGGCTCGCTGCAACTGGCCATGGCCGCGCTCGACCGCGAAACCGCGGAGTTCCACGGCGACCCTGACCGTACTTATCTCACCGGCCTTTCTCTCGGCGGGTACGGCGCCTGGGAACTGGCCCGTCTGCATCCCCATCGCTGGGCCGCGGTAGCTATTGCCGCCGGAGGCATCTTTTGGAGTTACGCCCCTGACCGCTGGAAACAATCCGCGACTCTGCCCGGCGAATATGCCCGCGCCCTCGGGCGAACCCCGATCTGGATCTTCCACGGTACGGAAGATTTTGTGGTCGCGCCCCGCCAGAGCGAAATGATGTTCGAAGCCTTCAAGGAGGCCGGTGGCCATATCCGGCTGTGGCTCTACCAGGGACTGCCGCACGATTGCTGGACCCGCGCCTACAACGAACCAGAGCTGCCGCGCTGGCTCCTGGATCACCACCTTGAACAGCAGCCCATCGCCAAGCCTGGCCACAGCGCCGCCCCTGAACCTCAGCCGGAGATGCCTGCCCTTGCTGAGCGACTGGTCGTCCCTTTGCACCCGCCCGCCATCCGGCTTACAGAGTCGCAGGTGGATAACCTGGTTGGCGAATACGTTGAGCAGAACGGTGTACACGCCCTGACGATCTTCTGGCAAAACGATCGTCTCTACGGAAGAGACCGCTACGGACAAAACTCCGAGCTGGCCGCCGAGTCGCCCACCGAACTTTTTTATCCGGCCGGCTCAAGCATCTCGCGCCTTATCGCCCAGCGCGACGCCGATGGCCGGATTATTGCCATCGTCTTCCGCGACGACCGCCATGATGAACGGTGGGAGAAGCGAATCGCGCCTTCCAGCCGCTAGTTTCCGCCCTTGAACTGGAACCAGGAGGCTCCCGGCTTCGTAATGATCTGTGTTCGACATCTGTAGAGGGGGCCTTATGTTCTGCAGCGGTTGTGGTCAGGCTTTGGAAGCGGGGCAGGCCTTTTGCCCCAAGTGCGGACGTCCAATGGCGCCGGTTGTTCCCCCTGTTCCCGGCCTCGAGTTCCTGCTCGAAAGCTACGCCGGCAAGATTCGCGTCCTCGGCATCTTCTGGATGGTCTACGCAGGCATTTCGCTGGTCACTGGCTTCGCCGGACTCATGTTTGCCAAGTCTTTCTTTTCCGGCGGTTTCGGTCCCTGGACACACGGACCATGGGGGAACGGCGTCATGCCTCCGTTCTGGATGGGTCCGGCTTTTCTTCATCTCATCTGGGTCGTGTTGCTGCTGCGCGCCGCGCTGGCATTCGCCGCCGGATGGGGCCTGATGGAGCACTCGCGCTGGGGCCGCCTCGTCGCGATCGTTGCGGCCATCTTCTGCCTGCTCAAGTTCCCCTTCGGAACCGCCATGGGCATCTGGACCCTCGTCATGCTGCTCGGCTATCGCAATTCGTCCCTCTACGATCAGCTCTGAAATGCATATCGGCTTCAGTCGTTAAGCGGCGTCCACTCGTAGGGGAACAGCTTCCCTGCCTCCACGGGATCCAGCTTCACGCCAACTAACTCCGCGGCGCGCGCCAGCACCACGTCACGCCCCGCGGCCAGATCTGCGCCAGTCGGCAACAGCACTTCGTCCGGCGTCACTCCTGTCTTTTCCAGGCTCTTGCCGTCGCTCATGATCAAGTTGGCATCCGTCACCACAAATCCGTAGAAGATCTTCACGTCCGCACCCTGGGAGTCCGGGTACACCCTGGCTTCCATCACCGCTCCGGCAGTTTTGTCGCCGATCACCGTCCCGCGATGTTCGAGCTGAACGACCCTGGACAGGAGCTCTGCCGCCGATGCCGAACCCGAATCAACCAGCACCACGAGCTTGCCGTTGAATGAGCTGCCCAGATGCTTGGCGATCATCGGCTTGTTTTCCTTCTTGCCCACCCGGTCGCCAATCTTCACGTCCTGCTCAAACAGCATCCCCACAATCCACTTCAACGTATCAATGCTGCCGCCAGGATTCCCCCGCAGATCCAGGATCAGCGCCTTGTGCTTGCGCGCGATGCTCATTTCATTGGCGACGTGGTCATAGTCCAGATCGAATTGCTGCAGCTTCCAGATCGCGGCGTCTCCCTGTTCCACAACTTTCGACCGTATTGCGTGATCTTGATCTTCGCTCTCGCGCACCAGGTCGTTGACATCGGTTGAATTGGTCAGGTCCACTACCTTCTTGTTGTTCCTTGTTACCCCGTTCACCACTACCTGCCGCGTCGCTCCGTCCGGAGAACGCAAATCGAGCTGCTCTGAAATCCGCGGCGCAAGAATGTTGTAGTAGTAGCTCAGGTCGTGAAAATCTTCCCGATTCACATCGAAGCCATCCAATTTCACAATCTGGTCGCCGATATGCAGCTTTTCCGCCGCCTCTGTCCTGGGCCGAATCTCGGTAACAAAACAGTTGTCGCCCACCACTGCGAATCGATAGCCGGAGTCAAAGCGGGTTGCCCGCGGAGGAGGCACAAAGTAGGTGTGCGAGTCCTTCAGCCCGCTTAAGTATGCAGCCACGATCCTGAACCCCTCGCCCAGGCTGTGCGCCTTGCCCAGAAGTTCCTGATAGTGCTGGTAGCGTGCGTCCCAATCCACGCCCTGCAGCTTCGGGTCGTAGTAGTGCTTCTTGACCTCGGCGTGCGCATCTCGCAACATGCCCATCACCTGCGCCTGCTGGTCCCTGTCCATGCCGGTTTGTTGCGCCTTGCTCGCCTGAACCGCAAACAGAATTGAAAGCATAAATCCGCTGATGATCAAAAACCCGCGCGTCTGCCGCAAAGGATTTCCTCCGCTCATTTCATGAATTTGAGGTATGAAAACTGTGATTGGGCCCACCCTCATCGTAACTTCCCCGCGAAATGGCATCAACCTCCCTACTGCACTTCGTCTCATTTTCACCGCCTTTCGACTACAATTTATCCATGAGTTTCCCTCAGATGCGGTTGCGCCGCCTTCGGCGCAGCGATTCCATGCGCGCCCTGGTGCGCGAAACGGTCCTTGAGCCCGGCGACCTGATCTATCCGCTCTTTATCTGTCCCGGCGAAGGCGTCCGCCGCGAAGTCGCCTCCATGCCAGGCGTCTTCAACCTCTCCGTCGACGAAGCCGTGCGCGAAGCCGAAGAAGCCGCCAGTCTGGGTCTTGGCGGCCTGTTGCTTTTCGGCCTGCCGGAATCGAAAGACGAACAAGGCGCAGGCGCGTGGGAAGAGGGCGGCATCGTGCAGCAGACCCTGCGCGCTATCCGCCATTCCGACGCCTCTAAAAAGCTCGTCCTCATCGCCGACGTCTGTCTCTGCGAGTACACCACGCACGGCCACTGCGGCATTATCGTCCAGGGACGCGACGGCTTCGAGGTCGACAACGATTCCACCCTCAAACTGCTGGCCCGCACCGCCGTCAGCCAGGCCAAGGCCGGGGCCGACATCGTTGCTCCCAGCGACATGATGGATGGCCGCGTCGCAGCCATTCGCAAGGCTCTCGACAGCGAAGGCTGCTCGCAGACCCCCATCCTCAGCTACGCCTCCAAATTCGCCTCCGCCTTCTACGGCCCCTTCCGCGAAGCCGCCGACTCCGCGCCCCAGTTTGGCGACCGCAAAACCTACCAGATGGACGGCGCCAACCTCCGCGAGGCGATGCGCGAAATCGACCTCGACCTCGAAGAAGGCGCCGACATGATCCTGATGAAGCCGGCCATGCCTTATCTCGACGTCATCCGCGCCGCGCGCGAACGTGTCGATGTGCCCATCGGCGCCTACCAGGTCTCGGGCGAGTACTCCATGCTCCAGGCCGCCTTCGCGAA
The DNA here is from genome assembly GCA_963848515.1 of uncultured Acidobacteriaceae bacterium. Classification (GTDB taxonomy): domain Bacteria; phylum Acidobacteriota; class Terriglobia; order Terriglobales; family Acidobacteriaceae; genus Telmatobacter. The sequence goes on from CAWKEG010000022.1 coordinate 174,899, forward strand.
AGGCTGGCTCGACCGCGATCGCGCCATCCTCGAGTCGCTCATCGGCATTCGCCGCGCCGGCGCAGACTTTGCCGTTACCTACTTGGCCAAAGACGCCGCAAAACTGCTCGCCTGATCGCTGTCCACTGGCCACTGATCTCCGTTACCATGAATGCAGCCCGCCAGGGCAGCACTCATGACGACTCTCCAGGTCCTCAGCGTTCTGTTCGCCATCGCCGCGCTCTTCGGCATGATCAGCACCCGCTGGCTCAAGCTGCCCATCACGGTCGGAACCATGCTCCTCACCGTGCTGGCCTCGGTTGCCCTCATCGGCGCGGACCAGGTGGCGCCGCAATTTCATGCGTGGGCTCTGAACCTGGTTCACCACATCGACTTTGAAAGCGTGATTCTCCACGGCATGTTGCCCCTGCTGCTCTTTGCCGGAGCCTTTCTGCTCGACCTCGAGCAACTGGCAAAAGAAAAGCTGACCGTCTCGCTGCTCTCCGTCGTCGGCACGGTGCTCTCCGTGTTCCTCGTTGCCGGGCTCATGTTCCTGCTCACCGCCATGCGCCTTCCCTGGATGCAGTGCCTCATCTTCGGCGCGCTCATCTCGCCCACAGATCCCATCGCTGTGCTTGAAATGCTGCGCCGCACCGGCGTGCCCAGGGCCATTCAAGCCCAGCTTGCCGGCGAGTCTCTCTTCAACGACGGCATCGGCGCAGTCCTCTTTCTGACCTTGCTCGACGTCGCTCGCGGAGCGGCTCCCACGCCCCTGCACATCGCCGGTTTCCTGCTGCTCAAGGCCGGGGGCGGCATCGCTGTCGGCCTTGCCGCCGCCTGGCTTACCTCGCAGTTAATGCGCCGTGTCGACTCCTACCAGGTCGACATTCTCTTTACCGTCGCCCTCGCCATTGGCGGCTACGTATTGGCCGATGCGATGAATCTCTCCGCGCCGCTTGAAGCCGTCGTGGCCGGCATCGCGATGCGCCACTTCAATCGAAATCAACCCAAAGAACGCATCAACCACGCAAGCATCGACGGTTTCTGGGAAGTGATCGACGAGGTGCAGAACTCCGTGCTCTTCGTGCTGCTCGGTCTCGAGATCATGGCCGTCACCATCAACTTGCAGGCCCTCGGTGCGGGATTCGCGGCCATTTTCTCCGTCAACGCGGTCCGCCTCGCCGCCGTTGCTCTGCTGCTTGCTCTGGTGCGCCTCATTCATCCAGCGCACCGCAGCTCCACCTTCGTGCTCACGTGGGGCGGACTGCGCGGCGGCCTCTCCATCGCTCTCGCATTATCAGTTCCCGAGGCTCTTGGCCGGTCCTGGATTCTCGGCGCCACTTACATGGTCGTCGTCTTCTCCATCGTCATCCAGGGCGCTTCAATGGATCGCATTCTGCGCTGGCGGAACCGCAAAATCGCCGCGGCCTGACTCCGACTTCACACAATCCGCTTTGCGATAACGCGCTCCTGTGTTTTTCTAACAGTACCCGCCTATGCTCAAACGCCTGGAAACCTACTTCGAATTTGCCCACCTGGGAACGAACTGGCGCACCGAAATCCTGGCTGGCGTCACCACATTCCTGACCATGGCGTATATCGTGCTGGTCAATCCAGCCATCCTCTCCGCGGCCGGAGTTCCGCTGGCCGCCGCCACTGCAGCCACATGCCTCTCGGCCGCCTTCGGCTCCATTTTGATGGGAATTATTGCGCGCTATCCCATCGCCCTCGCTCCGGGCATGGGCCTCAACGCTTATTTCACTTACACCGTCTGCCTCAAAATGCACATCCCATGGCAAACAGCCCTGGGCGCGGTCTTTCTTTCCGGCATCATCTTTCTCGCGCTCACCGCCGGCGGCATCCGCCAAATGATTCTGCGCTCCATCCCCCACGAGCTCTACGCAGCAGTCGCAAGCGGCATCGGACTCTTCATCGCCTTCATCGGCTTCCACAACTGCGGCCTGGTCATTTCCGACCCGGAGACGCTCGTCGGCCTCGGCAACCTGCGCAATCCCACCACCGCTCTGGCGCTCGTCGGCCTCATCCTGATGGTTGCGCTCGAAATTAGAAAGGTCCGCGGCTCCATCCTCATCGGCGTACTCGCCACCACGGCCCTCGCCTGGGCATGCGCCTTCGCCATCTTGCATTTTGAAACTACGGCGCCTGGCACGGCTCCATCGCAGTCTGTCGAGTGGGCGCAGAAGCTTTTCCAATGGACGCCTGCTCCCGGCGGCTTCCACGCGCTCACCGGAACCGCCTTCAAGCTCGATATTCGCGGCGCTCTCAACAAGGGCCTTCTCGAAATCGTCTTCGTCTTCTTCTTCGTGGACCTGTTCGACAATCTCGGCACGCTGGTTGCCGTCACCAAGCGCGCCGGCCTCATCGCCGCCGACCACTCCATCCCTCGACTCAACAGAATTCTGTTTGCCGATGCCACCTCAACCGTCTTTGGTTCTCTCGCCGGAACCTCCACCGTCACCAGCTACGTGGAATCGACCGCCGGGGTCATGGCAGGCGGCCGCAGCGGCATCACGGCCATCGTCACCGGACTTCTCTTCCTGGGTGCAATCGGCGCAGCGCCTTTTGTCGGCCTCGTTCCCTCCGCAGCCACCGCTCCCGCCCTCATCCTCGTCGGCTCCCTCATGCTGGCCACCATCACCGAGATCCGCTGGCACGACCCGCTGGTCGCTGTTCCCGCCTTCCTCACCCTGGTCCTGATCCCCTTCACCTACTCCATCGCCAACGGCCTCGGCTTCGGCGTCATCGCCTGGGCCGTCCTGCATCTCGCCGCCGGCAAAGCCGCCCGAAAAGACTGGCTCCTCTACCTCCTCGCCGTTCTGTTCCTGGTCCGCTTCCTCTACCTGGGCGCAAGCTGACGTGCCATTCATCCAAAATTGTCCCTCTTCATTCCACACCCGCCCCGCACGCCCAAAAAGTCGTAAACTCATTTCAACCGTGCACTGTACTATGAAAAAGAGGCTGGGCCACACGGAACGATGCGCAAAATGAGGACGAGCGGAATTGGGTGGATGGAAAATGCCCGGCAGTTGACGCTGCCCGGGCTGGCCGTGGCCACTGCACTTTCTCTGGCGCTGGCGTTTTCGCTTTCAGGATGCGAGAACGTAGCTACCTTCACGCAGCCGACCCTCGTCCGTGTCATTGACGCCTCCTACGTCGCCCCTCCCATCAACGTCACGGTCGAAAGCGACAGCATCGCCGGCAACGCGGGCCAGGGAACCATCTCCCCGTACGCAACCTTGCCCGCCTCGCTTGATGCACCTATCAAGGTCGCCAATGCCGCCACGGGCGACTCGCTCACCACCACCAGCAATCCCCTGCTCGCCGGCCATCAGTACTCCGTCTTTCTCGCCGATCTGGCCGGCACGCCCTCCGGCTATTCCGTCTCCGTGCTTACCGATCAACAAATCTCGGCCCCCACCGGCCACTCCGCCTTTCGCTTTCTTAACCAGGCCATCGCCACCGGCCCCGTTGATGTCTACATGATTCCCACCGGAGTCACGCTGGCCAACAGCAAGCCTCTCGTTGCAGATCTGCCCGTGGGCGCATCGAACAACTACATCGACTTCAGCTCGCAGACCGTGACCCTGGTCGTTACGCCCGCCGGCAAAGCCACGCCTACCTACACTTCCCCGGCCATCTACCTGGTTGGCGGCGAAGTGCGCACCGTGCTGCTCGTCGACGCCCAGTTGACCGCCAACCCGCCCATTCAGGCCTACTTCGCCAACGACGTGAATTAGGCCGCGTTCAGCCCACAAAATGAATTCCCCTTTCCAGCGTCGTCGGCTTCTTCTCCTGTCTCTCCTGCTCTGTTTTTGCGCGGGCATGGCCAAACCCTGCGCCGCTGCCGACACCTATCGCATCGTTCACACGTATCCGCACGACTCGCAGGCCTTTACCCAGGGCCTCATCTACCTCGACGGACACCTCTATGAGAGCACCGGCTTGAACGGCCGCTCCACACTGCGCATGGACGATTTAGAAACCGGCCGAGTTCTCCAGAGTCTGCCTATCCCGGCCAAATACTTCGCCGAGGGCCTCACCGACTGGGGCAGCACCCTTATCCAGCTCACCTGGCAGGCGCACATCGGCTTTGTCTACGACCGCTTCAGCTTTCGCCAGTTGCGCACCTTCAACTACCCGGGCGAAGGCTGGGGCCTCACCCACGACGCGAAAGACCTCATCCTCAGCGACGGCACCGCAACGCTCCGCTTCCTCGATCCAAAAACCTTCAGCGAAGTGCGGCACATCGTCGTCACCGACCACGGCTCTCCGGTAACGCAACTCAATGAACTCGAGTTTGTCCACGGCCAGATCTACGCCAACGTCTGGCTCACCGATCGCATCGTCCGCGTCTCGCCCCTCACCGGCAAGGTGCTGGGCTCAATCGACCTCAGCGGCCTTCTGCCCGCCAGCGAGCGCGATGAGGAACATGGCGCGGTCCTGAACGGCATTGCCTGGGACGCGGCCCACGACCGCCTCTTCGTCACCGGCAAGCTGTGGCCCAAGCTTTTTGAAATCAAAATCGTTCCTGAAACAGCCAAGACCATTCCCGATAAACGCTCCCGGTAGCAATTCAGGACGGGCAGCCTTCCGCAGAATCTCGATCACAGTCCGGTGCGAGCCAGGCCGCGTATACTTTCGGCCAAGGCAAGCTATGGACCCATCGTCGATCATTCTTCCGGGCTCGCTTCAAAACGCGGCCGTGCTCACCATCTTTCTGGCCTTCGCCGGTTATCTGCTCACATTTTCATTCACCCGCATGATGGCCCGGCGAAGCGACCGGCTGCGCCTTGTCGACCAGCGCCTCAACGAGTTCTATGGGCCGCTCTACGTCGCCTCGCGCGCCGGCAACATCGCCTACCGCTCGCTGCTCAAGAAGCAAGGCAAGTCCCAGTGCCATCCCATCCGCGATGAAGACAAAAAAGAGTGGATGCTCTGGATGACCACCATCTTCATGCCGCTGAACGATGTCCGCGAAAAGATCATCATTGAAAAAGCGCACCTCATTGTCGAGGAAGAGATGCCGCTCTGCCTGCTCGAATTCGTCACCCACGTGGTAGGCTACAAGGCCGTGCTGGCCAAGTGGACGGATGAAGATTACTCCGAGACCCGCTCCACCATCGGTTGGCCGCCCGAGTTCGATCGCTATGTCGAGCGCTCCTACGCCGCGCTCAAGGCCGAACAGACCCGCCTGCTCCACAACATCTTCTGGAGGCTCTATCACCGGCTTGCTGGCCGCAGACGAAAATAGCCCGCCGCAAAAATTCGTCGAAAGGGTTCCGCCCCTAAAGCGAACTCACCTGCGCCACCGCCTTGGTCAGCCTGGCCTCTCTTGGCCGCTTCGTCTTCCCCTCCGGCCGCGTATAGATATGGTCGATCCTGTCCACGCGGTACGCCCCCGCCACAAGGCCCTCCAAGCCACTCATCCCATCGCCCGGTAACAGGACCACGTCGCCCGGTTTGGGCAGCGAGTGCAGCGTCTCCAGCGGCACCAGGTTGATGCATGTGCCATCGTCCACCACAAACTCCAGGCAGTTCATGCTCTGCATCGCTCCCTCGCGCGCCAGGCGCGCCTCCTGTCGCGCCTTCCACGATTGGTAGTAGGCGCCAATCATCGCGGGCAAACCAATCAGGAAGCTGAAAAGGCTGGTATAGGGCGAAAACTGCGTGACGGGAAAAACCATGATTGTCTCTTCTCCAGGAAAAGTGTTGCAGATTTTGAGCGCAAGACGGCAGAAGCGCCAAGGGGTAAACCAGGCTTACCGCAGCGACAAGCCGCTCCGGAAGGATATACCCGAATCGCTCTTTTTACGTTTGCTTTTTGATTAAAAGATTCCGCACAGCGGCAGTGCCGCCAAGCTGCCTCTCAAACAGCCAGCAAGGGATTCAGCGAAGTCACCTTGGCCACCGCCTTGGTCAGACGCGCCTCCTGCGGCCGGCAGCCCTTGTAGTCGATCGACGAGTAATAATGCTCGACCGACTCCACCAAGTAGGAACCGGGAAGGTACTCGCCCTGTCCGCCGATTCCGCTGCCCGGCAACAGAATGATGTCGCCGCCCCTGGGCAGAGAGTGAAGCGTTTCCAGCGGCACAAGATTGATGCAGTCCCCATCCAGAGTCACAAACTCCAGGCAGTCCTGGCTGTGCAGCCTTCCCTCGCGCTCGCGCCGAGCCTCTTGCCGGGCCTTGAACGATTGATAGTAGGTGCCGAGAACCGTCGGCAAGCCAATAAAGAACGTGATTACGTCTGCATAGGGGGAAATCCTGACAACCAGATCAATCATCTCTAGCTTCTCCAAGGTCGAATTCGTTTGGGTTCAGCAAGGCAAAGCGCGGGAACTCTAGATTGCTGTGGGGAATTCCAGACTACTACCAGGGAAGTGATATTCCCGTAAGAAAGCCGCGACCTGATAGGCCTGGCGAAGCCGCAGATCTCGTGGCAAACGTTCGTCGCACGGAGGGGGCAGGGAGCTTCAGCTCCCTAAGAAGGCACAGGCAGCGCCAGATTCTTCCACAGCCGCAGCGCAGGGCCGGCCTGGTTGATCGTATAGAAGTGCAGCCCCGGCGCACCACCGCGCAGCAGAGTCTCGCACAGCCGCGTCACGACGTCCGTACCGAAATCCTGCAGCGCGGACTTGTCGCTCTCCAGCTCTTCCAGCCGCAGCTTGATCCAGCGCGGCAAATCTGCGCCGCATCCGCCGCAAAACCGGACAATATTCGCAAATCCGGTAATTGGCATGATCCCCGGCACCACCGGAATGGTAATGCCCGCCTTGCTGCAGCGCTCCATAAAATGGAAGTAAGCGTCCGCGTTATAAAACAATTGCGTCAGCGCCGCATCCGCGCCTGCTTCCACCTTGCGCTTGAAGTTGTCGAAGTCCTCACTGGCACTCTTCGCCTGCGGATGCACCTCGGGGTACGCGGCAACCTCAATGTGAAAGTGATCGCCGTGCTCGGCGCGGATAAAGCTGACCAGCTCATTGGCATAGTGAAACTCGCCTGGCGCGGACGGGCTCATCGCCGTCGCCGGCAAATCCCCGCGCAAGGCAACAATGCGCTTCACGCCCATCTCTTTGTAGCGATCGAGCAGCGAGGCAATATGCGCGCGCGTCGAACCAACGCAAGTCAGGTGCGGCGCTGCTTCAATGCCGGTGTGCTCCACCACGGCCATCAACGTGTTGTAGGTTCCGTCCTGCGTGGAGCCGCCTGCGCCGTAGGTCACAGAAAAGTAGGCCGGCCGCACCTCGGCTAGCTGGCTGATAACGCCCGGCAGTTTTGCCAGCGCCTCCGGTGTGCGCGGCGGTCCAAGCTCAAATGAAAAACTATGGTTCGAAGCCATAAATCCGTTCTCAAGCGACTGCGTATCTCAAGTAAGTTGGCTGGGCGCCCCACCCTCGGCACGTCTTTGGTTTTGTGCCCAGGGTGGGATATCACAACTGCTCAAGCGGGCGACTGTTCCCTGGCCACTGTTCACTGACCACTGTCGTTAGTACCGATAGTTCTCCGCCTTGTACGGCCCTTCCACCGGCACGCCCAGATACTCGGCCTGCTTCGCGCTCAGAGTTGTCAGCTTCACGCCGATCTTTTCGAGATGGAGCCGCGCCACTTCCTCGTCCAGCTTCTTGGGCAGCACATACACGCCAACTTTGTAGACATCCTTATTAGCCCACAGATCCAACTGCGCCAGCGTCTGGTTCGCAAAGCTGTTGCTCATCACAAAGCTCGGATGCCCCGTCGCGCAGCCCAGGTTCACAAGCCGTCCTTCCGCCAGCACAAAAATTCCGTGCCCGTCAGGGAACGTGTAGAAATCCACTTGCGGCTTGATGTTCAGCTTCGCGACGCCCTTCTCTTCGTTCAGCCGGTCCATCTGGATCTCGTTGTCAAAGTGCCCGATGTTGCACACAATCGCCTGGTCCTTCATCTTCTTCATGTGTTCCAGGGTGATAATGTCCACGTTGCCGGTCGTGGTTACATAGATGTCGCCGCGCCCCAGCGTGTCTTCCACCGTCGTCACTTCAAAGCCTTCCATCGCCGCCTGCAGCGCATTGATGGGGTCAACCTCGGTCACAATGCAGCGCGCGCCCATGCCGCGCAGCGAGTGCGCGCAGCCCTTGCCCACGTCGCCATAGCCGCAAATCACAGCAACCTTGCCCGCCACCATCACATCCGTCGCGCGCTTGATGCCATCTGCCAAAGACTCGCGGCAGCCATACAGGTTATCGAACTTGCTCTTGGTTACGGAGTCGTTCACATTGATCGCCGGAACCAGCAGCTTGCCCTGCTCCATCATCTTGTAGAGCCGGTGCACACCCGTCGTCGTCTCTTCTGACACGCCGCGCCATTCCTTCGCAACCTTGTGCCAGTGCTGTTTGTCCTCGGCGTAAACCTGCTTCAACAGGTCCTTGATCACCTGCTCTTCGTGGTTCCCAGAAGGCGTATTCACCCAGCCGTCGCCGTTCTCAAGCTCATAGCCCTTGTGGATCAGCAGCGTCACGTCGCCACCGTCGTCCACCACCAGTTGCGGGCCCTTGCCACCCTTATGCGCCAGCGCCTGGTACGTGCACCACCAGTACTCTTCCAGCGACTCGCCCTTCCACGCGAACACCGGCACACCCGTCGCCGCAATCGCCGCCGCCGCATGGTCCTGCGTCGAAAAAATGTTGCAGCTCGCCCAGCGAACTTCCGCGCCCAGGCTCACCAGCGTCTCAATCAAGACCGCCGTCTGAATCGTCATGTGCAGCGAGCCCGTCACCCGCACGCCCGCCAGCGGCTTGGCCGCTGCATACTTGTTGCGGATCGACACCAGGCCCGGCATCTCATGCTCGGCGATGGTGATCTCCTTGCGGCCCCAGTCGGCCAGCGCCATATCGGCCACTTTGTACTTCAAATCGGTCACTTCTACTGTTGAACTCGCCATCCAGATTCTCCTCTGTTTCTCTCAAATAAGTTCATGACCCGAATCTCAATCGGTGCACGTTAGCTACGCTTACTCCGCCAGCTCCACAAACTTCACTTTCTCACATCGTCTTATCGTGATATGTTGATATGTATCAGAACCTCAGGCCCTCAGTCAACCCAAAACTATGCCCTCGATCGTAAAAATCCTGCGCGTCATCGCCGACCCCAACCGGCTCCGCATCCTGCTGCTCCTCAAGGGCGAGGAGCTGTCTGTGGCCGAATTGCAGGAAATCCTCGTCATGGGCCAAAGCACCATCTCCACTCACCTCTCCCAGCTCAAGCAGGCCGGCCTGGTCGAGGATCGCCGCACCGGCAAAAGCAATCTCTACCGGCTATCTCCTTCAGACGAAAGTCCCTTGGATGAGATCCTCACCCGCGCCAAAGGCGAAATCCCAGAAGCCCCCGCCGACCAGGCCGCCATGCGCAGCGTTCTCCGCAAGCGCCAGGACAAGATGCGCAGCTTCTTCGACTCCGTTGCCGGCCGCCTCGGCAAGGACTACGTGCCCGGTCAATCGTGGAAGGGCGTCGCCGAGGCGCTGCTCCGCCTCATGCCTCCCATGACCATCGCCGACCTCGGCACCGGAGAGGGCGCATTCGCCCTCCTGCTTGCCCAGCGCGCCAAGAGAGTCATCGCCGTCGACACCTCGGCCAAAATGATCGAAGTTGGCCGGGACCAAGCCCTCCGCCACGGCGTAGAAAATGTCGAGTTCCGCCTCGGCGACATGGAAGAGATCCCCATCGCCGATGCCGAAGTCGACCTGGTCTTCTTCTCCCAATCCCTCCATCACGCCCTGCACCCCGAGCGCGCCATTCAGCAGGCATTCCGGATTCTCGTCCCTGGCGGCCGTATCGTCCTGCTCGACCTGGCCAAGCACCGCTTTGAAGAAGCCCGCGAGCTCTACGCCGACGAGTGGCTCGGCTTCAGCGAAGCGGAGTTGGAAGCCATGCTCGAGCGAGCCGGCTTCACCGGCGTGCAAACGTCCGTGGTCCACAAGGAACCCGAGACGCCGCAATTCCAAACCCTTCTCGCCGTCGCCGACAAACCGCCCCAGAGCGCCTGATCGACCGGAAACCCCTGACTGCCTTTACTATTGCGACGGAAACTCCAGCAATCCGGGTGCCGCATCGGTGCGCTGGCAAGCCGGGCCGGCGCGCCGTTCTTGTTTCCCGCCAGTCAGGGATACAACAACGCTCCAGGCAGCAACCTTCGGGGCGGCGCCGCTTCCTTCAGCCTTTTGCCCGCAGCTAAAAGACGGCCCCGAGATCGCTTCCAGGCTTTCAAGCGGCTCCAGAATCAGAACCTCTTGCGCAAATCTGCAAGAGCCGTCCTTCGGCAAAGATCGTATGATCTAGGGAAAGAGTCCGAGGAAGGCACAATCCTATGAAGTCCGCCAAGAGCAGCACAATTGCCGCCACCCTCATCGCCACCGCTGCCGGTTTGATTTCCTGGCTTTCCGGCTTAGCCCACGCCATGTGGCCCGCTCACCCGCAACTCGGCATCCTCCTCATCACCGTCTTCACCGGGATCGTTGTCTCCGTTCTCTGGCCCGCCCTTGCGCAAAAGGCTGGATTCTGACCCACACCGGCTGTCCGTCTCGCCCCTCCTTTCCGCCACTGATGTGAACTGCGTCACGTCCGCTCTTTTTGCAACGGGCTAAGATGATCGGCGAACTGCGGCAGCTTCAGGCCGCGCGCCGGAAAACCCGGCAAAGGAGACGGACGCTATGAAACCCTGTGATCGCTGGAGTCGGCGGGAGATGATGAAGTCCCTGGGTATCGGAATTGTCGGTGCCGCAGCCATGCCCGTTAGGCTCAAGAGCGCCTTTGCCAGGGATCCCGAGGCCTCGCTCACCTACCGCAGCCGCGGCGGCCGCAGCCTCTACCAGCACCCTTCGGAACTCTCCTCCGTCGCCCTCATCAAAGGCAACGATCGCGCCGAAAACATCTACAAAGCTCTCAAGCTCATTGAGGACCAGGTCTTCAGCGGCATCAAGGGCAAGCAGATTCTCATCAAGCCCAACTTTGTGCAAACCAGCAACCAACTGGCCGCGACCCATGTGGACGCCATCAAGGGCATCCTTGAATTCCTGCGCCCCCACTACAAAAAAGAGATCCTCATCGGCGAAGCAGCGGCCACCAAAGAAGGCACAATCGCCGGCTACAAAAACTACGGCTACTACGACCTGGTGCCGAAGTACAAGGTCAAGCTTATCGACCTCAACCTGGGCGGATACGAGTATCGCTACACCATCGGCGCTGGCAACGTTCCCACGCCCATCCGCATCTGCGCGCCCTTCCTCGATCCCAATCTTTACGTCATCTCAACGGCCATCATGAAGACCCACGGATACGCCTCGGTCACGCTCTCGCTCAAAAACGTCTTGCTGGGCGCGCCCATCAACGACTACAAGACGAGCGACAAGCCGCACATGCACATGGGCCCTCACGGCGATCCGGACGACATCATTCACTTCAACATGTTCCACATGGCGCAGCACGTGTTTCCCGACCTCGCCGTCATCGATGGCTTTACCGGGATGGAAGGCGACGGCCCCTCGCGCGGAACGCCGGTCGACTCGCGCATCGCCGTTGCCAGCGTCGACCCGCTGGCCGCAGATGTACTCAGCGCCCGCCTCATGGGCTACAACGCAAAGAAGATTCTCTATCTCTCGTCAATGACTGAAGCCGGAATGGGCCAGGGCGACATCGACAAGATGAGAATTCTCGGCAACCGCATCGACGAGTGCTCCTACCACTTCAAGAACTCGCCGCTGCTGCATTTCTCAGCCGCGCTGGACAGCTAAGAAAACTGCATTAAAAAAATCTGCCATCCTGAGTTCACCACGGCGGGTCGCAGGATGACAGATCTCTATGCCAGTGACATTCTCTCAAACAAACGGGAGCAGATCCGAGGATCGCACCCTATTCCCTAATCCCTGCTCTTCGTCTTCTTCGTCACCGGCGTCACCGGGAAGTAGCCGGTCCGTGTGCGCACGGTCAGCTTGCTGTCGCCCTTGGCCCCAGCCGTCACCAGCACCCGCCGGAAACCCGGCTCCGTTGTCGGCTTGGTCGAGTGGTAGCCCAGCGTGTATTGGCTGCGAATATCGCGCGCCACTTCCGCCGCAATCTGATCCACATCCTCCATCGACTTGGGGAAGAACGCCAGCCCGCCGGTCTCGGTCGACAGCATCTCCAGCGCCCGCCGCGCATGGCGCACTTCGGCGTGGCTCATCTCGTCGCCAAACAACAATCCAATCGTGTAGATGACCGGCCCTGAAAGCTCCTGCACCCGGCGGATGGTCTGTTCCAGGTTCAGCGTCGAGGCATTGTCTTCGCCGTCGGTGATCAGCACAATCACCTGCTTGGGCCGTTTGGCGTCGGCAACCAGCTTGTCCGCGGAAGCCACCACCGCATCGTAAAGCGCCGTGCCGCCCCGCGAGTCGATGTGCGAAAGCCCATCGCGCAGCTTGTTGATGTTCGATGTGAATTCCTGGTCGATGAAAGCCTCGTCGGAGAAGTTCACCACAAAGGCCTCGTCCTGCGGATTCGATGCCTCAATCAGATCCAGCGCGCTCTTGTTCACCGATGGGCGCTTCCTGTACATCGATCCCGAGTTGTCGATCACCAGCGCGATCGACACCGGCAGATCGGTGTGCTGAAAACTGATGATGTTCTGCTTGACGCCGTCTTCAAAAACCTGAAAGTCGTCTTTCTTCAGGTCCTGAACCAGCTTGTTGCCTTCCAGAACCGTGCAGTTCAGCACAACCTCTTCCACGTTGGCTTCGAGCACATAGCCTTCGCCCTTTTTCTCCATTGGGCCGGCCCCGGTCTCGGGCGCAATCAGGTCCGGCGACCGCACCGGGTCGCTATCTTCAGTCAGCGAAGGCGAAGGCGGATTTTGAGCAGCCTGCTTGCTCGCGTCTTGATTCGTTGGCTTGGTTTGTGCCGGCAGCCAGAGCGCCGCGCCGGCCAAAAAGGTCGCGAGAACCGCGTTATTGCAAAGGCGCATAGTAGCCCGTACGAGCATAAACAGTCAGCGGTGGCAGTCCCTGTGGCGGATTCACCTTCACCTTCACTTTACGCCACTTGCCATCTTTGGTCAGGTCATCGGGCCGGTACCCGATCACATACTGGTTCCGCAACTCGGTTGATATTTTCTCCGCGATGTCGCCCAGCTCGTCAATATCGTCCACCCGGAACAGGCGCCCGCCGGTTACGTCGCTTATATCCTCCAGCAATTGCGGCCCGGTGCGCTCCTCGGGTGTGGGCGCATACGGATCGAATATCCCAATTGAATAAATTTCCACATCGGCCTCGCGCACCTGCGATCTCACTTCGCCTTCCGTGTAGCGCGAGCGGTTGTCGCCGCCATCCGAAACCACCAGCAGCGCCTTCCGTTCGTGGCGCGCGTCCTTCATCTTCGCCACCCCGTAATAAATCGCGTCCATCAGAGCCGTCCGGTGCCCGCTGCGCACAGTCGCCAGCCGCGCCTCAATATCCTCAACAGAATTCGTAAAGTCCTCAATCAGCTCCGGCCGGTCATTGAAGCCGATCACAAAAAACTCGTCCTGCGGATTCGCCGTCTTGATGAACTGCAGAATCGACTCCCGCGCCCGTACGAGCTTCGACGTCATCGAGCCCGAGAGGTCAAAGATGATCCCGATCGAAACCGGTGCGTCCTCGGACGCAAAGGTGCGAATCTTCTGCTCCTTGTTGTTCTCAAAAACCTGGAAATCTTCCTTTTCCAGTCCCGTCACCAACCGGTTCATCGGATCGGTCACCGTCACCGGAACCAGCACCAGGTCCACATTCATCCGAATAAATGAGCCGGGATGAATCTTCAGTGCGTTGGGGCCGCTCTCGGCCGGCTTCTCCGCGCCCTTCGGCTCTCCCGTATCCGGCGTGGCTTCGGCCGGCGGCTGCACATGGACTTTATTGAGAGGATCTTCCTGCGCGCCGGCCCGCGACAGCAGCAACGCCACCACCAGGCAGGTCAGCCAAAGCCGGAAAATCCGCTCGCCGCACTGAATCCGCCGCTCACCGTTGCGGTCCCGACTGCGATAACACCGAATTGGAATCTGATCCATCATCCAATACCCGAAGTTTGGAGGCGATCTTATCACGATCCATCGAACGCTGGCGTCTCCAGCTCGTCCTATCTCTGCTTTCGCCTCGCTGCCGCTCGAAAGCCACCGGATTCTAGAGCAAAACTGCTCAATCCGCTGGGATACAATCGAATCCAAGCGCGCGCGAGTCTCCCAATGTGAAGCTCAGGGTTCCCGCTCGCAAATCCACCCGCATCACACCGGAGCAAGCTCTTTCTCATGGCCCGCATTTATCCCTTTCGCGCCTGGCGCTACAATCCCGCCGCCGTTCGCCTTGAAGACGCCGTTACGCAGCCCTACGACAAGATCTCGCCGGCCATGCAGCAGGCCTACTATCAGCGCAGCCCCTTCAACCTGGTCCGCATCATCCTGGGACTGCCTGAGTTGTTTGACGCCGAAAGGGGTGAAAACGTCTATACGCGCGCCGCGCGCGACCTCAAAGCATGGCGCCAGCAGGGCGTTCTCGTTCACGAGAAAGACCCTTGTGTCTACGCCTATGCGCAGCGCTTCAAGGTTCCCGGAACCGAAATCGTGAAAGAACGCCGCGGCTTTATCGCCCTCGGCAAGCTGCACGATTACGCCGAGCAGGTCGTCTTCCGCCACGAGCAAACCCTCTCCAAACCCAAAGGCGATCGCCTCAACCTGCTCAAAGCCACGCACGCGCACTTCGGCCAGATCTTTATGCTCTACTCCGACCCCGCCGGCAGCGTCGAGAAGATTCTCTATGAAGGCAACGGCCCCGCCGAAGCCGAAGTCACCGACGAGTACGGCGTCCTGCACAGCATCTGGCGCGTCAGCGATCCGGCTACGATCCGCCTGCTCGCCTCTGCCATGGACGACAAAAAGCTCATCATCGCTGACGGCCACCATCGCTATGAGACCGCTCTGAACTACTCAAAGGAGCATGTCCCTTCGTCGGGAACCCTTCCCGAATTCGGCGCAACCGGTCTTCCGCAGCCACCCTACCCTGAAGCCGCCGTCATGATGACCTTCGTTAATATGGATTCCGACGGCTTGGTCATTCTGCCCACCCATCGCGTCGTCCATAGCCTCAAGGACTTCGACTCCGCCGCCTTCCTGCGCGCCGCCGAGCCGTTCTTCACCGTTGAGCCGCTGCCCGTTGCCGACGCCGCGGACTACATCAAGACCCTCGCCGCCCAGCGAAGCACGGCCTTCGTCGCCGTCACGTCCACTGGCTCGTTTCTGCTCTGCGCAAAGCCTGAAGCCGTCAACGCCGCGCTCGCAAGCCTGCCCGAACGCCAGCGCCAGCTCGACCTCAGCGCTCTGCACTCAATCATTCTCGATCGCTTGCTTGGCCTTGACGAGGAAAAGGTTCGCGACCAAACCAACATCCGCTACCTCCGCGACGCCGCCGAAGCCGTTGACCAGCCCCGCCGCGGCGAAGCCGACATTACCTTCCTCACCAACCCCGTCACCATGGAGCAGCTCCGCGAAGTCGCCTTCGCCGGCGACGTCATGCCCCAGAAGTCCACCGACTTCTTCCCCAAACTCCTCAGCGGCCTTACCATCTATGCCCTCGACTGATCGGAAAACGAAGAACGCCGGGTGCCCAGTCCGAGGAAAGAATTCTGGGTGCCCCATCCATTGCGCAGCTTCATCGGGCAATGGGTGGGATAGCAAAATCTCCCGTCTTGTCCCCATCCTCGCCTCAATCCTTCTCGCTTTTTCCATTCCATCCTTCGCTCAATCCCCGCCCCCCAATCACTTCACCGTGGTCCTTGACGCAGCCCACGGCGGCGACGATTCCGGCGCAACCCTTAAAGACCAGAACGGCGTCGTCACGCCGGAAAAGACCATCACCCTCGCCCTCAGCATCCGTCTCCGCTCCCTTCTCGCCGCCCGCGGTATCTCCGTCGTCACCACGCGCGAATCCGACGTCACAGTCGACGACAACCGCCGCGCCGAGATCGCCAACCGCCCCGGCGCCCAGGCCTGTCTCAGCCTCCACGCCACCCAGTCCGGCTCCGGAATTCACATCTTCGCCTCCTCGCTCCCGCCCGCCGAAACCTCGCGCTTCATGCCATGGAAGACCGCGCAGGCCGCCTGGGTCACGCGCAGCCTGGCCCTGGCCGGCGACCTCAACTCCGCCCTGCTCCATGCTGGAATGACCGTCACCCTCGGCCGCACCGCACTCACCTCCATCGACAGCATGGCCTGCCCCGCCCTTGCTATTGAAATCGCTCCGGAAGCCGCCTCCGACTCCGCGCAGCCCCTCAGCCCCAGCGACACCGGCTACCAGACACGTGTCGCCCAGGCCCTCGCAGCTGCCATTCTCGAGTGGCGCACCAATGCCTCGCACAACGGAGGCACTCCACCCGTGATTCCCCGCTATCAAACCGTCCTCTTCTTCATTCTGCTCGCCGCCTCCATCGTCATGGGAACCGTCCTTTGGCAGCTCCGCGTCCGCGCCCACGAGCGTCTACTTGCGGGCATGGACACCACCCCCACCCAAGCCCCAACGGTCGCTCCACCCGAGCAGGCCACTCTCTACTTCGCCAACGACGCCGATAGTTCGCTGATGACCGAAGTCCTCTCGCTGCCTTTGCCGCCCAGCCCCAACGCCCGCGCCCGCGCCTTGCTCGGCAAGCTACTCGACCTCTACGCCATGCCCAACGCAACCCACCCCGTCCCCGGAGGCGCAGCTTCCGTCTCCCAGGTCTTCTTAATGCCTGCCACCAGCGACGACTCCGCCTCCGCCCCGCAGGCCGGCCCTGCCGCCAAAGCAACCGACACTGGCCCGCAACTCGCCGTCGTCAATCTCACCGGAGCCTTCGCCGCCAGCCACCCCTCCGGCCTTGAAACCGAGACCCTCACCGTGCTCTCCATCTGCGCCACGCTCCACGCCAACCTACCCCGCATCACCCAGGTCCGTTTCCTGGTCGATGGCCAGCCACGCGCCACCCTCGCCGGCCACGCCGACCTCATGCGCACCTACCTGACGGCCGACGCCGTTCCGACAGAAAGATCAAATCCATGAGCAACCCCAATCCCCCCACCATCGGCGTTTTCGATTCCGGCTTCGGCGGGCTCACCGTCCTCCGCGCTCTCATCCATCGCATGCCGCAAGCCCGCTTCGCCTTTCTCGGCGATACCGCTCGCCTCCCCTACGGATCCAAGTCGCGCCGCACCATTGCCCGCTACGCCGCCCAGAGCGCGCAGTTCCTGGTCCAGGAGCAGCGCGCGGAATTCCTCGTCATCGCCTGCAACACCGCCAGCGCCCTCGCCCTCGACGCCATTCAGGATGCGGTTCCTGTTCCTGTCCTTGGCGTCATCCAGCCCGGCGCAGATGCCGCCCGCGCCGCCTCCAAAACCGGCGACGTCCTGGTCATCGCCACCGACGCCACGGTCCAGAGCCACGCCTATCTGACCGCCTGCCAAGCCCTCGGCCTGCGCGCTATTGAGAAAGCCTGCCCCCTGCTCGTCCCCCTCGTCGAAGAAGGCTGGACCGACCACCCGGTGACCGCCGAGGTTATCGAAATCTATCTCAATGAGCTCCGCGCCGAAGCCGGCGAGCGCGGCTTCAATCCCGACACACTCGTCCTCGGCTGCACCCACTACCCGCTCCTGCGCACCCTCTTTGAGCAAGCCGTCCGCCCCGGCGCCAAAGTCATCGACTCCGCCGAATCCGCAGCCCAGGCCGCAGTCCAGCTCTTCAATGGCCGCGCAACCGCATCCCCTGCCAACCTGACTGCTGAAACAGAAGTCACCTGTTTCGCCACCGACTCCGTAGAAAAATTCGAGCACCTCGGCTCCCGCTTCCTCGGCCGCCCCACCGGCAAAGTAGAGCTAGTCGACCTCGGCGGCTAATCGACCCCATGCAGCATTCGCCCGGATTCCCTATTCCCCAAATCCCTATTCCCTGTACCACGGCTGCTATCCTATTAGTCGGCCCGTCCTTCCCACACCAGACACGGGCTTTAGGGGTACAAGAAAAGCATGATCGATTTGGCGGGTAAGACGGCCGTGGTCTTCGGGCTGGCCAACAAGCGTTCCATCGCCTGGGGAATCGCCCAAAAACTCCACGAGGCCGGAGCCACCCTGGCCATCTGCTATCAAAATGAACGCATGAAGCTCGAAGCCGAGGGCCTCATCGCGGAACTCCCCGGCGCATCCGGCTTCCAGTGCGACGTCTCCAACGACGCCGAAATCGACACCGTCTTTGCCGCCATCAAAGAGAAGTACGGCAAGATCGCCATCCTCGTCCACGCCGTCGCCTTCGCCCCCGCCACCGAGCTCCGCGGCGACTTCCTCTTGACCTCCCGCGAAGGCTTCCGCATCGCCATGGACGTCAGCGTCTACTCCCTCGTCGCCGTCTCCCGCGCCGCCGCACCGCTCATGACCGAGGGCGGCACCATCATGACCCTCAGCTTCTACGCCGCGGAAAAAGTCGTCCCCCACTACAACGTCATGGCCCTGGCCAAGTCGGCTCTCGAGTCTGCCGTCCGCTATCTCGCCTACAGCCTCGGCGACAAGAACATCCGCGTCAACGCCATCTCCGCCGGCCCTATCAAGACCCTCGCCGCCCGCGGCGTCGGCGACCTCGGCGACATGATGCGCGCCCACGCCGAGCGCGCCCCTCTCCACCGCAACGTCGACCAGCTCGAAGTCGGCGGCGCAGCCCTCTTCCTCGCCAGCGACCTCTCCAGCGCCATCACCGGCGAAATCATGTACGTCGACTGCGGCTACAACGTCATGGGCTTCTGAACGCCGCACCGCGGACCGTAGTCCTCAGTTCCCCTGCTTGCAAGATATGATCTGCTCATTCTTCACGTACAGATTGCACAGCCCCATCATGCCCGCAGGACACATAAACTCGCCCAACTGCGGATCCCTGCATCCCCCGCGCTTCAGGATCTCGTCAACCTGCGTTACCACCAGCGCCCCGCAACTTGCCACTGCGCCGTTGCTCAGCATCGTGTTGCAAAGGCCCAGCATGCCCTTCACGGGGCAAAGATACTCAGTCTCACGACCGCCATTACGTTGGCATCCGCCGCCTGTCAGTGTGCGATCCGCTGCGTCCTCCATCTTCGGCAGCATGCCAGGATTGCAATACTGAATCCCAAGCAACGAGTCCGACTTCACCGCGTTCTCACACGCTTGGTACGATGAAATCTTCTGGCAAGTCATCGCGTTCGCCTGGATCGTGCAACCCTCGCTCAGCAGTTGCTGCCTCACGCCGTTCGACACTCCTGCTTGAAATTCAGGCTTGAAGTCCAGAACGCACGTCGTCCCCGCGTGGCATCCGAAATCGACTCCGTTCGGCGGCAGATCCACCGCCAGTTGCGGGAACCACACCGGCCAATCCCAGTTCTGGCCCCACACCGCCAAATCGACAAACAGCCGTGCGTCAATTCCCGGCGTCAGCGTGAACCCGAGATTGTAAACCGGATTGCCGAAGCTGAAATGGCTGTCATTCTTCTTGCTTGGATCAACGCCCACATTCACAACCTGCCCCTTCCCGCTGAGCGTCGTTTGCCGGTTCAGTACCTCATCGTTCAGCGTGAACTGCAGCTTGTTCGAATGCAGATTGATGTCGACAGCCGGAAACACCTGGCCGCCCACAGCCCCAAAATTAAGCAGCCCGCCCAGCAGGTCGATGCTGTCAAATACGTACGGACTGTGAATCCCATGTGTCCCCGGCGCCGGCGGCGAAAAATGCCCACCCGTATACGGAGCCGGCAACATATTGGTAAAGTCCACGTTCACTGAGAAGCCCGCGCCACCGCCGCCGACCACCGGCAGGTTGTAGTTGAATCCCGCCTCGGCGCCCACCTGTGCCACCAGTTCCTTGCCGTCGAAGATCAGATCGTCTTCCAGGCCTGTCGACGCGAACTGCTGCGCCGAGCCTTCAATTGGACTAAAATCCGCCGTCAGATTCGCTTCGGCGCTCTGGTTGGGATGAGCCACGTTGTGATACTTCAGCTCCGACTGAATCGGGAACCGCAAGCCGAATCCATATTGAATCCCGCATAGAGCTTCACACTATAAGTCGATGAGCAACCGACGACGCACCAGTTGATCGTCGTATCCACTTCCATGCTCCACTCGTAATCGTGAGCCACCGTAAATCCGGTCAGAAAAATATACGTGCCCAAATCAAGATCGGTCGTCTGGTCGGTTGTCTGCCTCGGGTTGACGAAGCCCCCCACCTTGTGAAAATTCGCTGAAGGCACCACTTGCAGCAGCTTCGGAAACTGCGGATTCACAATTCCACCATCGGGAATCGTCTGGCGCAGCAAGCGGTCTCCAGCCGCCATCTCCTGCGCGTTGGGCGTGATGCGCAAATTAGTTCCGCCATGCGCGTATTGCGATGACTCGACGCGGGGAACATACGCCGTCTCCTCAAAATGCTGCACCGAGGAGTTGATGACCTCCGCCTCCAGTTGATCGTCGTTCAGCTGGCTCATCCGCGTCACTTCAGCCGCGCCAACCTGCGCCGTCAACGAGGCGCGCTGTGTCGGGTCGGCGAGAGTCTTGCGCAAATCGGCGATGTGTTTTTCCGCATCCGCTTGCGCCTGCGCTGTCTTCTGCTGGTAGGCCGCAATCGCCTGCTGGCGTTTACCCGCATCCGCAACGTAGCGCGGATTTCCCGGCATGCCGAACTCGGCTATGCGCTGGTTCATCGGTTCCTTTGTGAAACATCCCACGCCCGCCTGCGCAAGCTGGCCCGCCGCACTGGGGTTGGCGCACTTCCCGGCAAAATCCGATAGGTCAGCACATGATGAATCACCATGCCCTGCTCCACTTCGCTGATATCGCTCGTGTCTTCACGCACCTCCACGCTTTGCGGTATAGCACGCAGGCGCTGCGCCACGTTGAAAAGCGCCTTCGGGTTGTTCAGCATCCGAGTGAAGTCAAGTCGCGCCGCGCCAAGCGCAATCTGCGGATTCGAGCGCACATCGCTCAACTGGTATTGCCGCACCCGCGCAGCCGTTGCATCGTTGTCGCGTGATCTTCTCCACGCAGCGTCTGCGACTGCGGCAAACTCCGCTGCCCCATCATGCGCGGCTGCATCATTCCATTTTGTGCGAGCGCGTCTCCCGAAGATGCAAAGACCGCGAGAAGCGTAAGTTGGCTGCATGCCAGCCGTTGTTTCGAAATCAGGACTCCCATGCCAGAACTCTCCTTTTCCATGCGCACCACGCGCAACAAGAGCGGCAACTTAAAACCAACGTGCGTTGGCGGAAATCAGCAATTCAGAATCAACGGAAGATAGGGGAAGACCGGGGCTTCTCAGAGCGCTATCCTTCAACGATCCGCGCTCTCAGTGCCATGTCCGAGGATTATAACCCCCCTTCATGAATCTTTGGCAAGAAGCAAATTCGTAGCGGTACCTAAGTAATTTGTGGGGTTGAGTCAGCCCTCGAGCCCACCGTTTGCATTCGTCCTTCTGCCATTCTTTACATCGCCCACCTTCACTGTGGTCCGCAATTCATCTCACGTGATATAACGATGATCGGCTTCCCGCCGCCCTTCAAAGTGTCTCAGGAAAATCTCTTCGGAAGGACCCCACCATGCGCTCAAGACGAAGTTTCTTGAAAGAAGCGGCTGCGGTTTCAGCCGCCATTGCCGCGGGCGGCACGGCCTATGCATCGCCCTCAACCGCTGGCGACGCGCCTTCTCTCAACGCTCCCGGCTACAAGCGCATTGCCACTGAAGAAGCCTGGGCTCCGGCCGAACTTCTCACCACCTATCGCAAACTTGCCGCTGAAAAATCCTTCGACGATCCCGGCTTCATCGCCATGTGGAGCCGCCTCGGTTCCGCCCCGATCTTCTCGCGCGCCTCGCCGACATTGGCGAGAGACGCATCGCCGATATGGATGCGACAGGAATCGATATGCAGATTCTTTCGCTCACCTCTCCCGGCGTACAGATCTTCGATGCCGCCACTGCCAACTCGCTCGCCACGACCACCAACGATCAGGTGGCTGAAGCAGTTCGCAAATATCCTTTGCGCTTCACCGCGCTCGCGGCCGCCGCGCCCCAGGACCCCAAAGCCGCGGTCAAAGAAATCGAGCGCGCCATTCACAAGCTGGGCATGAAGGGCGTCATCATCAATTCGCACACCCGCGGCGAGTTCCTCGACGACCCCAAATTCTGGGAGATCTTCGAAGCCGTCGAAGCACTCAAAGTTCCCATCTACCTGCATCCGCAAACGCCTCCACCCGCCATGATCAGTCCTTATGTTGAGCGCGGCCTCGAAGGCGCTTTGTGGGGATTCGAAGCCGAAACCGGTTTGCACGGACTCGCCATCATTCGCAGCGGCGCACTCGACCGTTTTCCCGGTCTACAGCTCGTCCTCGGACACGGCGGCGAAGCCCTGCCCTTCTGGCTCTTCCGCCTCGACTACATGAACCACACCGCGCGCCCCAACCTGCGCAACGGCGCAACAAAGCTGAACAAGAAGCCCAGCGAATACATGAAGGAGAATTTCTACGTCACCACCAGCGGCATGGCCTGGGCGCCGGTCATCACATTTCTGCAATCGGTCATGGGCGTTGACCGCGTCCTCTACGCCATGGACTATCCCTACGAGTTCGAAGGCTCCGAAGTAACCGCCACCGACAACGTCCCCATGAGCCACACAGACAAGAAAAAACTATTCCAAACCAACGCCGAAAGAGTCTTCGGCCTGTAAGCCGAGATGCCTATGGCTGACGATCCTATTAAGTGACGGGTGCCCCTGGTCTGGTCCGCCGCGGCGGAAGACCTGGAATGCAAGATGTTCGCGTCACGATACGATTTCCCCGTACCCCTCCCCCACCGTCTTCCTCAAATCTCTCCTTCACCTCCATCCCGAAGCAAACGCCGCCTCCACTCCCATCAAATTCGTCTTGAGAAATTCCTCCATCCCCCACCCAAACACCCGTCGCCATCCCCTCATACTCCCCGCTCAGCGTCACCGGATTCAGCATCCGCGTATCGGTATTCAAATTCAGCCGAACCCCGGCGCGATACAACCGATCCACCGGATGATCCTCCCACCGCGCAATCTCCGGAACAATCTGCACATTCGATGATGGGCAAACCTCCAGATGAATCCCCTCCCGCTTCAAGTGCTCCACCAGCCGCGCGTCCTCAATGCTCCGCACCCCATGCCCGATCCGTTGCGGATCAAGCAGCCGCAGCGTCTCCCACACGCTCTCCGGCCCGCACGCCTCGCCCGCATGTGCCGTGCGCGCCAGCCCACGCTCCCGCGCAAACCTGTAAGCCCCCACATGCGCATCCAGCGGAAACCCTGCCTCGTCCCCCGCAATGTCCAGCGCCACCACCCGGCTGCCGCGGAACCGCTCCACCAGCCGCGCCGTCTCTAGACTCTGCTCTACGCTGAAGTGCCGCAGCGTGCAAAGAATCAGCCCTGCCTCTACGCCCGTCGCCCGCACCAACTCATCCGCAGCCCGCTCCACCACGGCCACCACGCGCTCCGCAGACAATCCCTGCTCCAGGTGCAGCAGCGGCGCAAAGCGAATCTCCGCATACACCACGCCATCGTCCACAAGCTGTTCGAACACATCCTCCGTCACCGCCCGCAAGCGCGTCTTCAGATTGCATGAGACGAAAGCCCTTTGGCGCACGCGCAAGAAACTCCGCCAGGTTCGTGCACCGCGCCGGAGCAACATAATCACGGCAGTACTCCTCGCGCGTCACCGAAGAGTCCAATCGCGCCACCGCCTTATAGCTCAGGGAGCAATCCAGATGAAGATGTAATTCGATTTTAGGAAGAAGCTTCAGATCCATGCGCTAAGAATAACGCATGAATTTTAACCTCAAGAAGCCCCTGCGAACTCCGCCAACCGGCGCGCAGCGCTGCTACCCCGCGGCGGGCTAACTCCGCTCGTCCTTCAGCGTCACCGTAATTTTCCGCGCATCCCCGCCCGTCGACGTAATCAGAATCTCGCCCGTGGCCCGTTTGCGAATGCTCTTGAACTTGTCACCCCACTCCACCAGCACCAGCGCATCCGGCATCAGCAGTTCATCCAGTCCGAGCGTCTCCAACTGCCGCTCGCCCTCCAGCCGATACACATCCAGGTGATAGAGCTTCACCGGCTTGCCATCCCGCGTGCCGTCGTACTCATGCAGCAGCGTGAATGTCGGACTGGTCACCTCGTCCGCCTCGGCCGCGTCCAGCGCTTCGGCAATACCCTTCACCAGCGTCGTCTTCCCCGTGCCCAGGTCCCCGCGCAGCAGTAGCAGTTGCGGCGGCTTCAGCAGGCGCGCCAGCTTGCGCCCCACTTCAATCGTGTCCGCGCCGCTCTCGGTCGTAAACTCATGTATCGTGCCTGCTGCGTCGCTCATTCCCGGCCCTCGCGCGAAACCGCCGCCAACGCATCAGCCGGCAGCCCCTGCAACCAAACATACCCGTTCGCCCCTCGTGGACGAAAGCGGAAAACCCGCCCAAGTTGACTCAGACCATCCGTCGCCAACAGCGTGTGCTCGTCCCCCTCACGCACCGCCATGTCCGCCGCCAGTCCGTGCAGATAAACCGCCGCCTCGACAGCCCGAGCCGCATCCGCCGGATATTGCGCCAGCATCCCCGCAATCAATCCCGTCAGCAAATCGCCGCTGCCGCCTTTGGCCATCGCGGGATTCCCTGTCGTATTCACACTAACCTGCCCATCAGGGTGCGCGATCAACGTCCGCGCTCCTTTTAACACAACTGTCACACCCAGCTTCACGGCAAACGTCCGCGCCGTCTCCAGGCGCCTGGCCTGCACCTCCGCCACCGTCTTCCCCGTCAGCCGCGCCATCTCGCCCGGATGCGGCGTCAGCACCAGCGTCCTGCCCTTGGCCAGCTTCGCCAGCAGCACCGGCTTCGCTGCCAGAATATTCAAGGCATCCGCGTCGATCACCGCCGGCATCTTCGTCTCCGCCAGCAATCCGGTCGCAAACTTCACCGTCTCCTGCAACTGCCCCAGCCCCGGCCCAATCGCCAGGACTGTCTTGCCCGCCATCAGCGCGGCTACCCGTTCCGGCGCAAGATTTGCGTCTGAAATTGCACCCGCAGCGCTCGCCTCCAGCGGCCACGTCATCAGCTCCGGCGCAATTGCGGAAACTACCGCCAGCGCTGGCGCAGGAACCGCCGCCGTCACCAATCCCGCGCCCACGCGCAACGCCGCCAGGGCCGCCATCGCCGGCGCGCCAGCCTTGCCGCCCGCCGATCCGAATGTTCCGCCCACCACCAGCACATGCCCGAAACTTCCCTTGTTGGCGCCAGCGGCCCGCGGCGTCTGCGCCAAAGCCATCGCCGATCCAGCCCAGTGCACCTTCAGCGCAGAAACAATCGCGGCCTCCGGCGACCCAATCGGCGCAACCACCACCGGCTCATCCCACCGCCGCGTCAGTTGTCCAAACACATGCGCCGGCTTGGGCGCCGTAAATGTGATCACAGCGTCGGAAGGATATGTAGGCGATTCTGATCCGGCTTCCGTCGAATCCGCCGCCCATCCCGAAGGCAAATCTACTGAGAGCACCGGCGCCTTGCTCGCCTTCATCCACTTCAGCGCCGCCAGCGCCAACCCTTTCAACGGCGGCTTGAACCCCGTCCCCACCACCGCGTCCACTATCAGGTCGGTATCGAGAGCCTTCTTCAGTCGCGCCAGTTCCTCGGCCACCGTCACCACATGGATCTTGCCGCGCTCCGGATTCGTCAGCTCAGCCCAGGCCTCGGCCGCATCCCCCTTCAACCCCTCCGGCTCGCCCAGCAGCACAGTCGTCACATCGAGGCCCGCATCGGCCAGCAGCCACGCCGTCATCATGCCGTCGCCGCCGTTGTTGCCTCGGCCGCACAGCACCGTCACCCGACGCACCGGCGGAAACTGCTCACGCGCAAACGCCGCCACCGCCGCCGCGGCCGCTCGCATCAAGTCAATCGACGCCACGCCGTACCGCTCCGTAGTTGCGCGGTCGCAGGCCTGCATCTCGGCTGCTGAAAGAACTTGCATCGCATCCATAGTAGCCGATAGAGGAATTTGTAGTTCTAATTTTGCCTTGAAGAATTTGCCAAAGATCGCTTTCGACTTCTTCCAGCGTGGTTCACCCGCTAGAGCTGAATGCCAAATCGAGCCAGCAATTCGCGCCGACCAACGCGCGTCACCTCAAGTTCCCTGCTGTCCAGTTCCTGGGCTACCCAATTTCGTTTCAGCGCCATCTTGAACAATGCCGCGCCCAGCGCTCCGCCCAGGTGAGGCCGCCGTTCACTCCAGTCCAAACACCCATAAACAAACCTCCGGCGCAGTGCCCGCGTCCCCTCGACATCGATTCCAAGCGCCTCAAATCCCTTCGCTCCAGCCACCGTCAGATCGTAATCCGTCTCGCTCGCCCGCGCCTTTTTGCGCACCCACCCCATCGCATGCATGCTGTCGTGGAGAAGCACCCCCACCGTACCTGCCATGTGATCGTAGCAAGTGCGCGCCGCGCGCAGCCTGCTTGGTGTGCTTGGTGCAAAGCTCTTGCCCGATACACCCGCGAGCACGTGCAACCCCTCCAGCACCCTTGCCACATCAGGTCCCGCCAGCCCGTAGTAGCGATGCTTCCCCTGGACCTGCACGTTTACTAGCCGCTCCTGGTTCAAGCGGCTCAGGTGCACACTTGCCGTCGAAGGGCTAACCTGGGCTACAACCGCAAGCTCCGTGCTGGTGCGAGCGTGCCCGTCCATCAGGCAATACAGAATCCGCGCCCGCGCAGGCTCGCCAATCGCCGACGCGATCTTCGATACAGCCGCCTCGCCATTGTCTATTACATCCATACTTTGATCGTAGACGAATCATTCATGCACCGTAAACCTCATACTTCATCTCATGTCCATCACCTGCGTAATCCGTTACCAGATCGACCCCTTCCAGCGCGAGGGATTCAAGCAATATGCTGAGAACTGGGGCCGCATCATTCCCCGCTGCGGCGGTCACCTCATCGGATACTTTCTTCCCTACGAAGGCACCAACGATGTGGCCTGGGGCTTGATTGCATTCGACAGCCTCGCCGCCTACGAAGCCTATCGCGCGCGGCTGAAAGCTGACGAGGAGGCCCAGAAAAACTTCGCCACGGCGCAGTTCCGGCGCCTGATCCTGCGCGAAGAAAGAAATTTTGTCGAGGTGATCGATGGAACTTTCGAAATCCCAGCAATCGAGAAATGACCTGAGCAGTTCTGTGCAGGCAAAAAAGGGATTCGCCTTTCGCGCACTTCACGAGCGCGACCAAGCATTCATCATTCCCAACCCGTGGGATATTGGCACCGCGCGGCTCCTTGCCCACCTCGGATTTGAAGCGCTCGCCACCACCAGTGCTGGTTACGCCTTCTCCGCCGGCCAATGCGACGGCGCGATCAGCCGCGACCAAATGATCGCGCACATCGGCGCGCTGGCTGCAGCTACCGCTTTGCCCATCAGTGCCGATCTTCAAAACGGCTTTGGAGACGCTCCTGAATTCGCAGGACAGACCATCGGCCTTGCAGCCGCCGCGGGCGCGGTTGGGGGTTCCATTGAAGATTCAACCGGACGCTCCGATTCTCCAATCTATGCAGTGGAGCATGCTGCCGATCGAATTCATGCGGCTACCGAAGCTGCGCACGCGCTCCCGTTTACTTTCACGCTCACCGCGCGTGCAGAAAACTACCTGGTCGGCCGTCCCGATCTCAAGGACACCATCCGCCGCCTTCAGGCCTATCAGGAGGCGGGCGCAGACGTCCTCTATGCACCGGGGCTCACCAGCAGTGACGATATCGCAGCCGTTGTCAGTTCCGTTGACCGGCCCGTGAACGTTCTTGCGGGAATCAACGGCATGAACCTGAACCAAGCGGATCTCTCTGCTCTCGGAATTAAGAGAATCAGTATTGGAAGCGCTCTGGCGCGCGCCGCGCTCGGCGCATTTCTTCGCGCCACACAAGAGATGCTGGAGCAAGGAAGTTTCACCTTTGCGCGGCAGGCCGCAAGTTCTCATGATCTCAATGCCATCTTTGCAAAATGATGGGGAATCGGCGAGGCTGCCGATAGAACATTTAACGCAATCCACAGTAGCTGATGTCAGAACTCGATCCGCGCCTGAAATGCAATCATGCGCGGCGAACTGTCTCCGCCCAGGCCGACGCCGAGCAGGCCGGTTGGCGGCGAGATGGTGCTTTGCAGAGTCCCGAATGCTGGCGGAATGGATTCGCTGGGAACGCCCGCTTGCACGCTGCTTGGCAATGCGAAGTTGGGATGGTTGAAAGCGTTGAACATCTGCACATCGAAGCGCATGGAAATCTGTTCCCAGATGGGAAATTTCCGCGAGAGGTAGACGTCGGAGTCAGTGAAATGCGGGCCGCGCACGGTGTTGCGTCCTGAGTCGCCAAACTGGCACTGGGCGGGCGTGTCCGGGGCACCTGAGGGCACGCCGGTGCAGTCGCCTGTGGTTGGATCGACCACGGACAGGAACGCGTTGGGGTTGAGCCATTGCCGCGTTCCAGAGATGGTGACGCCGGCGACCGGGGTTTTCTGATAGAGCGGCCGGCCGGCGACGCGGCGGGCGTACTGAGGGCCAACGGCCTGAAAGACGCCATTCCCGTTCGCCGTGTAAGGCTGACTCAGGACAGAGAATGGAAGACCGCTATGCAGGAAAGCCGTCTCGGAAAATGACCAGTTGCTAAAAACCGCGCGCAACAGAAGATGCTTCGATGCGAAAGGAATCCGGTAGATGCCGTAGGCGGAGAGGTTGTGGCGGACGTCGTAGTCGCAGTTGCTGTATTGGTTTCTTAGTTCACCGGGCAGCGGACTGAGAATGCCCTGCGTTGAAAAGGGGAGCAAGCCGCCATTGGAGACTTCGTCGAGACAATGACTGAATGTGTAGTTTGCGTTGACGGTGAGAGAGCGCAGCTGCTCGGTGAGGCTGGTTTGCAGGCCGGAGTAGTTGCTGCTGGCGTCGGTGCGGAATTCGTTGACGTTGCCAAACCTCTGGTCGAGTGGTTGCTGGTAGGGGTAGGGCGCGAAGCAGCCGGCGCAGACCGTCTGGTAGCCGTTGAGGCCTACTTGATACGGCTCGTGGAGCCCGCGTGTGCCGACATAGCCGATGCGAACTGCGCCGTGTGCGTTCAGCTTTTGCTCAATGCCGAAGTTGTACTGGTAATAATACGGCGTCTTGAGCGTGCCCGTAGGGAAGGTATTGAGGCTGACGGCAAGAGAACAAGTGTGCCCGCCAGGCGCGAGACTAGCGCACGGTGGCCCGCCAGTTTTAAACAGCGACTGGAACTGCTGGTTAGCGGCGGAGGCCGCACCGGCGGCGCTGTTGGGGACGCCGGGCGCAATGGCAAGGCCGCCCGCCTGGCCGCCGATGCCGCCGACGAAGGTAGCCGCGTTGGGCGCGTTCGTGGAGGCAAGATCCGCAATCTGTGCCGGAATAATGTCGTTAAAAACACCGAATCCAAGGTGGATTACGGTTCCTGGCCTGACCTGGTAAGCAAGGGAGATTCGGGGCTGCCAAACCAGCAGTGGCGTGGAGGGAAACAGAGTGCTCACGTCGGTCTGAATGACTCGGTCGAGCGGCTGATTAATGGAGTGTGAGAGATCGAGAAATGATCCGGCGGGGCGCGCAAACAGATGTTGTTTGTTAACGGGATCGGTATTCAAGGTCGTTCGCATTCCGACGGTAAATGTGGCCTTGGGCGTGGGCTTATAGGTATCCATCGCATAGAGATCGAGATTGCCCACCGCTATGCGCTCGTTGAACGAGATCGGGAAGGTCTCACTCTCCGTGTAGGCTGCGCCGTAAGTAAACTCGGCCAGATCGTTATAGACAGCGGTGGGCACGCTTCCCTCGCCCAGATCGTAGTCGCTCACGTCGACGCGCCGGGTGTTGATGCCGAAGCGGAACTCCTGCTTGCCGCGAATCCAGTCCAGGTTGTCGTTGATCTGCCACTGCGTGACCTTGCGGCCCTGAGGATAGATGTTGTCGTTCCCGCCGATGGTGGTAAAAGGAGCTTCATTGCTGCCCGCAGCGAGCACGATGGGAAACGTCTGCTGCACCTGCGCATAGTTATTGGGCTCAAAGATGCTCGAGTACCAACTCATCCCTGGATTGAATTGGTTGACCAGATTGGGACGGAAGATATGCGTATACCCGGTGACAAGCGTGTACTGCGGCTGGGGCGAGTAGGAGTTGAAGAGGTCATTGATAGGATCGGTGTATGCGGCCTGCAGGCCGGTGTCCGATTGAAAACGGTACCAGACGGTGTTCGCGGCGTTGATGGTGTGGTCGATTTTGACGACGAACACAGTTTCGTGGTCGCTGTTCTGGAGCGACTCCTCGCGCCGGTTGGCGCAGCCGAGGCCGTTCGCAAGCGGGCAAGTATCAACGGGGATGGCGGTTCCCGCCGTATTTGAATAGAGGGCAAACATCGACTTATAGAAAGGCACTTCCGCAGGCTCGGGGGGCAGATTAATTCCAGTGATCGGATCTACGCCTCCGACGAGGAGTTGGCTGAGCACATATTGCTGGTAGGCGGGCGAGGGCACAACCGCCTGAGAGACGATGGGAAGTGCGATGCGGACGCCCTCATAGGCTGTAAAGAAAAAGAGCTTGTCCTTTCGAATGGGCCCGCCAACGCCGTAGCCGAAATGGTTCACATTCGAGCGCGGCTTCGGTGTTATGTTTCCCGGCGTATCGTTCGCGTGGAGAAAGTAATCCTCCGCGCTGAACAGCGAGCCATCCCATAGCTCGTAGGCATCGCCATGAAACTTGTTCGTTCCCGATTTGGTGAAGTAGTTCACCTGCGAGGCGCCATAGCGGCCCTGATCGACGGAGTAGGAGTTGGTGTTCACGGTGGCCTGATCAACCGCATCGAGCCCAAGGACAAGGTTCGTCGAGAGCCCGATGTTGAGGCCGAGCCAGGGATCGTTGGTGTCGTAGCCGTCAAGGATGTAGCCGTTCGAAGTTGCGGGAAGTCCGTTGTACTCGACATTGCCGTAGCCGCCGGGACTCTTGCTGTCGTTGGAAGAGCCGGCTGTGTTCATCAAAGCTCCCGGAGCAAACTGAGCTACGAAAGTGAGGTCCGAGCCGGCGTTGGGCAGGTTCGAGATGGTTTTGGATTCGATTGTCGTGGTGGTGTTGGGGTTTTCAAGGGTGAGCAACGTCTGCTGCGCATCGACCTCGACGGTTTGCAGCGCCGAAGAGACGGAAAGATTGAAATTTAGGGTCGATGTACGGCCAACTTCAACCGCAATCGGCTGCGAAGTTTGCTGGGTAAATCCCGTTGCCGCAACTGTGACTGTGTAGGTTCCGGGATTGACTTGCGAGAATACGAAACGGCCGTTCAGGTCGGTTTGCACGGAGCGGACCGCCCTTGTATCGACCTCATTCGCGGTGACGGCTGCATGAGCCAACGCCGCGCCCGTCGGGTCCTCCACGGTCCCCGAGATAGCACTCGAAGTCCCGCTCTGACCTCGAAGCAAGGCCGAATTAACTATAGTTAACAACAGGAAAATGAGAAGGCTGCTTCCGATCCGATTTATGCGCTCCATAGCAACCTCCGAAGGGAATCGGGCGCTTAGCGACCCAACGCAGTTTCAATCAGCAGCCAGACATTCAACCCGGCAATCACCGCCGCCGTCGTCCACGCCAGCACTTGCAGCCAGCGCGCATTTACAAACTCGCCCATCCACTTGCGGCTGCCCGTAAACAACACCAGCGGCACCACCGCAAAGCTCAGTTGCAGCGACAAGATCACCTGGCTCAGGATCAGCAGCTTCTCCGTCCCTCGCTCACCCGTCACAGCTACCACGATAATCGTCGGAATAATCGCCAGCGTCCGCGTAATCATGCGCCGCAGCCAAGGCGAAACCCTCAGGTGGATGAAGCCCTCCATCACCACCTGCCCTGCCAGCGTGCCGGTAATCGACGAATTCTGTCCGCTGGCAAGCAGAGCCACGGCAAACAGCGTGCTTGCTCCGGCCGCGCCCAGCAACGGGCTCAGCAGCTTGTAGGCATCCTGAATCGCCGCCACATCGAACAAGCCTCTGCGGTGAAACACCGCCGCCGCCACAATCAAAATCGCCGCATTCACAAACAGCGCCACCGTCAACGCCAGCGCCGAATCTACGTTCGCAAAAAAGATGGCTTCTCGCTTGCCCTTCGGCGTCCGCTTGTAATTGCGGCTCTGCACAATCGACGAGTGCAGATAAAGATTGTGCGGCATCACCGTCGCGCCCAGAATGCCGATAGCGATATACAGCATGCCGGGATTGGTAACAATCGAGACCGACGGAATGAATAGATTGCGCAGCACCGGCAAGTACTCCGGCCGCGAAAGAAACATCTGCACGCCGAACATCGCAATAATGGTCCCGATCAGCGCCATCACCAGCGCCTCAACCCAACGGAACCCCCAACGCTGGAGCAGCAGAATCAACAGAACATCGAGCCCCGTGATCAGCACTCCATAAAACAGCGGAATGTGAAAGAGCAGGTTCAGCGCAATTGCCGATCCGATCACCTCGGCCAGGTCGCAGGCTGCAATCGCAATCTCCGCGCCCACCCACAGCGCAAAGCTCACCTGGCGCCCATAGGCCTCGTGGCAAATCTGCGCCAAGTCCCGCTCCGTGGCCACGCCCAGCTTCAGGCTCAGGCTCTGCAGCAAAACCGCCGTCAGGTTCGACGCCATGATCACAAAAAGCAGCGTGTACCCAAAGCGCGATCCGCCCGCAATGTCCGTTGCCCAGTTGCCGGGGTCCATGTACCCAACCGAGATCAGAAATCCCGGCCCCAGAAATCCCAGCAGCCGCCGCCAGTAGATCGGCGACTGCGAAACGCGCACCGTCGAATGCACCTCCGGTAAGGAGGGCTCGGCGGGCTCAGCGTGAGTTCTGAATTCTGTGGCCATGGAGCGGGAGAAGAGGCACTTGAACTCTTCAACCTAAGTATGCCACAGGTTGTTAATCATGGTTAATATTTTCTCTTATATTTAATTACGATCAATTTTCCGCCCGCAGCCAAACCGCCTCGGCTGCCGGACGCCCCAGAATGCAATCCCCCGTAGATATCTCAATCGAAACAGTTTGATCGTAATTCTGGCTCTTTACCCGCAGGCTCTTCCCTGGCCCAATCCCCGCCTGGTGCAGAAAAAGCAGCAGCTTGGGATCTCGCTCATGCAGGCTTGCGACCGTATAACGCCGCCCCTCCGCCGCCTCTGAAAGCTGCACCTCCCCCCGCCGTTTCCGCTCCACGGGATTCTCCGGCAGCACAGCGTTCCCATGCGGACAAGCCCCGCCCTCGCCCAGCTTTTCCCTGAGCTTGGCCTCGAAGGCCGGAGAAACCGCGTGCTCCAGCCGCTCCGCCTCTTCGTGAATCTCGTGCCACTCCATCCCGAAAACTTCGCTCAGCATCCGTTCGATCAAGTGATGCCGCAGCGCCGTCCGATACGCCGTCTCGCGCCCCGAGGCCGTGAGCCGCACGATGCCGTCTTCACCCACCAGCACAAATCCATCGCGCTTCAGCCGCTTCAGCGCCATCGTCACCGCCGGCGCAGAAACCTCAAGCCAGTGCGCAAGCATCGCCGGAATCACCTGACGCCCTTCGGCCTCAGCCTCAAGAACCGCCTTCAGGTAATTCTCTTTCGAAACGTGTATGGAGTCTTTCATTGGGTGCTCCCATCCAGTCTAATCGCAGCAATAGGGCTTTATCTGCGGAGTTCTCTTTGCGCAGTATTGAGAGCTTGCACGAACATCGCCCCAATGTGATCTGATGAAGACTGAGCGACCCACTCATGCCAACCGACAATCAAGATCGTAATCATCTTCTTTTCCCAAATCGTCTTTCAGAGATCGTCCTGCTTGCATTTGCCTTGGCCGCAACCGCGTGTGCCACAGCCCAAGAGCCCACTGCACAGACGCCGGTAGACTTAGCCGCAGCCTGGCAGCCCCAGCTCCACTTCAGCGCGCCGCCCAACTGGATCAACGACCCCAACGGCCCCATCTTCCTCAACGGCGAATACAATCTCTTCTTCCAGCTCAACCCCGTCGGGGACGAGTGGGGCAACATGAGCTGGGGTCATGCCGTCTCGTCCGACCTCATTCACTGGAAGCATCTGCCCATCGCCCTCCACGAAGAAAACGGCATCGCCATCTTCAGTGGTTCCACCGTGGAAGACAGCGAAAACTCAAGTGGCCTCTGCGGCAATCCCGTCGAAAAAACTCCCGGCTGCCTCATCGCCATCTACACCGGCTCCTCGCTCGAAAAACAAACCCAGAACCTCGCCTTCAGCCGTGACGGCGGCGTCACCTGGACGAAATACCCCGCCAATCCCGTGATCGATCTCGGTCTCAAAGATTTTCGCGACCCCAAAGTCTTCTGGCACGCCGCCACCAAGAGCTGGGTAATGGTCGTCGCTCTGCCAACGCTCCACAAGGTCCGCTTCTATCGCTCGAAGAACCTTCGTCAATGGGTCCTGGCCGGCGAATTCGGCCCCGCTGGCGCAGTCTCCGGCGTTTGGGAGTGCCCAGACCTCTTCGAGCTTCCCGTGCGCGACAGCAATGGCAACCTCGACTCCACCCGCTGGCTGCTCAGCGTCAACGTAAACACCGGCGCACCCGCCGGAGGCTCAGGCGATCAGTACTTCATCGGCAAATTCGACGGCTCGCACTTCACTGAGGACCATCCCGGCTCCGGCGCGCATTGGGCCGATTGGGGCGCGGACTTCTACGCCTCCACATCCTTCTCCAACCTCCCACCAGATCATGATCCGATCTGGATCGCCTGGATGGACAACTGGAAGTATGCCCGCCGGCTCCCCTCGCTGCCCGGCCGCGGCCAGATGACCTCGGCCCGCAGCCTTTATCTGCGCGAGCCGCCCGCACATCCCGCTCCCACCCCCGGCCAGGAGCCGCTGCAACTGGTGCAGCACCCCATTCTGCCCATCCCTGACTTCAAACCCTATGCCGCCATGTTCGGCGCACCGGTTTTCCAATCCATCGCCGAGGCCAACGCTCACCTCGCCAAAGACAAGGCCCCCGGCAGCGTCTACGTTGTGCGCTTCGACATCTATCCCGGCGAAGCCGCGCAGGCCGGCATCCGTCTCCGCCGCAGCGCTAACAATCCCAACGATCCCGCGCAGGAAGAAACCATCGTCGGCATCGACAAGGAAAAAGGACAGATCTTTATCGATCGCACCCACTCCGGCAAAACGGACTGGTCTCCCGATTTCCCCGCGCGCATGGCCGCCCCGCTCAAGCATCCGCAGGAAACAGCAATCCACATAGAGATCGTCGTCGACAAAAACTCCGTGGAAGTCTTTGCCGACGATGGCGAAACTGTCCTCACCAGCCTCATCTATCCTTCTGAATCGAGTCAGGGCCTCAGTTTCTTTGCCAGCTCCCTGCCTCCTGGATTCGACGCCGCCCAAATCCGGGACATCCAGCTCTTCCCCCTCGATCGGCCCGCCGCAAAGTAGCTCGCAAGCCAGTCCGCCCCAGCAAACAAAAGGCCCCGGCCTTCGCAAGAAGGCCAGGGGCTTTTAGCTAGGAGCTAGCGGCTAGAAGCTGCTTCTCAGTTCTTCACCCTCACCTTGGGCTCAACTGACAATCCCGGCCTCAGCAAATGGTCCGGGTCCTCGCTGGCAAGATCAGTAAAATCCACCCGCACCGGAAGCCTCTGCACAACCTTCACGTAATTCCCTGTCGCATTCTCCGGCGGAAACAACGAAAGCACCGACCCCGTCGCTCCACCGATCTGCGTTACCTTGCCGTGGTAGGTCTTGCCCGTCGCGTCCACCGAGATCTCCACCGGCTGCCCCGCAGACATGTGTTTCAACTGCGTTTCTTTGAAGTTCGCCGTCACCCAGAGATCCTCAAGCGAAACCAGCGTCAACAGGTTCTGTCCGGCCGAAACGTTCTGGTCAATCTCCACGCTCTTGCGCGTGATGATCCCCGCCACCGGAGCCACAATTTTCGTGTAGCTCAGGTTCAGTTTTGCCTGGTCAAGTTGCGCCTGCGCCTGGGCCACCTGGGCCAGCGCCTGTTTGGCGCGTGCGCTCTGAGCGGCCACCTGCTGCGGCCCTGTCTCGGCGTACTTCAATCCCGCTTGCGCCTGCGCCTCGCGTTCATGCGCAACGCGCACGCCGTCGGCCGCGGCCTGTTGATTCGCTTCCGCGTCCGCCAGTCCAGCCTTGGCCGCATCGGCCGCCGCTACCGCCGCATCCCACTGCTGCTTGCTGATGACGTCTTTCTCCACCAGCGGCCTGTAGCGCTCCAGATCGGCCTGCGCCTTGGTGCTGTTGGCCTGCGCCTGCGCCACCCGCGCCTTGGCCGCATCCAGTTGCTTTTCAGCCTGCGATACGGAGGCCTGCGTGCCGCTTACGTCCGCGCCTGCCGAACGAAGATTGCTCCCCGTATTCACGGTTGCAATCGGCACAGCCACGTTGGCCGCGGCCGCGTTAGCCTGCGCGCTTGCAAGCGCCGCCTGCGCATTCTCGACCGCTACCTGGTAGTCCCGCGGGTCAAGTTCGGCAATCGTGTCGCCCGCCTTCACCACCTGGTTCTCTTCTACGTCGACCTTCGCCACTTGCCCCGCGATCCGCGAACTCACCTGGATCAGATGGCCGTTCACCTGCGCGTCGTCCGTGTCTTCGCTGTAGGTTGACCGCCACCAGATGCCAACCGCAACCAGCGCAACAACCACGACAACCACAATTAAAATGCCCCTCCGGCGCGACTGCGGTTGCACAATCTCTGTTTCTGCAACCGATTCGCTCGGGGCCGGTGTTGGATTCGTATCCGCCACGTTTACTTCCCTCCCAGATATGTCTTGTAGCTTGCGCCTGCGCCCAGTGCGCGCGCCAGGCTGAGCTTGGCCATGTTGTGCCGGTAAAGGCTCGCCACATATTCGTCGTCGGCCTGCGCCACCGATTGCTGCGCCTGGCTCACTCCCAGGTTGTCGCTCACCCCGTTGGCGTACCGCTCCTGTGCTTCCTTCAACTCTTCGCTGGCCAGCGCCATGCTCGATTGCGCCACTTCTACCTGCTTTTGCGCTGCTTGAATATCCAGCAGCGCATCGCGCACATCCGCATCCACCTGCGCGCCTCTGTCGCTCGATTGAGCCCGCGCCGTGTCCAGTTGCGCCTGCGCCGTCTCTGCCTCGCCGCGCAGTGCAAACTCCTTGAACAACGGCATATTAATCGTTCCCGACGCGTCCCCGGTCCCATGTGACGTGGCCAGATTCACGCCGATATCACCGTAATCCCCGTTAAAGGTAAATGTCGGATACCGGTCGGCCGTCGCGGCCTTGCGCTCCAGTTCAGCAGCCTTGGTCTGCTCCAAAAGTGCGGCCAGGTCTTTGCGGTTCGCATGAGCCTGCTTGATAGCCGCATCCACATCAATCTGATCGAAAGCCGAATACGGCGCCTTGTCCGTCAGCGCAAACTTCTGTTCCAATGGCAGCCCGATGGTCCGAGCCAGCGCCAGCTTGTCCTTCTCCAACGCATTCTCGGCGACAATCAACTGCTGTTGCAAAGTCTGGTAGTCCACCTTCGCCCGCAACTCGTCCAGCTCCGGCGCCGTCCCCGCATCGTGGTTGGCAACCGCCTGGTCCAGCGATACCTTCGCCGTGGCCACCTGCGCCTCCACGCTGCTCACTTCCGTCTCATCCGCCACTGCCAGCAGATAAGCATTGCCCACGGTCAGCACCACCAGGTCCCGCGCATCCTGCGCCGACAACTGCGCTGCCGCAAAGTTATGCTTCGCCGCCATATAGTTGCGCAGCGACGCCACATTCACCAGCGACCAGCTCAGCGTAGCCCGCACGTCCGTATAGCCAAACGGCCCGATAATCTTCGGAAATCCAGCAATCCGCAATCCTTCCGCCGGCAGGTCCACCTGCGACAAGCTCTCCTGGGCTTTAAGGTCCACCTCGGGCAGCAGCGCCTGCAACTCGCTCAGCCGCTGGCCCCGCGCCGCGGCCGTCTGCGTCCCGCTCAATATAATGCCCAGGTTCGTCCTCAACCCCCGCTGGATTGCATCGTCCAACGAGAGATCAATGATCTGCCCCGTCGCCTCACCCTGAGGCAGGCTGCCCTGAAAGCTCTGTGCCGTAGGCCCAACCGGCGTCGCCTCGCTGGCAGGAATCTGCAACGACTGCGCACCCAACCCGCCGGCCGCCAAAAAGGCCAGCATCAGCAACCCTGCACACTTACAGGGAAAGTTCGTTCTCTTCATCAAGTCTTTTGATGGAATCAAGGTTCGTCCACTCACAGCGCAGCTCTCGCCGCGAAAACTGCTACCCATGGAAAAATGCCGCGCGTAGAAATTACCGCTCCTAGTAGATGCGCGGACCAAGCTTCAAGGTTCTAATTTGGATTGTATCGAACCGGCGAGGCACCAGCCGTGACGACCGCTACCCCGGTCCCGCATAATCCCCTGAATTATTTCCACAACTGCCGCAGCGCCGCTACCAGCTCGCATCCACCACAGCGGAAGATCCTGGACAAGGAAAAGCACCACCAAGTACTCCCTATTGCCTATTTTCCTGTTCTCTAGTTTCTCCCCGCCTGCAACAGTTGCGACGCCAGCGAGCAGAGCCCTTGCCTGAACACCGACCTTACCCCATCCGCGCACCATCCCATCGCCCGCGGCCCTCCATGTTCAACCAGCAGCCCCGCCGTCTCCGCCGTAGTAAATCCAGCTACCGCCCTCATCACAAAAACCGCACGAACCGCTGCCGGCAAATTCGCCAGCCATACACGCACCCGGTCCCGATCCGGTCCCGCAATCATCAGCTTCAACTCGGCCAGCGACCCACCGGCCGCCTCCAGATCGTCGTCCTCGATGCATCCCCCTGCCGGCTCAATTCCCTCCGGCGCAGCCAGGCTGCCAGTCTCGCGCCGCGCCAGCAAGTCCAGGCCCGCGCTCACCAGCGCCCACCGGCTGCTCTTGCGCGCCCCGGCCGCATCCTGGCTTGCCGAAACCTCAGCCGTCGCAATCGCCGTCTCCACCAGCCGCACGCTGTCTTCGCCTTCGCCCACCAGCATCGAAGCAAGGCTGTACATGCCCGCCGCAATCGCATCCAGCACCGCGTCCATGCCTTCCAGAGCCTGCTTCACCAGGACCTCGTCCTTCGACCGCCCGTCCAGCAGTCCCGTCACGCGATTTGAGAAATCCTGCGCACACGGCGCCATCGGTTCCTGCGGTATCAAGCCCACCGAAGATAAATTCGTATCATTGAACATGAAAAAGGCCTCCCCTCGTTCATTAGATGCAAGCTGGCAGTACTTATATCTTCAACTTGCCGCGCATGGCCGGCCAATCCGCCCCGGGCAGGGATTCCCCTTCCTCAGCGCCGCCACTCTTCCTTGCACTTTATAAGACGGTTGAGGAGCCCTTAAATTGCAAGCCGGCCGATTTTATTCGTCCCTTAATGTAGTCGCCGGGTCGATCCGCGGCCGGAACTACTGATCGGATCACCGGTGTCCACAAACGGACAGGCGCAGCCAGGCATCTGCCAGGCTGCGCCCATTTTCAACCGACGATTCTCTTATCTTGGCTCTGCCCCTCTTAAAAGTGGTGCGAGACGCTCGCCACCACCGTGTAATCGGAGAAGAAAGCGTCGCCATTCGTAATGTTGTACTGAATCTCCGGCACGCTCGGCGGCCGGTTCCGATAGAGCGCCCATGGCCCGTTCACGAAAAAGCTATCGTGCTTCCAGTGGAAGATCAGCCCCGGATCGAGCGAAATAATATCGCCCGGCCGGCGGAATCCATCGCTCTTGCCCAGCAGGTCGCGCACCGGCACACCCTCCCCGCGCACGCCCAGGCTCAGCGCCAGACCCTTCAACTTCGGAATCCCCTGCGAAACACCCACGCGGTAAAGATACTGGTCGGCTACCGACATCACGCTCTGCCCCGGCTGGCTGCGAAACGTCGCTACGCCGTTTGTGTCCATCGGATTGAACAGGTAGTTTCCCTGCGCATAGAGCGACGCAATCGGCCACAGCGTCTTGAATGCCTGCGTCCCAATGCTGAAACCCCAGCCCCCGTCTCCAGGCTGCATCGATTGGTCCGCCGTCGCCTTGATAATCTGCCCTTTGTAAAGGGCCGACCCCGTCGCATCGTCAATGCCCGTCGGAACTTTCAGCGATGCGCTCACCGCAACATTGCCGCCGTTTTCCGTCGGCGGACGGAAGATCCACCGCTGCGCCCCGACAGTAATGTCGCCAATTCCGCCAACCTGAAAGATCCCCGTGGGCGCGTATAGCTGGTTTCGGGTTCCGTCGAACACCGGCACGTCCGCAATCAGGCTCCAGCGCGGCGTCAGCACATATTCAACGCCGACATCGAAAATGTTCTGGTGGTTGCGGATCGCCGTCGGCCGCGCGATCTCATCCGTGCCCTGGAAATACTTGTTCGAGTTGAATACCCGGTAGCCAATATCGACCGTCAGATTATGCCGCCACGTGGGCGAAACCTCTCCGCCGGTGTTCGTGTCCATCAGCCCGTCAATCACGCGCTGATTGCTATGCGCGGCAACGCATCCCTGCGCCATCGCCGCGGTTCCAGTGCATGTGACGCCTGCAGCCGCCAGCCACAGCACAACTCTTGTTCCAGCTTTCAACATAGGGCCTCCAACGGGGAAGTCGATCAATGTGATTTAGATCACAGCAAATGAATGACATGCCCAAGCTACTTGAGAAATTCACCCTTGTCCTCATCCGTTAGGTGGATATTCAATCCAATTCTTTTCGACCCCGGACAAACCTGCCCCTCAACCTGGAATCTCCGTCTTTCGCAACCTTTCTTCAAGCGATTAACACCCCTTTCACCCTGCCCCCGTATCAATTCTTTATTGGGACTCTGGCTGAAAACGGCTTCCCCCCAAGGTGCCAACCCCCGCCAGAACGCTGTAGACTGCCAACACGGCGAACTGGACACGCTCGATGCCCCGAACGACTCTGAAACAAAAGCCTTTTAACGGTCGCGACCACTCCTGGATGCAGTTCAATCGCCGTGTGCTCGAAGAGGCCGAAGACCCCTCGAACCCTCTCCTCGAGCGCGTCAAATTCCTCGCCATCACCGGCTCCAATCTCGACGAGTACGTCGAAATCCGCTGGGCCGGCCTCATGCAGCGCATTGAAGACGGCTA
The DNA here is from genome assembly GCA_963848515.1 of uncultured Acidobacteriaceae bacterium. Taxonomy (GTDB): domain Bacteria; phylum Acidobacteriota; class Terriglobia; order Terriglobales; family Acidobacteriaceae; genus Telmatobacter. The sequence continues at coordinate 216,068 of CAWKEG010000022.1, forward strand.
CCGCGAGCCCGGCTTTGACGGCCTTCGCCCCGCCGAGTCCCTCGCCGCGCTCACCGCCGAGATTCACTCCTTTGTCGACGCCCAGTACCAGTGCTGGAACCAGCAACTGCTCCCCGAACTCGGCAAGCAGAACATCCGCCTTCTCGATTGGGACGAGCTCGACGACGACGCCCGTGCCTTTGCCAAAGATTATTTCCAGCGCGAAGTCGATCCGCTCCTGACTCCCATCTCCATCGACCCCGCTCACCCGTTTCCCCGCGTCCTCAACAAGGCCCTCTGCGTGGCTCTGCTGCTCCGCGCCAAGCGCCGCAGCTCCGGCCCCCAGGTACTCGGCGTGGTGACCGTACCGCGCGCCCTGCCCCGTTTCGTCCGCCTGCCCTCTGCTGAGGGCACGCACGACTACCTGCTCCTCCAGGACCTGGTCTCACAGCACCTGGCCGGCATGTATCGCGGCTACGAGGTGCTCGCTCACTCCAGCTTCCGCGTCACCCGCAACTCCAACCTCTACTTCGAAGAAGAAGAAGCCCGCTCGCTGCTTGAAACCATTCGCGTCGAGCTCCACAACCGCCGCAAGGGCGATGCCGTCCGCCTCGAAATCGAAACCGGCGCACATCCCGAAATCGTCGAACGCCTCCGCGTCAACTTCGAACTCGACGAAGACCAGGTCTTTCGCGGCGACGGCCCCGTCAACCTCTCGCGGCTCATGTTCCTCAACGAAGATATCCGCCGCCCCGACCTCAAGTTCCCATCCTTCACGCCCAAGCCATTCGTGCTCAGCCGCAAGGCCGCAACCATCTTTGAAGAGCTGCGCCAGCACGACGTCCTGCTCCACCACCCCTACGACGCCTACACCACCGTCGTCGACTTCATTCAGCAGGGCGCTGAAGATCCCGCCGTCGTCACCATGAAGCAGACCCTCTACCGCACCAGCCACGACTCGCCTGTCTTCGCGGCGCTCACCGAGGCCGGCGCCACCAAGGAAGCCACGCTGGTCGTCGAGCTCATGGCCCGCTTCGACGAGGCTTCCAACATCCGCTGGGCGCGCAGCATGGAAGACGCCGGCGTCCAGGTCTTCCACGGCGTCGTCGGCCTCAAAACCCACTGCAAGCTCGCCATGCTCGTCCGCCGCGACGAAGACGGAGTCACCCGCCGCTACTGCCATCTCGGCACCGGCAACTACAACCCAGTCACCGCCCGCTTCTACACCGACCTCAGCCTGCTCACCTGCGATCCGCAGATCACTGAGAAGGTGCACATGGTCTTCAACTACCTCACCGCCCACGCCGAGATCGACGACTACAGCCCCCTGCTCGTCGCCCCCCTCACCATGGCCGAGAGCTTCCTCCGCCTCATTCGCCGCGAACAGGAGCACGCCCAGGCCGGCCGCCCCGCCCACATCGTCGCCAAGATGAATGCTCTGCTCGAGCCTTCCGTCATCGAGGCGCTCTACCAGGCCTCGCAGGCCGGCGTCCAAATCGATCTCATCGTCCGCGGCCTCTCCATCCTCCGCCCCGGCGTCGAAGGCATGTCAGAGAACATCCGCGTCCGCTCCATCGTCGGCCGCTTCCTCGAGCACTCCCGCATCTTCCACTTCGCCAACGGCGGCAGCGACGAAATCTACCTCGGCTCCGCAGACTGGATGCCCCGCAATCTCTTCGAGCGCTGCGAAGTCGTCTTCCCCGTCCGCGACCCTGCCGCCCTTGCCCGCATCCACGACGAAATCCTCCCCGCCTATTTAGCCGACACCATCAAAGCCCGCCTCCAGCAATCCGACGGCACCTACCTCCGCGCAAGCAAGCTCCTCAAAGACGCCCCGCCCTTCTCCAGCCAGGACTTCTTGATGAAGCTAGCCGAAGGCAAAACCGACCTCGCCTCCATCCCCGCCCCGCGCTCGGAACAGCTCCCCGCGCAATCCCCAGCAAAAAAAACCCGCTCAAAAAAATCCGCCCCTGCCAACTCGAAAATCGAAAGTCCCTCAGTTCCTTAGTCCCTGTTCCCTATTCACTGGGAGCCCCCGGCGTCATCAGCACCTGGTGCGGCGCGTCGATCTCCGTTCCCGGCGCGTGCAACTCCAGCTTCATTACTTCCACACTCGGCTTCCCGTTGAGTGGCGCGCTGAAGCCAAGCTCGTACTGATTCCGTAGTCGCCGCGCAAGTTCCTCCAAATACGGCTGGAACGACACCGGATTCCCCATCCCCTGCCAGAAACTCTTGCCGCCCGTCGCCTCGGTAACCGACGAAATCAGGTTTTGCCCATCGTTGTTCGCATACGCGGTGCTGTCAAACCGCCCCTGACTTATCCAGTAAATCGAATACACCACCATCCTCGCCCGCACTGCATCGGTGATTGCCGCCTGCACGTTCGGGTCATCGGGATCATACCGCCTCTCGTAATCATCCACGCCGTCGGTCACCATCACCACCTCTCGCCGTGCCGCCGCATCCTGCCCCGGCCAGTGCTTTGCCAGGTCCGACAGGCAAAAATAGGGACTTGCACTCGATCCGGCCGGTCCCATGGGAAGATGCAGATTTTTCAGGATCGCCGCGTGGTCGCTCGTCAGCGGAGCCACAAAGACCGCCTGTCCATTTTCCATGTACGCAATCCCCGCCTTCACATTCGGCGGCAGCGCGTTCACAAACTTGGCAATCTCATCCATCTGCCCGCCCAGGCTGCTCCGCGCCCCGCCGTCAATCAGCAACACCAGTTCAATCTTGTTGTCCGGCGCTTGAAACGGCGCCCAATGCGTGACCTTGGCATTCTTCCCGTTCACCTTCACTGCCAGATCCTGCTGCGCCACGCTCGGCGGTACGGGTTGCCCTTCCACCTTCGGCAGGACGGTAACCACGGCCTGCCCCTGGCCCATACTCTGCGCGAACAAAGGCGCTGAGATCGGCAGCGCCGCCATTGCCATCAAAAGGACCCTTCCAGAATTTTTCATTTTCATGCGATTGCCTCCCCTCGAGGTTCGGCGTCACCAGCGGTCCGCCGTCGATGAAATGCACTTCGCCTCTCTTGCTAATTAGATGCCGAATCGTCCAATTGGTCTTGAAACGGTCTCTCCGCGTTCACCAATCCAGCTAAATCCGTCGCCAGCTCGCTCCTTCGCCGCTATCCGGGACAAACTCCTTTCACCACGAACTGACTGCTCTTACACTGCCCGAACTCAGCGCTCTTACAATAAGAACAGTGCCGCAACTCCTACCCAACGCGAGCGTCCAGTCTCAAGCCGCAAGCGTCTTCCACGCGCCCAGCCCCCTGCGCCTCTGGCATCTGGCCAGCCTCGACGCACCTTCCGTCGCTCTCGTCTGGTCGTTCGCCTTCGCCTGGGTCGCCCACATCCGTCTGCCCCTGTGGGTGTCCGCCCTACTCGCCCTCACCGTCTGGGCCGTCTATGTCGCAGACCGTCTCCTCGACGCCCGCACCGCCCTGGTCAATCAAAACCTCCACCGTCTCCGCGACCGTCATTTCTTTCACTGGCGCCATCGCCGCGTCCTGTTTCCCCTGGCCCTCGCCGCCGCAGCCGCCGCGGCGGCCATCGTCTTTACCCTCATGCCACCCCTCAACCGCGAACGCAACTCCCTGCTCGCCGCCGCTTCTCTTGTTTACTTCACCCGCGTCCACACCGGCCGCAAGCATTCTCCCTTCATCTCGAAAGAACTCCTTGTCGGCCTGCTCTTCACCGCCGGATGCGCCCTCCCGGCCTGGTCTCGCGCTTCTGTTCCCACGCTCCTGCTCTCCGGTCCGCTCCTTGTCCCGGTCGCCTTCTTCACTCTCCTCGCCTGGCTCAACTGCCACGCCATCGATCGCTGGGAAGCTCACGCAGCGACGCAATCCCGGCACACAATTCAAATCCCCGGCATGCTCCTCGCCGTCATCGGCCTCTTCCTCGCCGTGAGCATTCATGCCCAGCCCCGTTCCGCCGCCCTGCTCGCCACCGGTTCCGCCGCCGCCCTGCTGCTCGCCCTGCTCGACAGGCTCCGCGCCCGCCTCACCCCAGTCGCTCTTCGCGCCACCGCGGACTTGGTCCTGCTCACTCCCCTGTTTCTCATCCCTGTTGCACGGCTCTGCCAATGAACCCGCCGCCCAACTTCAATCCGCTCGCCCGCCTCTACCGCTGGATGGAGTTCGTCACCTTCGGTCCCTGGCTCTCGCGGTGTCGCTGTGCTTTTCTTCATGAAACGGTGGAAGGCCGGCGCGCCCTCGTCTATGGCGACGGTGACGGCCGCTTCACCGCGAGCTTGCTGCATGCCGCTCCCATCCTCAGCATCGACACCGTCGATGCCAGCTCCGCCATGCTCCACGCTTTGCTGCGTCGGGCCGGACGCGATGCCGCCCGCATTCGCGCTTACCACGCCGATGCCCGCGCCTTCCGACCCCCCAACCCTCCCTACGACCTCATCGCAACCCACTTCTTCCTCGACTGCCTCTCGACCGCCGAAATCCGCTCCCTCGCGACCACCCTCCGAGCCTCCGCCGCCCCTCAAGCCCACTGGATAATCTCAGAATTCGCCGTCCCGCCCAATCTCTTCGGCCGCCTCGTCGCGCGTCCTTTGGTCTGGTTTCTCTACCGGGTCTTCGGCCTCCTCACCGGCCTTAACCTCCGCGAATTGCCCGACCACCACGCCGCCCTCAGCCAATCCGGCTTCATCCTCAAAAACCGCCGCTCCTGGCTCCGTGGTCTCCTAGTCAGCGAACTCTGGGCCGCTCCCCCGACTAAGACGGCTCCCCTCGAATTGTTACAGTCGTGTTAAAATCACTTCTCTGGCTGCCACTCGGAGCCCGCAAGAGCCCCCACCAGACCGTTCCCTATGATCCTCTACCTCATGCGCCACGCCAATGCCGGAGTCTTCCGAGAGAATCCTGCTCTCGACGCCAAGCGGGGCCTCGTCAAAGAAGGCAAAGACCAATGCATGTTGATGGCCCGCATGTTAGGCGCCCTCAAGGTTCAGGTGGACATCATCGTCTCCAGCCCGCTGAAGCGCTCCTTGCAGACCGCGCAGTTCGTCGGCACCGAGCTCGGCTACGACGGCAAGGTTGAAATCAGCGAGGCTCTCGCGCCCAACGCCACCTTCGAAGCTTTCCAGGACATGCTTGTGAAATATGCAGGCCGTGAGGGCATGCTGGCCGTGGGACACAACCCCATCCTCTTCCAGTTCCTCGGACGCCTCATCACCGGCAACGGCGGCGCCGCCATCCGCATGAGAAAGGGCTCCATCGCCCGCGTCGATCTCGAGCACCATCCGCCCCGCCTGCAGTGGCTCATCGATCCGCGCACCGCACGCAACATCTATGCCAGTGTTGGAAAAAGCTCCCGCCCAAAAACTTCGCGGAAGTAGTCCGCTTCTTTGCGCAGCGACCACAGCTCCAGCTCCGCGCCCGTCCGTCCCGGTTGAATCTCCAGGAAGATGCGTTTCGGATAGACCTTCACCGCAACCCGCAGCACATCGCTGGCGCGATCCTGGTTCAGCGCCACGGCTAGCCGCAGCAGCACCACGGCGCGCTGCACATTCTTGTGCTCTTCCGCGGGAATGTTCCTAAGCGCCCGGTCGCCCGGCTGCGGACGGCTCTTGCCCAGGTATCGCGCGATCGCCGAAACCACCGTCCGATGCGCCTGACCATACCCATAAATTTCAGAGCTCGACACAATGTACTGCGTATGCCGGTGATGCCCCTGGTGGTTGACGAACTTGCCCGTGTCCCGCAAAATCGCCGCCGCTGCCAGCCAGCTCTCATACTCCACCGGCAATCCGTGCAGAGGCTTCAGTTCCCGGAACAGTTGCACCGCGTGGGCCCGCACCGGCTCCGCCTGCTTGGGATCCACGCCATACCGCCGCGCCGTCGCCAGCACGCTCTCCCAGCGCTCGTGCTCAAACTCCTTGTGGGCCGTGGCCCGCGCATCCTGCTCTGCCAGCATCTGCGCCAATATGCCGTCGCGCAGCCCCAGCGGACAATAACGGAACCCCGCCAGTCCAAAGCTGTCCAGCAGCTCCGCATACACCTCGGCTCCCGCCACAATAATCTCCGCGCGCCGCGGCCCGATTCCCGGCACCGCCTCACGCCCCGGAAGATTCATCTTCGCCAGCAGCTTCGACAGCTTCCGCACCGCGCCAGCCGGCACAATATCAATCGGTATATTGCTCGCCCTTTTCCCTGCGCGCCCACTCGCGGCCCGGTTCAGCTTTACGCCGGCCGCATACGCATCGCTCAGCGCCGCCGCCGTGCCCGATGTCGCAATCACCAGCGGCACTTTCCCTGGCTGAATCTTGCGGTGCGCCCTGCGCAGCTCCCGCTGAATCCACCGCCGCATCCGCGCCAGTCCGTCTGCCGGTGCCGGGTCGGCCGACAGAAAATCCTCCGTCAGCCGCACAGCGCCCAACGGCACGCTGATCGTCTCCTTGATCCGCTTATGCTCTGAGAGCGTGATCTCGCAACTGCCCCCACCCAGGTCGACGAGCAGAACCTTCCCGCCCGCTCCCTGCTCCACGCCGGTCACGCCCAGGTGAATCAGCCGTCCTTCTTCCAGTCCTGAAATAATCTCCAGCGTCCAGCCCGTCTCCGCTTTCACCCAAGCCTGAAACGCCGCCCCATTCCGCGCATCGCGCATCGCCGACGTGGCCACCACGCGAATCTGGTCCACCCCGTGCACCTGCACCGCCCGCTGAAACCGCTTCAGCGCCCGCAGCGTCAGAGCCATCGCCTCCGGCGAAACCAGCCCCGACTCAAACACGCTCGCACCCAGCCGCGTCACCTCGCGATCCTCGGCCAGCGTCTTCAACTGGTGCGCGACTACTTTGGCAATCTTCAGCCTGCAGGAATTCGATCCGATATCGATGGCGGCAAAGGTAGGCATGGGAATCGAGCGCACTCTCCGTGAGAATAAAAATCTGTCTCACGGGTCACAATACACGACTGCACTCGAAAGCCGCTCGTGGAAAAGAAGGTCACGCCGCAAGGTCAGCGTTGGACGCCGCGCCCACCAGCCTCGCCAGACTGGAAGCTCGCTAGCGGCCTCCTTAAGTTGCGGCCCTTCAGGAATAAACCCGCGCGACCGGCGCTTCCTATCTCACAGCTTCGGTCAACGTAATCGTCAGCCCCTTCACCGGCTTGTCGTTTGCGTCAAGAAAACGCGCGCAGAAGTCCGTAGCTCCGCCGCCATTGATCACCGCGGCGCGCAACACGTTCGGCCCCTTCTTGAGCGTGATCCGCTTTGATACGCCATCGTCAATCACCGTCTGGCGATCGCCATAGATCCCCACTACTTCCTCGCCATTCAACCACCACACCGAGGCAGCATTCGACCCGATGGCCAAACGCACGTCATGCATCTCTTGCGGGCTGTTCACAATCGTCACCGCCCAGAAAAGAACATTGCTTGTCGGCTTACCCAGCGAATAAGCAAAGTGATAGAGGTTGACGTTGTACAAGTTCGTATCCACCGCGTGCCAGGCCAGCGTCGCGCTGCCCACCGCTTCCTTGTCGCCGTCCTTCGGGATCACGGTCCACTGATCGGGAAAATAATCCTTCTTCACCATCGCCCGCACTTCGCTTTTTGTCAGTCCATTTACGCCAATCGGTTCCAGCAGAAACCAGCGTGGAATAAACCCATCTGCGCCGGTCACGCGAGCCGGCGTCGCCGGGCTGGTGAGCGTCGGCCCATACTTCTTGCCCGCTGCCGGTCCGGTGGCCGCCGCAACCGTCAGGCTGCCGCAAATAGCGAGTACCGCTATAAAACTCTTTCCGTACACATTCATAAAATGATCCTTCGCGGACTTGCCGCTTTGCTTCGAGCGCTCTGCTTCCAAATCACCCGGCGATTCAATTTCTTTCGCCGCATCGCTTCCCATGTCGATCGTCCAGCCTAGGGCGTCTTCAGCAGCCAGTGCTGTTTCGTGCTCTTCGGGTCAAATTTCGACAGAGTCGCGGAGCTCGCGCCGATAGCCGAAAGCGCCATCGGCTCTTTGGAATTCGGAATCGCCTTGGGCATGATGCGCCACGAACCATCGGCAAGTTGATCGATACGCCACAACTGCTCCGCTCCGCCCGTAAAGGCCGGCAGCACCACCAACTCGCCGTCCGCGGTCGCCGCAAGAGTGCGATCCGTACCAGCGATGGTGATCTTGAAGTAAGGAGCGCCAGGATACCCCCCCGCGTCGGCAACCGGTGCAATCGTCCACTTCTGCTGCGCCTGGCACAGGTAGTTGGCCATGCCGGCATCCACGTTGCCCTCTGGCCAATCTTTGGAGACCTGCGCGGCATCCTGATCCAGAACCGGTTTGCCCGTTCCGCCGAACATCCCGCCTCCAAATCCTCCTGGTCCACCCGGACCACCTGCAGGCCGCGCGCCAGGACCAGTACCGGGTCTGGCCGCCCCGCTTGGCGGAGGTCCGCCTCTGAATCGTCTATACCCACCTACAGGCACGCCGCCGACAGCCATCTCCAGCGCCGTATCCGTGCGCACAGATTGAATCTCGAATGTCCCGCCCTTCAGCACCTCACCTGCAACCGGCCAGCCGTCTTTCCACAGCAGCGGCCGGATATCCAGCACGCTCGCGCCGCCCCTATCTAGATCGGCCTCCCAGTGCATCGAAAACTTCTCAACGCCGTCCCCAAGATCGAGCAGCCCGAAATGGCCCGGCCCAATATACCGACCGCCCGAGCCGATCAGCATCTTGCCGCCGCCCTGGATCATGTCCACTCCCTCGCCATCGAGGAACGGACCCGTCACCGCCCGCGACCTGCCCATCCGGATGTTGTAGCCCGAATCGGCGCCGGCGCAGCAACTACCGTGCGTGGCCAGCAGGTAATACCAGCCGTCGTGGTAGATCATGTCCGAAGCTTCGCAGTTGATCGCCAGATTGCGCGGCTTCACCTTCGGATCAAGCCGTCCGCCCGTCTTCGGATTCAGCTCTGCCAACCGGATGTACCCGAAATACGAGCCGTACACCAGCCAAAGCCTGCCTGTCTTGTGATCCAGAAAAACTCCAGGATCAATGGCATTGCTGTCTTCCACGCCATCCGAGTTCACAACCATGCCATCGTTCGTCCACTTGTAATCGGGAGAATTCGGATCGAGCGTCTTGCTCCAGATCACGTCGACCTCGGCATGAGGCTGCGGCCCGGTGCCACGCGCAACATACATGTAATACCGGTCCCCGATGTGAATTACGTCCGGGGCCAATCCCGAAAGACCAGGCCTCACGCCGTGCCGCCACGTCCACCCGTCGTCTGAAACGAGAGAGCCGCCGCCCGTCCCGTAGACGTAATACTTGCCGTTCTCCAGGGTGATTGTGGACGGATCGTGGATTCCAATGTCGCCATCAAGAGCGAACGCTGTGGATGTGAGAGCGAGAAAAACTGTAAGCAGAGCGCATTTCAGTGAGATGCGAGAATTCTGGCGCATTCGGTAGCCCCGTATCTTTGTAGCAGATACATCAACCTCGACATGGTACTCCTCACGGATCACACATCGAATGTTCGATTCAATCGGTTGTGCACGCTTTTCGAAGAGACGCCCGCGCCAAACTTAAAGTTTCATCTTCACTCGCTTCACAGAATTGTGGATATCTGGCTGCTATCCTTATTCAAATGGCTAATTCAGCGATGAACCCTGAATCGAGACTCGACCCGAAGACCATCGATCGTCCCCAGCAGGCTCCTTCCACGCTTGCTGTCTGGCTGCTGCTGGCAGCCATCTTTGCCGCCGTGCAGTTTGCTTCGCTCTTTTCGCCCCCGCTGCTTGACGACGTTGACGCCGCGCACGCCCAGGCCGCGCAGCACATGGCAGAGACCGGCGACCTCATCACCTCCAAGATCGACGGCATCCGCTACATCGAAAAACCGCCGCTTCCCTATTGGATCGTCGCCGGAAGCTACAAGATCTTCGGCCAGAACACCTTTGCTACCCACTTTCCCAATTCGCTCGCCATGCTCGGCCTCACCTGGCTCGCCTGGCTCTGGGCTCGCCGCGCATGGGGACAGCGCGCCGGCCTCTATGCCGGCCTCGCCGTGCTGACCTCCATCGGCCCGTTTCTTTTTACTCGCTTCATCATCCCCGAGGCGGAGCTCAGCTTCTTCCTGCTCATTGCCCTCTACGCCCTCATCACCGGCCTGGAAGACGACCGCCCCAATCGCTTTTATTGGGTCTATGCCGGCGTTGCACTGGCAACCCTCACCAAGGGGCTCATCGCTCCCGTCTTCTTCATAGGAGCCGCCGTTCCCTACCTGCTCCTCACCGGCCAATGGCGACGCTGGCGCGTCCTCAAGCCCATCTCCGGGACGCTGCTCTTCCTGCTGATCGCCGCACCTTGGCACGTTCTCTGCGGTATCTACAATCCTGACCAGGGAAACCCCATCGGCAATCACCCCACCATGGGCAATGTTCACGGTTTCTTCTACTTCTACTTCGTGAACGAGCACTTCCTCCGCTTCTTCAGCCAGCGCTACCCGCACGACTACAACAAGATGCCCTTTTCCATGTATTGGCTGGCTCACCTGGCCTGGCTCTTCCCCTGGAGCCTCTTCCTGCCAGCAGCCCTCTTCGCCGCATGGAAGACCCGCCACAACTGGCTCCAGCACCTGCATCGCGACGCTGGACAAACCGTCGACTTCTACCTCGACAATGCCATCCGTGACGACGTGGCAAGCTACGTCGCCCGCCTCAAGTTCCGCGTCCGCACTATCTGGCTGCTCTCGCTCTTTTCCGCATGGACTCTCTTCTTTTTTTCCCTATCCTCTAACCAGGAGTACTACACCTTCCCCGTCTGGACGCCGCTCTTTATCCTCATCGCCGGTGTCGTTGCCGGCATCGAGGAGAACCGCGCACCCAACGGCGCTCCCGCGGGCAGCGGCTCTCTGCTGTCCACAAAGTGGCTCACCGGTGCGCAGGCTGCCTTCGCCGTCGTCGGCGTGCTCTCCGCCGCCGCTCTCGGCTGGGGACTCTGGACCTCGCGCAATCTGCCCTTCGTTCCCGACATCGGCACGCTGCTTGCACATCGCGGCGTGGGTGACTACACGCTCTCCATGTCCCACCTCTTCGACCTCACCGGCCCCTCCTTCGCCGCGCTCCGACTGCCCGCCATTCTCGCGGCCCTGGCCCTGCTCATCGGGCCCTTCGCCGGCTGGGTGCTGCGCTTGAAGAAGAAACACATGGCCGCCACCATCAGCGTGGCCCTCACCTTCACCGTCTTCCTCATCGCCGCGCACATCGCCTTTGCTCGCTTCGAGCCCATGCTCAGCTCCAAGCCAATGGCCGACACCATCATCGCCAAAGGCTCGCCCGCCGACACCCTCATCATCTACGGCGACCAATCCTCCGGCTCCTCCGTCATCTTCTATACCCACAGGTTTTTCGGACCGCGCCTCGCCCTTATCGTTACCCAGCAATGCGGCCAACATGGCGAAGGCTCGACCCTGCTGTGGGGTTCCTGCTACCCCGACGCCCCAAGAATCGACATAAGCGAAGACCGGCTCTCCAAAATGTGGGGAACCGGCGAGCGCAAATGGCTCTTCGCAGAAGACCCCGACCAGACCAAGGTTGAGCAGCTCCTCGCCGGCCGCCTCTACCCTGTCCAGTCCTTAGCCGACAAAACCCTCTGGACCGACCGACCGCTGCAATAGATGCCCTCTGGCAACCCCGGAGACTTTTGACTGGTGGACGCTCAATGGGCGTTTGCGTTGATCTTCTCTTTGTGGACAACTGCCGTTACCCCGCGCAGGAGGCGCAGAGTCCGTTAGCCCCGCGTTTCAACGTGGGGTAGCCGCAGCCCACAACTCACCCGGAGTCCCATAGGGACGGCGCTATTCCTCGCCTCAATTGCGATGACCCGCCGCCCTACGGTTGCGCCGAAGCTCGCGCCAGAACAATCGGTACTTTATCCCGTCTAATTGAACAGGTCCGCGTGGGTTCCCGTCTGAACCAGATATAGATCTTCCCCATCGACCTTATAAATAAGCACCCAATCCGGTTCGATGTGACAGTCACGGAAATGCTTCCAGTCCCCACTGAGAGGGTGATCTTTGAACTCGGATGGCAACGGATTGCCCTCAATCAGAAGTTGAATCACCTTGCGCAGTTTGCTCGTTTCCTTGCCGCGCCTCTCCATGCGTTTCACGTCGCGCTTGAATCGCGAACCAACGACGGGGTTGCGCATCGTCAGATCCCCAGATGCTCAAACAATGCATCGGCAGAGTCAAAACGCTCCCCATCGCCTCGGTCAGCCGCGCGCATGGCCGCAACCGTCTCCGCGTTAGGCGTGTGTATCTCAAAAGGAAACTTCTGTTCGGCAGCCACTTTCACCAGCAACAACCGGAAGGCGTCCGAGACCGTTAACCCCATCGTGGCAAGAACAGCCGCCGCGCGCACCTTTGTTTTCTCGTCAATCCTGGCGCGAACTACCGCGTTGATCGTCATAATACCTCCTGGGCTACATTGTAGCTCAAATCCCCGTCACGCCAAAATCCGATCCTACCCTGCCGCCCGCATTCTGCCCCCAGCCAGCAACTCAAACACCCTTCCCCGCCACAAAATCCGGCGCCCAAAATAACTGGCTGCCCAAAATCCAAATCCCATCAGATCCCGCACCGGATAAAGCACCAGCAGCCCGAACCAGCTTCGATCCTCAACCACCATCCCGCCCACGGCAATCGCCATCGCCAGCCGGGTCGCTACGCTCCACGCCAGCAACGCCACTCCCCACCATGGATGCTCCATCCACGCCGCCGCCGCCAACCCAAGCAGTCCGAACGGAACGCTGAAAGTCAGCGATGTCCCAAAGTGTCCCTTGGGCCTTGAAAACCGCGTCGACTTCATCCACCGCACCTGGTGCTTCATCGACGCCCAGAAGCTCGAATTGATCACCATGTGGTCGATCGCATGCGTACTCAGCGCCACCCTCTGCCCCAGTTTGAAGGTCTCGTTCCCCAACACAAAGTCGTCGGCACAATAATCCGCCGTCACCTTGAAGCCCCCCATGCGCCGGATCACAGCGCGCCGGAACGCCATCGTCGGTCCCAGCACAAACTGCATGCCTTCCACCATCCGCGCCACCAGAACGCCAGAGGTCATCTCCACACTCATGCCCACGGCCTCGAGCCGCGCCCACAAGCCACCCTCTGCCGCCACGCCGCGATAAGGGCAGCACATCGCTCCCACATTCTCGTCCGCAAACGGCAGCGCCACCGCCCGCAGATAATCCGGCGTCACCCGCACATCGCTGTCGCTGATGGCGAGAATCTCGTGCGCGGCCTCCGCCTCCATCCGCTCCATCGAAGCAACTTTTGCATTGATGTAATCCGGCTCGCCGCCGGTCCAGAGAAACCTCACCGGAATCTGCGGAAATCGCCCCGCCACGCGCCGCGCCGTCTCCAGTCCCGCGTCATCGGCCGTCCGCGCGCAGAACAGAATTTCGTATTCCGGATAATCCTGCTCGAAGAAGGTCGCAAGATGCGCCTCCAGCCCCGGCTCCGCTCCGTGCACTGGCTTCAGCAGCGTCAACGGCGGCGTAAACCCCGGCCGCACTTGAAACGCAGCCAGCGCCGCCCGCCGTTCTCGCAAAAACCCAGGAACAGCCCAAAGCACCATCCCCGCAAAGACGGAAGACGTCACAACCCCGAAGCAAGCCAGGCCAAACAGTACGTACGCCATGCAGCATTAAGAATACCCGGAGCCGGCAAGAGAGGAAGTTCCAGTCAGATGTTTGGTTGAAAGACTGTGCTTTTGAGAAACCAAAACTTCCCGAGCGCCCGGAGGATGTGAATCGGAGGGAGGCGGGGGTTTCAACCCCCGCAATTGAGCAATCGCAAGGTCGTGGGCTTTAGCCCTGGAATGAACGCTTGGGCAGGAAATCCAGCAACTACCCCTTCTTCCCCGCCTTCGCCACCACCACCGTTTTCGGCACCACTATCGGCCTGCGCATCGGCACAATGGCCGCGCCTGTCGAAGGCGCATTCTGCTGGAACCGCGCCAGCATCTCCGTCCGCACATATTCCACAAAGCCCTGCATCTGCCGGTTCATCTCTTCCATCCGCTCCCGCATCTGCAGCACGATCGCAATCCCCGCAATGTTCACGCCCAGGTCCCGCGCCAGGTTCAAGATAAACTCCAGCCGCTCCAGATCCTCGTCCGTGTAGTACCGCGTATTGCCCTCGGAGCGTGACGGCTTCAGCAGCCCCTCGCGCTCATAGAGACGCAGTGTCTGTGGATGAATCTCATACATCTCGGCCACCGCCGAGATCATGTACACACCCTTCGATTTACGTTTGACTGCCATCGTAGTTTTCCCGAACTCAGCTTACTTTATCCGTCTCGCCTGAACGTTGCTCATCTCGGCGCTCTGTTCCCTATTCCCTATTTCCTGATCTTCACTCCCTGCCTTTTTCAAACAGCGCCACCCGCGGATCCTGATTGTTCAGCTTGGCCAACTCGCGCATAATCTCGCGGCTGCGCTCGTCCTGCAAGTGCGGCACCACCACCTCAATCGTCACAATCTGGTCGCCGCGCTGCTCCGGCCGCTGCGCATTTTCAACGCCCCGCTCCCGCATTCTCAACTTCTGCCCGCTCTGCGTCGCCGGAGGAATCTTCAACTGCGCCCGCCCGTCAATCGTCGGCACATCCACCTTCGCACCCAGCGAGGCCTCGGCAACCGTCACCGGCACCGTCAACTGAATATCGTCGCCCACCCGCGTAAACACCGGATTGGTCCCCGTCCGCACAATCAGGAAAAGATCGCCCGCAGGTCCGCCGTTCACGCCGGCATTGCCTTTTCCTTGCAGCCGTATCCGCTGTCCGTCGCGCGTTCCCGCCTTGATGCGAAACTCGACCGTTTCACTCCGCGTCACCGTGCCTTCTCCATTGCAGGTCCCGCACACATTCGAAGTGCGCCCTGTCCCATTGCAGCGCGGGCATGGAATGTTGAACTTCATCCGCCCGCCCATCTGTGTCACCTGGCCCGTGCCATTGCACTCCGGGCACTGCATCGCCCCACCCGTATGCGCATGACCATGGCACGTCGGGCACGTCTCTTGCCGGTTCACCTGGATGCGCGCCTGTCCGCCACGAATCGCCGTCCAGAAATCCACCGTCGCCTGGTACTCAATATCGGTTCCCGCCCGCGGGCCTTGCTGCTGCTGCGGCTGCTGCGCTCCCGAAAATATCCCCGAGAAAATGTCCTTGAAGCTGCCTCCCCACCCAGCACCGCTCGGCTGCTGCCCCGCCTGGTGCCCCGGCCCGCCAAATCCCGAGAAATCAAACCCGTCAAAATCCACCTGCGACCGGCCGCCGCCGCCCGCGCCAGCACCCGCGCTCTGCTGCCGCGCATAGGCCTCCGCCTGCGCCGGGTCTATCTGGTCGGAGTAGAAGCCCAACTGGTCAAACACCTTCCGCTTCTTCTCGTCGCTCAATATATCGTTGGCCTCGGAGATCTCTTTGAACTTCTCCTCCGCCTTCTTGTCCCCCGGATTCACGTCAGGATGGTACTTGCGCGCAGCCTTCCTGAACGCCTTCCGTATCTCATCCGAAGACGCCGTCTTCTTCACCCCAAGCATCCCGTAATAATCCTTGTTCTGTGTCGTCGCCATAGTTTGTTTAAACTCAATCTCCGGATAATTCCAATTTCGAGCCGTCTTCTCTGATGCAATTCTGGGGGCTTGGTTCCGGTCCCCATTGTAGAGACTGCTAATGTTGACGACAGCCTCAGGCGATGGCCCTGGTTTGCCCAGACTCTTGACGATTCACAGGCAGCGGGCGAATCTGCTTATGGATAGCCGATTGCTCGGCATCGGCGGCGGATTCCAGGTCGAAATCCATCTGCAAACCCATCCAGAACTCAGGGGTCATATTGAAGTATCGGGCCAACCGCAGTGCCGTGTCGGCTGTAACCCCCCGCCGCTCACGAACAATTTCGGATATCCGCGTCACCGGTACGCGCAACGCGATCGCCAGCGCGTTTGCCGACAGACCTAGCGGCTTCATGAAGTCTTCACGTAACATTTCGCCGGGATGCAGTGGTGGCATCCGTGCGCCTTCCGCAAGTTTTCGCTCAGTGGTAGTCAACGATTTCGACTTCGTAGGCATCTCCATCCCTCCATTCAAAGCAGATCCGGTATTGGTCGTTGATTCTCAGGCTCCACTGACCTTTCCGGTTCCCTTTCAACCTCTCCAGCCGATTCCCGGGTGGCTCATACAGTTCCTCGACGGTGGAAACACGGTGAATCTGTCGTAACTTTCGAAAGGCCACCCGCTCTATCGCTGCATAGTGCCGGCTATGGCGGCGATCAAATACCTGCTTCGTAACTTCATCGGCAAACGACTGAATCATGCTTAACGCTTATCGTAACACGGAAAACGAAACACCCCCAATCCCTGTGCTATCTTTTCGCCATGCGAAAAACTGGCTTCGTGAGCGCTCTCTGTGCCTCCACATCGATGATTTGCCTCGCCGCATTCATCCCTGTTTCCACTCCATCCTTCGCCCAGAATTCAACGCCGCCCGCGCCCTCGACCGTCGCATCTTCTCCTGCCGCGTTGCCCAGCGACCCCAAAGAACTGATGATCCTCGCCGCCAAATCCAACGGCCTCACCGGCGACGACATAAAACCCTGGCACCTCAAAGCAACTTACAAATCTCTCGACGAACAAGGTAACGTCAAAGATCAGGGAACTTACGAAGAGTTCTGGATCGGCCCAAAAAAGTTCAAACGCTCCGTAACTGGAGCGGCCTTTACACTCACCGAGTACGGAACAGAGAACGGCGTCCTTTTCACCGGCCCGCAATCTCCACCGTCAAACCCAATGCTTCAACTTCGCCACGAATTTGTCGGCGCCATGCTTGACGAGCCATCCATTCAGCGATTCAGCTTCGGCCTCTACCAGCGGGACATTGGCAAAACCAGACTTGATTGCCTCCGTCGCCAGACCCCTGACGAAATTCGCTTCGGCACCTCCTGGTGTTTGGACGCCGGCAAGCCGATGCTACGGATTATCTTTTCTCCGCCAGACGCTCAGGTCGTTCATAACACGATCCAGAAATTTCAAGAGCGCTACGTCCCAGGCGACGTGGTCTTTGCTCGTAACGCCAAGACGACTCTCACCGCGCATCTCGAAAACCTGGAGCTCATTGAACCCATTGATGAGTCAATCGTCCAGGCGCCCTCCCACGCAACCCCTAAGAATTACGACGACCAGCCTGTCCCTCTTTCCGCAGGCGTTGCGGTTGGACGTCTAATGGTAAAGACCCAACCGACCTATCCGCTCTTTGCCAAGGAACAGAGAATCAGCGGCACCGTCGTTCTCCAGGCCAGAATCGGAAAGGACGGCCGGATCAAGGATCTCAGGTGTGTCCAGGGGCCGCTCGAGCTTCAGGACGCGGCAATGGACGCAGTAAAACAATGGGTCTACCAGCCTTACGTGCTCTACGACGAACCCGTCGAAGTAGAAACCACAATCAACGTGATCTTTACTCTCGGTGGCCGCCCGTAAGTTTCCGGCAGTGATCCTGAAACAATCCGGGGTGGACAACAGAAGTCGCCCACCCCAAAGTTCTTCCGCCCAAAGGGCGGCCTTGCCTGGACGGCCAGTCCTACTTCTTCTCGTCCACGTCCACATACTCCGCGTCGATCACGCCTTCATCCTTCTTGGCTTCAGCCGCCGGTTCCCCCGCAGCCTCGCCCGGCGCTGCGCTGGCAGAAGCTGCGTTGGCCTTGTACATCACCTCGGCCAGCTTGTGACTTGCCTGCGTCAGCTTCTCGTGCGCGGCCTTCAGCTCGGTCGAGCTCGGCGTGCCTTCCAGAACCTTCTTCGATTCGGCAAGCACCGACTCCACCTCGCCCTTTTCCGGACCCTGGATCTTGTCGCCACCATCCTTCAGCATCTTCTCGATGTTGTAGACCATGCCGTCCAGAGAGTTGCGCGCGTCTATCTCCTCGCGCTTCTCCTTGTCCTCGGCCGAATGCGCCTCGGCTTCCTTCGCCATCTTCTCCACTTCTTCCTTCGAGAGACCCGAACTGGAAGTGATCTGAATGCGCGTGTCCTTGCCCGTCGCGTTGTCCTTCGCCGTCACGTTCAAAATGCCGTTGGCGTCGATGTCAAACGTCACTTCGATCTGCGGCACGCCGCGCGGCGCCGGAGGAATCCCCGCCAGCTTGAACTTGCCCAGCGTGCGGTTCTGCGCCGCCAGCGGACGCTCGCCCTGCAGCACATGCACTTCAACCTCGGTCTGCGAGTCCGCCGCTGTCGAAAACGTCTCCGTCTTCTTGGTCGGAATCGTTGTGTTCCTCGGAATCATCGAAGTCGCCACGCCGCCCAGCGTCTCAATCGACAACGTCAGCGGCGTCACGTCCAGCAGAAGCAGATCCTTCACCTCGCCGGCCAGCACACCCGCCTGCACCGCCGCGCCAATCGCCACCACTTCGTCGGGATTCACGCCCCTGTGCGGCTCGCGGCCAAACAGCGTCTTCACCAGCTCCTGGATCTTCGGCATGCGCGTCTGTCCGCCCACCAACACCACTTCGTTAATGTCGCTGAACTTCACGCCCGCATCCGCAATTGCCTTCTTGCAAGGCTCGAGCGAACGGTTCAGCAAATCCTCCACAAGCTGCTCCAGCTTGGCGCGCGTCAGCTTGCGCACCAGGTGCTTCGGCCCGCTCGCGTCCGCGGTCACAAACGGAAGATTGATCTCCGTCTCGATCGTGGTCGACAACTCGATCTTGGCCTTCTCCGCCGCGTCCTTCAAACGCTGCAGCGCCATCTCGTTTCCCTTCGACGCCAGGTCCAGCCCTGTCTCCTGCTTGAACTCGCTGATAAGCCAGTCCACAATCCGCTGGTCGAGATTGTCGCCGCCCAGGTGCGTATCGCCATTGGTCGACTTGACCTCGATCACGCCCTCGCCCACTTCCAAAATGGAAATATCAAACGTGCCGCCGCCAAAGTCATAAACGGCAATCGTCTCGTCCTTCTTCTTGTCGAGGCCATAAGCCAGCGCTGCCGCCGTCGGCTCGTTCACAATCCGCTTCACTTCGAGGCCGGCAATCTTGCCCGCATCCTTGGTGGCCTGCCGCTGCGCATCGTTAAAGTACGCCGGCACCGTGATCACGGCCTCCGTCACCGTCTCGCCCAGGTAGGCCTCTGCAGAAGACTTCAGCTTCTGCAGAATCATTGCCGAAATCTCCGGCGGGGTGTACTCCTTGCCCTGCGCCAGGATGCCCACGTGGTCGCCCTGCTGCACCACCTTGAAGGGAACCATCTTCATCTCGTCGTTCACTTCGTTGTAGCGACGCCCCATGAACCGCTTGATCGAGAAAATCGTGTTCTCCGGGTTCGTAATCGCCTGCCGCTTGGCCACCTGGCCTACCAGCCGCTCCCCGCTCTTCGAGAAAGCCACGATCGAGGGCGTCGTCCGCGCACCCTCCTCATTTGGAATCACTTTGGGCTCTCCGCCCTCCAGCACCGCAACGCACGAGTTTGTGGTGCCAAGGTCAATCCCTATAATCTTCGCCATTGTTCGCTCCCTGCCTGTTTTCGTAGAATTCTGACTTTTATAAGATGCATCATTGAGTCACTTAGTGTCAACTTTATTTGATTGTCTTTCAGTAAGCTATCCAGCCCTTTCCCAAATCGCCCTGGGTGCCGGATCAGTCCTTGGGCCGCGCCCAAAACCAGAGCTGCCGACTCAACCTCCACTCAGTACCTACGGCCCTGACACGCGACCACCCCACCCGCCTAAATCCATTCAGTGCCTCTCATTAATTTGAAAATAAACGTGTTATGGCGAAGTTCCTCCATGTGAAACGCCCCCCTTGCCTTTAATATCCGACTAATCTAGTCTCTATTTAAATACGACCAATTAAGTCGTAATTCTTTGGAGGACTTATCTTGCTCTCTCATTGCCTCAAACGAGGCCTGCCCGCAGCCGTCTCCCTCACCCTTTGTCTGGCCTTTTCCCCATTTGCACCGCTCGCCCACGCCCAGGAAAAACCCTACTTCGTCACCTATTCCCACGACCTCGAAGAGCCCGGCAACCTCGATATCGAAAACCAGGACATAGCCGCCGCACCCAAAAATGCCAACGCCTTCTTTGCCCCTACCGTCGAGTTTGAATACGGCGTCACCGCCTGGTGGACCGCCGAGGCCTATGTCCAGGGACAGACCACTGCCAACGATTCGACCGTCCTGACTGGATTCCGCTTTGAGAACCGCTTCCGTCCTCTGCCCCGCGAGTACTGGATCAACCCAGTGCTTTACGTGGAGTACGAGGACGTGAACCTTGCCGACAAGAGCTTTCTTGAGGTTACCGGCCACGACACCATCACCACCATCCAGGTGCCGAACGCCACGCTCCGCAAAGAGGTGGAGCACTCGGTCGAGGGCAAGCTCATCCTCTCCGGAAACGGTAAGGGCTTCAACTTCGCGGGCAACATCATTGCCGAAAAGGACGTGAACGAAGCCGAGTCCTGGGAGTTCGGCTACGCCCTGGCGGCTTCGCGGCCGCTTGCTCTTAAAGCGTCAAGCCATCGCTGCACCTTTTGCCGCCCGAACATCGCCGCCGGCGCTGAGTTGTTCGGCGGGTTGGGCGACCGCTACTCGTTCGGACTGAAGCAGACTGCCCAGTACGCAGGTCCCACGGTCGCCCTCAATGCGCCCAACGGATTCACCTACAAATTCTCCCCTGAGCTTGGGCTCGACACCAACGCCGCCCGCGTGCTCTGGCGCTTCGGCGTCTCCTATGAGATTCCCCAGATCCTCGACTGGTTCCGGAGGTCGAAATGAAACTACGCCTTCTTCTTTTTCTTGCCCTTCCGGCCCTGACAGCCATTTGCTTTGCCAAGGCTAACGGAGCCTGGCTCCAAAGGGTTCCCGCCGCGGACCAGAACCGAGTGGACCCTTACCTCGGCCAGCCTGAAGCCATTGCTGCCGGCCAAATTCTGTTCCACGAAAACTGCGCTGAATGCCACGGAGCCAACGCCAAGGGCAAAGGCTCCCGGCCCTGCCTGCGCAGCGAGCGCATCAAGGGTGCCACCGATGGCGATCTGGCCTGGCTACTCAAAAACGGCGAGGTCTACAAGGGAATGCCGCGTTGGGCCGGCCTGCCAGAAGACGAGCGCTGGCAGATCATCGCCTACATCCGCGGCCTGAACACGCCCGGATCGGAAGGATGTCTATGAGATTCGATCAAAAACTTGCGGGCGCCTGCTGCGCGCTTGCCGCAACAGTGTTCATCTTCGCCGGTTCTCTGGCCGGCTGCGGCGCGGGCCAGGCACCGGCCGCGCTCACTGAGTCGGACCCAACGCCCGCGGCAGACTCCATAGGCGAAGCGCTCTTCCTCGATACGCGCTTCTCCCAATACTTCTCCTCGCACATGACCGGCGTGAACGCGCCGCTCGCAACGGGCGATCCCGTCGTGCAGCAGGTCGAGAACCCGAACGGCCCTCTCCCCGGCCCTTTTGCCGGCCAGTCCATCAACTGCCGCTCCTGCCACTTCGTGACTGAGTTCCAAGGCGTCGCTGGAGCCGGCAACCGCACCTACGCCGACTTCACCTCCCACAGTCCTATTCCCACCACCCAGGCACAGCCCAACGGATTCGACCACACGCCCCGCAACGCCATGCAAATGGTCGGCTCCTTTACTCCACGCTCTGGACCGCTTTTCCTCCACTTCGACGGGGAATTTGCCTCGGGCGAAGATCTCGTAACGGGCACCATGACAGGCCGAAACTTCGGCTGGCTGCCCACCCAATCGGCCCAGGCCATCGCGCACATCGCCCAGGTGATTCGCCAGGACGATGGCAGCGGCCAGCTCGCCGCCGACCGCCTGAATGGACTCAGCTACGCGGTCCTCTTCAAGGGCACCGACCCGCGCATAACCTCCGATCTGCAGCTGACCGCATCGGAACGGCTCGATGTCTCCACAGCTACCGATGCACAGGTCGTTGCCGAGGTCGCGCACTGCATCGCCAAATACATGCAGGACCTGCTCTTCAAACGCGACAAGTTCAAGCGTTACATCGGCTCGCCCTACGACAATTTCCTGCGCGTGAACAACCTGCCCCGGGAGCCGCTCTCTGGCGAGACCAAGGCAACCTACAATCAGCGGCTCCTTCAGCAGGTGATGGCTCTTACCAACCCCACTTACATCACCACCAAAGACGGCAGTTACCTCTACCACAACCAGGACTATACGTTCGGCCCGCTCGAGTTTCAGGGGCTCAAGATATTCCTCACTTCGGCCGCAGCCGGAGCAGCTAACGCTCACGCGGGCAACTGCGCCGCTTGCCACCAGGCCCCGGACTTTTCTGACTTCGTCTTCCACAACACCGGCGTTTCTCAGGCAGAGTACGACGCCGCCAACGGAACCGGCGCTTTCGTCAACCTGTATGTGCCTGCAAACACCGCGCGCCTGGCCAACTTCGATGCCTACTTGCCCGTCTCGTCGGCCCATCCCAACGCTTCCGAATCCTTCCGGCATCAGGCCATCGCCGGTAGTCCGCAGTTCGCCGACCTCGGCCTCTGGAACATCTATCTCAACCCCGACATGCCCAATCCGCAATCCAACCTCAAGAGCTATGTCTGCGCCCCCGGAAAGGACTGCTCTGTCGATCAGGGGCTCGCATCCACAATCGCGCAGTTCAAGACTCCCGTCCTGCGCGATCTCGAGGACTCGGCCCCCTACTTCCACAACGGCAGCGCCGCCACCTTCGACGACGTCATCAACCACTACATCGTTGCGTCCCTGCTCGCCCGCCAGGGCCTGCTGCGCAACGCTCCGCCCGAGTTCGCCGCTATGTCCATCTCGCAGGACGATCTCGCCGCACTCGTCGCTTTTCTCAAATCCCTCACCGAAGACTACGACGACGCATAACATCCGCCGCGGATGCCCTGGTCCCGCCTTGGGACCAGGGCTTCATACACCCCATCCCCGCACCCCAAAGCTGGAAGCTAGTAGCTAGCAGCTGGAAGCTGTCCTCCATCACTGACGCCCAAGCCCCCAATCGTTTACCCTCAAGTGTTCCTGTAAACATGCCTTCCGCCGCCGCCCAAGCTCGTTACCCGCTCACCCAGGGCATCAACCCGTGGCTGGTAACCGTGTCGGTCATGCTCCCCACATTTATGGAAGTGCTTGACACCGCGATCGCCTCGGTGGCCCTGCCCTACATCGCCGGCTCGCTCTCGGCCTCGAACTCTGAAGCCACCTGGGTCCTTACCAGCTATCTGGTCGCCAACGCCGTCATCCTGCCCGCCTCCAACTGGTTCGCCCGCCGCTTTGGCCGCAAGCGCTTCCTGCTCATCTGCGTTGTCCTGTTCACCGTCGCCTCCTTCTTTTGCGGAGCGGCGCCCTCCCTCGGCATCATCCTCCTCGCCCGCGTTCTTCAGGGAGCGGGTGGCGGCGCCATGCAGCCCCTCTCGCAATCCATCCTGCTTGAAAGCTTCCCCATCCAAAAGCGCTCCATGGCCATGGCGGCTTATGGCCTCGGTATCGTCGTCGCCCCCGTCATAGGACCCACCCTCGGCGGCTGGCTCACCGATACCTTCAGTTGGCGCTATGCCTTTTACATCAACATCCCCGTCGGCATCCTCGCCGTCATCCTCATTACCCGCTTTGTTCACGATCCGCCCTACATCAAAAACGCCAAGGTCAGCGCCTTTGACAACCTCGGCTTCGGCCTCCTAATCGTCTGGTCCGGCTGCCTTCAGATCGTGCTCGACAAAGGTCAGGAAGACGATTGGTTCGGCGCCATCTGGGTCCGCTGGGCCACGGCCGCCCTCGTCGTCGCGCTCGTCGGCTGGATCTGGCGCTCCTGGACCAATCCCAAGGGCCTCGTCGACCTCCACGTCCTCAAAGACCGCAACTTCCGCACCGGCTGCTTCATGATCGCCATGCTTGGCATGTGCATCTACATCACCATCGCCATCCTGCCCCTCTACTATCAGGAAGTCCTCGGCTACACCGCCTTCACCGCCGGCCTGGTCGTCGGCCCCCGCGGCATCGGCTCGTTCATCGGATCGCCCCTCATCGGCGTCCTCGGCTCCCGCATCGATAACCGCAAACTACTTTGCGCCGGCTTCATCGGCTTCGGCGTCTGCTCGTTCATCTTCGGGGAAATCAACCTCGACATCGGTCCCCTCACTCTGCTCGTCCCCATCACCCTCACCGGCTTTGCGCTCAGCTTTGTCTTTGTGCCCCTGGCCACCATGACCACCTCCACCATCTCCCGCAACGACATGGGCAACGCCACCGGCCTCTTCAACATGCTTCGTAACATCGGCGGATCCATCGGCATCGCCATGGCCACCACCGCCCTCATCCGCCGCGCGGACCTCCACCAGACCAACCTCGCCGCGCACCTCTCGCCCTCTTCGTCCGCCTTGCAGCAAAACGCCGCCGGCATCGCCGCCTACATCGGCCGCAACATCGGCCATGCCGCCGCCCGCCCCGGCTCTTACGGGGTCATCTACGGCATGCTGCAGCGCCAGTCCGCCCTGCTCGCCTATGTCGATGTCTTCCGCTGGACCGCCGTATTGGCCTTCTTCTGCGCCGCCGCCACATGGCTCTTCAAAAAGCCCGCCAGCCACGCCGCCCCACCCCCAGGCGCTCACTAGACTCCCCCTCCAAGACGCCAATTCCCCGAAAGATTTAGACTGGTAGTCGTACCGGAATTGATCTGGAGCCTTTTCCCGCTGACCTCGGTCCGCGCCGCCTGCTCCGCGAAGGCGCATGAGCCCTGCCGGAAGGTTCCTCAAACGTCGCCTTCAAAACGTTCAATTCCACCAATCGATCGCACGGAAAGAGCGCCATGACTCAACTCGATACCGAGACGGCCAAGTCTACCCAGGACCTCATCGACCTGGAAAACGAATTCGGAGCGCACAACTACAATCCGCTCGATGTCGTGCTCGAGCGGGCTGACGGCGTGTGGGTCTATGACGTCGAAGGCCGCCGTTATCTCGATTGCCTGGCCGCCTACTCCGCTGTCAACCAGGGCCACTGCCACCCCGAGATTCTCCGCACTCTTCAGGAACAGGCCGCCAAAATCACCTTGAGCTCGCGCGCCTTCCGCAACGATCAATATCCCCTCTTCTGCAAGGAACTCAGCGAGCTAACCGGCTACGACATGGTTCTCCCCATGAACTCCGGCGCAGAAGCTGTCGAAACAGCGCTCAAAGCCGCGCGCAAATGGGGCTACAAGGTGAAGGGAATTCCCGAGGACAAGGCCGAGGTCATCGTCTGCGCCGGCAACTTCCATGGGCGCACCATCACCATCGTCAGCTTTACAAGCAACGATCAGTATCGCGAGGGCTTCGGCCCCTTCACGCCCGGCTTCAAGATCATTCCCTACGGCGACATTGAAGCTCTGCGCAACGCCATCACCCCCAACACCTGCGCTTTTCTCGTCGAACCCATTCAAGGCGAAGCCGGCATCATCATCCCGCCCACCGGCTACATGCGCCAGGCCGCCGAGCTCTGCAAGCAGAACAACGCCCTTCTCATGGTCGACGAAATTCAATCCGGCCTCGGCCGCACCGGCAAGCTCTTCGCCTACATGCACGACGGCATCACCCCGGATGTCCTGATCGTCGGCAAAGCCCTCGCCGGCGGATTCTATCCCGTCTCAGCCGTCCTTGCCTCGCGCGAAATCCTCGGCGTCTTCAAGCATGGCGACCACGGCAGCACCTTCGGTGGAAACCCGCTCGGCTGCGCCGTTGCCCGGACCGCCCTGCGCGTGCTCGTTGAAGAAAAGATGGTCGAGCGCTCCGCCGAGCTAGGCGCTTACTTCCTCGCGCAGCTTAAGGCCATTCAAAGCCCGGCCATCGAAGAAGTCCGCGGCAAGGGCATGTGGATCGGCATCGAACTGCACGGCATGGCAAGGCCCTATTGCGAAGCCCTCAAAGAAGAGGGAATCCTCTGCAAGGAAACCCACGATCGCGTCATCCGCATCGCCCCACCCCTCGTCATCACCCGCGAAGAGATCGACTGGGCAGTGGAACGCATCGCCAAGGTCTTAAAAAAATAAGGCCCGGCAAACTCGCTCCAACAAAACGGGCCCGAACAACTGTTCGGAATGCAGATTGACAGAGAAAACCCAGGATTCCGTACGGCGGAGGGAGCGGGAGGCTTCAGCCTCCCGAATAAAGCTCGATTCAATATGGCTTTAGCCACGGGCCTCCTCGCAGCCGCAGCCGCAATTGCCTCAAGCCGTATCCCTACACCGAATCTCCAAACACCCTCGCCCCCGTCGCCCGAGCCGCCTCCGCCAACTGCCGATCGAACGTAGCCAATTCCCCTCCGGTTCGCAGAACCAAATCCAGGTAGCTGGCATCGTAACCTGTCAACTTTGACGATCGTCCCAGCGCGAGCACACGCGAAAGAGCGGCGACAGAAGAATCCGGCGTCATCGAGATCGACAGTTGGGCAAGGTCTATTAGAAATTCTGCAATCTTGTGCTCGTCGGTAGCCCTATGGCGCTCGGCAACCAGCAACCCATTCGCGACCTCCGAATACCAGAGCGTGGGCACCACGGCCCCATCGGTTCTTATGGACTCAAGAGCTTCGCCGGGCGAGTCTAGCGTCAGGCTCGTTCGTCCGCTCCAGATGCCACGCCAGCGCCATCGAAGCATCCAGAACAATCGTCACTTCCGGCCTTCCTTTATCCAGTCAAGTACCGTTTCGCCCGGAATCCCCTTGATCTTGGGATGCATCAACCGCTCGACAGCCGCTTCGAAGGCCCGCTGATCTCGCGCCTGCGTCGGCACAACATCCGCCACCGCCCGCCCGCGCACCGTAATCGTGAAACGCTCCCCCTGCTCCACCTTGCGCAGAATCTCAGACAGCCGCGTCTTTGCGTCAAACGCGCCAATTTCCTTGTAAGCACTCCCCGCAGCAGGCATAAACCCTCCCAAACCAGACACCAACCAACTAGACTGTAAACTAGTTTAATCTATCTGTCGCGCTGCTGCCACTCACGCCCCCAGCCCTCACTCCCCCCACACCACAAACCGCCGCCGCTCTTCGTCGTACTCCTCAATCCGCCCAGTCAATATGTCGTAATACCATCCGTGCACCCGCAGCCGCCCTTCCTCCATCGCCAGCCTCACCGCCGGCTGCGCTTTCAGGTTCAGCAACTGCGCCACCACGTTCCCCCGGATCAGCGACGCCAGCTCCCCGCTCTCCCCATCCGCCGGATTCAGCGGCTGCCGGTGTGCAAACGCCGACTCCACATGATTCAACCAGCGCTCCGCCTTGGGCAGCCCTTCCAGAGACTTCTTGTCCAACGCCGCCTTCAGCGCCCCGCAGTCCGAGTGCCCGCACAGAATCGCGTCCCTCACCTTCAGCACATTCACCGCGTACTCAATCGTTGCCGTGCACCCGTCCACATCCTGGGCCGTCAACGGCACCACATTGCCCGCATTTCGCGTAATAAACAGGTCGCCGGGCTCTGTCCCCAGCACCATATCCGGCACCACCCGCGAGTCTGAGCAGGTAATAAAAAGCCACTCAGGCGCCTGCCCCTCCGACAGCAAATGAAAGTGGCTCCGCCGCTGCGGAAACACCTCCTTCAAAAATCGCTTATGCCCTGCAATCAACCGTTCCATCCGCGCCTCCGGCAGGTTCGGCCTTGACCGCTCCCCCGCCTATGCCAGCCTACCGCACCCACCGCTGCACTCATACCACTCTGAGAACCTGCTCAACTCCCCAACGCCCGCGCCGTCGGCGCAGCGTATGTTAGCCCCGCGCTTCAGCGCGGGGTAAGCGCAACCCACAATTCTCCCGGAGTCCCGCAGGGACGGCGCCCCTCCTCCATCGCCCTCACGCTTCGAATCGCAATATGTGTGCACCCTACCGCCCAACGAAAAAAGGCCAGCGCACTCGGCGCCGGCCTCCTCTTGACACAAGTTCCAACCTACCGCGGATCAATCGACCGCGCCCCCGTCAACGTCAACAAATCCGTAAATGGCCCCGCAACCCGATCCCCGCTCACCGCATGTCCGAAAAAGTCGCTGTCGATGCCCTTGAACGCCGGCAGCGCCTTCACATCGCCCTTGACGCTCATCGTCAGCGTCAGCTTGTCCGGGTCAAGATCCGCCGTCATCTGCGCCAGCGCTCCGTTCATGTCCCACTTGTACTCTTCCCGCCACGATTCCAGGTTGTGCCATTCCTGCGGCTCCGGAAACTTCACCCGCAAATACGACGCTCCTCCGTACGGCGACGCCGAACCCTGGTACACATTCCCGTCCGCCTCGTTGCGCGCGTTGTTGAACTCGATCGCCGAGCGCCCCGGCTTGAAGAACACATTATCGTGCACCCTCAGGTCGTGCACATCGTTGGTGTGCCCGCCCACCGGCCGCGGCCCGTTGATCCCCGACACCGTATCCACGCACACCTGTGTGCAATCCATAAACAGGTTGTAAGCAATAATCACGTGGTTCGTGTCGCGTATCAAAATTCCGCCCGTCAGGTGATCGAAAATATTGTTGTCGATCTCGTTCAGTTCGTTGCTGCCTTCAATGTGAATCGCGTGCGGATTCACATCCCCCGGAATGTCCGCAAACACATTGCCCGTAAGCCTGTCGTTCGCGTTCCCAATATCCAGCCAGATCCCGTTGGCATGGCGAATGTGTCGAACCACATTGTTCCGGAACAGAAGATTCCGCGTATTATGCATCTTTGTTCCGCCCGACTCCGACATCATGGCCGCGCTCTGCCACCCGATCCACTCAAACAGATTCTTCTCAACCAGCGTGCTCTGCGGGCCGCCCGTTCCGCCCAGTCCCTCAATCCCGCAATACCGGAACGTATTCCCCCGCACCACGTCGAAGCCCACCGGCTGCGGCGGCCGCGACGCCCCCCAATCCTCGTTGCCAATATCCAGACCTACGCTGTTGGCCCACTCAAACGTGTTGTCTTCAAAAATAAAATGATTGCCGCGATTCGTTGACACCATCCCCCGCTGCGGCACCGGAAACCCGTTCCCCGCATATTGAAACGTGATCCCCTTCACGCGAATGTACGATTGGTACCGCTCCGTCGGCGAAAAACTCTGCTCCTGCGTCGTGATCTCGATAACGTGCTTCGCTGGGTCGTCGTCATTCGCCAGCCGGATGTGCAGCGTCATCCCGTTCATCTCGATCCACACCTTGCCCGCCTCCGGCGAAAACTCCTTGAACAGCGGCGTCCAGTGAATGTCGGTGAAATAATTCATCGACCGCGGCGATGGTCCAGCCAACTCCATCGGAGTCTCCACCGGCTCCAGCGGCTTGCCATCCACAAACACCATCCCGCGCCGCCGGAAGTAGGTCCCCATATTGTCCTCGGCATACCGCAGCCATGTCCGGCTGCCAAGCACATTGTCCACTTCAAACGGGTTATACCCATTAGGAAATAAAGAAGGATCCAGCCGAAGCTCATACGCCTTCACCCGCTCGTGGGTGACCGGATCCATCCCGAAGTTCCAGCCCTCGCTCGGCTTCCAGTCCGTCACCACCGCCGCGCCCTTCACCACAACCTTTGCCCCCGGAGCAGCCTCATAACTGATCATCGCGTCCGCGCCCGTGCCCCCGCGCGCCGGATGAATCGCCTCCCGATACACGCCCTCCTCGATCACCACCCGCTCGCCCGGTTGCAACACCTGCGCCGCATGGTTGATCGTCTTGAACGGCCGCTCCTTCGTCCCCGGCCCGTTATCGTCGGCATTTTTCGCCTGTACATCCACGTAATAAGTCTTCGTGAAATGCAACGGCTTCTCCCACATGGGGAACTGCGTGCCGTCCGGCAACGTCGAGTTATCGGCATAAGCCGCCGCGGCAACCGCAAAGCAGCAAACCAGCAAGAACAACATGCGTTTCATCAGTGAACCCTCTCTGGAAGTGTGTGTTGGAAGATTTGAATACATCAATCGTCAACGATTCTAAGAACGACCCATAGTAAAACGCTTTTCCGCCCCTGTCGAGCAGCAACAACCAATCCTCCCGCCGCCAATTCACCGTTCCCTGCCCCCTGTCCCCTGTCCACTGTCCACTGTTCCCTGCCTTTCCGATACACTGAGATTGACCATGTTTGAAAATCTCACCGACAAACTCCAGCGCGCCTTCAAGTCCCTCCGCGGCCAGGGCACGCTTACTGAAGAAAACATCGCCGACGCTCTGCGCGAAATCCGCGTAGCCCTCCTCGAAGCCGACGTCAACCTCAACGTCGTCCGCGACCTCATCGAGCACATCCGCGACAAAGCCGTCGGCACCGAGGTCCTCACCGCCCTCTCGCCCTCCGAGCAGGTCATCAAGATTGTCCGCGACGAGCTCATCTCCCTCCTCGGCAAAGACACGGCCCGCTTCAAATTCGCCTCCCAGCCGCCCACCGTCATCCTCATGGCCGGCCTCCAGGGCTCCGGCAAAACCACCACCTCCGGCAAGCTCGCCGCCTGGCTCAAAAAAGGTGGCCACCGCCCCATGCTCGTCTCGGTCGACGTCTACCGCCCCGCCGCCCGCGAGCAGCTCAAAGTCGTCGCCAAATCGGTCGAAGTCCGCCTCTACGAAGGAGACCAGAGGGGCGAACCCGCCAACTCCGACCTTGTCGCCCGCCTCGCTAAGGAGGCCCTCCGCGAAGCCAAAATCATGGGCTGCGACACCCTCATCATCGACACCGCCGGCCGCCTCGCCATCGACGAAGATCTCATGGACGAGATGACGCGCCTCAAAAAACTCCTCAACCCCAGCGAAATCCTCTTCATCGCCGACGCCATGACCGGCCAGGACGCCGTCAACTCCTCGCTCACCTTCCACCAGCGCCTCGGCCTCACCGGCGTCGTGCTCACCAAGATGGACGGCGACGCCCGCGGCGGCGCTGCCCTCTCCATCCGTCACGTCACCGGCCAGCCCATCAAGTTCCTCGGCGTCGGCGAAAAGCCCGATGCCTTCGAACCCTTCCATCCCGATCGCATCGTTGGCCGCATCCTCGGCATGGGCGACATGATGTCCCTCATCGAAAAAGCCGAGTCCACCCTCGACCGCAAAAAGTCAGAAGAGTTCGCCAAGAAAGCCCTCCTCGGCGACGGCTTCACCCTCGAAGACTTCCGCGACCAGCTCCGCCAGATCAAGAAAATGGGCTCCATGGAGAGCATCCTCAAAATGCTCCCCTCCGTCGGCCCCTTCGCCGGCCTCCAGCAGGCCTCGCAAAACATCGACGAAAAGCAGTTCACGCGCCTTGAAGCCATCATCAATTCGATGACTCCCAAGGAGCGCCGCAACCACGAAATCATCAGCGGAACCCGCCGCAAACGCATCGCCAAAGGCTCCGGCACCGAGGTTTCCGACGTAAACAACCTCCTCCGCCAATACGCCCAGATGGCTAAAATGTTCAAGCAGATGGGCAAAGGCGGCCTGGCCGCAAAAATGATGCGCGGCGGCCTCGCAGGCATGGGCATGGGCCAAAAACAACGCTTCGGACGGTAGAGTTTTCAACAGAAAGCCACATGTACGATGGACTGAACACGCGGAACTCAAAATGAGCCCCAACTGGATTTCAATGACCGCTCTCCAAGATCAACTCGACGAGATCACCGCCAACACCCGCCACCTGGTCCAGTCCGAGCGCCTGGCCGTCGGGGAGCGCGCCGTCGCCGAGCTCTTCGACTCCGGCATTGAATCCCGCATTCTCCCCGTCGGCGCCATCGCCCCCGAATTCGAACTGAACGACGCCACCGGCCGCCTCGTCCGCAGTGCCGACATGCTCGCCCTCGGCCCCCTCATCATCAAGTTCTTCCGCGGCCGCTGGTGCTCCTACTGCGTCACCGAGCTTGAAGCCTGGCGCGACCTCTACGGCACCATCCGCGAGCGCGAAGCCCTCATGGTCGCCATCGGCCCGCAGACCCAGCGCCAGAGCGACTTCATGGCCGGACAGCACGGCCTGCCCTTCCCCGTCCTCTGCGACCCCGGCAACCAGCTCGCCGAAAAGTTCGGCCTCGTCTACACCATCCCCGAGTACCACCGCAGCTACTACCAGTCCATCCTCGTCAACATTCCCTTCGTCAACGGCGAACCAAGCTGGCGCCTTCCCATCCCCGCCACCTACGTCATCGCCAAAGACCGCAGAGTCCTCTTCGCCGAAGCCCACGCCGACTTCCGCGTCCGCCCTGAACCCGAAGAAGCCCTGGCGGCCGCCTTCTCCCACCACAACCGCTAGTTCAAAATGCACTGTCATCCTGAGCGAAGGTCGCCGCGGCGACCGAAGTCGAAGGACCTGCGGTTGTTCTTGCTTTTGCTTTTGAAATCTCGTATGAGGCGGTCATCCTGAGCGAACGGGGCCCCAAGCGTACTTCAGCTTGGGGGTAGTGAGTCGAAGGACCTGCCGTTGCTCTTGTATCTATAGATATCCAGAAAATTTAAAAATGACCCTAACTAATCCACCCCTTAACCTTGTTCTCCGCCTCCCCCAAACTAACTCCCCTAATCAAAAACACCTTACTTCTCGATAACTCCCCACTTACTAACTCGACATAACTCTTCGGCACGCCCAACTTATCCGCCAAAAACTCAATCAGCGCCGAGTTAGCCCGCCCCTCAATGGGCGGAGATTGCACAGCAATCTTCAACTGCGCCGCCGCGCCCTCGCCGTATGCTCCAATGACCGCCGTCTTCTTCGATCCAGGCTGCGCGCGAACCGCCAGTGTCACTCCACGCTCCGAACTGCGCAGCATTATTCTTCCCCCGTCCACGGCGCGCGCTTTCCAAACAGCGCTGTCCCTATGCGGATTCGCGTCGCCCCTTCTTCAATCGCAACCGCAAAATCCCCGCTCATCCCCATCGACAGCACATCCAGCTTCAATCGCGGATACGCCGCCGCCCATCTGCCCCGCCATTCCCGCAAACTCCTGAAGCAGGCCCGCGTCACATCCTCCGCAACGCCCCAAGGCGCAATCGTCATCAGCCCCCGCATCTCCAAATGCTCCAGATCCGGCAACCGCTCCAGCAACTCCCCCGCAGACTCCGGCTCCAGTCCCGCCTTCGTCTCCTCCGGGCTCAGCTTCACTTCAACCAAAACCGGCAGCCGCTTCCCCACTTTCCCCGCCGCCTCATTCAACCGCTCCGCCAGCTTCAGCGAGTCTACCGAGTCAATCCCGTCAAACAACTCCACCGCCCGCGACGCCTTGTTCGATTGCAAATGCCCAATCAGATGCACGCGCATCCCCGCATCTCGCCGCAGTCCATCCAACTCCGCGGCCTTCGAACCAAACTCCTGCACCCGATTCTCGCCAAACAGCCGCAGCCCCAGTCCCGCTGCCTCCGCAATCGTCTCCGCCGGATAGGTCTTTGAAACCGCCATCAGCTCCACTTCGCTGCGCCCTCGTCCCGCGACACGGCAAGCTCGCTCAATCGCCTCTTCCACCCGTTCCAGATTCTCAGCAAGCGCCGTCATCGTTCCCCTGCTTCCACTAACAACTCTATTCCCGTAACTGGCCCCCAGCTACGCGCATCTAACATAGGCATATGTGGACTGTAATCCTTCTCACCATCTCCAACATCTTCATGACCTTTGCCTGGTACGGTCACCTCCGCTTTCGCCATGAGGCGCTCTGGAAGGTCGTCCTCGTCAGTTGGTCGATTGCCTTCTTTGAGTACTGCTTCCAGGTCCCGGCCAATCGCATCGGCGCAGACCGCTTCTCGCCTGTCCAGCTCAAAGTCATTCAGGAAGTTATTACTCTGGTCGTCTTCGGGGTCTTTGTCACCTATTACTTCGGCGATCACCTGCGCTGGAATCACGCCGTCTCCGGCCTCTTCCTCGTCGGTGCGGTCTTCTTCGCATTTCACAACTTCTAGTCGTGCGTTTGCAATCCTCTCAATGCCCGTGTTCTTCCAGAAACTTCTCCACCTCTAGCGCCGCCATGCACCCTGATCCCGCCGCCGTAATCGCCTGCCGGTAACGCCGGTCCTGCACATCTCCGCACGCAAACACTCCCTCGATCACTTGGCCCTTGTGCGTGGTCAGCACATTGCCTGTGGTCTTGATGTAGCCATCCTCGTCCAGGTCCATCGCCCCGGCAAACATCTTCGTGTTCGGATCATGCCCAATGCCCAGAAAAAGCCCGCTCACGTGGAGCGTGCTCTCCGTTCCCGTCTTCACGTCCTTCAGCCTGAGGCCCTTTACATCCTTCTCTTCCACGCCCAGCACTTCTTCCACCGTAGTGTTTGTGCGCAGCTCGATCTTTGGATGCGCCATCGCCCGCTCCAGCATAATCTTCGAAGCCCTGAAGTGCTCGCGCCGGTGCAGCAGCGTAACCTTGCTGGCAAAGCGAACCAGGAACAGCGCCTCTTCCATCGCCGAGTCGCCCCCGCCCACCACCGCAATCTCCCTGTCGCGGAAGAAACTTCCATCGCACGTCGCGCAGCTTGAAACTCCGTGCCCGATCAGCGCCTGCTCGCTCGCGAGGCCCAGCCACCGCGCGCTCGCTCCCGACGCCACAATCAGCGTCCGCGTATGAATCTCGCCGGCCGACGTATTCAGCTTGATCGGTCGCGTCCCCATTTCAACGGACCGCAGGTGCGCCAACTGGAAAGTCGCCCCAAAACGCTCCGCCTGCTTCTTCATGTTTTCAATCAGCTCCGGCCCCTGAATCCCCTCAGGCCAGCCGGGAAAATTCTCCACCATCGTCGTGATTGAAAGTTGTCCCCCCGGCTCGTGCCCCTCGAGTACCAGGGGCTTCATGCCGGCGCGTGCGGTGTAAATGGCCGCCGTAAGCCCGGCGCAGCCCGAGCCCAGTATTACCGTGTCGCGAGTTTCAGTCATAGCGTTTCCTGCCTCGATTTTAGATGCTCCCGCCCAACTGCCGACTCAACTCGGCCCCGGCAGCCGCATTCCTTCGCCAGGGCCACGACCCGCACCCCGCGGTTCTTCTCTATCATGTCATCTATGGCGAATCTGACTCTTATCTACGGAATGCGTCTGCTCCCCGAGGGCGAGGTCACCGAAATCACCGACGCCACCCTCAAGCTTGCCAACGGCCATCAAGCCCACGTCACCATGCACACCATCGAGGGTTCCCGCCAGGAGATCGAAGACCAGCTCAAGCGCAGCCTCGACGCCTTCTTCGACTTCTATCCCGAGATCTGACAGGCTGTTCTGAAACTGCCTGGCGGGCCCCAGTTTGCTGGGCGTCGAATCGCTTTCAGCCCGCTTCAGCGGGCGGCATAGGATAGCCCCAGTCGCGAGACTGAGGTTCCCCATGCGGTTCCTTCGCCGCCCGTATCCACACCGTTGGGCCTCAAGACAACCGAGTGATCCCGGCGAAACCGTCGAATCCTCGATCGAAACTCAGAATTCTATTGATCCCCTGCATCTGCATTATGGCGAGGTGCACCGCGTCTCTTGCCGAGAGGCCCTTCTGGCCCAGCACAATCACCTTGGCTCGCTCCACTGCCGCCTGATCCACTGAAAATACTTCATCGACGACTCCCAGCAGAGCATTGAACGCCGGTTGAATCGCATCCGGCCGCTCAATCGACACATAGCGGTGAAGTATCTCCTGCAGCACTTCCGCGTCGGTCACCAACCGCTCTCGGCCGTTTACCAATTCCTCCAGCCAACGCTTGGAATCGGTTTTATGTGGATGGGGGGCGCCTACCAGATACATGGGAATGTTGGAGTCGACAAAGATCACGGTTGCACGCCCGAACCGTAACCATGTTCGATCTCTTCGAGCATTCGATCGATATCGGCGGTGGGGAAATCCATGCGCGCCGCCGTTCGAATGACGTCGAGCTTGGACGCAGCTTCGCGGCCAGGCTCGCTCCTGCGGGCCTGCACAAGTGCTTGCCGGACCCATTCGGCAATGGAGACGCGGCGCAAACGCGCCGCACGCTGGATGTCGCGATATTCGGCGTCCTGAATGATGACCTGCAACCTCTTAGCCATATGATGAGTGTATTTGACTCATAGCGATGAGTCAAATACCTCTTGTCTTGCGCGGTTGGTCCCCAACCCGAAAATCACCAATCTGTCATCCCCTTGGAAAGAGCGCGCAAATCGGGCGCGAGAAAAAATCGTATCTTCACAAAAAAGTCCATATCTTCCCCGACAACTCTTCGCCTTGGCCAAATGTCGGAGTTTTTAGGCAAAGCCCCCTGTAGGATCTTCGTTCCCCTAATCTGCGATGTCGTTTCGGACTTCCTGAACAAATTCTAAGAAAGTTCATTAGAAAACCCTAATACCTCCCAAAACGATTAGGCCCTTCAAATGCCCGCTCTCCCACCAGGAGAGCTCCCGTGTCCATCCCTGCTTCGCTGCTTTACTTCCGCCGTCTTTTCACCCTAACCCTCGCCCTTCTCGCACTCGCCCCCGCGCCCCTCCGCGCCGGCGGCCCTAAATACATCGCCGGCACAACCTTCTTCAATCCCGCCGTCCTCGGCCAGCCCATCCACTGGGCCGCAGGTCAGGTCAACTACTACGTCGATCAAGGCCCGCTCTCCGCCTCAGTCTCAAACCAGCAAGCCACCGCCATGGTCGATGCCGCCGCAGCCCTCTGGTCCGCCGTTCCCACTGCCGCGGTCACCCTCACGGACAAAGGCCCGCTCAACGAAGACGTCGGCGCCACCAACATAGTCGCCAACGCAACCGGCCAAATCACCCAGCCCTCTGACATCACGCCCTCCGCCACAAACTACCCCCTAGCCGTTATCTATGACACCGACGGCTCCGTCATCGATGCTGTCTTCGGCGCAACCACCAGCCAGCCCACCAGTTGCCAGAACAACGGCGTCTACGTCTGGATGGACAACCTCAACCCCGACACCACCATCGCCCATGCCGTCATCCTGCTCAACGGCCTCTGCGCCACCTCGCCCGCCCTCGTCCAGATGATGAGCTTCCAGCTCGAACGCGCCTTTGGCCGCGTCCTCGGACTCGATTACTCCCAGGTCAACCCCGGCGCACTCCAAAATAACGAAACCGGCGGCACCGCAGGCTGGCCCGTCATGCAGCCCCTCAGCGGCGTCTGCGGTCCCTCCGGCGGCGAGTGCATCCCCAACCCCAGCGTCCTGCGCTATGACGACATCGCCGCCCTCAACCGCATCTACCCCATAACCGCCCAAAACCTCTCAAGCTTCCCCGGAAAGCAAATCACCGCCGTCAACACCATCTCCATCCAGGGCACTGTCAGCTTTCGCACCGGCTCCGGGATGCAAGGCGTCAACGTCGTTGCCTGCCCCCTCGACGCCAACGGCAATCCCCTCTACCAATACACCGTAACCTTCGTCTCCGGCGCATCCTTCTCCGGAAATCACGGCAATCCCGTCACCGGCCAGGACGACGCAACCGGCATCCCTTTCACGCAATGGGGGTCGACCGACCCCTCCCTCCAGGGCTTCTTCGACCTCAGCGGAATCCCGCTGCCTCCCGGCGTCACCTCAGCCAACTACCAGCTCACCTTCGAGTCCATCAATCCCCTCTATATCCTCACCAACTCCGTCGGCCCTTACGCCGCCGGCCAGGTCGCCCCCTCCGGCACTCTTCAGGCCATCTCCCTTCCCAACCTCTCCGCAGGCAGCACGCAAACCGTCAGCGTCACGGTAGCCGACTCCGCCACCGGCGGCTATCAGGACTCGATCGGCACACAAGCTCAACCCCGACCCATGCCCTCCAGTGGCCTCTGGCTAGGCCGTCTCAGCCAGATCGGCCAAACCGACTGGTTCAGCTTTCCCGTCCGCGCCAATCGCACCTTCACCGTCGTCACCCAGGCTCTGGATGAAACCGGCGCGCCCACCGAGTTAAAAGCCATGCCCTCCATCGGCGTCTGGGACGCATTTGACCCCATCGGCGCCACCCCCGTCGGCGCAGCCCCAGGCCTCAACGGCCTCGCCACTGGAGAAACCTGGCTCCGCGTCTCTTCCTCCGCCGACGACATCGTACGCATCGGCATCGCCGACCTACGCGGCGACGGACGCCCCGACTACGCCTACGCCGGCTGGCTCCTCTATGCCGACACAGTCCAGCCCCCGCGCCTTCCCGCATCAGGAGGCCCCATCGTCATTCACGGCATGGGCTTTCGCAGCCTGGACACGGTCCTCGTCGGCGGCCAGTCCGCTCTCGTCACCAGCATCTCGCCCAACGAGATCACCGCCATCGCACCCCCCGCAGCCGCTGGAACAACCGGTTCAGTCGACGTCGAAATCGACGACCAGCCCGCCTTCTACGCCGCCGCCATCCTCTCCTCCGGCATCAGTTACGACTCCGGTACCGGCGACGCGCTCACCCTCGTCACCGCGCCCTCCGGCACCGTGCCCATCGCCACGCCCATCCCCTTCACCGTCACCGCGCTGGCCTCCGATCTCACTCCAGCCGGCGGCGTCACCGTCGTCTACACCGTCACCAGCGGAACGGCCACTCTCGCCTGCGGCCTTCCCACTTGCTCGGTCACCTCAACCGGCGACGGCCACACGACCATCGCTGTCACCGCCACCTCCTCCGCCTTATCCATCGTCACTGCCTCGCTCACCAACGGATCCAGCCTCCAGGCTCAGTTCACCGGCGGAACCCCACCCACTCTCTCCTCGCTCACGCCCCAGCTTTCGCTCGCCGCCGGAGCCACCTTCACCTGGACCGTCCAAGCTCTCGCGCTTTCGAACTCCCAGCCCGCCGCCAATCAGTCCATCACCTGGCAAACCTCCTCGACCGGCATCGTCTCTCTCGGATCTGCTACCGCCCTCACCAACTCCGCTGGCATCGCCACCCACTCCCTCACCGTTGGCCCGCTAACCGAAGGGCAAACCGCCACTATCTCCGCATGCCTCAACGGAACCACCCAGTGCGTCACCTACACCGCCTTTGGATCCCGCCCCGAGTACGCCCTCCTTCAACCCATCTCCGGCACAACCCAAACTCTCGCGGCCTCCGCAACCCCCGCCCCCATCGCCCTCCGCCTCCTCGACATGGACGGCAACCCCATGGCCGGCGGAACGGTCGCGCTCTATCAAGCCCTCTACGCCTGGGCCCCGCCCTGCAGCCCGCACACCGTCTGCCCTCCAAGCACGTTGCTTGCGACCCAAACCTCCCTCGCAACTTCCGCAATCGACGGCTCCGTCACCTTCTCCCCCGCTACCCAGCCCGGTGTTCCCACCAGCCTCTCTGCTCTTGCCGCCTCTGGCAACACCGCCACTGTCCCCATCTCCATCGAGCAGCACCCATGACAGCGAAATCCAACGCCGTCTCTAACCCAGCGCCATCTCGAGAAAATCGAACAGGTTTCCCACCACGATTCCGCGCTTCCATTCGTTATAAACTTGGGAGTGATGGAAACCACGGGTTGCGGTACTGCAATTGTTACGCCCTTCAAGGCAGATGGATCGGTTGACGAGCCGGCGCTCTGGGCGCTGGTCAACTGGCAAATCGAGTCTGGCATTGACTTTCTGGTAGCTTGCGGATCAACCGGCGAAGCCGCCACGCTCGAAGAAGACGAATGGCTCAACACGGTGCGCATCGTCATTGAAGCCTCGGCAGGCCGCGTCCCGGTCTGGGGCGGCTGCACGCACAACAACACCAAGACTCTCGTCCGCCAAGCCGGCCTTTTGAAGCGCATCCCAGGCCTCGGCGCCGTCCTCTCTGCGAACCCCTATTACAACAAGCCCACACAGGAGGGCCAGTTTCAGCACTTCCTCGCGCTTGCCAAAACCGTCGACCCCCTCCCGGTCTGCGTCTACAACGTGCCCGGACGCACCGGCGCGAATCTCGAGCCCGCGACAGTCGTGCGTCTCGCCGCCGAGGCCCACAACATTCAGGCAATCAAAGAAGCCAGCGGCAGGCTCACGCAGTTTGCCGAACTCGTCCACATCCTTCCCCGCTGGTTCAAGATCTTTTCCGGCGACGACAACCTCACCCTCGGCGCTATCGGCGTCGGAGCGCACGGCCTCATCAGCGTCGCTTCCAACGAAATTCCTGCTGAAGTCTCCCGCATGGTGCGCGCTGCTCTCAACAACAATTGGGCGGAAGCCCGCGAACTGGAGCGCCGCTTCTCGCCGCTCTTCGAAGCTAACTTCTGGGAGTCGAATCCCGCGCCGGTCAAGACCGTGCTCAAACTGATGGGCAAGTGCAGCGACCAGTTGCGTCTGCCTTTGGTTCCCCCCACAGCAGCCACGCGCGCTCGCCTCGAACGCCTCGCCGGCGAACTCGGACTGCTCAAGCACGTTCCCATTCCCGCCGGTTACCGCTCAGAAGTTTTCTAGTCCGTACCAACCTGGCAGTTCGCCCGCCTCGAATTTCATGCCCTAAAAGCAATTTTCGAGCGCAATCAAAAAATTCTGCGTCTATCCGCAACTTCGCGCATCTTACCGTGTCTAGAACGAGTGATGGCGGGCAGCGGCCCAGATAAGGCGTCCCCGCCATCGAAAGTAATTTCCGGCGACGGCTCCGCACGCGAGCGCACTCCGGTCTGACATTTTCCCATCTTTCTGCCGAGGACCAGTTGAGCCCATTCAGGTTCGCATCTTCGCGCGTTCCAGCGTGAGCCTGCCCCCTCGGCCGCGAGTTCGAATTCGTCAGTTTGGATGAGAGGCTGATAGGCTGCCCACTCCGCGTTCGTTCTTCATAAGTTGCGGTTGCCCGCAGAAAGCGAAGTATCCGATATGTCCCCCAAAACACACAACACGCCTTTGAGGCTGGCATTGCTTATGCTATCTGCGGCCGTGACTCTCGCCACCGGCTGCTCCAACGGTTCCATGTCAAACGCAAACTCGAGCGCTTCAACCGGCTCCGCATTCGTCGTGGGCACGGACGCTCCGATGGCCAGTGTTACATCGCTCGCCGCGCAGATCC
The DNA here is from genome assembly GCA_963848515.1 of uncultured Acidobacteriaceae bacterium. Classification (GTDB taxonomy): domain Bacteria; phylum Acidobacteriota; class Terriglobia; order Terriglobales; family Acidobacteriaceae; genus Telmatobacter. The sequence continues at coordinate 256,844 of CAWKEG010000022.1, forward strand.
AGAGCATTACACTGACGGACGGCAGCGGCAACACCGCCAACCTTATCAGCGGAACCCCCACGGTCGATTTTGCCCGCTACAACGGTCTTCAATCGCTCATCGATATGAACGATGTTCCCGTGAGTGACTCGACAGGCTATACCAGCGCCACCATCACGCTCGGCACGGCCACCATCGGCTACATCGACACCACCACAACGCCCCCCGCCATCAAAACAGAACCGGCTACGCTCACCACCTCAACCGTCACCGTCAGCTTGGCCAAGCCGCTGATCATCGCTCACGCCGCTGCTCCAGTCGGCCTGCGCGTCGACTTCGATCTCCGTCAATCCATCCAGGTCGACACCAACGGCAACATCACTGGCACGGTCGATCCCACCTTCGATGTTCGTACTGTCGCGCGCACTGACACCGGCGCTTACATCGATGAATTCATCGCCGGCGTTGTCAGCGTCAACTCAACCGGTCAGTCCTTCATCATCCAGGGACCGCACGGCGAGCAGTTCACTATCAACGTCAACGGCCAAACCGAATGGGACGGCAGCGCAAGCCTCAGCACTTTGAACACCAGCAGCATCGTCCAGGTCTCCGGCCAGTTCGATCCCGCCGATCAGACCCTCGATGCCGACGAGGTCGCCGTACTCTCCGATAAAGGCTTCTACGCGGCCGGCCAGGTCACATACGTCACTCCAGCCACCGGCCCGGCCACCAGTTTCGACCTGTATGTGCGCGGCTTGCTGCCCTCAAGTACCGGCATTCAACTCGGCCAGATTGCACAAGTCAATTTGTCAGGCAGTGAAACCTACTCCATCTATTGGATGCACAATCCCTTCACCCAATTCCTCTTCAACTCCAGCGGCCTCGTTGCCGGGCAGAGCATCGCCGTCGGTGGACCCGCAACCGGCGCCGCCAATGCCAACGCCGTCACAGTAAATCGCGTGGCGCTCCGCAACTGGGGCTTTAACGGAACCATCGTCGCGGGAAGCCAGAACACTACGACCGGGTCCTTCCAAATGCAGATCAACGGCTTTGCCGGGGTTCTCGTTCCGGAGACAGTCACCGTCTACCTGGGAAACCACTGCGACTTCCGTTACGGACTGGGCGCATTCACTGACCTCGCCGATGGCGCCAACATCCGCGTCGTAGGCTTGCTCCTCAAGAATCCAACCAACGGTCAGGTTGTCTTGCTCGGTCGTCACGTTGACGGCCTCAACACCACAGACTTTGCCACCTTCAACTTCTAACTAACCCACCACTTTTATCGCCGGAGCCAGATGGGATGGCTCCGGCGTTTTTTTCATTCTCTCCAAATCGTGAAGCCCATCGCCTTCTGTCAACCCATGCAGGTGACCAGATCGCCTCTAGTCATTCAACCCCTTGCCAGCCAGAATCTGCTTCATGCACTTTTCAACCCTCGACTCCCGCGTCTTGGATTGTTTAGGCGCAGCAACATGAAACATATAAGCTCGTTGCCGACCGGGCGTCAGCGCCTCAAAGGCCGCTTTCAATCTCGGCATTTCATCTAATCTCTTTTTGAGTTCTTCCGGAATCTTGTATTCGGAATGCTTCTTTAATTTCACTTTCAATCCGGCTTTTTCCACCTCAATGGCCTCATGGATATAAGTCTTCAGAATCGTTTCCATCGCAACAATCTCTTGAAGACCGGCGAACCGGATCTGCCGCCCCGCCTGCGTCTTTCCCGGCGCCACCAGAAGGCCATGCGGATCGCTCAACAACGCGCCTTTGAAAAACAACAGTGTGCAATACTCCTTGAATCCACCGATCAAAACAACATTCTTTCCCTGAAACGTGTAACAAGGTTCGCCCCACTTCAACTCTTCAGTCAGCGGACAGTCGAGAAGGATCATCCTTAATTTCTCTGACTCCTCCCGCCATGTTTTGGCCTTCCGCAAAAAGGTGTCGACCTTTGGATTCATCCTGAATCTCCCTTTTCATCCATGTCTACCGAGCGATGCTATCGCCCCTCGATCGGGATTGCCAAGCCAGAATTGCTGCCAAAACTGTTGCCTTGCAAATCGGGTATCAGCATTGCGCCGCGCCCCATCCGAACCGACCGCGCGCACCATCGATGCAGTCTCGCCTTGGCGAGTCTCTAACCAGCCAGTAACCTCTCGCCGGTTACCAAGCTAGTCGTGCGCGGACACAAAGTGGGCAGCGCCATTACGCCGAAAGCCGTATTGCTCAACGTGGTTCCGTGCCCTAGATTGGGAGTGAACCACGCAGGTTGATCTCGGATGAACCGAACCTGCCTCGACTCAAGCTTCATTGCAGCACTACGCTCGAATTCCCCGACGCGTTGGAATTTGAAACAAGGTAAGGCTCTGGAGGAACGCAAAAGCCAAAGAGCGCGTTCCCGGCCAACAGGGCTTTACCAAAATCGAGGTAACTCACTTCAGGCAAACGTCCTGAGGAACCCTATGAACTCTCAAGCCTTGCAAAAAAGAATCCTCGACGGCAAGCTCTACTCCCACGAGCCAAGTGGGGAGTGGCCAAACACTGAATTCCGCCCTTCCCCAGTTCACGCCAAGGATAAAGAACCATCCAGCGGAACTGCCGATGCGCCCATCACCCAACAAATTGTTTCCAACACCCAAAATCAAACAATCAGAAACTGGGACAGACGGTCCCGCCTCCAGCACGGATAACATTCCTGCGATTTAGCCTTCTTCCGCCTCGCGCAACTTTGCAATCACGGTAAAGTCTTCGAGAGTCGTCGTGTCGCCCTTGATCTCCCCGTGTGTGGCCAGCTCACGCAAGAGGCGCCTCATGATCTTGCCGCTCCGCGTCTTCGGCAGCGCCTCGGTAAACCGTATATCGTCAGGCCGCGCCAGCGAGCCAATCTCCTTCGACACCCACTTGCGCAGCTCGTCCTTCAATTCTTCGCTCGGCTCGTTGCCACTTTCCAACGAAACAAACGCTGAAATTGCCTGTCCCTTCAAATCGTCCGGGCGCCCCACCACCGCGGCTTCTGCCACCTTGGGGTGCGCTACCAGAGCAGACTCCACTTCCATTGTGCCGAGGCGATGCCCGCTCACATTGATTACGTCGTCCACGCGCCCCATCAGCCAGAAGTAGCCATCCGCATCCTGGCGCGCCCCGTCGCCCGTAAAATAGCTCCCTGGCACGTCGCTCCAATACGTCTTCTGGTAGCGCTCCGGGTCGCCATAGATGTTACGAGCCATCGAGGGCCAAGGCTTGCGCACTACCAGCAACCCGCCGCTTCCCGCCGGCACTGGTTCGCCTTCTTTGGTCACCACCTCCGGCTGAATCCCAAAGAACGGCCGCGTCGCCGATCCCGGCTTGGTCGGCACCGCACCTGGAATCGGTGCAATCATGATGGCTCCGGTTTCGGTCTGCCACCATGTATCGACAATCGGGCATCTGTTGTGGCCAATCTTCTCCCGGTACCACATCCATGCTTCCGGGTTGATCGGTTCGCCCACTGTCCCCAGCAAGCGCAACGACTCAAGACTGTGCTTCTCAACATACTGATCGCCCCACTTGATGAACGCGCGAATCGCTGTCGGCGCCGTATAAAAAACACTCACCTTGTGGTCGTCCACTATCTTCCAGAATCTCGAAAAGTCCGGCCAGTTCGGCGCCCCCTCGTACATCAGCACCGTCGCGCCGTTCTGCAGCGGCCCATACACAACATACGAGTGCCCGGTCACCCACCCGATGTCGGCCGTACACCAGTACACATCCTCGTCGCGCAGATCGAAAACGTACTTCGACGTCAGGTAAGTCTGCACCGCGTAGCCGCCCGTGGTGTGCAGCAGTCCCTTGGGCTTGCCCGTCGAGCCGGAGGTGTAAAGAATGTAGAGCGGATCTTCCGAGTCCTGCTCTTCGGCGGGGCAGTCTGCGCTGGCGGCCGCAACCAGCTCATGCCACCAGTGGTCGCGTCCTTCCACCATCTTGATCGCCGTGCCGGTGCGCTTGAACACCACCACATGCTTTACCGTAGGGCACGCCGGCATGGCTTCGTCCACCGTCTGCTTCAGCTTGATCTCGTTGCCGCGCCGGTAGCTTGCGTCCTGGGTAAGAATGGCGATGCACGACGAATCGGCCACGCGGTCCGCAATCGCATTCGCGGCGAATCCCCCAAAGATCACCGAGTGAACGGCGCCAATGCGCGCGCAGGCCAGCAGCGCGATCGCCAGCTCCGGCGTCATGCCCATGTAGATCGCGACGCGATCGCCCTTCTTGATTCCCAGCGACTTCAACGCATTCGCAAACTTCTGCACTTCAACCAGCAGCTCGGCGTAGGTCAGCCGCCGCACTTCGCCCGGTTCGCCTTCCCAGATCAGCGCCGTCTTGTTGGCCCGCTCGCCCAGCGCGTGCCGGTCCACGCAGTTGTAGCACATGTTGAACTTGCCGCCCACAAACCACTTCGCCCAGGGCAGATTCCAGTCCAGCACCTTGTCCCATGGCTTGAACCAATGCAACTCACCCGCCGCGTCGGCCCAGAACTTTTCCGGGTCTTCAATCGACTGCTTGTAGAGCCTCTCGTACTCTTCCAGGCTCTTGATGTGCGCCTTCGCGCTGAACTCGGGCGGCGGAGGGAAGACTCGGTTCTCGCGGAGTGTCGAATCGATGTCCCGGTTGGCGACGGCATTTTCTTGTGTGGCAGACATGCAAAATCCTTTAGGGAAGAGGTGATTAGGCGGCGCTCTAAACTCCAGCGGCGGGGTCCGCCCAGAAAGTGACCCGTGGCTGTCACTTTATCGAGCTTGAGGCACACTCGGCAAGTTGTATAGGGCGCATGTTGGGCGGGGAATCTGTCTGAACGCTGGGGGGCCCAAAAGGTACGGGCTTCACTGAGGCAGCATAAGGAGTGTCCCGTCAAACGCGCCGGGGGCGCCGTGTACGTTAGCCCCGCGCTTCAGCGTGGGGAAATGGGACTCCACAGGTTGATTGTGGAGTCCCGTAGGGACGGCGCAAAGGCACCATTTGAGCAGGAACCTTTGGCCCATACATCAATCCTCCAATGGCATCGGAGCTTCAGCTCCTGAGGCAAAGCCCTTTCAAGCTGCACGCCCCACCGTATGATGGAAACAGGCCTGTTAGAAACCGAAGCAAATGCCGGCAAGCATCGGCCATGGGAGACAAAGATGCGTTGGGCACGTAGAACGCTGTGGACCACGGGCAGGATCTTTCGTCGGTTATCAACCTTATCTCTGTCTGGAGTTCTCGCCGCCGCACTTTTCGTGCTATCCAGCAACACAGGTTCCGCGCAGCAGCCAACGGGCCCCGCGCCTCAAGCCCAGCCCCAGGCCGAACCCGGAGACCAGCCCAGCGACCCCGGCCCCCTCGCCACCGATCTCTCTCCAGCCCTGAACCCCAAGCAGATTCGCGCCGCCATGAAGAAGGTCGGCGATTGGGAACTGGCCCGCGTCCAGGCCCAGCCGCCCAGCCGTTCCTGGGACTTCGGCGTTCTCGATATCGGCTTCATGGCCGCCTCCCGCACCTTGCGCGATCCGGTCTACAGCCAGTATGTCGGCTCCGTAGGTGAGCATTTTGGCTGGAAACTCGACCGCACCACCGATCCAGCCAACGACTTCGCCATCGCGCAGGCGTTCCTCGAACTCTATCGCTCCTCCCATCGCGAAGAACAAATCGCCCCGCTGCACAGCCAATTTGACGATGCCGTCGCCCTGCTCAACGATCCGGAGAAGCCAGCCTGGTGGTGGTGCGATGCGCTCTTCATGGCGCCCCCCGCCGGAGTCGAGTTATCCGACATCACCGCCGACAACACCTACAACGCCTACGTCGATCGCGAGTGGGGAAAGACCCAAAAGCTCCTCTACGACCGCCAGAAACATCTGTTCTCCCGGGACGCAGGCTACCTCAACAAGCATGAAAAGAACGGCGAGAAAATTTTCTGGTCGCGCGGCAACGGCTGGGTCATGGCAGGCATTGTCCGCGTTCTTGAAAACCTGCCCTCCGACGACCCGCTGCGCCCGCAATACATCACCCTTCTGCGCGAGATGGCCGCCGAAGTGGCTTCACTCCAGCAGAGCGATGGCCTTTGGCGTCCCGGCCTGCTCGACGCCGCCAGCTATCCGCTGCCCGAGGTCTCGGGCTCAGCCTTCTTTACCTATGCCATCGCCTGGGGCATCAGCCATCACATCTTGAGCGCCGATATTTATCTTCCCGTCGTCACGCGTGCCTGGGCCGGCATCCTCACCCATGTCTACGCCGACGGCCGCCTCGGCTCCATCCAGCCCATCGGCGAAGCCCCGGCAGAATACAAACCGAGCTCAAGCTACAACTTCGGCATCGGCGCCTTCCTCCTCGCCGCCTCCGAACTCGACATCCTCTCCGAGCACAAACACTGGTGAGTTTGCGGAAAGTGAACAAGATGACGCGACCCAGAAGATTTCTAACTGCGGAATGGAACAACCTGGTAATGCTTAACTATGCGGTCGACCCATCTCTATTGAGGCAGTTCGTTCCTACTGGCACAGAACTGGATTCTCTCGATGGGAGTGTCTACCTGAGCCTGGTGGGTTTCGAGTTCAATCGTACAAGTGTCTTTGGCTTTCGTGCACCGTTCCATCAGGCCTTTGAGGAGGTGAATCTGCGCTTCTACGTTAAGCAGTCCTCAAAGCGTGGCGTCGTCTTTCTTCAGGAACTCGTCCCAAAACGTGCGGTGGCGGCCCTTGCCCGCTTTGCATTCAATGAGAAATACTCACGCGTGCCAATGTCGCACCGAGTAGTTGCCCAACCGAATGACGAGGTCGTCAAAGCGGAATACTCATGGGGAACTGGCTTGAACCAATGCAAAATGTGGATTGAAACTGAAGGGCAGAGTTCGCTTCCGGCTGAAGGTGCGGTGAGTCAATTCATCACGGAACACTATTGGGGTTATGCGGCTCAAAAGGATGGAGGCTGCCTCGAATATGAGGTCCAACATCCGCGATGGCGCGCTAGATGCGCCCGTCTAGCCGGCTGCGAGGGAAATTTGGCCATGTTCTATGGGACGGAGTTTGCGCGGGTCTTGGCGGGCAATCCGGCTTCCGCGTTCCTTGCCGACGGGTCTGCCGTAACGGTATTCAATGGGACGAGAATCAATTGATGTCAATTCCTTCTAATGTGGGGTGGATCCTCTACGACGGCGAGTGCGCATTCTGCGTCCGATGGCTTTACCTCTGGTCTCCTGTCCTGCGCCGTCGAGGCTTTGGAGTGGATACGCTCCAAGCTAATTGGGTTCCAAACGCGTTGGGCCTGACGCAGGAAGTTACCCTACGCGATATCAGATTCTTGACGACTCAGGGTACTGCATATGCGGGAGCCGATGTTTATTTGCAAGTGGCGCGTAGGATTTGGTGGGCTTGGCCTTTCGGGATTCTGTTCAGTCTGCCCGGATTCAACTGGCTTATCCGCGCTGGATACAAGTGGTTTGCGGCCAATCGGCATTGTGTTTCAGGGTACTGCTCTCGGCGGGGCTGACGAAACACTCTCTTCTTTGACTTCTGACCGCGATTCACATTACAAAAAACGCCCCGCTCACAGGAGCAGGGCGTTTTGTTTTGCAGGGAGAAATGTTTAGTGCTTGTCGTGCGCCGACGCGATCTTGGCCTCGGCCTCGGAGATGACGCGAAGCGACTCCGTGTAAGCCTCTTCGCTTTCGCCGGCTTCCTTCCACAATTTCTCGCCGTGGGCGAGTTGCTGCTCCGCGCGCGGCACATCGATCTCTTCAGGCTTCAAGGCGTCGTTCGCCAGAATCGTCACACGGTCCGGAAGCACTTCAACAAAGCCCCAACTCACGTTGTAACGGGAAGAGTCCGGACTGCCGTCTGAAATATCGGCCCCGTTATGAACAATCACGTCGCCCGCACCCAGTTCGGCCACCAGCGGCGCATGCCCGTAGAGCACTTCGAAGTAGCCCGTCTTCGAAGGCAGCTCCACCGCCGTCGCCGTGAGCTCGCACATCGTGCGCTCAGGAGTCACCAGCCGTACGCGAATTAGATTGCTCTCGTCTGCCATGGGGCTCCTTTCAGTCGCCCAGTGAACAGTGGGCAGTGATCAGTAATTGCCGATTTGTTGAACAGCGTTCTTACTGATCACTGTGCACTGTTCACTGACCACTGGTGTTACACGCTCGCCTTCATCTTCTCGGCCGCTGCCAGCACGTCCTCGATTGCGCCCTGCATGTAGAAGGCCTGCTCGGGGATGTCGTCGTACTTGCCGGCGATGATTTCCTTGAAGCTGCGCACCGTGTCGGCGATCTTCACATAGCGTCCGGGGATGCCGGTGAATACCTCGGCCACGTGGAACGGCTGCGAAAGGAACTTCTGCACCTTGCGCGCGCGGGCCACGGTCAGCTTGTCCTCTTCCGACAATTCGTCGATGCCCAGGATGGCGATGATGTCCTGCAGATCCTTGTAGCGCTGCAGAATGCGCTTCACGCCCTGCGCCACGTCATAATGCTCCTGGCCCACGATGCGCGCCGAAAGAATGCGCGACGTCGAAGCCAGCGGATCGACGGCCGGATAAATTCCCAGCTCCGACAGCGGACGGCTCAACACCGTCGTCGCGTCGAGGTGAGCGAAGGTCGTAGCCGGCGCCGGATCGGTCAAGTCATCCGCGGGCACGTAAACGGCCTGCACCGACGTAACGGAACCCTTGGTGGTTGAAGTGATGCGCTCCTGCAGCTCGCCCATCTCCGTGGCCAGGTTCGGCTGGTAGCCCACGGCCGAAGGCATGCGGCCCAGCAGTGTCGATACCTCTGACCCTGCCTGCGTAAAGCGGAAGATGTTGTCGATGAACAGCAGCGTGTCAGAGCCTTCGACGTCGCGGAAGTACTCAGCAACCGTCAACGCGCTCAGGGCCACGCGCAAACGCGCTCCGGGCGGCTCGGTCATCTGGCCGAACACCAGCGCACACTTTGATTTCGCAAAGTCGCCCGGCGAGATCACACCCGACTCCGTCATCTCAACCCAAAGATCGTTGCCCTCGCGCGTGCGTTCGCCCACGCCGGCAAATACCGAGTAGCCGCCGTGCTTGGTGGCCACGTTGGTGATCAGCTCCTGGATGACGACTGTCTTGCCCACGCCGGCGCCGCCAAACAGGCCAATCTTGCCGCCCTTCAAAAACGGCTGGATCAGGTCAATGACCTTGATGCCGGTCTCGAACATCTCTTCGTGCGTCGACTGCTCGTCAAACAGCGGCGCAGGCCGGTGAATCGGCATCCGCATCTTTTCGCCGATGGGGCCGAGGTTGTCGACCGGCTCGCCGATCACATTGATCACGCGGCCCAGCGTTTCCTTGCCCACAGGCATGCTGATCGGGCCGCCGAGATCGATCGCCTTCATCCCGCGGACCATGCCGTCGGTCGCTTCCATCGCCACCGTGCGCACGCGTCCCTCGCCCAGGTGCTGCTGCACCTCGAGGATCACGCTGATCGGCGTGGGCACCGTAAAGCCTTCGCTGGTGACGCGCAGCGCCTGGTAAATAGGCGGCATCGTCGCTTCTTCAAACTGAACGTCTACGGCCGGGCCGGAGATTTGGATTACTTTGCCGATATTCTCTGCCATTTTCAAACAGCTCCTAGCTTCTAGCTCCTAGCCTCTAGCTCGTTGTTTGCCGCTTCAAGCCCTGTGTCATTTTCCGCTCTGCGCTTCAGTTCGCAAAGCTAGAGGCTAGAAGCTAGCAGCTAGAAGCTGCATTTCTTACAGCGCCGCGGCGCCGGAAACAATCTCGATGATCTCCTTGGTAATGGCCGCCTGGCGCACGCGGTTCATATGCAGCGTGAGCGAGTCGATCATGTCCGAGGCGTTGTTGGTTGCCGAATCCATCGCCGTCATGCGCGCCGCGTGTTCTGCGGCCACAGACTCCGTCATGGCGTGGTACAGCACTGAAAATACAAACTGCGGCAGCAGCCCGTTGAAAAGTTCCGCGGCAGGCTGCTCGTAAATGTAGTCCACATTGGCGGTGCCAAACTTCTTTGCTTCTTCGTCGGCCTCGCTCGTGTCCGCCGGCTCAATCTCGATCCCGGCGGAGAGTGCGGCCTCGGCGGCGCGTTCGCGCTCTTCGACCGTCGGCTCCACGGCCCCCGTAATCTGCGGGCTCGTCAGGTCCATCAGCGGCAAAAGCCGCTCCACCACCAGCCGCTGCTGGATCACCGACTTGAACTCGTTGTAGACGATATAAACCGCGTCAATCTCTTCGCGCACGTAGCGGGAAATCACGCTCTCGGCCAGCTCGTGCACCCGGCTCGTCTCGAGCTTCAGCAACATCCCAGGATGGTCGCCCGTTACCTCCACCGGCGCCTTCCGCACCCGAACCTCGTGGGTGTTGCCTTGATCGTCGGTCTGCTCCGTGTACTCAGCGACCGGGTAGCGGCGGCGCATCATGTCGCGCCCCTTGCGCCCCACAGCCTCGACGTCGATCTGCTTGTCCGTATTGCCGGCGATGAACTGGAACGCAGTCTTCAGAATGTTGGCGTTGAACGCCCCCGCAAATCCCTTGTCGCCGCTCACGATGATCAAAAGAATGCGCTTTTCCGCCCGCGTAATAAACAGCGGATGCCGCAGATCGCCGGTCCCTTCGTCGTAGAGCGCCACCCGGCGACGTAGCGACTCAAGCACGCTGACGATCATCCTCGCGTAAGGCCGCGCCTGGAGCGCCCGCTCCTGCGCGCGGCGCAGCTTGGCCGCCGAAACCATCTTCATGGCCTTGGTGATCTGCCGCGTGTTCTTCACGCTTCTGATCCGCCGCCGTAAATCTAATACATTCGCCATAGTTCGTTCTCAGAAAACTCGACAAAGTGAACAGACTTCAGTTGATTCGCGAGTCGGGTATTGCTGACCACTGTTCACTGCGCACTGTCCACTAGCTTTTTACGCCGTCACCGCTTCCAAATCCGCTTTGAAGTTCGCCGAGTACTCTTTCAGCGCCGCATGCAGACGGCTGCGCAGGTCGTCGTCAATCGCCTTCTTCGCGGTCAGGTCGGCAATCAGTGCCGACTGCGCGTTGTCCAGATACTTGTACAAGCCGTCCTCGAAGGCGCGAATGTCGGCGACCTTGAAGTCGTCGAGATAGCCCTGCGTGCCGGCGAACAGAACCACCACCTGCTGCTGCCAGGCGAGCGGCTGAAACTGCGGCTGCTTCAGCAATTCGGTCAGGCGCTGGCCGCGGTTCAACTGCTTCTGCGTCAGCGGATCAAGATCGGAACCGAACTGCGCAAAGGCCGCGAGCTCACGGTACTGCGCCAGGTCAAGCTTCAGCGTCGAGCCAACCTGCTTTACTGCCTTGATGGCCGCCGAGAAGCCTACGCGCGAAACCGAAAGGCCCACGTTCACCGCGGGACGGACGCCCGAGTTGAACAGGTCCGTTTCCAAAAAGATCTGCCCGTCGGTGATTGAGATAACGTTGGTCGGAATGTAGGCCGAAACGTCGCCCGCCTGGGTTTCAATTACCGGCAGCGCCGTCAACGAGCCGCCGCCCTTTTCCTTGCTCATCTTCGACGAGCGCTCGAGAAGACGCGAGTGGAGATAGAACACGTCGCCCGGATACGCTTCGCGGCCCGGTGGGCGGCGCAGCAGCAGCGAAATCTCGCGGTAGGCCATGGCGTGCTTCGAGAGATCGTCATACATCACCAGCGCATGCCGGCCTCTATCGCGGAAGTACTCGCCAATAGCTGTGGCCGCGTAAGGAGCCAGGTACAACATCGGCGCCGGCTCTGAGGCCGAGGCCGCAACAACAATGGTGTGGCCCATCGCGCCGGCTTCGGTCAGCGTCTGCACAACTTGCGCAATCGACGACCGCTTCTGGCCAATGGCGCAGTAGATGCAGATCAGGTCGTTCTTCGCGTTGTTGATGATCGTATCCAGCAGCACCGCGGTCTTGCCCGTCTGGCGGTCGCCAATAATCAGCTCGCGCTGGCCGCGGCCGATCGGAATCATCGAGTCAATAGCCTTCAGACCCGTCGCCATCGGCTCGCGCACGCCCTGGCGATCGATAATGCCAGGGGCCAACCGCTCAACCGGCAGAAACTCCGTTGTGGCCACTGGGCCCTTGTCGTCAATCGGCATGCCCAGCGCGTTCACCACGCGGCCAATCATCGCCTCGCCCACTGGCACGGAAAGAATCTTGCCGGTCCGCTTGACCTCCTGGCCTTCCTTCAGCTCGGTGTAGTCGCCCAGAATCACGGCGCCCACCTGGTCTTCTTCAAGACTCAACGCCAGTCCCGCGATGTCGTGCGGAAAGGCGAGCAGCTCGCCGGCCATCACCTTGTCGAGGCCATGCAGGCGCGCAATGCCGTCGCCAAGCGATGTAATCGTCCCGACCTCGTCGACCTGGACCTTCGAATCGTAGTTCGCGATCTGCTCGCGAAGAAGTTGAGTTATCTCGTCTGCCTTGATCTGAGCCATTTCTGTTCCTTCTTCAGAGAACAGCGAAGTCGCAGTGGGTAGTGGTCAGTGAACAGTGGCCAGTCAAAAACTCACTGCGCAAAGCCAATCGTTCACTGAAATTCACTTTCACCGTTCCTTGCTGTTCACTGTTCACTGCCCACTGTTCACTCGCCGGCTTCAGCCGGCGATCAATGCTTCCTTCAAACGTTCCAAGCGTCCGCGCACCGAGCCGTCGTAAACCGTCGAGCCGATCCGCACCACCGTACCGCCCAGGATGGATTTGTCCAGCGTAAAGCTGGCTTCAATCTTTGAACCCGCAAGTTTGGCCAGCTCCGCTACCAGTTCCTCGCGTTCTTTCGTATCCAGCTCGCGCGCCGTCACAATCTCCGCCGGGCGAATCCCCATCTGTTCCTGCAGCAGCCTGCGATAGGCCTGCGCCACTTCGCTCACATGGGCGATGCGATCGTTCGAGATCAGCACCGCAATCAAGTTCCGCAATTCTTTTTGGAGCTTCAGCTTCGCATTCAGCTTGTCCAGGATCTCAACCTTCTGCACCGCGGGAACCGCCGGGTTTTCAAAAAACTCGCGAAGTTCCTGGCTCCCTTCCCATGTCGCTAGAAAGTCGCTCAACTCCCTATCAATCGCGGCTGTATCCAGCTTGGCTGCGGTAACCACTTCGGCAAAAGCGTTGGCATAGCGAGCAACGAAGGCGGCCATCTAGTTCTGTCCCCCTTTGCTGGAAGCCACGTCGCCAATAAACTCGTCGATCAGGGCCCTGTCGGTCTCCGGCGTCAAAACCATCTGCTTGGCGGCCTGCTCAATGGCCAGGTCGGCGGCAAAGTGGCGCAACCCGCGCCGCGCCTGGGCGGCAGCAACGTTCAGTTCCTGTTCGGCAGCCTGCACAATGCGGGCGCTTTCCTCAGCCAGCGAAGCCTTGATGCGCGCCTCGTCTTCCAGGCTCTCCGCCTCAACCTGCGCGCGGAACTTCTTGATCTCTTCGTCCAGCCCCGCCAGCTTGGCTTCGACCGCGCTCAGGCGGGCATTAGCATCCGCCGTCGCCGCGCGCGCCGTCTGCAGGTTGCCCCCCAGCGTCTGCGAGCGCTTGTGAAAGATCTTGGGAAGCACGCGCACGATCGGAACGCCCACCAGCAGAACGATAATCACGAAGTTGACGATCTGAAAGATGTCGGAAGCCGTCTCGGCAGTCAAGCTGAAGTGCTTCGCCGTCCACTTCACGATCGGCCCTTCGAAGAGAAAAGCCTTTTCCTGATCCTCCTGGGATTTGGGGGCGTCAGCCGCGGGGGCAGAGCCGCCCGTCGCAGAGGAGGAAGACCCCGAGGCGGTCGCAGGTTCCTGCGCGGCGAGCGTTTGCGTTGAAAGGCAAACTCCTGCCGTCAGAATCGCTGCCAACAGAAATCCAAAAACGCCGATCCCCAAAACACCGGATGAAAAGCGCAACTGCGAAGAACGATCTCTCAACGGGAACCCCCGGCGGCCGCGGGTAGAACTGCGCGGACGACCTGGCCGGCCAAATCGCCGGCTGATCCCAGAATGGTCTGCCTTGCGGCGGCGGCCTCGGCCTCAATCTCCGCCCGTGCCTGGCTTACCTTCAAGCCGGCGGCCTTGCGAGCGGCGTCCAACTGCGTGTCGCGCTCCGTGTTCCACTGCTTCACGCGCTGCTCCCGGACCTTGTAGACATCGCCGCGCGCCTGGCGCAACTTAGCGGCATACTCGGCAGCCCGCGCCTCGGCTTCCACAATCGCTTTCTGCGCGTCTTCCATTGCGCCCTCGGTCAGCGCGCGGCGCTTCTTCAACGTGGCCGTCAACGGCCCCTGCACCAAAAACTGGTAAGCCAATACCAGCACGATAAACAGCAGGGCTGTCGGGATGGCGCCGACGAACATGGCTCCGAGTTGTTGAAGAATCAATTCCATAAGTGTTGATGATTCGCTGCGGCTGACTAGGCAGATTTTATGGGTGGATCACCACTTTTGTATCAGGGGAAGCCACCCAAGTCAACGTGGAGAGGCCTGTTTGTACCGCCTCCTGTGACTGCTGTCACGGAATGGGAATTTAGTGCAAAAATAGCACTTGCTTTCACTCAGAACAGGCCTAAACTAAACATACCACCTAGACCCGGACCAGGGTCCAGCGGGCAGACGGTTTCGGGAAGTCCTTCCACTCCCGGCTCCGCCTGCCCGCCTCTTACTTTCTAGGCTCTTTTTGCAGCGGTCCAGTCGCACCACCTGACCCCTGACACCTGCTTCTACCGCCTCGCCCCCACCGCTTCCTTGTCCACCGTCAGCAGCCCAAACGGCCGCAGCCAGTTCTCCAGCAGCCCAGGCCACTGGTCAAGCGCCGGATCGCCCTTGCCCAGCCCGCTCCCGTGCGCTCCCTTCGCAAAAACATGCAGCTCCGACGTCACCCCAGCCTTCACCAGCGCGTCGTAAAACGTTAGCGCCTGCTCCACCGGAACCGTTTCATCCGTAAACGTGTGGTACATAAACGTCGGCGGCGTGTCCTTGCTCACAAACAAGGCCGGCGTATAGGCCGCACGCAGCGCATCGCACTTGTCCATCACATTAAACAGCTTGCAGTAACTCAGGTGCGAAGTGTCCGGCGAGACCGCGCCCAGCCACGCATACCCCAGCACCAGGTAGTCCGGCCGGCTTGACTCACGATCAATCGGGTCCTCGGCATCCGGCTTGCCCGCGACCGGCTGCGTCGCCGCCAGCGCCGCCAGGTGCCCGCCGGCCGAAAAACCAATCATCACAATCCGGTTCGGGTTGATCTGGTAATCCCTGGCCCGCGCCCTCACCACCTGCACCGCCCGCCGCGCGTCCAGCAACGGCACTGGCAGCAGGTACCCGTGCGACGAGAGCCGGTAGCTCAGCACAAAGGCCCGAAATCCCCGCGCCGTAAACCAGTCCGCCACTTCCCGCCCTTCAAGATCGGCCGCCAGCCCCAGGTACGCCCCGCCCGGCAGCACAATCACCGCCGAGCCATTATTCGCCCCCGGCCGCGGATTCATCACCGTAAGCGTCGGTATGTCGTTGCAGGTCTTCCCTTTTGCCTCAGGCGCGTCCCCGGCCCACAATCGGATGGTCTGTATATTCAAGAATTCGTCGTCGTTGCCGGCCGTCGCGCAGCTTGGCATCTGCGCCTGGACGGCGCCGCAGGCCAGCAGCCCGGCGGTCATGATCGCAGTTAAATATCTCATCGCAACCCTCGTCTTCTTTCGCCAGGATTATAACGGCAGAGAGCTACAACCCAATGGCGGACCCGCCAGGCAAGAGCCCTCGACCCGCGGATTTCAGCCGGGCCCCTCCGCCTGATCTCGCCCATGCAAGCGAAAGGGGCCGAGCCAAAGCCCGTCCCCTTTTGCGTTTCAGACCATCTCTCGCGTTTCAGACCGTTGCCCGCGTTCTACTCGCCCTTAACCGTGGTGAACGCGAAAGTGGTGGTCGAGTGCCGCGTAACGCCGGGGCGCAAAACCGTGCTCGGGAACTGAGCCTGGTTCGGCGAATCCGGAAAATGCTGCGTCTCCAGGCAGAAGCCCGAGTGCTTTCCGTATTTGACTCCATGCCGGCCAGTGAAGGTTCCATCCAGAAAATTGCCGGTGTAGAACTGAATGCCTGGCTCGGTGGTCTCGACCGTCAATTTGCGGCCGCTCTCCTGGTCGGTGACAATCGCGGCCAGCCGCAGCGTGCCAGCGTTGCCGTTCAACACAAAGTTGTGATCGTAGCCGCCGCCAAGCTTGAGCTGCTCGTTGTCAGCGTCGATGCGCCCGCCAATCACCTCCGGCTTGCGGAAGTCGAACGGCGTGCCGGCCACGGGCGCCAGAATGCCGGTGGGAATCAGGCCCGCGTCGACCGGCGTAAAGCGGTCCGCGTTCAACTCGAGCTTCTCGTCGAGAATGGTGCCCTGGTCGTCGCCGCGCAGGTTGAAATAAGCATGATTGGTGAGGTTGACCACCGTCGCCTTGTCGCTGGTCGCCGAGTAATCCAGGCGCAGCGTGTCGCCCGCAAGCGTGTACTTCACCTTGGCGGTTAACGTGCCGGGGAATCCCATATCGCCGTCCGGGCTCACATGCGTGAACTCGACGCCGTTCGGAGTCTCCTTTGACTCCCATACATATTGTCCGAACCCGACCGGACCGCCGTGCAGCGCATTGGCGCCGTTATTGATCGGGATCTGATAGCTCTTGCCGTCGATAGAAAACTTGCCGAGCGCGATGCGATTGCCGAACCGGCCCACGATGCTGCCAAAGTGGGTGCTGTTGTCGTTCAGATACCCTTCAAGGTTGTCGTAGCCGAGCACGACGTCCGCCATCTTGCCCGTTCGGTCGGGCGTGCGAACGCTCACCAGTTTGGCCCCGTAGGCCGTGACTCTCACCTCGATCTGCGCGTTTTTCAGCGTGTAGATCGGCACCGCCGTGCCATCTTTCGTAGTTCCCCAAATCGACATCTTTACCACTCCTTGCGCAACAGCCTTCAGGGCCATCGCCATTAAGATAACCACTCTAAAAAGTCCCAATCCGTGCTTCCCAATGTTCGCCTTCCCATTTAACGGCGGACAATGAGCTGGTCGAAGATGAAGTGGTCTTGCAAGCAAACTGGGAGCGCAGATTGAACCCCGCGGAAACAGCCAGTTTCCACCAAAAGAGAGTGTACACCGGGCAGCCGGGGCCGGACGGGGGCTCGAAGGGGCAACTCATGAACCAGCCAGCGAAGCGACGATCTCCACTCCCGGCGTATGATCTGCGATAAAGGCAGGCCTCCTGCATGAAAGTTCGCGACCTGCTCAAGTTGATTGCAAACGAAGGCTGGTACGAGGTAGCACAGCGGGGCAGTCATCGGCAGTTTAAGCACCCCTAAAAGCCGGGACGTGCCATAGTCGCCGGCCATCCTTCGCAGGAGTTGGACAAGGGGACCTTGAACAACATTCTCAAGCAGGCGGATTTGAAATGATTGAATTTGCGGTGGTGTTTGAGAAGACCTCGAATGGTTGGAGCGCCTACGCTCCCGATCTGCCGGGCTTAGGTGTCGCTGGAGCTACCATCGAAGAAACGAAGCGCTTGCTCCGCGAAGGAATTGAGATGCATATCGAAGGGATGCGCGAAGCCGGAATGCCTATTCCCGAGCCATCGACCCAGGTAATGAAGCTGGCAATCCCGGCCTGATTGCAGACGGTCTCCGCCTCTACAACTCCCCAAAAATCTCCCTGAACTCCCAGGCCCCGGATTTCCCGGCCAGCCACTCCGCGCCGCGGACTGCGCCCACGGCAAACCCGCGCCGGCTTGAGGCGTCGTGCCGCAGCTCAAGCGTGTCGAAGTCGCTTTTGGCGGTAACGATGTGCTCGCCTTTCGCGTCGCCGATGCGGTGCGAGGTGACCGGAATCTCGATGCCCGGACGCACGGAAAGAATAATCTCCTTCAACGTCAGCGCCGTGCCGGAAGGCGCGTCAACCTTCGACGTATGGTGAGTCTCGTCGATAGCAAAGCTGTAGCCTTCAAGCTGGGCAAGCTCGGCCGTCAGCCGGAACAGCTTCTGCACGCCGATCGAGAAGTTCGTCCCATACAACAGCCCTCCGCCGCGTTTGATGGCCAGCGCCTTCAACTCCGGCAGTTGGCCATACCAGCCTGTGGTGCCAACCACGATGCGCGCGCCAAGGGCCAATACAGCGCGGATGTTTTCAACCGCGGCTTCGGGTGCGGTGAAGTCGATCACCACGTCCACGCCGGCAAGATTCGGCGCAGTCAGCGCCGAGGCGTGCTGGTTCTCGTTGATGTCGAGCGCGCGCACGCCGTGTCCGCGCTCCCGCGCAACTTCAGCAACCAGGCAGCCTGTCTTTCCTTTGCCGAGTACGAGAATGAGCATAGGTTCCTTTGGAACAGTGTGCAGTGAACAGTGAAAATCTTTTGAACAAGCCTGATTGTCAGGCTAACATTCCCTCAGGAGCTTCTAAACGGGCTGCGGAAAACTCTGGTTGTGCGCAGGTTTTGAAAGGGCACGGTTTCAACCGTGCCGCAACATCTGGCAAAATCAACTCGGGCTTCAGCCACCGAGGGACGTCTTTCGGGGTTTTCCCCCGCGAGCAGCCTTTTTTCGCGGCCTGTTTAGCCCCGGCTACGAATCCCGGCCGAAAAGCTCCCTCCTTTTCGAGTTTCGTAACAGACCCTGAATCCCTGCCCTTTCAAAACTTCCCTACATCCGGAGCCGTCTTAACGACCGCTCACACCATCATCCGACTTCACGCTCACACTACACACTGTTCACTGTTCACTGTTCACTGTAATCTGCTTTCGAGCTTCCACATCGAAGATCGCCGGGTCTGGCTCCTTGAAAAATGCGGCGTGCAGCGAGCGCACCGCTTCATCGGCGTCGTCCTCTTCGATCATGAAGCTCATGTTGATTTCGCTCGCGCCCTGCGAGATCATGCGCACGTTGATGTGGCGCACGGCGTTAAACACCTGTGCGGCTATCGAATTCTGTCCGCGAATGTCTTCGCCCACCATGCAGACCAGCGCCTTCTTGCCTTCGTACTTTACGTCGGCCAGCTTGCCCAGGTCGGCGGCGATAGCAGGCAGTTTGTCGTTCGAGTCGACAGTGAGCGAGACCGAAACCTCGCTGGTCGAGACCATGTCCACCGGGCACTGATGCTTGTCGAAGATGTTGAAGATCTGGCTCAGGTAGCCATGCGTCATCAGCATGCGGCTGGCCACCACGTCGATAATGCTGAGCTTCTTCTTGACCGAAATCGACTTGAACGGGCTCTTGCAGTGCGGCGCAAGCGAGATGATGCGCGTGCCCTCGCAGGCCGCGTTGCGGCTGTTCAACACCAGCACCGGAATGTTCTTTTTGACGGCAGGCAAAATCGTAGCCGGGTGCAGAACCTTGGCGCCAAAGTAAGCCAGCTCGGCCGCTTCTTCAAAGCTGATCACTTTAACGCGCAGCGCATCCGGACAGACACGCGGGTCGGCAGTCATGATCCCGTCCACGTCGGTCCAGATCTCGATGGCCTCCGCCGTGAGCGCCCCGCCGATCAGAGCGCCGGTAAAGTCTGACCCTCCGCGGCCCAGCGTAGTCGTCAGCCCGGCCTCGTTCGAGGCGATAAAGCCTCCCATCACAGGCACCTTGCCTTCCGCCGTGAGCGGAAGCAGTTTCTCCTGGGCGCGCTTGTCGATGATCGCGTCCTGCGGCACAGCCTTCTGAAACTGCGAATCGGTCACAATCACTTCGCGGGCATCCACGTGTGTGGCATCAATTCCTCGCTCGCGAAAAGCGGCCGCCACAATGCGGCTGGAGATGCGCTCGCCGTAGCTGACAATCAGGTCGGAGATGCGGGGCGTCAGTTCGAGAATCGCCGCCAGCCCGCGCAGCACTTCATCGAGCGCATCGAACTTTTCATCGATGTTTCTGACCAGCGCTGCGGCATCGTCGGGGTTCTTGACCAGCGCGCAGGCAGTGTCGCGGTGGCGCGAGCGCAGGCGCGAACTGATGGCCAGCGATCCGGTGCGGTCGCCCAGCGCGGCGCACGCCGCGGCACGCAGCAACTGGTCGGTTACCTTGGCCATCGCACTGACAACCACAACAGGCTGCTTGCCCAAGGCTACGCGTCCTGCAACGATGGCTGCGGTACGCCCAATGGCGGCCGGGTCTTCTACCGACGTGCCGCCAAACTTCATCACTACGAGGCTCATGCCAATCTTCCCATCGTTCCCTTGCCCAGGTTTTATGCGCGCGCGGCGGCCACGGCCGGCGATTCAAGTTTGCCCAAGCTGGCCAGCAACTCGGCGTTCAGGATCGTCGCTCCCGCTGCCCCGCGCACCGTGTTGTGCGAAAGCAGCACGAACTTCCAGTCCAGCAGGTTGCAGGGGCGCAGCCGGCCAACCGTCACCGCCATCCCGTTGCCGCGATTGCGATCCAGCCGCGGCTGCGGACGATCCGGCTGCGGAGCCCATTGCACCGGAACAGATGGAGCGGTGGGCAATTCCCTTCCGGACAGCGGACGGAACTCATCCCACGCCTTCAGAATCTCCTCCTGCGTCGCCTTGGTCCGCAACTTCAGCGAGACGCACTCCGTGTGCCCGTCAACCACCGCAACGCGGTTGCAATGTGCCGTCATGCCCGCCGCCAGCGCCTTGATTCCGCGTCCGCCTACACCGTCCTCCAGCTTGCCCAGAAGCTTCAGCGTCTCGGCTTCCATCTTTTCTTCTTCGCCGCCGATATAGGGCACAACATTATCGAGAATGTCCATCGACGCCACGCCCGGATACCCGGCTCCGCTCACCGCCTGCATCGTGGTCACAAAAATCTGCTCTATCCCAAAACGCTCCTCGATCGGCTTCAGCGCCATCACCAGCCCAATCGTCGAGCAGTTGGGATTGGTCACCATGTAACCCCCCGAGGCCTGCCGCGAGGCCTGCTCCTCGATCAGGTGCAGATGGTCCGCGTTCACCTCCGGAATCACCAGCGGAACATTCGGCGTCATGCGGAACGCGCTCGAGTTCGAAAGCACAGCGCATCCGGCCTCCGCGAACCGGGGCTCCATCTCGCGCGCAAAAGCGGCATCGATCGAGGCAAAAATAACCTTCGGCGCGCCCACGGGATCTGCGGGCTGCACGGTCATCTTGGCGATCCGCTCCGGCAGCGGCGTGTCAAGACGCCACTTGGCCGCCTCGCCGTAGGCCTTCCCGCTCGACCGGTCGCTGGCTGCAAGCCAGGCAATCTCGAACCACGGATGGTTTTCAAGCAGTTGGATGTAACGCTGGCCCACCATTCCGGTGGCGCCGAGGATGCCGATTGGTTGTCTGTTTTTCATGGCAGTTAACTCTCCAGTGTACAGGAGGATGGGTTTAGGTTCATCCCCAACCCATATCTGCCTCTGCCGAAACCAATTCCGCCGGCTACACCGCTCCGCCCGAGCCCCCGCCCCGGAAAGTTCGGGGACAAATACAACAAGCCAAACATTCCTGCTGCCATTCTTTTCGCTTTTCTCTCAGGGAAAGCCAGTTTTTGTCGATAAGTATCCCATGGGGTCATAACGGATGAATCTCAAGCAGATGGGCGGCTGGGGACAGTCCCGGTCCACGACCAGCGACGATTCCGCGCTTTTGGCAGAAGAGCGCTGCCTCACCCTGCTGGCCGACGGCGCCGCGGCAGGTATGCCCGAGTTCGATGCCGACCGCTACCGCGCCTTTCGCGCCAAGCTCGATGGGCTCGGCCGTCAGTTGCGCGACCGCCTTCCCGATGCCGACAAGCTGGCCCTGATCGGCACCATCCTGCGTGAGTTCGAGAGCTACCGCAACGATTCGGAAACCGCGCTCCGCGAACAGTTGGCCGCCTGGCGCAACGCCATGACTTCCCTTTTGGGCGAATTGCTCGGCAACCTCGGCGTTGACCCCGCATCCAAAAATGCCGCGCCGCTCGTCGCCCAGGTCAAGCTGCTCAGGACGGGCAGCGAGATCGACGAATGGCGCCAGAAACTCGAGATCTTTCTCCACCCCCTCGATGGCAATGGACCTGCCGCGGATATGGCAGCAAAGCTCAGAGCCGCCGACTGCTCCACGGCCAACGACAACGCCGCTGGATTGCGCGGCGGCGGCAGTGCCGTCGAGCATCTCGGCAAAATCATGGCCAAGGGAGGAGACGGCTTCATCGTCCTCTTCCGCCTCAGTTGCCTCGACGTCATCAGCCAGCGCTTCGGTCCCGAGGCCGTCGAAGATTGCCTCATGGCCGTCTCCGCTTTCCTCACCGCTGGCCTCCAAGGAAGCGACACCATCTACCACTGGAGCGATTCGGCCCTGCTGGCCATCCTGCAGGGCCGCTACAGCGAATTCATGGTCTCTGCAGAGCTGGACAGAATCATCGCCCAGAACCGCGAAAGCAGCATCAACGTTGCCGGGCGCGCCATCATGCTGCGCATCCCGATCTCATTTGAACTGACTCCCATCAGCCGCTTGCGCAGTCCCGACGACCTACTCCGGATTTCTGCGCAAAAGGCCGCAAAGAGGTGATCCGCGTGAGTTCCGCCCTGCCCATCAGAGCCCTTCAAGCACTACTCAACCCGGATCCTGAGCCCTGCGCCCCCATCTCCTGCACCTCAGTCCCCAATTCGTCGATTCTCGACGAGCTCCCACTCCCCTACATCGAGATCGATTCCCATGGCGTCATTACCCGCGCCAACCGCGCCACACTCGATCTCCACCCCCTCGACCGCGGTCAGCTCATCGGCAAAATCGCATGGGACCTGATGGCCGCCGACGAGAAAGATCAGAGCTTTGCCGCCTATTGCTCCTCCCTCGAGTCCGGCGAGGAACCCGGCGTCGTCCGCCGCTCCCTTTGCGACCGGTCCGGTCAGTTCCGCACCTACGAAATGCATCGAAAACTGGTCCGCGACCCCGAAGGACGGCCTACCGGAATGCGCATGATGTGCGTCGATGTCTCCGATGCAAAAAAAGACCTCGAAGAAGCGCGCGCCGCCCATCTCCTGCTCAAAAGTGTCTTGGATTCCATCTGCGAAGCGGTCATTGTCACCGACGCCGTCGGCTTTATCCGCTCCGCCAATCCTGCCGCCGAAAAGCTGCTCGGATTCAAGGCCGGCGACCTGGCCGGCATGTCGATCGAAGAGGGACTCCCGATCGTAGCCTGTCTTCCCGCACGGCGCTTCGAATCGGCTTTCACCTCGTGGCTCGAGCGGCCCATGAAGGGCTTTGCCACCATCCTCGATCGCGAGCGCCGCGAGCTTCACATCGCCATCGGCGCCTCCCCTATCCAGGACAAGGAAAGCGGCTCAACCATCGGCGCCGTCATCCTCGTGCACCAAGTCGAGATCTCCAGCTAGAACGGCGAACAACTCGATCTGGTCTGGTGTCCCGAGGGTCCGCATCATAGTCGCCCTGTCATCTTGAGCATCCCGGCTCGCCTTCGGCGCGTTACGTCCAGAGATGAACGGGCTGTATTGCATCCCGGAGGGATGGTCGAGAATAGCCCAGGACAAGTCCGCCACAGCGGGCGCTGTCCTGGGTTACGGCAAAAATGAGGGTCGAAGCCCCGTAGGGGGCGCAGATTGATGAATAACCCGGGATTTCGTGCGCCGGAGGGAGCGGGAGGCTTCAGCCTCCCGAATAAAGCTCCTCCATTCAATGTGGCTTTAGCCGCGGGCCTTTTCTTCAAATCTCCGATCCGAGTTTGTCAGCAATCTGTGATTCTGTAAAAAATCTTCATTCAACCTTCCTGTTCATCCGGAGCGAGTCAAAAGATCTGCGGTTGCTTTTCGCCTGCCACCGCGTGGGGTCGCTCTGTCCGCTCTAAGTGTCGATGCGCCCTAGCCCATCGCCCCCAAAACCGCATCGGCAAACTGGCTCGTCCCGGCTGTTCCACCCACGTCGCGGGTCAGTGTCTTCCGCTCCGCATACACCGTCTCCATCGCCTTCTGCACCTTGTCCGCCGCCGCCGGTTCGTCGATGTGGCGCAACATCAGCACTGCCGATTGAAGCAGCGCCGTCGGGTTCGCCACGTCCTTGCCGGCGATGTCAGGCGCCGATCCGTGCACCGCTTCAAAAATCGCGCACTCCGCGCCAAGATTCGCCCCAGGAACAAGCCCAAGACCGCCAACCAGCCCCGCGCAAAGGTCGCTCACGATATCGCCGTAAAGATTCTCCAGCAGCAGCGTGTCGTACTGGAACGGGTTCATCACCAGTTGCATGCATGTGTTGTCGATCAGGTGTTCGCCATAAAGCACATCGGGAAAACCTTCGGCCACCTTGCGCGCGCAGCGCAGAAAAAGCCCGTCGGAGAGTTTCATGATGTTGGCCTTGTGGATCGAGTGAATCTTCTTGCGGCCGTGCTTGCGTGCGTACTCGAATGCGAATTTCGCAATCCGCGTCGAACCCTTTTCGCTGATCACCTTGATGCTCTCAACCACGCCGGGAACCACTTCGTGCTCCAGGCCCACGTACTCGCCCTCGGTGTTTTCGCGGACGATAATCAGGTCGACGCCCGGCCAGTGCGTGGCCAGGCCAGGGAGATTCTTGATAGGTCGAAAGTTGGCGAAGAGATCGAACTTTTTGCGCAGCGTAACGTTGATGCTCTTGAAGCCGCCTCCGATGGGCGTCGTGACCGGCCCCTTCAACGCGACCCGGTTGCGCTCGATCGATTCGTAAAGCGCGGCGGGAATGTACTCGCCATGAATCTCGAAGGCCTCCGCGCCCGCCGCGTACCGCTCCCACTCGAACTTGACGCCCGTGGCTTCAAGAATGCGGACCACCGCATGCGCAACTTCCGGGCCGATGCCGTCGCCGGGGATAAGAGTGATCTTGTGCGTCTTCATGTCTGTCATTGGGGATCCATTTCTCAACAACGATTCGCCGGAACCTATTTCTTTCCCTTGGGCCCGTGGCTCTTGAGCAGCCCTTCGAGCTCTTCCTTGAACTCGCGCACGTCTTTAAAGTCGCGATAGACACTGGCGAAGCGGATGTAAGCCACCGTGTCCAGGCCTTTCAGATGCTCCATGATGAGCTCGCCGACTTCAGCCGTCGTGCGTTCGCGCTCCGGAGCGTCCATCAGATACGATTCCGTCGCGTCCACAATCTTCTCCAAATGGCCTGAGGAGACGGGCCGCTTTTCGCACGCGCGCAGCAGGCCGCTCAAAACCTTTTGCCGGTCGAAGCGCTCGCGCCGTCCGTCTTTTTTGACCACCATGTAAGGAATCTCGTCGATGCGCTCATAGGTGGTAAAACGCCGCGTGCAGCTCTCGCACTCCCGCCGGCGGCGGATCGAGTCCGCCTCTTTGCTCTCCCGCGAGTCAACCACCCGGTCCTGCCCGAATCCGCAATAAGGACACTTCATCTTTAGCCTGATTCTACGGCATCCAACGGGCCCATCGCGGAATCCGGCGCGGCCATTCGCTTGGCCAAAGTTTTCTGCCGGGCCGCCCCTACGCAGCAGCGCTGTGCCCCGCACACTGCATTACGCCAAGAAATCGCGACCACGGGCCAACTGCCTCACGGTATTGGTGCGCCATGATGCGAGAAATCTGGTGGAGATGGTTCAAGTCGTGGGCCGCCCAGGTGGCCAGCAGTTGCGACAGAGTTACCGGACCGAAGGCAGGGTGCACTCCACGCCGACCGAGATCTTCCGGTGTCAGGTTAAGCGCGCGCAAGTCCGAAAGATTCTTCGCGCGTACGCCGGCGAAGTCGTCCAGCAGTTGCCCCAGTGACTTGCCCTGCTTGAAACGCACATACCCGTCCCGCGGAAAAGGCGGAAAAGGCTGCGTCTCCCCCGATTGCAGAATCATCGTTGTTCGCGGCATCCAGTCCACATGCTCGCCGTGGATCAGGTGGGCTACCACATCGGCGACGCTCCACGTGCCTTCGCCTTCGCCAGCCTCCGTCCACATCTCAGGAAGTCCGCGCAACAGCGCGTCGAGAGCTGCAGGCGTGCGGTCGAGCAGAGAGATAGTGTTTTCGAGATTGTGTTCCATTGTGCCTCAATGCAACAGCGGCCTGAGATCTCTCTCAGGCCGCTGCCGGTGGACTGTTGGGATTGGACTGAGGCCTTCGCGCTTTCGCGAGTGCCAGAGCCGTTGCGGAGGACCCGCCGAGGCGGATCTATGCAGGACTTATCTGGGGGCTGGGGCGCAAGGGCCTCAGGCCTCAGTCACCTCACGTACGAAACAACTGCTACATTCACTCTTCATCAGCTGGATCACCCTCCTTTCCCGTGTATCCAGAAACTATCCTGAACCTCGTTCCCGAGTCAAGCGCCCCGATTCACCCTTCGGATGTCAGTTGTCCGTCATGGATTCAAATTTGAAGCCCGCTGCCCCATCCGCGTGCCGCCGCATCCTACGGTCAGCACCCACGCACCCCAAACGCAAAATGAGCAGGAAAACAAAACTCCCTTAAGAAGTGACCCGCGAGTCCCTCAATCATCGATTCCCTATTCCCTGTTCCCTGTTCCCTATTCCCTGTTCCCTCAGTCCTCTTTCACCACTCTTCGAACTGCACGCGCCCATCGCGGGTCAAAACCGAATGCAATTGAAAGTTCCCGTCGTCGCGCTTTGGAAAATCGTTGCGGAAGTGCGCGCCGCGGCTTTCAGTACGGGCAAGCGCCGACTGGAGAATGGCATGAGCCACTCTGCTGAGAGCCTGCGCCTCGGCCAGGCGCCGGCCGGCTTTTCCCTGCCGTCGCAATCCCTTCCAAAGCGGCCTCGCACTCCGCCTGCGCGGCCAATCCCTTGCGCAGATGTCGCCTCGTCCCTCAGAAGCCCCGCGCAGACCCACATCGCCGCTTGAAGTTTCGCAATCAGTTCCTCAACCTGCTCCTGGCTCGTCGGCAGGCAGCGCTTCCGGCGCCGAATCAGCGGCATCGACAGGAAACCAGCGGCAGACCGTCCGTCAGCATCGACTGCGCGGCCCGCGCGCCAAAGACCAACCCCTCCAGCAACGAGTTCGAGGCCAGCCGATTGGCGCCATGAACCCCCGTGCAGGCCACTTCGCCTGCCGCATAGAGCCCTCCAAGACTTGCGCGTCCGGCGAGATCCGTCCGGATGCCGCCCATCAGGTAGTGCGCCGCCGGCCGCACCGGAATCAGATCGCGCGCCAGCTCCAGGCCGAACGTCTTGAGAAACGCGCTGATGCCAGGAAAACGCTGGTGGAGATCGAGGCCGCGGATGTGGCGCAGGTCGAGATACACCGGCCGTGCGCTTCCCCGTTCGCCCAGACCCTCGCGTGCGATGGCGCGCGCCACCACGTCGCGTGGAGCCAGTTCAAGCAGCGGGTGATAGCGCTCCATGAACCGCTCGCCCTTGTCATTGCGCAGGTAAGCGCCCTCGCCCCGCAGAGCTTCCGAAAGCAGGAAGCGCGGCACGCCCGGCAGCGACAGGGCGGTCGGATGAAACTGATAGAACTCCATGTCCGCCAGCTCCGCGCCGGCGCGCGCGGCCAGCGCGATGCCGTCTCCAGTCGCAACCGCGGGGTTTGTCGTATCCGAGTACACCTGCCCCGCGCCGCCGGCCGCAATCAGCACCGCCCGCGCGCAAACCCTCTGCGGCGCATCGCCCGTGCCGCCCTGTCCCACCGGAGTCATATCGACAGCCACCACGCGGCCGCCCTCGGTCACCAGGCCGGTAACCATCGTCCACTCGGCAAAGCGGATGCGCTTGTGGACGCGGGCAAATGCCACCAGCGACCGGCTGATCTCCGCGCCCGTCGCGTCGCCGCTCGCATGAAGAATGCGGGCCAGCGAGTGAGCGCCTTCGCGCGTGCGCAGCAGCTCGCCGGCCTCCGAATTTCCCTCACGATCAAACCGGGCGCCCCACTCAATCAGCTCCGCCACGCGCAGCGGGCCTTCTGAAACCAGCGCCTCGGCCGCCGCCCGGTAAACAATCCCATCGCCTGCACTTACCGTGTCTTCCAGATGAAGAGTCACGTCCTCGTCGCCTTCCATGGCGACGGCAATGCCGCCCTGCGCGTAGTGAGTGTTCGACTCGCCAAGCGATTCCTTGGTCACAACCAGGACATCGCCATGTCGAGCCAGTTCCACAGCCGCGCGGAGACCGGCAACCCCCGCGCCCATGACCAGGAAATCTACTTGCGCGGCCCTTGGCATAAGATATGAGGCTAACACCTGAGGCGTCCGATCGCGCGCAACTCCTATTCCCTATTCCCTATTCCCTGTTCCCTGTTCCCTGTTCCCTGTTCTTCCCCATCCACGACGCCAAAGCGCAAACCGCCAGAATCACCCCAATCACCGCCAGAGAAATCGTGATCGGAACTTCCATCCAGCGAGCCGCGAGCATTTTCAGCGCCACAAACCCCAGCAGCGCTCCCAGCCCGTAATGCAGGTACCGGAAGCGGTCAAGCATGGCCGACAAAGCAAAATAAAGTGACCTCAGCCCAAGCACAGCCGCGATATTCGACGTATAAACCACAAACGGATTGTGAGAGATGGCGAGAACCGCGGGAATCGAATCGACGGCAAAAAGCAAGTCGGTAAATTCGACCGCAATGATCACCGGCAGCAGCGATCCCTTCGCCGGCTGCATGCGCTGAATCCACTCCGGAATAGCGGCCTTCGTTGAGCCGCCGCGCACCAGCCGGAACGCCACGTAAAGCAGAAACAGCCCGAAGATCCAGTTGATCCAGTCAAAGCGCCTCAGCAACGCAACGCCGGTAACGATAAACAACCCGCGCAGCAAGACCGCTCCGGCCACGCCCCAAAGCAGCGCCTTGTGCTGCCGGAGAGGGCTGATCCGGAAGCCTTGAAACAGCACCATGAATACGAAAAGATTATCGATGCTGAGCGAGGTTTCGATCGTGTACCCAGCCACAAATTCCAGAGCCGATTGGCGCCCCTGCGCCACCGCGACCCACCCCGCAAAGGCCGCCGCGGCCAGCACCAGCAGCGCCGTGCCAAGCCACGCAAACGCCTGCGCATGGCGGGTTTCGCGCCGGTGGCCGGGCAGCAGCCAATCCCCCACCAGCAACAACACCACCACCACGTGGAACCCCACCCACCAGGTCCAGGAGACACCCGCAATCATAGTTGGATGCTACAGCAACAGCTCCAGCGCCTCAGCAAGCCCGCCGCCCCTACTCCATCCACAGCGCACTCGTAATAATGCGCGGATAATAGCGGCTGGCCTTGCCTTCCCCTGAAACAATCTGGTCGCAGCAGGCCCAGTACGAGCTGCCCTCCGTCTGCCACTTCACGTGCGCCGCATCCGCATTCCGCAGCACTGCCGCCACCTGCGCATCCTCGTCCAGACGGAACACCTTCCGCGTCACATGCATGAAAATCGAGATCTTGCTCATCCACGAGTTATTGCTCGTCGACGACAGCTTGATCCCCCCATCCGCAAACAGATTCCGCCGCTCCTTGTCGAGCAACAGCTTCTTCGTATGCTCCTTCAGCGCATCAAACATCCGCTTCTCCTGGGCATTCGAGAAAACCTCCGCCAGCGTCCGCTTCTCCCATCCCGTCTTCACAAAATACAGCGGATAAACGCACCCTTCAATCGCCGGCAGAATCCGCGACTTGTACCCCGGATTCGCCTTCTCGAAGATCGCCGGCAGAACTCCATCCACCGCCTGGTCCGCAACCACTCCCGCAACCTTGATCGCCAGCTCCTCCGCTCGCTTCTGGTCCTTGGCCGAGCCCAGATCGCGGAACAAGAGCGCCAACGCCTGGTAACTCCCCCAGCTCTTCACCGCGATATACACATTGTTCCGCGTCTGTGCCAGCGAGTGGTCCAGCGAGTCGTACGTCGTAATCTCCTGCCCGCCCGCGCAGCGCGTGCTGTCGTACTGCGCAAATCCAACATCGCCGCTGCGATTGATCATGCTCGCCAGGCAAGCCTCAATCACGCTCTTGTTGCTCTTCAGCCACTTCACATCCCGCGTCTTCGCCACGTAGCAGCCGGCCACCAGAATCCAATTGCAAAGCTGCTCCTGCGTCATGTAGCTGAAGCACCCCGTCAGATTCGCCAGCTCGTAGCTGCTGCGCCCCTTGGGAGAAAAATTGTTGTGCGCCCCCATATCGTGGCAAAAACTCAGCCCGCCCGGCTTGGTCTCGTAAGCGCGATTCAACTGCGCCTCATCCGGCGGCGGCGGCGCCTGTGAAGGATCGATCTGGCCGGCCTCCGCCGCCAGCGCCACGTCGTCCTTATAAACCTTCACCTCGTCCGTATAGCTATACCGCTTCACAAACGAGTCCAGCAGATTCTTCACCAGCCACGGATTGTGGTCCAGCTCCCAGAACACGTGGTCCACTGACAAGTCCAGCGTGTTCATCATGCAGTACTCGCCCTCGTTCACCACCCAGAACGGCTCGCCCTCCACCTCCAGCAACTGCGTGCTCCCGTAGTAGCTGTGCGTCGAGTGCGCAATCATGAACCGCTGATCGTCCGAAAGATTCGCCGCGTCCAGCTTCTGATCCAGCCTCTCCGCCGCGGAAATCAGTTGGTCTGCCCTATCCAGCGCCGTCTTCAGCACATCGCCCAGACCCTTGAAGTAGCGCGTGTAAAGATACTTCCCATCCAAACCGTTGGTCTGGAATCCCTCAAGATAAGACCCCAGCGCAATCGTCAGCCCATACTTCTTCCCCGCCGGAACCTCAAACCCAAACCCAGGGCAAGATCCCAGCAGATGCACCGGGTTATGCTTCTCCTTCACCCCGTCGCTCGCCGACCAGCGCATAAACACAAACGGCTCCGCGGCGGCCTTCGCCCCATTCTCCGACGTCGTAAAGTCTTTGAGCTCCGCCGCTCCACCAGCCTCGCGCCGGAACGCAAAACCCAGCCGCCCCGCTCCCAGATCGTCTTCCAGAATCCGCGACCCCGGCCGCGCATGGTTCATCGCGAACATCGCCGTCTTGGTCGCTGTGCCCTTGGTATTGTCCAGAACCAGCCGCGCCACCACCGCCGGCAGCAACCCCTCGCGCATCTTCTGCTCGTTGTCCTTCGCCGGGTCGGGAATCGAACCAAACGGCGAATACACCGAGAACGTGAGCCCATCCCCGCGCCATTCATCGCTGGCCCAGCCATACGAGCGCTCCAACTCGCCATCCTTGAAGGGCTCCGCATCCGGCTTCACATTCTGCTCCGAAGGCCCCGCCTGCTCCACCAGAAACGCGTCCGCCGCCCGGTTCACCGCGCCCGCATAAAACGGCAGGCACTTCAGCGTCGACTCCGAATACCGGTCCCCCTCCTTGAACCCAACAAAAATCTCCTGGTCGCCCGGCTGCCCAATCTGCAATCCGATGCCCCCGCGAGTCCCAAAGTTCCCGCACGTAAAGCTCATGAACGCCCCCATCGGCGAGTGCTGAGCGTTAAAGCTAGGTTGGTATGCAATCGGTTTGCGTTTCATAGCGGACCCTTCCTCGTAATCAAAAAATAATCAATTCCAAGCCAATAGAAATACTAAGCCACCGCCCCCCTTCCGTCTGTGCGCATCACCCTGGGTCCGAAGCCTTTTGTTCGTCCTGGAGGGAGCAGTTAGATTGATGAATAACCCGGGATTTCGTGCGCCGGAGGGAGCGGGAGGCTTCAGCCTCCCGAATAAAGCTCCTCGATTCAATGTGGCTTTAGCCACGGGCCTTTTCTTCAAGTCTCCGATCCGAGTTTGTCAGCAATCTGAGTGGCCTTCAGGCCCGGGCTTCAGCAAGGGCCGCGGTCATCACACGCCTGCCAAACATCTCATCGGAGCCGAAATAAGTGTCAGGGCATGACTTCAGTCATGCCGAAAACGCCATCAATTAATCGTGGGCTTCAGCCCCTGAAGTTCGCCCTTCTCAATTCCCCACAAACAAGCCCTCTTCCGCACCACCAGCCAACCTGCCAACTCGCCATGTCCGCGCAAAATTTATTACAAGGCTCAACCTCGTTTGAGATCCACTGGGCGCGGTTTACCTGTCGGTGAGGTCTTGATGGCCATGGCAATGAAAAGGTCCAGAGCCTCCGTCAGGTGCCGCACGTCTCCGCCGCTCATCAGTTCAAGCATCAGCCCATCAAAGACGGCAATGCAAAGTGAAGCCAGTGCCTTGCTTTTCAGCGATGGAGACATTAGGTCAAAGGCCGCCGCCTGCCAGTCACCGGACGCTTTTCTCAGATAGCGTCCATACTCTTTCGGGTTTTGAAGAGCGACAATCTGCGCCTCATACAACAACCGAAAATACGGGAAATTCTTCCTACTGGTCGCCCATTGCCAAAAGCGTCTCAGCGGGGGGACGCGGGAAGACTCGGAGTTATTTGAAGCCATCTCTCGAAAAGAAGTCTGCAAGCGGGATTGCAGTTCCTCAAAGGCATCCTGAAGCAAGCCTTCCTTCGATCTGAAGTGAAACATCAAGATTCGCGGGCTCGTTCCAAGCTCAGCGGCCATGGGCCGCAGGGACGCGTTCGCTACGCCGTGCCTGGTCAAATATTTGAGCGCGGCATCCAGTAATTCAACTTTCCGGCTTGACATGACACGATCGTTACATGATACGGTCGTTACAGTCAATTGTGCCTCCATGGATATTCCTGAAGGAGCAAATGTGATTCCCAAAGAGCCGGCGTCCGAAACGCAATTTGCAACCTCCGATCCCAAACCCGTTCGACGAACTTTGGCAGGATCGGTCGGTGCGATCGCGCTGATGGTGGTACTGGCTTTGCCGCTTTCCGGCTGGTTGGTTCATGGAAGCGGCGTGACTGCGGAACTGGGTCGAGAACTCATATTTTGGGCTCTTTCACTCGTGCTGATTGCCTACGTCCTTTTCGTGGAACGTCGTCCTATCTCCTCCATCGGACTTAATCCACCAAAATGGCGAACCTTCGTCTTCGGGGCCCTGGGAGCCCTTGTGATGGTTGGAGGCATGGCTTTTATTTATCTGGTCATATTTCCGGCACTGGGACAATCCCCGGTTGAACCAGGAACTGTGGCCATAAACGCATTGCCGTTTTGGTTGCGCCTGTTGATTATTGTGCGTGCGGCCGTCTTCGAGGAGATTTATTTTCGCGGCTTTATGATCGAACGCCTGACGGAGATCTTCGGCTCTCGTTGGGGTGCTGCCGCAGTCTCATTAGCAACCTTTACCTATCTGCACCTGGGTTATTGGGGTTGGGCCCACCTCATGATCGCAGGGTTCGGAGGCATTGTTCTCACTGCCCTCTACTTGTGGCGACGCGATCTGGCTGCGAATATGATCGCGCACCTGCTCACGGATGCAGTTGGATTTCTCCTCGGATAATTCGAGCATTACCGTCGAATTCTGACCTGTTCGGCACGCGCAGCGGCGCTCCAGAAACTTACAGCAAGTGACAGATCGCCAACTCGCTCATTGAGCGGAATAGGTACCGGCGAGTCGGCCAGTGTTGCCCAACCCACTTCCCTGTCTGACAGCAAGCTCCACCCTCTTGAGAACGGCCAAAGACCCTCGTCCAGCCACTCCCGACCGACAAAACAAGATCTTTCCTCAACAAACGCCGGTGCCCCAAAAGTCCGCGCAGAATCTCCTCAAAAAAACGCCCTTCACCCTCCAGCCCTGCCGAATCGAAACCGATCTAAATCAAACAGAAGAAAGCTCCACGGCTTCCCCAAAATTTTTTCACCGTCAATTTGCAGATAATTTCCACCATTTGGCGCACAATCATTTCATAGGCATCCTTCAAAGCTGTCCACTGTTCACTGTTCACTGTCCACTGTCTTCTAACTCCTTTGCTGAGAGGACTCTGCGGAGAACTTCAATGCTGTCAGGACTTTAAAGGGGTACCCCCTACCGTATCCCATTGAAAATGCCGAACTTAGCCGCAAAGTCCGGACTTCAATTTTTTTTGCGAATGAGTGGGCGGCGCCTTGGAAACGGACACGAGCAGCCCCCTGCGGCACTCCGCACGAATCAGCCGCCCCGCTCAACCCCTCTCCGCCTCCAGCAGTTGCCGCTTCCGCTCCACGCCCCACCTGTACCCGGTCAGCGACCCGCCTGCGCCCACCACCCGGTGGCACGGTACCAGCACCGAGACCCGGTTCATCGCGCAAGCGCGAGCCACGGCGCGCGTCGAGGTCGGCATGCCCATCTCCCGGGCCAGCTCGCTATAGGTGCGCGTCTCCCCCCGCGGAATCGTCCGCAGAGCCTGCCATACCCGAAGCTGAAACGCCGTCCCCCGCAGGTCCAGCGCCTTCGCCTCATGCTTCTTCTTCGAGCCATCGATAACGGAAGCGACCGCCTCATCCACCAGCCTCGTCAGCGACGGATCGCGCCGCAACTCGGCCTGCGGAAACTCCTCGCGCAAGCTGGCCTCAGCCTCGCCAGCCGTCCCCGCCAGCGCCAGCCAGCAAAGCCCGCGCTCCGTCGCCCCCACAATCACCCGCCCAAACGGTGACGCGGCCGTAGCCCATCCGATCCGCTCCCCCGCGCCCCCTTTGGCGAAACGCGCCGGCGTCATCCCCAGTTGCGCGCCCTCATAGCCGCGGCTCGACGAGCCGAATCCTGCATCGTAAATTGCATTGGTCACGGTTTCTCCTTGCTTCAGCGCACTGCGCAGCGAGCGCGCCCGCAGCGCTCGCTGATAACTGAGCGGACTCACCCCCATCTCGCGCTTGAACAGCCGCTGCACTGTAAATGGACTCATCTCTGCCAGGCGCCCCAGCTCCTTAAGCCTCACCGGCCTGTCGAGATTGGCTTCAATGTACCCACGAACCCGATCCAAAGGCCGGCCGCGCAGAGCATCCGGCTTGCATCGCCTGCACGCCCGAAAGCCCGCAGCCCGTGCCTCCGCAGCCGACCGGAAGAACCGTGCGTTCCCTCTCAGCGGTCGACGGCTCGTGCAGCTCGGCCTGCAATACACGCCCGTGGTTGTGACAGCGTAGAAGAACTCCGCCTGAGCGTCGCGCCTGAGAACCTGCTTCCATGCAGCCTCCGGATCAACTGCATTGCCCGAGAGAGAATTGGGAACGGATTGGTGCTTGTTGCTCATGGAAACCATCGTCGCTCATCGCGGCGCGGGCAGGCTATCCGATTCTTGCGCCTAATTCGGATTTCGCTGAGAACCTATGGAAAATGCCCCTACGCGCCCTTAGGGATCGGCCCAAGCATCGCCTCAGCGCGCACCAGGTCCTCTTCCGTATCCACCCCTATCGTGTCCCGCGGTGCATCACCCACGTAAAGTCCGATCCCATTCTCCAACAGCCGCAGTTGCTCCAATCGCTCCAGCTTTTCCAACGGCGAAGGCGGCAGCGCGGCAAACCGTTCCAGTGCCGCTTTACGATAGGCATAAATCCCCAGGTGCTTCCGATAGCCGCCAAATCCGGTCCGGTCGCGGTCAAAGGGAATCGTCGCCCGCGAGAAGTAGAGCGCCCGGCCATCGAGCGCCGCAACCACTTTGACGGCGTTGGGATTGGTCAACTCCTCCGGCGGACAGCGAACAGCAAGCGTGGAAACCTCGACCTCCGGCCGCTCAAAGAGCGCAAGAAGCGGCGGGAAGAAGTCCGCCGTCAGCGTCGGCTCGTCTCCCTGGATGTTGACGTAGATATCGGCATCGATCTGGCGCGCCACTTCCCTCACCCGATCCGACCCGCTTGGGCATTCTGCCGAAGTCATCGCAACCGGAATCCCGCGCTCCCGGCAAACCGACGCCACTTCCTCCGAATCCGTAGCCACAACCACCGGATCCATCAACCCGCTCCCGGTTGCCGCGCGCCATACCCACTCCACCATCGGGCGCCCTGCAATTGTCCGCAGCACCTTGCGGCTCAGCCGCGTCGAACTCAACCGTGCCGGTATCACTGCCGCGATACGGAACCTGCTCATGCAGCCGAGTTTACAGCAGCGGGCATGCAGGATTCATCTCAGGCGCCCTACGGACAAGTCTCTCTGCTTCTGCGACCTTCATGAACTCGCACAGCGGGTTTGACCTGTCCATCGGCCCCCCGTATCATCAATAGAGGGAATCGCACGCCGTCTCCGGCCGTCACTTCCTTCTGGTGGCCCAATTGCGGCCCGCGCCTTTCAGGCGTCCACCAGGCGCATCATTCCGGCGGGGTAGCTCAGATGGTTAGAGCGACGGATTCATAACCCGTAGGTCGGCAGTTCGATCCTGCCTCCCGCCACCAATCAATCCATGGACCATCGGATGAGCGCGGTTAAGCGCCATCCTTAGAGACTCTCCCTCAGAATCCACTCGTGATGATTACTGCAAGCCAGCCTGCGATGCCTGCACCGCCGTATGGCCCGTAAGCGTGCTGAAGTAAACCTGCTGGGCCCCAGTCTGGCTTGTCGACTGGTTGTCGATGATGAACCCGCTCGTGCCACCACTTTCCGGCAAATCTGCGGTTGGAGAGCCGGAAGCAGCGCCAGCGGTGACGAGGTAGTTGTAGACGCAGCCATTGGCGCATCCGGCAGCATTTCCGCCACCCACCACGCTTGCAAAAATCCAATCCTCAATGTCCTGAACCGTTGCGCCATTTGCGTGGGCCGCTGCCGTGGTTCCAAGTTGGGCCTGCGCCGCCAACAATGACGTGCCGCTCAATACATTCGTAACATTCATGATCTCCGAGTCGATCTGAATGTAATCACCGGCCGCAATGCCCGTACTCGATGCAACACCGATCTGGGACAGCACTGTGACTGTCGCGCCGCTGAGGTCCGTAACGGCAGTCGTGCCGAGTTGCGCTCTCGTTACCTTCAGCGTCAATCCCGGCGTATCCGTGTACGTCGCGGTCACCAACATATCCTCGCCGCCAACCTGGATGTAATTTCCTGCCACGACGTTCGCGCCGGTTGCCACGGTGATGTAGGTCGAATAGATGGTCACCGTTACCCCGGTGTTATTGTGATCCCCCGCGGATGTACCAGCCACCCCGCGGTCAACTTGCACTCCTCTACCGATAGAGCAACTGCCCCCTGTTGTTGCTGTGACGTACATGATCTCCGAATCGACCTGGATGTAATCGCCTGCACCGAGATTGGCTCTGCTGGAAACGCATATGTAGCCCTGGGTTGTACTTGTAACTGTGACACTCAGGGTGGGGCCCGTAGGGTTGCTCGTGTCGTTGATTGGAGCGCTCAATGTGGTCGTTGTGGCCGTCCCTGTCGTCGCCGCGCTGAGCGTAGTATTCGCCTTCACGCCCAGAAACTCGGTAACCGGAGAACATGCCGCTGCTGTACCCACGGTGCCGACGGGGGTGTTGAAAGTGGTCGCAGTCGAAAACGTGGACATGGCGATCTGGTACATGCGCCCGTTTTCGCAAGTGTAAAGATTCCCTGACGTCCCTGTGCCGTAGGTGTACTGGTAATCGAAGGTGCCCGCGCGCATCACCGACGCTATCGGGTTGCTCCCCCCTCCGTTTCCAAAACTCAGCGGGGTGCCGTAGCTGGCGCCAATCGAAGTACCCGTGGGGAAACGGTTGATGTAGGTGTTGTTGGTGCCATCGCAGCCGTACCCCATAAAGGCGTAAACGTACTCAGTTGTCGAGTCCACGATCGGAGGATCGACGATTCCGGCTGTTCCGCACTCCATTCGATCCGAGGTTTGGACGTTCGCTGTTCCGCCCGTCAATGGCACCGAGTGCAGGTAACCGGTCGCGTCAGCTACGAAGATCAGTCCCGATGCTCCGGAATCGACAACAGGCGAGGTGAGGGCGGGCGTCGTCGCAGTACTCGCCGCTACCGGCCAGCTGCTATTCGGATCTATCGCCGGCGTTCCATTAAAGGCGCCTGTCACCTCGTGCAATTTACCCGTGTTATCGCCGACAAAGATCGTATCGGTGCTGCCGTAGACATAATAGGGCGCAGAATTGGTGTCGGCGGCTCCCAGCGGAATCGTGGTGTAGCAGGGCGCGCCGCCTGAAACGCCAACGCAGCCGCGATAGTTGGTAGTTATGACATAGGTGATCGTCTTCGGGCTGGCAACCGTGCCGCCGGAACTCGCCATGGTCAGCAGAACCAGGTAGCCGTTGCCCCCGTACGTCTCAACATACGCAATCTGCTTGCCGTCGATTGAAAGAACAGGCGACGTGTTTGCGGTTGCCGAGTTTGCCACAACTCCACCCGGAGGCGTGTTATATGACCAGTTAACGGTGGGGTTGGTGCTTCCGCAACCGCCACCGACATAAACATTTGTGAACGCGACAATCGTAGCCTGCGTAGTCGATCCGGCCGCTCCCGTCGGATAGACAACATAATCGCTGCAGCTTGCCGTGGTAGTTGAGAACGAATACTTGGCCGGATAATGCCCCGCTGCCAGGCCCGGTCCGCCCAGCGCCATGCTCCAGTCTCTTTTGATGTCCGCTGACGGGTTGGATCCCGTACCCCTGAAATTATTGTCGCGCGGGAAATGCCCTCTGAACCTGAATTCGGACCTGGCGCCATCTCCGCCCTCAACTTCCGTGATCCACTTCGTCCTGTAAGCTGCGTCTACAGCAGCGGGCCCACGCACAGGCAGATTCTTCCTCAACTGATGCATGACGTAGCGCGGGTCGTTGACCACCTTCTGCCAATGCTCGTGGCGGCCGGCGCTGATGGCCTCTTGTTCTGTACCTGGGTCCGAGAACAAAACATGATGATGGGTCCAGTCGTACGGGATGCCCGAAATCTGTGCTGAACCAATGTGGATTGCTGGGGCTTCCTGGCAGATGGCCGGCGCGTTGAACGCGGCAAGCAATCCGAAAGCAACACTGATGACTGGCCACTTCAGACATAAAGATTTCGCACTCAACATGATGCAGATTCTCCAAAGAACTCTTGCTGACTTTGTTCTCAGCCCATCCACTACCCTGGAGTAGCGGAAGATGGCCTTGCTGATTCCACTTCCCGGCTCGGAACCTCAGGAAAAATCCCTAAGAGGCTCTGGACACTCGAATATTCCTCTCGCACTGGTGAGAATTCGCGCGTGTTAAACATTCTTTTGATTGGAACAACTATGAGCTTAACTCGCGGCTTCAGTTTTTCCCGAGTATAAGTTACTAGTCAGTTAATATTCGTATCGGCACTTGGTAACCACTAAAAGGGGCTGCGAGGAGGCATGCCCAACCCTACTTTTCTTCTATTGCGCTCACAACGGCTATTCTGGGATCGGCGCGCCTGGCGCTCCTTGATTTACCGGCTGGAAATCCATCCCGGCGCCTCTTCCTTTTTCACGTTCCACCAACGGCGTGTGAGGAGTCCGGCTTATCGAGGCAGCTTCAGGCATATCCGGTCCCCGCCTGCAGCTATGATCTCGGCGGACTTTATTCCAGACGTGTAAAACGAATCGATTGCTGCGGAGACTTCTGCGTCTGTCGGGCGTGAACTTCCTGGATGTCCAGCAATCAGATGCAAAGACCCATCGCGGATCATGACCGTAGGAAGCGCCTGGAAAAATGACGCCACCTGGTGCGACCGCTCTCCGCAAACATAATGGATGGTTCTAACGTATTGGTCTTCATAAGGCTCGGCGAAGGCTCCCCAACTGGCCTTGTATCGATATACCCCATCGTTGAGGAAGGGTTTGCTGCCCAGCGCATCCAATTCATGAAGCCCGTTCTTAACCGCGTAGTCCATCATGTAGTAGTAGACGGCCGTCATTGCGCCGCATTCAAGCATCGCTTCATCGCCGTTCATTATCCCGGCACGGAAGTAAGTCAACCGCTGCTTCCCGGCTCTGCAAAGTACACCCGCAATTCTCTCGCCATTCTTGAGGATGAAAATCAGAAAGCCGCCCGTGAACAGCGTCTTCATCTGTTGAAAGGTATC
Source organism: uncultured Acidobacteriaceae bacterium (assembly GCA_963848515.1). Classification (GTDB taxonomy): domain Bacteria; phylum Acidobacteriota; class Terriglobia; order Terriglobales; family Acidobacteriaceae; genus Telmatobacter. The sequence continues at coordinate 296,433 of CAWKEG010000022.1, forward strand.
GATCACTGCCCGTTTTCCAAAGCGGGCGACCGAATAAGGCACGAACATCTGATGGTAGAAAACCTCCAGGTCGCTTGGATCTTCGCTGAGAACAGAACTCAATCCGTATTTCGCCTCGAAGCTGTTCACGCGCGTCCGGATCCTTCGCGATAGATTTGCCCTGATTCCTTCCCATCCCTGGCGAGTATCAATTTTCTGATTCACCAGAGACTGGCCAACGAAAGTGGAAATCGGCCGAACAATGAAGCTATACCCTTTCGCCAGGCTGGTGATGCAAATGTCGAAGTCTGGCTTGGATTTCTTAATATACCAACGCAGGAACGGCGTAAGTACGAATTGCTTCCTCAGGATCGTTGGCGGTTCGCGGAAGACTATTTCAGCAACATTGTCCGTGAAAAGGCTCGGCGCAATGAACAGGCATCTCAATTCCGTGTCGCTGGTCTTCAGGCGGCCGGAAACAAGAATCGTCTTGGTCAGCAGTCCTTTAGTCAACAGCCACGCGGCATATTTGATGAACCGGTAAACTCGCCTGATCATGTGAACTGGATTGTATATCTTGCTCACGTAATCGCCGTGAGTCAGGACAATGCGGACCAAGAGTGATACGACCGCGCAGGATCCGGAGTCGACACCGTCGGTAGGACCCTCTCGGCAAAAAACAGCAGCAGGTCTCCCCACGGCCGATACAACACGTGTGGAACCTCGAAGATTACGAGGACGCGTCTGCTCAGCGCGTTACACTCAAGAAGATACGGTCACTCCCCCATGTCTGCTTCTGGCCAAATTCCGGGACCGCACGGCTCTGAACCGTTGTCCGTTGCGGTCATTAGCCCAGACGATCACCGCCGGAACCTTGCCATCCAGGCGCTCGACAAGTTCCCCAATGGGCGAATCCGGGAGTTCATCTCCTACCCCCCGGATATTGAAGGGGTGACACGCATGCTCAAGAAGAGCTTTGACGTCGTCATCATCGATCTGGACAGCGACCCGGAATACACCCTTGAACTCGTAGAGAGCATCTCCGCCGATGGCGGGACAAATGTGATCGTGTATTCGGAGACAGTCGACCCTGGCCTGATGGTCCGCTGTCTGAGAGCCGGCGCCCGCGAATTTCTTCATACGCCCATCACCGCAAGCGCCATGTCGGAGGCGCTGGTGCGTGCCTGGGCCCGGCGTCTCGAGGTTCAGCCGGAGCCAATGGTCGAGGAAGAAGAAGTTGCGCCGCAGGATGCGGACGGCAAGTTATTTGTGTTTCTCTGCGCCAAGGGCGGTTCGGGAGTAACAACGCTCGCCACAAGCTTTGCCGTATCGATGGCCGAAACGTCAGGCCAGCGCACGCTCCTGATCGACCTGAATTTGCCAATGGGCGATGCGGCGCTCAATCTTGGAGTCAGAAGCCTGTATTCGACGGTGAATGCTTTTGAGAATTCCAGCAGGCTCGATGCGCATTTTCTTGCCTCCCTGCTGGTCAAGCATGACTCCGGGTTATTCGTGCTGGCCGCCCCCACCGATATCAGCCCGTTCCAGCCGGCCGAAGACGCCATCGGCACGCTGTTGAAAGTCGCCCTGCAGAGCTTCGAGTATGTCGTAGTCGATGCGGGTTCGAAACTCGACGTACAGCGCGCTCACCGCCTCGATCCCTCCGTCACCCTCTACCTCGTTACGCAACTCGGCATTCCGGAACTGCGCAACGCCAATCGACTCATCAAGCAGCTCCCTGGGGAAGGCGGCGTCACGCTTGAAATCATTGTCAACCGCTTCGACTCCGGCACCGAGGGACTCGACGAAGCGCAGGTGGCCAAGGCCCTGACCCGGCCTGTCCGCTGGAAGATTCCCAATGACTATGCTGCCGTGCGCCGGATGCAGAACAGTGCCACGCCGCTCACCAAGGAAAATTCTCCGATCTCTCAGGCAATCAGGCAGATGACCGAATCCGTCTGCGGACGGCCCGTGGTCAAGGAAAAGAAGAAAGGATTCAGCTTCTTTTCCCTCTAAGAGCCAAGCCCGGCATGGGCCGTTTCCCTGCCAAAGGAGCAGAATTGCTCCCCAGCCCGACCCGGAACGCTTCAAGAAACACCGCCATGGCACCACTTGCGTTATCATGCGTCTAATGGGTATGCGGCCTGCTTCCCCTTGGGGCCCGCCTTGGTGGTGCGTGTGTCCCGATTCTTTCAGCGTACTGTGTTTGTGCTTTCCGTAGCCATCTTTGCCGCCCTTGGGCTCGGGTTTGCCATGGGTGAGTTCGGCTATTTCGGCGTCCATGCCAGCGATCAGGACGGCGCCTACCGGCAGATGCGCGTCTATGCGGAAGTTCTTCAGAAAATCCAGTCCGATTACGTGACCCAGCCCAACATGGGCGACGTTACCACCGGCGCCCTGCACGGGCTGCTTGAGTCCCTCGACGCCGACTCAAGCTACCTGACCCCGACCGAATACAAGATCTACAAGGAAGAACCGGTCTCAGGCGCTGCCCAAGTCGGAATTACGGTTTCCAAACGATATGGTTACGCGACGGTTGTCAACGTGATTCCGGGTTCGCCCGCCGACACTCATTTGTCAGACGGCGACGTGATCGAGTCCATCGGCAACCAGTCCACCCGTGAGCTCTCGCTGGCCGTCATCCGCCTCATGCTCGAAGGCAAAGCGGGAAGCACGATCGCTCTTTCAGTGGTGCGCCCGACCAAGCCAGACCCCGACCATTTGACCCTGACGCGCTCTGTCGCCACACCTCCGGCCCTCAGCACACAGGCCTACGACAACGCCAGCATCCTCTACCTGAAGCCCGGCGCGCTCACCGCAGACCGCGTGGATGAGATTGCGGCGAAGATCAAGGCCGCCCCAAGGGGCAACAAAATCCTGCTTGATTTGCGCGATACCACGGGCGACGCTGCTCAAGGTGTGCGGCTGGCCAACTTCTTCATCAAAGATGGCACGCTGGCCACTCTTCAAGGCCAGCAATTCACCACCCAGACCTTCACCGCAGACCCGGCAAAGTTCCTCACCGCCGCACCCGTTGCGCTGCTTGTGAACCGCGGTACCTATGGCGGCCCGGAACTTGCCGCCAATGCCATTCTCGATCTGAAACGTGGCGATGTGGTCGGTGAGCGCACCTTCGGAGAAGGTTCGTTCCAGAAATCAATCGAATTGCCCGACGGCTCCGATCTGCTGCTTACCGTGGCAAAATTCCAAAGCCCCTCCGGCAACAAGATTCAAGACAATGCGGTTACGCCTAATGTGGTGGTAGCGTCGCCTCTCGATGATGAAGATGAAGGCGCTCCCGCGCCCAAGGGCGACGACATGTTAAACAAAGCGCTCGATCTGCTGAAGGCCAAAAGCGCTTGAAGCGATAAGCGTCGACTTAAAGCGGGGCGCAGCTTTCTGCTGCGCCCTTTGCGTTTGCCGTTCCATTTCCCAAATTGCACCTTAGTGGTACGTGATTGCCTTTCGAGGGCTGCACTGAACTTCGCTAAAATGCTAGCCTTAAGCTGAAGCACTTTTTCTCCTGCACGTTGGAGAAATCCATACGAGGCCTGAATCCCTTGGCTGTCACCCCCGATCAGCCGGTGGAGTTGCGCGCACCCGACCGGAGCCGTTCGCTCCGCGCGGCGCGGACTCCCGTGCAGCGGCGCCGCAAACTCGCTGGCCGCTCCGCGCTCGCCGTCTTGCTTGTCCTGGCGGTAGTTACCGGTTCCTTGGCCGGACTCACCCTCGTCTACTCGGTTGACTTGCCCCAGATCGACGAATTGGAGCATTATCGCCCCTCTACCCTGACCGACCTTTACGACCGCAAAGGTCGCGTCATTGGCTCCTTTGCCCTGGAGCGCCGCGAGGTAGTCGGCTACGACGGCTTTGCCCCCGTCCTCAGGCAAGCTGTTATCTCCATTGAGGACAAAAGCTTCGAATCCCACTGGGGGGTCAACGTACTGCGCATTGGCGGCGCATTTGTCCATGACTTGCGCAGCCGCGACCGCTCGCAGGGCGCCTCGACGCTCACCATGCAGTTGGCGCGCAACCTCTTCCTCTCCGCCGACCGTCACTTCGCCCGCAAACTCCAGGAAGCCTACCTGGCCATCCAGATTGAGCGCACCTTCACCAAGCAACAGATCTTCACGCTCTATGGCAACCAGATTTACCTTGGAAGCGGCATGTATGGTTTTGAGGCCGCCTCGGAGTTTTACTTCTCAAAGCACGCCAAAGATCTGACTCTGACTGAGGCAGCCATGTTGGCCGGTCTGCCCAAGGCTCCGTATGCCTACTCGCCCCTCGTCAATCCTGAGAAGGCGCTCCGCCGGCGCAACCTTGTGATTTCTGAGATGGAGTCCGACGGGATCATCACCCATGCACAGGCCTCACAGGCGCGCAACGCGCCACTCGGTCTCCACGTAGCGCAGCCGCAAGGCTCGGTTGCGCCCTGGTTCCAGGACGAAGTGCGGCAGGAACTGGAGAAGCGTTTTGGCGCCGAACAGGTCCACGAAGCAGGCCTTCGCGTCGATACCACGCTGGACCTCGACCTTCAGCAAGTCGCCAATCGCGCGGTTGTCGATGGCCTGGCGGTGTACGAGCGACGCCACGGATGGAAGGGTCACCTTGAAAATGTGATCGATGCTGGACTCGCTGCGGGAATCGACGCCAACACCACGCTGAAGGACTATCGTCATCCCGACTGGGCGGTAGTCGCCGGGCCTGGAGACTACGTTCACGCTCTCGTAACGCGCGCTCTGCCCCTGGAGATTCACGCCCGCATCGGGGCCCCCGGCGAGCCGGGCTCTGACGTCATCCTGCTCCAGCCCGACTGGCAGTGGACCGGCCAGCGCTCCGGCGACGCTCTCGTCAAACCCGGCGACATCATCTACGTTCACCTAGCCGCCACCATGGATGGCGCCGCGCGCCACGCCTCGCTCGAACAGGACTCTGGCGCCCAGGGCGCATTGATGGCCGTCGACAACACCAGCGGCGACATATTGGCCATGGTCGGCGGACGCGACTTCGCGCTTTCCGAGTTCAATCGTTCGACCCAGGCCGAGAGGCAGACCGGCTCCAGCTTCAAGCCCTACGTCTACACCGCTGCAATTGAAGATGGCATCAAGCCGGACGATACCATCGTCGATGGACCGGTGCACTTCGGCGACTACACGCCGCACAACTACGAGAACGATTACAAAGGCCGCATGACCATCCTCAACGCCTTCGCCGAGTCTAGAAATATTCCCGCACTCAAGCTGGCCGCGCACGTTGGCATCCACTCGGTCATCGACGTGGCCCATCGCTTCGGTGTTACGTCGAACATCCCACCTTATCTTCCGGTGGCCCTCGGCGCGGTTGAGATTTCTCTCGAGGAACAGGTCGCGTCTTATTCCGTCTTCCCCAACGATGGCATCCGCATCGCCCCGCACCTTATCCGCAAGGTCTCTAACGCGGATGGCATTACCCTCTGGGAAGACCGCCCCGAAGTCAACCAGGTCATCGACCAGCAGACGGCGCGCACCATGATGACCCTCCTCCGAGCGGTCACAGCGCACGGCACCGGCGCTGCGGTCGCGCAGATGAACCATCCCCTGGGCGGCAAGACGGGCACCACCAGCGACTTTACAGACGCCTGGTTTCTCGGCTTTTCTCCCTCGGTTACCTGCGGAGTCTGGGTCGGCTTCGACAGCCGCGAATCCCTGGGCGAAAAAGAAACCGGCGCCCGCGCTGCCTTGCCTATCTGGATGACCTTCATGAAAGCTGCCATCGCCGGCAAGCCCGACGAGCAGTTCCCCGGTGACGGGCCAGATAGCCCGCTGCTGAAAGCCGCTGCGGCCATTCCCGGAAAGCCGGGGAGCGCGCAATCAGTTCCCACCTCCACCGCCCATTCGCTGAAGCCGGCTACTGCAACCAGGCCGAACGCAAGCCCTTCACTGACGGCACATGCAAATTTGCAAAGCGTCAATCATGCCGTGAGAGTTGTCGTCGATATTCCCGCGGACAAGAACCAAGTCCAACCGCCGCTGGACAGCCCCCGCCGCTGAGAATCGCTCGCCAACCTATTTGCGCTTCTTCTTCGCGGCCTTCTGATCCTTGGCCTTTTTCTCCGCGTCCGGTTCATGCACCACGGGGATGGGCGCCATGTCCGGGCCAATGCGCAGCACGCGCGTGTCGATCATCTCGTAGCGAATCGTTCGCGGATTCGCCGGTCTGCTGATCCCGGTTTCTGAATCGGTCGAGATATTCTGGCCGCCCGCTATCTCGAAACTGAACGTGGGCACGCTGCCTTCAGGCGCCGTTCGGTTGGAACCTTTGTCCTTCGACTTGCTTATCGCCTGAACGGGCGTCTGCGTTCCAATTCTCACCGGCAAAAATCCCTGGATGGGATGAAGCATGAATGCAGTCTCGTAGCGGTGGTGGCGCAGGCTCCAGGTGAAGACGCGCACCTCGTCGAAGTCGAAGGGCAGACCTGATCGAAGCGGCGCAGTGGCCGTAAGATACTCCTCATGTTCGGGAGTGTCGGCGCCAGGGTCGGTCACCTTCGTCAGCACCCAGGCTCCAATAAAACGCTGCCCTTCGCCGTATTGAGCAATCTCCATCGGTACATCGACATCCAGCCGATTGCCGAGCAGCCAACCAGTGTGGCCTTGAGAGTCGCGGGCGAGCCACCAGTCTTCCATGACAGGGGGAGGCGGAGGCTCAGCCAGGTTGGGGATGGGAGCAATTTGCGCTTTGGGATGGGAACCCGGCGCCTGCGACTGTGTCTTTCCAGGCTGAAGCGATTTGGAGGATTCCGGCTTTGCCGCCGGTGCGGGGGTTGAATTGGACACCTTTGGCACCGAAGCGCGCGCCAGCAACTGAACCTTGGCATTGCCCGGCAGGAGATAGAAGTCCTCCGTCTTGCGGCCGGGAAGAATGTGCATGTAAAGATCGTCGCGGAGCGTGGCCGTTGCCGCTACAGGGTCGTCTTTGTGCGCTTCGGCCATCTTGACGAATCCGTTGTAGGTATTGGTGTCGATGACCGCCCGCTCTTCAATCCAGCCGATCTGGTTGTTTTCCGTCTTGACCTTGAGAAAACGGCGGGTACGCTCCAGGACCTGAAGCGGCTGTCCATTCACCACCTCCGCAACACGCTCGGAGACAGCTGCCACGCGATCATGGAGATACATCTGGCGCGCCGAAACGTAGACCGTTTCATAGTGCTGGTGGCGGAAACGGCCGCATCCTGAAACAAGCCCCAAAAGAACCACCGCAATCAACAGAAGAAGGGAATGCAGCGAGGAAAAGGATGCTCGGGGGCGCCGGCGGAATGGGACGGTAAGGATTGGTGTTTGCGTGAACACAGCCTGTGGCGATCACCTCGAGAATAACACCATCACAGTGGACAGTGAGCAGTGGACAGTGAGCAGCTTCATTGCTGCCAATCCCAGCGGCCCAACCGAAATCGACTAGAGCAGGATCGCGTTGAGCCGAACAGGCGGCCTGGTATTCCCGTTCCCCGATTTCCGATCTCTCATCTCTTCGCACTGCTCTCTGATCTCTGACCCCTGATCTCTGCCGTTACGGTGCTGCCGCGATGGCGCTCGCCTGCACAGGATCGGTTCCCGTCGCGTTGGAAACGGATGGATCGAGCATGCCCGCCGTTGATGTGTCGAAGGTGTAGGCCTCCAGGTCCGGGCTTCCGCCGGAGTTCACCACCAGCATGTAGTTTCCAGTGTTGTCCTCGACCAACCCCAGCGGCGTTATTCCGGCAGACGCGACGGAGCTGAGCGCGGTGAGCGTTGACGTGGTTCCCGAGGTTGTGACGGCAAAACCCGCGATGTTGCCCGTCGAGCTGCCGCTCACGGTGCGGTTGGCGACGTAAACATAGTTGCCTGCATTGGCTCCGTAGCTTGTAGGGGTAATAGCGACCGGCGCGAGGCCCCCGGATGCAAACGGTGAGCCGGAGACCTCTTGAAGCGTGCTGTAGTTGATGACCCGCACTCCTCCGGTGTTCGTGCCTGAGAGTGCCGCGGTTTCGCCGATGTAGAGCAGCCGGCTGCTGGGGTCTACTGCTACTGAAAGAGCCGCGCCGGCAGAGTTGAGCACCGGAAGATTGGCGATCGATCCGAATGGAGTGGCGTTGCCTGCGGCAAAGGTTATATCTTCGGTGCCCGCCGAACCGAGCGCCACAAAGACGTGCGCATTGTCGGGCGAAATTGCGAGTTGCTGCACGGTCAATGCTGGAAGCAAAGTGTTCTGCTCGATGGTGGAGGTGGGCACGCCGGTAGATGAGTTGATGTGAATGGCCAGAAGTTCGGCCAGGTTGGGGCCGGCCTCCACCAGCCACGAGTTGGTCGAGTCTACTTGCATGGTGGTGGCAATGTCCTGCGAGATGACGTTCGAATTGTTGCCCAGGGTGAGCGAGCCGTCGGAACCAATGTCGAACAGGAAGATACCTGTTGCCGTGCCCACGTAAAGGAAGCCGCCGCCGGGGGCGATGGCGATGGAATAGGGCGCCGCAGAGAGCGTGAATGGACTCCCTATCTGGGTGATCGCTCCGGAACTAATTGAAAATGCCACGATCTGCTTGGTTCCCTGATTGGCCACGTAGAAGACTCCGCTGCTGCCACCCGAGGCGGTGCAGCTCGACGACGAAGACGATACTTCGGCACACAAGCTGGTGGTCTGCGAAGCACTGCCCGAAGTGCCGGTCACAGTTATCTGGTAAGCCCCGGCTGTCGTTGAGGCCGTAGTCGTCGCGCTCAAAACGGAAGTCTGCGCCGCCGTGCTGCTAATGCTGACTGAAGTCGGGGAAAGGCTGCAAGTCGCAGGGCTTGCTGCGCCGGTGGGCGAGCTGGTAACCGCGCATGTCAGCGAAACCGTGCCGGTGAACGAATTCGCCGGCGTCACAGTGATCGTGGATGTACCAGTCGCACCCGGCGTCACGGTCATGTTGCCGCTGTTGGATAGTGTGTAATCGTTGCCCCCGGGCGCAGTCCAGAACCCTTTGCATCCGGCCAGCAGCGGGACCGCCCCCAGCAGCACCCATGCCCACTTTCCAATCTTCATTGACGTTCCTCTTCTAGCGGCTGGAGAGAGACTCGCCGGATTTACCCGCGTCGAGATCGATCGCTGTCAGCGATCAACTCCGATTTATCGCCCTGTTCAAGAGTATCGCTTCAACGCGCATCCTGTCCCTGTTTCGGACAAGATGCCGGCAGGCAGAACTTCGCCACTGAGTTGAGAGACGCAGGCAGGCGGGAATTCGCTCAGCCCGGGGCATGTATCTGAAAACCTGCCAGATGGATGCAAAACCGCGCGGAATGGCATACCGCTTGGAAGTGCGGCGGGTTTCGGCCGTGAATCCACAAAGATTCGCGGCCGAACAGTCCATGACAATTGACTCCTGATTCTCCGGCGATGTGTCGACTAGAACCAAAAATGGGTCAAGCGCAGAAATCAAGCGCCGCCATTCGAGCCGTTCTCCATCAAATGGCTGCCTGACCCTGCGGCAATCGCAAGTTCTATTCCGTAGCCCTCAGGCAATTTCACGTCGTCTCTCTTTGTCGAAACAAAAACAGCCGAGTTCCTGTCCGCAATCTTGCTGTGCATGTCTACCCCGGACAGGGCGTTTTCCTGATCTACCTGGAGGGTCTGCGGCGTCCAGATATTCTGACTCAGATCATCCTCGCCATTCGGATTATTCACGCTGAAGATGTTCATAATCGTTGCCTTGATGGGAACGACCTTGCCATCCTTCAATTTCGCCTGTGTGAAACGAAGCGCCAGCCGCGAGGTGCCGTTCGTCCGCATCTGGTCATCAGTCACCTTGCCGATTAGCTCTGTGCCGCGCGGCAACTCGGTCCCGTTCCTGAGCCGGACTTTATCAACCAGGGACGCTTGAAACTCCTGGCCCGGCTTGGTCTTGCGGGCGTCGACGGCTTTCACGAGCGTGGCCTGCGCGGCCACCATTTGCGAGGCTGCGCCTTGTCCCGCGGTTGAACTTGTGGCTTGCATGTCCGGTGAAGCCTTTGCACTCAGCGCATGGACGCCTTCCGGAAGGAAGAACGCTAATGAAAGGACAGCAGTCGACAGAAAAACAACAGATTCACGTTTCATGCGAAGAATCTCCTTTTGAGTGGGGTTGGATTGGCTTGCACCTCCGCGAGCTCTTTGGCCAGAGGCGGGTCGTTCACTGTGTTAGACGAGTCCTATCGCCGGATAGTCAACGCGATCACTTTGCACACACGTAGATCCTGATCGCAACGCATTGATATTGAACGTTAAACGGAAGCCCGTTTTTCTCTGACTTTTTGTGGAATTCCCGAGTTTTGAAAGTGCCGAGCTCAACGCAATTCGCAAAGGCCGCTTACTTACACTGAATTCCCTGCACGTGCTTGCCAAACCAGGCGCGCCGCGGTGAGGTCTTCAATCGCCATGCCCACGGACTTGAAGACGATGCGGCCTTCGGTTGGCGCGGCAACGGCTCCCGAGAAAATGTTCCCGATCTCCGCCCCAACCTTCACGCCGGAAAGGCGCACGTCACCCGATTCGCGCTCAACCGCGGATTGGGACTCGGCGACAACAAAGCTCGACAGCATGACGTCGTCGTCCAACTCGCGCAGCGTTGAGCCGGTGGCGCCAACCGCCAATACCACGGCGCGAGGCGCCAGCCAGCGGCCTTGGAGTACCGGGACCACCGCCGACGTAACCGTGAGGACAACATCCGCCGCCGCGGCTTCGCTGATAGGGACAGCGCGCCCGCCGCACTCGCCTGCCAGTCGTTCGGCATTGGCGGGCGTGCGGCTCCAGATGCGAATCTCCTTGAGAGAAGGACGAACCAGCCGCAATGCTTCGATGTGGGAGCGCGCCTGCACTCCGCTGCCCAGGATACCCAGGCTGCGCACATCACGCGCTCCAAGTGCATCGAGTGCCGCGGCAGAGACGGCGGCGGTGCGCATCTCCGTAATCAGCCTGCCATCCATCAGAGCCAACGGCTCGCCGGTGGCGCGGCGCTGCAACTCGACGATAGCCATATGCGTCGGCAGGCCGAGTTCATCGTTGGCCGGATAAAATGTGACCGTCTTGACGGCCATCATGTCACCGGCAATCACTGGCATCACGGCGAACCATCCGTTCTTCGCGCCCTCGGCGTTGCCGGCCCGCTGAATGTTCCGGGGCGGCTGGTCGACAAGGCCTGCAGAGTAATCGATCAGAGCCTGGCGAATAGCGGGAATGAGCGCTTCGTAGGTGAGGATAGCGCGGACTTCTTGCTCAGAAATATACATGCTGCTCGATCGTTGGAATCAGTTTGGACGGCTGCTCGATCCACCTGAGCCCAATCCGCCTGAACCAGAGCTGCCCGAACCAGATCCGCCCGAAGTCGACCGGCGCCGGAACCGCTCGTCCAGTGGTTGCCGGCCCTGGAAGCCGGATTCAACCGTGTGCCAATGCTCGATCGAACTCTCGCCCATGCGCCAGCACAGCAGCACGACCTGGTCATCGAGACGGCAGGGAAAATCCAGAAGGCCAGTCTCGAGGTCCTTGACCTGAACGCCGATTGCATCGATCTCCGCGACGCTTTCACGGGCCAGCTTCAGGTGGGCTTCCATCTCCGCCCGCTGCTTCATCACGCTGGCCGTATCCACCTTCATTCCGCCGGAGACATAGATGCGGCGCGCCAGCTCGGACAGTCCGGCCTCTACCTGTTCCGCTGCCTGCTTGCCCTCAATCGCGCGCTTGAGCAGCGACTCGAGCACCGGCAGCAACGACTGCGCTTCGTCGATGGTGAAAGTCTTCACGGAAGTTCCCTTGGATCTAGGATACGACAAAAGCAGAAAACAGGATTCAGGTGTGAGGTTTCAGCTCTTCCTAATCCCTGCTCCCTAATCCCTGTTCCCTGCCTTTATCCCACTTCCAACATCCGGTCCAGCGCCACCTTCGCCCAGTGCTTCACGCCGGCGCGCACCTCGATGCGATTCACAACGCGGCCCTCCACCAGGTTCTCCAAAGCCCAGGCCAGGTGCTGGGGCGTAATGCGGAACATCGTCGTGCACAGGCAGCCCGTGTCGTCGAGAGTAATCACCTTTTTACCTTCCGGCGCAAAACGGCGGGCGAGTCGGTTGACAAGGTGAATCTCTGTCCCGATGGCAAACATTGCGCCCCGCGGAGCCTGCTCAACAAGGGAAATGATCCGCTCGGTCGAGCCCAGCGCGTCTGCCTTCTGGCAGACCTCCAAGCGGCACTCGGGATGCACAATGACCTGGATGCCGGGATATTTCGCGCGAACCTGGTCAACATGGCCGGGAAGAAAGCGCTGGTGCACGGCGCAATGTCCCTTCCACAAAATCACGCGGCTGGCGGCCAGGTTCTGCTTCGTCTGGCCGCCCTGGCTCTGCCCAATCTGGATCGCCCATGGGTCCCAGACGACCATCTTGTCCAAAGGTATATGCATGGAATGCCCGGTGTTGCGGCCCAGGTGCTGGTCGGGCAAAAAGAGAATCCGCTTGCCGCGCGCAAAGGCCCATTCAAAAGCAGCGCGAGCATTCGAGGAGGTGCACACCAGCCCGCCATGCTCGCCGCAAAATGCCTTGATCGCAGCAGTCGAGTTCATATAGGTCAGCGGTATCGTCTCCCCATCCAGGCCAAGCTCGGTAAGTGCATCCCAGCAGGCCTCAACCTGCGAGATTTCGGCCATATCGGCCATCGAACATCCGGCGTTCAAATCCGGCAGGATCACCTGCTGGCCCTCGGCCCCCAGCACATCGGCGCTCTCGGCCATAAAGTGAACACCGCAAAAAACAATGTACTTCGCGTCGGTTTCCGAGGCGATTTTCGAAAGTTTGTAGCTGTCGCCCGTGAAATCGGCAAAGCGAATCACTTCGTCGCGCTGGTAATGGTGCCCAAGCAGAATGGTGGTCGAACCGAGCTTGGCCCGCGCCGCCTGGATGCGCCCGTCCATCGAGTGATCGGGAAGCGCAAGGTAGTTTTCAAGGGAACAGGCATCTGCCGAGTCGCGGACAATGCCAGTCTGCGGCGATGCCGCCGTCTTTTCGTCAAGAATCAGGGTCACTCTATTCCGCCTTCAGCCCGGCACATCCCCTTCGGGAAAGCGGGCGGAGTTGTTGAAAGCTGTCTGGCATGCAGTGGATGCGCTGAACCTCTTTAAGCGATTGGCGTCATTGCCCTTATCGGCACTTTAACCCACGCCTTCACAGGTTCCCCACCCACGGGGTTGTTGCAGCCCTTTCATTTGATTGGACGCGGAATGGGTCCGGCAGTTTCAGAAATGCAAGGCCGGCCGAAACCGCTCCAACTTCCCTATTTTAACGCAACCGTAATATGGCTCGCTTCAGAAGCCTGGCTCCGTCTCTGTGGCCAGAGGTTTCAGACCGGATTCGGCTGTGCCACAGAAACGCCGCAGAAATGCGCGTGCGTACCATATTCGCGTTTGTGAGCGCCGCGCACGGACAGGTATCATTGTCCTTCATGGGAATTCCTCCGACAATCCAGGTCGCCAATATCGGGATGGCTGATTCGCTGATCATCATGGTCATGGCGCTGGTGGCTTTGGTCCGCGGCGGCTTCCGCAGATCGGGCGTCAGATCGGCAAGCTGATGTACGAGTTCCGCAAGGCCTCAAACGACTTCAAGTTCCAGATGGAAGAGGAGTTGCGCAACGCCGAGGCGGCCGACCGCCAGAAAAAGGATGAAGAGGAACGGCAGCGCCAGTTGGCGGCGAACCCGCCCGCGCAGCTTGAGGCCGCCGTACCGCCCGCATCCGAGACCCCTGCGGCCGAAACCACCTCATCCCAACGTCAGCAGCTACAGTCAGATTACCGAGGAGTACCAGAGAACAGAGGCGCTCTATCCCAGCATCCAGCCGCCCTCGACCGGAGAACCGGTGCCCGCTATCTGGGCTGCAAACCAAACAACTGAGACCGGGGCCGTCCAGGAGACAACTGCGGCTGCCGAAGAGCCTCCAGTCGAGAAAGAGAACGCCGTGATTGAAACCGCCGTTGAAGATACGAACAAAGCGACGGAGCCCGCCCACAATGGTTGACGCCTCGGACGCAATTGGCAGAGCCAGGGCAGCCGTCACGCAGCGCGCAGACCTGCCCGGCATGAGCCTGATGGAGCACCTGGAGGAACTGCGCAAGCGCATCGTCCACTCGGCGATCTATCTGGCTGTGGGTTTCTTTGTGGCTTACGCATTTCACGAGAGACTCTATGGTCTCGTACAGGCTCCGCTGGATCATCTTGGCATCAAGCTGAATTACACGCACCCCATGGACCCCTTGAACCTCTATCTTCAGGTGGCTCTCATCGGCGGAGCAATCCTGGCTTCGCCCTTCATCCTCTATCAGGTGTGGCTCTTCATCGCGCCTGGCCTCTACCAGAAAGAAAAGCGGTTTGTCATTCCTTTCATGGCCGCCACCGTTGGGCTGTTTCTTACAGGCGCAGCCTTCGGCTACTTCTTTGTCCTGCCGGGCGCCTTGAAGATCCTCATCCTCGGATTCGGCAGCAAGTTCAATCCCATCGTCACCATCGAGGAATACACCGGTTTCTTTCTCTCCATCATTCTCGGCTTGGGCATCAGCTTCGAATTGCCCATCCTCATCTTCTTCCTCGCCCTGTTCGGCATCGTGAGCCCCCGCTTCCTTTGGAAGAACATCCGCTACGCTATTCTGGCCGTGTTCCTGGTCGCGGCCATCATCTGCCCCAGCCCCGATCCCGGCACCATGTGCATCTATGCGGTGCCCATGCTGGCGCTCTACATCATCGGCATCGGCGTTGCCTGGTGGGTGCATCCCTCGCGGCGCAAGGCCAAAAAAGCCAAGGAGAGCGCCTGATGGCCTCAACTCAAATCTGGAAGTCGGCTGCCGCGGCGGTGATTCTTCTGGCTTCGCTGGCAGCGCCAAAAACCGGCCTCGCCCAACAGCACTTCGACGGCGAAAAAGCGCTCGAGTACGCGCGCGCGTTTGTGGCCATTGGCCCTCGCTGGCCCACCGGCTCAGGCCATGTGAAAGCCGAAGCGTTTCTGCGCAGCCATTTCCAACGTGCCCACGACCAGCTTGAAGAGGATGCCTTCACTGCCGACACACCGATTGGCCCTGTACCCATGCGCAACTTCATCGTGCGATTCCCTGGCAAGAAAAACGGCGTGATCGTGCTGGGCTCGCACTACGAGACAAACTATCCGCTCAGAAACATCCCCTTTGTCGGCGCCAACGACGGCGCAGCCACAACGGGGCTGCTGATGGCCATTGGCGACCGGCTCCACGCCGATACAGCGGGCGGGAAAAAGTTGGATGGCTACTCGGTATGGCTGGTCTTCTTTGACGGCGAAGAGGCAATCAAGTCATGGTCGCGCTCCGACTCCACTTACGGCAGCCGGCATCTCGCCGCCAAATGGGGCAGAGACGGAACCCTGGGCCAGATCAAGGCCTTCATGCTGGCCGACATGATCGGCGACAAGGATCTCGACATTCAGCGCGAATCGAACTCCACCGGCTGGCTGGTGCTGCTCGTTGGCCAGGCGGCCAGAAAGTTCGGCGACGATCGCTATTTCTTCCACCAGGAAATGGCCGTCGAAGACGACCATCTTCCCTTCGTTGAACGCGGCGTGCCTTCCATCGACGTCATCGACCTCGATTACGGACCCGGCAACAGCTATCACCACACGGCACTGGACACCCTCGACAAGATCAGCGCAAAGAGCCTCACCATCGACGGTGACGTGTTTTTGGAAACCATCCGCTTGATCGATCTGCGATGATGAGCCGGGTTCTAGCAATGACCTACTAGCTTTTTCGGCGTCGAGTTTGTAACATGCATTCGCGCTAGCTTTTTGAATCATCCGCGAGAACGCACAAAGTTGGCGCCACCATGCGCAAGCTAGAGGCTTGAAGCTAGTAGCCAGAAGCTGAATTTGAAAGAGGAACGGAAATTGGCTGAAGTGGAGATTGGCATCATTGGGGGCAGTGGACTTTATTCAATGCCCGGATTCACGAATGTGCGCGAGCAGCGCGTGGAAACACCCTTCGGCGAGCCGTCCGACGTCTTTGTCCTCGGCGAACTGGAAGGCCGCAAGGTAGCGTTCCTGGCCCGGCATGGGCGCGGTCATCGCATTCTTCCCTCAGAGCTGAACTTTCGCGCCAACATTTACGCGTTCAAGAAACTTGGAGCCGAGCGGATTCTGTCGGTCTCGGCCGTCGGCTCGCTGAAGGAAGAGCACAAACCAACCGACTTCGTCATGCCCGACCAGTTCATCGACCGCACCTTTCATCGCATCTCCACATTCTTCGGCGAAGGAATCGTCGGCCATGTGGCCTTTGGCGATCCCGTCTGCGCCACAGTGGCCAAGGCCGCGCATGAAGGCTGTGCAGCCGCGGGCGTTATGGGCAAGCTCGGCGGCACCTATGTCTGCATGGAAGGTCCGCAGTTCTCCACCAAGGCCGAGTCGCATCTCTACCGCAGTTGGGGCGCGGACGTGATTGGCATGACCAATCTGCAGGAGGCGAAGCTCGCGCGCGAAGCGGAGATCTGCTACGCGACCGTCGCCATGGTGACCGACTACGACTGCTGGCGCGAAGGACACGATTCCGTAACCATCGAAGAGATTGTCGCCGTGCTGCACAAGAACGCCGACAACGCGGCGAAGGTGGTTAAGGCCGCCGTCGCCGCCATGCCGCGCGAACGCAAATGCGCCTGCGCCACCGCCGCCAAATTTGCGGTGCTTACCCAGCCCGATCTAATCCCCGCGGCAACCAAAGAAAAACTGAAGCTGCTCTTCGGCAAGTATCTCGGCTGATAGCGGAATTCGAGGAGTTGGCGGAGTCAGCTCTCCTTCATCTCAAACAAATGAGCACAAGTATTCAGGAGAAGAAACTGCATGGCGATTACGGTTGTAGGCAGCGTTGCGTACGATTCGATTGAAACTCCGGCCGGACGCCGGGAGCGTTGCCTTGGCGGCGCGGCAACCCACTTTTCGCTGGCCGCCAGCTTTTTTACCGACGTCCGCGTGATCGCAGTCGTCGGCGAAGACTTCGGCCCCCGGCAGGAGGCCGTCTTCAAAAAACGCAACATCGATATACGCGGCATCGAGCGCGCCCCCGGCAAAAGCTTCTTCTGGGAGGGCTCGTATCTTGAAAACCTGAATGAGGCTCAAGACTCGCCAGACCGATCTGAACGTCTTTGCCTCCTTCGAGCCCAAGATTCCCGAAGCCTACCGCGACTCGGAGTTTCTGTTCCTGGCCAACATCGATCCCGTATTGCAGCGCCGCGTCCGCGAGGCCATGCCTGACGTGAAGCTGGTCGCCGGCGACACCATGAATTACTGGATCAAGGATCACAGGCCAGCGCTGCTCGAAGTGCTCAAGGGCCTCGACATTCTTCTTATCAACGATACTGAAGCCCGCATGCTGGCCGGCAACAACAACATCGTGCTTGCCGCGCGCGCAGTCATGGCGATGGGCCCGAGTTCACTGGTCATCAAGCACGGCGAATATGGCGCTACCCTTTTCCATCGCACCGGAGCCAACGGCGAAACATCAAAAACATTCAAAGCGCCGGCGCTTCCGCTGGAAGAAGTCGTCGACCCCACTGGCGCCGGCGACAGCTTTGCCGGCGGCTTCTTTGGCTACCTCGCTTCGCAGCCCCACCTGACGCCCGCTGCTTACAAACACGCCATGTTCTATGGCAGCGTGATGGGCTCGTTTGCCGTTGAGCGCTTTGGCACCGAGCGAATCGCCGAGCTCTCCCGGAAGGAGATTGACGACCGCTTCCTCGAATTCCGCGAGTTGACTCACCTTGACTGAAAAAGCAATTCCGCGCCCGGCTGCCTCTCGCCCTCGCCTTGCACGCGTTGAGATCGTAGCTGTGATGGCTTGTTCCGCCGCGGCCTCGCTGGCCGCAATCGCCTGGAGTTGGCGCAACCACGCGCTGCTGAACTGGGGCGACGCCGTCGCCCACCTGCACATTGCCCGGCGGGTCTTCGATTGCCACCAACCGCGGCTTTCGCAGCTGGGCTCGGTGTGGCTCCCGTTGCCGCACATTCTCATGTTGCCCTTCGTCCAGGTCTATAGCTGGTGGGCCAACGGAATCGCGGGCATCATCCCTTCCGCATTAGCCTACCTCGCCGCATGCGCAGGCATCTACCGCCTGGCTCGGCAATGGCTTCGTCCTTCAGCCGCCGCTCTCGCGCTGGCATTCTTCGCCCTCAATCCCAATCTCCTCTATCTGCAAACCACGGCGATGACCGAGCCGCTCTTCGTCTGCGAAATGATCTGGATCGTCGTTTGGCTCGTGGAATGGCGATCGCTACTGGACGAAGACGTGCGCAAATCCGACCGGTTGCTCGGCTGGATTGCCGCGGCGCTCGTAGCCGCCGTCTACACGCGTTACGACGGCTGGATCATCGCGTTGCTGGCGTGGTCGGCGATTGGAATTGAGTTGCTCCGTCGCGGAAGGCTGAAATCGCGCGCCTTTTGGGTCGCAAGCGCATTTGTCGTCGCCGCTCCCATTGCATGGTTCATTTACAACGCCGCCGCCTTTGGCGACTGGCTCGAATTTGCGCGCGGCCCTTATTCCGCTAAAGCCATTGAACTGCGCACCGCCTCGCACGGTGCGGGTCCACCGCATCCCGGCTGGCATAACCCCTGGGTCTCGCTGCTCTTTTTCTTAAAGGTTTCTGAGTTGGACGCAGCCGCCGCGGCCTGGGGCAATACGTTGCTCGCCCTCAGTTTTCTCGGCACTCTCGGCGCCTGGTTCTTCGCGCGCCGACGCGCATTCACCTGGGCGCTTTTGCTTTGGCTGCCGGTTCCCTTCTACGCCTATTCGGTGGCTTACGGATCGGTCCCCATCTTCTTGCCGCCCTGGTGGCCACACTCCTGGTACAACACGCGCTACGGAATGGAATTGCTGCCGGCGCTTGCGCTCGGCGTTGGCTTTGTCGCCAGCCTCGTCATCGGCGCCGTCCGCGATTTCAAGCCGCAATGGACAAAATATGCCGTGGGCCTTTTGCTTGCGTTGATTGCTCTCAATGCCTGGCAGGTGCTGCGTGAGAGACCGCTCGCCTACGTTGAGGGAACAAAAAATATTGAGGCGCACCGTCCCTATCAAATCGAAATTCCTCCGGTCTTGCGTGCCCAGCTCGCCTTGCGGCCCGGCGCCACCATTCTGATGGAGACCTCTGTCGATCCGGAGATCGTGGCGCTCACCGGAATTCCCTTGCGGCAGACAATCAACGAGGCCGATCTCGCAATTTGGGATGCGGCCTTAAAAGCGCCGTCACAGCACGCTGCTCTTGTCCTTGCCTTTGACGGCGACGCCGTGGACAAAGCGGTCAAGGCGCATCCCAAAGGACTAAGGGCGATTGCCCGCTTCACCGCCAAGGGACAGCCCTCGGGCACGCTCTACGTCTCCGATTTATATGATTCGTCCGCACAAGCGACCAGGCCGTGACAGTGATAGCATCGGGCAAGACACTTCGCATTTGGGAGGCAGATTGATTCCCTTCACCAAAGCTCACGCCTGCGGAAACGACTTTCTCATCGTGACCGAAGAGACGACGTTCGACCAGAATTGGGCCGACCTCGCCAAGCGGCTTTGCGCGCGCAACACCGGCGTGGGTGCTGACGGCGTTGAATTCTTTGCATGGACGGGACCAAAGTCCGGCCGCATTCGCCTGCACAACGCCGACGGTTCGGTGGCCGAGATCAGCGGCAATGGCACCCGCTGCGTGGCTGCCTGGATGGCGAATGAACGGAATCTGCAACCCGGAGACCACATGGAAATCGTCACCGACGCGGGTGCGCGCAAGTGTCATCTGAACGGGGTGAAAACCGACGGACAATACTCCGTGGAAGTGACGACTGGGATGGGCATTCCCACATTTGCTCCTCGGACGGTGAGCCTTGCAAACGGCATCAGCATTGCGGGCTTCGAAATCTTCACCGGCAATCCGCATTTTGTCATCGTCCTCGACATCGATGCATTTGACCCCGATGACGCCGAGTGGCACGAGATCGGTGCGGAAATTTGCGCGCACAAGGATTTCCCGCATCACACGAATGTCGAGTTTGTGCGCATCGTGAATAAGCGCGAGATTGAGATTCGTATCTTCGAACGCGGAGTGGGACCAACGACCTCGTCGGGCACGGGCAGCTCGGCATCGGCCACGGCGGTTCTCGCGTCCAGCGGCTGCATTTCGCCGCTCACAGTTGTCGCACCCGGAGGCGCGCAATCTGTCTCCTGGGACGGACCTGGAACCGAGTTGTGGCTGACCGGCCCGGCCAGTCTGATTACGCGGGGCGAGGCCTGGTAAAGATGCCAGCAGAGACGACAAATTTGTTGAGACCGCCGGCCATTAGCCCCGGCGCAGGCATTACCGTCATCGCGCCTGCTTCATTTGCGCAGCCCGACCGCATCGAGCGCGGACTCCAGTCCTTGAAAGCGCTCGGCTTTGACGCTCGGCTCGGCGCATCCGCTCTTGAACGCGGTCCGCTCTACTTTGCCGGAACAGATGCGCAGCGCCTCGCCGATCTGCACGCAGCCTTTGCGGATGAAAGCGCAAGCGTAGTGATGTGCCTGCGTGGCGGCTACGGCTCCGGCTACTTATTGGGCGACTTGGACACGAGTCTCATCCGTAAAAATCCCAAGCCCTTCTTCGCCTACAGTGACCTGACAGGCATACAACTCCGGTTGCTTGACGAACTTGGCCTGCCCGCGTTCCATGGGCCGATGGCGGCCGCGGATTTCTATCTTGAAGACGGCGTCCACGTGCCGAGTTTTCGGTCGGCGCTTGCAGGCGAGCTTTACGGCGTGGGAGCGGCAGAAGGACTGCGCGTGCTGCAGCCCGGCAAAGCGGAAGGCACTCTCTACGGCGGCTGCCTCAGCATTCTGGTTGCGTTGCTGGGCACGGAATGGGAACCGCAGACAGAAGATAAGCTGCTCTTTATTGAAGACGTCGGCGCAAAACCCTACCAGGTCGATCGCATGTTGTGGCAGTTGCGCCACGCAGGCAAGCTGGAGGGAGTGCGCGGTATCGTGTTTGGCGAAATGCTCGATTGCGTTTCTCCAGGCGCCGCCCCGGAGCTGCTCGATCAGGCAATCCTTAGCGCGCTCTCGGGCTTCGATGGACCCATCGCCATCGGGCTGCGCAGCGGACACGTCTCCCGCCAGAACGTGACGCTGACCTTCGGCGTGCAGGCCGAACTGTCGGCTGCTTCTGAAGCGGAATTGCATCTGCTTGAAGCGGCGGTGAAACGGTGACGACTTTGTCCCGGCACATTCATCTCAGTGGAATTTGCGGCACGGCCATGGCGTCACTTGCCGGGCTTTTGAAGTTGAAGGGCTACCGCATCACCGGCTCCGACAAGGCCGCTTATCCACCCATGAGCGATTTGCTGCGCAGCCTTGGGATTTCAATACTCGAGCCTTACGCCGAATCGAATCTCGATCCCAAGCCGGACCTGGTTGTGATCGGCAACGCGCTTTCGCGCGGCAATCCTGAGATTGAGCGTGTCCTCGACGAGCACATTCCCTTCACCTCGATGGCCGCCCTGCTTAGGGAAGAGTTCCTCATTGGCCGCGAGTCGCTGGTTGTCGCCGGGACGCACGGCAAGACGACCACCACCAGCATGTTGGCCTGGATCTACCAAACGGCCGCGCGTGAGACACCGGCCCTGGAGCCCTCGTTCCTGATCGGCGGCGTAGCCGAGAACTTTGGATCGAGCTTTCAATTGCGGCCAACCCGCACCTTCATTGTGGAAGGCGACGAATACGATACTGCCTTCTTCGACAAGGGACCGAAGTTCCTGCATTATTTTCCCGACGCGCTGATTCTCACCCACGTCGAATTCGACCACGCCGACATCTACGCGGACCTCGACGCCGTAAAAATCGCCTTCAAACGCCTCGTGAATCTAGTTCCGCGCCGCGGCCTGATTGTGGCCTTCGACGGCAGCGAAAACGTGACCGAGTGCGTATCTCGCGCCCTCTGCCCCGTGGAGCGCTACGGCTTCTTGGAATCCGCTGACTGGCGCCTCCAGAACCTTCGACACGAAAATGGCAAAACGCGCTGGGAGGTTTGGTATAGCGGCACGCTCTGGGCTGAACTTGAAATGCAGATGGCCGGCGAACATAATGCGTTGAACGCCACTGCCGCAGCGGCTCTGGCCTTTGGTCAGGGCGTAAAGAAGGAAGCCATTCTGGCCGCGCTCAAATCCTTCAAGAGCGTCAAAAGACGTCTCGAAATTCGCGCGGAAATCGCAGGTATAACCGTTATCGAGGACTTCGCGCACCATCCCACGGCCATTCGCGAAACGCTGCGCGCTCTGCGGTCCGTCTATCCAAAATCCCGTCTGTGGGCCGTGCTGGAGCCGCGCTCAAACACTTTGCGGCGCAAGGTACTCGAAGCCGACCTTGTGGCAAGTCTGCGCCTGGCCGATCGCGTGGTGCTGGCAGGTGTTTATCAGCAGCAGCGCATTCCCGACGCCGAACGCCTTCATCCTGAAGACGTGGTTCGCGCCTTGAATGCCGGCGAGGCGACTACAGCGCCTGAAGACCCAAAGGCCGAACTGCTTCCCGATGCCGACGCAATTGTCAGCGGAATTGCATCGCGGCTCAAGCCCGGCGACGTTGTGGCAATCCTCTCCAATGGCGGCTTCGACGGCATCTATGAGAAACTGCCGGCGCGGCTCCGGGAGCTTCACTCCTGAACGCAATGAAAGACTCGTATGCTTTCTTCTCTTTTGTTCATCGCCACCATGATCGTCACGGGAATTCCCACGGCGCTTCTGTTCATACCCTGGTGCTGGCTCACGGGCAATGTGCTGCCGCTCTATAAGAGCACGCGTTTCATGCTCTCCAGCAGTTGCCGCATGGCCGGTGTCCACTTCAACACCACGGGCTTTGAAAACATTCCCAGGGACCGCGCCTGCATCTTCATGTCAAACCATGTTTCGAACCTCGATCCGCCCGCGCTCATCTCGCTCATTCCGGGGCGCACCTCGGCTTTCATGAAGCGTTCGCTGATGGAACTGCCTGTACTGGGCACCGGCTTTCGCATGGGCGAGTTCATCGCCGTCGACCGCAGCGGCAACGCAACCGCCGCCAAAGAAAGCGTCGCTGCGGCAGAACGCGTATTGGCCAAAGGCGTGCACATCACCACGTTTGTTGAAGGCACGCGTTCGCCTGACGGACGCATGCTGCCCTTCAAAAAAGGCCCGTTCTTCCTGGCCATCGGGGCCGGAGCGCTGTGTATCCCAGTCTCCATCCACGGCACAGAGAGAATTCTGAGCAAGGGAAGCCTTCGCATGCATCCCGGCATTGCGAATGTAGTCTTTCATCCGCCCATCGACCCCGCCGATTTTGCCACCCGCGAAGAGCTCACTCAAGCCGTTCGCGCAGCTATCGCTTCCGGACTGCCGCAGTGGATGCGATCATAGAGATACCATCCCGTTTGGGACAACCTCTTGCATTGGCTTCGCCGGGTCAAGACAGCAACCGGCAAATTTACGGAAGACCCATGATTGCTTCGATTTTCGTTTTTGTCGTCATCCTCGCCTTAAGTCTCCCTTCGGCGGTGATCTTCATTCCGCTTGCCGTCATTACCGGCAATGTGGGCCCGCTCTACTCGGTCACTTGCTTCATCGTCCGCACCGGCTTCCGTGCGGCGGGTATTCGTGTGCGTGTCGAAGGGCGCGAACACGTTCCCTCCGATCAGGCATGCATCTTCATGGCCAACCACGTGTCCAATCTCGATCCACCGGGGTTGATACCGCGCATTCCAGGGCGCACCTCCGGCTTCGCCAAACGATCGATATTCAATATTCCCATCTTCGGCTATTGCATGAAGCTCGGCGAGTTCATTCCAGTGGACCGCGCGGGAAACGCATCGACCGCACAGGAGATTGTTGCCGCCGCCAGACGAATCCTCGAAAAGGGCATCCACATCACGACGTTCGTTGAAGGCACGCGTTCAAAAGACGGCCGTTTGCTCCCCTTCAAGAAAGGCACCTTCTACCTGGCCATGCAGACCGGGGCGCCGTGCATCCCCGTGTCGGTCTACGGCACAGAGACTCTATTGGCCAAAGGCAGCTTCGCCCTCAAACCTGGAACCGCGCATTTTGTCTTCCACGCTCCAATTTACCCGCGAGATTTCGAAACGCGTGAGCAGTTGATGGCGGCCGTGCGCACCTCCATTGCCTCCGGCTTGCCGGAGTGGATGCGGAACTGATATTTCTCCATTTCTCTACGGCTGGATTAAGGCGTTATAGCCATCATTGAGCAGCTTCAAACGCCAGCGGTTTGCTTCGTTGCGGTCGTTGAAGGGCCCAATGCGAACATGGATGAGATTGTCAGCCGGTTCGCGCTGGGCACTGACCTGGTAACCATGCTTGCGCAAGGCGCCGACCAACACGTCTGCGTCCTCTTCGTGAGAGACGGCAGCGATTTGGACCATGATGGAAACGGCAGGTGGGGCAGCCGGTTGCGCACTCGATGCCGAAACCGTCTGCGCCGCAGTCGCAGGCAGCGCGGGACGAACAACCGGCTGGTTTGAAGGAGTTGATTGCTGCGTTGCCGGGTTCGAAGCTGGTTGCACGGCAATCGGCGTACTTGCTGCGCCAGCGGATTGCGGTTGACCAGCGGTTCCCGTCTGCGAACCGTCTCCCGGCGTTGCATTCTGAACCGGCGCAGGAACCGCCGTCTGTACCGTGGCTGACGGCTTCGGCAGCGAACCGTTCGCTTGCGCCCCGTTGTTTTCTGCAGACATCTGCGCGTCCGCGGGCGGCTGCCCCGCTGCCGCATTCGACTGCCCTCCGCGATGCCCAACTGCATATCCCATGCCAAAGCAAAGACCGCAGAGAACCAGCAGCCCAAAAACAATGAGGAAAACCGCGCCCGTGCCCAGCGTGACTTCCTTGTCGCCGCGGGCCTTGGGCTCCTCAAGTTCCTTGTCGTCGAAGACTCCCCTCATGGACCGTCCTGAGTTTTAGGGTTTTCCGGCATTCAACTGAGCCGAGCTTCCAAGCTTGTTCAGCAGCGTCATCATCTCCAGTGGCAGCGGGAACACAATGGTCGTGTTCTTTTCGACCCCAATGTCACTGAGCGTTTGCAGGTAGCGCAATTGTAGGGTCATCGGCTGCGTGGCCATCAATGCGGCGGCATCCACCAGCTTTTGCGCGGCATTGAACTCACCCTCTGCATGAATGATTTTCGACCTCTTTTCGCGCTCTGCCTCGGCCTGCTTGGCCATGGCGCGCAACATCGACTCCGGTAGATCCACCTGCTTCACTTCTACTGAGACGACCTTGACGCCAAAAGGTTCGGTTCTCTGGTCGATGATGGTTTGGATCTTGAGGTTGAGCTTGTCCCGATGGCTCAGCAGCTCGTCCAGTTCCACCTCGCCCAGCACGGAGCGAAGCGTTGTCTGGGCGAACTGCGAGGTCTGGTAAACGTAATTCACCACCTTGATTGCGGCGTCGTTGGGATTAACCACGTAGAGCGTGACCACGGCGTTCACTTTGATGGTGACGTTGTCGCGCGTAATCACATCCTGCGGAGGAACTTCCAAAACTTCCTGGCGCAGCGAGATGCGTACGATCTGGTCCAGCGGCCTGAATACAAGAATGATGCCGGGGCCCTTGGGGGTTCCCAAAACGCGGCCCAGTCTGAAAATCACGCCGCGCTCGTATTCGCGAAGAATTTTGATGGAGTTCAGTAAATAAAGAACAACGATTGCGATCAGAATCAGCGTTGGAATGGGCAGATCGGAGATTGACATTTTTACACCCTCACTCAGGACGGATTGTACTCCGTTCCAGAAACTCCAGTGCGGTTTACGATGTGGAATCCGGCGTCAGGGAAGCCGAATCCTGGGCAACGTGAAGCAACATCTCTTCGTGGCTTACAACGCGCAGGCTTGCGCCTTTGGGCACAGGCGCTCCAGCTACTGCGCGCCAAATCTCTCCCTCCACCAGCACATGCCCCTCGGGATCCAGCTGCTCCATGGCGACGGCTTTGCAGCCCACCATGGCGTCAGCGCCAATCATGGCTTTGCGGCGTCGGGCGCGCACGGCAAGCCGCACCAGAAACACCGTGATCCCGCCGAACCCCGCGCTGACCGCAAAGGCCACCCAGGGCGTAACGCCCATCTCCGGCACGGGCGCGGCCACCAGGGTAAGCGTTCCAAAAGTCAGGCAGACAATACCGGCAATCGCCAGCACTCCGTGACCGCCGAACTTTGCTTCAAGCAGAAGCAGAATCAGCGCCGCAACCAGCAGCAGGACGGCGGTATAGCGGATGGGCAGCAGGTTGAGCGCAAAAATCGCCAGTAGCACCATCAGCGTGCCCAGTGCGCCGGGAACGATGGTTCCCGGCGAATTGAATTCGAGGTAAATGAGCAGCGCGCCGCCTACAAGGAAAAGCAGCGCGATGTTGGGATCGACAAGCCAGCCCAGCAGTTCGTCGCGCGTGGAAGGCTTCAATTCCACGATCCGCGCCCCGGTCAGATGCAGCGTCAGTTTATTTCCGTCCAGGCGCGTAATCTGCCGGCCATCAAGCGCGGCCAGCAGCTCTGTGTCGTTGTTCGCAATCAGGTCGATAAGGTGCTGGTTCAGCGCTTCCTCGGCGGTGTAGGAGTGAGAGGAGTGCACGGCCTCCTGCGCCGCATCGGCGTTGCGGTTGCGCCGGGTGACGTAAGAACGCAAAAATGCTTCGGCGTCGTTCTCAATTTTCTGGCTCATGGTAGCGTCGGGCTGGCCGCCAAACTCAAGCACCGGGTGCGCCGCTCCGGCGTTCGTGCCGGGAGCCATGGCGGCTATGTCTGCCGCCTCCAAAAGAAAGAAGCCTGCCGAACCGGCTCGCGCTCCGGCCGGCGCCACATAAACGATGACCGGAACCCGCGAATCCAGAATTGCTCCAGCCATGGTCCGGGTTGAATCGAGAAGACCGCCCGGCGTATCCAATTCCACAAGCAGTGCTTGGGAGCCGTCGGAGTTGGCCAGCGAAATGGCCCGGATCAGTTCTGCCTGCGTGACAGGCTGAATCGTGTCTTTTAGCACGAACCGGTCGACACGTGGCTGAACCTGCGCTTGCTGCTGCGCAAGAGACGAAAATCCCACTCCCGCTGCCGCAACCAAACCCGCAACCCAACCAATCGTTCTTGCTGACCGCTCTAGTCCATCAAGCATGGCTTGCTCCTTCAGGGCCTGGCCGGGAGCCCTGCGTTCAATGGCCAGCCTTGGCCTGAACCTGTCGAGCCAACTCCAGAGCCGCCTGGTTGTTGGGATCCAGTTTCAGAGCGGCTGCGGCATCGTTGCCGGCCTCGCTCAAGTCGTTGGCCGCAAGATCGAGCCGGCCCAATACCAGGTACGCATCCGCGCTCGGTTTCAGTTCCAGGGCCTGATGCGCTTCCATCCTTGCGCCAGTCGCGTCGCCCGAGCGTTCGCGAACCTGTGCCAGCCCGGCGTGAGCCTCAGCGCAGTTGCCATCGGCAGCCACAGCCGATTGATAAAGCCTCTCCGCCTCCAGTAGCAACCCCCGGTTCAGAAAACCGCTTGCCTGCGACGAAAGAGTCTGTGCCTGCTCCAGCGGAGGCAGCGCAGCCAGCCGCGCCGCGTCCACCTGGTCCAGCATCTGCGCTGCCTGTCTGAAGGCTGCGGCATCGAAGCTGCGCACTATGCGCTCCAGCGGATCGGGAGCCGGGTCGGCATTGGGACCTGCGCCAGTTACGGCAGAGGCTTGCGCCCCCGGTTTGCTGGCGGGCTGTTTCCACGCCGCCTGCATCGCCAACGCCTCGGCGTCGCCGGGCCGCAGCTTCAAGCACTGGGCCAACTCATTCAGGGCTCCCGGCGCCTGCCCATGCCGCTTCAGGCTCACCGCCAGGTTGAAGTGATAGTCCGCGGAGTTGGGATCGTCTGCTGCTGCCTGCATGAACAACTCCGTGCCGTCATGGCCCTGGCGGCTCACTGCAACCCCCTCGTTGTTCACCACCTCGGCTAGCGGCAGGATTCGCGCCACGCCGGCAAATGCGCTCTCAGCCTTCGCGTAATCACCTGAGAAAAGTAGTGACAAGCCGCCGTAGTAGCCGGCCTCCAGTCCGTCTGGGGAACTCTTGTCCACCTTGGCAAACGCTTGGGCAGCTTTTTCGTATTGCTGGCCGTTATATTCCTCGCGGCCCAGCGCCATCCATGCCGGACTCAAATCTGGGTTCAACTCCACGGCCTGGTTAAGGTGCTTCAGCCGCTCGGCCTGGTCGGGCTCCGTTATTCCCCGTATGTACTGCTCAAACGCTGTCAGGTGCAAGCCTTTTCCCGCAGCGATAAAGGTCTCCTCGGCCACATTTGCGCGCGGGTCAAGTTGCCGGGTCAGTTTCCACGCCAGCGAGTCGAAGACGTCGATCATGTTGTTCATCTCGCCGCGCGCCGTCACCGGTTCGCTCATTCTCAAATTGGGCACGTCCACCAGCCGGGCCTCGGCCACAATGGCGCTTCCGTCGGTAATGTAGCTGCCCACCACAATCGAGTCCGCATCCAGCGTCTGTGCCAGTTTCAGCGAACTGGCACGCGACGGTTGGAAGCCCTGCGGCAGTCCCAGGTGGTCTAGCGCGTACATCCGGTCGGCGCGGCTGGTGGGGTCGAAACCGACCGATCGAAAGCGGCTGCTCAGCAATACCGCCGCTGCCTCGCGAATCCATTCCAGGCTGGGCTGGCCGGTCCGGTTATCGAACGGCAACACCAGCAGAATGCGCCCCCGGTCCGCTGCGGAAGAGTTCGCGCTTGCGTCGCTGGCCCCCTGGCCGCGTGCACAAACCGCACCAAAGAAAGCGCCCGTCGAAATAGCGAAGAAGACCAGGATCCCCACGCCGGCCGTGAGCCGCCGCTTTTTGCTCAACCGCAATGAAAATAGAGTAAGCACAACAGCCTGATTATAGGCGTTGCGGCCCACACCCGGTCTCTCCGGCAAAGGCGCCGACGGTTCCTCTGCCTCAATGCCGAGCCGGCGCGTAGCGCTCAAGCCGCGCCTCCACCTGCCGGTCAAAGCGGATCAGCGCAATCCACATCCCGTCGTCGTCGCGCTTCCACACCATCGTGCCGTGGAGTTCTGCGGCGATCAGCTCGGGCGGCATATCGTGGTGCAGCCCGAAGTATTGCTCATCCAGCGCTTCGCTCTTCGCCCCCAGGCTGAAAAGCGACGCCGGCGGATCGTACTTGGTCGAGAAGACCAGCGCCGCTGAATATTTTTCCGGCTCCTGGGCCGCAATCTCAATCTGCGCGGAAGTGAAGTCTTCGATCCGCACCACATCCCACGACTGCTTCACGTAGCCCAATTCCGGCCTGGTCAACTCGTCTGTCATGGGCCAGGCAGAAAGCACCGTCGCGCCGGGATACCGATGTTCAAGCTGCGCGATGCCAGACAAGTGAAGCCGCACCACGTGCGCGTACGCCAGGTTGTCTTCCGGCGCAAACCCGTAAGGCGGATTGACAAAAAGCCCCACCAGAAACGCCGCCGCTGAGAATCCGGCAACCAGGTGCCAATAAGGGATCCGCCGGTAAAACGCAGTCACGGCCACCAGCAGCACCAGAGGATACATCGGTAGCAGATAGCGCGTGAGCAGCGCGCCGCCCAGCACACTGAAAAGCACTGCATTCACCAGCAGCAGCATAAAGATCCGGCGCATCGCCGGAAGGTCGATGCGCGCGCGTTCGCCGCCCGCGCCATCGGGCCGCGGTTCCAGCAGCAGGGCCGCAATCGTCATCAGCACCGGTACAAACATGTTCATGTGCATGGTGAGGTGGAGAATGCGATGTCCGAACGCCGCCAGAAAGCGCACCGGTGAAAGATTCGCCCGCGCGTTGTAGCGCAGAAACTCCGGATTGCCGAAGAGAAACCCGGTTTTTGCGTAGTGCCATCCGTACCACGCCATCAGCGGCAGAACGCAGCTCAAAAGCCAGGCCGTCTCTGCGAGCAGCCGCCTTCGGACCGCCGGATGCGCGCGAAAAGCCTCCACCAGACTAACCATAGCCAAGGTCAGCGGGAACGCGATGGCTGTCTCCTTCGAAAGCGCCGCGGCCGAAAACCAGAGCGCCGCAGCCCAGGGCTTGCGATCGCTCACCGGCAACGCGAACACCAGCCCCCACAGTGTGCAGGCCGCCGCAAAAATGTCCGCATGAGCGAGCGAACTCTGCGCAAACCAGATCGGATAGAGTCCCGTCAGAAGCACGGTCCAAAAAGCCACCGACGCAACGCCAACCAGCCTCATCGCCAGCCGCCACACCGCCAGCAGCCCCAGCGCCGCGACGAGCAGCACCGCCTCACGCGTCACCTCAGGCAGAAAGCCTGAAGCCTTCCACCAAAGCGCGAGATAAATGCTCGGCAGCGGAGGATGCGCATTGGTCAGCGTGGTAATAGGAATCAGCGAACCTGTGCGGAAAAAGTCCCACGCCGCAGGTATGTAGTAGCCTGCTTCATCCCAGTAATACGGAACTCCCAGCAGCGTGAAGTGGCTCGCGTAAAGCGCCGCGAAGATGACCGGAAAAATCATCCAAAGCGGCAGCGGCGCATCCAGCCGTGGCTCGAAAAACTTCTTGAAACCCAAAGAATCAACCCTCGTCCGTTCCCTTGTTCCCTACTCGTCCGTTCTCTTCTTCCCTAGTTGACCGGTCCCTGCGGAAAGTTGTGGCTCTGCGGCTCCAGGTTCAGCGTGCCGAATGCCTGTTCGTACTGCGCAAGATTCTGGCCCAGCACATTCCACAGCGCCTTTGCCTGCTGCGGGCTCAAAAAAATCGCCTGGTGGTTGCGGATCGTGACCTCTTCAGGGGTTTCGCTCGAAGCCAGCCCGAAGACAAGCTGGAAATCCCATACGCTGACGCGTACCTGGACGCTGTTGGCATAGGACTCGCGATAGTCGGGAGACTGGACAAGATTCATCTGCGGTTGTTGCGCGGTTGGACTCATGATCTTTCCAGATTACGCTGGCGGGGGCTGAACAGACGAGTGCCACTTTCACCTTGCATTGCGCAGATCGCCGGCCAGCGGACAACCCTCGCAGCGCGCTGTTCGCCCGCAATGCGCCTTGCCCACCGCCACCGTCAATGCATGAAATTCGTTGAACAGCCGCCCCCTTTCATCCGCCGGATCGGACACAAAAGCCTGCCGAGTCAATTCAGTCAGCGCTTCATAGCTCTTCGGCCCGGAGGTCAACACCGCCAACCCATGCCGCTCGACAATGCGGCGCAGATACTCGTCCGCCACGGGAACTGCGTGGCCCAGCGCATAGAGCAGAATGGCATCCGCGGTCTCCGGCCCCACGCCCGGCAATGCCAACAGACGAGGACGCAGCGCGGCCGTCGGCTTGGCCGCCATTTTCTCAAGAGATCCCTCAAACTCCCCATCCAGCATCGCAATAAACGCCTTTAGCGCCGGCGCCTTCCGCATATAAAAACCCGAAGGCCGAATGCACTGTCGCACTTCTTCGACCGTCAGCCTGCGCAATCCCTCTACGGTCAGCGCCCCCGCCGCGCGCAGTTTCGCGAGCGACCGCTCAACCGCCTTCCATGCCGTGTTTTGCGTCAGGTAGGCGCCAAGAATTACTTCAAACTGTGTCTTCGCCGGCCACCAGTGTTGCGGCCCGTACGCCTGCGCAAGCAGGTCATGCATCCGGCGCAGGCGTTTGCCGGAACTCAACACGCGCCCACCTCTCACGGCTTCAGACCCTGCCCTGCTGATGGCTCATCCGCTGTCGCTTCCTCGGCCGGCGTCTGCAACTGAATCTTCCACTCCAGCACACGCGCCCGCGCCGCCGCCGTCTCGGCCTCCGGCACATGCCCCGCGGTTTGCAGGCTGATCGATAGCGCCGTATGCGCAAGCGGGTCGGCCGGTGTCAGCGCCGTCAACGCCAAAGCCGCGCCTACTGACTGCTCCAGCCGCCCCGCATCCCGTAGTGCCCGCACCAGCCCATGATGCGCTTCCACATGTCCTGGATCGGCCCCAATCGCCGCCCGAAATTCCTCCGCCGCTTCAGCAGCCGCTCCAGAAGCGAGCAGATCCATTCCGCACTGGCAATGCTCATCGGCATTGGGAGAATTGGTTGCGGTCATGGCTCTAGGATAATGGTTGAGCCGCACCGTCGCACGCGGCCCTTGCCTGGAGGCTGCCATGAAGAGTCACACCGAGTATCTCGTCTTTGAAACCAAAAAGCGCCGCGAGATGGTCCACATCACCGACGAAATTGAAGAAATCGTAAAGCGAAGCGGCGTCCGCGACGGCCTGTGCTTCGTCTCGCCCATGCACATTACTGCGGCGGTTTATGTAAACGACCACGAAAGCGGCCTGATTGAAGACATCGCCAAGTGGCTTGAAGAACTGGCCCCCGCGCAGCCCGATTACAAGCACCACCGCACCGGCGAAGACAACGGCGATGCGCATCTTAAGTCCCTGCTGCTGCACCACGAAACCACCTTGCCGGTCACCAATGGCAAGCTCGACCTGGGCACCTGGCAGCGGGTCTTCTACGCCGAGTTCGACGGCCAGCGCCGCAAACGCGTCATCGTGAAAGTGCTTGGAGTCGAGTAGTCCGCCAAGCCCGATCCGGGAAGCGCGACCGGCAATGGGAATCAGGCTGCGCTGCGCCAGTCCTGGAATTGATGCGACCACAACCAGCCCTTGAAGTGTGTATAGTATGGGTCCTGGGTTCCTGAACATTTCTAAAGAGTACGTATGCAGATTTCCTGATTGGGTTGCGCCTGCGCCGGGAACTTCGTTGCCGCAGACGTGCATGCGTTGAAAAGGATACGGCGCAGCGTGTGCTTCGAATGCCGCCGGTCCAAGCGCAGGAACTGGACGCACTAGAAAAATCAGCCTGAGTCAGCCCCTTTTGCCCTGTGACAAAATCGGCCTGAAAACCCACCCGTCAACTACAACAAAACAAACGGCCGGATCTGCCCGATCCGGCCGTGCCAAAAGGTGTGGGCTAAATCACAGTCGATGACGCCCGTTCCGGGGACTGGTTGCCAGAGGACGCGTCTGTTCCAGAATCGATTTCTGGACAGAAGCCGACTCGGCGGGACTAATCTGATCTGTTGTTCCAACCCGCTACTCCTTTAGTGGCAGGACCTTCTAGTTCCGTCTCGACCGGAAACCCAGATGGCTCTTTCTGCAGTCCCCTGTAGCACTTTCCCAGCACAACACCCAACACTCCTTCATGCTCTTGATGGCGATAAGGAAATTCTGCCGTCGCTCCTCAACCTCAGGACCCGGATTGTTTTTTCACCAATTTAGTAAGAAGGAAAATCGACACGCGATTTGTGCCCTGAGTTGTCTCGGGACGAGCCGGGGGCAGAAATGTCCGCGCCGGTGGCGTGGCCTACTTAAGTCGGTAGGGGCTTTGCATTTGAGGCATGAAGAAAGCCCTCTCTCCGGGGATTATCGAAGAGAGGGCCGTTGAGATTGGAATGTGTTTTAGTCGTCCAGATCGGCTTTAGCAACGTGCACCTTGCGTTTGAAGTCGCTGGCTGGGCGAACTTTTTTCTCGCCTGGGAAGGGGACCTTAAACCCGGTGGCCTCGTACCAGTCGAAGTGGCTGACTGTGTCCGGATCCAAGGAGTCGGGCACGTGATATTTGGCAGCGAAGACCTGCGTTTTCATTTTGAGCCAGCCAGTCCGTAGAGCCTGGACTGCGGGGCTATCCTGCAGGGTTGCCACCGAGGTGCTGCAAGTGTTGAGGTTGGGGCTGATGCTCGTCGGGGCCACATAACCCGCAACACCGTAACAGAGCGGGGTCTGGTTCGCCACGTGAGCCCACGGCAGGAAGTTCATCGCGGGTGGATCGTCGACAAACAGCGTCTTCATCGGCGAGGCCACAAGGTCGTTCTGGTTCATCGGCTTCAGGCCGAGAATCTGCTCGATCGTACGGGTCAGGTTGACCTGCGTATAGAAGGTGCTTTCCTCGGTCACTCCGGCTCCAGTGCCGTCGGAGTTCACCTGCTGCTTGACGTAGGGGCTGATGACATAGGCCGGGCTGCGGTGACCGTCAACGTGGTCTACGCCGTTTTGCGCGTCATCTTCCTCGATGAAGATCGCCGAGTCTTTCCACACTGAGCTGTGGCTGATCTCGTCGACAATGCGCCCAATGGCCAGGTCGTTATCGGCCTCTTCGGCTGTCGCATTCGGCGGGCCCGTGGTGTGATCGCTCATGATCCAGATGAAGCTCAACTGAGGCACTGAACCAGCAGCCACGTCCTTGTCAAAGTCCTGCTTCCAGACATCGACGCGGTACTGATCGGGGATGCCCAAATCGAACTGCGGGAAGTTCTGGACAGCGTACTTCATTACGTTGGGGAGCGGGGAGAACGAGTTTATGGTGTTGTAGTACTGAAGCTGCGGCTCTTTGCCGGCCTCGTACAACAATGTGTCGTTGTAGAACTGGCTCCAGCTCGGCTCGCAACTGTCGGAAACAACAAACGGTAGGGCAACCGCCTTACCGGGGCCGTTATAACCGTTTGCCTGAGTAAGGTTCGTTGGGGTGCAACCCGGCACTGTGAAGGTGTTGTACTCCACGTACTCGCCGTAGTTCTTCATAGTGAGGCCGGCCGCATCACCCTGGTCGAGCAGATTACCCTTCTTCTGATAAGCGATTGCATCGCCGCCGTTGGAGGGGTAGTCGCGGAGCCAGTCCGGCGACTGAATGTCGTCGGAGTAAGGGGCGATGGCCTGCATGATCCAGTTGTGACCGTCGGCCGACTGCCGGCTCGGGTCGTAGAAGTTGTCGAGAAGCGGGAAGCGCTTCACCAGCGTGTGCACGTTGGGTGTTACGACGGGATACAAAGCGTAGCTCGAGTTGTCGCCAAAAACCGCCAGTGTCGGGTCGCCGTTGCCTTCTGTCACGTCGCCCAGCATCTGATCGTAAGTGCGGTTTTCGCGGATGATTAGGAACACATGCTTGATCTTCGAGGGATCGCCGATCCTCTCTGGGATTGCGCGAGGACGGTGGTGTTCGTCGCCACCTGCTGCTGACCAGATATTTTCCGCCAGATCCCAGTGGTTGTTCTCGAAGACCTGCCGGGTCATCCCCACCAAGTCGTCGTAGTGCGGAACGGGAACGATGCTGACGGTTCCAAGGTCCTGGTGGGTATTGAAGGCGGCCACGCCGTAGTAACTTGCATACGAATTCTCGGTCGTTTTTGTCGGAGACGGCCCCACCCCGTAGCCCGTGGTGCCGATGCCCTTGTCGTTGGCAACGAGCAGCACGTTGTCCGCTGCATCAAGCACAACCGAAGCCGGCGCATAGCCGACAGGAATCATGCCCTCAACTGGACTCCACGCGTGTTCGCGGAGGTCGACAACGGCGATCGCATTGGCGTTGTAAAGCGCGACGTAGGCTTTGCCAGTCTTCTCATCGACGGCGATCGAGTTGGGCCCGGCGCCGTAGGCGGCTTTGTGTTCACCGGGCACTCTAACCGGCAGTCCGAGGTCGATTCTCCGCTCCTCTTTGTTGATGTCCGTATCGATTACGGAGATGCTGTCGCTATAGGCATTGGCGACTAGCAGCTTCTTGCCCCAGAAGGCCATGCCGGTCGGGTGCAGGCCGGTCTCGATGTTTTCAGTGACCTTAAACGAGGCCAGGTCGACCACGGACACTGTGCCGGTCTTGGTGGCGCCAGTCGGGTACTGAGCGACGACCGGGGTTCCGTTGGAGTATTCCTGGAAGTCGGTTGCGGTAGCGATCCGGCCGGCCTCGTTGGAGACGTAGGCGGTTTTGCCATC
The DNA here is from genome assembly GCA_963848515.1 of uncultured Acidobacteriaceae bacterium. Lineage (GTDB taxonomy): Bacteria > Acidobacteriota > Terriglobia > Terriglobales > Acidobacteriaceae > Telmatobacter. The sequence continues at coordinate 332,147 of CAWKEG010000022.1, forward strand.
CGGTGAAAGTACGACGCTATGAGGGACGTTACCGACGCGGACCTCCGGACCCTCGACCGGTTTCGCCGCGGTCAGGTCGATCTTGGTCAACGTATCGTTGTTGTCCAGAACGACGTAGGCGGTCTTGGCATCGGGCGAGATGGCGATGCCCATGGGATAGGAAGTGACCGTATCATCCGAGAAAATCGAATAGGGGAAACTGCACGGAATTTCAAAGCTGCCCGAAGTTCCCCCAGGGCTTCCTGATGGCGGCTTCGCGGTGCCATTATACGCAGTGCACGTCACGTTGGTCAGGCTATCCTCGGCGTTGATGTCCATCGGAACACTGACTTGGGCGAAGTTTGTGAGCAAGCCCGTAGTCGCATTGACGCTGGCGATGGAAACATAGCTGGATGGGCCGTAATTGCCGTCCTGACTGAACAGCAGGTACTTGCCGTCCGGCGTATAGCTGATGCCGGTGGTGCTGCCGTCTGAATCATACGCAGTCGTTGTACCCGATACGTAGGGCACGCTGTAGGTTTGCAGGACAGCCCCAGTCTGGGTGTTAAAAACCGTGACGGCCTGCGGGGCGCTCATTTGAAGAACCGCGGCGGTGTGATTGCCAGTAGGATTCAGCGCGATGGCCTTGGCACGGGTGGTGGTGCCGAGGTAGACCTGTGTGCCTGTGGGAGTGATGATTGCCCCGTCGCTGACGACCCACGGTTTGGCCAATGGTTGCGCGTAGGTCGGGCCGGTGGTTGCCGCCGTGTTCTCGCCGGGCGCGTATGTCGGAAACGGCACGGATTGACCCCAGAGCGCCGAAACGCTCAGGCCCATCGCCAGCAGGCCGGCGAGTGGACGCAGCAGGTTAACCCCGGAATGATTTCGAGAAGTCTCTCGTGACATGGATCGTTCTCCTTTGTAGGTTTCTTCCATCACGCGACCCGGAATCGGTTATGCAGCTTGAGGTCGCTTCTGGAAACGGGAATTCGAATTCGGCAAGCGAGGCGATGGCACGTCAAATCGACCGGTTGCTGCTCATTGAATCGATCCGAGTCATCATGGAGCTTTTAAAGCAGCGGTAGAGTTGCGCCAACAGGCCCAGTGTAGGAGCGCGAAAAAGACACCAGCATGACGCGAAGATTACAGTTTTGTCATCGCTTTGCAGCGGTATGAATCCGCTACCGAAAGTGGGCTCGCTGACCGGCCTCGAGTTTTCCACCGGTCCGCAACTTCATCGGTTTCGGAAGATCTTCGCGCTCGGCAAATAGCCGATCCTGTGGAAATCGATATTTGACGGGGCCTTAACTATTCAGTGATCTGCAAATAACAAAACCAGATTACGAATTTGTCATGGATCAGATTTGAGGCGTCCTTCCGGGATCCTGCTTGTGCGTGGATACATCAAGCGCGATCGAGTCTCGCACACACGTCAATGTTTGAAAGTTCGCCGCATGAGAAGCCGAAGCGGTGCTTCGCCTGTCGCGAAGAACGAGGACCCATGTTTTCAACTCTCACAACTTGAACATCCGGATTGCGATTCCGATGCGCGCACGAGCGGCGCGCGTGATGCGGAATCATTGGTATGCGCTCGAGATGCCGTTCTTTCTGGGGGGGCAGATGCATTGTCAGTTGAAGAGAAAGCTCCAGTTCGCGAGAAGGTCTTCCATGGTCCGAGGCCTTCGCGCATTGATCGAACTCAGCGCAGTCGCTTTTCTTGCCGTTTCGTGTTTCGCGCAAGTGGGCCGTAGCGGGTTGACAGGCACGGTGACCGATCCGTCGGGCAAGGTGCTGGCGGAGACGCACATTACGGCCGTGCAGAACTCAACCCAAATGCAGCGTGAGACCGTTTCGGACTCCACCGGGAACTACAACATTCCTGAATTGCCGGTGGGCGCGTACACGGTCACCTTCGAACATCCTGGATTCCGGACACTGAAAATCGTTGACTTGAAGCAGGTGATTGGGCGGACGCAAACCCTGGATGCGATGCTGCAGGTTTCGGGCCGCGAAGAGCTCATCAACGTCTCGTCCGCTTCGGCGCTGATGGACCGCAGTACCAGTGCGGTGACCGGCTTGATCGAGAGGACGCAGGCAAATGAACTGCCGCTCAACGGCCGCGACTGGTCGGCGCTGACGGCGTATGTCCCGGGCGCGATCGACACCGGCGGAAGCAACCAGCGGACGGTTCGCTTTGCCGGACGCGGCCTCGACGATAGCAACTTCACCTATGACGGCGTCGACGCCACCAACATCGTGAATCAGACGCAGCGCCAGTGGGTGCGGCTCGCCATTCCGCTTGATGCTATTCAGGAATTCCGCGTCGATACACTGATGGCAACCGCCGAAGAGGGCGCGACAGGCGGCGCCCAATTGGATGTGAGTTCTCCCTCAGGCACCAACCGCTTCCACGGACGCCTCTTCGAGTATGTCCGCAACGATTTCTTTGATGCACCGCTGCCGGATTGGGCCTCCCATGGCGAGGCCCAGCAGCCTCTTCGCCTGAATCAGTTTGGCGGAGCGCTGGGCGGCCCCATCGTGCGCGATAAAACATTTTTCTATCTCGCTTCCGAAGCTTACCGGCAGAACTGGGGCTATCCGGTAAGCGGGGACGTACCCAGCGCCTCCCTCAGAGCGACCGTTCCCACCACCTCGCCAGTGTACGAGATCGTCAACGGATATCCCGGTGCCGGTCCAAAAGCGTTTCTGACGTCAACCAGCGATCCGAACATCGACCTGTTGACATGCGAATGCGCACAGGTGGTCAACGAGGGCTCGGCGATGCTGCGCCTCGACCAGCACTTTTCGACAAAGACCACGGGTTTTATGCGCTTCAGTTACGACCGGTCCGTCAATACACAGCCGCTTTCGGCTGCCGCGACGGACTTGCAGCAGAAGGTCTCCGCGCCGGTCAACGGCGTCCTCGAATTGCTCCACGTCTTCAATTCCCATCTCGTGAACGAGGCCGAGGCAGGCTTCAATCGGTCAACCGACAACCAGTACAACTTCAGTGACTCCGGAATTATCTACCAGGTTGCGATTGCAGGAGGGCCGGGGCCTGGATTTGTAACCGAGAACTATAACTACAGCAGCGTTTACGTGGGCAACTCGTTTTCGGGGCGCGACAACCTGACCTGGAGTCATGGCCGGCACACCTTCAAGGCCGGAGTGGAGATCCGCTACATTCAAATGAACCAGAATTACGGGCAGCACGGTTCGCTCACGTTTTCCTCGGTTGAGAACCTCGCAAACGACGTAGTCGCGAAAGCCAAACTCACTGGCGCGTTGCCGATCAATGATTTGCGCAAGAACGATTACTTCGTGTACGCGCAGGACAATTACAAGTGGAAGCAGAACTTCACCCTCAACCTGGGCTTGCGCTACACCATCTTCGATCTCTTCGACGAAGCCCACGGGAAGGCTAACCCCTTCGACTTTGACACCTGCGGGCCGCAGGGATTCTGCGGCGTGGGCTCGAGTTTTGGCCAGCAGAACTACGGCGACGCCGATCCCCGTGTTGGCTTCGCCTGGACGCCGTGGAAGGACAGCCGGACGGTGATCCGCGGTGGAATCGGCATCTACCACGAAGACGGCCAGTTGGACGATCAGAACTTGCCCGCCAAAAACGAAGTGCCTTCCTATTCGGTGACAGGCAGCTCAAAGTCACCGCTTTCCTATCCGGTCACATTCGGCGCCGGAACCATCTCACCAAATGCCGAACAAAGAAACCGGAAGGACTCCTATGTTGAGCAGTGGAGCTTTTCGGCGCAGCGGGAGCTACCGGCGGATTTTGTGGCCACGGTCTCTTACTTGGGAAGCCACGGCGTGCATCTGCTGGAGACCAACGTCGTCAACCTGATCGATCCGGCCACCGGGATTGCCCAATATCCGGCCTTTGCCCCCTCGATCGGCTGGCGGGGCTCCATCGGCATGAGCAGGTATAACGGTCTCTCCGTGACAATGCGGCGATCGTTCTCGCGCGGTCTGTTGGTGACTGCCAATTACATGTGGTCGCACGAGATCGACAACGGCTCCAACGGCAGCGGCGATGGGGACGAGGTGTCCCCGCAGAACGCCATTTGCCTGGCCTGCGATCGAGCCAGCGGCACCTGGGACGCCCGTCATGTGGTCAATGGGAATGCGGTCTATCAGCTCCCCTTCGGCCAGGGCAAACCGATGCTGAATCAGCGCGGAATTGCAAGCGCCATCGCCGACAAGTGGAAGTTGACCACGACAGCACTGGCTCGCACAGGATTCCCGGTGAATGTGCTGATGCCCAGCAGCTACACCGCGCCGGACGGGAACAGCGGCACGCAGCGCCCCGATTTGGTTCCAGGCGTTTCTATTACTCCTCCGGGAGGTCGAACGGTTGCGGAGTGGATCAATCCAGCCGCCTTTGTCACGCCAGCCGGAGAGTTCGGCACTGCGCCGCGCAACCTGGTTCGCGGACCGGGCACATGGCAAATCGATCTCGGCGCCAGCAAAGACATTTCCCTGCGGGAGAACCTCGCCCTCGAGTTTCGTTCGGAGTTCTACAACATCTTCAATCACCCGCAGTTGGGCCAGCCGCAGTCAACATTCAACCCGTCGAGTACCACTGGGTTTGGCAGCATCATCAATACGGTGAACACCGTGTCGCCAGTAACCCCGGTTGGATCGGGAACCCCGCGCGAGATGCAGTTCGCGTTGCGCCTCGAGTTCTGACGTTCGCGATCAGATTCGCGGTCGGCCTGCGTGGTTGCCTTGCCGATCCATCGGAGACGGCGAGGAAGAAGGAGCAAGACATCCATGTATCGCAAGGTACGAATCCTCCTGGTTTTCGTGCTGCTTTCAACGGTTGCACACGTTGCATGTTCGCAGGGAACGGCGGATTTCTCGGGCCAGTGGAAGCTGGACAATGATCGCAGCGAACCGAAACGGAGCGGAGACGTCACGCTGCGAGTCGAGCATCATGCGCCGGAACTCACGGTTGAAACGTGGATCGTGCGCAGTTCTGCAAGCCCGCGTCACGCCATGCAGAGGTACACAACAGATGGAAAGGTATCCCTGTCGACCGGAGCCGACGGAGACCAGTTCAAAACATCGGTCGCGTGGAAGGATTCAAGCCTTGTCTTCTCGATCGAGGAACATGAAGACGGCCGCATTCTCCTGTCAACCGAGACTTGGTCGATCCTTGACGATGGTGCGACGCTCAAAAGGGTTCGCGAACCCCGGAATGGCGAAAAGCAGACTCGTTTCTTTCGCCGGATCCCAACCAGCAGTTCAAGTAACAAATCTGGATTGGCTGAGGCCCAAAACAAATGAAGATCCTGGTTATTGAAGACGAAGTGAAAACCGCCAAGTTTCTCAAGAAAGGACTCGGCGAAGCCGGTTACATTGTCGATGAGGCTGCCGACGGCGCCGAAGGCCTGCACCTTGCTCAGGAAATCGATTACGACCTCATCATTCTTGACGTGATGCTTCCGGTGCTGGACGGATGGCAGGTTCTTGCGCGCTTGCGCGAGTCGGGCAGGAAAGCGCTGGTCCTCATGCTCACGGCGCGGGATGCCGTGCATGAACGCGTGCGCGGTTTCGAGCTCGGCGCCGACGACTACCTGGTAAAGCCCTTTGCTTTTTCCGAACTTCTGGCCCGTGTGCGCTCGTTGCTCCGCCGTTCTACCCCTCGCCCGGAGGAAACAGTGCGCATGGCGGATCTTGAGATCGACTTGCTGCGCCAGCGGGCGACGCGCGGCGGCCGTAAGCTGGAACTCACATTCAAGGAATTTCTCTTGCTCACTTTGCTGGCGCGGCGCGCGGGCGAAGTACTTTCGCGCACGCTGATCGCCGAATCCGTTTGGGATATGAACTTCGACAGCGACACCAACGTCGTGGACGTCAACGTACGAAGATTGCGAAGCAAGGTGGACGACCCCTTCCCGGTGAAGTTGATTCACACGGTTCGCGGCGCAGGCTATGTCTTTGAAGCCGAAACATAGTTCGCCGGCCTGGCCACGGCTGGGTCAGACACTGTCCTTCCGGCTGACGGCAGCCTACTCGTTGGCGGGACTGTTGCTGGTAATTCTGGCGACGGCGAGTCTCTACATCGTCCTGCGGACCGAATTGGACCGTAGCACAGAGCTGTTTCTTGCCGACAAGGTGCACGTGATTCGCTCCATGCTGCGCGAACGCCCGGACGATGAAGATGCGCTGCACGAAGAAATTGAATTGGAGTCCGCCGCACGCCGGTACCAGCAGTTCTACATTCGCCTTCTCAACGAGCATGGCGCGCCGATCATGACGACCCCCGGCATGGCCGATCAGTTGGATCTTGGGGAGCTCGAGAGCAGAACCTGCGGCCGCGCTGAGCGTTCGATTGCGATGGCGGGCAGACATGGGAAACCATTCCGGATAACTTGCGTTACGGCTGCCGTTGGCGCGCCACCAACTCACAGCGACACGGTTGAGATCGCCATCGACGTCTCACAGGAAGAGGAACTCCTCGCGCGTTACCGGCTATGGTTCTGGGGCATTCTGCTCGCGACGTCGATTCTGTTTCCGCTGCTGGGGTACCGGATTGCGCGGCACGGCATTCGGCCCGTCGAAGAGATCGCCGCAACCGCGCGCAGAATCACGTCGACGAATCTGCGCGAACGGATCGGATCGGAAGGCTACCCGTCGGAACTTGCCTCGCTGGCCGGGACATTCAATGAAATGCTGGAGCGTCTCGAAGATTCCTTCGAGCGCATATCGAGGTTCACGGCCGACATCGCGCATGATCTGCGCACCCCAGTCAACAATATCCGCGGAGTAGCAGAAGTAGCTCTGGCCCGCGCGCGAACAGTCGACGAGTACCGCGACGTGCTGGAGTCTTCACTGGAAGAAGCCGTCCGGCTTTCCGAGCTGATCGGCGATCTCCTGTTTCTGGCCCGCGCGGAGAGCCCCTTTACTGAGTTGCCGCGCGAGAACGTGAACATCGGCGAGTTGCTGACCACGGTCCGCGATTACTACGAAGCTTCTGCGGCCGACGCAGGAGTTTCGCTTGCCGTCAACAATGGGGAAGGGCGGCTCTTCGCGGAACTGGATCGCTCACTGATGCTTCGAGCGGTGAGCAACCTCGTTTCGAACGCCATCGCACATACGCCGCCTGGAGGAGCCGTGACAATGGCGGCTACGAGCGAGGCGGCCACTATTTGTATAGAGGTCTCCGACTCCGGCGCCGGCATTCCTGCCGAAGCGCTGCCCAGGGTTTTCGATCGCTTCTTCCGCGTCGATCCTTCGCGCTCCAAGGCATCGGGTGGCACGGGCTTAGGCCTGGCTATCGTGCAAAGCATCCTGACGCTCCACGGCGGCAGCGCGGAAATCGCCAGTCAACTCGGCCGTGGAACTAGCGTCAGGTTACGCATGCCAACCATCGTATCGCGATGACAAAACTCGAATTCTCGCGTGATTCTAGCGCCGTTGCTGGGGGTTTTTGGCAAAAGTACTCGTTGCCGTTGTTTAAGGCCCGTTTACGCGAGAGTTCCTTTAAAACGCCTCAGTGTTCAGCAAAGCGGCGCTTTGGGATTGGAACCATTGTACTGGTCTCCAACCAGGCCCCGGAACGGGCGTCATCGACTGTGATTTAGCCCACACCTTTTGACACGGCCGGATTGGGCAGATCCGGCCGTTTGTTTTGTTGTTGTTGACGGGTGGGTTTTCAGGCCGATTTTTCGAGCGCTACCGGCACTTGTACCTGGAGCGGGAGCTTTCGAAGCACTCGCTGCACGGTGGCCGTTGAGATTCGATGGCCTTTGGCGATCTGACGGAAGCTCTGACCATGCTCGCGGTCACTCCGGATTCCAGCACGATCCAGTTCCAGCGGTTTGCGGCCGATGTGCTGGCCTTCGAGCCGGGCGCGCCGCATGCCGGCGCGCACCCTCTCGATGATCAGGTTGCGCTCGAGCTCGGCGATGGCTCCGATGATGATCACGATGGCCCGACCGAGCGGGCCACCGGTATCGATATTTTCCCGGAAGCTGATGTACTCGATTTTCAATCTGTTCAGTTCGTCAAGAACATCGAGGAAGTGCTTCACCGACCGGGCGATCCTGTCCGAAGCCCAGACCAGGACAACATCGAACTTGCCATGGCGTGCATCGGACATCATGGCATCGAGCCCTGGCCGCTTGGCCTTCGTGCCGGAGATCTTGTCTGTGTATTCCCTGACGATTACATAGCCGCGTTGAGCAGCCATCTGGCGCAGATCGAGGATCTGCGTTTGGGGGTTCTGATCATAAGTCGAAACCCGCGAGTAGAGCGCGGCGCGCGTCATGCGCGCCGTCCCTTCTTCTGCGGGGCAGGTCCATGCTTGGCTACGTAGCCTTGGATGAACGCCAGAAGCACGACCGTCATCTCCAGGCCCTGAGCTGCGGTTGAGGCCTTAAAACTGTTGTGAAGCTCTGTTGGGATATTGATATTCACGCGTTTGATCCCTGTCCCTTCCTTCTTGATTGTTCTCACCCCCTTCCTCTGGAGATGAGCTTATATGGATGTGAGTACCAACCGCCAGTGCCCCGAAAGGTCCGGGGCGGCGGCAAGTCTCGTTTACTTTTTCCAGGCATCCCTGCAGAGGCAGGTCACGTTTGCCAGCTGGACATCGCTGAACTCAAGGGCGCCGGCCATCGAAAGAAGCTGCGCAGCGGTCTCTGGAACACGACCGGCCTCGACAGCCAGCCATTCAGACTGCTCCATACCGGCCACCCCGGCCGCCTCCTTCACTGAACGGCTCCCTTTCTCGCGGCCCTTCTGGATAAACAAGCCGAACAACTGTCCCCAGACCTGGTGGTTGACCCGATTGAAGTCTTCTTGATTGTTTATAATCATACTCATGTGAGTATTGCTCCTGATGAACACCGCCTGTCAAGTAAATTCAGGCGGCGCTAGATTTAATTCCATGATGATCATGTACTCAAGACCGTCCGCCACCAAAGCTCCAACACCAACTCACTCGGTAAAGAAGTTGATTACCAGGGATCAAGACAGATCGACAGCTTCACCCGTCGTTACTACGAGAAGGAACTGGGCGCCGGCGTAGGACCATCCCCGTCCATGAAGGAACACTTCGGCTATACCGAACCCTTCCGGCGTTTCGTTCAACACGAGACCTTCTCTCCACAGGCCAACGAGATCCCCAACACCGCCGCCTCCTGGCTCCCCGGCGACGATTACTACGTCAACTTCCATGAGGGTGATCCCTTCATCAAGGTCGACAAGGGTTATGCCCGTCTTCCCGGTGAAGGATATGCAGCACTCCATCCAGAACTGAAAGACGTCAACCCTGAAGATTATCCAGACATCCACAAGCTGGCCATCCTGGCCGATGTAGCTCCCTACTCACGTGAGTACAACACCTACCGCCAGAAGATAGGCCGTCAAGCACAGAACAACACCGAGCTGGAGATCGAGTACGAGAAGATCCTGAATCGGGTAAAGAAGACACGCGAGTCTGTCATCCGCATGACCGACCGGCATTACACCGAGCCGGTGGATGAGATATCAGGAACTGTCGAATCGGCATCGCCAGGAGGAATCACTCTCAAGGAGTATCTATCCTCTAAAAGCGACTTCAGGCCAATGCACTCACGGATGTCGACGATCTACGGATAAGTCCTTAAAAACGCCCATGTGACATGTTTATCGGTATGCTGATCCGGCATCAGTCAGCGGGTTCAACTAATCGGGAGTTGCGCGATGAAGTGCGCCGCAGGTGTTTAGGAAGTGTCCCTTTATTCTCGTGGAGAGAAATTGGACAACAGAAAAGCAATTGTTGATAAGTAGCCGTACGATGAAGTGAGGTTGTCCGATATGGCATGCATTGCATACTCACCTTACCTTAGCGGCGTGCTAGTCTGGTGAGCGTGTAAGAGAGAACGATGCCGAGACTACCAGAGAAGAAGCTCCGCGGGATTTATGAACAACCTCCAGAAAGCGGGAATTGGTGGATCCAGTACTTCGACGCATCTGGCCGGCGGCGCCGCGAGAAGGCAGGACGGCGCGGTGATGCTATCGATCTGCTCGCCAAGCGAAAGACTGAAAAGCTGCAGCGCATCAAACTGCCCGAGAAATTCCGAGCGAAAGCCATTACATTTGGCGAACTCATAGATGATGCACTCGAGCACTCGAAGTCTGAGAATGCCGCTCGGTCAACCGCTGAGCTCCTGTTGAAATATGAGATTTTGCGTCCCATGTTTGGCAATCGGCCAGCGGAAGAGATCACCAAGCAGGAGATCATCCGGTGGTTGACTTTAGCCAAGGAGGAACGCAAGTGGGGTTCTGAGGCGACCCGAAACCGATGGCAGGCAGCCTTCTCGCTCGCATACACAGTCGGCCTCGACAACGAGAAGGTTGAAAAGAACCCTGCTTCCAGAATCCGGCGCAAGGCTGGAGACAATAGTCGGACCCGTTTTCTGGATCAACACGAAGAGATGGCGATTCGGAATGTCCTGCGGGAAAGGTTCCCGCAGCATATCGCAGCTTTTGATGTGAGCATTCACACTGGAGCACGTGCCGGCGAGCAATTTGGCCTGCGCTGGGAGCGGGTGGATTTCAAGCAGAAAATTGTGAAACTACCGAACAAACGGCAAGAGGCCGGCAAATGGCGGTTTGTGCCCTTGAACGCCGTGGCCTTGACCGCTTTCAAAGAATTGAAAGCAAGAACCCCGAAGTCGCCCTGGGTCTTCCTAAACAAGAATGGAGAAAAGTTGAGAGGCTCCCGGGACTGGTTTGAGCCGACAGTTGAGGCGGCGGGGGGTTAAGGAATACACCTGGCATTGCAACCGGCATACCTTCGCCTCTAGACTGGTCATGGCTGGAGTTGATCTGCGCACAGTAGCTCAGCTCATGGGCCATAAGACGATCCAGATGACGATGAGGTACGCACATCTTGCCCCCGATCACCAGCAGAACGCCGTAGAGCGCTTGGTGACGAACAAGGATCAAGGGGAGTCTAGGCGGAGGCGAAGTGCCATCAAAACTGCCACCAAATCTGGAGGTCGTCCGTAAGTTGTTCATGCGAAAGTGGCGGAATTGGCAGACGCACCAGACTTAGGATCTGGCGGAGCAATCCATGGGGGTTCGAGTCCCCCCTTTCGCACCAAAAGCTTTTAGCCGACCAAATTTTCCCGAACTTCGCTTCGTCCTGTGCCGCGCTCGCTATAAAAAACCCGCGCCCCGAAGCTGACCAACTCGTCTGATTCAGAACGCGGGTTCTCGTTGTGCCTTTGCTAAAGCCGGCAGATCAGCAACTCGCGCTCATAGATCATCTCCGGCGGCAAGTGATCGTGCAAGGCAAGGAACAGCTCTTCATGCCCCATCAATTCTTTGCGCCATGCGGCACGATCCACGTCCTGCAGCTTCTCAAAGGTTGCCCGTGAAAACTCCAGGCCATCCCAGTTGACGTCTTCAAAATAAGGCGTCCAGCCGATGGGCGTCTCCCTGGCCAGCGCGCGCCCATGAACTCGATCGACAATCCACTTCAGCACGCGCATGTTTTCAGCAAACCCCGGCCACATAAACTTGCCGTGCTCGTCCTTGCGAAACCAGTTCACGTGAAAAACTCTCGGTGTGACGGAGAGACTGCGCTGCATCTTCAGCCAATGCCGGAAGTAGTCGCCCATATGGTAGCCGCAGAAGGGCAGCATCGCCATCGGATCGCGGCGCACTTTCCCGGTTTCGCCGGCCGAAGCCGCCGTTGTCTCCGAGCCCATGGTGGCGCCCGCATAGATTCCCGTCGACCAGTTGAATGTTTGAAACACAAGCGGCATCGTCGTTGCCCGCCGCCCACCGAAAATGATCGCCGAGATGGGAACACCCTCAGGCGCTTCCCAGTCGGAGTCCATCGAGGGACACTGATACGCGGGAGCGGTAAACCGGCCGTTCGGATGTGCGGCGGGTTTTCCTGTCTGCGCCCCGATCTCCGGCGTCCATCGGTTCCCGCGCCAATCTGTCAATTCCGCCGGAGCTTCCTCGGTCATGCCTTCCCACCACACTCCACCCTCCGGCGTGAGCGCGACGTTGGTAAAGATCGTGTTCTTCGCCAACGTCTTCATCGCATTTTCATTAGTCTTGTGGCTTGTGCCCGGCGCAACTCCAAAGAAACCTGCCTCGGGATTAATGGCGCGAAGTTCACCGTTTTCGTCCGGCTTGATCCAGGCAATATCGTCGCCCACGGTCCAAACCTTCCACCCTTCAAATCCCTTGGGCGGAATCATCATGGCAAGATTTGTTTTTCCGCACGCCGAAGGAAATGCCGCCGCCACATAGGTCTTTTCGTGCGTCGGCGACTCGACCCCCAGAATCAGCATGTGCTCGGCCATCCAGCCCTCGTCCCGCGCTATGTTCGAAGCTATGCGCAAGGCGAAGCACTTCTTGCCGAGCAGCGCATTGCCGCCGTAGCCGGAACCGTAGCTCCAGATCTCGCGGGTCTCGGGAAAATGAACGATGTATTTTTCGTCGTTGCAGGGCCACGGCACATCCTTCTCGCCAGGCGAGAGGGGCGCGCCCACAGAGTGCAGGCACGGAACTACCCGCTTGATGTCCTTGTCGATCTCGGCAAATACCGGCGCGCCGATCCGCGCCATGATCCGCATGTTCACAACTACATAAGGGGAGTCGGTCAGCTCCACGCCAATCTGCGACATTGGCGATCCCACGGGCCCCATACTGAAAGGCATCACATACATGGTGCGTCCGCGCATGCAGCCGCTAAACAGCCGCTTCAGCTTCCGCCGCATGGTAAACGGATCTTCCCAGTTATTGGTGGGCCCGGCGTTGTCCTTCGAAAGCGAACAGATAAACGTCCGGTCTTCCACGCGAGCCACATCGTTGGGCGCGGAGCGGGCGTAGAAACAACCCGGCCAAAGCTCTTCGTTGAGCTTGGTGAAGGTGCCAGCCTTCACCAGCGTCTCGCAGAGCTGATCGTATTCGGCCTCTGAGCCATCAACCCAGTGGATGTGTGCCGGCTGGCAAAGGTCCGCCATCTTCTCGACCCAGCGGATCAAGTGCTTATTTGTCGTCGGTATGGATGAAGTCAGTAGTTCCATTGCGTTCTCTCCGGCAGCTCGTATGGAAGGACTTATTAAAGGGGGTTTTCTCGATAATACAGGAATTCAGCTATCCAAACACGGCGTCCTTTGAACCCTTCTGCAGCTTCGGTTTTGTCAGGCCAAACCCCTGCGCTGCGAGTTCATTTCGCAGGAAATTAGAAAAGCTCCTTCGCGACGGGTACTCTTTTCTCAATAATATCGGGCCAGGCGCCAAACCAGAAATTTCGCGCGAAATTACTCAGGCGCCATCCGTCCGTCGGATGCGCCGAGTCAACGTTGTCGGCCGCTTACCTTGTTGCCGCCCAAACGTGATAGCTATTGAAAATGAATTGCCCGCCAAGAATCAGCAGCCAGACCCAAAGCGCAAACCGAAGTGGCCGGCGCGGAATCCGCGAGCTCAGCGCTGTGCCTGTGATGGCCCCGAAGACTCCCCCGGCAATCAGCGCAATCAGCAATTGAGGATTGGCGCCGCGCGAAAACCAATGAGCGCCGCTGCCAATAAGAGAAACGACAAAACCAAACGCGATGTCAGTCCCCACGATCTGCGCGGGAAGCAGTGGAGTCAGACTGAGAAGAGCGGCGCTGCCCAACGCGCCCGCCCCCGCAGACGAAAAACCAACCTCCGCGCCAACCGGAAACATCAGCCATGAAAGCAGCGGACTGCGATCGCGGGACTCACGATTGTTCTTCATCGGACGGAAAGAATAGAAGAGCTGCCAGCTTGCCGTGCTCACCAGAATCGCGCCGAGAATTGCGTTGAGCAGATTCTGTGAACCCGCATTCACCAGGTGCTTGAGGAAGAGCGACCCAAGTAAAACGCCCGGCGCACCCCCCAGAAGCATAAAGCCCAGCGTGCGCCAGGCCACGTTGCCGCGTGCGATCTGCGCAGGCACCAGGATCAACTTGACTGCGGTCGCAAACATCAGGCCGATGCCAACCGCTTCCGCCGCGGGAACTCCGAGAAACAGCACCAGGACCGGCACCGTCACTGTGCCCGCGCCAACGCCTGTCAGCGCGATGAACAACGCAATCAAGAATCCGATCAGGTACTGCATCCCTTTGCCTCAGCCTTTCTGCTTGTCTCTCACTGCGCCGCCGCCGCTTGAATGTGAATTCCGCATTCCACCTTTTGCCCCGCCCAACGTCCCGAACGTGGATCGTTCGGATCGAGAGGAATCGTCGTACACGGTTCGCAGCCAATCGATGTGTAACCACGCTCATAGAGCGATAGCAACGGTATCGAAAGCTGCTCGCACGCGTACCAGACGTCGCGCGTCGTCCAGTCAACCAGCGGCGCCAGCTTCAGCACCTGCTTGCCGCCGGGGAGCGCAAACATTGCACTCTCCTCAAGCGCCGTGCGGCTTCTGGCCTGCTCCCGGCGCAGCCCGGTAAGCCATACGCGATAATTCGCAACTGCCTTGAACAGCGGCTCAACCTTGCGCAGTCCGCAGCAGCGGTCCGGTGCCGTCTGGTAAAGCAGCCCAAACTCCGCTTCCTGCTCGGCCACTGTCTTCTCCGGCAGCAGGTTGGTCAGGTTCAGTCCCCAGTCGCTTGCAATGCGATCCCGATACTCGTAGGTCTCCTTGAAGTGATAACCCGTGTCAAGAAATAGAATCGGTATCTTCGGATCAAGAGCAACTGCAAGCTTTGTGAGCAGAACGTCCTCCGCTTGAAAACTGCAGGTAAGGCACACGTCGCCCTTGCCCGTGATCTGCTGTGCGAGCGTGGCGCGCACGTGATCCAGCTTCGCGTTGACTTCAAGATTGATTTCTGCTGTCCCCATCACAACCCTGCCATTTCCGGAGAGATAAAAACTCCCGCATCGCGCAACAACTGATGTACCGCCGCAACCACCTTGCTCGCGCGCATTGCGCCGTCCGCTTCATCGGTGTCGATTGCCGCGCCAGCTCCTTCCGCGGGGGCAACAATCTGTTTTTCCTCGACTCGGGCAATCAAGGCGCTTCCTTCACTTGCGCTCACCACCAGCGCCAGCAGCCCAGCTTCCGTCTGCAACGTCGTCATGATCTCCAGCAGGCTTGGATGGCGAACAAACGCATCATCGTCGGCATCGATGCGGACCGGCACTGCACCGGACACAAACAATGAACGCTCAACCGCATCAATCAGCTCCTTCGGCCCCTTCAGTTCCAGAACGGCCCCGCGGTGACCCCAACGCGCCTCTTTCTCCCCCGCCGTCAATGCGCCCCACGTGTCCACAAGCGACGGCGCACCCACTGCCGCCTGGCCATAGGCAGTCGTGATCATGCCAGCCGCAACGGTACCGTTGGTCTCAGCGTCAACCAGGATGAAAGCGCCGGTGCTGCGATTCTCACCATACGCATCGACCGCGATAGGCCGAAGCAGGCTCAGGTTCACTGAACCGATGTCGTTCATGTTCAGCGTCCGTGCCTGATCGTGATGCAGCGTGCCCAGGTCGGTGCGATGACCGATGGAGGTCACGAACACAGGTACTGTCTGGCTGGTGTGCTTCAGCAGATAGCGCCGATGCAGTTCAAGCGGACGTTGATCCATCCACACCAGCGCAGCCTTCGCGCTCTTGGATACCGTCGCCGGTGTCTCAGACGAAACAATCAAATCGCCGCGGCTGATATCTAGCTCGCGATCAAGTACTAACGTGACAGACAGCGGCGCGATCGCCTCTGGCAGGTCGCCGTCCCAGGTCACGATGCGCTCTACCTTTGCGCTTCTTCCCGAAGGCAACGCCGTAATCGCATCACCAGGCCGAATCGTTCCCGACGCGATCTGCCCCGCAAAGCCGCGGAACGTGTGATCGGGCCGCAACACGCGCTGCACCGGGAAACGAAACGGCGCGGTGCGCGTATCCACTGAAGACGGCAGCGACTCAAGCAACTCCAGCAGGGACGGCCCCTGGTACCAATCCATCGCTTCAGACTTGTGGACGATGTTGTCGCCCTTCAGCGCGCTCACCGGAACAAAAACCCGCTCCACCGGGTTGCCCGTGTCGGCTGCGATCTGATCAAGAACGTTGCTGAAGTCGACCTCGATGGCGCGGAATGCCGCCTCATCGTAGCCGATCAAATCCATCTTGTTTACCGCAACCAGAACGTGACGCACGCGCAGCAGCGACGCAATGTAGGCATGACGCCGCGACTGGATCAGCACGCCCTTGCTCGCATCGATAAGCACTACGGCCGCATCGGCGGTCGATGCCCCGGTAGCCATGTTGCGCGTGTACTGTTCGTGCCCCGGCGTATCCGCGATGATGAACTTGCGCCGCGCGGTCGAAAAATACCGGTAAGCCACATCGATCGTGATGCCCTGTTCGCGCTCGGCGCGGAGCCCGTCGGTGAGCAATGCGAAATCGATCTGCCCCGGCGCGGTCGTTCCCTTGCCTTCAATCGAGCGCACCTGATCTTCATACACAGATTGCGTATCGTAGAGCAGCCGTCCAATGAGCGTGGACTTTCCGTCGTCTACGCTGCCGGCCGTCGAGAAGCGAAGCAGATCCTTGTTGCGCTCTTGCTGCAGAAACTCGTCAATTGAAAAAGTGGGCGTCGCAACCGTAGCCATTTAGAAGTATCCCTCCCGCTTCTTGATCTCCATTGAGCCTTCCTGGTCATGATCGATAACGCGATTGGCGCGCTCCGAGGATCGGAACGAAATCAGCTCAGAAATAATCGCCGGAATGGTCTCCGCATCGGAACGAATTGCGCCCGTGCACGGACTGCAGCCCAGCGAACGCAGCCGCGACTTCACCATCTGCGGCTTCTCGCCCAGGCGCGCCACAAACGATTGCTCAATCGGCAGCAACGCATCGCCGCGCACATACATCGGCCGCTCCTTCGCAAAATAGAGATCGACCACCGGAATGTTTTCTTCGTGGATGTACTGCCACACATCCATCTCCGTCCAGTTGGAGAGCGGAAACACGCGAATGCTCTCGCCCGGATGAACGCGCGCGTTATAGAGGTTCCACAACTCGGGGCGCTGATTCTTCGGGTCCCACTGTCCCGCGCCGTCGCGGAACGAGTAGATGCGTTCCTTAGCGCGCGATTTTTCCTCATCGCGCCGCGCGCCGCCAAAGGCCGCGTCAAAGTTGTAGTACCGCAGCCCATCCAGCAGAGCCTGCGTCTTCAGCAGTCCGCAGCAGCGCTTCGTATCCAGCGCAATCGGATTCGTCCCCGCTGCAATCGCCGGCTCATTGCGCCACACCAACAGCTCCGCGCCGATCGACTTGGCCATCTCATCGCGAAACGTCAGCATCTCCTTAAACTTGAAACCCGTATCGACATGGAGCAACGGAAATGGAATCGGCGCGGGATAGAACGCCTTCTGCGCCAGTCGCAGCATTACGGATGAATCCTTGCCAACGGAGTAAAGCATCACCGGCCGCTCAAACTCCGACGCGACCTCGCGCATAATGTGGATGCTCTCTGCCTCAAGCAGGCGAAGGTGACTCAGGCGCGGCGCGCCCCCTGTGACGGACGGCAATTGTGTGCGGGTTTCTCTTTCGGCTACCGGCATGCAAGACCTCTTTTTTGCTTCAAGGTGGTTGCTGAAGGCCGGTTCATATGTAGTGACGATCCCGGCGTATCAGCTACGGGTGCGTCGTCTGAATCGATTTTGCTTGAGATCAGAGACTAGCGGGGACACCCGTCGAATATGTTCGACAGGCAACAACAAGTACGGCCTTGGGAAGCTATATCTTGGGAAACGATATTTTGAAAGTTACCGACCATGTGTTCACTTATAGTAGCAAGAACCCTTTGCCGATACAATCCATTGCAAAATCGCTTGGCACCGTTCCGGTGTTACTAACGTTACGCTAAACTCCCACAAACGAGCTAGTTGGCCCTTTTCGAGCTACGGGGCAGTACTCGCCGGATTCGCAGCTTCTCCCCTGCCGCGCATGCCGCCTTGCGCATTCATCTACCATCTAGACAGCCCGTGCCATCCAAGCCCAAACTCGGTCAGAACTTTCTCGACGACGCGCAAGCCGTGGAGCGAATTGTTGCCGCGCTGGGCGATTTGTCGGGCCGCACCGTCCTTGAGATCGGTCCCGGGGGAGGCGCCATTACCGGTACTCTGGCGGCACGAGCCGGCAGCGTAATTGCCATTGAACTCGATCACGACCTCGCCCTGAGTCTTCGCGTACAGTTTCCAGCGGACAAAGTGAAGGTCGTTGAGCAGGATGTTCTCCACTTCAATTTTGCCGAGGCGGCAGCGTCAGCGGGCGAGCGGGTCCGCCTTGTTGGGAACCTGCCCTACTACATCACGTCTCCCATCCTGCTCAAACTCGCTGCAAGCCATGCCGCACTCGACGTTGCCGTCCTCATGGTGCAGCGCGAAGTGGCCGATCGCATAACCGCCAAGCCGGGCTCGCGCGACTACGGGCTGCTCTCCGTCTCGATCCAGATGTACGGGCCCGCCGAGCCGCTCTTCACGTTAACCCCGGACGCCTTTTCGCCTCCGCCCGACGTGCACTCCACCGTCTTCCGGTGGCGTTTTGCGCCGCGCTTTGCCGAGTTGGGCGTAGAAGAATCCAGCTTCCTGCCGTTCGTGCGCGCTGCCTTTGCGCAAAAGCGGAAGACCCTCGCCAACAACTTGCGCGCCGCCGGATTCGCGCCCGCGGTCGCTGCCACCGCAATGACGCAAGCAGCCATCAATCCCCAGGCGCGCGCCGAGGCGTTGTCCATCGAAACCTTCGCCGCGCTCTGGAAGAACCTGAACTCCGCCGGTCCGCCATCTTCCTGTTAGCCCACCTGACCGAGGTAACCGCTGCCCGCCATTCTCCACTTCACCCGCGATGCAGCCAGGCGTTATAGTAATCCGCAAAGCACAAAGGAGTTCGAACATGAAAGCACTTGCGTTCGCAGCAGCTTTGCTCGTCATCGCCTCAGCGGCAGGCGCGCCTCCACCGGCCAATCAGGTCAAAGGAAAAGGTTGCGTTCAGCCCGGCGTCGAGGCCGGTTGCCTGGTTGTCAAGGACGCAGAAAGCGGCAAACTCTTCAACCTGCTGATCAAAGGCGCAAAGCCCGCCGTTGGAGCGGGAATCGATTTTGTCGGAACGCCTTTCACCGGCATGACTCCCTGCATGCAGGGGTTTCCTGTCCAGATTCATTCATGGAGCAATAACGAGTCTCTGCAATGCCCAAAGCACAAAGGCGGAAACGTGGACTAGGTCCAGTAGACACTACCTCACGCGCAACATCATCTTCAGCGTGTCGCCGCGAGAGCCGCTCATTTGCTCAAAGGCCAATTGTCCGTCTTCAAGTGGCATCTCCGCGGTCCACTCCTTCATATCCATCTCGCCGGGAACCAGCAGTTCGAGCGAGCGCCTGAAGTCCTCGGCCGTGTAGCCAAACGACATCAGCACGCGGTGCTCCTTGCGGATGCTGGCGTTGAAGTCCAGCTCGCTGCGCCCTTTCGCCATCCCCAGCAGCACCACCGTCCCTCCAGGCCGGCAGAGTTCAAACGCCCGCTGGCGCGCCCTTTCCTCGCCGCAAGCATCCAGCACCAGGTCCAGGCCCTCCGATTCAAAGCCGCCCGCTGACGCGCTCTCAGTTTCGGGATTTACTGCACGCGACGCCCCCATCCGTTTGGCCGCATCTGCACGCACTTCATCTACATCCTCCACCAGCACCTCGCGAGCACCAAGATGCAGCGCCACCTTCAGCGCCAACGAACCCATCGTTCCCGCGCCCACAATCCCCATCCGGAAACGCAGCTCCGGTGCAGCCAGCCGGAACAGGTGGACGACATTGGCGAGTGGCTCGGCGAAAATTGCCCGCGCATCCGATAGCGACTCTGGGATTTCGTACACCTGTGACCCAGGCACCGCGACGAACTCCGCAAAGCAGCCCTGCAGCGGGTCCATCCCCAGAAGGCGCAATCTTGGGCAAAGGTTCGTTTGGCCGCGCAAGCAAGCCGCACATCCCCCGCAGCCGATCACCGGATCAACAACCACGCGCTGCCCTTCCGGCGTGCGGCCCACCATTTCGTGCCCCAGAATCAGCGGCGGGGTGCGATGCCGGCTGCGCCCATGAAATCCCGAAATGTCCGCACCGCAGATTCCAGCGGCAGCGACAGCGATCTCAACCTCTCCGGCAGCCGGCGACGGTCGCGGACAATCTTCAATGATCAGGCGACGCGGAGCCGAATAGACGAGGGCGCGCATGGCGCTTCCTTTTTTCGTTAAATTCCCGCTCGCTCAATCAATTCGAGCCCAGCGCACTTTGTTTAAGCGGGAAGACCTATCTTAGCCGCTTTCCCGCAAGTGCCGCAGCGAAGCCCGTAGTTGCGATCGAGAGTCCGTGCTTCACCCCTTGCCGTCAGGCCCCAGCGCTCTATTTGGCACCCCCCGGGCCCGTCGTAAGCTATGTTTAAAGAGGTACTGTAGGCTTCCAGTTTCCCCGGGCAGCCCCCGCCAATTCCGGAAGCCGAAGAGTGCTGTTGCGCATCTATCAAGAAGGAAGCAATGAATTCGACCGCCGATAGCCACCACACTTCCTTCGAACAGACGCTGCTGAGCGCCCGCCGCACCATGCTCCTGAGCGAAATCCTCAAGCTCGCCATGGACAGCTTCCGCAGCTCCAAGACTCGTTTCATGCTCACCGCCCTCGGCATGGTCATCGGAACTGCCTCGGTCATCCTCGTCGTCACCATCGGCATGACCGGCAGGCAATATGTTCTGCAGTTGATCCAGAAGTTCGGCACCAATTCTGTCGAGGTCGAATATGCCGGCGGCGGCGCCACAAACGCTGAGCGCGTCCGCTACACCGACTTCCTCACCCGCGAAGACGAAAAGGCGGTCGACGCCCAATTGCCCGGCGTCATGTACTCCTCGCCTGTTATGGACATGCACGACCGCATCAGCTTTGGCGGCGGCGTGGTCAAGGATACGTTGGTGCTCGGCGTCAGTCCCCAGTACGAGCTCATCCACAATCTCATCGTCACCGCCGGCCGCTTCTTCGACGATACCGACGACGACACTCACCAGAAATGCGCCGTAGTCAGCCAGCTCTTCGCCAGGGAGCGCTATGGCAGTGACGATGCCGCCATTGGCCGCACCTTCGAAATCAGCGGAATCCCCTTCACCGTCATCGGTGTCTTCAAGATGAGCGTCGACGACTTTGGACAATCGGAGATCGCCGACCAGACCATCCTCATCCCCTTTTCAGTGGTCCGCTACTTTACCGGGACCGAGCGCGTGAACCAGATTTACTTTTCCATGCGCAGCATGGATGAGGTGCCCGATGCCCAAAAGGAAATTATCCGCATCATCAAGGCGCGCCACCGCGACAACTCGGTATACAAGGCGCAAACACTGAAGGAGCTGCTGGACATTGCCAACCAGAGCGCCCTTGCGCTAACCGCCGTGCTGGTGCTGGTGGCAGCCGTCACCCTGGCC
The DNA here is from genome assembly GCA_963848515.1 of uncultured Acidobacteriaceae bacterium. Lineage (GTDB taxonomy): Bacteria > Acidobacteriota > Terriglobia > Terriglobales > Acidobacteriaceae > Telmatobacter. Next base: position 353,579 of record CAWKEG010000022.1, read on the forward strand.
GTCGGCGGTGTTGGCATCATGAACATCATGCTCGCCAACGTGCGCTCGCGCATCCGCGAAATCGGCATCCGCAAGGCCCTCGGCGCCACGCGCCGCGAAATCAAACTGCAATTCCTGGCCGAGGCTCTCATCATCTCGCTTACTGGGGGAGTTGTCGGCACAATTGTCGGCATGGCCGTACCACTGTCAATCCGCTTCTTTACCGACTACGATCTGCCCATCTCGCCCTGGTCGGTCATTATCGCCCTCACCGCGGCTACTGTCGTCGGCGTGGTCTTCGGCACCGTCCCCGCCACCCGCGCCGCGCAAATGGATCCCGTCGACGCGCTCAAATATGAGTAATCCTGAGCCCGCTCCCGTCGAACCCGAAGAAGCGCCGTCCAAGGGCCCCAACCTGGTGCTCCTCTACAGCCTTATCGCCGCAGCCCTGGTAGCCGCGATCGTCTTTGCGCTGCTCATCGTAAGGCCGTTTTATTTGCGGCGATAGTGGCACCCTGAATCCGCAAGAGGGAAATCGGAAGAACGTGGCAAGTCTCCAAAGTAAGGAGTAAAATCATACTGGTAAGGAGAATCGAGCCATGCGCACCGCAGCAAAGGCCGTGCCCACCCAATCCGTCCGAGCGAAAGTCACAAGCAAGGGGCAAGTCACCGTCCCTTTGGAAATTCGCCGCTCCCTGGGGATCAAGCCCGGCGACCACCTGCGTTTTGAGCAAAAGAAAAACGGAATCAGCTTAGTGCGAGACACCGAAGAAAATGTCTTTGAAAAATGGCGTGGCATTGGCACCGGATTCCAGATTCCCGGCAATGACAAAGCCGCCCTTGTCGCATTCTTTAGACAGATGCGCGGCCATGACGACCTCGATTGATTCAAACATCATCGTCGCACTCTGGTGGAAGCCAGACCCGCTCAACCTCGCCGCCGCTCGGTTGATGATTCAGGCTAGCCGAAATGGCAAGCTGGTAATCTCGGCGCCTGCTTTCTCCGAGCTATCGGGAGACCCGAATAGAAGTGAGGCCGAACTGGACAAGTTTTTCGCCGAAACCGGCATTCTGGTCGATTGGAACCTGGAAGAAGGGATTTGGCGTGGAGCCGGAAAAGCCTACCGCGGATATGTACAACGCCGCCGGTCGAGTTCGAGCGCTATTCCTCGCCGGATTCTCGCCGATTTCCTGATTGGCGCCCACGCCTCAGTTCGAGGCTATTCCCTGCTAACGCTCGATAAACGGCTCTACGCCGCGGCGTTCCCCAAGTTGAAAATCATCTCCGCTTGACCGCGGTTGCCGATCCTGACTTTTCCGCTCTCTCCGCAATCAGCACCGGAATTCCATCCACAACCGGATACCCCCGCCCGCACTTTACGCAGACCAGCCGAGTCTCCTCCAGCCGCAATTCGCCCAGGCACGCCGGACAAGCCAACTGGCTCAATTGCGCAAAATCAAATTGCGATGGCTGCATTGGATTTGTTCCCTTGAATTCGGATCAGAACTACCGACCGCAAGCCTCGAATCACTGCACCACCGTCGCACCGGCCTTGCCATCGCTACTCGCGCCATTGTTTGGCGCAGTCCGCTTCGCATGTCCCGCAAACTCCCGCTCAATGCGTTCAACCGTGCCACCTTTGGCAAACTCGTACGCCACGCGAATCCCGTTGAAGATCGCGCGATCGTTCGACGAACCATGCCCAATAATGCATACGCCGCGCACGCCCAGCAGCGGCGCACCGCCGTATTCCCGATAATCCAGACGCTGGCGGAAGTCGTTGAAAGCCCGCCGCGACAGTAGCGCGCCCACCTGGGCCGTCACCGTCCGCGTCAGCGACTCGCGCAGCACGTCGCGCACAAAGCGCCCCACGCCCTCGCTCGTCTTCAGCGCCACGTTGCCCACAAAACCGTCGCAGACAATCACGTCGGCCAGACCGCTGAAAATATCGCGCCCTTCCACGTTGCCGATAAACCGGATCGGCAGCGCCTTCAGCAGCGGAAAAGCCTCGCGCGTCAGATCGTTGCCCTTGGTCTCTTCCTCGCCAATCGAGAGCAGCCCGACCCGCGGCTCGTTGATCTTTAGCACGGTGCGCGCGTACATCTCGCCCATTACGGCGAACTGCTCCAGGTTATGGGCCTTGCAGTCCACGTTGGCGCCCACATCCAGCAGCACACATGGGTTTCCCGTCGAGCTCGGCATCGGCGTTGCCAGCGCCGGCCGGTCCACGCCCGGCAACGCGCCCAGCACCATCTTGGCCGTGGCCATGGCCGCGCCCGTATTGCCCGCGGTCACAAAGCCGGCGGCCTTGCCCTCGCGTACCAGCTTGAGCCCCACGCGCATGGAGCTGTCCTTCTTGGTGCGCACCGCGTGCGCCGCCTTCTCGTCCATGCCAATGCGCTCGGAAGCGTTGTGGATGACGATGGGCAGATCTTCGTTTTCCAGGTGTTCGTCCAGAATGTCGCGCAGTTCCGCCTCCGGTCCAATTAAATGGACGCGCACAGGCAGAGCACGGCAGGCGAGAATCGCCCCGCGAATCTCCGGCTCGGGAGCTTTATCGGAACCGACTGCGTCAAGAGCTATGTCAATGAGCATGTGGCTCAGACTACTTGGCTGCTTCCTTGATGTCCAGGACCTGCTTGCCCTTGTAGGCGCCGCATTTGGGGCAGGCGCGGTGGGGAAGCTTCTTTTCGTGGCACGAAGGGCACTCGGAGAGGCCCACTGCTGTCAAAAAGTCGTGAGAGCGGCGAAGTGCTGTGCGGCGCGTCGAGTGGCGCCTTTTCGGATTAGGCATGATCCAATTCCTTTCGTGTCCCGCCCGTTTCAAATACTTTCAGGCCGCAAACGGCCTTCAAAGCCCTTCGGCTTGGCAGAACACCCTCAATATCCTGAATAATGTTCAGGGGGTTATCTTCAGGACTTGATCCGGCTGCGAAGCCCGGACAGTGCCTCCCAGCGGGGGTCGCTTGGACCGTCCTCGCACGAGCAGGCCTGACTGTTACGGTTCGCGCCGCAGCGCTGACAAAGTCCCTTGCAGTCCGGCTTGCACAATGTTCTGACCGGCAGGGACAAAAGCACCTGCTCCCGCAGCACATCTTCAAGCAACAGACTGTCTTTTAGATAATAACCGATTTCCGTCTCCGGCGCTGTAATCGACCGTTCCGTAGCCTCGGCATCCGCTGTCGCTGGCCTGAAAATCAGGTCAAACTCCGCCGCAAGAGGGATTTCCACCGGCTCCACGCACCGCGCGCACGGAACCTCAAATTTCCCGGCAAAGTTCCCCCGCAGCCGGATATCCGCCACAATATCCTTCGGTCCGCGATGCTCATGCAGCACCTCGGCCTGCCCCGATGTGGCCAAAGCCCCTACCTGCGTGGCCTCCTCACCCAGATCCACCGCCCCAGGTGCCAGTTCCAGGTCAAATTCAATCGGCTCCCGCTCCAGCTCGCTTACTTTGAACTCCATCCTATGAGCCTAAAGCATTTTTCGATCTGGCGCAGGCAGAAATCTGCGCGCCTGAATCAACGCGGTTTACCGCCTGCCCAGAGATTTGCTCTCCGCACCTGCGCAACCAATTATTCTTTGTGCATAGGTCCACCACGCCGAAAAGCCGTGAACGATAAAGCAAAGCCAACTGCCGATTCCGATCTCTTCATCCGCCAGGCAACCGCCGCCGATCGCCCGCGCCTGATCGCACTCGTTAACTCCGCCTACGCGATCGAGACTTTCCTTCAAGGCACACGCACCGACGAACTTCGCCTCGCCTCCATGATGGCGAAAGGCTCGATTCTCGTCGGCGAAGATCCGGTTGCCGAAACCAGTTCCGCGTCCCTCCTCGCCTGCGTCTACTTTGAAGTGCGCGGCGCGCGCGGCTACATGGGCCTGCTCGCCGTCGATCCCATGCATCAGAGAAAAGGCCTCGCCAACCGCATGGTTCAAGCCGCCGAAGATCAACTACGCGCCGCGGGATGCGAGGAAGCAGACATAATTGTCCTCAGCATGAGGCCCGAGCTGCTGCCCTTCTATCGCCACCTTGGCTACGTTGAAACCGGCATCGAAGAGGACTTTCGCCCCACCCGCGCCCTCGGTCCCGGCATCGAGTGCCATGGCATCAAAATGTCCAAGCAACTTTAACGAGTCATCCCCCACTCCCACACGCTTATCTCGCCAGCCTTGCCTTTTCGTGCTATGGAACGCAGAAGGTGCGTTCCGCTTCCTTATGGAAGCCCCCCTGTACCCCAAAGCCCGATCGGCCCGGCCACATCGTCGGGTCGAAGCGATCTGGAGCATGGAAAACTCCGCCCCCGGAACACCCCCTCGAAATCAGAACTGAATCCGCGTCTCCAATACCGGTTCGTGACTTTAGAAATGAAACCGCGGCTCCAACCGTGGTTCAAGGTCTCTGCGTTGACCGCCGTTTATTCCTGCTCCTCCCGCACCCGCCTAAGGGAAATCAAAAGACTCAAGCAACCACCATTTGCGCCGATATAACTGGAGAATCGCCATTGAAAGGGCTATCGCTATGCAGTGGTTACGCAACCTACCTGTCTCCCGCAAATTCATCTTTGCCTTTGGCATCGTTTGCGGTCTTTGCTTCCTCCTCGGCGCCTTCACATGCATCACCTTTCAAAGCATCGCGACCAAAGGCCTCGATGTCAGCGACAACGCAATGCCATCGCTCATCGCCCTGGCCGACATTCGCGGGGCTGCCAACACCATCAGACGCGAGGACCTCGACCTGATGCTATGCTCTACGCCCGATTGCATTACATCGCACCAGGCGCTGCGGCAAAACAGCATTTCGAAGTATCAGGCGGCTCTCAAGGTCTATGAGCCGTTCATCAGCTATCCCGGCGAACGCGAACTCTTCCAGAAGTTCTCCACCGGCTTTGCGCAATATATGGAAACCAGCGACAAGGCCAACGCCTTGATCGTCGCTACCAAGGTCGGCGACGCTCTTGACCTGCTCATGTCCGATGCCACTGTAGCGCAGTTCAGCGCGGTTACCTCGTCCCTGACCGATGACCTTGGCATGAACGCCAAAGCCGGCGCAGCGGAGTCGGTTCAAGTCTCCAATTCCGCACGCCGCGCTGTTTGGGTCGATATCGGTGCGTCGCTGCTCATGCTGCTGCTTTGCGTCTTGACCGGAATCGTCCTTACCCGCGAAATCGCTCCCCGTATCAACAGGCTCAAGAACGCCGTCGAAGCCATGGCCGACAAAGACCTTACGGTCAATGTCCGCGTCTCCGGCACGGACGAACTCGGCCAACTCGGAATCGCCTTCAACCGCAGCGTCGACTCCATGCGCTCCGTCCTCAAATCCGTCGCTCACGGCGCAGACACGCTTTCCTCGGCCACCACGGAAATCAGCGCCCGCGCCACGCAAAACGCCGGCAACTCCCGCACCGAGTCCAGCAAGATCAACCAAATCGCCGCCGCTGCCCAGGAGATGACAGCAACCATCGGCGAAATCAGCCACAACGCCGAAAACGCTGCCTCCGCCAGCCGCACCTCCGCCGAAACCGCCGATCAGGGCGGTGCCGTCATGCAGGCCGCCGCGACCACCATGGAAAAGATCGCCGCCGCCACCAGCTCCGTCTCCGACAAAATGACCTCCCTCGCCCTCCGCTCCGAAGAGATCGGCAAGGTCGTCAACGTCATTCAGGAAATCAGCGAGCAAACCAACCTGCTGGCCCTCAACGCCGCCATCGAAGCTGCCCGCGCCGGTGAGCACGGTCGCGGCTTTGCTGTTGTTGCCGGTGAAGTCCGTCGCCTCGCCGAACGCACCAAGGGCGCTACCGAAGAGATCGCCGGAACCATCCGCAGCATTCAGGAAGAAACCCGCGAGACTCTCGAAGTCATGCATTCGAGCCGCACCGCGGTCGAAAGCGGCATGGAGGAGACCGCCCGCGCACGCCACAGCCTCGAGGCCATCATCGAGTCCTCCAAGCAGGTCGAGCACCAGATCAACCTCATCGCCACCGCTGCCACCGAGCAGACCTCTGCCTCCGGCGAAATCTCCGAGTCCGCCGGACAAATCTCCGCCCTTTCCAATGAGAACGCACAGGGCGCAGAAGAATCCGTCGAGGCGCTCAAGAACCTTGCCTCGCTCGCCGGCGATCTCGACGGCATCATTCGCCAGTTCCGTCTCGAAGAAGACCGTCAGCAAGGCGGGACATTCAACCCCGGGGCGCAACCTGCCCGCCGCCGCACCATGCAGCCAGCTGGACAGACGGCACGCTGATGATTCTCAACATGCTGGGAGATCAGGCCAGGCGGATCCCCAGATCAGTGCTCCGGCATGTGGAGAATCTTCCACGGCCGGGGCACCCGCCTGCCCCTTCATCCTCCCTATACCGGATTCCCTCTCCAGCCTGCCTTGCTGTCCCTCCCCAGTCCCATCCGGCGCCGCATATCATTCCAAATTAAGCTTCCCTTCACCGCCGCTATGATAGCCTCCGGTTAACAGCCATCGCCGCATTACCTTCGCTGCGCTGCGGCCAATTCCGCCTCATACCCTGGGAGAGACACCTGCATGAGCATCAAGTATGACCTGATCGTCATAGGCTCCGGACCCGCTGGGCAACGCGCCGCTGTGGCCGCGTCCAAAATGAATAAGCGCGTCGCGGTTGTTGAGGCACGGACGGTCGTCGGCGGCGTCTGCGTCAACACCGGCACCATTCCTTCCAAAACCATGCGTGAAGCCGTACTCCACCTCTCCGGCTACAACTACCGCTCCGTCTACGGCATCAACTACCGCGTCAAGGAAAAGATCACCATGGCCGACCTGGCCTTCCGCGTCCAGGCCGTCATCAAGACCGAGGTCGACGTCACCGAGGCCCAGCTCTCCCGCAATGGCATCGACGTCGTCCATGGCATCGCCACTTTCGTCGATCCCCACACCGTCCGAGTCGCCGGCCCGCAGACTGAAACCACCCTTCAAGCCGAACACATCATCATTGCCGTGGGCACCAAACCTGCTTCCTCACCCAAAGTCCCGGTCAACGGCCGCAGCATCGTCAACAGCGACCAGGTCCTCGACCTCCCCGAGCTGCCCCGCACCCTCATCGTCGTGGGCGGCGGCGTAGTCGGCGTCGAATATACCTGCATGTTCGCCGTCCTCGGCGTCCGCGTCACCCTTATTGAAAAGCGCGACCGCCTGCTCGAATTCGCCGACCGCGAAATCATTGAAGCTCTCAGCTATCACCTGCGTGACGCCCGCGTCACCTTGCGCCTTGGCGAAGAAGTCGAAAGTGTTGAAGAGCCGTCTCCCGGCACCGTCGTCGCGAACCTCGAAAGCAGGAAAAAAGTCTCAGGCGACGCGCTGCTCTATGCCGTTGGCCGCCAGGGAGCCGTCGATGACCTAAACCTCGCTGCCGCCGGTCTTGAAGCCGATAACCGCGGCCGCATCGCCGTTGACGAGCACTACCAAACTAAAGTCCCGCATATCTTCGCCGCCGGCGATGTCGTCGGCTTTCCTGCCCTGGCTTCGGTCTCGATGGAACAGGGTCGCATCGCCGCCGCCCGCGCCTTCAACGACCAGGCCGCCACCTCCAACCCCGGCTTCTATCCCTACGGAATTTACACCATCCCCGAAATCAGCTTCATCGGAAAAACTGAGGAACAGTTGACCGGCGAAGATGTTCCCTACGAAGTCGGCATGGCCTACTATCGCGAGGTGGCCCGTGGCCAGATTCGCGGCGACACCACCGGCCGCCTCAAGCTCATCTTCCACCGCGATACACGCAAAGTGCTCGGCGTCCACATCATCGGCGAAGACGCCACCGAACTGGTCCACATCGGACAGGCCGTCATGACCCTCGGCGGTACCGTGGATTACTTCATCGACACGGTCTTTAACTACCCCACCCTCGCCGAGTGTTACAAGGTAGCCGCTTTCAACGGCCTCGGCCGCCTCCATCGCTACCAATCCGACTAAGGCGCAATGAAGATCGCGCAACAAAGCAGCAGAAAGCTGAACGCTGCTCTTCCCCGGAGGGCTCTTCCATGACTACAGCGATTGGCATCGTGATTACGAACCACATCGTCGCCGGCAGGCTTCAGGACTATCGCGTCACGGCAAAGCCCCTGCGTTTTCCCGCCGATGCTTCGGAGCCTGACGCACTCGCCGCACTTCCTCCCAGTGAATTGGTTGAGATCCTGGCCGGTCAGATCGCCTTCCTCGCCAAAGCAGATCCCCAGCACCTTGACGCCATCGGTGTCGCCATCCCCGGCCTCGTCCGCGACGGCGTCATCGAGGAATCGCCGAACCTGACCCAGCTCAAGGGAATGCGCCTTGCCCACGACCTGCAAAAGGAACTCGCCGCTCGCGGCATCTCCACCCCCGTGCACGCAGCCAACGACGCCGACGCCATCGCCGCCGGAGTTGCCGCTACGCATGGCCGCCTTGAAAAACTTACCCGCGTCTGGACCATTGGCAATGGCATCGGTTATGGCCGCTGGCCTTATGTGGAGGGCCCCTGGGAGGGCGGCCACATCACCGTCACCCTCGACCCAAAGGAGCGTTACTGCGGATGCGGCGGAATCGGTCATCTCGAAGGCATCATGGGCTACCGAGCCATGCGCATGCGCTTTCTCGATCTTGAACCGGAAGAGGTTTTTGCCAATGCAAAGCAGGGCGATCAGCGCTGCCGCGAATTCGTCGGCCTATGGCACCGCGCCCTGGCTGCCGCCACCGCGTCCTTCATTCACCTCGCTGGCCCCGGCCGCTTCTACTTCACCGGCCACAACGTCGGCTGGCTCGAACTGCCCATTCTCCGCCCCCACATCGAGTCCATGGTCAAGATGACACCGCTGCAAAGTTTCTCGCTCGAGATCCTGCCCCCCGACGACGAAATCGCGCTCCTCGGTGCCGGCGTCTCCGCCCTCCGCGCATTGGCGCGGTAAAGTCTGGGTGCCCCAGGGACAGGGCCCCCAAGGACAGGTCTTCGTCCTTGGGGTGGAGGTCTCGTCCGCCGCGGCGGAAGACCTGCGATTCAAACGCCCCTACCGGCTCTTCTTCCGCTTGCTGTCCACCCGCGGCCAATACTGGAACTCGTCTCCAAACAGTTCCCCATTCAAATCCACGACGTTTTGCTGCATGCGCATCTGCGCGTCCGCGATCGCCCTGTTGTAGATCGCCGGCCCCACTTCCTCAATAAAAAAATCCAGCAGCAATCCCGCGGGCAGATTCCCGATCGGCTCGGGCATGTTTTCTTCAAAGTAGCGCTGTAAAGAAGCTATCGCCGCCGCTCGCGCCGGTTTTGATAATTCAACCCTCATCATCCTCTTCCGTTATCTCCTCCGAAAGAGATTACACCCCCGGCAAATGCAAATAAACAGGCCCAGCGGACGGGTGCATCGTCCCCTGGACCCTTGGTCCCTTTTCTCAATATTTTCGCAGATAGGTCTGCGACAGCCGATCGTGCCAGCTCAACCGATCCTCGTCGAAGATGGCCCACATCACGCCAAGCCCCATGGGCACCACGGACACCAGCATCGCCCCCAGCCGCCCCAACCGTTGCGCGCGCGTCGGCTGCTTGCCGTTGAAGGTGCATAGCGAGACCCCTGCGTAGCGCATACCCGGCGTACCCTTGGCAAAGGCGTAAAAGAGCCCGTGGTAGAGCCCGGCCATCGCTGCAACCGCAATACCCGAAAACACTTCCATTGCGCGAATTGGCGGCAGCACCCTCACCCGGGACGCAACCAGCATCGCCACCACCAGGAATGCACCCATCACCAGCGAGCCATTCACAATTCCCGCCATCAGCCGCAGACTCAGGGGTGCAATCTGCACGCTCTCGATCCGCTCCAGGGCCTGGTCCAACTCGGGTTCCTGATCCGCCAGAGATTCGGCCTGAGCCTGCTCCAGAAACTCGCGTCTAGGCTCCGCATCGAGCTCGATCCCCGACCATTCCGGTCCTTCCCATGAAGGCGCTAAACGCAGGTCCTCGGCCGAAGCAACCGAAGGCTCTACAGAGATTGAACCTGGGTCGACTTCGAAGATGCTCAGTTGACCTCCAGGGGGCGCATAGGTCCCTTCAGCCAGCCGCGGTCGCACCTTCCGCGTAGCCACAATCTCCCGTGGAAACTCGATCAGGTTGGCGTGGATCGGCGACGCGGGTTCTACTGTCTCAATTCCGCTCCCCTCAGGTTCAGGCAGCGAAGACCAGGCCGCCTCATCCCAGTTTTCCGCAACCTGTTCTGAAATCTCATCCCCATGCGTTCTGCGTACCTCGGCCGTCTCCGGACGTCGCACCGGCAAATCCGGCTCCCAGCGGATTTCAAACTCATTCGATTCCCGCGCCTGCCCATCCGCCGCCTGGTGAATTGCAGATCCCTTGGCTTTTGCCGTCCTTGGCTTCTGATCCGGCCTTGACTCATCCACTTCGTTAGCCTGCAGCTCCCACGCCGGTTCCGATTGTGCGGCAGCTTCAATCCCGGCCAGTAATGATTCCGCCGCAGCCTGCGCCTCAAGCGCAGCCCTCGATGCGGCCTCTGCTGCGCGAACCGCGGCCCGTGCTTCGCCGGCCATTTCGCTGTAGCTCGGTGCCTTTGCAAAACGTGCGGCCACCCGCGCTGCTGCAGCCGCGGCACGCTTGTCTGCGCTGTGATAAGTCTCGGAGATCGCCTCCGGACCCGCGCAGGGAGAGCTCTTGCGGTCCTTATGCGCCGCTACCCGTAGGTTTACTTCCTTTTTCCATGCGGGTGGAATGTTTACCTTGTTCGGCAATGTGCTCAAAGCTTCAGTGTCCCTTCCCTTTCGGCTCTGCCTCGCCCCTCGGTCCGGCTCCTGTGCCGTGATCGCGAAGTACGTGCAGTCTTCTGTTCCGTGTTGGAGCCTGAAAAGCAACCAGTTCAACGCGGACAAGCCTTGCAAATCGAGAAAAGGAGGTGCGCGGAAAACGCGGGTCGCGGTCCGAATCTTCTGATCCGCGACCGGCAAGAAATACCCGAATTTTTCCTGCTGCCAGAGCTTCGGGGAGAGCGTCCCATCCAAGGTGGCCCGTTTTGCTATTCTGAGCCTTGCACAGGTCTTGGGTTCCTGGGATGCATCCTCGTAACTTACTAATTATCACGCTCATCGCCCTCTGTCACCTGCAACTTACGGGACAGGCGTTGACCAATGCGTTACCCGCGTCCCCGCAACAGCCTCCCGTTGTCTCCGTCGACCCTGCTGACAGTGCCACCGCCCAGCTCCCCGACGACCCCGGCCAGGAGAGGCTGCCCATCGCCCAACCTGAAACCACTCCCGCCACCGGAGTCCCCGTCCAGCTCGACGCCGACCGCCAGACCCATGTCGGCGACACCTTCACGCTCGACGGCCATGTCGTCGTGCACTACCGGGATTACATCCTGCGCGCCGACAAGGCCGTCTACCACCAGTCCACCTCTGAACTCGAGGCCGACGGTCATCTCCAGATCTCCGGAGGCCCCAACGACGTGCTCATCAACGCCACCCATGGCGACATGCGCCTCAACATGCACACCGCCCGCTTCTACAATGTCAGCGGTTCCCAGGGCATTCATTCGGCTGGCCGCTCCACCATCTACTCCACGTCCACGCCGTTCCTCTTTTCCGCGCGGGTCGTGCTCCAGACCGGTGACGACAACTACCGCCTCATCGACGGCACCATGACCAACTGCAGCTTTCCCAAGCCTGACTGGCAAATCATCTCCCGTGCCATCAATCTTGAAAACAACACCGCATCGACCTCGAACTCCTATTTCAAGCTGCTCGGCATCCCCGTCTTCTATTTCCCCTACCTTCGCCACGCGGAAAATGAGAACACCCGCGAAAGCGGACTCCTGATTCCCGTCCTCAGCAACTCCTCCATCAAGGGCTTTATCGTCGGCGAGCAGCTCTACTGGGTCATCAACCGCAGCATGGACATGGTCGCCGGCGTTGAGCTCTACAGCAAGCGCGGCTGGGCACCCAACGGCGACTTCCGTTACAAGGGCCGGAACCTTGACCACCTGATCGTGCGCTGGAATGCCTTGCTCGACCGCGGCGTCGAGCAACAGATTGGAAATACCCTGCCCTCAACATCCGCGCGGCCCGGCGTCACCTTGCCCGGCCCCATTGGCTACGAACTCGTGAACCAGGGTGGCGTGGATGTGGTGGCCGAGGGACGCAAAGACCTGACGCCTTTTACCCGCGCCGCCGGCACCGTCGAATATCTCTCCAGTTACCTCTACCGCCTGGTCTTCAATGACAACTTCTCCCAGGCCATCAGCTCTGAAGTGGCCAGCGACGTCTCCCTTACGCACGACCGCAACGGGCGAATCCCGTCGGCTTCGTTGGACCGCTTCGAGACCTTCGCCAGCTCCTCCAATGGCGACGAGGCGAGGATTCTCCACCTGCCCAGCCTGCGTTACGATTTGCTTGACCGGCCGTTGGGCAATTCCACTGCCTACTGGGGCCTCAACTCCTCGCTCGCCTACCTCAGCCGCTCCGAGCCTCGCTTCCACGCCCGCAACGTAGGCCGCATCGACCTCTTTCCCCATCTCTCCCTTCCGTTCAACGCCGGCGGCTGGAGCATTACTCCGGAAGGCGCCCTGCGTCTTACCGCCTATACCATCAGCCAGACCCCCGATCTGGCCGACCTGCGCAACGGCGTCCCCACCATCAGCCACGAGGCCCTCAACCGCGTCGATGCCGAAGCCTCCCTCGACATCCGCCCACCTGCCATCGAGCGGGACTTTGTGCTTGCCCGGTGGAACCGCGTCATGCGTCATGTCATCGAGCCCGAGCTGACTTACAAGTATGTCGGTGGCATCGGTTCGCAGGCCCAGAATGTGCTCCTCGTCGACACTTCCGACATCGCCACCAACACCAACCAGGCCGGCTTCTCCCTCACCCAGCGGCTTTACCTCCGCCCCATAAACCAGCAGCCATGCTCAGGGGCCGACACCGCCGCGCCGTGCCCCGCGCGCGAACGCGAGTGGGCCAGTTGGCAGATCAGCCAAAACGTCTTCTTCGATCCCAACTTCGGCGGTGCGCTCATCCCCGGTCGCCGCAACGTCTTTGACTCTACCCTCGACATGAGCGCCGTGGCCTTCCTTACGTCCCCCCGCAACCTGGCCCCCGTCACTTCGCGCCTGCGCTTTGAAGCCATCAACAACCTGCGCGTCCAGTGGGACCTGGACTACGATCCCAAACAGGGTCAGCTCACGTCTGACAACCTCTACGCCGGTTACAGTTGGGGCCGCACCACCATCGGCCTGGGCCACGCCCTGCTCAACGCAGTCGACGAAAGCCGCGGCTCCGCTTCCACCATCAAAAGCCAGCAGTTGCAGCCCTTCATCGCTATCGGCAAGCCCTCCGGCGCCGGCTTTAACTTTGCCGCCAACACCGGTTACGACTTCGTCCTCGGGCAGTTGCAATACGCCGGCGTCCAAGCCACTTATAACTGGGACTGCTGCGGCCTCACCTTCGGCTATCGCCGCTTCCAGCTCGGCTCCGTCCGCGACGAAACCCAGTATCTCTACAGCTTTACCCTCGCCAACTTCGGTTCCGTCGGAGACATCCGCCGCTCCAACTCCATCTTCCGCGACCCCGCCCTGCCCCCAGCTTATTGAATCCCGGCTGGTTGCCTTTCCCTTCCCGGCACGTCCACTCCCTATCGCCGGGAAAACCCCTTCGTGGGCCGGGCTCCGATCCCCACGCTGGAGTATCCTTGCCTTAGAGGAATTTCACTTGTCGCAAACACGATTTTTGGCGGTCCTGCTGGCTCTTTCGCTCACCGCCGGCTGCAAAGCTCAGACCGCATCCGACTCCGCGCTCGACCGCCGCATTGAGGTCAGCGTTCGCAACCAATTCAGTATCCCTGAGGACTACAACGTCGCCCTCGGCGCGCGTAAGCCAAGCTCCTTCACCGGCTACGATGAACTGCCTGTGACTCTCTCGCGTGGCGGCCATTCCCAGGTGGTTAACTTCCTCATCTCTTCCGACAACACGAAGCTGGCGCGCCTTGAGACCTTCGACCTGACCAAGGATCCCGCATCCGACATCGACGTTGCCGATCGCCCCGTCCGCGGCAATCCCGATGCCAAGGTCACCGTGGTCAGCTTTGACGATCTCGAGTGTCCCTATTGCGCCCGCATGCATCAATCGCTCTTCCCGGCAACCCTCAACCGCTACAAAGATCAGGTGCGGTTTGTCTACAAGGACTTTCCGCTTACCGAGATTCACCCCTGGGCCATGCACGCCTCCGTGGACGCAAATTGTCTTGCCGCGCAAAGCGGCGGAGTCTATTGGAACTACGTGGACTACCTCCACTCCCATGGGGAAGAAGTCACCGGACCTGACCGCAATGAAGCCCGCAGCTTCGCCGCCCTGGACCGCATTGCGCGGCAACAGGCTACGATCGGCAAGCTGGACGCCGCCAAGCTCGACGCCTGCCTCCAAAAGCAGGACGAGACCACGGTCAACGGCTCCTTGAAAGAAGCTTCTTCGCTGGGACTCGACGGCGCCCCAACTCTTTTCGTAAACGGCGAGCGCATCAATGGTGGCGCAGTCCCTGCCGAACAGGTCTGGATTGCCATCGACCGCGCGCTGCGTGCCGCCGGTGAAAAACCTCCGCCCGAGCCCGCGGAACCGCCGGCTGCTCCGCATATGCCTTCCGGGGCCGGCAAATAGGTGTTCAACATGCTATCCGAAAACCAGTCTGTGGATATATCCTTGAGTGCCGGGCCCTTCAGTGGGCCCGCGGGAGTCACCAGTTTGCAAGTTGAATCGCAAGTTCTATCACCTGTCTCGATGCGTCTGCGTGTTGCCTTCCTGATTCTCGCCGCCGGTGCGTCGCTGGCTGCTATCGCCGGGTGCCACCGTTCCCCCACCTCCGACGTCGTAGCCACCGTCAACGGCAAGGAAATCATGCGCGCGGAACTGGACCGTAACTACAAGGCCAGCCTCGGCGATGCGCCCCAGAAACCCTCCCCGGAAGAAGCCGATATCCGGCGTCTCACCATCCTCCACCAGATGATCCAGGATGAGATCTTGCAGCAGCGCGCCGCCAAACTCAACCTTGCCGCTTCCGATGAGGATGTCAACGCCAAGATCACCGAGCTCAAGACGCCCTACACGCAGGATGAGTTCGATAACCAGCTCAAGGCGCGCGACATGACTCTGGACGATCTCAAGCGCAACATTCGCCGCTCACTCACCCAGGACAAGCTCATCAACAAGGAAATCGAGTCCAGGGTCAACGTCACCGACGCTGAAATCTCCGCGTACTATGCCGCTCACAAAGCAGACTTCAACCTCATCGAGCCCCGCTACCAACTGGCGCAGATCGCCGTGACTACCGCACCCGCGCAGCAGCCCGGCAATCTGCAAAACAGCAAGGCCTCCGGCGACGCCGACGCCCGCAAGAAAATTCAGATCCTGCACAACCGCCTCGAAAGCGGCGAAGATTTCAGCTCCCTGGCCATGAACTTCTCTGAAGATGCAAACACTGCCTCCAGTGGAGGAGACTTGGGCTTTGTCTTCGAGTCGCAGCTCAAGGCCGACCCCCAGGTCTACGACGCAATCAGCAAACTCAAGCCAGGCCAGTACACGGATGTGCTTCCTGCCTACGGCCCCGGCCCGGACCGCAAGATCATTGGCTATGCCATCTACAAGCTCACCTCACGCGAGCCCGCCGGCCAGCGCGAGTTGAACGACCCCCGCGTTCAGCAGGCCATCCACTCCACCCTCCACAACAACCGCGTGCAACTGCTCGAGAAAGCCTACTTCGAGAAACTCCAGAACGAGGCCAAGATCCAAAACTACCTCGCCGACGAGATCCTAAAGCAAGGCGCACAGTAAAGAACCTCTCTGCGTCCCCATCCTCGCCATGTTTTTTATCCTCGTGGCTAGAGTGGGGACGGACTCGGAGGGAGCAGGGCCCTTCGGGCCCCTCAATCAACTTTCAAATCAAACCCGGCTTTAGCCGCGGGCCGCGGGCCGCGCCCTCACCGCCACCACTCCGACCGAATCTGTTGCCCCGCAACCACCTCGCTTGGCATTCCAGGCTCAGGCGACCACAGCTTCAGATCCTTCACCGCGAAGACCGTCTCGATCGGCTCCGCCCATGGATGAAGCGCAAGATCGAATAGCCCCCAGTGAATCGGCATCAGCATTCCGCTGGCACCCAGCGCATGAAAGCTCCGCACTGCCCCTTTCGGACCCATATGAATCGAAGACCACAACGGATTCCAGGCCCCAATCTCAAGCATCGTCAAATCGAACGGCCCATATTGCTTCCCGATCTCGCCGAACCCATCCCACTCCCCCGAGTCCGCGCCGTAATAAACGCGATGCTTCAGCCCCTCGAGAACAAACGAAGCCCACAAAGTCTCAAAGCGATTGAAGAGGCTGCGCCCTGAAAAGTGCCGCGCCGGCAGCGCCGTGATCGCCAGCGAGCCAACACTCGCTCTCTCCGTCCAATTCAGTTCAGTGCACTTTTTCGTATCCACGCCGAAGCGCGTCAAAAGCGCCCCCACTCCCAGCGGAGTAATCCAGCGCGCAGCCCGAAAACTCTCCATCCGCGCAAGCCGCCGAATCGTTCCTTCCCCCAGATGATCGAAGTGATCGTGCGAGATAATCACCGCATCGACTGCCGGCAAATCTTCAAGCGCTATCGTCGGCGCAAAGAACCGCTTCGGTCCCGCCCACTGCGTCGGCGCCGCCCGCTCATCCCACACCGGGTCGATCAGCACCCGCACGCCGTCAATCTCAACCAGGGACGACGAGTGCCCGAACCACGTCACCCGCAAACCCGATTCCGGACTTGTTGCATAAACACGCGGGTCCGTCGAAAACGGCCCCAGTGCGCGTTGTGGCGACCGTGCCGCCGCTCCAAAGAAAAATTGCGGGCCAATTTTGAACATCAATGACAGCCCACCCACTTCGACTGGCACAGGATTCATGAACTTGCGGCCTACTCGCTTGGCTGGAAAAAGGCTCATGCTTGTTCGATGAGAATTTCCTGTTCGCGATTCCACCAAAACCCGCACTCAACCGCACATCGAGCATGCGATCATGTGGATTAGCGCGCGCGAGCGCAGAATCACACCGGGGGCGCAATGAACGGATGGGATCGCAAGTTTATTGAGATGGCTGTGCTGGTAAGTTCGTGGTCCAAAGATCCTTCAACCAAGGTCGGCTGCGTCATTGCCGACTCCGACCACGCCCAGCTTTCCGAGGGTTTTAACGGCTTTCCGCGCGGCATTGCCGACGACAGTCGCCTTCAGGTCCGCGAGATGAAATACCGTCTCATCGTCCATGCGGAAGCCAACGCCATCGCCGCCGCCGCCCGCAACGGCCACAGCCTCAAGGGCGCCACCGCCTACGTCACCTTCAGCCCCTGCCCTCAATGTGCCGCGCTGCTCATTCAAGCCGGCATTGTCCGCGTCGTCACCATCTCCGGCGCAACCCCCGCCCATTGGCTCGCCGAATGCGAAATCGCTCAAGCCATGCTCCGCGAAGCAGGCGTCGCCTACGAAGAAGCCGACCGAACCGCCTGAGAGAATCGCGCGCTTTTTACACCGCGCCGCTTTGGCTCCTGAGGGAACCCCCGATCTTACTCCATCGGAGACTCCCTCAAAGACCGGTCGCCTCTAGAACTGCAGCTTCGCCCCAAACTGGATCTGCCGCGACGTCGTCGAAGTCGCTGTCACCAGGCCGGCCGTGGGTGAAACTGCGGACGGGACTACCGATTGCGTTGTGCCCACCGTCTTGATGGTCGGCGCCGCTGAAAACACCACTTCGTTCGGCGTCAGGAAATTGGTGTGGTTCAAAACGTTGAAGAACTCCGCCTTGAACTGCAACCCCAGACGCTCCGTAAGGTGCGTGTTCTTTGTCGCCGACAGATCCAGTTCCGAAAGCCCGGGCCCAATCAGAGAATCGCGCGACACATTTCCGTAGGTTCCGTAGATCGTGTTGCCGCCGCTCCCGTTCGGCACGCTGACGGTGGGTTGAATAAACGCGTTCGGATTAAAGTACTGACCCGGTGTGTGTGGATAGAGCTTCCCGTTGAACGAAGGGTTCCAGCTCGGCCGCACCGGGTTACGCGTATCGCCATTGCCCGGCGCGTTATAGCCAAGCTGAGGCGAGAAGGGGAATCCCGTCTGCAGGGCAACAATCGTGCTCACCGTCCATCCATCGACCAAAACTTTCACCGGTGCCGATGCGTTTTTCAGAAAACGCTTTTGCGGCCCGAAGGGAAGCTCAAAGCTGCCATTGATTGAGGCCAGGTGGCGCGCATCCGTGGCAGCCGGACCCCAGTCTGCCTTCGGATTCAGCGGGAACGCTACAAACGCAGGCGTGTTGCCACTCACACTCGTATTCCACGCAGACCCGTCGTCCAGGTTCTTTGACCACGTGTAGTTGCCGCGGAACTGGAAGCCGCTGGCAAACGAACGCCGCACATCCACTTCCAATGCGTTATAGAGTGCAACGCCCCCCGACACCCAGGACGTTGTGTTGGCAAGGCTCGGATTCACGTTCGCGGCATTTGCCAGATAATAGGCCGATCCATTGGCCGCGTAGTTCGGTGCCGGCTCGTTCATGTCCTCTGACAGAATCTGGTGATAGCTGTGCGAACCCACATACGCAACGGTCAGCGAAGTGTTCGACGCCAGTTGCTGCTCGACGCGTAGACTCCACTCCAGTACGGCCGGCGTGGCAATATCGGGCTGCACGTTACTGGGCGAGACGAGAGTGCCGGCCGGCGGTGGCGTGCCAGGCGTGAAGCTCAGGTTTGAGACCGCTATGTTCTTCACCGATTCGGCAGTGTTGAACGGCGCAGTCTGGTCGAGCCTGTAATCCAGCGTGTCCAGCAGGCCATGATAAAGTCCAAAGCCGCCGCGGACCGCCGTCTTCCCATCGCCCCAAACATCCCACGCAAAACCAACGCGCGGCGCAAGCAAGAACTTGGCGCGGTTGTTCGTCAGTGCGGAACCGCCGATAACCGGCTGCGTCTGCAGCACGCCGTTTTTGATCGCGTAATTCGATGCGCGTCCCTGCGCCTCATTCCAGCCGTTTGTTGACTCGGAACGGAAACCGGCGCGCAGCTCAAGCCTCGGCGTCAGCTTCAGTGTGTCTTCAACAAAGCCCGCGCCTTCAAACGACCGCCAGCCAAGCTCCGTCGGCGACGGAACCACGGTGAATGTCTTCACTGTGCCCTGCAGGAAGGTGGTCAGCGTGCTGAACGACGCCTGCCCGTACTGGTCCTGCGCCAGCAGGTCATTGGACTGGACGCGCTGCAGCCACCCGCCCGCCTCAATCTGATTCTTGCCATGTGACCAGTACATGTGATCGTCAAACGTGAACAGATTGCGCGATGTGGTGTTGTTGCTGCCGACGTTGCTGCCGGCCAGCGTGATTGCCGATGCGCCATTGGAAGCAGTGCTGCCGCTGATCACGATAGCGCCGATCGGCTTGCCCGTGACCCAGCCAGGAAGAGTGACCGGCGAGTACCCGGTAAAGAAGAAGCTGGCGCGCGAGTACCCAATGCGCGCGGTGTTTAACAGCGACGGCGTAAATACATGCTGCTCCTGGATGCTTGCCACCTGCTCGCGCAGGCTCTCGTTCACCAGGCTCAGCGGATTCGCCGAGGGCGTATTCGCAGTGCTGTCGTCCACGGTGTATGCGCCGAAGAGCAAATCGTTGGCCGCGATGTTGTAGTCAAAACGCGTGGTGCCAAAGTCTTCACGAATCTTTTGCTGCGGATGGCTGAACGCCTCTGCAATGCCGCTGCCAAGCTCGGGACCGTCTGCCACCGGCCACAACGAGAGCAGCGGTTGCACTGCCGCGTTTACGCCAACATACGTTTCCACGCCCGACGAGTTGGGCAGATATCCAAGCCGCGCCTGTGCATCGGGCACCAGCGTTACCGCGCTCAAACCCCAGTTCTGCCGGAAGCCTTCATAGTTGCCGAATAGAAACAGCTTGTCGTGACGAATGGGCCCGCCCAGCGAACCGCCAAACTGGTTGCGCTGAAATTCGGGAATCGTTCCGACGTCGAAGTAATTCCTCGCATCCAGCGCGCTGTTGCGGATGAATTCAAAAGCAGTGCCGTGCAGTTTGTTGGTTCCGGAAGAAGTGACGATGCTTACCTGCGCGCCGTCGCGCTTGCCGAAGGCTGCGCCGTAAGTGTCGGTGGCCACATTGAACTCGCGCACCGCATCCACGCCAAGCAATTCGCCGCTGGTTCCACCCGGCGTCACGTTGATTAAAGACGCGCCGGTGTATTCAATCCCATTCAGCAGGAAGACATTGTCCTGCGGCCTGCGTCCGCTTACAGCAAACATATTGCCCACCGAGGAGTTTGACGAGCCAATGCCGCCGGAGCGCTGGCCAGTGTAGTTGACTGTCGCCGGATTGAGCGTGAGCAATTGATCGAAACTCCGGCCGTTCAATGGCAGCTCTTTCACCTCGCGTTCGTTAATCAGGCCGGCCGTCTGTTGCGTCGTGGTGTTCACGCTGCTCTGGGCGCCGTTCACAACGATCTCCTGTTGCAGCTTCTCCACGCCCAGCACGAAGCTCAATTGCAGGCTCTGACCAATTGCAAGGGAGATGCCGCTTTGCCGCCCGGTCTCGAAGCCGTCATGCGCAACAGAAACCAGGTAATCGCCAACCGGCACCGAAGGCGCGTAGAACCGGCCGTCGCGTTGGTTGTCAGGGTACGGGAAGCTCCAGTTTCAGTCTGGCGCACGGTCACCGTTGCGCCCGAAAGAGCCGCTCCTGTTGAGTCCTTCACCAGCCCGCTGATGCTGCCGCCAACAATCTGCGCGCGCGCTGCTACTGAAACCACGAAAAGCAGAAAGGCCAAAGCGCGATACGGTTTTGCAGTCAAATTCATAGTGCCTCCAGAGGAAGTAGGTTCAATGAGCGGCCTCAAGTGAAGGTCGCGTTAAGGTGAGCAAGGGTCCGCCACATTCCCGGATCCTGCGCTCAAAGTTTTGTTTGTGGGGGGAGGGCGTGAGCTAGCGGCAACAACAACAATCGCTCCGCTGGGCGGAGGCGTCGGGCCGGGAGATGGTATTCACTAAGCTCATTGCGCCTTGAAATCTGTTCCCTTGTTTTTCCAGCGATGCCGACCTGAAGCTACGCCAGAAACAGAAAAGCCGCGTCAGCATTGCTGAAGCGGCCACATGGAAAATCGAGAAATCCTTCCCGATTCACCCACACAGCGCGTACGGCACGCAACAACATGCGCCGCACACAGCCGGGATGAAACGAATCTCCATGTGCCGAATATATCCAAACATGAAATTTCCGTCAATGCCCCATCGGGGTACGCACGGAAAGTACTTCCGTCACCAGGGTACAGCCACGCCACTTCTTTTCAAGTCCCAGGATGCCTCGACCGTCCAAAGCTGATGCATAAAAAACGGCCCCCTCCAATGGAGAGGGCCGTCGCCGTTTTCGATCTGAAACTGCTTACTTCAGGTTGCCATTCGAGTCCATGGTGATGCCGCCAGGACCTGCATTCTTCTTCTCTTCGTTTGCCTTGCGCGTGCCCATAGCCTTGGTGCGCCAGTCTTCAGCAGCGGCGATGTCTGCCTTCACTGCGGCCGGATCCCCATAATCCACATCGGCCTTGCGGCGGTAGATCAGGTTCAGATAGGCCATGGCGTCGTCATAGTTGGCACGATTGGCAACCGCGTCGTTGAGGTACTTCAATCCCTCTTCAACCAGTGGACCGTTCTGGGCCTTGAGAGGCTCCATCACCTTCTTGGGCGCCTTCGCGTTGCCTTCGCCATCGTCGTTCAAGCCAGCTGCCTGCAAGGCCGCCAGAGTGTTCTCGTGTGCTTCGGTCCAGTCGATAACGCCGATCGTGTAGGCGGCTTCAGGATCCTTGGGATCAACGGCAAGAACTTTCTTCTGCCATTCCTTCGCGTCATCCAGTTTCTTGATCTGAAAATAGATCCCGGCGATCTGTTTCAAACTGTTGACATCGTTCGGGTCCTTTTGCAGAACATCCTTGAAGATGTCGATAGCCTGATTGGCGGTCTTCAGGTTATCCGCGGTATCCAGGCCGGGGACTACGTTTTGCGCCAGCGCCGTCGCCAGGTAGGTCTTGGCCATAGGCAAACTCGGGTCGAGCTGCGTAGCCCTCTGAAAGTGACCGATCGCCTCTTCAAAGTGGGCGCTCTTGTATGCTTCCACTCCCTTGTTCAACTGGTCGCGTGCCGCAAGTTGGTCGCACCCGCTCATGGAAAGCACCATGCCTGCAAGAGTAACCGCCAACGCCGTAATACGTGCGGGTCCATTCATGATCGTATCCTTCTCCTTCAGGCGAGCGCCTATCGGCTGTGCGCCTGGAATCTATCGCATCTGGCTGCGGGCGGGAGCAACCGAAACCAGGATTGAAAATTTATCCCTGTTTCCGTCCGGCCTTGCCTCTTCCGGACGTGGCTGGCGGCTTTCCAAGAATCCGGGACACGCAATCCATCCCTTTTCTTCTCAGTCGCCCAGCCTGTTTCTTGGGCCTTCAAACTCTTGAAACTCGCAAGGCCAGCACAGCCGCCAACCAGCGATTGACCCGTGCCGGCTCCCTCCGTTATTCCCTCAGCATCGGGAATCCCGGCGGCGCTTCCGGCTATTGTCCGGCCTGAATCTTCGGCGTCATCAGTCCAATGTGATCCACATTGGCCGCACGGCCAATATCGATTACTTCGGCAATCGAGGCGAAGTTCAGATCGTCGTCGCCCTTGACAAACATCACGCGCTCAGCGCGATTGGCATAGATCTCGGTCAGCTTGGGCAGCAGATCGCGCTTGTCCACATCGGTCTCGTTGATCTTGTACGCCGGCGATGCGCCTGGGCGGTACAAAACCTGAACGACAATCGTGCGGTCATTCGGCTGCTGCTGCTTCTCGGGGTTCTTGGGCGGCTGGGGCACCAGCGCATCCAGACCTTTCGGCGTCACCGGCACGATGACCATGAAGATGATCAACAGCACCAGCAAAACGTCGATCATGGGCGTTACATTGATGTCGGACGAGTAACTTCCCCCGCCCCCCATTGACATTGCCATGGCTTAAAACTCCTCGTTTACTGCAAATTCGTTAAAGAAAATGCTCGACAGCAAATTTATTGGCCGCCTGAAAGTCCGCCGTTTTCTTTCTTTTGCGTCAGCAAGCCTACTTCATCCACGCCTGCCGTGCGCACGTCATCAATGGCGTCTTCAACCGCCTTGTACTGCGCCCGCGCATCGGCGCGAACATAGATTGTCTTGCCAGGCTTGTCGGCCAGCTTGTCTGCTACCATCCGGCCAAGCTGATCGGGAGCGACCTTATCCTGCCCCAGGAACAGCCCGCCATCTCGAGTGACTGCAACGACAATGGCATCTTCCTTGTCGGCGTCAGGCATGGCGACTGCGTTGTCCACTTTGGCCATGTCGATAGCAACCTTGTTCTGAAGCATGGGGGTGATGACCATGAAGATGATCAGGAGTACCAGCATCACGTCCACCATTGGGGTCACGTTGATGTTGGAACTGACATTTTTACTTACGTCACGTACCGCTATTCCCATTGTCGGGGCTCCGTGCGTTGAATTTTTGCCGGATCCCGTCCGGCTTAGCTTTTGACAACCTGTCAGCCTGTTCGAGTGGTAAACCGGCGGGCAGGAGAGATTTCACGCTCTCCCGCCCCCGCAGCTTCTCGCTCGGACCGACAGCCGCTTCGCTTAGCGCTTGTGGCTCTGCTTGATAAAGTAGTCGACCAGTTCGCTCGAGGAGTTATCCATCTCCACGTCGAACGCTTCGACACGTCCGGTAAAGTAGTTGAACGCCATGACGGCAGGAATCGCCACGAGCAGGCCGAACGCCGTGGTGACCAGGGCTTCTGAAATACCGCCGGCAACCGCGCCGATGCCCGATGTCTTCTGGGTGGCGATCTGCTGGAAGGCGTTCAGAATGCCGACGACCGTGCCGAACAGTCCAACGAACGGAGCCGTCGAGCCGATGGTCGCGAGCACTGCGAGTCCCCTCTTCAGCTTGGCGTGAACAATAGCCTCGGCCCGCTCAAGCGCGCGGCCCGAACTCGCAATGGTCTCCTCGGTAGCCGTACCACCGGAAGCGCGGAACTCCTGCAGACCGGCCGTGACGACCTCGGCCAAATGCGACTTCTTGTTGCGATCGGCGATCTTGATCGCCTCTTCAAGTTTGCTGTCCTTCAGTGCGCCGGCAACCTTCGGCGCAAACTCGCGCGACTGCTTGCGGGCAGCAGAGAAGTACAGGTAGCGGTCGATCATTACGGCCAGAGACCAGATCGACTCGATGAACAGGAGGATGGCTACACAGCGAGCCAACCATCCCATGTGATCCCACAGCCCCATGGGGCTGAAGCTGACTGTCTGCTCTTCCTGGAAAAGTGCCAGGCTGCTGACCGTGTGCGAAGCGAAGTGTGCAAGTTGAGCGAGAATCACTGAATCGTTCCTCCTAAGGAGTTGTTGAGCTGAAGACTATCCGCCGCGGCGGATTGCTGGGAATGCGACTTTTTTGGGATACGCATTCAGGTCAAATGTAAGACTCCCGGCCGCTCATGCGGCAGGGAGCCAGGGTGTTCATCATCCACCAAGGGTGAAAATAACATTCACCGTGGTCTCTACCTCGACCGGCTCGTTATTGAGCAGGTAGGGCCTGTAGCGCCAGGTCCTGACCGCATCAATCGCTGCTTGCTGCAACATGGCCGGTCCGCTGACGACATGCAAATTCTGAATTGTTCCTTGTTTCGAGATCTCGGCCTGAATCACAACTGTGCCCGAGACGCGAGCCGCCTTGGCGATCGGAGGATAGACCGGCTGAGTCTTTTGAACCAGCATGCCTATCATGACGCCGGCCGAAATGTTTACCTTCTTGGGCGGGGCGACCTTTACCTTCGACCCGCCGAACATGCTGTCGGTTACGCCGTTGCTGCTGCCGCCAAGGCCTTCCATTCCAGCAACGCCAAAGCTGGAGGGTGGTGCTTCCTTCTCGGCGACGATGGTGATGTTATGCGGAATCCGCGTTGGCGCGGTCAACTGGTTGTTCATCATCTCCGACTGCACGTGAACGACATGCACTACCTCGGGCGGTGGCGGTGGCGGTGGCGGAGGAGGTGGCGGAGGGGGAGCAAACAGCAAGGTCTGCATGGCGCCCTTCGGCAACGCCTCTGGATAGATCAGCGGAATAAGAATCAGCAGAACAAGTATCGAACCGTTGATGATGCCCGTAAACATCATCCAACGGCCGCTCTTGGTCTTGATCCTGTTTCCGGATTCAAATGTGGAATCTTCAAACATGGCCAGCCTCGAATCGGGTGTTGGTTACTTCTAATTAGACACCGCGCGAACTTGAAATGTTCCCGTGCTGAAAAATCGTCCCTTTAGAAGCGTGTTCACCTTATCAGAACAACGCCTCACCTGCAAACCTGCTGCAAAACCGGTGCAATTTCTGGTTGCCAGTGCATTCCCCGCTACCATCCCGCGCACCTCAATCAACCCCTTGCATCTTCGCTTTTGCACTCCCGCCCTTTCAAAACGCGCCCCAGGACTTTGCTCCGCAAAGACGCCACAAACCTTTAGGCCTTTGCCCGCTTCGCCGCCGGCAGAGTCGCAGGCTTCCCCTGTTTCCCGCGCCATTCCTGCCAGGCAACCAACATGGGTGCGGCCACGGCAATTGACGAATAAGTACCGATCAGAATACCCACCACAAGCGCAAATGAGAAGCCCTTTAGTACCGGTCCGCCAAAAACATAAAGCGACAGCACGGTCAGGAACGTCAGCCCCGACGTCAGCACGGTTCGGCTCAACGTCTGGTTGATGCTGCGGTTGACCACGTCCGGCAACGACTCGCGGCGACTCATGCGCAGATTCTCTCGAATGCGATCAAACACAACGATCGTGTCGTTCATCGAGTAGCCCACCAGGGTCAGAATGGCCGCAATCACGGTCAGGCTTATCTCCTGGTTGGTAAGCGCGAAGAATCCTACCGTAATCAGCGTGTCGTGGAAGCAAGCCACTACCGCGGCCACGCCATAGATCAATTGAAAACGGAACCAGAGATACACCAGCATCCCCGCCATCGAGTAGAGCGTGGCCAGACCGGCCTTCGTCTCAAGTTGGCGCCCTACCGTGGGACCGACGATCTGAACATTCTGAACTGTGAACGGATTGTTGTAGTGCGTCTGCAAGGCATCCACTATCTGCTGGCGACCGGTGTCGAGCGCGTTCTCGTTGGTCTGCTCAGGCAGGCTGATCAGAACATCGTTGCCGGCCTTCTCGCTAACCTCTTCCTGAATGCTCTGGATGGTCGCGTCCTTGACGCCCGCCGCCGCTATCGCCTGGCGAATGGCCTCGATGTTTGGAGTCTGGGCAAACTGCACGCGCACATCCGTGCCGCCACGGAAGTCCACTCCAAGCGGAACAGGGCTCCGCACTCCACCAACCGGGTGCATCCAGTGCACGCTCATTGAGACAATGCCCGCAATGCTGAAAATCATTGAAAAGGCCAGGAAATACCACTTCTTCCCCAGCCAATCCACATTTACGCTGTGAAACAATTCCACTGGTTTTCTCCGCTTCCTGGAGGGCTGGAGCCTCTCGACCAACCAGCTCTCAATGTTGTTCCGCCAACGGCCATCAAACTTCGACCGGAGGCTTTGTTCCGAAACCTAAATCGACACCATCTGCCCGGGCTTCAATCTGTTCAGGTGAGCTTCAAAAATCACCCGCGAGACATACACCGCAGTAAACAAGTTGGCGGCCAAACCGATTGTCAGGGTGACCGCAAAGCCCTTCACCGGACCGGTTCCAAACATGAACAGAATGGCCGCCGAGACGATGGTCGTCACGTGAGTATCAACGATGGTCACCCAGGCATGTGCAAAGCCCTGGTCCACGGCCGCGGATGGCGCCTTGCCTGCCCGCACCTCTTCACGAATGCGTTCAAAGATCAGCACGTTCGAGTCGACGCCCATACCGATCGTCAGGATGACTCCCGCAATTCCCGGCAATGTCAGGGTCAGCGCATTGGCTCCGCCCGACATGGCGCTGGAAAGACCCAGAACACCCAGCAAAATCACCAGGTTCAGTATCAGAGCCAGGTCGGCGTTGATCCCCGAGCCACGGTAATAGATGAGCATGAAGGCCATCACAACCAGCACGCCCACTACGGCCGCCATCACCCCTTCGCGAATCGAATCCGCGCCCAGAGACGCGCCGACAAACCGCTTCTCCAACTGCACCAGCGAGGCCGGCAATGCGCCAGTACTCAGCAGCTTGGAAAGAGCCGTCACTTCGTCCTGCGTAAAGCTGCCCGTGATCTCGCCCCTGTCGCGGATGGCGCTCTGGATCGTCGCCACTTCGCGAACTTGGTCGTTCATCACCACGGCCATGCTCTGGCCCACATTCTTGCTTGTGTAGTCGTAGAAACGGTCGCCGGCTTCGTTGGTAAGCGTAAACTGCACATTCCGCCTCCCGGTGTTTGAATCCACACCCGGATCGGCCGAACGAAAGTCGCTGCCGCCCACCACATATTGACGGCGGAGGACGTAAACGCCCCCGGTATCCGAACCGCCGGACAAGACAGGGGAGAAAGTCTTCAGTTCCTCGTCGGCCGGCAAAGCGCCGCCAACACTGGCCTGTGCTTCCTGCTCGTCCTTATAAGGGCCGCCGACAACCGCGTGCACCTCCAGGCGGTTCGTCCCCTGGATGATCTTCTCGATCTCACTCTCGTTCTGTACGCCCGGCAACTCGACCAGGATCTCGTTGGCGCCCAGCCCGTATTCCTGAATCACCGGCTCGCTGACGCCAAGCGCGTTTACCCGGTCGCCGAGGGCAACAATGGCCTGCTGAACCGTCTTCTCCTCAAGCGCCTTCAGCACCGTCGGCTTCATGGTCACTGTCCAGGAGTTGTCCGTCCCGCTGTCCAGATCGTATTCGTTGGAATACTTCGTATCCAGAAGCGTGCGTACAGCACTCGAGCTGGCAACCGGCGTGCCTTCCACTTTAATAAGCGTCGGCTTGGTTGGATCAGGCTTCGACACCTGCGAATAGGTGATGCTGGCCGCCTTCAGATCCTGCTGAATCTGGGCCACCACGTTATCCGTCTCGGCGCTCACCGCTTCTTCCACCTTCACTTGCAAAATCAGGTGGGCGCCGCCCTTAAGATCCAGGCCGAGGTGTATCCGGCCACTCATCCCATCCAGCAGTGCCTTTCCGCTCAGTCCGGAAGGAATCCCGAAGATTCCATAGAGGCAAAGCAGCAGCACTGCAACAATCAGGGCAATCTTGTTCTTGAGATTCTTCTTCATGATTCCGTTTCTCTACTTCAAATCGCTGAAATCCCCGTCCGAGTCGTGAAAACCCGAAGGCGCGTGCTAGGAGCCCGAAACGTCTTCCTGGGTTACGGAAGCAATCGCGTTCTTGGCTACTTCAAGTTTAAGGTTGTCCGGGGCTACCCGAATGATGATCGTATCGTCCTTGATGGACATGATGATCCCGCGCATCCCGCCCGCGGTCGTCACCCGGTCGCCCGTCTTGATCGACCCCAGCATCGCCTGCCACTGTTTTTGCCGCCTCTGTTGCGGACGGATCATTAACAGGTAAAGGATAGGAATCAACAGGAGCGGCAGCAATACAGTCATCCCGCCTCCGCCTGGTCCACCGGGTGCCGCTAAATAAAACGCAAAACTGGTCGCCACGCTTTTCCTTTGCTCGCCCTCTAGCTGCTTACGCGCCGCTATCAAAGGCACAGGCACACCCGGCCTTCTGCCGGGCTCCTGAAAAATAGATTTGTCTCCGGGAACGGTCCTGGCTGTCGGTGCAATTCCAGCCCAGGCTCTGGCCAGACGCCCGAATCCTCGGCCCGGCTGGCGCGTGACGGGATTCGGATCCCCATCGCTTGCCCGCATCCGCTCCGCAAATCCCTGACGCCGCCTGCTTCCTGTTCGACACAGCTTCCCTTTGGCGCTCAGGCTGCGGATTCTCTACCGTTCAACCTTTGCTTTACCCATCAGGATCCCAAAAGAATGCCTAGAAAGATAAGATACGCGCGCCCGGTTGTGTGTCAAGGCGAACCAAGCGGGATTTGACCCCAACCCTTTCCTGCCAGCCCCTTTATAAAGCCTTTACAGCTTGGCTACTCCTTCCTTAGCGGCTCGGGTTTCATCTGGATGCAGAACGCCGTCCGACCGCAGGGCGCACAGAAAGAAATCGCCGAGGTTGGCAGCGGAAGGCTGGAGGTGCCTACATTACCGACCACATCCATCTCGATGCACTTTGGTTGATTCCTGCAGTTCTGGCCGTAACCTTTATGGTTTGGATGCTTTGGAATCTGCACAAAGCAGGAAGGCGCTAGGCTCTTTCCGGCATTTCTCCGTCAGCCGGACTGGCTGGACCCGGTTCACCCGTGGAATCGATAGCCGCTTTCGAGCTGCCTGTCTGTGCAGTCAATTTGCTACTTTGAGGTCGCTGCCGGGGCTGCCGCAGGCCCATCCGCGTCGTCGCTCGAATCTTCTACCAGAACCGCCGAACCGGGAACAATATCGAAGCTGACAGCATCTTTGCCGCTGGGGTGAAATGTAATCCGCAGCGGCTCGCGTTGCCACTCAGCCGGGTCGCAGGCCGGGTCGGGGCGGTTCTGTTCGTCGAAGGCCGCCAGCTTTTTGGCCAGCACCGGCTTGCGGGCCGCCAGTTGCGCCACCACCGCGTAGAGACTCTTGCCTGTTGGGGTCACGCCGCAGTAGGCGCCGTAGTCGCGAAACCAGCTCACCTGGCTCACGCCTGGATCGTAATCCGGCAGCTTGAGCGGCGTCACTCGGCCCGTCATCCGGTCCACCATCAACCACGGTCCACGCTGCCAAACCCAGTGGCTAAGCTTGTCCCCTGGAAGTGTGTCATTGATGCGAATCACGCGCCGCACCACAAAGCTCCGGTCGGTCACATCGTGCGCGTCGCCGGTCGTCCACTCCTTCAAAACGGTGTCCACGAGCAGTGGGCGAATCTTGAGGGAGGCTTCATTCGAACCCCCGCCGCCCGGGTCGCCTGCCTTCGAGTAGGGCACCCGCTTCGCGGCCCCCAACACCACGACATGTGCCTTGCGCGGAGCCGCCTGCGCAGGAACTCCCAGGAAGATCGACGACAAAACCAACCCCGCCGCCACCACCTGCAACGCAATCCTCAGGTCCTTGTTCATTTTTCTTGCTCCTACTGCTCTTCAGCCTCCACGGCGCGCGCCACGCGGAATGCCGTTCCTTCATTCAAGTGTGCCGCCAAAACCTGCATGCCCACAGGCAATCCTGTCTTGGTGGCGCCGCAGGGTACATTCACGCCGCAAATGCCTGCCAGGCTCGCCGTCACCGTATAAATATCGGCCAGGTACATGGCCAGAGGATCGCCGGTTTTTTCGCCCAGCTTGAATGCCGGCGTGGGGGCCGTCGGCGTCACAATCGCATCCACATCGGCAAATACGCGAAGAAACTCCTCGGCCAGCAATCGCCGCACCTGCTGGGCTTTCAAGTAGTACGCATCGTAGTAGCCCGCAGAAAGCGCATATGTCCCCAACAGGATGCGCCTCTTGACCTCAGCGCCAAACCCCTCGTCACGTGAGTGGCTATACATCGCCGACAAAGTATCCGAGGCTGCCGACCGGTAACCGTAACGAACCCCGTCAAAACGCGCCAGGTTGGCGCTGGCCTCGGCGGTAGCCACAAGGTAGTAGGTTGGAATGGCGTATTTGGTATTCGGCAGCGAAACCGGCTTGATGGTGCATCCGGCTCTCTCAAGCGCCGTAATCCCCTTTTCAATGGCCGCCCGCACCTCAGGGTCGAGCCCTTCGGCAAAATACTCCACGGGCACGCCAATGCGCAATCCAGCCTTTCCCGGTTCTTTGAGCGGCTTGTCGCTTTCCGCCGCATAGTCCGGAACCGGAGCCGTCGAGCTGGTCGCGTCCTTCTCGTCGTGGCCGGCAATCACGCCCAGCAGCGTGGCAGCGTCGCGCACGTTAGCCGCAAATGGCCCCACGCGGTCCAGCGACGAGGCAAAAGCAATCAACCCGTAGCGCGACACCCGCCCGTAAGTCGGCAGCACGCCCACAACCCCGCAAAAGCTGGCCGGCTGGCGAATCGAGCCGCCCGTATCGCTGCCCAGCGTGGCCACGGCCATGTTCGCCGCAACCGCCGCCGCCGAGCCGCCACTCGAGCCGCCCGGTACCCGTTCCGTATCCACCGGGTTGCGCACCGGCCCGTAAGCCGAGTTTTCATTCGACGAGCCCATGGCAAACTCGTCGCAGTTGATCTTTCCCAGCAGCACCGCTCCCGCCGCTTCCAGCTTCGCCACCGCCGTGGCGTCGTAGGGTGGCCGGTAGCCTTCGAGAATCTTCGACCCCGCCGTTGCCGGCGCGCCCTCCATCACCAGCACGTCCTTGATCCCTACTGGAATCCCCGCCAGAGGCGCGAGCGGATTGCCCTTGGCAGCCGCCTCATCCACACGGGCGGCCTGCGCCAGCGCGCGCTCCTTCGTCAGGCTCAGATAAACATTCAGCCGCGGATTGATCTGCGCAATCCGTTCGTAGTAGCCGGCAGCCAGATTGGCCGCCTTCACGCGGCCAGCCACGATCTCGGCGCGCAGAGCAGCCAGAGTCCGAGGTTTCTCAACAAACGATTCCGCTGCTTTCGCTTCGATCGACAATCGAACCTTCCTTTTTCAGATTTGCTTCTTGAGGGTCTTTTCCCCGCCTACCGCTCAATAACTTTCGGCACCTTAAAGAAAGCCTGATCGCTTTCCGGCGCCTGGGACAACACAACTGCGCGATCCAGGGAGGGTACTAGCCGATCCGCACGCTCTCGGCTCATGCCACCTGCGTCTCCCGGCCCGCTCGCCAACTCGCCAACCTGCGCCAGCGGCGTCACTCCCCTGGTGTCGAGCTCATTCAGCTCGGCCACATAATCCAAAATGGCATTCAGGTCCGTAAGCATGTGCCCGGTCTCGTCCGGAGTAAGTTCCAGGTGAGCCAGTTCGGCTACGCGCTCCACTTCTTCAACTGTTACCTTCGCGGTCATTCTTTACGATTCCCCATTCCCGTCTCTTCCAAACACTCCGCTCAAGAGCCCCGTCCTACGGCGCATTCCACCCTGGGAGTTCACCCCGGCAGAGCCCGAAGATAGAGTATAGCCCGTTGCCCATTCCAAATTGTTCCCCTATGGCCGTCCTTCCGTCCTCAATCCACCGTCAATGTCACGGTGACCGCGTGAGAGGTGCCCGTCGAAGAAAATGTCACAGGAATCGAGTAAGTTCCAGGAGGCGTCGCCGAACTGCTGCCCGAGCCCCCCGAGCCTCCGGAGCCGCTACTGGATCCCCCGCCCGAACCAGCGCAAGCCGAGACGCCAACCAAAACCGCGGCCCCCAGAAGGACCAGAAAAAAAGCCCTGAAAATTACTTTCCGGCGTCTGCGTAACGCCAGCGGCAACAGCAACAGCCCGCACATCATGGGAAGCATGCGCCAGCCAGCCGGGCTCCCCATCCGCGCCGAACCGGAGCTTCCCGTTGAAATCTGAATCGTCACATTTCCTGTAGCGCCACCGCTCACCGTCGTCGTCGCGGGGTTAAACAGGCACAGAGCATTGGCGGGAAGCGTGCCGCACACATAAGTGAAGCTCCCCTGCACTCCGTTTGCTGGAGTGATCGTGACCGAATAATCAGCCGTTTGGCCGGCGGCCACGGTCGTGCTGCTCGCGCCGGAGACCGCAACCGCAAAATCAAACCCTACGCCCGACAGGGGCACATTCACCGGGGACGCGGCACCACTTGCGCTCGCCGTCAACGTACCGGCCGCGGTCCCGCCTGTTGCAGGCTGGAAGATAACCGCCGCGCTGCAGCTTGCTCCTGCAGCCAGGTTGCTCGTGCAGGTGTTCTGCGTCAACCCAAACGGCCCGCTGATCTGGAGCGCCGGCGCCCCGATTGCAATGTTGCTGCCGTTGCTGATTGTGATCGGCAGCGAAGAGCTCGATTGACCAACTGCCAATGTTGGAAAGCTTAACTGAGTCGGACTGGTCGTCAACCCACCCGTCAACAGCCCCGAGCCGTTGAGTGGCACCGATACCGGCGTCACGCCCAGAGTCGACGAGGAAACAGTGAGTACGGCTACAATGGCCCCGGTTGCTGCGGGGGTAAAAACCACTTGAACCGTGCAACTGCCGCCGCCGGTCAAGGTGGTGCCGCACGTTGAAGCGCCAACGGAATAGCTGGCAGCGGCCGTACCCGAAATCTGAAATCCCACGTTGGCCATCGCTGCGCCGCCGGTGTTGCTGACGGCGAGCGTCTTGGGAGCGCTGGCCACTCCCGGCTGCTGCGTAGAAAAGCTCAAACTCGAAGGAGCAACGCTGAGGGCCGGCGGCGCGATGCCGGTCCCGGTCAAGACCACCGTCTGCGTCCGTAGCGCATCGGAGACCGTAAGCGTACCGGACTGGCTTCCGGCCACCGTTGGCGCAAAGACTACGCTGATTGAGCAAGCGGCCTGCCCGGCCAGTTGCGTTCCGCAGGTGTTCGAAGCCTGGAAGGCGCCACTCCCCGAAACTCCGATCGCCGTTAGTACTTCGCCGCCGGAGTTCGTGAGCGAGATCGTCTGCGGCGCGGAAAGCGATCCGGTCGTAGTCGCCGCAAAACTCAGCGAAATCGGATTCAGAGTATCGGTCGGTGCCGCCTCCCCTGTCCCACTCAACGCCACCGTCTGCGTTCCTGCGCCATCGATAAAGGTCAGCGTTCCGGTTGCCGCGCCTGCCTGAGTGGGCGCGAACTCCACCAGAATCTGGCAGCTCGTGTCCGCCGTCAGCGAGGATGTCCCGCATGAGTTGCTCGATATCTTGAAGGGAGACGTCACAGCGACGCTGCTGATCGGAACCGCCGTCCCACCGCTGTTGCCGGCCTGGACCTGAAGAGGCGTGGACGTCGAGCCCACCTCGACCTGGCCGAAACTGACATTACCCGGAGTCAGGCTCACCACGCCTGCTGAGGCCCCGGTTCCCGTCATGCCTACCGTCAACTGCCCGCCGCTGAAATTGCCATAGATGATCATCTGGCCCGTCAGAGTCCCCGTCCCGCCCGGCGTAAACGTCACTTGGATTGTGCAACTTGACCCCGCGGCCACGCTCACATTCACGCAGGTGTCGGTCTCGCTGAAATCGCCGCTCACCGAAATCGAACTAACCGTCAAGGGAAGGGTGCCCGTGTTCTGAAGGCTCACTGGCTGCGCGCCGCTTGTTGTCCCTGACACCTGGCTGCCAAAGGTCAGTGACGTTGGGCTGGCCGCCGCGGTCGTTAAGCTTGCTACAGTTACCGAAAGCGGAATCTGCCAGATTCCCCGCCCATAAGTCGCCGCCACCAGCATCGGCGACGCCGCGTTGATGGGCGACGCGCTCAGCCCGACAACGGGCGCGGACGGCAACCCCGTTCCAAATACCGACCAGCAGTGGGATGCGGCGACCCCGCAGTTCGCCACCGCGGCTGTAAAATAAACGCCTTCGTCCGTCGCTATGTAGACCGTACTCGCGCTTTGGGGATCTACGACAATACCGCTGGCCGGCGTAGCTGGCAGGTTCGACGTCAAATTCGTCCAGTGCGCTCCTCCATCCGTCGTCCCGTAGACCACGCTGATCGGCTCAGTCGCGGTTCTGGTTCCCTCGACCGTAATGTAAGCCGTGTTTCCCGTTGTGTCGTGACCGTCGATATATACGCTGGAGATATCCATGCCGAAGGCGTTCAGCGCATTGCTGTCATTCGTCACCGGGCTCAGCGTCAGATCCTGCCACACCGGCAATGTGCTCGAGGCGGGGTTATACGTTGCGCTCAACACGTGGCCTGCCAGGCTAACGCTTCCGCTGGCCGAACTGTACATGCCCAGGTAAACCCGCTCCATGCCCCCCGGCTGAGCCAGAGCATTCATCGAGCGAATCAGGGAGTCGCCGCTGCAGGCGCCGCTTGCGGATGAGTTGTCAAGAATTGGGCTGATCGCGTTCGTCCCGCTCCAGCCGCTCCCACTCGCTGGCCCTCGCCACACCCGGCAAGTTCCCACAAGAAGTTGCGTCGGATCGATCGGATCGACAAGAAACGGCGCCGGCGTCGGCATGCTGTAGCCGTCTCCCCCCACATCCGCATCGGTGACCACGGCGCTCGTTCCAAAATCAGATGCCGTGCACTCCGCCGATTGGCCGCACCAGTAGATCGAGACTCCCGCCTGGTTGTTTACATACCAATTGGTGCTGTTGATCGGGTCAATGTCCACCGAGCCGCCGTACCCTGAGAGAATCTGCGGCCAGTCCATAGTCGCTGTGCTGCTCTTCACGCCCGCGGTTCCGTTCACCCCTAGTCCCGCCATCATCGTATAAGGCGTGGTCGTGATTCCCGACAGGCTCACAACCTCGGCAAGCGACCCGAGGTTCGCGTTCAGATTCTGAAAATGACTTGAATCGGTCGCCGCGCATACCTGCCCGGTTTCCCCCACCGCGTCGGTCGAGCGCCAAAGCCCGCTGTCGTTGCCCACAAAAACTTCCAGCGGATTGGCCGCGTTCCACGCCAGCGCATGCTGAAACTCACCCACCTGCGCGCTCATGCACGTCGTCGCATTGGTGGTGTTCCGCCACACGCATCCCATGGCCAGGCTGCACTTCCAAAGATCGTTGGCCCCGGCCAGCAGTAACGTGTCCTGCCCTGCTCCCAGTCCCGCCGGCACTGCGGCCAGCGCCAGGTTGTAGCTGCCGTCGGCAATCGTCGCCGCACCTAGCGGCGTGCTCGTCTCCAACGCCGTCGTGCTCCAGTGCTGCGCGAAGGTCATGCTCGTGCTGC
Organism: uncultured Acidobacteriaceae bacterium; assembly: GCA_963848515.1. Taxonomy (GTDB): domain Bacteria; phylum Acidobacteriota; class Terriglobia; order Terriglobales; family Acidobacteriaceae; genus Telmatobacter. Next base: position 389,374 of record CAWKEG010000022.1, read on the forward strand.
CGCATGTCCCGCCGCTTATGTTGCACTGATCCTGCCACAAACCCTGATCCTGGTCGTATACATCCACCGTCCACGCAAACGTGTCCCCGGTGGAGGGATTCACTGCCAGCGTACCGCGGTATATAGGGCAAGCAATCGAACCTGTGCTGCCCGGATTCGTCGAACAGATCAGCGTGCTGAGGCCCGTCCCGGGCTGCGTGCTTATGCGCGTCCAGGTGATGCCGTCCCCAGATTGGTAGTAACCGTGGAATCGCACAGCCGCCACAAAAAGCTGCCGCACCGGGTTCCACACCACCGAGGTCGCGGCATTGCCGTCAGGCCCCGCAAACGCATCCAGAGGGCCCTGGACGTCGTTTCCAGTGCCGTCCGTGATCGTCGCCAGATGCCACGTTGCCCCACTGTCAGGCGAGTAGTAGAGCCCCTCGTAGCTGCTGCCCGCCTGTTCGGCATTCACCACTGTGCCTTCATAGGCCTGCGAAACCGCCGCCACAACCAGTTGCGAATTCACGCTGCTCCACGCAAAACCGGCGAACCCTTCCCCCAGAAAACTGAAGTCCTGCGCGCCCAGCCCGTCCTCTACATCCTTGGTTCGAGAAATTAGGCTCCAGGTATTCCCGCCATCGGTCGAACGCAAGATGCCGCCGCCATAATAAGAATCCAGTGCATCGTTCGGATCGCCCGTACCGGCCAGAATCACGCCCGTGCCACCCGGCTGCACCGTCAGCGCGCCAATGCTGATCGAAGCGTCCGTAACCCCGTCCAGCGCCGCCAGCGCGTCGGTGAGCGGCGTGAAAACCACTGAGGATGCGTTCGCCGTTCCCGCATTCTGCGCCACCCACACCCCGCCTCCGGTCGTTCCCAGGTAGAGGCGATTCCCCGTAGTATCCGAGGGGTCAAGCGCGATCGCTGCAACGCGGCCACTCACCAGGCCAAACCCCGGCGTCTCGACTGCTGTCGGACCTAAAGGTTGCCACGGCGCGGTCGATGTCCCCGCCTCGATGCCAACCATGCCCAACTGCCCAGCCACAGCAACCTGGCCCGATTGTCTTGCGGCCAATCCGCTTGTTCGAGTCCAGCCGCGTTGCGCCAGGAACCTCTCGGCCTGAACAACCCGCGGAGGCAGCTTCCCACGCTGCGCATCAGCTTGAGCATGAGGGCTCTTCTCAACGATTTGCGCCGGCAAAAATGGCGACACAGAGCCCGCCAGCGCAACCAGCGTCAATCCTGCCACCGCCAGGGCTCTTCCAGCCGCCGCCTTCCAACTCGCGCCCCCGCCGGACACACATTTCCTGACTCGGGCGCTCGCCGAGGACGCTTTGACATTATTCTCTAAGATATGAATATTCACACGCGGTCCGAATCCGGTTCCGGCCTCCCCTCACCGTCATCTTCCGCGGGGGATTAGGGCTGGAGCCATTGGATTACGCAATGTGAAACAAGCAGCTTCCGGGATTGGAAATCTGGCCCATTATAAGAAGCCAGACATCGACAATTTGTGACGTGCGATACATGAGTTCCCGCGCCTTGCGCAAGTCCAACCCCAATTCAGCCAAACCTCCACCGGAATTACCCGTCCTGAAGGCGTGAGTCTTCCGCGCTGCCATGTTGCCGGATATAAGCTTGCGCGTCGAACTTGCGCGAGATCGATTTCCCCGTCATCGGCCGCACCAGCCCAAACACCGGCCGATTGAACCAGGGCCGGTCGAGCTTGCCCACAATCGCCCAGGCAATCCCTGCGTAGCCGTTCGGGTCGCGCCCGTCCAGTTGGTAGCGGTCGTTCAGCAGCACCGCCCAGTCGTAAGCCGTTGCTGGGTCCGGTGCCCATTCCAGAATCTTCTTCGCCCAGTACATGCGCATGTAGTTGTGCATCCAGCCGGTCACAACCATCTCCCGTTGAGCCGCATTCCAAAGTTCATCCCCGGTTTCGCCGCGCTCCAGTTGCTGCAACGTATAACGGTGCGGACGCGCATCGCCCGCATGTTCTATCAACGTCCTGCGCGCCCACGGCGCAGCACACTCCCAATTGTCGTAGTTCGGCTCATGGCGCACAAACAGCACCGCGAGTTCTCTCCAGCCAATCAATTGCTCAAGGTATCTGTCGCCCGCTGCGGCCGATGCTTTTCCCGCGGCGACAGCTCTTTTCACCGCCAGCGCAATCGTCAGTGGACCAATGTTGCCGAAGTGCAGATACGGCGAGAGCCGGCTCGTTCCGCGTGTCTCTGGGTGGTTGCGAGTCTCCTCGTAGTCCTTCAGTTCACGGTTCACAAACTCTTTCAGACGCCTCAGCGCACTGTGCGTTCCGCCCGTAAAGCGGTCCACCGCACCAACTGACCGGTCGAGCTTCCTGAAGCCTGCGGTAATGTCCTCCGCAAGCGATATAGACTCGAGCGGTTTCGGCACATTCCAGAAATAGCCAGGTTCGATCCTCGCCGGCTCAACAAGATACCTGGGCAGCTCCGCCTTCAAGCGCGGCCGAAAGTGATGCAGCAGCTCAAAGCTCCGGCCAAAAACTCCGGTAGGCACAACCACATCGGCGTCCGCCGTCCAATAAGGCAGCCTGAGCCGCTTTGCCAACACCGCACGCCAGCGCTCGGGCTCGCGGCACGGGTTTTCGTCGCCGATAACCAATGCCGCCCGCACCTCCTCGAGAAATGCTTCCAGCGTGCATGGCGTCCGCCGCACTACAAATCCAACCCCGCGCGTCGCTGCGTCTTCAGCTACGTCGCGCAATCCCTGTTGCAAAAAGTGATAGTGCCTCAGGTTTGCGTTCGGATAGTTCGGAATCACCTGAAAGTAAATCACCACCGGCAAGCCCAGCAGGTTCCCGGCCTCAATGGCAACATCGAGCGCCAGATTGTCCACAACACGCATCGCCCGCTGCATCCAATACACAACGCACGCACCGTCTTTGCGCGGCGCGCCGCCCCTGCGTACCAGCACGCGGGGCCGCGCTGAGAGCCGCGCAAGCTCTTCCGGAATTTGCCGGTCTTCGGTCGTGGAACTCAAACTGAATCGGCCTCTGCTTCTATTCTGCATGGCCGTATCGGTGCGCCCTTCCTCAGCTTTCGCAGGGCTAAAAGAACCGCTGCTCAAATTTGATCCCGCGCATCCGGATTCGCTGCCAGCCGTCGATGCGCGTCGTTTTCTCCAGCTTCAGTCACCCGATATTCTTCAGCGCCTCGCGGCAACTCAACGCACTGAGGCGAGCCCGGTTGCGCCGGACATAGCTCCTGATCTCCTCCGCGTCCGTCCACGCATATTGGCGCAACGCCCACCCAATCGCCTTGTTCAGAAAAAATTCCTTCGATCCAAGCGATGGCTCAATGCAGGCGTAGAGAAGCTCCAGGTCCGTCTCCCCTTTGAACCCGAGTTGGCAAATGATCGACGTGCGCCGCTTCCACATGTCCTCCGACTTGCTCCAGGCCAGCATCTTGCGCCGCATCGGTGCGCGATAATCTCTGAGGAGCGGCCCAATGCGGTTCGAGGCAATGCCGTCCACGTAGTCCCACCACGCCCCGGTCACAATCATCTCTTCATACATCTTCACCGCGGCAGGCGTTTGAAAAGACTGGAACCGCTTGTCCCCCGTCAGGCCGATCGCCGCGTAACGCTCTTCGCGAAATCGAGCATTCCGCCATATATCGAGCACCTCGGCCTGCCATTGCTCGGCGGTTTCAAATTGCACATCGACATAGGCGACCTTGCAAAGCGCGCGCAGTTCCGTCGTCGGCACGCCATGGTACGGCATCGCCGACTTCATGTAAGCCTGCATCCCCAGCGCCCTCTCCGGATCGCCCTCCCGTTTCATCGCTTTGCGCAACTTTGCCAGCAACACCGGCTATTCTCCCTCCGTGCGCCGGCTCCGAGGCGGCGTCGCTCTCAAATCTAAGCCCTACCTGAATTGAAAAGGCCACCCTTTCGGATGGCCCATATCCCTAACCCTTCAAACTGAGAACTGAATCCAGACAACTGCTTTTCTACCACCGCCCCCACGCGCGGCTCATGTAGTCGGCCATTGTCATGCTGATCAAACCGAGAAAAATGAAGACGCCGGCGACCACCGTCAGCTTGGTCAGCTTGGTGCTGTACTTGACGTGCATGAAGAACAGAACCACCAACATTGCCTTGAAGACCGCAATTCCCAGCGCGACGACAGCATTAAAAACGCCTAGCTCGACGTACGACATCGCGGCCGTGGTCGCCGTCAGCAACAGGAGCGCGATGGCCACAGCCAGGTAGATCCTGGGACTGACGATATGATGTTGTACTTCTTCGATCTCGTTTTGGTCGCTCATGCTCTTTGGTCCTTCATTGATGTCTGCTGATCAGGTACAGCAGCGGGTACAGGAATATCCAGATAATGTCGACAAAGTGCCAGTAGAGCCCGAAGTTTTCAACAAATGTAACGTGCCCGGAGGTATAAGCCCCGGCCTGCGCTCTGAAGATGATGTACACCAGAATTCCGATGCCGATAATCATATGCAATGCGTGCATGCCGGTCATGGCAAAGTAAAGGAAGAAGTAAAGCTCGGTGTGACGCGCCATATCCAGAGGCATCGGCTTGTCGTGGTACTCCGCGTAGGTCTCCGGATCCGTGGCCGGATCGAGAAAATTCTTCAAGCTGTAGTGGAGGCCCGGAATGTGGTGCTTCTCCCACTTTTCGTGGTACTCAATGCTCTTGATGCCGAGGAAGACCAGCCCAAGTATGAGCGTGAGGACAAGGCACAGCATCAATCCTGACTTCCGTCTTGTCTCCGCGCACCACACGCCCATCGCCAGCGTGAAGCTGGAAGTGATAAGCACCGCGGTGTTCGCTGTGCCCCAAAAGATGCTGAGTTGATGGGAGGCGGCTACGAACGCCGGGTAGTACCAATTGCGGTAGATCAGATAGGCGGTAAACATGCCGCCAAAGAACATCACTTCCGTCAGCAGGAACAGCCACATGGCAAAGTTCGTGGCGTCGGCCTGCTGCTCGGTCGTTTCAAAGTGGTGGCGTTGGTAGGCAGGATGCTCCGCATGGTGAGCGTCGCCTGCCTCCGTTAACACGCCTTGTGCGATCGCGGGACTATCCGACACTTGCCACCTCTTTCGCTTGTTGAGCCTCAAGCCACTCGTAGTCGTAGGCCTCGTGGTCCATGATCGGAATCTGCGTAAAATTCTCCGTCAGCGGCGGCGACTGCGTCGTCCACTCCAGGCCCGTAGCCTGCCAGGGATTGTTGCCTGCGATCTCTCCATACTTAAGCGACCACGTCAGGTAAAGCACCGGCAGCAGGTAGCCAACACCAAGAATCGTCGCGCCCGCCGTCGAGAAAACATTCAGTACCTGGAACTCCGGTGGATAAGCCGCGTAGCGCCGAGGCATGCCCAGCGTGCCCAGGATAAACTGCGGGAAGAACGTCAGGTTGAAACCCACAAATGTGATGACGGCCGCCATCTGCGAAATCTTCTCCGGGTACATCCGCCCGGTCATCTTCGGCCACCAGAAGTGGATGCCCGCAAGAAACGCCATCAACATGCCGCCAACCATCACAAAGTGGAAATGGGCCACGATGAAGTAGGTTTCCGTCAGGTGGATGTCTGTGCCCGATGCGCCAAGGAACACGCCCGTCATGCCGCCGATCGTAAACAGCCCCATGAAGCCGAAGGAGTAAAGCATCGGCGTCTCAAACGTGATCGATCCCTTGTAGAGCGTAAACGCCCAGTTGAAAATCTTGATCGCCGAGGGCACGGCGACAAGCATAGTCAGCAGCGAGAACACCAGCACCGCGTAATTCGAGATGCCCATGATGAACATGTGGTGCGCCCACACAAAGAACCCGAACACCGCAATCGCAACCGATGAAAATGCCACCGCCGTGTAGCCGAAAACGCGCTTGCGGCTGAAGGTCGAGATGGTCTCCGAGATCACGCCCATGCCCGGCAATATCATGATGTAAACGGCCGGGTGCGAGTAGAACCAGAACAGATGCTGAAACAACAGCGGGTCGCCGCCTTTAGTAGGGTCGAAGACGCCAATGCCAACGGTGCGTTCAAGAGCCAGAAGAACAATGGCAATGGCCAGCACCGGCGTGCCCAGCACCATCAGGATGCTGGCCGCGTAATGTGCCCAGCAAAACAGCGGAAGCCGGAACCATGTCATTCCAGGGCAGCGCATCTTGTGCAGCGTCACGATAAAGTTCAGCCCCGTAAAGATCGAGCTGAACCCCGCAATAAACACCGCCATGCCCGTCGACATCACGTTGGTGTTGACGTAATGCGTCGAGAGCGGTGTCGTGAATGTCCAGCCCGTATCCACGCCTCCCGAGACCATCGTGTAGATCACCAGGATGCCGCCCACAACATACAGATACCAGCTCAGCAGGTTGATCTTCGGCAGTGCCAGATCCTTGGCCCCGATCATCATCGGGATGAAAAAATTCCCCAGCGTTGCCGGAACCGACGGCACCAGGAACAGGAAAATCATGATCACGCCGTGCATCGTGAACACCTTGTTATAGGTGTCGGTCGCCATCAGGTCGCTCTGCGGCGTCAACAGCTCAAGGCGAATCAGGCCTGCAAGCGCCCCGCCGATAAAGAAGAAGAACGTGATCGAGATCAGATAGAGAATTGCAATCCGCTTATGATCTCCGGTCAGCAGCCAGCTGAGCAGGCCATTCTCCTTCGTCAGGAAGTTGGTCTTTGGAATCCTGGCCGTCGACTGATCGGGAAGACTGACGATTGTGGCGCTCATGGGTTCACCTTCCCCTGCGGTTTGGTTTGTTGCCCTGCCGCAGTGCCTTCGCTCTCCGGGAGCAAGTCGGTTGTGGTGGTTGTCTGCTGGATTCGGTAGTCCGAGTCGAGGTGCTTGATGTACTCAACCAGATCGATAACGCCCTCTTCGCTGACTTGCCCTTGGTAGGTGGGCATGATCGGCGCGTACCCCTGGGTTATGTGCTGCGACGGATTCAGGATCGCCTGGCGCAGATAAGCGTCATCCACGTTGATCGCCTCGCCCGAGGAGAGTGTCAGCTTCGATCCATATACGTTTGCCAGGCTAGGGCCGCGCGCATCCGGCCGTGTATTGTGGCAGGCAGCGCAACTCAGGCTCGCAAAAAGCCGCTCTCCATCCTGCGCCAGCGAGTTGCCGCTGGTCGAGCCGGCCAGCCATTTCTTGAAGTCGTCCGGCGTCATCACCACAACGTCGCCAATCATCGCCGAGTGATCCGTACCGCAATACTGCGTGCAGAACAAGTGATAAGTGCCCGGCGTTGTGGCCTCAAACCACACCGTTGTGTACCGTCCCGGAATCGCCTCGCGCTTCACGCGGAACGCCGGGATCGAGAAACTGTGAAACACATCCTGCGAGATCAGGGTCAGTTGCACCGGTTGGCCCGTCGGCACATGCAGGGCGTTGATCTCGTGCTGACCGCCCGGATGTTCGACCTTCCACATCCACTGCTTCCCAACCACGTAGATGTTCATCGCGTTGGCCGGTGGCGTATAAATGCGGAAGTAAAGCAGCGCGCCCCATACAAACATGATCAAAAACAGGCCCAGCGGGATGATCGTCCAGGTAGCCTCCAGCAGCGTCGAGCCTTCGATCTGCGTCGCATGAGGATGCCGTTCCTTGCTGTAGAGAATGGAGAAACTGACGACCAGCAGAATCACAATCGTCAGCCCAATCAGGCTCACCAGCACCATGAAGAAATACAGCGCGTCCATCTGCGGCGCGATCTTCGACGCCTCCGGCGGAAACAGCGCGAAGTTCGTCATCCACTTGACGAGAAACTGCCAAAGTACTGGACTAATTTGGTTCATTCCGTTATCCGTTCACCTTTTTGCCTGTTTCCTGTTTGCCGGTTCCATGCTCCCCTGCGCCCGCGCCGCCCGCATCTTCGTTTCCGTGCTGCCCCAGGTTGTCGTCTTGATGAAAGTCGCGCCGGAACATCACCAGCATGAATCCACCCAGCAACACCAGTGTCAGCGCGCCACCCAACTGCACCACTCGCGCTACAATCAGTGAGTGCGTATTCGTCTGGGGATTGTAGCAATAGCAGTACGTCAGTATGTTGTCCACCGGAGACCCGATCCGGTTTGACGATGCCTCGTTCAACCCAAGAAGCAAATCCCGCGGCGAGTATTCAACTCCCATGTAGTACTGAGCCAGTTTTCCTTCGGGCGTCACAATCTGCAGCCCGCTGGCATGGGCAAACTGAACCAGATTGCTGTTCGGCACCGTAAGCTTCACGTAGCGGAATCCCACCGCCTTGGTCAGCGCATCGATGTTCGGCTGTGTCCCGGTCATGAAGTGCCAGCCGCCAGCCGTCTCCGGATGCCCATAACGCTTCACATACTCCCGCTTCTTGGCAGCGGCGAGATCTGTGCCCTCGCTGGGATCGATGCTCACCACGATGATGTTGAAGTCCTTGCCCGGTACGTACTTCACCATCTGCAGCGCGCTGGCAATCCCCTCCATCTCCTCCGAGCAGAGCATCGGGCACCGGTAGTAGACCAGCGCCAGCAGCGCAGGACGCTTGCCAAAGTAGCTGCCCAACGCAACCTGCCGTCCCGAATCGTCGGTAAAAGTCAGATTCAGCGGCAACTGCTGATTCAAGTGCTGATCGATTCCCACGCCATCCAGAAGTGTCGGCGGTTTGTCTGAACTTCCCATCGACTTGTCGCCGTAGCTTGAAACCTGGGCCATCAGGGCAGGCGTCGCAACCGCACAGATCAAAAGACCGCCCGCCGCTGCTACCGCCTTGGCGCGCCACGTTCTCCGGATTGTGCCTGTGCTCTGCATCATGCCTGCTCTCCTTCTCCCGGCATTACCGGGAATCTTGAGTGCCCCATTCGTTTAGTGTTCCTTGCTCAATGCGTGGGAGGCCAGCTTTCTCAACCCACCGCTCTCTCGGTTCCTACTTGCTCTCTTCGCGCTGATGAGCTTCGATGGCCTCTGTCTGCGCTTCTTGCTGCTCGAATGCTGTACGCGCGAATCCGTTGGTCAGCGGCACTTGGATCGCCGGGGCGCTTTCTCCCGTCATCAGCGGCGCCGTTTGAACGGCAGGCGCCACCGGCAGCCCGCGCTGGGCAATCAGCTCCATCGCCCGCTCAATCGGAATCCTCACCTTCGCATGAGTCGCATCCACCCAGCTATAGTTGTCGAGCAGCAGATCCTCGCGCGCGTGCAGATCGGCCACATCCTGGTTGCCGTCGTCCACCTGTACCCGCGGCGTGGGAAACTGCTGGGTCAATTCGGCGACCTTGTTCTGCATCTCGGGATTATTCGGCAGGTTTCCGAGCTGGCGAATGTCCACCGTCTTCGCCCACCTGCTCGTCGGCCCGTCTTCCTTGTCCATGTTCGCGTTGATGACCTTGCCGATGCCGTAGCACAGAACCGCCGTCACCACCACAAAGATGCTGAGCGCGGTAATGAAAACCAGAATTCCCGTAATCTTGACGTCGCTTTGTTCAAAGCCCGCCGATGCATCGATCTTTTCCGGCTCGTGTCCCGCCCCGTGATTCTCAGGCTTGTGCATGTTCAGGCTCCAGAATCTCCGCCAGGTGCGGATCGTTGGTCTGCACTAGCGGCCGTGTCTTCAGGCGCGTGCAGTAGAACGCCACCCAAAAGGCCGTCATCGCCACCGGTACCGCTGCGTACTCCAGAATTCCCCAGCTGAAGTGCAGGTTGCGTGCGGCGTCTTTAAAGTTCGGTTCGATCAGCCAGAAAAGATCGAATGCCTTCGCAAACACGATCCATTGGCAAACAAGGATCAGCCGCTTCTTGTTGCGTTTGATATCCCGTGACAGCAGAAGCGTGAAGGGAATCAGCCAGTGGAAGATAAAGTCCAGCGTGATAATGATGCCCCAGTGCCCGCGAATCCGATCCAGATACCACGGAATCTCTTCCGGCAGATTGCCCGACCAGATGATCAGAAACTGTCCGAAGGCCAGGTAGATATTCAGCATGACAAAAGCAAACGTCAGCTTGCCCAGGTCGTGCTGTTCGGTCTGTCGCAAAATCGTTTTGAAGGGCTCGGCTTTCGAAAGCGAGAGGGAAACGATGATCGAAAGCGCCAGCACCGAATATCCCTGGCCAACCAGGAAGAGCAGTCCGTATACCGATGAGTACCAGGTAACATCCATCGACATGACCCAGTAAATAACCGCCGCGGTCATGGTCAGCGAGTAGACCACAATCCCCGGTCCGCTGATGTTTTCAAATTTCTTGATCCAATAAGGCGTATTGTCCGGGCTATCGCTGTCGCGTTTCACCGCCAGCGAATTCAGCCGCCACGTATAGAAGCCCCAGATCGCAAAGCAAAGCAGACCGACCCAGATGAATGTGATCGGATTCAGCATCGGCCGCTTGAAGTCCAGGCAATGCGCCTGAATCTCATTGATCGTTCCTGCCTTCAGTGCCGCGGCCGTGTCGCTCGCATTGGTGAGCTGCGCCCACAGGAATAGCTTCTTCGCCTCAAAGACAACAACGAGCCAGTAGACAAAAACCAGCGGCAGCGTCCGGCTCATCGCCTCCAGTGGCCTCCGCAGCAGCAGTCCCCATTTCCCGCCCGTGCAGTACTGAACCATCAGCAGCGCCAGGCCGCCAACGGCGAACCCGAAAGTCAGCAACAGACCCAGGTCCCAGGCACGCATGAAATGATCCCAGCCGAGCTGGTCCTGCGCCTGGCCAAGAAACGCCAGAATGACGGCGATGATCGAGAAAACCGCCCCCACCATGAGCGCGCGTGTCCTCCAGCCGTCGACAAATTCCGGCGCGCTCAAGTCGGCGGGGAGCGCCTTCGCGTGGGTTGTCCCGTGTAATTCGTGAGCCATTCCGTCTGTCCTTACTTCGCGCCCGCCGCTGGGGCCGGTTTGCTTGCGGGAATCTTGATGGTTGGGTCCGCCGGATTGCCGGGAGCCATTCCGGGCGTGCCTTCCTTTGTATGCGGATAAGCCTGCACCGCGGTCGCTGGCAAAGCCCAGGGTTCGGCGTACTCGGGATGCCCCTCGGCTGTTGCAATGCTCTTGAGATCCTGAACCTGAACACCCGCGGGTACATCGGCCGGTGTCGCTGCCTCGCTCAGTTGCAGTGCGCGGATGTAAGCCGCAACAGCCCAGCGATCTTCCGGCGTCAGTTGCGCCGAGTAATCAGGCATGGCGCCGTATCCGTGGGTCATCACATAAAAGTAGTGCGAAAGCGGCTGCGACATGCGCACCTGGTCATGCAAATTAGCCGCCGGCTTGTAGCCGCGCTCGACAATCTCGCCCAGGCCATTGCCCACGCGCGAGTGACACGGCGTGCAGTAAATATTGAACCGCTCCTGTCCGCGCTTCAGCACTTCCATCGTTACCGGGAACGGCATCAGGTTCTGCTCCTCGCGATAGCCGTTCGCGCCCTGCACCACTCCCGTGTAGAAATAGCTGTCATCATGCAGTTGCCCGCGAGCCACTGTGTTCAGCACCTGCGGACGCGCCCCGCGATGGTCCGCAAAAAAGTCCGTTCCACGCTGCGGAAACATCCTCGGCTGGTCCTGCATGTCCTGCCTACAGCCGGCAACCAACAGCAGCGCCGTAAAGCCAGCGGATGCGATCAGTCGCTTCGCGCCTACGCCGCATAGACTCGCGTGCTGACCCCTGACCCCTGATCCCTGTTCCCTGTTCTTGAGCTTGGCGGCCATCAGTACTGCACCTCCACAACCGAGGCCGGCTGAAAGCTCTCGAGATAGGCTTTTGCTTCAATCAAATCAAATTTCGGATCCATCGCCTCAAGACACAAAAAGAACTTGTCCGTGGTTGCGCCATCGCGAAAATTCGGCGCGTTGAACAGCGGATGATAGAGAGCCGGCAATCCGTTAAGCGCCAACATGCCAAAACACGCCGACAGCCCCGCCCATAGAATCGTCCACTCGTAGGCGGGCACAACAAACGCCGGCCACGAATACGTCGGACGTCCCGCGATATTCAGCGGATACGCCAGCACCGAGATCCATGTCTCCAGCGAAAACATCGCCGCCAACCCGATCAGTCCGCCAATCAGCGTAATCAGCGGCACCTTGTTGCGATGGAAGTTGAGAGCCTCGGCCGCTTCCTCCACCGGATACGGCGTGTAGCACTCCATGCGCCGCCAGCCATCATGGCGCGCCTGCTTGGTGGCGCGCACCAGGTCGCTTGGGTTATCGAATTCGGCCAGCATGCCGTACGTTCCTTCGCGTGGGGGCATCTCAGTCACCTGCCTTCGCGGTTGCCTTGGGCGTAATCTTCGCCCCCGGCAACATCATGCGGATTTCGTTCATCGGAATCATGGGCAGGAAGCGCACAAACAGCAGGAACAGCGCAGTGAACAAGCCCAGAGTGCCAACGTAGGTCATGTAATCCCACTTCGTCGCGCGATAAGTTCCCCACGACGAAGGTAGAAAGTCGCGGTAAAGGCTGGTCACAACAATCACGAAGCGCTCGAACCACATGCCCGTGTTCACTACCAGCGAAAGCAGAAACATATAAGTGATGTTGGTGCGCAGCTTGCGCGACCACAGCGTCGTCAGCGGAATCGCAAGGTTGCAAGTGATGAGCACCCCATACGACCAGCCCATCGGACCGAACATCCGGTTCCACATCATGAAGGCTTCCCAGTGCGATGCCGAGTACCAGGACATGAACACTTCCATGCCGTACCCATAAGCGACAATGAAGCCCGTCGCCAGCATCACTTTGCCCATGTTGTCGATGTGCCGCTCCGTCACCAGTCCTTCCAGGTGATAAAACTTGCGCAGTGGAATCGCCAGTGTCAGCACCATCGCAAATCCTGAGTAAATCGCGCCGGCCACAAAATACGGCGGGAAGATCGTCGTGTGCCAGCCCGGCAGAACCGCCACCGCGAAGTCGAAGCTGATGACCGTGTGCACTGAAAGAACAAGCGGCGTCGCGAGGCCCGCCAGCAGCAGCGATGCCGTCTCATAGCGCATCCAGTGCCGCGTCGATCCGCGCCAGCCCACCGACAGCATTCCGTAAACATACTGGCCAATCTTCGATGTCGAGCGATCGCGCAGCGTGCCAAAATCCGGAATCATGCCCATGTACCAGAACACCACCGAAATCGTCGCGTAAGTTGAAACCGCGAACACATCCCACAGCAGCGGCGAACGGAACTGCGGCCACACGTTCATGGTCAGGGGAAGCGGCAGCAGCCAGTATCCCAGCCACGGACGCCCCACGTGAATCAGCGGGAACATGCCCGCGCAGACCACGGCGAAGATCGTCATCGCTTCCGCGAAACGATTGATCGAGTTGCGCCATCCCTGCTTGAAAAGCAGCAAAATCGCCGAGATCAGCGTCCCCGCATGGCCGATGCCGATCCACCACACAAAGTTGATGATCGCGAATCCCCAGGCCACCGGTTGCGTAATCGCCCAGATGCCAACGCCAACCAGGAACAGCCATACGACTGCCACCATCAGCATCGTCGCTACCGCGCCCGCAATGCCGAAGAAGGCGAACCAGCCCAGCGGCGTATGCGGCGTAAGCACAATGCCCGCGATCTTCTCGGTAACCGACCTGAAGGTCTGGCCCTGCCCTAACACCCGGAATTCTCCAGTTGCTGGATCGACGCCGGGATCGGTGGTTTTCACTTCGCTGGTTGCCATCGTGAATTCAACCCTTTGCCGGCACATGCTCAACCGGCGCTTCTTCGAGTTCCTGGTTCGGATTAATGACCGCGGCTACATAAGTCGTCCGCGGACGCGTGTTCTGATCGGCCAGCACTTGGTAGCTGCGCTCATCGCCACGGAGCTTGGCCACCCGGCTCTGCTTGTCGTTGATATTCCCGAACGTAATCGCCGAAGCCGGGCATGCCTGCTGGCAGGCCGTCACAATCTCGCCGTCGCGCACCGGACGGTTCTCCTTATCGGCATCGATCTTGGCTTCGTTGATGCGCTGCACGCAGTAGCTGCACTTCTCCATCACGCCGCGCGACCGCACGGAAACATCGGGGTTGCGCATCAGCTTCAAGCTCTCCGTCTCATAGTCGGAGTACAGCAGGAAGTTGAAGCGGCGCACCTTGTAAGGGCAGTTATTCGAGCAGTACCGCGTGCCCACGCAGCGGTTGTAGACCATCGTGTTCAGGCCTTCCGGCGTGTGCACCGTCGCGCCAACCGGGCAAACCTGTTCGCAAGGCGCGTTCTCGCAGTGCTGGCAAGCCATCGGCTGGAAGTGTGCGCGCGGCGCTGAGAGGTCGCCCTCAAAGTAAGTATCGATGCGCAACCACTGCATGTTCCGCCCGATCCTCACCTGCTGCTTGCCCACGACCGCAATATTGTTCTCTGCATAACAGCTCACGATGCAGGCATTGCAGCCCGTGCAACTGTTCATGTCGATCGACATGCCCCACGCGTTTTCCTTGTAGTCCCAGTTGGGGAACAGCGATGTCCCCATGTCGGTCTTCTCGCGCCCCTCGCCTTCATTCGCAAAGCCAGGGTTCGCCTTGAACTCGTCCAGCGTCGCGTAGCGAATAATCCCGCGCGGCCCAAGTGCCTCATCGGCTTCAAGCGAATTGTTGCCCGTTCCCTGCTGGCCGAACATCGCTCCGCGATGATCCTGGTAGTGGCTCTTGGTGATGGCTATGCCCCACTTACCCTCAATCTTGCGGATCGAGCCCGTTGCGTGAAACGGCGCCCAGGTGTTGCGGATCAGGTAAGCGTTAAAGCCCGCTCCAGATCCTACGCGCCCCGCAAACTCGCGCCCATATCCCAGGTAAACCGTAACCGAATTGTCCGGATGGCCGGGCGCGACAACAACCGGCGCCTGCACCTTGCCATTGCCAACCGTCAGCTCCACAATGTCGTCTTCTTCCAGACCCAGCTTCGAAAGCGTTGCGCCGGAAACGATCGCGGCATTATCCCAGCTCAGATTCGTGACCGGCTTGGGCAGCTCCTGCAGCCAGCCCACGTTTGAATAGCGCCCGTCGTAGACCGTCGGGTCGGGCCGGAAGATGATCTCCAGCGAATCCTTCGCCGTCGGAGCCGGAACGGTGACCACTTTCGCACTCGCACTCGCGCTCTTTCCGTACGCCGTGCCGTCAATCCAGCCCGCGTGAAGCGCAGACCGCCAGCCCTTTTCAAAGTCGCCCCTGATCAGCGCCTTGTTGGTTTCGCGCACCGCGTCGTAGGGGCTCAGCATCGGCTCATCAAGCATCGCTTGAAACACATGGTGCGCCGTCCTGCCGCCATAGAGCGGATCGATCATCGGCTGAATTATCGAAACCGTGCCACCATAAGCCCGCACATCCGACCACGACTCCAGGTAGTGCGCCGCGGGAACATGCCAGTGCGCAATGCGCCCTGTCTCATCCACATGAGATCCAAGGTGCGCAACAATACCGGCCTTCCCAAATGCGTCCGTAAAATTCAGATCCGCAGGCGCCGTATAGATCGGATTGACGTTCAAAATCACCAGCCAATCCACCTTGCCCGCATTTAGATCGGCAACCAGAGCTTTGAAGTCTTCAAGCTGATCGCTCGGCAGCGGGTTCATCGGCTCCGGCGCAATCGTCACCGTCTTGCCCACATTGCCCAGCGCCGCATTAATCGCCAGCGCCAACTGCGCAACCGACTCATCCTGATAAAGCCCCGGAATCACTGCGCACTTGCCCGCATTGGCCTTCAAGTCCTTCGCAACCGCGGCCAGGAACTTCTGCTGCGCATCCGTCCATGCGTACGACGGCGCATTCACTCCCGCTACACCGACTGCCTTCGCCAGTTCCGCCACAAATGCCGGAATCTCGCTCGCTCTCAGGCCCAGCCGATGCTCGGCCTTCATTCCAGTCGTCGTCGGTGTACTCTCGACAGCGTAAAGCCGGTTCAGATTGTCTGGGTCCTTGCGCCGCTTTGCATAACTGCGGACCAGCGCGTGAAATCCGGGGAAGCTGGCGCCCGACAAAAAGTCCGCGTCCAGCGACACAATCACATCTGCGTCGTCCAGCGCATATTGAACATTTAGTCCCTTTGAAGCCGCGGTACCAGCCAGCGCCGGGTCGTACTGCACCAGCTTCGCCTTCGGCCACGCTGCTTGCGCCGCCTTCCATTGCCGCGCCAGCGTCGGCGACGTAATGGTCGCGCTCAGAAAATAAATCCCGGTCCCGTCTTTGCTTTCCGCCACCTTCCCGCGAAAGGCTTGTGCAAACTCCGCCCACTCGCGACTCTCGCCGCGATACATCACATGCTGCGAGCGGTCCGGGTCGTATAGATCGAGCAGCGTTCCCTGTGTATATGGATCGGAAGAGCCGGCGTTGTACGAATGTTCCGGATTGCCATCCACCTTGATCGGCCGGAACTCGTCACTTTTAACCAGCAGCGGAACGCCGCCGGTCGTAAATGGATGCGCCGTGGCAAAGTACATCGGCTTGCCCAGCACCAGGTCTTCCGGCTGCTTCACGTAAGGGTAGATCGTCTCTTCAGGCTGCTTGGTGCAACCCGCCAGGCCGGCCAGCGCCATCGAAGCGCCCATCAGCTTCATAAAGCCGCGCCGCGAAACCGGATCGACCCACTCCTGCGCCGCGGATGGAAATTCCTTCTCCACAGCCGCCTGAAACTCCGCCGTATCGGCCAGCTCGTCCACCGACCGCCAGAACTTTTTCCCTTTCACGCCCTTCAACTCCCGGCGAACTTCGGCCAGCGTCATCGGCGTCGGGTCGTTCTTCGTCTCGTGTTCCACGGCATTCCCCGCCTTGTTCGTGCTTCCGCTCTTCCCGTTGTTGTCAATTGGTCCGCTCATCGGTGGCAGACCTCGCAGCTCGTCAGGTCCTTCGGTGTCTTGATCTTGTAGTGATCCACCAGGAAATGCCCCAGCTCATCCTGGCTCGTGAATTTTTGGTAGACCGGAACCACTGGCAGCGCCGCCGCGGCCACATCGCCGGCCAGCCCTTGCGTGCCCGCCATCGGCAAGGTGAGCGATGCCATCTGCGCTCCCGCACCACTCGGATCCTTCGTTACGCAATTCACGCTCTCAGCCGTAGGCACGCCCGCCTTGTCGTCGGCAACCGCGCACCACACCGGCCGGTCGCTCGCTGGCTTCTCCCACGCCATGTTGTAGATCTGGCTCGTCGGCCGCAGATTCTTCGCCGGATTCCGGTGGCAGTCCAGGCACCACTCCATCTGCAGCGTGTTCTGCTCATACATCAGCGGCATCTGGTCCACGCGCCCATGGCAGGTCGCGCAACCAATCCCCTTGTTCACGTGAATCGAGTGATTGAAGAAAACAAAATCCGGCAGGTCGTGCACCCTGATCCACGGCACAGACTCGCCCGTAGCCCAGCTATTGCGCACCGGCTCCAGCAGTTGCGCGTTGGTCCAGATTTGCGCGTGGCAGTTGATACAGGTCTTGGTCGGCGGAATTCCGGCGTAGCTCGACTTCTCGACCGTCGTATGACAGTACTGGCATTGAAGTCCCAGCCCTTGCACATGGTGCTTATGGCTGAAAGGCACCGGCTGCTCGGCACGCTGACCTTGCCGTGTCACCCAGGGCGAACGTTGCAGTTGATCGAGCGTAACTCCCAGGGCGATCACTATCAGCCCCGTCAGCACCAGGCTCATGCGAGCAAGCGCGTTGGAGCTGCGGTCAAAAATTTGCGCCATGAATGCTTTTCCTGCTGGATTTTTCGCGTTTGGATGCTCCCGCTGTGCCAGCGGTCACACATGTTGTGTACAAAGTTCAATCTTGGGTAAATTTCACCTAAGACGAGGGGAACCCCGAAAATTCAATATAACAGCCCTGCTCGGCGGTGCAACGACTTACGGCTCAATTCTTTAAAAAAATCCTGTGCAAAATGGGTCGCGTAACCCATTGATAACTAAATCAGTTGTGACAAGAATGATTGCGGGGAACACACCACCGTTCCTCTGACGGCTTGCGTACCAGAGGATGAGATTATGCCTTCAAAAATAACACGCCGAGTCAAGGTTTCGCCACCTTGCTCATAAACGCTTTCACGCTTGACCTCTCACATTCGGTCCCGCTCGGCTGGCTCCGCACTGGTTTCGCCAAAACTCGTGTCCGCCGAACCCGGCGGCCAGCCAATCATCACCAGAAACACATCGAATACAAAAAGCGCTATCGCAATGTCGTTGTAAAGCGTCGCCTCCGGTGAACTCGGCCAGAACTGGTTGGCCGCCCAGAAAAGGAACGCGACCGCCAGCAGCACCGCCTTGATCAGTTCTCTCCCCGGAGGCCGGTGCACCACCTGGTAAACCAGATAAGCGACCGCTATCGTCGCCAGCGAAAATGCCCCAAGAAAGTCGTGACTCCGCGCCGGAAACCACTGCGGGAATGCGTCCCAAACCAACAGCACCCCGACGTCAGCCAGGGTTACGAGACCAAGTATTACGGGAAGAGCCCGATGGGCCCGGTCCAATCGGCTATACATGCCTCATTATTGACCGCGCTTTGAAAGGAAAGCATAAGGGCACAACGCACCGCTCTCGATAGCCGGATAAAAACGGGCCCATCGAGCGCGCAGCTTCTTCGCCGTGACTCCCATGACAGACCCTGACAACCAGTTGCTATAGAATTCATAAGGGAATTCATCGGCACGTAACAGTCGACATCAAAATACAACTGGCAGAGCGGATCTTCTGATCAGAGCCCGAAGGGTTGGCCTTCATCCACTCCCTGGGCCGCGCTGCCTGCCATCAAGGTTGTTCCTGACTATCTCCAACGGTTCGGAAAGGAAAGACCATGAAGTACGCCGGATTGCTCGTCATGCCCGCCGGATTCTTTCTCTCGATTGCCGCACTTGTGCTGTTTAACGATCCGGCGCAGCGATCGGTCTTCGTGGTCTGCGGCCTGGTGGTCGAGTTGCTCGGCCTGGGTGTCGCCGTGCGCGGTCACATGCTGGCGCGGGGAGAGAGCCGCCCATGAATCCGAACTTCCCTCCCGTCATGTCCGACTCTGTTTTTGCGCTGACCCTCGCGCTGCTTTTGCTTGCCCCGCTCGCCATTGCAGGCGTGGCCCTGGTCAACGCCGGCCTCGGCCGCTCACGCTCCGCCGCGCAGGCCCTCCTTGGCAATCTGGCCATCGTCGCCGTCACGGCAATCGTCTTTGCCCTCGTCGGCTCCGCCTTCGCCGGCTCTCTCCCTGGCGGCCCTGGCCACATATTCCACCTTGCCGGCAAGCCCTGGAACTGGCTCGGCGCAGGCCCGTTTCTCCTTGCCGGCCTTGGCACAGCCCCTGCCCAATCGCAACTTGCGCTCCTGTTCGAGTTCCTCGCCGTCGCGCTTGCCGCCCTTATTCCCTGGGGCTCTGGAGCCGATCGCCTCCGCCTTGCCGCCGGATGCGCCATCGCCGCGCTCATGGCCGCCTTTGTGTTTCCAGTCGCCGCTCATTGGATCTGGGGCAGCGGATGGCTCGCCCAGCTTGGCCTCAACTTCGGTACGCCCGGACAGGAGGCCGCTGGATTCCTCGACCCAGGAGGCGCAGGCACGGTTCATGTCCTTGGCGGCTTAAGCGCCATGGCCGTCATCTGGATCGCCGGTCCCCGCCGCGGCAAATTCCCAAAAGAAGGCTTCTCCACCGCCATGCCCGGCCACAACGCCGCCTATGTCCTCTTCGGCTGCCTCATTTGCCTCGTCGGCTGGATGGCCTGGAATGCCGCCGGCGCCATCCTTTGGCTCAAGGCGCCGCTCTCCGCTCTGCCTCTCACCGCTATCAATACGTTGCTCTCTGCCTCGGCAGCCCTCGCGGCCACCTTTATCGTAACCAGCATTCGCTTCGGAAAGCCCGACGCCAGCCTCTGCGCCAACGGCTGGATGGCCGGTCTGGTCGCCTCCAGCGCTTGCGCTGCCCTGGTCTCACCCATCGTGTCCATCTTCGTCGGCATGGTTGCCGGCATTGCCACGCCGCTGCTCGTCGAGCTGTTCGAACTCGCTCTCTCCGTCGACGACCCCTCCGGCGCAATCTCCGTCCACGCCGCTGCCGGCCTCTGGGGACTCGCCGCCGCCGGAATCTTCGTTTCCCGTCCCGGCCAGTTCGTCGCCCAAATCGTCGGAATCGCCACTCTGCTCGGCGTATTCCTTCCCGTGCTCTATCTACTCTTCTGGCTGCTCAACCGCGTTGTGCCCTTCAGAGTAGACCCCGACGGCGAACGCATCGGCATGGACCTCCACGAGCTTGGCGGCGGCGCCTATCCGGAGTTTGTCATTCACCGCGACGAATCCTACCGGTAACTTCAAGGACCGGCTGATTGCAGCGCTACTTCGCCCCAATCAGTCGAATCCGCGCCGTGAATGCCCTGCCCTGGAACTCACTGAACGTTCCATATTGCGGCGAGTCCACAACGTTGTTCACGATCGCGGGATTCCCGCTGTCCGTCGCGTTTTCCATCACCCCGCGCAATCCAAAATACGCGCCGCGAAAGTGAAACTTCCATTCCAGGCCCGGACTGAAGTTCACAACGTCCGGATAGCGTTGCCCTCCGGCTGCTCCCACCACCTGCCAATTTGCATCTACGGCCGTATACGGAAATCCCGTTCGCCATTCCAGCAAGTAAACAAAGTCCCAGCGCTTCTTCAACTTCGCCAGCGGAACCGGCAGCCACCCCCATGAGATAGTGCGATTCGGCGTATCCCACCCAGCGGCCCGCTCTGCTGCGGACCGAGCAACGAGACGGTGGGTATGTAGTCCAGCGCCGCATTGGTCCGCGCCGAAGAGCGCGTATACGACCCAAACAGCGAATACCCATTCGCAAACAATCGCCGCGCATCCACCTCGATTGAGTCGTAGTCGTCCTTGCGCTGGTTCGTCAGCAGATAATTCCCCCAGAGCGCCCCGCCCCCGCTCTGATTCACATACGTGAATTCATTCGCCGTCCGCCTCTCCATAAAGTTCACTCCGGCAAAGATCTGCCCAGGCAGTTCGTGTTCCACGCCCACGCTCCAGTTAAGGGCGCGTGCCTCACGCAGCGTGTTGTAGTTCGTTGTAAAACTCGTCCCCTCTGCGGGACCTGTCGGCGTCACTCCATCGGCCGCGTAGTAAGTGTCATAGCGAATCCCTGCCAGTGCGCGCGTCAGGTATTCGAGCTGCGTGTGCTCGTAGTAGAGCCCGATGCCGGCCGAAAACTTTGTCGTGCCTTCCCCGCCCGGCGGCGTGTAGACCATCGCAATCCGCGGCGACACCAGCGGCCGTCTCACAGTCTCGTCCCAGTCAAAACGCACACCCGGTTCCACAACAAGTCCCTTGCGCGGTTGCCAGCGATCCTGGACATAGCCGCCGGCCTCTACGTTGTGAAGCTTGAATGGCGCGATCACCGGAAAGGTGCTCTCGCGCAACAGCGTTCCGTCTTCCCTCAGATAATTGATCGGCGCGCGCGCGTCCAGCTCGCTGTAGCCAACATGATTCAGCTCAAGGCCGAGTTTTAGATCGTGTTGCCCTTTCCAGCGCCGTGGGGGAAGAAACAGCGCGGCCGTGCCTTGCACCCGCTGCGAACGTCCGGTTTCGTTCTCGAAGTAGCTGCCTGCGGTCAACTCCGGCGTAATCTCGTAGGGAGCGTTTCCGTGCGGCTCGTACCCATCGCGCACGCGAATCCCGCCAACTCCTACATCCAGCAATGCGCCTCCGGCAAAGCTCATCTTGTCGCGCAGATAGGGCAGCCACGAGATTGTGTCGCGCTTGGTCGTGCTCCCCTGCGGCGTCAACGACGAGATGCCGTCGTAGCGGGAGTGATAATCGTTGAAAAGCAGCCCGCCGGTCAGAATGTTGGCCGCCGTCGCATTGGCCTGAACTTTCAAAAGGTTGCTTCCGCGTCCCACAGAGTTGGTATCGGCGTTGGCCGGCAGCTCCGCAATGTAGATCTCGTCGTACTCCAATTCCAGCCCGTCGTAGAACCATGCCCGGTCGCGTACGATCGGCCCGGAAAAAGTGACGCGGGGCACGAACTTGTCGAAACGCAGCCCGTTGAGGTTGCGAAACGACGGAACAAAGTTGGTCGCGTTGAAACGGAATTTGTTATCACCCATTCCCGTATAGAGGGCGATCACTCCGCCGGTCGTGCGGCCAAACTCCACCGGATAACGCGTCGTCTCAGCGTCGATCGACCGCACCGCATCGGGGCTCACCCGCATGCCAAACACCCCGTTCACCGGCGAGCGGATATCGAATCCGTCAATCTCATCCAGCGTCTCCCACGGCGCAGAACCAGCAACGTGAATCTGCCCAGCCGCGTCCTGCACAACGCCAGGATTGAACGGCAGCAGATCGCGGATATCGCGCGAAGTCTGGTAAGGAATATTCACAATCTCCGGCGTATTCATCGTCACTTGGTCCGCAGTCTGCTCGGGATCGATGCCGGGAACCGACGCGGTTACATCCACCTGCTCTTGCACGATCTGCTCGTGCGTCAGCACAATCCGGATCTTGCTCTGTGCCGGGTCAACCCCGCTCTGCACATCTTGATAAAAACCCGGCTTCCCTGCGCGAATCTCGTACGGCGAGCTCTGCCTGGGAACGAATCTGCAATGGCCTTCATAGTCGGTCCACAGTTCCAGCGGGCTTTGGCCAGCCTCAACAATCGTGATCCGTGCGGCTGGAACAGCCACACCGTTCTCGTCGATCACTGTCACCACAACTGAATCAGGCGATCCCTCTGGCATTGGAGACGGAGGCTGCTGCCCTCCCCCAACCATCGCGCAAACTGCCAGCAGCGCAAGCCGACAACACGCCCTCCGCAGTCAGGACGCGCCATGAAATCAATCGCAACTCCGTCCTGATTTCAGCTCCGCCACGGCGCAAGTATACCCTCAGTCAGTCATTGCCTAAGGCTCTTGATAACGCGACACCGATACTGGGCTCACATCCGGCTGCACCACCCACACGTTGCGATCCTTGTAGTAGTCAATCAGCTCGCGGTCTTCTACGCCACCCATCTCCCGAGCCCAGATGACCTTAGAGTTCTCGATCTCCGCGGCGTTATACACCCACTCATTAAACGAATTGTGGCGGGAAGAATAGCGGACAATTGCGAGCTGCTTGCCAGGGAGACCTTCCAGCGTGCTTTCGACACGAAGACGATCCGTTCCAAAATGGTCTGGACCATACCAAATTACGCTCCAATTGGCAGGCGGATATTCAGGCAACTCCAGATGGAGCGGTCCTGCAAAGAGCCGCAATCCAGCCATCAATATGCAAACCGTCACCGATAACCGGACTAACAGGAGACCGGTGGGCCTATTCTCTAGCCTCCATAATCGGAGATGACGCATGGCCTGAAGGCCTATCGCATAGAAGGCCACCGTAAACGGCGCCAGGTAGTGAGGAACAAGAAAGACCTGAATCGCCATGCCCGCTGTCAATACGAGAACGCATAAAACCAGAAAGCGAATTCGTCGATCGAGGAAGACTCGACGCAGCATGATTAGCGGGGGAAGCAACGCGAAGCCGGCGAAGAACTCAATTGACATGGCAACCATGAACGATTTCTGAAGGAGATAGGTAGGCACTGTATCCACCTTCGAGGAGATCTTGACTTCACCCTCGTAATAATCCCGCATGACAGCGTGTCGATATTTGGGTTCGGGCCGCTCCTTCTGCCACACAAAATAAGGTGCCATCGCGTACGTTGCGCGATTGACGCTATATGGCAGGGTAAAGGGGCTTCCAAACGCACGGTAATCGTAGTAGCCCAACCATGCGACGGCAGTAATTATCAACAGCAAAGGAAAGGCCGCACTCCGAAGCAACACGCTTGCCTTCGGCCGGTTCTTTCCGCGAAAAACCCATTGGCCCAAAAGAACCCCCACGGGCAAGCAGAGCAGCACTCCTTCGTAGGGACGAGACAACGCGAGAATGGCGATGCCTGCCGCGAGCAGAAGGCCATAGCGCGGTCTGGCCGTCTTGATCAATCGAGGCAAAGCGCCGAGAACCAGCGCTCCAGCAAGCCCCGCAATCGACGCGCCGTGATAAGTGTTAATCCAGTAGCTGAAGAGCCCCAGGTGCGCCACCGCCAGCATCCCTCCGAGAAAGGCCCAGGTGGCTGGCAACCAAGCCTGTAGCATCCAGCAGATTGCTGCGCACATCAGTACAGTCGCAATCAGTTGGCCATACCAGAAATTTCCCAGCAGGACCTTGCCTGCAGCTAGAATCAGCCCCTGTGCAGGGAAGTACATCGACATGTAGGTGGGCTGCATGCTGATGTGGATGCTCTCGAAATGAGTCCACATCGCAGGCGTGGGATTGGTCAGCCGCCCGTGCGCGAAGGTGTCAGCCGAAAGCAGAAAACTGAAATCGTCGGGAACGATCGGAATCGGAATTGGACAGACCGGCAAGATGGCGAGCCGCAACAGAAGTGCGGAAAAGCCGACGAAAGCAACTGCCAGGCCTCGCTTTCGCGCCAACGGTGCAAAGACCCGCTCGATCCGCGCGAAAAACGAGGAACCCAGACGCGGCCAGCCCAGCGGCAACAGAACCGCGACTATTGTCAGAATGAATTCGAGAGCAATCGGCGGAATACCGAAGTGTGCATCAGAAGGCGGCGTCATGTAAGTGAATCTACCCCCGCAAGAGTCAACACGATGCCTCGATGTTTACCTTACAGCCCGAGCTTTGCCTGGGAGTAATACTGCTGCGTAATTTTTCTTCCCGTAGCCCCGTAGCGCGGCGCGTGGCGGATGCCCAGTTTGTGCGCGACAAACCCGGCCGTGGTCATCAGCACTCCCAGCCCATACTCCACACTGCGCTTGAAGTTGATTGAAGATGCTTCCTCAAAGTACTTCGTTGGGCACGAGATTTCGCCAATCTTGAAGCCAAACATCACCGTCTGCGCAATCATCTGGTTGTCGAACACAAAATCGTCCGAGTTTTCCAGCAGCGGAAGCGTCTGCAGCAGCTCTCGCGAGAAGGCCCGGAAGCCCGTGTGGTATTCAGAAAGCTTCACGCCCAAAAACAAATTCTGAAATGCCGTCAGCATCCGGTTCGCAACATACTTGTAGAAAGGCATGCCGCCCTTCAGCGCGCCTGCGCCCAGAATGCGCGACGCCAAAACCATGTCATAAACCCCGCTGGCGACCATGCCCGCCATCGCAGGAACAAGCAACGGTGTGTACTGGTAATCAGGATGAACCATCACCACGATGTCCGCGCCCGCGGCCAATGCTTCGCGATAGCAGGTCTGCTGGTTGCGCCCGTAGCCATAGTTGGCGTCGTGGACAAAAGTCTGCACACCCAGTTTGCGCGAGAGCGCCGCTGTCTGGTCCTTGCTCGAATCGTCAACGAGAATCTTGATGTCTACTAAATCTGACAGCTCACGAACTGTCTGTTCCAGTGTCTTTTCGGCGTTGTATGCCGGCATAACTACCGCAACACGTTTTCCATTAATCACGATTCCCACTCCTGAAACATCGGTCTTCCCTAACCCTTAGGCCCCTGGCCAATTCAGTCTTTCTTCGCCACCGTCGTCGTTTCTGCAATCGGGTAGGGCACCACGGATGCCGGCGTTGTATCCGGTTCCACCAGCCAGACCTTGCGGTTCTTGTAGTACCGCATCAACTCCAGATTATTGGTCGCGTCCATCTCCCTTGCCCATACGACTTTGGAACCATCGATATCTGCTAGGTTGTAGACCCACTCCTCGGATGGAACGCTGCTGGAAGAATAGCGAACAATCGCCAGTTGCTGTCCGGGGAGCTGCTTCCAGGCGGGCCTGCACCCTCGCGCGCTCGAACACCAAAATGATAAGGGCCACACCACGTGCTCGTACAAGGACGCCCGATGACCATTCGGCGACGCTGGGCGTAGCGATTCGGCAAGCAACCTGAAGCCGGCCATAACAAAGCAGATTGTGACGGCTAACCTGACCATCGTCGCGCCCACTGGCTTGCCTTCCGGCTTCCAGACCCGCAGGTGGCGCATGGCCTGCAAGCCGATGGCATAAAACGCCGCCGTGAAGGCGCAAGGTAGTGCGGAAGCATGAAATATCTCAACCAGCATGCCTGCCATCAGCACTGGCACGCACAAAACCAGGAATCGGATGCGGCAGTCCATAAGCGCTCTTCGCATCATCAAGAGTGGAGGGATTAGCGCAAGCCCCGCGTAGAACCAGACGGCCTTAAATATCTTCAGCAGATTCAAAGGAACAAACAGTGGCAAGGAGTGTATCTGCGAGTAGACCTGCATCTCCTTGATGCTATAAAAACTTCGCATTGCATCGTAACGGTAATGCGGCACTGGCCGCGGTTGCTGCCATACAAAGTAGGGAGCACACGGCATACGTCGCCCGATCAATGGTATACGGCAGCGTCGTAGCCTTTCCATTCACGCGGTAGTCGTAATAGCCCAGCCACGAGACGGCAGTAACAATCAGTAACACTGGGATCGCAGCCCGCCGAAACAAAACCGCGGCGCTCGGCCGGTTCTTGCCGTTCAGCGCCCAATGACCCAAAGCAACCACAACCGGCAAACACAAGAGCAATCCTTCATAGGGACGCGTCAGGCCGAGAAGGACCATGCCAATCGACATCACCAGTCCATATCGAAAACGCGCGGTCTTCATCAACCTCGGTAGCGCGCCCAAGATCAGCGCCCCGCCCAGCCCGGTAATCATCCCCCCGCCGCTATAGGTATTGATCCAATAGCTGAACAGGCCCAGCCGCAACACCGCCAGAATGCCTCCCAGCAGCGCCCAGGTGGGCGGCAGCCACGCCTGCAGCATCCAGCAGATCGCGGCGCACATCAGCGCGCTGCAGATCAGGATCCCAAACCATGGGTTTCCCAACACCACCTTGCTGGCAGCAAGAATCAGTCCCTCCCCAGGAAAATACATCGACATATACGTCGGCTGCATCATCACGTGGAAGCTCTCGAAATGCGTCCACATTGCAGGGGTTGGGTTGGTGAGCCGGCCATGGGCAAAGGTGTCGGCCGCCAGCAGATGGCTGAAATCGTCGTGAATAAATGGAAGGGGAATTGGAAACAGTGGGAGAATCGCCAGGCGGAGCGCAAGTGCAGCCAATCCCACAGACACAACCGAGAGTCTCTTCCTCCGGGCAAGTTGCCCAAAGTGGATCTCGATGCGCCTGAACCACCCGTCGCCGAGCCGCGGCGCCAAAAATGCCACCGCGACAGAAATCGCAGTCAGGCCGCCCTCAAGCAGCAACAGCGAGTTTGCATTGTCCGGAGCAGAAGGCAACGGCATGTCATGCCACTCCCCGGATCAGGTCGAGAATGCCGGGGATGCGATCGAGCAGCAAGTACAGCGTCTCAGCCTGATTCGAGGAGCGGCCTGATACCCGAATTTGAAAACTTGTCATCCTGAAAACGTATTGTATAGGCGGGCAATCGTCGCGCGGCAATGGGACTTTGCGTCACGCATCTTACCTGCAAAGTTCGAGCCTCTTTATCCCGCCCCGCCGGCTTCGTCCCCTAGCTTAAGTAGCCGGCCAGTTTCGTGCTCACTGTGCTGAAGGCGGTGTTGATGCCCCCGGCAAGGCTACCCATGCCCGCTGTCGCGCCAAATGCGATCAAGGCGACAACCAACGCATATTCCACCAGGTCCTGACCCTCTTCACCGTTCTTCAGGTCCTGGAACTTCACATACAGATTCAGAAGCGCTTTATTCATTTCGTCCCTCCCTTGGATGCTCAATTGAGTCCCAGCCGCAGCTGGGTGACTGGTATCGCCCGATCGCGCTAGGCTTGGTTGGCAATGCAGTCTGGGAGTGACGTTCAAAGCGGACAAGAAAAGCCGCCTGTTGAATAGGCAGCCGGTCGATGCCCTTGCCAGGGAGAGTGCGCTCAGGGGTTCAACCCTGGCGTTCGCGCCTCTCCCGCAAGGAAACAGTGCCAAAGTGTTGGCGTTCCTGTCGGTACCAAGAGCAGCGTTTAGCTGATATACACGCCGAGCTTGGTGCTGACAGCGCTGAACGCGCCGTTGATGCCGGTGGCAAGGGACGTCATGCCGGCGGTCGCGCCGAAGGCGATCAGGGCAACAACCAGGGCATACTCAACCAGATCCTGACCCTCTTCACCGTTCTTCAGTTCCTGGAACTTCACATAAAGTTTCAAAAGCATGTTGTTCATTGTGCAATTCTCCTTGTTGCGCGGTCTCGTCCAGCCTCGGCTGGCTTACCGGCAGAATATCGAATTCGTCCAGTTGCTCCTTGACTTATCGATCCCCAGGAATCAAGGCAGGCATTAGACTTCACGGCTCTCCATCAAAAATCGGCGGCCAGTGGCCGCCTCGTCTGATGGCTTCCTTCGCTTACTTTCGCTGGAGAGAAACTGCGGAGTTCTTTTTACCGTTCCGCGTTTCCCTCCAGCTAGGTGGCTGAGGTGGTTGAGCGATCTGTCGTGTCCTTCTGTTAAGGAACTAGCTGATGTACAGGCCGAGCTTGGTGCTCACAGCGCTGAACGCGGTGTTGATACCCTTGGCGAGCTGTCCCATGCCGGCGGTTGCACCGAACGCGATCAAAGCGACGACCAAAGCGTACTCAACCAGATCCTGACCTTCTTCACGGCTGGCCAGATCCTGGAACTTCACATAGAGCTTCAGAAGCAGGTTGTTCATTAGTTTTTCTCCATTTTCAAATTTCCCAGCCTCAGCCGGGCCACCCTCAACATTGCATGTGGCTTGCCATTCTCGATTTCTAAGTGCCTGCTTTATAAATCAATAACTTGCGAATTTCCCCTTTCCTACTTCCGATCAACGATGTAAACAACCGTTTACAGCAAAGCCTCAGACAGTTCGGCCCCGTATACAGAACTTAAGTGTAAAGAGTTAAGAAGTTACCATCATGGCTCGGCGTTTGCCGAGCTCCCCGCTTTCCTCCATGCCGGAAAGTAAAATAGCCTTCATGACAAGCACAGACGCTCCTCCAGCTAAGCCGCGCATCGATTTCGTTGAGTTTTCGATTGCGACCGTCGCCGGACTCGCGCTTGCCTTCACCACCATGTTTCTTTGCGTTGTGCCCTTCGCCGGCAAAATCGCCGCCTCGCGCGATTTCGTCTGTTTTTGGGCCACCGGCCAGCAACTCCTCCACCACGCCAACCCTTATGACGCCGCCGCCATGAAGCAGATTGAGCAATCCGCCGGCCTCGCCAAAGGTTATGGCGTGCTCTTCATGCGCAACCCCCCGTACGCCCTGCCCATCGTGCTTGCACTCGGGCTCGTAGGACTGCGCATCGGCGCCTTCATCTGGTCCTTGGCTATCTTCGCCTGCCTGCTGGCTTCCGTCCTCATCTTGTGGCGGATGCATGGAAAACCCAAAAACCATTTGCACTGGATCGGGCTCTCCTTTGGTCCCGCCCTGCTTTGCGCCATCATGGGCCAGACCACCGGCTTCGCGCTCCTGGGATATGTCCTGTTTCTTTCGCTGCATCGCACCCGCCCCTTTCTGGCAGGGATGGCGCTCTGGCTCTGCACCCTCAAGCCGCATTTGTTTATCCCTTTCGCCGCTGTGCTGCTGGTCTGGATCGTCTTCTCCCGAGGCTTCAAAATCCTCCTTGGGACAATCTTCGCTCTCGCCGCAAGCTGCGCCATCGTCTACCTGCTCAACCCAAACGCCTGGACCCAATACGCCCAGATGATGCGTTCTGCGGGACTTCAATCCGAATACGTTCCTTGCCTGGTTGTCGCACTGCGCCTTTGGCTTTGGCCCGCTGCCGCCTGGCTCCAATACCTGGCGCCTCTGCTCGGTTCTGTCTGGGCCCTCGCCTACTTCTGGCCCCGCCGAAACGCCTGGGACTGGGAAAAATACGGCAACCTGCTGGTTCTTGTTTCGCTCCTTGCCGCGCCTTACTCCTGGGTCTACGACGGCGGTCTCGCCATTCCTGCGCTGATGCAAGGCATCTATCGAACACGGTCTAAACCCCTGCTGCTGATCCTCACCGCTGCCAGTCTCGCCATCCTGGTCGAACTTGTCTCCGGCATCCCGATCATCTCGCCTCTGTTCCTATGGACCGCACCCTTCTGGTTTGCTTGGTATCTGCTTGCCACAGCGCGCCAACCGCAGGCCAGCGGCATTCCAGAGCAAGCCTCATAGAATTTCAGGCGCCTCGATCCGACGAAAAGCAGCCCGTACCGCCATGCCCTCTTTGCGCCGGATCCGCGGCATTGTCGTCCGGGATTACCCCTCGCAGTTTTAACCGCGGTCCCGGCCCGCAAACGATACGCTGAGAAAGAATATGCGCTTGTTTCTGCTTTTGCTTAGTCCCGGTGTCATCGGTGTCGTGGCTCTCTTCCTGTCGATCATCTGGATGCTCAGGGACGAGAAAGACAAGACCCGTCCCTTGCTGGTCTTCGCCCTCATTCTGAACCTCTTCTTCGGCTTTCTTCTCACCGTTTTCATGAGCCGCGAAGGGGGCCTGCTTCCCTGGAAGTACGACTACGTCTTATTCGCCCTCGATCGCGCGCTTGGCGTCACCGCTGCCCCCATCGCAAGCTCCTTGCAGGGCTTCCTCAGGATCCCGCTCATCGTCACCTACCAGTTGATGGTCCCCATGATGATCGCCTGGTTTCTCGTCACCGAATACCGCAATGCCCGCGGATCGGTGGTGCTGGCCTACATCGGCGAATTGGTTGCCGGCCCCATCCTGTACGCCATCCTGCCTGGTTGCGGCCCCGTCTATGCCTTCGGCGCAAAGTGGCTGCATCCTCCGCCGGTTCAGGCGGAAACCATCAAACTCGCTGCCATGCCCAATGCATTCCCGTCTCTCCACCTCGCCACGGCGTTGGTCTTCGTGCTCTTCGCTCCCGGCAGATTCTGGCGCGTGGCGTCGCTCGCCTTCCTTGTGTGCACCGGGTTAGCCACGCTCTCTACAGGCGAGCACTACGTCATCGACCTCGTTGGAGGCCTCGCCTTCGGATGCTTCGCGGCTTGCGTTGGATATCGTAAATATCGCCGTGCGCTCTTCTATCTCTCGGTCGTCGCCTGCTGGTCGCTCGCCATCAGGTTCGGATACCCGCTCCTGATTGCCCATCCCATCCTGCTGCAATCAATGGCCGCGCTCACGGTAGGGATGGCAGTCTATGCCGTCTTCAATCAGTGGCGCACTCCAGAGCTGTGCAGAGCCGAGCTCGACAATCAGGAAACACAGACGGTCCCGCTCGCCGACTGACAATGCCAGTGGCGCCTTCGCCCTTGCTGTTTTGCGTGTTCACTCAGTCGCTCTAACTAATCCGCGTTCGCGGCGCCAGGCTCCGCCTGCAAAAACTCCAGCACATCCCCACGCTGAGTCTGCGTAGCTTTGATGGTTCCTGCCGGAAGCTCAAGCACGGAGTGCGCGGTGAGACAGGCAGAAAGCCGCCACGGCCCCACCGCGCTCCTCACCTTCTTGATCTTGTTCTTTCGATCCAGATAGACAAGGTCAATCGCGAACCGCATGAAAAAAGTGTGGACAGATTCGCAGGGCACAATCCAAAGACCCTCGCCCGGAGCGAGCTCCTCACGCCCGAGCAGCCCCTTGTTGCGCTTGGGCCCGCTGTCGGCTACCTCAAGGCGGCTGGCAAGCACCGTCCCTCGCGCAGGATTGGTGACCAGAAAACGCTGATCCGGTCTTGCCGGCCCACCTGAATCAGGCTCGCCTTCAAGCTTCATTCCTCTGTCCACCTGATCCGTTTCATGCGTCTGCTCTGATAACTGCCCGTCGCAGCAACGGCCTTCTTCACTATGGACCTGTTGTCGGTGCAGCAGCCGCACCACCGCCGCCAGACGAAGCTCCCGATGAGCTCGCGGTGCCAAAGGCTCCCGTGTCGCCTTCAATCACCAGCGGCTTCTCCGGCTTCATGCTCTGAATCAAGCTCTCCACTGGAATCGCATCCGGCGCCGGCGCGGGTGTGTTCGCCGCTGTCTTCGCATCCGGCTGGTTCATCGGAATATTCGAGTTCGATGGCAGGAACTTGACGGGCATCTTCACCGCGGGTGGCTTAACGCCCGCCTCTACCGGCGCCACAATCTCCGGAGTCACCAGAACCATCAATTCCGTATTCGTTCTGTTCTTTATCTTCGACTGAAACAACTTGCCCAGAATCGGAATGTCGCCAATGAACGGTATCTTCTCGAATGTCTCCGATTCGCGGTTGTCGATCAGTCCGCCAATCACAAACGTCGAGCCGTCGCCAAGTTCAACCTCCGTCTTTACCTTGCGGGTTGTAATCGCCGGAACGTTGAATCCTGAAATCTGCACGGCATTCGAGAAATCCAATGAGCTCACTTCAGGAGCTACTTGCAAGCGAATCGTCCCTCGAGGAGTAATGGTCGGAATAAAGTTGAGCCGCACCCCGTACTCCTTGAACTCAATCGTCACCGAGCTTCCGGCCGCGCTCCCCTGCACTGTCGGGTAGGGATATTCGCCGCCCGCAAGAAAGCTTGCCTGCTGCCCATCCATGGCTACAATGTTCGGCTCCGCCAGCGTTTCTACCACGCCATCGGTCTCAAGCGCGGCAATCGTGGCGCCAACATCCAGTCCCGGGAAGAAAGCAAGAAGATTCTCGTCATTCGATATTGTGGCAGAATTTCCGCCCGCAGAAACGCCGCCCGAAGAGGATCCACCCCCTGAGACCGTCGGCGGAGAAAACTGCCCAGTCGAAATCCCGCCTACCGCGTTTCCAAGACCAAGATTGAACAAATTGATACCCAGTGACTTTGCCTTGCTCCGGTCCACGGCTTCAAAACGCACCTTGAGCAATATCTGGGGCCGGGACGTCGGCACCTCCACATTCAGCAGGTTCACAACTTTGCCGGCCGTCGATGCAATCTGGGTAGCATGCGTAGAACTCAGCAGGTCCTTCACTGTGCCGCGCAAATAAATAACGCCGTTTTCCGATGTCACCCGCAGAGGCTGCCCGGGAAGCTCCGTACTCAACTCCCGCCGAACCGCTTCCAGGTTGTTATCCTGCGCCGCGGTGCTGGCGCGCACCGTTACGTTGAAAAACTGCCGGCCGCCTCGGTCATCCCAGATGATCAGGCTGGTTTCGCCTGGCGTCTTGCCGTCCACCATGATTTCGTTCGGGCTGATCGCGGTAGCTTGCGCCACATCGCCAAGCCCAATCGCAACCCGCGTCGTTGGCCGAACGCAATCCACAAGTACCGTCTTGCCTACGGCCACTGAAAGCTCGTTCGACGAATCCTGAAACGTGGCCCCGCCCGCCTGGGCCGCCGGCGCCGCTTGCGCGCGCATGCCCTTCCCGGCGAAAAGGACCAGGCAGAACATGCCGAAATATGCGATTCGAATGCCGGCCTTCGCTTTCACTGCTTTGCCTCGGGAGATC
This sequence comes from uncultured Acidobacteriaceae bacterium, assembly GCA_963848515.1. Classification (GTDB taxonomy): domain Bacteria; phylum Acidobacteriota; class Terriglobia; order Terriglobales; family Acidobacteriaceae; genus Telmatobacter. The sequence goes on from CAWKEG010000022.1 coordinate 422,590, forward strand.
TGAATTTTTCTTCGCTCGTCGTGGTTCCGTTGATCACTTGGATCGAGAAGACCTTGTTTGCCGCTCTGGCTGCGTGTCTTACTCCGCGCGGCGGGCCCGCATCTCCCATGATCTGTCCCATCGAGTTGCTTGCAACCTGCGAGACTTTCGTGTCCAAAGGATTTCTCAAGACCAGCTGAATCTTTAGTTCGTTGCTCGCCAGGCTCAGGGTTTGAGCCTGCTCCGGGGTCACCAGCAGATTCACTACCTGCACTTGCTGCGGCTTGCCCTCCGCGTCCTTCTGTATATCTGTGCCCGCCGAAAGAACCTGGATGTTCTGAAGAATCGTCTTCGTTACTGTGCCTTGATTCGCCGCCTCGACCGGTGGGTTGCCCGATGCAAGAACGTCCACCCGCATGCCCGGCGTCACAAAGCCCGACACCCCGACAACCTGATCCACTCTCACTGCCAGCGCTCTCATGCCCGGCGGGATGATTGACGCCATTCCTCCGCCAGAGCCTGGAGGAGCAAGCCGGTTTTCAAGAATCGGCTCCCCCTGGTACAAAGGCGAAATTACGCCCCGGCCAATCAGCGTCTCTGGCTTCAGAACAACACCTTTGGGAAGCGCTCCCTGAATCTCCGTCGTCGTCAGATCTTTCGCCGCCAGCACCGCGCCGAGTTGGATGTCCGTGGCCGCCGCTACCACCTTCGTCGTCACCACAGGCTTCGCCGCCGACATGTGTGACCCCACAATCTTGGCCACCAGAAACGCGCACACGCCGGCGATCGAAAGGGCGATCAGAACAATTGTCAGCAGCTTACGATTCATTTGATTTCCTGATTAATCTGCCTTCCATGCCAGGCTCGCGTTATTGTCTTCTTCGGCAATCTCCGCTGCCAGCGTTACATAATTCCCGCAACAGGACTTCCATGCCAAAGGTCACAATCTATCCCAAATGCTTTCAGCGCGGTTTCAGTTTATGCCCCACATGGAGCTTATATCTGCGCGATATGCTGTCAAATACCACTAAGGTATCAAGTGTGCTATGAGGCAATGCCTTAATTTGAGCGATTCTGATTAAGGCTACAATGAAGTCATGAAAGAGGAAGCAGGGAGGGAGTTCATCTGTTCATGAAGTCTTCCCGCACGATTACGCTCTTCTCGGAGAGTCGTGATATCGGCCCGCGGTCCACCTCTTTTGCGGTCTCCGTTCTCTTCCATTGCCTGGCCGCTGGGCTGTTCTCCTTCGGTGTCATGTATTCGCCGCGCCTCGACACCAGGGCCATCGCCGAGCGCTACACCGTCCGCAACATCGACCTTGAATCGCCCCAGCAGCAGGCCCGGCGTGCCGCCCAAAGCAAAGTTAAATATCCGGGTCCGCGCAAGCCTGCCCCCAAGACCCTGGCAAAGCCTGGCCCCGGCAAACCCGCCCCAAATCCTCCGCTGCTCCGTCAGATTGCCAAAGCGCAAAAAGGCCCCCAAACGCTCGTCCAGCCCGATCTTCCTGCCCAACTCACTCTCAAGCAGGAAGTCCCCGTCCCCACCATCGTGATCTGGTCTCCCAAAAAAGCTGACGTTAAAACCGTCATTGCGCCGCAGCCGGAGAAACCCACCGCCGCCGATGTCAAGCCCATGCCCGATCCACCCAATCAAGAGGTGGACCTGTCCAACATAAGCATCTCGGCCAGCCCCGTTCCCTCGTCCAAACTCCCAACCCCACCCAGCACAACTTCGCCGGTTGCGATTCAGCAGCCCGATCGAGTCCAGATGGCCCCGGCAACCGTCTCGCAGCCCACTGCACAACCAACCCCCGCTGCCATCATGTCGCTCTCCGATTTGAAAATGGCGCAAGGCACCGTCGTACTGCCTCCCGTCAACGAGTCCGCGGCAACCGATGCTCAGGGAGCTCTCGCGCCAGGCGCCGCGCAAACCCCTTCCGCGCCAGGAAACAGCAATCAGCCCGGCAGTGCGGGAACGGGAACAGGAGCAAACAGCGCGTCGGATGCGGGCCCTCAGAGTTCAGCCGGCGCAGGAGCGAATGTGCCTTCCCCTTCGTCAGCTGACGCCGGTTCCGGCCAGAGGACCCAGCCCTCCGCTACGCAGATCACGCTGCCCAGGGACGGACAGTTTGGCGCCGTTGTCGTAGGCGAGTCGCTCGACCAGCAGTATCCGGAACTCGCCGCAGTTTGGAGCGGCAGGCTGGCCTACACTGTTTTCCTGCACGTTGGCCTGGCCAGGAGTTGGATCCTGCAATACTCCCTCCCGCGCAATCAGGAAGCGGCGGATGCGGGAACCATCGCGCTGCTTGAGGCGCCTTGGCCCTTTAGCATTGTGCGTCCCAACCTCGCCTTCGGACCTGTTGATGGAAACACCATCATGGTCCACGGCTTCGTCAGTCAGACTGGCCGCTTCGATGCTCTCGACATCGTCTTTCCCCCGCAATTCCCCCAGGCCCAGTTTGTCCTCAGGTCCCTCCAGAATTGGCAATTCAGGCCTGCCACCCAGAACGGACAGCCTGTCAAAGTAGAAATACTGCTCATCATTCCCCAGGAAATGTAAGCTCCCTCCGCCAACAGAACACCCTGGCCCTCCGAGGCCATCGTCCAGCAGCCTGAAACATCAACGCCCCGGCACAATTGGCCGGGGCGTTGCGTCTGACCGTGGTCTGGAGTTTATGTTGCGGTATTCGGTATCAATCGCGGTTGCGTGAAACTTGACGCAATCGACAGGAAGATATCCGCCAGGCTCGACACCGTGTGCGAAGAGTCCTGGCAAGTGCTGCCCGATCCGCTCTGGTTGTAGTCGGAGTAGAAGTTGCCCAGCGAGGACGCAATGTTCTCCATCGTGACGCACGGCGTGAGCTGCGAAATTGTAAAGGATGCATTCAACGGCCTGCTGAAAGTCAACAGCGTCTTGTCGGTGTTGCCATTACTCCCGTTCGAGGAATAGCATCCCGTCTGCTCCGATCCATAGGCCACCGAATACACTTGCGTGCCTGCTGTAGCCGCAGACTGCGCCGCAATAATCGCCTGCTGGCATTCATCGTTGATATCCGGGTAATATCCCGTTCCCGTCAAGGAGTTCAGCCCCGCCGTGGACGGAACCGCCGTAAATGTCGATGAGGTTGGAAGGTCTGCCGTCGCCGACATAACGTTTGCCTGACCGTCGCTGAGGAAGATGATCGCGTTATTGGTTCCCGTATTCAGCGTCGCTTCGGCCTTCAGCGCCTGCTGCGCCGCATAAAGAATACTCGCATAGTAAGTGATGCCGCCGGAAGAGGCCCCATTCAGCCCTCCCGTGCCGCTGCCGGCCTGGCTGATCGGCTTCATGCAATTCGTAATAGCCTTCACGATCGAAGAGCTCGTATTCAGGCCATTCGTCCCGGTTGGACTATAGTAGTCGCTCACAAAACCATTCGCATCGGCATCGCTGGCTCCGTAAGTCACCTCGTACGTCCCGGTAAACGTGTTGTTGTGATTGCTGTTCTGCCAATACTCGATGGGAGTATACGAAGTTGCCGTCGTGGTCGGCAGTGCATAAATCAGAAACGCGGGCGTGTGAAAGCTGCTGCAGGCATTTTCATCCGCAACGGTCGCGGTCGACACCTCTGGAAATGCAAAGAGAGACACGTGAAAATTCGCTGCCGCGTTCGTGCAGCTCGTCGCCCCCGCCTTGCAGGGATTGGTCGACGCCAACATCCCCTGGATCCCGTTCAACGCGCATTGAAACTCCGTTACATTGCTACCGCAGTTGGAGTCCACGGTGCTCATCGAACCCGACGCGTCAAGCACAATCGCCACATTCCACGGCTGTGACTGGCCCTGCATCGACGCCGTCGCACTCGCCGCCACATTCAGTTGCGTCACGCCAAACATCCTCATAAACAGCGTCGACACAGTCGTCTTTTCAACCACCCTGACCGCATTGGCCGGTGGGTTGCTCGAGGGGCATGTGGTCCCCGAGGGCTGCAGCGAATTCAGGCAAAGTGTCCGCACAGTCGTCGTCACCGTTCCCAAAGTGTGGTTCAGGTTCTGGTCTCCCGAACTCCCGCTGTACGTGTTCGCTTCGGTCGACGCGTTATTCGTGGATGACGTGTTATACACCATTCCAGCCGCTGCCAAAACCGCGGCGTTGGCATAGTTCTGGAGTTCGGCATGAACCACATAGGCGCGCCCTACATCGGTCGTCAAGCCGCCCAGGCCAATCATCCCGACAAAGGCCATTGCCATCCAAGGCAGTACTTGTCCGCACTGGTCCTTCAGCGCTTTCTGGACAAAAGACAAGATGGATGCTTTCATTGACTTTTCCTCACTGTTGCGGTGGTTAGTACTCATACTCTGTCACCTTCGCTGCGAGAGTGCAGGCTGTTGTGAAATTCATCTTGTAGATCTCAAGGTTGCACGGATAGGTCGCATAAACCGTCACCGGTGCACCCTGGATCAGTTGCGTTTGCAGGCCGGAACACGAGTTTTCCGTATAGCTGGTCCCGTTCATGGTCACGGTCATGGTGATGGTCGCCGGATTCAGGCCCTGGGCCGCGTTCGTCAGCGCGGTATATGTATCGGCGCAAGGATTTGACGTAGAAGTACGAATCTGTGCAAGGTATTGTCCCGCTGATCCAACCGCCTGCGTCAGCGTCACCTGGTTGCTGTAGGCCATTGCAAATGTGATAAGCCCGGTCATCACTGTCATCAGCACAGGCACCACCAAGGCCATCTCAACCAGGGGGCTGCCCTCGTCTGAATGGAAAAGCGCTGCGCAACTCCGCCTGCCATTCGGCCGGCCCGCTGCGGGCTCGCGCCGCCAGACCAGCCACCGGCCCAGCCTGCGCGTAAACATTTCGGCTTGATTCCGCAAGCCCCGTAATTTCCTCATCGTTCTCTCTCCCGGCGCCCTTCGCCTTGCTCTTCCGGCTCTCCGGCGCCCTTGTTTGTCTTGCGCGTGCGGGTCAGCGTCCGCCAACCCACCTCTCCTAACTCTTTGCCTTCAAAAGCCGTCCCACAAACCGCGCAAATTCCCTCTTGCCCACCCCATCCATAAGGGGATTCAGACCTTTCCGCTCTTGTTTCTCACTCGGCAGCATGAACTGCAGTCCCACCCCGTCGTTGCCCCAGCGCACCGCGCGCGACATCACCGAGATCGACCGTTCGCGCACGTTTTCTCCCTCTTCGTTCCTCTGCAACGTCATCAGCACCAGCGTCCCCGGATACCACCGCTCTTCCGTCACCACATACAATCCCGTCGAACTGATATCTCGAACCGTGTGCGCCTTCGGTGTCGCTCCGTTCCAGTAGTAAGCGGCCAACCCTGGGCCCGGCTCCCGTGGTGCCTTCCGAGGATCTGGCGACCACCAGCGCTCCAGCCAGTTCTTCGGCGGTCGCACAGCCCTGATCCCCGGCTCGATCAGGCTCATCTCATGGGCCTGCGTCATCTCCCCCTGGTCCGGCTCCGTCCGCGTTCCCAGCTCCAGCAATCCCGGCCCGCCGCTCCACAATGGTTGCTCTCTCAGCAAAACCGCGCCTTGCACCACCTCGGCGTCGTCACTCGAGTTCGCGTTCCGCTCGACCGTCCCCTCGTTGAAACGCTCCAGGCGTCCTTCCATCTCCTCGGCTACACACAACACCAGCTGATCGTTCACCTGCGTCTGCGATGAATAAATTGAGTGGGCTGGAAGAACCAGAACGCTCGTCGCCTGAGGGCGCGACGGGCTCGCGAGAAACGTCGGATACGATTCCACTGCCTCGATTACCCTGCACTCCTCGTCCAGATAAATCAGGTCAAGCGGCGATATCAGACCTGTCATCGGAATCCCGTGAAACGGATTCAGCCACAGCCCTTCGCCCGACCTCAGTTCTCGCTCCGCAAGCCGCCCTTCAAGGCTCGTATAGGAGAGTTCGGTGGCTGTCACCTCCAGGCCCAGAAAGCATTCACGCGTTTGGTTATAGGCGCAGTGCGTCCGCAACTCGTCCGCCGTCTCGGCCACACTCAAGTGCTTCGAAACTGGCTCCAGTTCCGTACTCGCAGACGGCCACTCAATCTTGTTTGTCAGTTGCATCCAACTTCTCCATTCCCCGCTTAAAGTCGCCAGGGGCAAAATGAGCGCACTTCACCTGTCCCGCTGCAAGAGTGAGTTCGTTGACAGTCGCCATCGCTGTGGCGGCCTTCCCTTACTGCAGGAAATTCAATTGTTTGGCGGCGTTCGCACCCTTCCGCGGCGCCGTCCGTCTTCTTTTGAAATCCGGCCTACTTAACTCGTGTGCGGCGACGCTGAATCAGAATCACCAAAACGATTACGGCCAACACACCGGCAACCAGTCGGATAATTGTGGTACTGTCCATTGCGGTATCCTTCCTCTTCGAAAATCCTACTTGCGCTTCTGTTTTTTGCGGAACCCGGGACCGATCTTGACCCCTTTCGGAGCCAAATTCCCCGGTCTGCGCAATTGTAGAACTGGTCAGCGGCCGCCGCCCTGGTTGTTATGGCTCCGCTGAACCCTCGGAACAATCCGCGTTAACTTACCCGCGTACGCCGGCGCTGAACCAAAAACACCAGTAAAACAACAAAAAGTACACCGCATACGATCCGAATAATTGTGGTGCTGTCCATCTGAAAATCCTCCTTTCCCTAGTTTCTTTTCCCGAGTTCCCTGGTTTCTTTTCCCTAGTTCCCTGGTTTCTTTTCCCTAGTTATTGATCAATGCCTTGAACTGCTCCATCATCAAAATCGCCGCCGGTCCCAGGGTCACCAGGAACAGCGCTGGAAAAATGAAAAATACCAGCGGGAAAACCAGCTTCACTGAGGTCTTCGCCGCCATCTCTTCCACCTTCTGCATCCGCTGCGTTCTCAGCGAATCCGCGTGTTGGCGCAGCGTCCTCGCCACGCTCGTTCCAAACTGTTCTGACTGCACCAGCACTGAAACAAGGTTGCGCAAGCTGTCCACTCCTGTCCGTTCCGCCAGGTGCTTCCAGGCGTCGGAGCGGGCCCGGCCCGCCCGCTGCTCCAGAACCAATACGCCAAATTCGTCGCACAACTCCGGTTGTGCCTTCACCAGCTCCTCCGCCGTCCGGGCCGTCGCCTGGTCCAGGCTCAAACCCGCCTCAATGCAGATCACCAAAAGATCAAGCACATCCGGAAGGCCGCGCTCCATCTTCTTTTGCCGCTTCGAGATCTTCTTGCCCAGCCAGAAGTCCGGCCCCAGAAACCCGAGCCCCAGGCAGGATGCATAGATAAAGAACGGCGCAAAGCTCGCTATCGTCGATACAAACGCCAGAATGCAAAGCACGATCGGAATGATCACCTTGCAGCCATAAAACACCTTCACGGCCGACTCGTCGCGAAATCCGGCCCGTTGAAGCCGCTGAAGCACAATCGAGATCTCGGCCTGGCTCTTCGGAAGCAGGTGTTCAAAATGCTCCACCGCTCCGCCGATCGAAAAGCCCGTCTCGCGAATCGCGTTGATTACATTTCTCTTCTTCGGACGCGGGTTGATTGCCTCCGCTATCCGCTGCGGCAGGGCTTCGCGATAAAACAGCAGCACCCCCATGCTGGCGATCAGCAGAAATGCGGCGCAGAATGCAACGACTACGATAACCATTACGTCCCCTTCTAAACTTCCATATTGACGATTTGCCGAATGATCAATCCGCCCAATGCCGTCATCCCGGCCGATGCCCAGAGCAGATAAATACCAATCTGCCGCGTCCATAGAATGCTCATCATCTTTGGATTGACCATAAAGAGCCCGATCCCCAGGAACACTGGTAACAGGCTCAAAATCCATCCGGTCAGCCTCCCCTGCGCCGTGTGCGTTCGTATCTGGCGCTTCAGCCGGAACCGTTCCCGGATGACATAGGAGGTCTTGTCCAATACTTCGGCCAGGTTGCCGCCGCTTTCCTTCTGAATCATGATGGCCGTGGCCACAATTCTCAGATCCTGAATTGGAACCCGTTCAATCATGTTCTCGATCGCTGCCTTCAGTTCAAGACCGTAGTTTTGTTCTTCAAAGCAGATCCTGAACTCACCACCCACCGGGTCGGGAACTTCCCTGCCCACAAGACCCATCGCGGCGTTCAGGCTGTGCCCGGCGCGCAGGCCGCTCACCATCAAATCCAGCGCTTCTGGCAGATTCTGCTCAAACTTGCCAAACCGCTTGTTGCGCTTGAACAAAACAAAGCCGTACGGGCCCATCCCCGTCAACAGCCCGATCCCAAGCGCCGGCAAAACCATCGATGTCTTCAAGTCAACCAGGTACGACGGAACTGCAAAACTGATCGCGCTTAACATCAGCAACCGGCCCGCGCTCCAGTTGAGATTCGCCTGGTCCAGCGTCTTGCGAAGATAGGGCGTCAGTTCAAACGCAAGCAGCCGCTTGTTCAGCCACGGAATGCTGCTGATCTGTTCGTCCTTGCGAAGGTTCACAATCGCGTCGTGCTCGTCCGGAGCTTCGGTCGCCAGTGCCGACGCAAGACGGTCCTGAACTTCCTTCGCCTTCTGGGCGGGTCCAACACTTTTCGCGATCCACGGCAACGCAACAACCGCAAACACCGCAACAAACACCAAAATGAAAATCAAAAGCATCGCTGTTCCCTCCCTTCCAGTTAATTCACTTGCGTCTCGCGTTCAAACAAGCTAGGCGGCAAAATAATGCCGGCAACGCGAAGCTTTTCAAGAAACTTCGGCCGTATCCGGCTGGGCGCAAAGGTTCCAATCACCTTGCCGTCCGGTCCAATCCCCTTCTTGTTGAACGTGAAAATCTCCTGCATGCTGATCACGTTCTCTTCCATGCCCGTGATCTCTGAAATGTTTGTCACTTTGCGCGTGCCGTCGCTCATGCGCGTCGCCTGCACCACAATCGTCAGCGCCGAAGCAATCTGCTGCCGAACCGACTTCTCCGGCAGGTTCATATTGCCCATCGCTACCATCGATTCCAACCTCGAGATCGCGTCTCGCGGCGTGTTGGCGTGAACCGTCGTCATCGATCCTTCGTGGCCCGTATTCATCGCCTGAAGCATGTCAAACGCCTCTTCGCCGCGGATTTCGCCGATGATGATCCGGTCGGGACGCATACGAAGGCAATTGATCAGCAGTTGCCGCTGGCGGATCGCTCCCTGTCCCTCTACGTTCGGCGGGCGCGTCTCCAGACGAACAATGTTCTCCTGCGCCAGCCGTAATTCCGCCGCGTCCTCAATCGTCACCAGGCGTTCGTTGTTCGGAATATACTGCGACAGAATGTTCAGAAATGTCGTTTTGCCGGCGCCGGTGCCGCCCGAAATCAGAATGCTTATCCTGGCCTTCACCGCGGCCGACAGCACTTCCATCATCTCCGCTGAAATACTGTTCAACTTCACCAGTTGGTTGGCCGCCAGCGGGCCCGTGCCAAAGCGGCGAATTGACATCGAGGGTCCGTCCAGCGCCAGCGGCGGAATAATCGCGTTCACGCGCGAGCCATCCGGCAGGCGCGCATCCACCATCGGAGAAGACTCATCCACTCTGCGGCCCACCCGCGACACAATGCGGTCGATGATCTGCAGCAGATGCCGGTCATCGCGGAAGCTCGTGCTCACTCGCTGCAGCATGCCGCCCTTTTCGATAAAGACGTGGTCCTTGTCGTTCACCAGAATGTCGGAGATCTTGGGATCGCGCAGCAACGGCTCCAACGGTCCCAGGCCGAACACTTCGTCCAGCAGATCGGACTGGATGCGCTCCTGCTCGTCGTAACTCAGCGGCACCCTTTGGTCCGCCATGATTTCCTTCACAATACCCAGCACTGCTTGCCGCGCCTGGTTCGAATTCACGCGCGACAGCTTTTCCAGATCCAGTTTCGAAATCAGGGTCCGATGTATCTCCGCTTTGTAACTTTCTAGATTCAGCAGCTCCACGTTTTACCTTCCGTTCAGTGATCGATCCAGATTCCGAAAACCCTTATCCAAATAAGCTGAAACCCTTCTTCTTCACTTCCACTTCCGCCTGGCCCGTCGCCGCCTTGGCCATCTGCCTTATCTGCCGTGCGATCGCTGTGTCCCCTTGCACCAGCGGCGTAGCCTCAATCTGCATCCGCCGCACCGACGCATAGTCGTTCGGAATCTTCCAGTGAGCCGGCCGCGTCAACGCCTTGGTAATGTCCTTTTCTGAAACGCTCAGCAGACGCGTTTCATGCCGGTTGATCACCACTTCGAGCTTCGCGCCGCCGTCGCTGAAAAACTGCGAGATCAGCCGGTTCGAGTTGCGCAGCTCCGGAATGCCGGCCTGCGTCACCAGGTAAATCGTCGTGCTGTCCCTGAAAAGTGCGGTCCCCGTCAAGTCCACTCTCGAACCTACATCCACCACCACGTTGTCGAATTCCTGCCGCGCCACCGCCAGCAACTTGTCAATGCCCTCATCGGTCGGCTGGTAGGGCTGAAATCTGCCCGGCGCCGCAAGCACCGAAACGCCTGAATCATGCTCCACCAGCAGCTTGGTCAGAAAACTTCCATCCAGCCGCTCGGCCTGTTGCAGTGCGTCAATCGTCGAGAACTCCGCGATAATCCCCAGGTTCAACGCCGCGTCCCCAAAAGGAAGATCGAGATCGATCAGCACTGTCTTCTGGTTTGGCTCCTGCGCCAGCGCCACAGCAAAGTTGCAGGCAACCGTCGTTACGCCCGAGCCGCCTTTCGCACCCATGAACACCAGCAGCTTGCCGCTTGTCTTCTTACGAGAAATCGGGACCACTCGAGCAACCGGCTTGCGCGCCGAGGCCCGCCCCAGCGACTCCGATATAATGTCCAGTTCCAGCGGAAGAGTCAGAAACTCCCGCGCACCGGCCCGCATGCACCGCACCAGCATCTCCGGATCGGGCTTCGCCGAATACACCATCGTCGTCGCCGGCCCACCCGCGCCTATACTCTCCACCAGGTCAAGCGCATACTCAGGATCGCTGTCCAGATCGATAATGATGACGTCGTGATGCTGCTCCAGCAGCCGCGGCACATCGTCCAGGCTCGGAGGGTACGATGCGAAGGCGAAAACCTCGCAGCCTGCGCATTCCGAAAGCGCCCTTGACACTGCTACGCGGTTCTTCTCGTTCGGTCCGATCAGCACAATCGACAATTCATCCGCACCCGCGGACTCCGACGGCGAGGAAACAAGATAAGGGGAAGGATTTGCACTCACTGATTCACCATTTGCAGCCGTGCGCAACTCTTCTTCGGTGTCCATCGAAGATCGATAATTCGTCCGCAAGGTTGCCATCGTCGTTTACCTGTTGTCTCAACCAGCAAAAAATGAAATCAATGTGCCGATCGCAATCGCCGGCGCGTAGGGCATCTTCCGCAGCTTCGGATTGCCCAGGCTCATCTCCGGATCCCGAACCCCGCCCTTGTCTTTCCAACTGAAAACCAGGTCGCTCGCGCCCGTGAACAGCTCCTTCAGAAATCCGCCAAACGCCGCCCAGCAAAGCGCCATCACGCCCCCAACCATGCCGGTAATCACCAGCGCAAAAAACATCTGGCTCGGGCCCACCCAGGCCCCGATCGCGATGCAGAGCTTCACGTCCCCCGCGCCCATTCCGCCCATAAAGAAAAGCAGCCCGTAAATCGCCAGCGCCAGTCCCGCGCCCTCAAGGCTCTGGACGATGCCATGCCACCCATACAACCATCCTGAAACCGCAAACCCCGCAACAAGGAATGGAAGCACCAGCCAGTTTGGAATCCGGCGGCTCCGCAGATCCGTATAAGTAGCCACGCCCAAAACGGTTACCGTTGGCCACCATGCGAATGAATGCAACATCCCTGCTCCTCTTCTCCCCCGATTCTGGGGATCACCTGCTTCAAAGCAATTGCCCGGCCAAAATTTTCCCAGACAGAAATGCCTTGAAATCAGTAAGTTATAGACGCATACGCCTCGGTGGTGTACACGCCAGTTTACTTTCGGGTCCGCCCAGTGAAGCGAACCGTTTACACCTTCGGCCAAACGCGGCTCCGAAGGCCTTCCGCATCTTCCCTCGTGCAGCACAAACCGTCCGGATTCAAGGTAATACGGCAAATGTTACTTCCATGACCAGGACATCACACAAAAGTGGGATGCGTGCCCCGTCTTAAATCGGCATAGTCCCTTGAAGTTGCCTCTTTTCAATCCATCCGGCGGAAATTTGTCTCGAACTCAGACACCATCGCATTAAAATACTGAAAAACATGAACTTAATCACCATTCAAGCCAGTTCCGCCCGTCTCCGGCTCAGGTCCCCCGCACCCTCTTCCGCTCCCTTCATATAGAGATGAATTCCAAACACTTATGCGCAAATCCACCGCATTCCAGGGGGCCCGCCGCGTTCCAGGCCTGCCTCCCATTACCATCGGCCCACTGACCTAGCACGAAACAGCCATTGGCATATCGGTGTACCCCGCCGATGATGAACACATAACACTGCTACTCAATCGGGACCTGGCCCAGGGGGTCTGTCCCTGAAAAGCGACAGAAAGTTCGCGTACAGATGATAAAGATCGGCTTGTACTCTGAAGACCGCACTTTGCGTCCTCTTCTTGCCTCGGCCCTCGGAAAAGAATTTCAGGTCCTCTTCGAGTCGGATGCTGAAGCAATGAGCATCCTCGTGTCTTCGAATGAATGCGACGTAATCATCGTTGACTTGAATTCGAACCGCGACTCCATGAGAGAGCGCATCGAGTTCTCGCAGCAGTTGATCGCCTTCAATGTGCCCCTGGTCGTCATGGCCGACGATGGCCTTCGTTCCACCGCCTTTGAACTGGTGCGCAACGGCGCCTTCGGCTACTGCCGCCGCCCGCCCTCCATCCGCGATCTCAAAACCATGCTGAGCAGGGCGTGCGAGAACTCCGCGCTCAAGCTCCAGCTCCAATCCGTTCAGCAGCGCCTCGAAGAACCCGCAAGTTGCGACCGCCTCATCGGTTCCAGCGCGCCCATGAAGCGCGTCTATCAGCTCGTCCGCAGCGTCGCCAATCTCAACGCCTCGGTCCTGGTCACCGGCGCAAGCGGCACCGGCAAGGAACTGATCGCCCGCGCCATTCATAATCTCGGCTCCCGCGCCAGTCGCCCGTTTGTTGCCGTTTCCTGCGGCGCCATCCCTGAAACTCTGATCGAAGCTGAACTCTTCGGCCACGAAAAGGGCGCGTTCACCGGCACCGTCGGCGCGCGCGAGGGGTACTTCGAGCAGGCCGGCGAAGGCACCCTCTTCCTCGACGAAATCGGCGACCTCAGCCTCTTCACCCAGGTAAAACTCCTCCGCGTCCTCCAGCAGATGGAGTTCAACCGTCTTGGCAGCAGCCGCCTCATTCCCCTCCGCGCCCGCCTCATCTTTGCCACCCACCGCGATCTTGCGCAATTGGTCGCCGAAGGAAAATTCCGCCAGGATCTCTTCTACCGCATCAACGTCATGCAGATCGATTCCCCGCGCCTCCAGGAGCACCCGGAAGACATCCCCATGATCGCGCTCCACTTCCTGCAAAAATATGCGCAGAGCTTTCAAAAGCCGATGGAAGGAATCGAACCCGAAGCCCTCGAAATGCTCCGCAATCACTCCTGGCCCGGCAACGTGCGCGAACTGGAAAACGTCATGCAGCGCGCCATCATCCTCGCTCCTGCTCAAATGGTGCGCGCTGAAGATCTCACCCTCAGCGCCCCCGAAGAAGATGTCTCCGGAATGGACGATGTTGTCGACATCGCCGAGTATCAGCCAGCCGGCTCCTTCGAGCGCCAGATTCACGAATACAAAGTCAAGCTGGCCATCTCAGCCGTTCGCGAAAACAACGGCAACAAAACCCTCGCCGCCCGCAGTCTCTGCATCTCCAGGGCCTATCTTCATCGCCTCATCAGGCTCGCCGAGCCAGATCAGGTCACAGACCAACCCTTCGCACAAAACTCCAATATGCGCGAGTCCGTAACCGCATAGCTCCCGTCTCGCGCCCCTACCCGGTCTCGATTCAGCGCTACCAGCGGCCAACCCCTTACGTATGCACGTTGTATTCCTGCGTCCCCGCCATCACCAGCCCGCTTCCCTGCCGTCCGTGAATGTACCGGCAGCACCAGCGGCTTTCATGGGCCGCCGCGTCCACCGGCGCCATCAGGTTCTTGTATTCAATCTTTCCATAAATAAAAATCCGCTCTTCCCAGTTCTCAATCCGTCTAAATTGCTCCTCCGACGCGCAAAGCCCTTTCACATCGTCCCGGCAAAACGACTCGTCACCAGGTGCCCATCCCGGTCAAACACCGCGGTCACGAAAACCAAGGTGTCGAGGTTGCGGTTCTCTTGCTTGCGGAAATGCAAGGGGTGCAGGTCGATGCGCGTCAAGACGGCAATCTGCGCGTCGGACTCCGTCTTCATAAAGTACTGCGTGTGGACGTCAATGGGAAGTGCGTGCGTCTCGTCCTGGGAATAAACCGCTTCTTGAATGTCTTCCTTCTCTTGCGCGGTGGGGTCGATCGGTCTCTTGGGGGCGTAATAACCGCGGCGCGCTTGCACGGCAAGGCCTTTGGCCGAAGCCAACTTGACTTGAAGCGGGTGGAACGAGCCGTCGAGTTTTAGATTTTGCGGGGAGAAGGCTAACACGTAATACGTTTCCGGAACGCCGGCGGTTTTTTGGAATGCCGCATTGAGGTCATTGTTGTTATCGAAGAAGATGCCCCCCGTGTCGAGGGCGAGGTCGCGCATGCCCTCGGTCTGCACCCGGGCGCTCTCCATCAGGATCAAGTGCTTCTGTCCAATCGTCTGGGTGCTTGCCGAAACGGCGATGGTGCCTTGGCTGGCGTCGAGCGTGGGGTCGGTGTAAAGACCGCGGGCGTCGATAGCATTGATGATGACGCCGGCACGCAAGGCGCGATCGGTAATCTCGCTGAGCTCGAAGTGAAGGGTCTCCGTTAGAAACCCCCCGGAGACAATCACCATGCTGCGTTGGCCGGGGAGGGACGTCAAAACCCGAACGATGGATTCAATTCCTCGCAAGGCCGCTGTCGACTGCGTTTCTGAAAGGTTCAGCGAACGCATCGCCTCGTTGGGCACTACGCTTTGTTCCATCTGGAGCACGCATTGTTGGTGCGTTGTTGGGTACGGACACGGCTGACATGTCGCGATTTCATCGGCCGCCGTCTCGATGGCAATGGCGTCCTGATGTTCGACAATCTGATACGCCTCGTAGGGTGGGATCGCGCCGCAAGAAGTATCCTGCTCCATGATGGGGCGGGGACGCAGGTCGATCAGCGCTTGGCGCAATTGCGCCAGGTTGTCGGTGAAGTCGACTTGCTTCTGTCCGGACGAGGTGAACAGCGCCACGCGATCCCCCGCCTGGACAGACTGCGTGAGGAAGTGATCCGCCGCCTGGCGCGCGCGAGCCAAATTCTCGAACGGGGTGTTCACGTCGTCGAAGTAGAGCGCCACGAAGCGCCGGGCCGTGGAGGCCGTGGTGGAAGTCTCGTCCTGGTCCTCCACTTCGACATTGGTTTTTGCGACGGATTTCGGGGCGTCGGCCGACTTCAGAGCCGGCTTCTCAATGGAGAAGTGGAGAATCGTCTGTGGCTTGCCATGATCGAACAGGTGAAAATCTTCCTGGCGGAGATTGTCAACCGCGGCACCTTTTGCATCGCGCACCACCACGCGGACCAAAACGAGATTGCGTTCCGATTGCAGCTTGAAGGCGGGTTCAACGTCACTCGATGAAATCTCTTGCTGTGTTGCCGTCTGCGCCGCCAATATCCCGGGCTCCAAGGCAGCTAACATGCTCAGCAACACGGCCGGCAGCAGTGATGCTATTCGGGATTTCAGTAGGCGTGCGGGGGTAAGCGAACGCAACATACACGCTGGCCCGGTGATTTCGAACGTAGGGACCCTCCCAGGTTCAAGCCCGACAGGCCGTTCGATGCAGGTCGATGCTTGCGGGATGAGGACCCTATTCTCCGGCGTGCGTGAGGCAAAGTCAAGCACGACAAGGCCAT